>CAJTBF010000080.1 GCA_910574195.1 Lachnospiraceae bacterium | reverse complement strand
ATAACTTCTCGGAATCTTCAGCCTTTATTTTATAAGGCTTTCAGACCCTTGTTTCAAAAAATCACCCACTTTTTTCAAAAAAACGCTTGACAAACCGCTCTAAATTTGCGACGAAGCCGATTGATTATATTTTATTTCAATCGACTGGAGGCGATTTCTTTGTTACCTACTAATCCTGGCGGACATGCCGCCTATCAGGATACTTTCGTATCCCAATTTCTTAAATTTTATCCTGATCCCTTTGTGCTTCCCAAAAGCACTTGGGATTATATCGTGCAGTTCTGGTATCTTGATCTTTCC
>CAJTBF010000079.1 GCA_910574195.1 Lachnospiraceae bacterium | reverse complement strand
TGATTTTGTCAAGATTAGTTGACACATTTTCCTCAAGGATTTTGTATCCTATGCTGCTTCTTTCAGGGAATCATAGTATCGCTGCCGTTTTATCATGGGAGGAAGACCTCCATTAGAGGAACAGATCCTCCGGTTATTCCAATAGCTGATGAAATATCTCCAGATCAGGGTTTTCAGTTCATCCGTGCTCATCTTCTCTGTATCGTAACGGTCATAGAGTAGTTCAGATTTCATTCTGGCCCACATGCTCTCGCAGCGGGCGTTATCATGGCATCTGCCGCCTGCACTGTTCATGCTCTGCCGT
>CAJTBF010000078.1 GCA_910574195.1 Lachnospiraceae bacterium | reverse complement strand
TTCCTCTAATGGAGGTCTTCCTCCCATGATAAAACGGCAGCGATACTATGATTCCCTGAAAGAAGCAGCATAGGATACAAAATCCTTGAGGAAAATGTGTCAACTAATCTTGACAAAATCACAGGAAAGATTGATAGAAGTGAGAAATTTACAGACAATAGTCATCACAGAGCCAGACACATTAGATGCAGAGCCGATGAACGTGTGAGCAATGATATGCTCCCCTTATGGTAGACAGATGAAATAATAAAACTGTCACTATAAGGAGGAGCATATTTTATGGGACAACATTCAAAATACTCTTTTGAAATGAAATTAGATGC
>CAJTBF010000077.1 GCA_910574195.1 Lachnospiraceae bacterium | reverse complement strand
AACAGAGGCAATATTAGGTCTAATGATGTTCAGATGATTATGCTTCTATCTCGTCAACAAGCCTTTTCAGCTTCTTTGAATCATACAGCTTTCTCAGGTTTGTTTCATTTGTAGGGATTTCATAGGCATTATGGATAATCCTGTCCATGATGGAATCTGCCTGCGTCCCTCCGCCCAGCCTGTTATGCCATTCATCAAGGATGAGGATCTGACAGTTCCCGATCCTTTTCCTGTATTTTGTAAGCTCCCTGAGGTTGTCGCTCTGGTTCTCAAAGTTACGCATCAGGTCAGGCATCCTGATATACAAAACCCTGTAAGTCTGTCTGCATGGGCT
>CAJTBF010000076.1 GCA_910574195.1 Lachnospiraceae bacterium | reverse complement strand
CTTTTGTTCAATCCCTGTTTCCCGAATTCCCGTACTTGTTCCACCGTCTTCATTTTCTTTTTAACATTTGCGTTGTGCTCAGCGGCAGGCGCGTCTTCTTTGACAGGTTTATCCCAGTAATCCCCGTAGGTTTTCCATCATAATGGGATGCTTCCGTTGGGAGAATAAAATTTGCCGCCAGAAGACGTGACAGAAATTTCTTTGCCGCATCCGTAAGCCCCTTCATCGGGTGAAAACGGTCACTGACCTGCTGCAGATGGCTTCCAGCCTGTTCAATGGCGCTTTTATAGGAAACAGAGCCATCCCTGGATACAACTTCAAGATTCGGATAGCTTTTCAGCCATT
>CAJTBF010000075.1 GCA_910574195.1 Lachnospiraceae bacterium | reverse complement strand
AATTCTTTCAATGCGGCTTCGGCTTCTTCTCTCGTTACAAAGATTCTATCCATATTTGGAATATCCAACATCCGAAAATCCCTACTCACTATTTCTGGCACTCTATGAGGGCAATTTTCACAACTTCCATCATGGTCTCTGCAATATTCCTCTTTGTAATCTTTTGGACAATCCATGAATATAAAAAATATTTCATCTCCTATTGCCGCAGGCAGTTTCAGCAGTTTCCCCTGTTCTTCTAAATCCTCATATTCTGCAAGTTTTTCCGCCAGCTGCAATAGCAGTTCGGCTGTTCCTTCAATTTCCCGACCATAAGGCAGAGTCTTATATGCCCTTGCGTATATTCTTG
>CAJTBF010000074.1 GCA_910574195.1 Lachnospiraceae bacterium | reverse complement strand
CCTCTAATGGAGGTCTTCCTCCCATGATAAAACGGCAGCGATACTATGATTCCCTGAAAGAAGCAGCATAGGATACAAAATCCTTGAGGAAAATGTGTCAACTAATCTTGACAAAATCACACCGTAGAAACAGCCTGCCGGACAGCGGCAAGAAAAGTACCGGAGTTAGAGGGGTTCCACTTCCACACATTAAGGCACACCTACACAACAAACCTGTTATCAAACGGGGCGCAGCCAAAAGACGTGCAGGAACTTTTGTAAGCGATACAAAACACACCGTAATGAAAAGAAGTGCATGTTGTGATATACTCTATCAAAACATACACTTCTTATTTATTCTATGTTCCCTGAGTCGGCAGCTTTCTGGCA
>CAJTBF010000073.1 GCA_910574195.1 Lachnospiraceae bacterium | reverse complement strand
GTTCCTCTAATGGAGGTCTTCCTCCCATGATAAAACGGCAGCGATACTATGATTCCCTGAAAGAAGCAGCATAGGATACAAAATCCTTGAGGAAAATGTGTCAACTAATCTTGACAAAATCACACTAAGACAATCTGGCAGTGCGTCACCGCCACAAAAAACGGGAAAAGACATTGCCCGCACTGTAAGGGAATCCCCGAAGAAGTGATTGAGAACGCTTTTGTAAAGAGCTATCAGCTTTTATGCACAGACCAGCAGGAGATTGTCGATGAGTTCCTGCAAAAAGTTGGTAAGCGATACAAAACACACCGTAATGAAAAGAAGTGCATGTTGTGATATACTCTATCAAAACATACACTTCTTATTTATTCTATGTTCCCTGAGTCGGCAGCTTTCTGGCAA
>CAJTBF010000072.1 GCA_910574195.1 Lachnospiraceae bacterium | reverse complement strand
TCTACAGTAAAAGAAGATATCCCCTTTTAATTCGCCGTCTTTGGTTTTAAGAGCAATGAACTTCATTCTTTCGTTTTTGCTGACCTCAGACGGCTCGCGGCGAAAAAAGCGCTGGCTTCCTCCAGAAAGTCATTTTCCTTCTTCAAACGGCGGATTTCTTTTTCCTGTTCCTTAACCTGCTGGCGGAGCTGAAGAAGTTCCTCGTTAAGTGTCATGGCACTTTGCGGGGTTTGTGAACCTGCCCCAAGGTCGAGGCCGCCAAGGCGGTTAGCTCGTACCCAGCCATACATGGTATTCTTTGGAACCCCCAGTTCTTTAGCAGCCTTTGCTTGTCCGATTTCCTTTGCCAGTTTCACTGCCTGTACTTTGTATTCATGGTCGTATTGTCTGTTTTCTGCCATTTTTGTTCACTCCTTATTCTCTTGATTATATCTCAA
>CAJTBF010000071.1 GCA_910574195.1 Lachnospiraceae bacterium | reverse complement strand
GACAAAACAGGATAGTGGTAGCCAACATCCAGATGTTTTACTTTTAGATGCTCTGTCGTAGTCAGCGGGAGAGCTTCAAACCGAAAATGTGGCTTGATTTCTTTCTGTTCCAGAGCTTCCATCTTATCCATTCGGTCAAGCTGTTTCTGCCTGCCACGAGCCATTTTTGACTTTCTCCCTGCAATATTCCTGCGGATAAATTCTTCCGTCTTTTTGATGGTTTTCTGCTGTGCGGCATACTGTCTGATATAATCCTCACGGAGCAGTGCCTTTTTTCTCGTGAACTCTGAATAAGTGCCAAAATATTTTGTAATCTTCTCGTTGTCAATGTCGCATATCCTTGTGGATATTTTCTCTAAAAAGTCATAGTCATGCGATACTACAAGAAAAGCGTTTGGCAGGCTGGAAAGATATTCGGCAAGCCATGTAACATGTTCCTTGTCCAA
>CAJTBF010000070.1 GCA_910574195.1 Lachnospiraceae bacterium | reverse complement strand
GCTGCTAATGCAGAAACAAATATAAATGTAAAAAAGAACTCTTCACTAATTTGTTTTGCACATATTACGTTATAATTTGTCAATCTATTGTATAACCATGCAGTAATTGCAAATACGCAATGATACAATGTCCCTACAGCAACAAATACAAATGATGATATTAAAAATATTTTTCTATATAATGTATTCCATTTTTCCATTAATAAATAAATAGCAAAAAATCCCCAAAATATTAGTAATAGCGCAACTACCCCGCATATACCGCCAAAAACAAATCTTATGGCATTTACTTCAGACCATTCCTCAGAAAACGCAGGGAAAAACTTTGCCATTCCTTTTGAACCAGATGGATTAAAACAGCCTAAAAGCATATCACCAACAAAACATATTATTGAACCAATGATTGCAATCTTAAAATACATAGCCAGTGTCTTATCTTTATATTCCTTTTGTAAT
>CAJTBF010000069.1 GCA_910574195.1 Lachnospiraceae bacterium | reverse complement strand
TAATGGAGGTCTTCCTCCCATGATAAAACGGCAGCGATACTATGATTCCCTGAAAGAAGCAGCATAGGATACAAAATCCTTGAGGAAAATGTGTCAACTAATCTTGACAAAATCAAATTGTATGATTTAAGCAATCCAGACGAACCCGTAAAAGTTGCGGAGCATAAAGACATTGAGGACGACGGGCAGACGGTACTTATCACAGAGCGTATCATCAAAATTCATACGACTGCTACCGATAAGGACAGCAACAAAGAGCTTGAAGCAGGAAAAGAGGTAACAATCATTGATACCGTAACCTTAGAGGGCTTAGAAATCGGTACACAGTACAAACTTGTGGGCTGGCAGATGTTGAAATGATTTTGTCAAGATTAGTTGACACATTTTCCTCAAGGATTTTGTATCCTATGCTGCTTCTTTCAGGGAATCATAGTATCGCTGCCGTTTTATCATGGGAGGAAGACCTCCATTAGAGGAAC
>CAJTBF010000068.1 GCA_910574195.1 Lachnospiraceae bacterium | reverse complement strand
CGATGCGTCGAGGGGAAACACGCGTACCCATCCCGAACACGAGAGTGAAGACCTGGACGGCCGATGGTACTGCATTGGTGACGATGTGGGAGAGCAGGTGGCCGCCAAATTTAAAAAAAGTATGGGCTTATAGCTCAGCTGGTTAGAGCGCACGCCTGATAAGCGTGAGGTCGGTGGTTCGAGTCCACTTAAGCCCATACCTAAAAAAGAAGATAGGATAATATAGATGGGGGATTAGCTCAGTTGGGAGAGCGCCTGCCTTGCAAGCAGGAGGTCACGAGTTCGACTCTCGTATTCTCCACTTGATTTTGTAAAGAATTCGAAAAATTACTGAAGGTAGTTTTTGGGATTGTTATAGAATCAAAAGTGTACCTTGAAAACCGCATACAGAGAAATATCTAATAAGAGAGATGAAGGAAACTTCATCAAGACATCCGAGGTATGTAAGAGACATACAAAAGTCCAGGGGAAGGACGAGAA
>CAJTBF010000067.1 GCA_910574195.1 Lachnospiraceae bacterium | reverse complement strand
GATATGGCCTCCTTTAGCTCCTCATATGTTTGAAATTTCTTCAGGTAATACATTTCTGATTTCAGCATCCCCCAGAACGCTTCCATTGGTCCGTTATCAATACATCTGGACACTCTTGACATGCTTTGCGTCATTCCTGCTTTGTTAAGCTTTTTACGGAAGGATTTTGAGGTGTATTGGTATCCACGGTCACTGTGGAATAAAGGCTTTGCATCTGGATGGTTTTCATGGGCAATGTCAAAGGTTTCAAAAACAAGGGCATTATGATTGGAATGTCCAATGACAAAGGAAACAATACTTTTATCTGCCAAGTCCAGAATGGCGCTCAGGTATGCCTTCCCACTGGCTCCATATTTCATCTCCGTTACATCTGTAAGCCATTTTTCCCCAAAACGTTGCGCATGGAACTCCCGGTTTAAGATGTTTTCGGCAGTAACCTCTGGCGTTGATTTTACATAGTTTCTTCTCCTGCGCCGGCACAC
>CAJTBF010000066.1 GCA_910574195.1 Lachnospiraceae bacterium | reverse complement strand
ATGCAATGATTTTCCTGGAAAATATGTCCATAATGCTGGTCAGATAGACAAAACCATCTATTGTCCGGATATAGGTAATGTCCGAGCACCAGACAGCATTCGGACGGTCAGGGGTAAACTGTTCATCAAGGATATTTTGTAATTCAGTGCTGAAATCGGAATCTTTTGTGGTGATAGTCCATGGCCTGCTCCATTGGGCACGGATTCCCATTTGACGCATATAGGTACCAACTGTTCTTTCCGAAATGACTTCACCGGTTTTACGCAGTTCTACAGTTATTTTCGGAGCGCCATAGTTCTGCCTGGAACCATCATAAATATCCTGTATCTTGGCTTTTACAGTTTTACGGTGTTTTTCTGTATCAGAAGGCACGTGGTGGAGCCATGCCTGATATCCTGACCGGGAGACACCTAAAAATTTCAACATTCCGGAGACGGAAACCCGGCGTCCAGCCTTCATGGCAGCTTCCGTCTTCTCAGACACTTCGAGATAAATGGCTTCTGTCATTTTCCCAGAATGTTGAT
>CAJTBF010000065.1 GCA_910574195.1 Lachnospiraceae bacterium | reverse complement strand
GGAAAGAACCTGGAAAAATTGTCATCTGGTTACAGAATCAACCGCGCCGGCGATGACGCGGCAGGATTGGCTATTTCTGAAAAGATGCGCGCGCAGATCACAGGTCTTGAGACGGCAAAGAAGAACGCGGAAGACGGTGTTTCTCTTGTGCAGACCGCTGAAGGCGCTCTGACAGAAGTTCACTCCATGCTGAATCGTATGGTTGAGCTGGCTACCCAGTCCGCTAACGGAACATACTCCACAGCAAACCGTTCTGAGATGCAGAAAGAGATTGATGCTCTGAATGCGGAGATCAACAGAATTGGTAAGACTGCAAACTTCAACGGAACATCCTTGTTTACGTCTGCTGGCGCAGTGACTCTTCATGTTGGTGAAGCAGCTTCTACAAACAACCAGATCAAGGTTACACTGAAAGCAATGAATTCTACCGGACTTGGCGTTGGTTCCATCAGCGTTACCAATTCCACAAGCGCTCTTCAGGCAATCAGCCTGGCGAAAGCTGCAATCGACAAGATTTCTTCCATGCGTTCTGACTTTGGTGCATTGCAGAATCGTCTGGAGCACACCATCAACAACCTGGG
>CAJTBF010000064.1 GCA_910574195.1 Lachnospiraceae bacterium | reverse complement strand
GATTTCATTCTGGCCCACATGCTCTCGCAGCGGGCGTTATCATGGCATCTGCCGCCTGCACTGTTCATGCTCTGCCGTATGCCATACTTCCGGATTACATCCCGGTAAAGCTGGCTGGTGTACTGGCTTCCCCTGTCACTGTGGATAATTGCCCCATGGATGCCCGGATATGTCTTCGCCGCGTTTTCCAGTGTCCGCGCACATAATGGGGCTTTCATATTAGTATCCATCGCCAATCCAACCACGCTGGAATCGAAGCAGTCAAAAACAGCGGAAACATACAGCTTTCCATCGCTGGCTTTGATCTCTGTTATGTCTGTTACGCACTTGACCAGCGGCTCCTCTGACTTGAAATCACGTTTTAACAGATCTTCTGATTTCCGGGCTTGCCGATCCGCTTTCGTGATTCCGTTTGGTTTGCGCCTGGGATGATGGCTGATGCCGATATCCTCCATGACACGGTAAACCGTACGTTCGCTGGGAATATCCACATTTTCAGGCTGTTTTAACATTAATGCCCTGATGTGGTATAAAAAAAGTTGACAGCCCATTCTCAAGGATTTGAGATATAATCAAGAGAATAAGGAGTGAACAAAAATGGCAGAAAACAGACAATACGACCATGAATACAAA
>CAJTBF010000063.1 GCA_910574195.1 Lachnospiraceae bacterium | reverse complement strand
ATACTATGATTCCCTGAAAGAAGCAGCATAGGATACAAAATCCTTGAGGAAAATGTGTCAACTAATCTTGACAAAATCACCCGATACATGCGGATCCGGCCGTAGGTGTCATTACAATGATCTTCCTCAAGGATTTCCATCATGGCGTCTGCCAGGGGCTGATACTTCCATGGGCGGTCTTTATTTGCAAGGTACTGATAGAATCCCTGCCTGCTGACATGAAGGGTTCTACAGTAAAAGAAGATATCCCCTTTTAATTCGCCGTCTTTGGTTTTAAGAGCAATGAACTTCATTCTTTCGTTTTTGCTGACCTCAGACGGCTCGCGGCGAAAAAAGCGCTGGCTTCCTCCAGAAAGTCATTTTCCTTCTTCAAACGGCGGATTTCTTTTTCCTGTTCCTTAACCTGCTGGCGGAGCTGAAGAAGTTCCTCGTTAAGTGTCATGGCACTTTGCGGGGTTTGTGAACCTGCCCCAAGGTCGAGGCCGCCAAGGCGGTTAGCTCGTACCCAGCCATACATGGTATTCTTTGGAACCCCCAGTTCTTTAGCAGCCTTTGCTTGTCCGATTTCCTTTGCCAGTTTCACTGCCTGTACTTTGTATTCATGGTCGTATTGTCTGTTTTCTGCCATTTTTGTTCACTCCTTATTCTCTTGATTATATCTCAAATCCTTGAGAATGGGCTGTCAACTTTTTTTAGGATCTTTCCGAAGTTAGTTGAAATAAAGCTTTTATCAAATGGTAAAACATGGTATAATAAGCATGAATTTTAAAGCGTTTGCGGGAGCTGATACCATGGATGAATTTATCAAGGAGCTTG
>CAJTBF010000062.1 GCA_910574195.1 Lachnospiraceae bacterium | reverse complement strand
TAGTACCCGCTATGTCTAATGTTTATGTCCATTTTTCTCAAATTTCTTTTCCTGCACAATATTCAGTTGTCAATTTTCAGTTAGAATCTCATTCATTGAGATTCCGAGAAGTTATTTTTCTTAAAACGCCCGTCTATAGGCTTTGATGCAGTCTTTGGAATCAGCCACACATTGCTGATTCGCATTACATCGGGGATTCGGTCTGTAGCACATAATACCTGTATTCTCCGTTCGGACAATCCCCATTTTTCAGCCGCTTCTTTTACATTCATGTAATCAAACATTGAAATAACCTCCTTCATAACTGATATTATAATGCGTCAAAACGAATAATACAATCAAGAAAATGATTCCATGAAAAAGAATCGTTCCTCATTAAAAAACGGCAGGATTTTTGATATTGATATCCTACCGTTTCTTCACTAATTATAAATAATTTCCTCGTTCACAGTCTCCCTTGCACAAGCCCTTATGTTATTTAAGTGTTGTACCCATTCTAAGGCGTTTTCTTCCTTTAGGCGTTCCGTTGTGCCCTGTGCCTGTTTCATGCTCTCTATGAGCCTTTGAAAGCGTTCCTGCGCCTGCCTGTCGATGTCGGCAAGGTATGTATTCAGTCTGCCGCTTGTGAGAAGATTGGTGTATGTAACCTTGCGGTACTGCTTCAGATAGTCCAGATGCCGTTGCCCCCATGTGCCTATCGGCTGTTCTTCTTCGGCTGGTAAAGCTATGCACGGTATTAGATAATCTCCCTGTCGTTCGTATTTTCCACCCAGTTCCTCAAAAATCGTCTTTGCCATTGTCTGTTACCTCCACTTTCTTTTTTATTTTGAATGTCCGCAAAATCCGTCCTACATCTCTGTATCGTAACGGTCATAGAGTAGTTCAGATTTCATTCTGGCCCACATGCTCTCGCAGCGGGCGTTATCATGGCATCTGCCGCCTGCACTGTTCATGCTCTGCCGTATGCCATACTT
>CAJTBF010000061.1 GCA_910574195.1 Lachnospiraceae bacterium | reverse complement strand
AGCCTTTCTCCTTACAATCGCCGATGCGCTTTTTGCGCTGCTGTGCGGCAGTGCGGACAGGGGTGCCGTCACCGGCAAGGGCCAGGCGCCTGGGATTAACCAGCCCCCTGTGGATGGACTGGTCCAGGAACTGCTGCTGATAAAGCCGGAAAATGAGGAAAAAGGGATTCTCAGGCTTTAACTGCCAGCGTTCCAGCAGGGGAAGAAGTTTTGAAGCAGTGCTGGAAGAATCGCAGGGAGTCTTATCACCTTTCTTCTTCCCCTTGGGAGTTTTCTTCATTTTAGGGAACCGGTCTTTCGGGGAAAGGTTGTTGGAGTCATGCTGCCAGATGCGGGAAAAGAAATCATAAAAAGTCCCAACGCCTGGGGTATCGCCAAAAGAGAAACCACTGAGGATGGCATAAAGGGGAGTTTCCTTAAGCATGCGGCACCAGACAGTGATGGAAGTAACTTTCAGTTTCAAAGCAAGCAGGTAGGAGCGCAGCATGCAGGAAGGGAGTCGTGGTTCCGGGCCAAAAACAGAGTAACATTCCTGCATGACAGAATCAGTCCTGGAAAGATCGAGATACCAGAACTGCACGATATAATCCCAGGTGCTTTTTGGAAGGACAAAGGGATCCGGGTAAAATTTAAGGAACTGGGATACGAAAGTATCCTGAAAGGCGGCATGACCGCCAGGGTTACAAGGTAACATCAAAAATCGCCTCCAATCAAAAAATGTACTTTTTGATCAAGGGCGCGAAGCGCCGCATTTTTTGACTGGTTTGTCAAGTGTTTTTGAGAAAAAAGTGGGTGATTTTTGAAAAATAGGTTCTGAAAGCCCCATGAAATAAGGGCTGAAGATTCCGAGAAGTTATGACAGATATAACTTTTCGGAATTTCAATGAATGTGATTCTAACTGAAAATTGACAACTGAATATCGTGCAGGAAAAGAAATTTGAGAAAAATGGACATAAACATTGGACATAGCGGGTAC
>CAJTBF010000060.1 GCA_910574195.1 Lachnospiraceae bacterium | reverse complement strand
ATTTTCCGGCTTTATCAGCAGCAGTTCCTGGACCAGTCCATCCACAGGGGGCTGGTTAATCCCAGGCGCCTGGCCCTTGCCGGTGACGGCACCCCTGTCCGCACTGCCGCACAGCAGCGCAAAAAGCGCATCGGCGATTGTAAGGAGAAAGGCTATTCTTCTTGTAACTGCAAACGTCATTATTCCCAGCCTGACTGTAACTGGGGATGGGACTCCCACCGGGAATGTTATTTCTTCGGCTACCACCTCTACATGTATGTGGCTTCCGATTCCTACAATGATCTCCCTGTGTTTCCGCTTTTAGAGCGGGCCTCCCGGCATGACATGCTTTCCTTCCTGCATTCCTTTTTCACCATGAAAGCGTATCTTCCGGAATTCCGGATTGAAAAGCTCCTTCTGGATTCTGCACACGACGCTTACGCTGTTTATGAATACTGCAGACGGGAAGATATCACACCCTTTATCGACCTCAATCCCGGACATACCGGGCATTTTACCTATAAGGACGATTTTACAATCGATGACGATGGCGTCCCTGTCTGTAAGTTGGGCTTACGTATGCATAAAGATGGATATGAAGCTGCCAAACACCGCGCAAAATACCGGTGCCCGAAATCAAACCGGAAACGTGGCTGCTTTTGTGAACACCCTTGTTCACCGGCAAAATACGGAAGAACCGTACACATCTTTACCAATGACAATCCAAGGTTATTTAACATACCGCCAAGGGACAGCATCGCATGGAAAAAGGAATATGATAGAAGAACTTCTGTGGAGCGCTCCAACAAGCGCGAGAAAGAAGACTATAAATTAGAAGACGGCAGGCACCGCTCGACTAAGATGTGGTACTGCCGCCTCTACGGCATCATGATGCTCCAACATCTTGATGCCTGGGAAATGCCATCTGCTGAGGCATTTCAAGAATCATTATTAGGATTGACCGCCTAATAATGATATCTTAAGCGATTCCATAAGATTTTTCAAGGCATAGTACCCGCTATGTCCAATGTTTATGTCCATTTTTCTCAAATTTCTTTTCCTGCACGATATTCAGTTGTCAATTTTCAGTTAGAATCACATTCATTGAAATTCCGAAAAGTTAT
>CAJTBF010000059.1 GCA_910574195.1 Lachnospiraceae bacterium | reverse complement strand
GGAAGAAGCAGAAAGTTGTTTGGAAGTTGTTTCTACATTTTTTGACAGTGGATGGAAAATGATTATGGATGACGTTGATTTTTATGGAGAATAAATTATGAAAAAGAATAAATTACAAAAGGAATATAAAGATAAGACACTGGCTATGTATTTTAAGATTGCAATCATTGGTTCAATAATATGTTTTGTTGGTGATATGCTTTTAGGCTGTTTTAATCCATCTGGTTCAAAAGGAATGGCAAAGTTTTTCCCTGCGTTTTCTGAGGAATGGTCTGAAGTAAATGCCATAAGATTTGTTTTTGGCGGTATATGCGGGGTAGTTGCGCTATTACTAATATTTTGGGGATTTTTTGCTATTTATTTATTAATGGAAAAATGGAATACATTATATAGAAAAATATTTTTAATATCATCATTTGTATTTGTTGCTGTAGGGACATTGTATCATTGCGTATTTGCAATTACTGCATGGTTATACAATAGATTGACAAATTATAACGTAATATGTGCAAAACAAATTAGTGAAGAGTTCTTTTTTACATTTATATTTGTTTCTGCATTAGCAGCAGTAGGATTTGCAATGCTGTCATTTGTTATGTTTATTGCAGCTATAAAAGGCGTGTGGTCTACTGCAAAGTGGTTTATTTGGGTTAATCCGATATTGGTGATGATGTTGTCTATTGTTTTAGTAAAGTTACTTCCTCAAAATGCAGTTCTTACAGGTATTTTTGACTGGGGGCAGCAAAGTATTAGTTTATTTGTGGTATTTTTCATTTTAAAAAAAATGTATTTAAGCAAAGGAATTGCAAAAAAAGAAAATTATTTTTAGTGGAGTGAATTTATGAAAAAATGTGAATGGATATTATGTCCTATATGTGGTAATAAAACTCGTGACAAAATGCGGAAAGATACGGTTTTGAAAAATTATCCTCTCTACTGCCCGAAGTGCAAGCAGAAAACTTTGATTGAAGTAAAGGATTTACAAGTAACCGTCATCAAAGAGCCAGACGTATAAGACACAGAGCCAATGAACAAGTGAGATGATATGCTCCCCTTATGGTAGACAGATGAAATAATAAAACTGTCACTATAAGGAGGAGCATATTTTATGGGACAACATTCAAAATACTCTTTTGAAATGAAATTAGATGC
>CAJTBF010000058.1 GCA_910574195.1 Lachnospiraceae bacterium | reverse complement strand
AATAACCGAAGAATCTGCTCTGCCAACGGAGGGCTTCCTCCTATGGTTAAACGACAGCAATACTATGATTCCCTGAAAGAAGCAGCATAGGATACAAAATCCTTGAAGAAAATGTGTCAATCAATCTTGACAAAATCAGAATGTTGCCAACGGCTTCACCTACTTTCTGCAAGACTTCAAACTTCAAGGCGGCAAGCTCCGCTGTGGCGGCTCGTACCTCTTGGGAGAGTGCGTTATAGGGTGCGCCGTACTCATTCAGACAGCGGGCAATCTGGTTCAAGTTGCCGCCGATTTTCCCGTACTCGGCTGTGAGTTTCCCAACGGCAGAGAGTAATTCATCATTGACCGGGGAAACGGTAATGACCGGGCGTATGCTTGATTTGATTAGGGCTTGCCGGATAAACTCGGCTTGGCTCATTTTGCAAAGGGTGACACGCTCGGAAAACCCGGCGTATTCTTCCTCGGTCAAGCGTGTCTTGATTACCCGGTGGCGGTGGGGCGTGTTGTATCTTTTCATGGCTGTGAACCTCCTTTCGTGGGTGGATTTTTTCAAGCGGCGCAAGCCGCAAAAAGGCGGGCTTGGGGTGGCAACCCCAACAAGATTCCCATAGGACAAAATGAGCCGGTAGGCGAAATTTGGTACTGTGGTAGAATCTTGCTCTAATTATCCCGAATTCGGGATAATAAGAGTTATACCGAAAAGTATCTTATCCCGATATTTGCAAAACACCCTCTAAACACAAGCCGATTGAAGACACAATTCGGGATAAGATTCTTCCAACCAGATGGATGAAATATATAAAAAATTCGGGATAAGATTTTTTTAGTTCTTTCATATGGAAGCTGTCTCCTCAATAATTAAACCAGCAGGCTACCGCTTGACTATTAAAATGAGGAGGCCACAAACATGGCAAAGGTAATTGATATATCAGAACTTATATCCCTTGTATGCGACAAATTAATCGAATACGGTGTCCAGCCGCATACCGTCTGGTCGGATTATAGCTATAACTACCGGCCCATCTTGCATTTTTTCCAGGAACATGGCTGTTCCTATTATGACGAAGGGCTGCTGATGCAGTACCGACAGGAACAGCAGGAACGTTACGAAAGGGAAGATCTGCTACGGAAGAACTACTTAAATAAAACCAGGGCTGTTTCACGC
>CAJTBF010000057.1 GCA_910574195.1 Lachnospiraceae bacterium | reverse complement strand
GCTATGACGCTTAACGAGGAACTCCTAAAGCTTCGCCGACAGGTAAAAGAACTGGAGAAAGAAAACCGCCGTTTGAAGAAAGAAAATGATTTTCTGGAGGAGGCCAGCGCCTTTTTCGCTGCGAGCCGTCTGAAGTCAGCAAAAACGAAAGAATGAAGTTTATTGCATTAAAAACGAAAGACGGCGAATTAAAAGGGGATATCGTTTTTTTCTGCAGAGTCCTCCATGTCAGCAGACAAGGGTTTTACCAGTATCTTGCAAACAAAGACTGCCCATGGAAATATCAGCCACTGGCGGAGGCCATGAAAGAGATTCTTACGGAAGATGAATGCAATGATACTTATGGCCGTATCCGCATGTATCAGGCATTGACATTGAAGCAGCCAGAAAATGTGAATATTCCCAGTGAACGCACTGTTTACCGTATCATGGAAGAGATCGGAATCAGTCATCCTCCCAGACGCAAGCCAAAGGGGATCACAAAAGCGGACAGGGAAGCCAGAAAATCAGACGATCTGTTAAAACGTGATTTCCATGCAGAGGAGCCGCTGACAAAATGTGTTACAGATATAACAGAGATCAAAGCCAGTGATGGAAAACTGTATGTTTCTGCTGTTTTTGACTGTTTTGATTCCAGCGTGGTCGGTCTGGCAATGGATATCAACATGAAGGCACCGTTATGTGTTCAGACACTGGAAAATACTTTTAATGCGTACCCCGGTATCCGTGGAGCCATTATCCATAGTGACAGAGGGAGCCAGTACACCAGCCAGCTTTACCACAATGCGGTCCGGCAGTACGGCATACAGCAAAGTATGAACAGTGCAGACGGAAGATGTCATGATAATGCCCGCTGTGAAAGTATGTGGGCAAGGATGAAATCAGAACTGCTGTATGACCGTTATGATACGGAAAAAATGACCACAGATGAACTCAGGACGATTATCTGGAGATATTTCATCAGCTACTGGAATAACCGAAGAATCTGCTCTGCCAACGGAGGGCTTCCTCCTATGGTTAAACGACAGCAATACTATGATTCCCTGAAAGAAGCAGCATAGGATACAAAATCCTTGAGGAAAATGTGTCAACCAATCTTGACAAAATCATATCGCCCGTGGAATAGTCTTTTCATGCGCCAGTCCGTAGGTAGTTTCCAAATATAGCCGGATATTGTTTAAATCATTGTCAGATAGATTTACAGAGGATTGCTTCCACC
>CAJTBF010000056.1 GCA_910574195.1 Lachnospiraceae bacterium | reverse complement strand
ATGACACCGATAGAATATAGAAACTATTTGAAAGATGCTGCATAAAAACTCTGCCAGTCCTCTTTGCGACTGGCAGGTAAAAATTTTTATTTTTTTAACTGTCTACTTGACAGGGAGCGGTTCAAAAAACAGCCAGTCGGCTTTTTTTATTGCCATGAATCCTTTACATAGCCACCTTGACAAAGTGGCTAAATCTATGCGAAAGGAGGACGCACCCTATGTCAAATTGCAAAGTAATCGCTTTAACCAACCAGAAAGGCGGAGTTGGAAAGACCACCACGGCGGTCAATCTGGGCGTGGCTCTGGCACAGCAGGGCAAGAAAGTTTTGCTCATTGATGCCGATGCACAGGCAAATCTAACCATGTCGCTCGGTTACAGCCGACCAGACGACTTGCCCGACACGCTCTCGACTATCATGCAGGACATCATTGATGATAAACCTGTCGATGTTTCCAGAAGCATCCTGCACCATGACGAGGGCGTTGACCTGCTCCCGTCCAACATTGAACTGTCGGGATTGGAAGTAAGGCTGATTAATGCCATAAGCCGTGAAAGCATACTGAAAACCTGCATCAATGAGGTAAAAAAGAATTGTGATACTGTCCTCATTGATTGTATGCCGAGCTTGGGTATGCTGACCATCAATGCGCTTGCGGCTGCTGACAGCGTGGCTATCCCGACACAGCCCCATTATCTTTCTGCCAAAGGCTTAGAGTTGTTGCTTCGCTCCGTTTCTAAGGTCAAACGGCAAATTAACCCGCATCTGCGGATTGACGGCATTCTTATGATGATGGTAATGCCACGCACGAACATCTCTAAAGAGATTACGGCAACGGTAAAAAGTGCTTATGGGCAGAAGATAAAGGTATTCGACACACAGATACCCCACTCCATCCGTGCCGTGGAAGCCACCGCAGAGGGAAAGAGCATTTTTGCCTACGACAAAGGCGGCAAGGTAGCCGCCGCTTACGAGCAGTTCGGAAAGGAGGTGGCAGAGCTTGGCGAGAAGCAAAGGAAGCAAAATCGAGCTGACCGCATACGATGACCTCTTTGAAACGGACGAGAGCCGTGCGGAAGCGAATCTAAGCAAGATTAGGGAAATGATTTTGTCAAGATTAGTTGACACATTTTCCTCAAGGATTTTGTATCCTATGCTGCTTCTTTCAGGGAATCATAGTATTGCTGTCGTTTAACCATAGGAGGAAGCCCTCCGTTGGCAG
>CAJTBF010000055.1 GCA_910574195.1 Lachnospiraceae bacterium | reverse complement strand
GCATCTAATTTCATTTCAAAAGAGTATTTTGAATGTTGTCCCATAAAATATGCTCCTCCTTATAGTGACAGTTTTATTATTTCATCTGTCTACCATAAGGGGAGCATATCAAATCGCTTGTTCATCGGCTCTGCGTCTATGCGTCTGGCTCTGTGATGACTGTTATTTGTAAATTCTTTGCTTTAATCAATGTTTCCTGCTTACATTTCGGGCAGTAAAGAGGGTAGTTTTTCAAAACTGTGTCTTCTCTAATTCTGTCACGGGTTTTGCTGCCACAGATGGGGCAACGTATCCATTCATTTTTATTCAAACGGTTGTCCCCATTCCAAGCTATTTCGATTTTTGTTTCTTTAAAAGTATGCCACATACAATTACCGCTATAAAAAAGACAAGGATTAGATACCACAAATTTTCAAAACAAGCACCATTATCCAGCATCAATCGGTATCCCCAAAAAGCGGGGAAAAAACACCCTATCACTTCAAGAAAAACAGGTAACAAATCAATGGGAAACATAATTCCCGAAAGCATAATTGAGGGCAGAAACACTAATTGCGCTATCATCGTCAACTTGGCTTGATTTTTTATAATCAGCCCTAAAATGCTCCCTATACTTAACGACACAATAATGTATAAAGCAAGCGCAAAAAAGAAAATCGGAAGTTGTGCTGGCAAAACTGCTTCAAATAATACGGGAGCCAGTAACACTATCACAGCACAGGCAATCATCAAATGGATAAATGCAGAAAGAAACATCGTAATAAGACCCAGATAGATAGGCACTCCGTTTGCTTTATAAACTTTGTTTATATCACTTCCATATGTTTCAATCAGCGATGGCGGCAATCCAATAAACGCCCCCATCGAAACACTCATTACAATCATAGATTGGATGAGCGTACTTCTCATATCGGGCATAACAGAAGTGAAAATACCGCCCATAAGAAGAAAGAAAATAAGCGGAATGATATAACAGGTAACTAACAAGGATTTGCTTCTTATATCCATTTTCCACTGTAACGCAACGCCATATAAAAACCCACTCATTCTGCTTCCCTCCTTGTCATTTCCATAAAATGCTGTTCCAGTGTGCCACGGTCAACTTTAATATCTAACACGTGAATTTCCTTTTGTTTCAATTCGCCAAGCAGACTAATTAATGTATCTTCAATATTGTCTGTTTCAAAAATACGTAAGCGATACAAAACACACCGTAATGAAAAGAAGTGCATGTTGTGATATACTCTATCAAAACATACACTTCTTATTTATTCTATGTTCCCTGAGTCGGCAGCTTTCTGGCA
>CAJTBF010000054.1 GCA_910574195.1 Lachnospiraceae bacterium | reverse complement strand
TCAAGCATTCATTATCCTCCTTCAAATGAGTTTATTTACCTCTTTATGAGGCATAGACCCATTATGAGAGGATTCGGCTTACAAAGGCAACGGCCTGTGGCCGATCAGCTTCGCATTGCGGCCGTTTTGCTCCGCAAAATCGGCCGTTGGATGCCGCAATATGCAAAACCAATGGAATAATCGTCCGAACACAAGGAGTTCGCATACTATAAATGTGATTTCTAAAACCATTTCGATAAAAATGTTTCTTAATTCAATTTTCTTAATTCAATTTTCTTAATACACATTATTCCTAAATGAGTAATGATATTTACGCCAAAAGCCTGAAACACTGTTTCCAAATAAATACAACTTGCATGAAAAAGCAACGCGACAACTGAAAGCAGTAGTAAGGAAATTCCTGTTGTAGCCAAAATATTTACAATATTTTTTTTCATTCTTCTTTATTTCCTCCTAATGCTTTTTTTACTCCATTTAAATAGCTGCGATTGATATTCACTTTTTCACCATTCTTCAAAGTTGCTTCCATTCTGCTAGAGTAGTCTCGGAAACTTAATGAATAATGGATGAAAATTCTGCATAATGGGTTCAAACAGATGACAGAGGTTGTGCTGTGCCTGAAACAGATACGGGATTTTGGTGAAGGGCGCACTTTTCCAGACCTGCCTTTGAGAGGCAAGTCAAGAAAAAATCTTTATGGATTAAAGGTTGCTATTATGAAGCTGAATCCATTTTCTGCTTTTTAATCCGGGCGTCCAAATGGATATTGATACCGGCAATCATAGCAAAGAAAGAATACCGTTTTTTGCTGTGGATCTTCATATCATGTAAATGATAATCATTGAGGATCCGGTTATTCACCCGCTCTGAACTTGTGCGGTTATTATAAGTCTTTATGTATTCTTCTGTTCCCCTCGGGACAGGGGGATAAAGGCGGATATCCCAATCAGGTTTAGTATAAATGCAGCGCCCATAGGGAGAAGAGGAACAGGGGACTTTGCACGTACACTTTTCCTCTTTTCCACAGGCGACTGGGCAGCGCCATTTGCAATCATGGCGTTTGGGGCTGTATCCCCAGTAGACCATGCGGAAGCCGGCAGGGCACAAAGGAGTCCCATCCGTATCAATATTTAAACGTTTCGGTATGGTTACGGGTCTGCCCCGGTTGGAATTGAGGTCAATAAAAGGAGAAATACGCCAGGTTTTGCATAATTCATAGGTTGGATAGTTATCATGTGCCGAATCAAGGCAAAGATTTTTGACCGGAAGGTCAGGATTCAGCCGTCTGAATTCAGCGAGGGAGACGATGCTGGAAACACTGTCATGCCGTTTTGCATCAAAGAAACGAATATGAAGAGGAAGATCCGTCTGATACAGATCATTGTGGCAGGACAGCATGTAGAGAGTATGGCCATAGTAGTACATGTTAAGGTCACTGTCCCATCCCCAGGATGCGTCAGGATCAGAAAAATGGCGTGGACAAGAACAGTTAGAGATACCATTTTCAGTGCAGCCACAAACTTTATGTCCGTAAGGGTTGGCATGTGAATGGACGCAAGTGCCGTCGCCGGAGACAGTAAGATTGTCAGGAGGAATCAGTCCAAGTTCCAGTGAAGGGACGATGGCAGCAATGGAAAAAAGCTGTTGAAGAGCTTTTTCATAATGGAAAGGGAAGTCCTGATGCTGTAAGGCAAAACTGGCAGCCTTTTGAGTGATGCCGGGATGTCGGTTAGGCAGTTTCTTGCCTTTACCCGGTTTGGAAGAAGGTTTTTTATTCTTATCAGGGGGGAAAAGAACCTTGCGTCCCAGCTTTTCGAACTCTGGATTACAGAGCCAGAGGCGGTTGATAAAGTCAAAATAAGAGCCGAGAGGCGGGAGATGGTCTGAACCGCTCCCTGTCAAGTAGACAGTTAAAAAAATAAAAATTTTTACCTGCCAGTCGCAAAGAGGACTGGCAGAGTTTTTATGCAGCATCTTTCAAATAGTTTCTATATTCTATCGGTGTCAT
>CAJTBF010000053.1 GCA_910574195.1 Lachnospiraceae bacterium | reverse complement strand
GCTGATCTTTCAGCAGAGAACGCAGAGCGGCCTGTCTGTCCGAAAATGGTGTGACAGCAATCAGATCAGTTATGACAAGTATAAATATTGGGAAAAGAAACTGCTGCGCAGATCAGATCCGGAAAGAGCGGTTTCGCCTATGGATTTTGTGGAACTCCCGCAGGCACTGCTTCCTCCGCTTTCACTTGAACAAGAGCAATCCTATCCTTTTGAACTATCCTTTCATGGATTGCATCTGAAGATTGCCAGTCATGCACAACTCTCACAGCTAGCAGGGATCCTTAAGATCCTGCAAGCTTCATGCTGAATCTGATCACACAGGGAGCGGAACACATCTATCTTGCCTGCGGGCCTACAGATTTTCGCAAACAGATCGAAGGACTGGCCGCTCTGGTCAGTCTGAGATATCATCTGGATCCCTATTCCCCTGCCTGTGTGTTCCTATTCTGCAACCGGAAAAAGAACTGTCTGAAAGCCCTGCGTTTTGATAAAGATGGTTTTCTTCTTGCAACAAAAAAACTGCTTCCGGACATGGTTTTTCAATGGCCAAAGTCGAAAGAAGAGATCCGGGACATCACGCCCCAGCAGGCCAGATGGCTGCTGGAAGGCTTATCTATCGAACAGAAGAAAGCCCATAAGACAGTACGGATCCGTCCGGAAGATACGTGCTTCTAAGGTTCGTGAAAATGCCGGTAAAATCGTGTGGATTCCTTGTAAAATCAGCATTTTTCAAGCCTTTTCAGGATAGAAAAATGCTGATTTTTCGTACAAAAAATGGTATCATAAAACCAGAGACCATCAAGGAGGGAGCCGCCCATGCTGACCGGACCAGAATACCAGGAGCTGCTCGAACTGCGCAGGCTTGTACAGGAGCAGGAACAGAAAATCGAACACCAGAGCCATCAGCTCAGACAGCAGCAAATCCAGATCGAGAACCTGACACAGGCGCTCCTTCATGCAAGGAAGAAGCTGTTCGGCCCTTCCACGGAAGTCACACAGACAGAGGGACAGATGAGCCTGTTCGAACAGGAAGAACTGCTGCATTCCCTCAGACAGGGACAGGAAGAGATCGTCATCACAGAGCATAAAAGGAAAGCGCGGCAGCCGGGAGTCCGGGCGGAAATGCTCGCCGCTCTTCCGGTAGAAGTGGAGAGATGTATCGTAGATCCCAAAGAGCAGTGTCCCGTATGTAAAAGTCCGCTCATAAAAGTAGGGGAAAAGGCGGTCCGTACAGAAGTAATCTTTCAGCCGGCCCAGTTGAAAGTACGTCAATACATACAGGAAGTCTATAAATGCAGCCAGTGCGGGAAAGAAGGAAGTGAACATCCTGCTGATGTATTTGTGGGTGGTAAAGTACCGGTATCCCTGCTTCCCCATTCCCTTGCGAGCGCATCTTTAGTGGCAGGGATCCTGTATAAAAAATATGATATGGGGATCCCTTTGGCAAGGCAGGAGCGGGAGTGGTACCGCCTGGGACTGTGCCTTTACCGCTCCACAATGGCAAACTGGGTGATCCGTTGCAGCGAAGAGTATCTGCTGCCCATTTATGAGCGGATCCACCAGGAGCTGCTTGGCTGTGGGATCCTGCATGGGGATGAGACCCGCATCCAATGCAACAGGGAACCAGGGAAAAAGGCCAGCAGCGAGTCCTTCATGTGGGTGATCCGCAGCGGGCGGGAAGAAGCAATACAAGCAGTGTTCTTCCATTATGCAAGGAGCCGGGCAAGAAAAGAGGCGGAGAAGCTCTACAGGGGGTTCCAGGGGTACCTNGTCACAGATGCCTATACAGGGTATGACTCCCTGGATGGGATATGCAGGGCGTTATGCTGGTCACATGTACGCAGGTATTACATTGACAGCATACCTTTAGATTCCCGCGGGAAAGAGATCAGCGGCTCCAAGGGCGCTGAGGGACGGGAATGGTGTGACCGCCTGTTCCAGATCGAAAAAAAACTGGAAGCATTACCTTCCGAGAAGCGTCTGCAAAAGCGTCAGGAACTGAGCAGGCCTGTCCTGGAGGGATTTTGGGCGTGGGTAGAAGAGGCCAGTGCAAAGTATACTGCTAATGAATCTCTCAAAACAGCCCTTGCTTATACAACAAACCAGAGAAAATATCTGGAGACATTTCTGAAAGACGGGCGCATTCCGATCTCAAACAATGACTGTGAGACCAGTATCCGTCCATTTGCAACCGGACGCAAGGCATGGCTGTTCGCAGACTCACCGGCAGGGGCAAGAGCCAGCGGCATCGTATATACATTGGTAGAAACAGCGAAGCTGAATCATCTGGATGTATTTGGCTATCTATGCTATTTATTAGAAAGCCTGCCGGATCTTGATCACCGAAACCATCCTGAATTACTGGAAGCATATCTTCCCTGGTCTGAAACATTGCCAGAAAGCTGCCGACTCAGGGAACATAGAATAAATAAGAAGTGTATGTTTTGATAGAGTATATCACAACATGCACTTCTTTTCATTACGGTGTGTTTTGTATCGCTTAC
>CAJTBF010000052.1 GCA_910574195.1 Lachnospiraceae bacterium | reverse complement strand
GTAAGCCATTTTTCCCCAAAACGTTGCGCATGGAACTCCCGGTTTAAGATGTTTTCGGCAGTAACCTCTGGCGTTGATTTTACATAGTTTCTTCTCCTGCGCCGGCACACAGATTTCAGATGTAAAACCCGCATAAGGCGCAGGATTCTCTTTGCGTTGACTTGAAATTCATTTTCACGGTTCAATTTAATCGTCATCTGCCTGTAACCCAGAATCCCGCTTTTTTCCTCGTACGCATCTCTGATAAGGACACATAATTTCTGGTTGAATTTCTCATTTCCACTTGGTTTCCGGTTCAGCCATTTATAATAAGCAGAACGCGAGATTCCCGCAAATCTGCAGAGTTCTGATATTGGGCATCCCTGCTCGTCATATATTTCCTGTATCGCCAGATAAACCGTTTCATTTTGTGTCTGGCTTAGAACCGCCTCCTTTCGATTCCGTCGAGTTTTTTTAAGAAAGCAACCTCCAGCTGGGCTCTGCGCTTTTCCGCTTGAAGAAGCTTATTTTCCGCACGCAGCTTCTCCAGTTCCGACATTTCTGTTTCAGGTTTTCTTTTCCCTCTTTTGTCAATAAGCCCTTCTACTCCGTTTGACTGGTATTTCCTTGTCCATTGGTAAATCTGTTGGTAGGATACCTGGTATTTTTCTGCTGCCTGGGCATAATCCATTCCATGCTCTATGCAGTATGTTACAATTTCCACCCGTTCCTCATATGAGGTTTTTCTTCCTTTGGTCATGACGCTGGTTCCTCCTGTTCCGGAAGCCGTTAACTTCTCATGACCATTATACTTCATAATCCAGTTGCGAAGCTGCTTATCTGAGCGGATTCCATACTTTTTCTGGATTTCCCTTAATGTTCCTTTGCCGGAAAGGTAATCGACAACAGCATTTTGTTTTGTTTCGTCGGAATAGACACGGAGTTTTGGAGTTGTTTTTAACCCCTCTATTCCTAAAGACTGATACAAGGTCACCCACTCGACAATACGTGTTCCATTTGTTCCCAGGCTTCGGGCGATACTTTCTGTTGAACAGCTTCCCTCCAAATATTTTGTAACAGCATCTAATTTCATTTCAAAAGAGTATTTTGAATGTTGTCCCATAAAATATGCTCCTCCTTATAGTGACAGTTTTATTATTTCATCTGTCTACCATAAGGGGAGCATATCAAAATCACAGTTTATCGGCTTTGTTTTATATAACCACAGGTAGGACAAGCCCACCGAATAAAAAAAACGATGTTTCGGTGGGCTGATTTGCCATGCTTTGAAATCTCTCCGACTTCGCTTTTTGAAGTTTGGAGGGATTTTTGTTGTCTGCAAATAGCGACTTCCATTTACATATATTATATAAAAGATGGGCGGATAACCCGTTAAAAAAATTTGTTTCAGTACAAGGGGGCTTTGCACCCAACAAGTAGAAGTTAAATCTCTACATATTGGAACTAAAATATCTATAAACCGTAAAGGTATAACAACCTTTGCGGTTTTTCTTTTGTCGATTTTTGCAGGAATACGTCGTAAGGCAGTTTCTGGCGTTGGATGCCGTTCACCGCCTGCCAATCTGGATTTTCAAAAAAATTCAGATTGGAGGTACTTACGGTGAAATACGCACCAAGAAAGGTATATATCAAAGAAAGTGGCAGCTACACAGAGTTATCCTATAAGGAATTTTGCAACCGCAGAGAAACGGACAGGGCTTATGCGGACAAGCTCTTTATTCCCGTGCAGGGCTGTCTGATTGAAACGGAACAGGCACATTATATTGAGTTTTATCGTGACAAGGAGCGTTGGCGTTATCTGAAAAAACTCGATGCAGATAACAGCCTGTTATCCTTAGAGGCATTTGAGAGAGATGATGACAATAGTATTGATTTCATTGCCGATGAAGCGGTAAATGTTGCGGAAGCTGTTGTCCATAGGATGATGTTGGACAAGCTGCGTTCTGCCCTTGCAATGTTATCTGAAGATGAGCAAAAGTTGGTAAATGCTGTCTTTTTTCAAACTGTCAGAAAGAGAATGGTCAAGCATTTCGGGTATTCCGCAAAAGACAATCAATGACCGAAAACGGAGAATATTAGCCAAGCTCAAAAAAATTCTGGAAAAATAAAAAATTTGTTCCGCTCAAGCCCCTCACTTTTTCCTTTGGAAAAGTGAGGGGCTTTTTTACAGGCTTCCCGCAGTTCTTTGACAACCGAATAGTCATTCACCAAATACATTCTCTTTGTGACTGTAATGAGCATAAGCGTGTGCAGCGGTACGCCATGACCTGCCGAAAAAGCAGCAGCGATGAAAGGTGGTGAGCGGATAATTACCGACTCAAAATATCGGGCAGCTCCCGATTTCGCCATGACACACAAAGGGGACAATGATACTCCCGTCCAGTCATAGTCCGAGCGGTAACCAATCCGCCGCAGGCAATGAGGGCGGCTCTGTCAGACCGACAGTTGGGGTGCAACTCCCGTGGCGTCAGTTCGCTGCTGACCGTTTGGTGACTTCCCTTGCGTTATCACGCATCAGCATTTTCGGGGTGTCGGGGACAAATAGAAAATGCTTTCTATCATAAAGTCATGATGTGGTATAAAAAAAGTTGACAGCCCATTCTCAAGGATTTGAGATATAATCAAGAGAATAAGGAGTGAACAAAAATGGCAGAAAACAGACAATACGACCATGAATACAAAGTACA
>CAJTBF010000051.1 GCA_910574195.1 Lachnospiraceae bacterium | reverse complement strand
AGCTTTAGCTTGTCCGATTTCTTTAGCGAGCTTCACTGCCTGTACTTTGTATTCGTGGTCATATTGTCTGTTTTCTGCCATTTTGTTCACTCCTTATTCTCTTGATTATATCTCAAATCCTTGGGAATATGGTGTCAACTTTTTTTATACCACATCATTATCAATCTTTTGTTGTAAACAGGGCGTTAATCGCCCTGTGGTGTTGGTCTGAATGTTGTCGCTCATGTTCCTCCTTTTGGGCGTAAAAAAGACGCATGGTTTACAATTTACTGTTCCATGCGCCTTTACGCTGTTTTATTGATATTAAATTATTTCTCTGATTATGCTAACTGCATAACCTCGGCTTCTAATTCTTTTACATCACTATCAAGCAAATCAGGAAAACAATCAGATACTTCATCAATTCTTATTTTTCCTAATTTCAAAAGTCTGCGTGCATTTTCTTTTGTTGTTTTCCTAATCGCTTCCCTTGCCGCTTCATTTCTCATATCTTCCATAATTTTACACATGGTAGCAACTCCTTTCTCGTCTTGCTTAAAATATCGTGCCCTTTTAGCAAGCGTTTCATAGTTCATATCATCGGGGTTAGTGCACGCAAAATCATGCATTAACTTACCAACTTCATCATTGCCCCTATATTTCCCATTAACATATATGATATGCGAACCATCACCAAACAATTCATTTCCTTCGTTGAATTCCACATACCGTTGTATATGATATATGGCTTGGTTTTTTCCCATAACATCATTCTCTGTAATAAAAATAACATAACTGTCGGGAATATCTTCTGTATCATCTCCGGATTTTAATATATGTGCATCTAATAAACTACTGTTGTGCCTTGCCCTTTTTGCGCCTGCTCCTGCATCTGACCTTTGAATTTCTACGTCAAACTCTTTCTTAGTGCTATCTATTGCATGAACATCTAAAATAGCAGAACGCCCCTGCAAATTCTTCAACGGCTCTTGTGTCCTAATCGATTTGATTTTTATATCTTCTTGCCCTAAAACAATCCGTAGTATCAGTTCCACACCCTCAAAATTATCTGCAAGGCAGACAGTCATAAAATCATCGTCCATATATCGGAGTGCTTTCAGACGTTCTAAGTCCTGTTGATGTGTCTGCTCTGTTGTACTCAAAATATCACCTTCTTTCGCCATTTTTATTATACATCAGAGAATATCTTTTGAAAACTGAATTTTTCGTGAAATTTTCCTACTTCAATTCTTCCTCCCTCCGCTTAGTCCTGCTCTGTTGCCTGTTATGCTGTCGGTGCTCGTTCTGAAGCTCCCTCTCAAGGTTCTTTTTGTTGTAGCTGATTACCTCGGCATAAGCTAATTCTGTGGCGGTCTTGGTCTGCTCTTTACCGATACTGTCATATTCAGATTGCAAAGACTGTATCTCGGCTTTCCACTGTTTCGGCGTTATCTTCTCGCCATTCTGTAAAAGGCTCTGCATACGCTCCTTTAATTCGGGGTACTTCGATAAGCTGTCCTTATGCTCCCTATCGTATTTCATCTTAGCAAGTCCTTTGAGTGACTGGCTCTCCTTATAGGTGGCTTGGATCGGCGCAAAGAGGGCATACATTTTTGACAGTTCCTTTAATCGGTTTAGTTTCTGCCCCTTGGAAAGATGTACCGTTTCCAACTGTTGGTATCTCTGTTCCTTATCCGCTGTAAATTTTGCAAGGCTCTCATAGCTGTCTATCTTTCTTGTTGTGATGAACTTCTCCGCATTGTCGGCTGACTGCAAGGCGGTTCTGTCGGATATTCTTCTTAGGTGCTTTCCGCTGACAATCGGCAAGTCAAGTCTGCCTGATGTGGTATAAAAAAAGTTGACACCATATTCCCAAGGATTTGAGATATAATCAAGAGAATAAGGAGTGAACAAAATGGCAGAAAACAGACAATATGACCACGAATACAAAGTACAGGCAGTGAAGCTCGCTAAAGAAATCGGACAAGCTAAAGCTGCTAAAGAACTGGGAGTTCCCAAAAACACCATGTATGGCTGGGTACGGGCTAACCGTCTTGGCAATCTTGACCTTGGAGCTGGTTCACAGACTCCACAAAGCGCTATGACGCTTAACGAGGAACTCCTAAAGCTTCGCCGACAGGTAAAAGAACTGGAGAAAGAAAACCGCCGTTTGAAGAAAGAAAATGATTTTCTGGAGGAGGCCAGCGCCTTTTTCGCTGCGAGCCGTCTGAAGTCAGCAAAAACGAAAGAATGAAGTTTATTGCATTAAAAACGAAAGACGGCGAATTAAAAGGGGATATCGTTTTTTTCTGCAGAGTCCTCCATGTCAGCAGACAAGGGTTTTACCAGTATCTTGCAAACAAAGACTGCCCATGGAAATATCAGCCACTGGCGGATGCCATGAAAGAGATTCTTACGGAAGATGAATGCAATGATACTTATGGCCGTATCCGCATGTATCAGGCATTGGCATTGAAGCAGCCAGAAAATATGAATATTCCCAGTGAACGCACTGTTTACCGTATCATGGAAGAAATCGGAATCAGTCATCCTCCCAGACGCAAGCCAAAGGGAATCACAAAAGCGGACAGGGAAGCCAGAAAATCAGACGATCTGTTAAAACGTGATTTCCATACAGAGGAGCCGCTGACAAAATGTGTTACAGATATAACAGAGATCAAAGCCAGTGATGGAAAACTGTATGTTTCTGCTGTTTTTGACTGTTTTGATTCCAGCGTGGTCGGTCTGGCAATGGATACCAACATGAAGGCA
>CAJTBF010000050.1 GCA_910574195.1 Lachnospiraceae bacterium | reverse complement strand
CTGCCTGTACTTTGTATTCGTGGTCATATTGTCTGTTTTCTGCCATTTTGTTCACTCCTTATTCTCTTGATTATATCTCAAATCCTTGAGAATGGGGTGTCAACTTTTTTTATACCACATCATTCCGATTGATTAGGCAATCTGTTCGGAACACATATCAGGGTTACGATAAAGACTTTTGAGGATACAAAAAATATACAAGGCATAAAGTAAAAGTGGAAAATACCTTAGAATGAATGGGTAGGACAGTTATGTAACATAAGAGGTTTTGTAAGAAAACTCTGTCGCTTTATGGGTATCCAAAAATTTGGAGATTCTATAAATAAAAGATTTCTTTACTATTGCAAAATCTTTAGAATAGTGCTAAAATAGTTATTGACTTCAAGTCAATAACTGAATGCAAAGGAGATTCAATAAAAATTGGCTAGACCTGTAAAAAAGACACCAGAAGAATGGAGAAAAGAAATCTTAAATGCTGCCCAAAACTTATTTATTTCTAAAGGATATGAGGAAACTTCGATTTCCGATATTATGGATATGGTTGGCGGAGCAAAAGGAATGTTTTACCGTTGCTTCCAAAGCAAAGAGGAGGTAATGTACGCATTAGGAAACCAGATGTTTTTCGAGGACAATCCATTTGAAGCAGTCAATGGGAGAGATGACTTGAATGGTCTGCAAAAAATCAGGTCATTGCTTGCAGTGAATCAGTCGGACGCTAAACGAAACCAAATAAATATGCAGGCAATCCCGATTTTGAAAGACCCACATATTTTGGCGGCGGCAGTTGGAGAAAATAGGCGTGTACTAACTCCTTTATGGTTGGAATTGTTGGAAGAGGGAAAAAAGGATGGTTCTATCAAAACGGAATACACAAAGGAACTTTCTGAGCTTTTGCCACTTATCAATTTCTGGCTCATGCCTTCGGTATTCCCTGCCACAGAGGAAGAACTACTTCATAAATATCATTTTGTGATAGAAATATTAGATCATATGGGACTGCCGCTTTATGATGATGATACTATGTCCTTTACGAAGAAATTTATCACTGATATTGCAGAAAAAGGAGGGAATGAACAATGAAAGAAAAATTATTTACAAAAAATTTCACGCTCCTTATTTTAGGGCAGCTAACCTCATTGTTTGGAAATTTTATATTGAAACTGGCACTGTCCATGTATGTACTGGAAGTGACTGGTTCGGCAGCCATATTTGCAGGAATATTGTCTGCTGCTACAATCCCGACCATTCTTTTGTCACCGCTTGGCGGTATCTTAGCGGACAGGGCAGACAGACGGAATATTATGGTGGCGTTAGACGCATTGACTGGTGTATCAGTTTTATGTGCGACACTATTCTTGTCGGAAAGCAATGCCATTGCCGTAATCAGTACGTTGCTTATTATACTTTCTATTTTGGGTGCGTTTGAAACGCCTACTGTTCAAGCGTGTATTCCTACCATGTTACAAGGAGACAATATTATGAAAGGAAATGCCGTTGTAAATCAAGTGGCATCTTTATCCTATCTGATTGCCCCTATGTTGGGCGGTGTACTGTATGCCATGTTTGGACTGAAACCCGTAATGTATGCGAGCGTTGTCTGTTTTTTTATTACTGCTCTATTTGAATGCTTTATTAAATTGAGCTATCAGCGTATTCAAAATCATGGCAGTGTGCTTCAGATTGTTAAGCAGGATTTTTTATCAAGTATGCAGTATATTTCAAAAGAACAGACCAGTATATCAAAGATGTTGCTCTTAACGGCATTTTCAAGGTTTTTTGTGATGGGCATTACCATAGTCGGACTTCCCTTTCTTGTGCGGACTGTCCTCGGATTTAATGCAAAATATTATGGGGCTGCGGAAAGTGCATTGGCAGTCGCTACAATCTTGGGGAGCATTGCTGCAGGAATTTTGGCAGAGAAATTGAAAATACATAAATTATCTGTCCTGCTTGCTTCTCTGGGCATTTTCATTATCCCTGCCGGCATTGTTTTCCTTTTGCCAGTGAATGCCATTATAAAGTATGGCGTTACGGTTGTATCATTTTGTGGTATGCAGACTGTTATCAGTATATTTTCTATTTTTGCTGTTTCCCTCATACAGCAGAGGACGCCAAATCATTTAATAGGAAAAGTGATGGCTTATACATCAACGGTTACTTTGTGCGTCCAGCCCATAGGACAAATCGTGTACGGTTTTTTGTTTGACAGATTTTACAGTACCGTATATTTTGTCTTAATCCCGACTGGCATCATAGTTTGCATTGTAGGATTATCTGCAATGAGCTTTTTTAAGGATATGGAAAAGGAACAGTAGGAGGTGTCAGTATGAATCAGGAAAAGTGGTTATTGTGTCCTGTATGTGGAAACAAAACGAGATTGGTAGCTTATTTGAGAAAAAGTATAGGGTATTTATGTATCTAAACCATTTAGAGGAAAATGGGTTGTAGTGAGATGAGGATAGTAAAATGGGTAAAGTAGTGATATTGGCTTTTGCGGAAGATGAGGAAGATGTTTGCCAGAGAATGTTGCAGATTGTGAGAGAAAGTCCTCATTTTGAAGGCTGTAATGTGCTTCAAGTGGAAAAATATCTTAATTTTGAGGGAATGAAGCTGAATTTAGCTGAGAAAAATGTGGTCATACATGGTGTGGAGGTTATGCTTACCAATAGGGAGTTTGAAATACTGTATTTGTTAGCGCAAAATTCCGACAGGATATTCAGCAAAGAGCAGATTTATGATATTGTTTGGCAGGAACCGTATTCCGGCGATTACAATATTGTGACGAGCCATATTCGCCACATAAGGGAAAAGATAGAGGACAATCCGAGCAAGCCGCTTTATATACAGACCGTATGGGGGATTGGCTATCGGTTCAATAAAAATTTAAGCAGCAGTCTGTGATATGACAACAGATTGCTGCTTATTTTTTGTCCTGTACGCCTGAGAGATATTCACAGGATACATGGAAGAACTCTGCCAAAGCCACTACTTCATAATCTGGAACAAACCTCGTTACTTTTTCAATCGATTATGGAAGCGGTGAGATTATCATAAGCAGTGCATTATTTAGGATCTTTCCGAAGTTAGTTGATTTTGCGTTTTAATTCAAGCCGCAACAGTTTCCCTTTCAGCAACTCAAAACTGTTGCGGCCATACATGATCCTTTTGACAACTTTCAGCTTGTTCACGCT
>CAJTBF010000049.1 GCA_910574195.1 Lachnospiraceae bacterium | reverse complement strand
TATTCATGGTCGTATTGTCTGTTTTCTGCCATTTTTGTTCACTCCTTATTCTCTTGATTATATCTCAAATCCTTGAGAATGGGCTGTCAACTTTTTTTATACCACATCAATTGCAAATAACAAGGCAAAGGGAAATTAAAGAAAATTTAATGGAATTGTGTATGCGTTTGTGGTAAGATAATGACATTGAACAATTTAACAAATCGAAATTTAAGGAGAAAGAATATGAAAAATTTTTCTATGCCAGAGCAAGTTTCTCCGACATTAGAAATAGATGAGTTAATGAGGTTGAAACATAGTTTGGAAAAGAATGTATCAAGGGAAGTTGCAGAAAGCATAATAAAGGAAATTCCATTATCTATAAATTCAACACCAGACATTCGAGCCGAGTGGGTAGAAAAGCTATCTGCTATTCTTGAAAATAGATTTGATAAAAAAACGGTAAAAAACATTCGCCAAGAGTGCTATTGTAATGAAAATGGTAGGTTAGAAGATACAGCAAATAACTTGAAACAACTCTATCTCTCTTTGGATAAGGATTTGCATAGATTTGTCAATGCTCTGAACGAAAATGGTGCCGGTTGGTTTATTAAAGATAATCAACTGTATACAAAAATGTTTACTTGTGAATGTCCTATGTTAGAAAAAGCAAAAAATTCAAATTCATTAACATGGTGTCACTGCACTGCTGGATATAACAAAAAATTATTTGAGATTGTTTTTGAAAAACCTGTCTATGTAGAAATTGTGCAAAGCATACGGCAAGGATTTGATTTTTGTCTTTTGAGAATTACATTTCAATAAATTCCAGTTTGTCGGGAAAAATCAAGACAGAAAAATGATATGAAAACTAAATATTGTTTACCTTTAGGTAGCGATTATCTTAACAGACAACCAGCTACCTTTTTTATTTCCAAAACTAATCAACACAGTACAGAAAGAATGAGGTATCAAGATGATTGAGAGCAAAAATGACGCAAGCAGAAATTTAGAAAAAGCATTGCAGGCATTGGAACAGGCGAAACAGCGTGTAGCCAATGAGAAGAAAAAGCAGAACGAGAAAAAACGCAAAGCCGAGAACCACCACAAGTACATCATGGGCGGTATCATTGTGAAGTATTTCCCCGACTGCTACCGCTATGACGAGGGCGAGTTAAACCGTATCTTGTCGGTTGCATTGCAGACAAGGGAGTGTCAGCAGATTATCTCTAAAATCAAAGCGGAAAGCCGAGAAACCACTCCCCCACAATCCACTCTCCCCAATGCCGAAAATGAAAGCGAGGGCGGTACGGAATGACAAAGGCAAGGACACTGGAAAGCCGAGGTAACATATTCACCCCGTTTACGGGGTGCGCACAGATATACCACCAGAGGTGGTATGTGCGCTCTCCGAGGGGCAAGTTTCACTTGCATGGACTCCTGCGGAGGGCGTTGTCTGCCTTGCGGCAGCCAAAAGGGGAAACGACAATTCCCCTTCGCAAGCTGCGCTTGCTACCCTTTAGTGAACTTTGCGTTCAGATAAAGGCTAAAGAACAGCCTTTATCTGCCCACAAAGTCTATGAGTGCGCCCCTATACCCTGTCGGCAGAATGTAGGTGTTGCGCATGGCTAATGTTACGAAACAGGCAAGCACACGTTTTTCCATTGTCAGGCGGAGCAAGGGGCAGTCGGCAGTCGAGAAAGCATCATACATCAGCAGGAGCATTCTTGTCAGCGAGTTTGACGGGCAGACCTACCGCCCGAAATACCATGAAGATTTAGTCCACAGTGAAATCACTCTCCCGCCCAATGCGCCCAAAGAATATGCAGACCGAGCCACCTTATGGAACGCTGTTGAACTGGCAGAGAAAGGACAGAAATCACAGCTTGCGAGAATGTTGAAAGCGTCACTCCCCAACGAATGGAGTTATGAACTTGCGGAGGAAGTCGTGAGGGATTATGTGCAGAGGAATTTTGTTGACAAAGGAATGTGTGCTGACTGGGCAATCCATGACAGCGAGAACGACAAAGGACAGCGCAATCTCCATATCCATGTAATGCTTACCCTGCGCCCTCTTACGGAAAAAGGGGAATGGGGAGCGAAACAGAAAAAGGTGTATGACCTTGACGAAAACGGGGAGCGTATTCCCATCATTGACAAAAAGACAGGACAGCAGAAAGTTGACAAGCGCAACCGCAAACAGTGGAAATGCCACACCGCCGACAGCACAGACTGGAACAGCCAAGAAAACGCCAAGATGTGGCGAAAAGATTTAGCCGACACAATCAATGCCACCAATGAGCAGTTGGGGATTGCGCTACATTGGGAACACCGCTCTTTTAAGGAACAGGGGATTGACAGAGAGCCGACAATCCATATCGGTGCGGTTGCCAACGCTTTAGAACGCAAGGGCATACAGACCGAGAGGGGCAACATCAATCGGGAAATCATCAGGAACAATATGCTGTTGGAACAGGCGAAAGAAATGCTCATGTTTGCCAAGCAGGAAGTACACAGCGCACAGTACGAAAAGATTAAAAATACAGCGGTCAGCGTGAAGAATGAAGTCATGGAGATGATTGCAAAAGTGAGGGGGCGCAAAGGCAGATTAGACTTGCCCATTGTCAGCGGAAAACATCTAAGAAAAATAGCCGACAGAACCGCCTTGCAGTCAGCCGACAATGCGGAGAAATTCATCACGACAAGGAAGATAGACAGCTTTGAAAGCCTTGTGAACTTTACAGCGGATAGGGAACAGAAATACAGTCAGCTTGAAACAGTGCATTTGTCAAAGGGGCAGAAACTAAACCGATTAAAGGAACTGTCAAAAATGTATGCCCTCTATGCACCAATCCAAGCCACCTATAAGGAGAGCCAGTCACTCAAAGGATTTGCGAAAATGAAATACGATAAGGAGCATAAGGACAGCTTATCAAAGTACCCCGAATTAAAGGAGCGTATGCAGAGCCTTTTACAGAACGGCGAGAAGATAACGCCGAAACAGTGGAAAGCAGAGATACAGTCTTTGCAGTCTGAATATGACAGTATCGGCAAAGAGCAGACCAAGACCGCCACAGAATTAGCGTATGCCGAGGTAATCAGCTATAACAGGAAGAACCTTGAGAGGGAACTTCAGAACGAGAACCGACAGCATAACAGGCAACAGAGCAGAACGAAACGGAGGGAGGAAGAAATTTAATGGAAATATGAGTGTGATTATGGTATTCTGTTAGAGGTAAAAATCAAAAGTTGCAAAGGGAGTGAAATTGAAATGTGCATGGAATGTTATATTAGTGAAAATAGAATAACACCACTATTAAATCCATTGGATTGCTTAGCAAATCATACACAATACATTTGTGGGACTTGTGGGCGGTGCATTTGTATTGAACATGACCCCAAGCGTGGGTTGCAACGGTGGAATTTCCCTTTTAAGTCGTTAGAGATTGCAAAATTATATTTGCGCACTGCTGATTACAGTATGAAGAAACCATGCGGTATTTATGATGTGGTATAAAAAAAGTTGACAGCCCATTCTCAAGGATTTGAGATATAATCAAGAGAATAAGGAGTGAACAAAAATGGCAGAAAACAGACAATACGACCATGAATACAAAGTACA
>CAJTBF010000048.1 GCA_910574195.1 Lachnospiraceae bacterium | reverse complement strand
GCATCTAATTTCATTTCAAAAGAGTATTTTGAATGTTGTCCCATAAAATATGCTCCTCCTTATAGTGACAGTTTTATTATTTCATCTGTCTACCATAAGGGGAGCATATCATTTAACTACACCAATCGGCTATGTAAAAGTCTATTCTGTTTTTATCTGCTCTTATATGATAAGGCTTTCCTTATTCTCTCTGTATCCCATTTTTCTGGGAACAATACCGCCATAATATGAAACGCATCCATCAGTCCTGCAATATACGCATGAGTGCCGTATTCAAAATCCTGCTTTTCCCTGCAATCTATAAGATATTGGCAAACTTCCCTCTGCTTTTGGGTCAAATCAAGCTGGTTAAAGGCATCCTCCGCATATCCCTCATCCTTACTGTCTTTTTGATAACTGGCATCAGCCTGTAACAGTTTCAATACGGATTCATCTTTTAATTTTTCTACTGCTATCTTCACCAGTTCTTTAAATTCCTTATCGTACATCACTTCCCCCTGCCAGTTCTACCCTTAATTTTTTATAGGTGCATGGATAACCTTAAAAATAAGTTCGTCAACGCAGTCTGTATATCTGCCCTGCTGTATGAGCTGATTTTTCAGTTCCACAAGGCTATGTAATAAAATGCTCCGTTCCCCACTGTCCACATATAAATGATTTTTCTTTTCTCTCATAATCAACACCAACCTTTTTTGATTTCATTATATAGAGAACTAACAAGCCAATCAAAGGTACGATTCGGACAAAAAATAAGCGTACCACTATTTCTAATGATACGCTCACGGTTTTAAATAACCTCAAAGTGTTTCAAAGCATCCTTTATCGCTTCCGCTTTCTCCGCCGTCGGATGCTTCCTCGGCTGTTTCAATTCCTCTACCGCATTCGGGGCATCATACATCGGCAATCCGAACTCCCTTTTTACCTCTGCGATATATGCGGTATGTACTTTGAAGCCATACTTCGCTTCTATATACTCCTTAATCATCTTGTATGTAACCCGCTCTTTCGGCTTGTATGCTGCGGCTCTCTTGGCAATATTATCAAGCGGCACTTTGCCCTCACCCTCGCCAAACTCGACTTTTACGTTGATTACGCTGTCAGGTTTTTTGTGGGAAAGCATTACAACCGTCTCCACATGAACACCAAATTAGAACATATCCCCACAAAATCACGGAAATATGGGCAATATTTGTACAGTACTAATACTGCTCGTGCATCCCTTTTCCCACAAACTATAAGCCCCATCAATTTTGCACCACCCTGATGCAAAATTTATTCTTCTTTCATACCGCCGATATTCTCCTTCCCCATCGTACCGGCTTCCAACGCTTGATACTCCTGATTTAATTCTCGTAATAATTCTTCCTCGCTTGGTAAATACAATTTGTATTTTGAAGCAAAAATCTGTGTTTCATTTTCAGGCAACGTATACTTAACCACAGATTCACTTTTATCTGCACATAACACAATGCCAATTGGTGGATTATCTCCTTCATTCATAAGTTCTCGTTCATAATAATGAACATACATCTGCATTTGTCCTAAATCCTGATGTGTCAAATCCCCGACTTTTAAATCTATCAATATAAAACATTTCAAAATGTAATTATAAAATACAAGGTCAATTCTAAAATGACGTCCGTCAAACGTTATTCTTTTCTGCCTTGCTACAAAGGAAAAGCCTCTGCCAAGTTCCAAAAGGAATTTCTGCAAATGTGTAATTAACGCTTGCTCTAAATCACTTTCATAAAAGTCATCATTGGGTGTCAGCCCAAGAAATTCCAACACATACGGGTCACGAATGACATCTTCTGGTTTCTTCGCTAGCTCCAGTGTCTGAATTTCCGTTGCAACTTGCTCTTTATTTTTACTGGATAATAACCTTTCATAAAAGAAAGAGTTTATTTGACGCTCAAGCTGTCTGGTACTCCATTGAGATTTTACAGCTTCCTGCATATAAAATTCTCGTGCATTATCATTTTCTACTTTTATTAAAAGTCTATAATGTGTCCAACTCAATTCGTCACGCAATGCGTGACCATTTGGAAACATCAAATAAAACTGCCTCATATATTTCAAATTTGTCACTGTAAAACCTTTACCGAAATCCTGTGTCATTTGTTTTGATAATTCTTTTAATAATCCTGTACCATACTCTGCTTTTTCATTGCCACCTTGCTCCTCAATAATTGACTTTCCTATATTCCAATAAGCTTCAACCATTGCGAAATTGGCCGTTTTATAGACTTTGTTTCTTGCCATATTTAAAATATTTTTAATTTCATTATAAAATTTCTCATTCATTTAATATCTCCTATTTGACTACACAACTTATTAAATCACAAACCTTTATAACATTTCTGTTTTTATCAGTTTTTTCATTTTCATCTTATATAAATTAAGATTTCCATAATCAAAGTATTGTATAGATAATAAAAACACATTAAATGCTTTTACAAAACCATCTGTATCTTCTTGGTTCTTTAAAGTGACATCTAGCCTTTTCTGTTCCCTCTCTTTTCCTTTCGTCCAGTCTATTATTTCAAATATGAATGCACACCCTTTTATATCATGTTTCATCGTAAAATAATAAACATTTTTTTCAATATGAAGCTCTAAATTAATCTCACCATTTGTAAATAATAATTCGAGGTACAAATCCAATATTTTTACAACACTCCATACCAATTCATAATATGTGTGTAAATCATATATTTCTGGAGTCTTATATTCATGTTCCAGTTTATTTCTTATAAAGTTTAATTTATTGATAGTCTGAATAGGAAATAATCCTATGTCAGCTAAAAATTGGGACTTCTTTTCAAACTTCAAATTTTTCTTATCAAAAATTCTTTTTACATTTATGCTCTCAAAAAACATATCCATTTCACAATCTAATGCTCTCTTGAGATTCGAAATGGTATTTACCATTCCTTCTTTCGTTTCAGATGCAATTGCATTTTCCGCAAACTCCAGAAATTCTTCAGATGAAATATCATATATGGGAATACTTATATTTGAACCATTACTACCATCACGCTCTATTTCATCTGTCCGTAAAATAATTTGAACTATATCTTTCACTTCTGTAATATCTTCCATATTTAACCTCATAATATCTTAAAATGTTTCAAAGCATCCTTTATGGCTTCCACTTTCTCTGCCGTCGGATGTTTCCTCGGCTGTTTCAATTCTTCTACCGCATTCGGGGCATCATACATCGGCAATCCTAACTCCCTTTTTACCTCTGCGATATATGCGGTATGTACTTTGAAGCCGTATTTCGCTTCTATGTATTCCTTAATCATCTTATATGTAACCCGCTCTTTCGGCTTGTATGCTGCGGCTCTCTTGGCAATATTATCAAGCGGCACTTTGCCCTCACCCTCGCCAAACTCGACTTTTACGTTGATTACGCTGTCGGGTTTTTTGTGGGAAAGCATTACTACCGTCTCCACATGTGTCGGAGCTACTATGTAAACACAATTTTTCAGCCTCGTCACTCGTATAGGAACACAATTCTGCGTCATTATGTACAGCCGCAGCGTTTTTACGCTTTGGCTTAAAATCCTTTCCATTAAAATTAGAGTGGATACCAGTTTTATACACAAAGGTTATCTTCAAAGGCTCCTCCACTCCCTCATCATTATAACCTCCGATGACTATTTTTTCAACTACGCTTTCAAAAACCACCCTGTCGAAGCTCTCCAGTATCTCCCCAGAACCTAACACTTTTCTGAACTCCCTTAATCGTGTTCTGGTGTTATCCTGATTCCTGCTCAATTCCATCAACCGCTCCTGTTCCTCTTGGAGCTTCTTCAACTGCTCGGACAGCTCTTGGTTTTTCTTTTCGTAAATATCCCTGTCGATATTGTTATCAAGCCTTAAATCAAGCAACTTTTCCTTACGCCTGTGTAAGTCAGCCATTTCCTTTTCAATCTTAGGCAGACGCTTCAGAGAAGTATCGTCATTAAGGATTCCCTCAACTTTTTGTAAGCGACACAAAACATACCGTAGTGAATCTTCCCCAGTCAGTTGATATACTTTCCTTATATCACAAGGAGGTATTTCAAATGAATGCAAAGTTTACCGATGATGAATGGC
>CAJTBF010000047.1 GCA_910574195.1 Lachnospiraceae bacterium | reverse complement strand
TTGTAAATCCCTCTTTTAAAAATTCTTTATTCGCAGCATTTATAATTTTTTTATCAAGTTCAAAATTTCTAATCGCCATATTCCCTCCAATAACAATGTTATTGATAACAGCATTATTATACTTGAAATTTTTTAATTTGTCAAATGAAAAGATAAAGTGATAACTGCAATTTCACAATGCTGCTACTGCTACGGAATTCATTGCATACTTCATATCTTTTTATATCCAAATCTGAAAGATACCTATCCGATATCGCTCCGTATCCCATCCCGTCATGAATATGAAGTTCTATTGCTTCAATCTTCTCTTCAATTCTAAATTCCTTTTTGCCCATAAAATCACTCCCCATAGTGTAGTCTCGAAATTTTTGTTTTTTCGAGCGTCTACTCTATGGGGAGCATATCAACCCTCTGCCGCCTGTCTGTTATGCGTAGATTATTTCCTCATTCACAATCTCCATTGCACAAGCCCTTATGTTATTCATTCTTCCTGTCCATTCTAACGCATTTTCAGCCTTTAGCTGTTCCGTTATGCCTTGTGCCTGTTTCATGCCCTCTACGAGCCATTCCAAGCGTTCCTGCGCCTGCCTGTCAATGTCGGCAAGGTATGTATTCAGCCTGCCGCTTGTGAGAAGATTGGTGTATGTAACCTTACGGTACTGTTTCAGATAGTCCAAGTGCCGCTGTCCCCATGTGCCTATCAGCTGTTCTTCTTCGGCTGGTAAAGCTATACATGGAATTAGATAATCTCCCTGCTTTTCGTATCTGCCGCCCATTTCCTCAAAAAATGATTTTGCCATTTTGTAATTCCTCCAAATAAGATTATTCTCTCCACCTTATTATGTCTGCTGTCTTAAACACAATTTTAAGTTTTCTCCTTATCTGGGTTCATACATGATTTGCTGATTTGCACAAAACCGTATGTTTGCAATTTGTTTTTTAACTGGTATAGTCGAAAATCTGTGCGGTACACTCCATTTTCAAGATATACAAAAGTCTTTTTATCAACACTCTCTATATAATAAATATCCAAAATATTTATCATTCTTTCTGCATGATCATCGGTACATTTTATCTGCATATCAAACGACTGTAAAAAATCTATAATACGATTAACTTGCATGTCCTTTTGGGGATATTTAATTATTATTTCGATTTCGTTACAGGATAAATCTTGTTCTGCCTTTATTTTCATTTTGTCACCCCTTTAAAAGTTATAGCATAGTCTTTCGCTAAAAGAAATATTCTTATAACTAAGATACATTTTTTCCTTACCAGGATACAGAGATTGCCGGACTTTTTTGTTTCTTTGTACGCTATATTATATAAGGTCAAATAAACAGCAGCAAATAGTTTCATAAATAAGTGATGAGAGGTGAGAGGGAATCCCTTAGTTCTTTAATAATACTTGTTGGAATACTCTGGCTTTACGTTTCTGTAAAAACACCTTGCATCGTGTGGTTTTGGATAACTGGTGTACCATAAGTATCAAGCGAAAATGAGACTATTTTTGTAGTCTTTCTACTATCATTGAGTAATCAGTAAATGCAGTAAAATAGGGCGTTCCCGTTATGGGTTCGCCCTTATATTATGCCTTGCGGTACTAATTTGGTACTATTATTTGATTTAGCTTTTCAGCGACTTCGTTATGCTTGCTGGGGTAAAGATGCCCGTAAGTGCTGTTTACCATTTGCACAGTATCGCCAATGCGTTCCGCTATCAGATGAGGGGAGAATCCCATATTGATTAACAGCGATACATGGGAGTGCCGCATATCATGAATGCGTATAAAGGGAATTTCAGCCTTTTCCGCTCCTCGTTTCATGTTTCCTCTTATCAGGCTTTTGGTAAAGGTGAATACTCTGTCAGATGGCTTTATACCGTATATTTTATGGGTATAGTCTTTTATTTCCTGCATGATGGTTTCCGGCATGGTAATGGTGCGTATACCGTTGTCTGTTTTGGGCGGTGTCACAATATCGCCGCTTGCCTTGTGCTGTAATGATTTGGTAATATGTATGGTATTTTCTTTAAAGTCAAGGTCGGCCAGCGTGAGGGCGAGAAGTTCACCGAAGCGCATACCGGAATAGAAAAGTAGCTGCAAAGCGGTGTGTGCGCTTAAATCGCTTATATAAGGGATGAAGCTGTTATACTGTTCGATCGTCCAGAAACTCATGGAACGGGTGCGTTTGCCCATGTGTCCGGCTCTAGTGCATGGGTTTGAGGGCAGATTGTAATAAGTGACGGCATAGTTTAGGATAGTAGTCATCATGTTTTGGATGCGGTCAAGGTATGCGTCTGAATACCCTTTGTCAATCTGTTCATTCTGCCATGTGCGGATATCAGTGGGCGTGATGGCATTTATCGGCTTATCTTTGAAGTAAGGCAGTATACGGTTCTTGAACACGTTCTTTTTGCCGTCTATGCTGTTCTGCCTTAGCCTGTGGCTCATATCCTCGATATAAAGGTCATAGAGGGATTGGAATGTCATATCAGGAGTGCCCTGCAGTCGTTCAAGAAATGCCCTTTCCCATTCTTTGGCTTCCCTTTGCAGCTTAAAACCGCGCTTCTTTTTCTGCTTCTTTGTCCCTGTGTAATCGGTGTAATAGAATTTACAGAACCATGTTTTGGTTGATTCGTCATAATATGCCGGCATAAAAAATCAGTCCTTTCTTAAAAATGAGTGCATTTAATAAAGGACTGTGATATACTGTATCTGTTCAATGTTGTATGTATATCATAATCCTTTATGGTATCTATCTGAAAGGCTCCGGTATTGGCGTACCGGGGCATTTTCAAATTATGGTTGAAAAATTTGTATGTATGGCATATAATATACTTAACAAGAGAGCCGAAAGCTGGATGTGGCCAGCCGCCGGAGAATAATTAACTACGTGAAGTAGCGCCTTATCTTACCAGGACGAGGGCGCTACTTTTTGCGTCTAATGTTGATAACAAGAGTTATAACGGCGCAAAGCATAATTACGAATGTGAATAAGTCACTGTATGTAACCATAGCACCAGCCCCCTTTCTTTCGTCCAGCGGCTGACGTAATCGCCCCTTCGGCTCCCCGGTTAAGCATATTATATTGTCATGGTGCAGCAGTTCCCACGTTTGAAACGGATAAAGGGGGATCTGATTAGACCCTACCCGGTAATTCCGGGGGCGGTATCCCTTAATTTGCAGTATGCCGTGTGACGCTTCTAGCCGTCCATATACGGGCAGTATGGCTATTGATGGTTATTCTTATCAATGGATGCATAAAACGTCTGAATGGGGCGAATGGAGCGGTTATATCAAGCGTCCGTTTTTCGGACAGAACCGAAGCCAAAAGTGGCTTGGCTAGTCTTGGGGTGGTGCGTCTGGTTCTTCATATGAAATTTCTGTATAAACAGGAATGGCGGCTAACTCTTCCAGTGCTCCATCTAACCAAGTATCAATTATTTGGTGCTTTATTCCCCCTTTTTGATAAAGTTTATTTAATTCTTCGTAGGCTTCAAAAAAATTAGATAACTCTTTGATTTTCGGTAGTTTAATTGCCTGCTCATATTTACATAAGGTATTGCCACTCAAATCTTGGTGAATATCAACTTCATAGGTTTTTAAGGTAAAACTTTCTTCAACTGTATTTATATTTAAAATTTCTAATATCTTTAATGCAATATCTTTTAAATTATTAAATTCTGAATTTAGTTTCTTTTTATTACTTAGGCCACAAAGCCAATTTATAGATACATTACATTTTTGAGCAATATTTATAACAATTTCCAATGATGGATTTTTTGTAGCATTCTCATAAGCTGAAATTGTTGCAGCAGTACTTTCCACCATATCAGCAAATTCTTTTTGAGTTTTTCCTGTTTGCATTCTGACTTCCCTTAGTCGGGTAGAAAATATTTCCTTTCCCATACTTCATAACCTCGCTTTCAATATATGTAGTTATGATACCACTATCATACAGCATATTCTATGAAAAAGTCAATAAAATACTAAAATATATTTAAAATAAAAAATGGTAGAATATAATCTTGACATAAAATGAAAGGTATAGTATGATAAATAAAAGTAGAGAAATCTACTAGAAAGGAGATAGACAATATGAGGATTGACAGAGTAAAACTTGCGACAGAGCTTGCGCGGCGTGATATGACACAAAAGCGACTTGCGGAACTGTCAGATGTGTCAAGGGCGACAATAAATTATGTACGTGCTGGAAAATCCTGTACTGATGAAGTTGGGCAGAAGATTGCAAAGGCTCTTGGCGTGGATGTAACTGAAATTTTAGAGGACTAAAGAAAGGAGAAAACAGACAATGGCAAAAAAAGTATTCAGAGATTATGCAGAGGTAGTAACGAGAAGTTATTAGAGGGGTTCATTAGGAGCATTTACTCCAATGAGATTAGTTGCCCCGGGTTCTCTGAACAGGCGATAGCTGCACTTGAAAAGGCCGGATGCAGAAGAGCAAGGCAGTATTATGAAAATTGGGTTGCGGAATATGAAGCAGCCTATAACGCTGAAATGAAGGAAGTGGCGCACTGGTACAGGTTGAAATGTGAAAAGCAATGGGAGAAAAGACGGAAGGAAAGGAAGGTAGAACATGAGGTACAGAATCGAGTATGCGGATGATCGGCGTTGCAGCTTTGCCAGCAGCCGGGAAGATCTGCTAAGGCGATTAAAGCAGGCCGGTAGCGAAACCATATCGGACATCAGGAAGCTGTATAAAACAGGTGTGTCTGATTCTGT
>CAJTBF010000046.1 GCA_910574195.1 Lachnospiraceae bacterium | reverse complement strand
GAAGCGTGAACAAGCTGAAAGTTGTCAAAAGGATCATGTATGGCCGCAACAGTTTTGAGTTGCTGAAAGGGAAACTGTTGCGGCTTGAATTAAAACGCAAAATCAACTAACTTCCCCCCGCACTGGTGAAGAAGATAGGCCGCACCACCTATATCGTGCGGATTCATTTCAGTGAGACCAGCACGGAGACCATGAGCGACAAGATTAAGCGTATGCTGAAAAATGAGATACAGCAGATGGGATAAAACGATAACAGAGGGACGCCGGGGAATCAGAAATACTACACTGGTTCCCGGCTTGTAAAATCAGGAGGTTTATGGTAGTATGGAACTACAAAAACGAAAGGAAAGGCAGGTGGGGATATTGACAGCGACGGAACAACAGCACCAGGAGGATTTACAGCGCCTGCGTGACTTACGCCCTATCGACGATGATTTTATGCGCTGCCTGTTTAAAGATAACATTCCATTAGCAGAATTTGTGTTACGCATTATCACGGGTAAGCAGGATTTGATTATCACTGACTGCGAAACACAAAAGGACATGAAAAGGCTGGCCGGGGCACGCTCTATCTGCCTGGACGCATACGGGACGGACCCGGATGGGAAAAAATACGATCTTGAAATCCAAAGACAGGAAAAGGGGGCAGACCCGCACAGGGCAAGATACCATTCCAGCGTGATGGATGTAGAGAACCTCCATTCCGGGCAGGAATTTAAAGAACTGCCGGACACCTATACAATCTTCATTATCGAGAAAGATTTTTACGGAAAAGGTGAACCGGTCTATCCGATTGAGAGAATCAATCTTGCTACGGATAAATCCTTTGAAGATGGAGAACATATTTTATATGTGAATGGGGAATACCGGGGCGAATCCGATTTTGGAAAGCTCATGCACGATTTTAATTGTACACAAGCATCCGATATGAATTTTGAACTGATGGCAGACCGGACACGGTATCTGAAAGAAAATCCGAAGGGAGTGAGTGAGATGTGCCGCATCATGGAGGATATGAGAAATGAATCCCTGAAAGAAGGAATACAGGAAGAAAAAAAGATGACAGTATTCCGAATGTTGGAGGCGGGGAAATACTTGCTTGAGGAAATTGCGAATATTTCAGGGCTTTCCCTTGAAGAAGTTAATCAACTGAAAGCAGAACGAAACGCATAAAGCACTGTCATAGAGCCAGGAATCTTAAATAAAGGTTTCTGGCTCTATTTTTTTGCCCTAATTGTGAATTTTTTGTGAAATTGATTAAAAAGTGTTGACAATCCAGTGACCTCCACGGACAGGGCTTGTCCGTCTATGTTGATGATGACTTTCATCTTCCTTTCCTCCGTTCAGATTTTTTGCAAAGATTTCTGAACGGAGTTGGGCGGGGAACGGCAGCCTGGACGGGCTGGCATTTGCTTTACCCATAGGCATATAAAAACACCCGGCTGTGTAATGCAATCGGGTGTAATGGAACTATGAACAGTATTTAATTGACTTGACAGTGCATACTTATGGGTAAAATATTCCCCGGCCAAGATCAGGCTTTTTTTGATAAGTCAATGACCGTCGGATTTTGTCGATACGGTATGTGCTTCATGGCGACTACCTCCTTTAGCCGCCGTTTTTAACATTGAAACCGCGTCATTCCTTGAGAAGATAAAAAAGAAACGGCGGCTTTGATTTCTCAAAAGCCACCGTGTATGAATAGGCGTGTGAAAATACCTCTGCTGTACGACGGCTTTTTTTCTTTTGCCGTCGTGCGGCAGAGCATTATTCAATATTCAATTCTATACTTCCTGTAAAATCTTCACATTCAATACCAATATAGTTGCTGCCACTTGACAATGTAATTGTTTCCTTATAAGTTCCATCTGTTTCAATCAAGCTAACTGGTTTTTCGCTTCCTGAAATCCAAAATACTTTAGCAGTACCACTGTCAACCTTTAGGACGCACTCTACAGTTAATTCATTTCCCTGCTCTCTTTCAACGTCAACACCGCCAAACAGATATTCCGTTTTTGATAAGTCCTCATATTCGGCTGAATAAGTTCCGACGTAATTATCAATTCCTGTATTACGTTCCCCCTGCAAAGAAGATTCAGAAGTTAAAACAGTGTTTCCACCAATTTCATTTAGCACATCCATGATGTCTAAAGCAGTATTTTTTGGAGTGTCGCCTACAGTGTCAGAAGCCATATCAAGTATCTTTTCCGTTCCGTCGGATAACGCTTGATAAATGCTATTGCAACCGGAAAGCGATAAAGCACTTACACATATTAGAATGATACAAAGTATTCTTTTTCCTGTCATTGAATATCTCCTTTGCCTTTTATTTTTTGCGTTTTGCTCCTGTCATGTGCCAGAAGCAGCATAACCGCAGTTATAACAAGCATAATCAGAAGCACAACAACGCACCGGAAAATATTATATGTGCCGGTTTCCATGCCATTTTGATAATTGATAAAACCAAGTCCTATCGTAACCGGGTAAAGACAGGACAAACCATGACCGGAAGCAAAAGTCCCTATAAAACCATAAAAAAATGCAAAAGCTACGCCTGTCATAAATGCCCCTGCCTTTTGTCCTGTAAATACAATAATAGGAAGTACCGATATAAATACAAAGCAATTCATTCCAACCATTTGGATAAGCGATTTCATTATGCTGTTAAGAACAATTCCCTCATATCTGCAAAAAAGCGAAATGAGAGCAGTAAATAAAAGTTCCACGATCGCCAGAAAGACAGCAATCATTCCGCAGACAAATACCTTACCCAAAAGCAATCTTCGGAAAGATACCGGGATTGCCATTATATTTTTCAATGTGTCGTCTGTTCTTTCACGTTCGATCATATAACCCGCAATCAGTACGATTGTTGCCGGAAAGATAAGCGAAAAGCTGTTCCATATTACATTATCTGAAAAACTGGAAAATGTCGGCGTTCCCGGCGTACCAATCTCCATAAAACAGGTTAGTAAAACAACAGACAGCATAGTTGCAATTCCAATCCAGATAACAGAGTATCGTTTTAATTTCCAGAGTTCTGTTTTTATGAGCCTTGCCATTTCTTACACCAGCCTTTCCTGCTTTTTGTATATTTTGATAATCGCAAAATAAGAGATACCTCCAAGAATAAAAACGGTAAATACTACAATTCCTAATTTCAGAAAGTAGGGCTGCCAGTTTTCAAAAGCAGTTGTTCCCTGCTCAATCATTCTTGAAGCCTGCCAACGATAAATAATAGGCGTTGGTAAAATACTGGTAAGCACTTTCATTACTTGATTTTCTGATGTGAATTGCCCTGTAAAAGCAAGGGAAAATCCAAACATTGTATAGAAGAATGTCAAAATAACTGCAAATACATAAGAGCGGTTAAATTTTACAATCGCAATTATAATCGGAAGTGTACCCGTGGCATATAGAATAGCTGTAATAACAGCAATTACAAGTTTGTTCCAAATATTGCCCAAATCAGTTCTGGCTATTATCCCGCCGATAATTGCAGAGAACAATGTTACACAAGTAAATAAAAGACTGATAAAGTATAATACTATGATTTTTGCAGTCGCAATTTCCCATGCCGAAACAGGAATAGCCATCAAATTTTTCAGAGTTGCATTATCTCTTTCCATGTAAAAGAGCATAGCCGCTATAATGCCAAGTATGCAGGGAAGCATGACAGGAACAGCTATACAAAAAAGCATATCATATAAGCCGTCAAAAGCGTTCAGATCGCCCACATTCCCTTTTAGCACAAGTGCTGTAAACGGGATAGGAAAAAGCAATGCAGAAAATATTACAAAAAGGATAAACTTTTTCCGTTTCAATTTCCAAAACTCACACTTTACAAGATCAAGCAATTCCTTCACCCCCTGTTACACGCTTGAAATAATCTTCAAGGCTTTCTTCACAGACATAGGCTTCTGATACGGTAAGTCCGTTTTCGACAAAGGCGGTTATAATTTCCCCAACTGAAATATCTAAATTATGCAGACGCATCTTGTAGTCGTCCTGTACGGTAAACTGCGTTTCATGGAAATTGCGTTCTAAAATCCTTGCCGCCTGTGTTGTACTGGAAACGGTAAAACGGATATGTCTGCTGCTCTTTGCTTCCAGTTCTGCAAGGCTTTCTTCCTCCAATAATGCGCCGTGGTCAATAATTCCTATATCATCAGCCAGCAATGCAATCTCGGAAAGAATATGGCTGGAAATCAATATCGTTTTTCCCCTTTCAGTACAGAGGTCACGGATAAAAGAGCGCACTTCTGCAATTCCAATCGGGTCAAGACCGTTAATCGGTTCGTCCAAAACCAAAAGCTCCGGTTCGTGCATAATGGCAAGGGCAATCGCCAATCGCTGCTTCATTCCAAGCGAATATTGGGAAAACAGCTTTTTGTCTTTATAGGGAAGCCCCACTAAATCAAGTGCATTTTTAATTGCATTGCGGTTCGGCACTCCCCGCAGGGTAGCAAAAATTCGCAGGTTTTCTGTGGCGGTCAGATTTGGGTAAAATCCGGGGGATTCAATCAGACATCCAATCCGGGGCAACAGCTTTTTCTCATTTGTCCGCAGGGGCTTTCCCCAAATTGTAACTTCCCCGGAAGTGGGCTGTGTCAACCCAAGCAGCATTTTCATTGTCGTTGTCTTTCCGGCTCCATTCCTGCCAAGCAGACCATAGATACGCCCTTGCTGGACATGGATATTCAAATCTGCAACGCTTTTCTGTGTTCCGTATTGTTTGGTAAGATTTTTTGTTTCAATTACATATTTGCTCATTGCGAAACCTCCTTTTCATATTTGCTATTCTATCACGCTAACCTTGCCAAAACCTTGCCGAAACCTTGCTTTTTTCATGCTTTTACAGTTAAGCAAAATTTGCATTCTGCGGAGCGCAGCGTCCACAGATGCGTTTTAGAGCGGCCGCCTTGCGGAGCAAAACGGCCACCCGTTTAATGCAGGTTATCTCCTGTTGATCATAACTGTGTA
>CAJTBF010000045.1 GCA_910574195.1 Lachnospiraceae bacterium | reverse complement strand
GGCGGAAGATGTCATGATAATGCCCGCTGTGAAAGTATGTGGGCAAGGATGAAATCAGAACTGCTGTACGACCGTTATGATACGGAAAAAATGACCACAGATGAACTCAGGACGATTATCTGGAGATATTTCATCAGCTACTGGAATAACCGAAGAATCTGCTCTGATATTGTCAATATTAGTTGACACATTTTTCTCAAAGATATCACTAACTATGCTGCCGGCTCCAAAGCCTCATAATACTGCCTGCGTTTTATCATAGGAGGGAGACCGCCATTGGCTGGACAAATCCTCCGGTTATTCCAGTAGCTGAGGAAGTATCTCCAGATGAGAACCTTTGATTCCTCTACCGTCATCTGCTTTGTGTCATAGCAGTCGTAGAGAAGTTCCGTCTTCATTCTGGCCCACATACTCTCGCAACGTGCATTATCATGGCAGCGTCCTCCCGCACTGTTCATGCTTTGATGGATGTGGTATTTACAGATGGTCTGGCGGTAGGCCCCGCTGGTATACTGCGTTCCACGGTCACTGTGGATTACAGCTCCTTCCAGTGCGGGATAAGCAGTCAGGGCGTTTTCCAGTGTATGGATACACAGATCCGCTTTCATGTTTGTTTCCATTGCCAGACCAAGAACGCTAAGATCAAAGCAGTCGAAAATCGCAGATACATACAGTTTCCCGTTGGATGCCGGGATCTCCGTGATATCTGTAATACATTTTTCCAATGGAGCATCTGAATGGAAATCCCGTTTCAGCAGATCATCCGATTTCATGGCTTCCCGGTCTGCCTTTGTGAGCCCATCCGGCTTTCTCTTTGGCCGATGGCTGAGGCCAATCTGATCTATAACCCGGTATACGGTCCGCTCACTGGGTATATGTACTCCCTCCGGCTGCTTCAGCAACAGCGCCTGATACATCCGGATCCTTCCATATGTATCGTTACATTCGTCCTCATTGACGATTTCTTTCATGGCATCTGCCAGGCCCTGATACTTCCAAGGACGGTCTTTGTTCGTGAGATATTTGTAGAAGCCCTGCCGGCTGATACCAAGCATCCGGCAATAAGATGCGATTTTCCCGGTAATCCTGCCGTCCTCTGGTTTCAAAGCCAGAAAGATCATTCTCTGGTTTTTGCTGACTTCCGACGGCTGGCGGCGAAAAAAGCGCTGGCTTCCTCCAAAAATTCGTTTTCTTCCTTCAGACATCGGATTTCTTTATCCTGCTCCTTAACCCGTTTACGCAGCATGGTAATCTCTTCTGACAGGCTCATTGCGCTGGCAGGGGTATGGGAACCTTCCCCGATATCCAGTTTACCGGCCCTTACGGCTTTCATCCATGTATGGATGGTTCCTTCAGGGATTCCTAATTCTTTAGCAGCCTTAGCTCCGCCGATTTCTTTAGCCAGTTTTACTGCCTGCACTTTGTATTCATAGTCATATTTACGTGCCACTTTGAATACCTCCTTATTCTCTTGATTTTATTATGGAATCCTTGAGAATAAACTGTCAACTTTTTTATACCACACCATAACATGAGGGCATAAAAAAAGCGGCGTTCCTGTTCTCCCGGTTAGGAAGTAAGAAGCACCGTTTTATGTGGTCTAATATTTAGTTTTTGATTGCGGGAAACAGTTTGTCCTATCATATTTTAGTTGCAAGTTGTTCTTTCGCAATCGTAGCGTCTGCTGCCATATCTTCATGAAGGTCCGTGATGGGATCTCCTTTTGACTGGAAGTAGGTTGCAGTCCATGGTGCTCCACTTGCAGCCTGCGGCCAGAGCGCTAAAGTATGGTCTACATAATATTTATCAAAACCAGATCTTTCCAGTTCTTCCGGTGTCAGGTTACGGGTAAGTTGATGCACAATAGCACAAATAATCTCCATGTGGGCCAATTCTTCCGTACCGATATCGGTTAAGATTCCTGTCACCTCTTTATAAGGCATGGTGTATCTCTGCGACAGATAGCGCATAGATGCAGCCAATTCTCCGTCTGGTCCACCAAATTGTGTAATAATAACTTGTGCCAGTTTCGGATTAACCTGGCTGATTTTTACCGGATATTGCAGTCTCTTTTCATAATTCCACATAAATCAGCATCCCCCTTCCTGCCACGGCCATGGTTCTTCCGTCCAGTTCCAGGTTTCACAATCAGAATAGAGGGCGGTATCCACGGTCAATGGACAGTAATATTTTGCATATTCTTTTAGGGCTTCATTGCGCATATGACTGTATTTTTGAAAATATGCTATTGCTTCTTCATCACAGGGATGTGTATCCAAATACAGTTTCACATCGTCAACGGCAAAACTGACTTTACTAATTTGCTGTAATAAATCTGCTCTACTGGGACAATTTTTCATCGTCTTCGTCCCCCTCTCCCAAGAAATGGTTTATTCAACTGTTCAAAAATAGTACCGTTTTGATATCCTTCACAGATATCATAAATATCACACCAGGACTGCCACGGAACATAAGCCATTGCCAGAGGCAGGTTAGAGAGAGGATCCCGTCGTCCATCGCAGTGAGAAGAGTTTTCTTTTCTTTTGGTGGCGCATCCGCAGTCAGGATTCGGAACAGGACAAGCGGACTCATCCCTGCGTACTCTTTCCGGACATGGCATATCGTATTTGCAATCTGATTCCCGATTTACCGGCATATTACATCCGGGTTCTGTCCAGGATGTATTTGGTGTATGACAGGAAGTGTTCTGTCCAAAACGACGGCAGGAGGCATCTGTTTCGCCACGGGAAGTAGAAGAAGAGGAATGATTTCCACAGGCGGGACGCATCTGCCGCATGTTGTTCTGACGTCCATAGCGCATATTATTTTGGTAATTCGCCATATTTTATAACTCCTTTCATAGTTGGCTTTTACAATATTATACTATGGAAAAGAGATAAAAAAGGTTACAGCACGGTAAACCTGCCTTACAGATAATACGATTGGGAAACGGCTCCATCGGCTAAAGCCTGTACGCGAAAGAGCAGGCTGCATAGACTCTTTTCTCTATACCTCCTGCTCCTTCTATTCTTTTCTTCCATTTCTTCAGGATCCCTCTTATTATTTTCATTGAGAACATCCTTTCTTTAAAAAAATCACCTGATTTTTTATTGGAATTAAAATCCGATTCCCCAATCAATTCCCGTATCCCAAAGGAATTTATATCTGTCCCCATTCTATTTCGACTTTCTGTTCCTGATATCACCACCATACTCTATGACATTCCGTCAAGGTCAACAGATTTTTCACAAATTTAAAATAGAATCCGTTTAACAGGAAATATTTTTGTCCTGGCAGACGATTACTTTTTGTCCAACAAAGCATGAGCAAAAAGAGAAGCACAATAAGGTTTCCGGGGAAGAAAATGACCACTGCCCTTTTTCCCCATAAACTGATTTTCCCTTACCAGTTCCTGTCCTCGTGAAAATACCTGCCTGATCCGACCATGAATTTTCATCCCCTCATACGCCGTATAATCCGCTGCCCCATGCATCTTTTCATGGGTAAGTATCCCCTGCGCTTTGGGATCCAATATCACAAGGTCCGCATCTGCTCCCGGCTGGAGAATTCCTTTCTGCGGATACAGGCCATAAATCTTCGCCGGATTTGTACAGAGTACTTCCACCAAACGACTCATTGGAATCCGTCCCTTTTCCACCCCCTCGGAATACAAAAGCATCAAACGTTCTTCAACCCCCGGTGCTCCGTTTGGGCAAGCCGTAAAATCCTCTTTCCCCATCTGTTTCTCTTTTCCATAACGGAAAGGACAATGATCCGTAGCGACCACCTGAATACTGCCATCCATAAGCCCTTCCCAAAGCGCTTCACAGTCCTCCCTGGTTCGAAGTGGTGGAGACATAATATATTTTAGACCATCCTCTCTCTCATAGCATTCTTCCGTCAAAAGCAAATATTGCGGGCAAGTCTCCACAAAAATATTTTTCTGTCCCTTCTTTCTTGCCTCCCGAACAGCCTCCAGGCTTTCCTTACATGATAAATGCACAATGTATACCGGTGCATCCCCCGCCATTTGGGCAAGTTTTAACACACGACTCACTGCTTCCGCCTCTGTAAGATTTGGCCTGCTTTTCGCATGGTAAACCGGTGCAGTCTTCCCTTCACTTTTGTATTTCTGTTTTAAAAACTCGATCACATCATGATTCTCACAGTGAAATGCCGTGATGCCATTAATTTCTTTCATTTTTTTTAAAATCTGCAATGACTCTGCATCATTCAGCTTAAATCCATATGTCAAATATATTTTCACACTGGGAATTCCATCTGCCGCCATTGTCTCTAACTCGGAAAGAATTCTGTCATTGACATGCTGTGCAGTTCCATGAAATCCATAATCAATCACCGCTTTTCCCTCCGCCAGTTTCTTATACACCTCAAACTGATAATGCAGCGGAACCCCGGCCGGTCCAAATGCCATATGATCCACGATAGACGTTGTTCCACCGCAGACGGCAGCAACTGTTCCTTCATAAAAATCATCTACTGCCCTGGCAATCCCTACATCCAAATCCATATGCGTATGTACATCCACAGCTCCTGGAAGAATATAGCATCCATCAGCATCAATTACATTTTCCTTTTCTTTCAAAACCTCCGTTGGAATATTTTTCCCGATACATTTGATCTTCTCATCCTCTATCAAAATATCCGCCTGATAACCTTCCGTTCCCGCATAAATGTACCCATTTTTAATCATTTTCTGCATTTTTCTTCTTTTACCTCCTATCTCTGAAATCCTCTTTCTCCTAATACAGAAAACCTGACACCGTCAGCCTTTCCGCATATTATGACATCGAGAGAAAAAGCAGTGTTATGAAAACACTGCTTTTCTATCTCTCTACACTATACACTACTTTTTTATGACTTTTTCATGTACCCTCAAAACTGCATACAAAGAAATCACTTTTATCCGTCTCTCTCCTGTCCCCTTCTCTGGTTATGCCCTCGACCGATTAGTAACGGTCAGCTCCATGTGTTGCCACACTTCCACCTCCGCCCTAT
>CAJTBF010000044.1 GCA_910574195.1 Lachnospiraceae bacterium | reverse complement strand
AGCGTGAACAAGCTGAAAGTTGTCAAAAGGATCATGTATGGCCGCAACAGTTTTGAGTTGCTGAAAGGGAAACTGTTGCGGCTTGAATTAAAACGCAAAATCAACTAACTTCGGAAAGATCCAAAAAGTCCTTTACAAAACGTCTCTGGCAAGACAGCGAAAAGCATTTTGATTTCCTGCGGGGCAAGGCTGGCCCCCTTTGACATCCCCCAACTCCGGGAGATTATGTCCTATGACGAGTTGGAGCTTGACCGCATCGGGGATCGGAAAACGGCGGTGTTCTTTATTATCTCGGACACCACCCAGACCTACAACTTTTTAGTGGCTCTGGCCTTTTCCCAGATGTTCAACCTTTTGTGCGAGCGGGCCGACAATGTTCACGGCGGCCGCCTGCCCCACCATGTGCGGGTGCTGTGGGACGAGGCGGCCAACACGGGACAAGTGCCCCAGCTTGAAAAGATTGTAGCCGTGATCCGCTCCCGGGAGATCAGCTTAACCCTGTTCTACCAGCAGTTGGCGCAGTGTAAGGCCATCTATGACAAACACGCCGAGACGATCCTCGGCAACATGGACAGCGTGGTATTCCTCGGGGGCCGGGAGGCCAGCACCATCAAGGAAATATCGGAAAACTGGCTGGGAAAGGCCACTATCAGTATGCAGACCGACAGCCGCTCCCGTGGCCAGTCGGAAAGCTACAGCCAGAACACCCAGCGGCTGGGCCGGGAACTTATGACCCCCAGCGAGCTGGCAACCATGCCCGGGGACAAGTGCATTTTGCAGTTGCGGGGCCTGCCCCCGTTCTTCTCTCGCAAATATGATTTGAAAAAGCATCCCAACTATAAATACACGGCTGAGGCCGATAAAAAGAAAAACGCCTTTGACCTCGACAGGCTCATAAACCGCCGTAGGCGGCCCGGGCCGGAGGAACTATGCGAGGTGTATAAGGTATCCGTGCCGGACAATGGGCTCACAAGCGAGGACGAGGACATCCTCAACTATGATGATATTGACGATCCGGATGCCTTTGCATAAATAGGGCTTCGGGACAAAGTGTCCCGAGGTTTGTTACCTGCCGCCAGAAATGGCGGCTTTTTTCATGGCCGGGAATATCCCGGAGAAATGGAGGCTATATGGAATTTTTTGCATCTGCTATCAGCACTTTACAGACCCTTGTTGTGGCTCTCGGCGCAGGTCTTGGCGTGTGGGGCGTGGTGAATCTCTTGGAGGGCTACGGCTCGGACAACCCTGGCTCAAATGCTCATGTACGGTAAAGAAGCAAGCAACTGAAAACAACAGATAGACCGCCAGCAGCCCACTATTCCGTATTTTTTCTTAAATCTTCTTAAAAGCACTTGCTTGTGACGCAACGTAATGAGATATACTATTCGAGGAGGTGTGACATGGATAAACATAAAGCGATACCACAAGGTTATATGACCGTTGGTGAAATTGCAAGAAAAATGGACGTTACTGTACGGGCATTACAACATTACGACAGAGAGGGCTTGCTTTCCCCCTCTGCCATGAGTGAAGGGGGGCGTAGGTTATATACAGATAAAGACATAGTAAAACTTCATCAGATTTTATCGCTCAAACATTTGGGATTTTCTTTGGACGACATAAAAAATCGACTGATTCTGCTTGATACACCAGATGAAATTGCTGATGTTCTAATGGAGCAGGCAGTCACTGTCAAACGGAAAATAGAAAGTCTGTCTGAATCGTTGAGAGAATTGGAGGTGCTGCGGGAAGAAGTCCTTCAAATGCAATCAGTTGATTTCAAAAAATATGCGGATATTATTGTTAATCTGCAAATGAAAAACGATTTCTATTGGCTGATTAAACATTTTGACGACCAAACGCTTGACCATATCCGCAACCATTTTGACAAAGATAGCGGAACGGCATTTGTGAACACTTTCATGCAGCTTCAAAACGAAGCAATAAGACTTCAAAATGCGAATATTCCTGCGGATAGTGATGAGACACAGAATTTTGCAAAAGCCTATTGGGATATGATTATGGATTTCACTGGCGGAGATATGAGTATGCTTCCCAGACTGATTGAATTAGGGCAGTTTCAGAATGCAGACCATAAATGGAAAGTAGCCCAGGATATTGCGAACGGATATGTTGAACAAGCATTAGGTGTTTATTTTTCCCGTTTAGGCATTGACCCATTTAAGGAGGAAACAGAATGAATGAAGCTATAAAAATCAGCAATTTATCAAAGAGTTATGGAACTCACATTGTGCTGAAAGGTTTAGATTTTAATATACAACAAGGAGAAATTTTTGCTCTGCTCGGCGTGAATGGAGCTGGAAAAACCACGTCGCTTGAATGTATCGAGGGTTTAAGAAAATATGACAGCGGAAACATTACTATAAATGGAATCATGGGCATTCAATTACAATCGGCTTCTTTGCCGAAATACATTAAAGCACTGGAAGCTGTAAAGCTGTTTGCTAAATGGAATAAGACCTCTCTTGACAGAGCAACGCTTGACGCTCTTGGTATTTATGAACTTTCAAAAAAGCCTTATTATCAATTATCAACCGGGCAAAAGCGGCGGCTCCATCTGGCGCTTGCATTAACACGAAATCCCGACATTTTGTTTCTTGATGAACCAACAGCAGGACTTGACGTTGAGGGGCAAATATCTTTACATGAACAAATCCGTCAGTTAAAAGCAATCGGAAAGACAATCATATTAGCAAGCCATGATATGGCAGAAGTTGAGAATTTGTGTGACCGGATTGCTATTCTTTCCGGCGGCAAAATTGCCTTTATCGGGACTGTCGGGCAACTGGGCGATACAATCGGGAAGCATTATAATATCACAATCCAAACGGAAAACAGGACTGAAAACTATGAATCGGAAAATATCGGAAATTCCCTACTTTCGCTGCTCATGCAGTACAAGGAAAAAGGAGAAACTATCACAGATATTAAGATAGACCGTGGTTCACTGGAACAGCACTTTATAAAAATTGCAAAGGGGGAGTAACAATGGGAGCTTTTTTATACGGAGTTTCTTTACAATGGAAGTTAGACATAAGGAGTAAGACATTACTTATAACCTGCTATATCGTACCTCTTTTGTTCTTTGTAATTATGGGCGGTATATTTACATCAGTCATGCCGGAAGCGAGATATACGCTTATTCAGTCCATGACTGTATTTGGTGTGACAATGGGGGCGTTGATTGGTCTGCCGCCCTCTCTTGTTGAAATTTACAGCAGTGATATTAAAAAAGTCTATAAAGCAAATGGTGTTCCGTTAATATTAGGTCTTGCTTTAACAAACATTTCATCGTATATTCATTTGTTCCTCATGAGCATTATTTTATATATTGCTGCGCCACTGGCTTTTAACGCTGAAATACCAAAAAATCCGGGTATGTACTTCATCAGCCTCGCTGTTTTTATTGCAGTATCATTAAGTATTGCCAGCATAATTGGTTTGGCAGTAAAAGACCAGGCAAAAACTTCTATGTTTTCTATTATTGTTTTTTTGCCGTCAACCATGCTTTCTGGAATTATGTTTCCTATTGAACTACTTCCAAAAACGTTTGAAACAATAGGAAAACTATTTCCGGCTACATGGGGATATAAACTACTGGCGGAAAATGCTTTTAAATTTGAAAGCCTTTTGCCACTGCTCTTGATTTTTATTTTAGCTACTGTTATGTGTAGTATTCTGTTACGAAGAATTGATAAATAGCAAAGACAGACGAGCCAGTCAACGGTCAAGATGAACGGGCTTCGCCCGCCGTTGACAGCCCCGTCTGTCTTTGCTGCTGGGTAGTCAAGGAGCGACAGCAAAAAATGCTGCCGCCCCTTACTATCATTAAAATCTTAACTGCCACTTAGTAGGAAAGGGGGAATTACCATGCCTTGTACAGAAGCATACAAGGAGCATATCGAATACACATTTAACGCCTTTTGCAGAGTTGTCATACACTATGCCGCTATCAACGCATGGCGTGACAGAGATAAGCGGCGGCAAAGAGAAATATCTTTTGAATACCTCACCGAAGAAAAGTTTTACCCGTTCAGCACAACAGATAAATATTTTTTAGACCCCTGTAAGCAATACCCTGTTATGATATGCGGTCAGAGGGTTATCCTTACGAACGGGGAGCTTGCCGAAGCCCTGTCCTCTCTGCCGGAGAAAAAGAGGGAAATCATCTACCTTTACTTTTTCGGGCGTTACACACAACAGGAAATCGGGGAACTATACGGACGCTGCCGGAGTACGGCGTGGCATCACATACACAGTGCCTTGCAAATGCTGCATGAAGAAATGGAGGTGCTTTTCCATGAGGAATCCTAAACTTGTACCGTATGAAACGATTGTCAGAGCAACCAACGGAGAGCCGGAAGCCATTGACGAGGTTTTACGGCATTACAGCAAGCGAATCCGGCTTGCTTCCCTTGAAAACGGACAGGTCAACAAGGACACCGAGGACAATATCAAACGGCGGCTTATCGCTGCCCTGTTCCAGTTCCGCTTTGACGGACAGCCTACCTAACAGGAGGTGAGATTTGTCGCAAAAATAGTCATGCTTATATTTAACGACACAGAAGAAAAAGCGGTTGAGAAAGCCATAGCCGCCCTTGCGGATATGATACCGCTGGAAGCCATGCAGCCGCCCCACTCCCCGGCACTTACTTTTCCGGGATTGGAAATCAGACCGCACCAACGCCGGGTACTGAAAGACGGGGCAGACATTCCTCTCACACGTTTAGAGTACGGCGCACTCTGCTACCTTGCCGCCAGTCCGGGGAGGGTATTCACAAAGGCGCAAATCTTTGAAGCCGTGTGGAGCATGGAAAGTGAAAGCTGCCAGTCAAACGTGGCGAATGTGATATGCAACCTACGGAAAAAGATAGAGCCGGACAGCGGCAAGCCCACTTACATAAAGACCGTTTTAGGCGTGGGCTACAAGTTTGCTTCCGGGGAATGATAACAGAATAACCGCCGCCCATCAGCGGCAGCCAAAGACAGGAAATCAAGAAAAGGTTTCCTGTTTTTTTGCGCCCAAAACCAAGCCGGATTTTGCGCCGCAATAAATTAATTCAAAAACTTTCGGAAAACATTGCCAAAATTTTCTTTTTTCCCGTAGTAGGTAGTATGGGGAAAAATAATTGCCGGGAAGTTTGGCATTTTTTGAAACCGTCCGTATATCACTGCAAAACGGAGCTGATTTTTCCGTTTTTGTCAAATTCTGTTAGGAAAACACGAAAAGAAATTTCGGGGAACTTTGCCAGATTTGCCTTGCCGTTCGTAGTAAGTAATAGAGGGAGAAATACCGCCGCATAGTTGGCAGAATCCACGCCGGACAAGCCGGGATATCAGCAAAAGCCCACACAGAGGAAGCCGCCACTTTCTTAGAGTTATACCGAAAAGTATCTTATCCCGAATTCTTTAATAGAGCCTTATAAATTGAGCTTTCTCATATATAAATTCGGGATAAGATTTTC
>CAJTBF010000043.1 GCA_910574195.1 Lachnospiraceae bacterium | reverse complement strand
CGATTGAAATAAAATATAATCAATCGGCTTCGTCGCAAATTTAGAGCGGTTTGTCAAGCGTTTTTTTGAAAAAAGTGGGTGATTTTTTGAAACAAGGGTCTGAAAGCCTTATAAAATAAAGGCTGAAGATTCCGAGAAGTTATAAAAGAGATAAGGAGGAATCAGACAATGTGTAAGATTTTATTGGTTGAAGATGATATGGAAATCAGTACCATGCTAAAGAATTTTTTGACTACAGAGAAATTTGAGGTAATTACAGCGTATGATGGCAAAAGTGCCCTCGACAGGTTCTTTTCGGATAGTTTCAGTCTGGTTTTGCTTGATTTGATGATTCCTCAAATAAGCGGAATGGAAGTCATGGAAAAAATCAGAGAAAACAGCACTATTCCGATTATTATTATATCGGCAAAAGATACCGATTCTGATAAAACGCTTGGTTTAGGTCTGGGAGCGGATGATTATATAACGAAACCGTTTTCTGTCACAGAAGTATTGGCAAGGATAAAAGCAAATATCCGAAGAAATACACAGTATGCCGCAAGCGCCACAGAACAGCAGCCAATACTTCAAACGGGAAACCTTGTCATGAATCTTAATGGGTATTCTGTAACAAAAAACGGCTGTAAAATAGAGCTTACATCAAAAGAATTTGAAATTTTAAAGCTGTTATTGCAGAATCCAAAAAAAGTATATACGAAAGAACAGATTTACTCCCTTGTCTGGAATGATACCTATTATGGCGATGAAAATGCTGTCAATGTCCATATCAGCAGATTGAGGAATAAAATAGAGGATAATCCACGCAAACCGCAGTATGTGATTACGGTATGGGGAATCGGATACAAATTGGGGGAGTGATAGGATGAGCGATAAAACAATCATATTCTTTTTGGCAGTTGTTGTCTGCTTGCTATTCCTTGTAGTTTTATACCAGCGTTTTATTTTTGGCAGGGGAATACAGGCAAAGATAAGACGGATAAATAAAAAATTGGAGGAAATTTTAGAAACTGGAAGTGACGAGAAAGTAATGGTATTTACGGACAACCCTGTTTTGATGGAATTAGGGGGACAAATCAACCGCCTGCTGATAGACCGACAGAAAATAAGGGCAGATTTTAAAAGGGAAGAAATTTCTTCTAAAAAGATGTTGGCGAATATCTCCCATGACATAAAAACACCTCTAACGGTCATATTGGGTTATCTGGAAATTATGCGTCTGAACCATGCAGATCATGAGATGTTGAAAAAAGTAGAAACAAAAGCGAATCAAGTTATGAATCTTATCAATCAGTTTTTTACATTAGCAAAACTGGAATCTGGCGATACAAATATAAATCTTGGCAAAGTCAATATCAACGAGATATGCAGGGAGAATGTTTTGGAGTTTTATGATATTTTATTGCAGAAAGATTTTGATGTTGATTTGTTTATTCCAGAAACAGCTATTTTTGTGCAGGGGGAGAAAGAAGCCCTGCAAAGGATTTTATACAATTTATTGTCAAATGTAATACGCTACGGCTCCGACGGAAAATATTTAGGAGTTTTTTTGCGTCAGGACAAAGGCAATGTATATATTGATGTGGTTGATAAAGGGAAAGGGATTGAACAGGAATTTGCATCGAATGTGTTTGACAGGCTCTATACAATGGAAGATTCCAGAAACAGGGAAATACAAGGGAACGGATTAGGCTTAACGATTGCGAAGAACCTTACAAAGCAGTTAGAGGGCGATTTGTTTTTAAACAGCATACCGAATGTCAAAACAACTTTTACAGTAAAGTTGAAAAAAATAACTTATTAAATTCCCTGCGAAAGAAATTCGTAAGAATTAGTCAAGAGTTTTGAAAATCTATATCGCTATAATGATATTCATAAAACACCTTTGGGCGTATTGTTACGTCCGAGAAAGGCGTTACTAAGGAAAGGAGGCAAAAGATGTCTTATATTTTGCAAACAAGCCATCTAAGCAAAACGATAGATGGGAAACAGTTAGTCACAGATGTGAATATCCATGTAAAGAAAGGTGAGGTATATGGATTTTTAGGACCGAACGGCGCAGGAAAAACCACGGTGATGAAGATGCTTACCAACCTTTGGAAACCGACAAGCGGCACGGTTGCGCTGTTTGGGAAAGCATTGGAAAAAACCTCTTACGAGGTGCTGAAGCGTATGGGAAGCATCATTGAATTTCCTACATTTTATGACCATATGAGCGGAAAGGACAACTTACAGCTTCATTGTGAGTATATGGGGTATTACAACAAGGGCAGCGTGGAGGAAGCTCTTCAGATGCTTGGGCTTTCTGATGCGGCGGATAAGCCTGCGGGTAGCTATTCTTTAGGAATGAAGCAGCGTCTGGGGATTGCCCGTGCCATATTGTGCAAGCCAGAGTTAGTTATCCTTGACGAGCCGACAAACGGTTTAGACCCCGCAGGAATGAAGCAAATCAGAGATTTGTTTCGGATGCTATGTACCGAGTATGGCATGACGCTTATGATATCCAGTCATCTTCTCCCAGAGATAGAAAGTATTGCCGATACAGTTGGCGTTATCCATCATGGAAAGATGATGAAAGAAATATCCATGAAAGAAATTGCAGAAACAAATACGGCGTATATTGAGCTTGCCGTAGAGGATACAAAGAAAGCGGCATATGTTTTAGCTGAAAAAATGCAGTTAAGTAATTTTAAAATCGTAAACGATTCGGGGATTCGTATTTATGAGCAGGGTGTCACCACACAAAAGATTTCGAGGGAATTGATGGCAAATGATGTAGAGATTGCTTCCATCAGCCAACATACCGAAACATTGGAGGACTATTTCTTAAAAATCACATCGGAGGTGGGAAAATCATGTTAAAGCTTGTCAGACTTGAATGGAAAAAGAATAATATCGGGAAATATATCAAAGGCGTAATCATTATGGCGGCTCTGCTTGGCTTATTTGTCTTTGCGTTAGCGTTTTTGGGCATTGCCAACGACCCGGACGGGACACTGGATGCTGCGCCTGGGACAGATGTAATCTCCGCTCCTATCGAATTATTTACCAGTATGGCTTTTCTTATTTACACCAGTGTAATGTTGGCATCCTTTATTGTAAGCGCATACAAAAACAAGACCATGAATCTGATGTTTTCCTACCCTATTAAGCGGCAGAAAATCTTAGCTTCCCAAATGATTGCGGTCTGGACTTTTAATTTTGTCGCACTCATTTTAACAAAACTGGTAATTTATATGTGCGTGTTCTTTGGGGCAAAATTTATGCAGTCATCCTTTGCTGTTGATTTTTCAATAGGCAGCCTGTCATTTTATATACAACTGATACTAAAATCAGTGGTAATCGTCAGCATGAGCTTTATTGCCCTGTTTGTCGGGATGGCTTTAAAATCTTCAAAGGCAACGATTGTCACTTCATTTTTGCTGATTTTTCTCACACAGGCGAACATTGGCGATTTCACAATGGCAGGCAACGCAGTATTCCCCATTATTTTGACGGCTATTTCTTTGCTTTTTGCCGCTTTGTCAATCGTAAATGTGGAAAGCAAAGATTTAATGTAGGGGGCGGGGTTATGAATATGAAAAGAATACTGTTAGCGGGGATTTTAGTGATAGCTTTTGGCATATGCGGATGCGGGAATAAAGAAAAAATAGATTCTAACGAGAAATTTTCGGCGGAAGGTATTTCAGAAATTGTATTGGATATTTCCTCTTGGAATTTAAAAGTGATGGCTTCCAGCGATGACAAAGTACACATAGCCTGCGAGGGAAAAGTCGAAGATGACCGTGATATGCAGGTTGTGCAGAAAGATGGAAAACTAATGGTACAGCAGGATGATGATACGGACAAAAATCTGGCGGAGCAATTCTCATTTGGCGAAGCAGGGAAGATAATATTGTATATTCCTAAAGATAATGCTTTTTCCTTAGCCATTAACAATGGTTCGGGAGAGATGGAGTTGGAAGCGGTCAGCATTTCCACTTTGTCCTTGAACAACCAGTCTGGCTATATAACGATGTCTGATTTCATAGCTGAAAGCGCAAAAATAAAATCTCTTTCAGGCGATATTAAAATAACAGACGCTTCATGCACGGATTCTAATATCAATACAGAATCCGCATATGTTACCATGAAAAATACAATCACAGCCATACGGCTTGACCACCGGCTCTGCCGGTGGTTTGGATGAACCCCTCCGGGGCATTTTTCGGTACCGCCTATAGGCGGTGTCTAAGCAACCCCTTTTTCGGTGCTGCCTATAGGCAGTATTTCACTAACCTCTGGTACTTGGCTGCCTCTTAAAAGAGGCTCTTTATCTTTCTATTCTACTGCACTCCTCCTGCTCTTCGATGTACTTTTTGATTGTCTCTTCGTTCACTTGCCCAATCGTCTCAGCATAATATCCTCTTGCCCAAAAATGTCTGCCATACTTGTCCCTGTATTCCGGGTGTCGGTCAAATATCATCAGGGCACTCTTTCCCTTCAATTTTGACATCACTTCCGAGATACTCATCTTGGGCGGAATCGAAACATACAGATGTACATGGTTTGGGCATACTCCACCTTTTATCAGTTTTACTCCTGTGATTTTGCATACTGTGGACAATATCTCGCCAACCTCTTTCCCAATCTTCCCATACATCACTTTCCGGCGATATTTCGGAATAAAAACAATATGGTACGTGCAATTATACTTGGTATGTGCTAAAATCTGATTATCCATTATGGATACCTCCTGCTATTATTGATTAGGTTGCCTAGACCCAAATCTATAATAACATGGAGGTTTTATTTTTGGTACTTTAGGGATCGCTACTACTCACTCTGTTCTCCCCAGCTCTGCTGGGGGCTTAATGGACGTTCAGTTATTGGAAAGACCGCTGTTTCGACAGATTCTGGCGAAGTGAATATAAGCAACATAAACGGCTATGATTCCCTGTCTGTAGAAACAGGTTCGGGAGATATATCATTGACCCATGAAGCGATGCCAGATAATTTATCCTGCCATATATCCAGTGGTTCGGACGATGTAACCGTACAGCTTAAAAATGCGGAATTCAGTACCGATACGGACGGATGCAAGGATGGGAGTATCGGAAAGGGAGAAAACAGTTTATCTATCATGAGCAACAGCGGAACAGTAATTGTAAAATAGTTTTGGAGTGTAGAAAGATATGGAACAGTATCATTGGATATTTTGCCCTATATGCGAAAATAAGACACGCATGAAAATAAGGGAAGATACAGAAATAAAGAACCTCCCTCTGTATTGCCCGAAATGCAGGCAAGAAAGTATAATCAATGTAAAATCATTAAAAGTAGTTGTTATGAAAGAGCCAGACGCACAGACGCAGAGCCGATGAATTTGTGAAATTGAACCGCTCCCTGTCAAGTAGACAGTTAAAAAAATAAAAATTTTTACCTGCCAGTCGCAAAGAGGACTGGCAGAGTTTTTATGCAGCATCTTTCAAATAGTTTCTATATTCTATCGGTGTCAT
>CAJTBF010000042.1 GCA_910574195.1 Lachnospiraceae bacterium | reverse complement strand
GTGTGCCGGCGCAGGAGAAGAAACTATGTAAAATCAACGCCAGAGGTTACTGCCGAAAACATCTTAAACCGGGAGTTCCATGCGCAACGTTTTGGGGAAAAATGGCTTACGGATGTAACGGAGATGAAATATGGAGCCAGTGGGAAGGCATACCTGAGCGCCATTCTGGACTTGGCAGATAAAAGTATTGTTTCCTTTGTCATTGGACATTCCAATCATAATGCCCTTGTTTTTGAAACCTTTGACATTGCCCATGAAAACCATCCAGATGCAAAGCCTTTATTCCACAGTGACCGTGGATACCAATACACCTCAAAATCCTTCCGTAAAAAGCTTAACAAAGCAGGAATGACGCAAAGCATGTCAAGAGTGTCCAGATGTATTGATAACGGACCAATGGAAGCGTTCTGGGGGATGCTGAAATCAGAAATGTATTACCTGAAGAAATTTCAAACATATGAGGAGCTAAAGGAGGCCATATCCGATTACATAGATTATTATAATAATCATCGGTATCAGAAGCGCTTAAACTGTATGACGCCGATAGAATATAGAAACTATTTGAAAGATGCTGCATAAAAAATCTGCCAGTCCTCTTTGCGGCTGGCAGGTAAAAATTTTTATTTTTTTAACTGTCTACTTGACAGGGAGCGGTTCAAGCGTCCGACTTTTTGGCTAATTGTTTTTCTTTTCTATAAATTTATCATGCATCTGTTCAAGCAATGTAAAATCAACCGTGCTTTTCAGATATCTGATGGCAGGATTGTTTTCCTTTTTCTGTTTGTACAGAATTTTTGCATTCTGGACGATTTTGTTTTTGTTTTTACGGATAAAAAGCATTTCCTTATGTATGAGAGCCTTATAAAATAAATCTTGTTCATGCTCCACGTCATATAGGGTTAATTCCGATGCAGGAACAGGAATCATATTGCTCAGTTTCAAAGTTCCCTTTAATTCCAGTTCCCCGGATGAGGATTGGGATGTAATGCGGATGATGGGGACAATGCTTCCGCGGATTTTCTGTACTCCATTTTCCATTCGGTAATCAGAATTTTTAGGCGAGGAAAGGGGGATGTAATAGTTATACCCGTTAATGCTGTATACAATGCCCAGATACTTCCGTGTATGGTTCCGATCATTTTCCTTTGAGGAAAAAACATTTTTTTCAACGGTACTGATATATGAGATGTATTCCTCAGATATTTCATATAGTTTTAGTTCGCTCATTGGTATCTCCTGCAAAGAAAAGGGCGATCATAGCGATCACCCTTTGATTTTAAAGTTTCCCACTGTCTGGCAGGGAATCTCCTGATTAATAAAGTTTTCCACTATCTGGCAGGAACTCTCCTGAATATAAAGTTTTCCACTGTCTGGCAGGAACTCTCCTGACGATGGTTTCCCATCCCTGATATTATTATACGTTTTTGCGGGAAATATGTCAATAAAAATGAAAAATTCCGCTGAAATCATTTTATGCCGGATTCCGCATAAAAGCAAGGGGATTTTGTCGAATTCCGTTTGTCGAATGTCGAATTGGGTGGGGTAAATGGGGTAAAGAGGGGTAAAAGTCATCATAATCTAACAGCGGCACAGGCGGCTATACAAAGTAAGTAGGAGTTCTCTTTCCTTTGAATTACCGCTATCTTTCGAGTGGGCGGCAGCTTACCGAAAAGCGAACGGACAGTATGTAAGGAAGAACCAATGGAGAGAAACAAACGTAACCGTTTAGATCGACCTTGATTAGAGAATGAATTATGATAAGCGTATCATTAGAAATAGTGGTACGCTTATTTTATTGCTGAATCGTACCTTTGATTGGATTGGTATTTCTCTATATAATAAAACCAACAATTGATTCTGCAAGAATGACAGGTTTTCCTTTTATTAAAAAATATAAAATTATTTGTAACAAATCGCACTTAAAAAGAACTAATAATATGAGGTGCTGATATGGATAAAGAAAAAATTGATGAAATATATCGGGAAAACGCCGCAATGATATATAAATATCTCTGTGGTTTAACACAGGACAGCATGCTTGCCGAGGAACTAACGCAGGAAACATTTTTTCAAGCAGTCAAAGGGATTGATAAATTTAGAGAAGACTGCAAAATTTCCGTTTGGCTATGCGGAATTGCCAAGAATTTATGGTATAAAGAACTTGAAAAAAGAGGCAGGCACAAAACCGCTTCACTGGACGATACGATACCTTCCAAGGAAAATGTTGAAAAGAAAAGTCTTACTAATTTGCAAAAAATAGAAATTTTCCGCCTTATGCACAACTTAGATGATGTAACAAGAGAAGTGATGTATTTACGATTGGCAGGAGAACTACAATTTTCTGAAATTGCGGCTATTTTGGAAAAAACAGAAAATTGGGCGAGGGTAACTTATTACAGGGGAAAACAAAAAATAATGAAAGGAATGAAAGAATGGAACGAGAATTAGCTTGTGAAATTGTAAAAGATTTGCTTCCGCTCTATGTAGATGGGATTGTAAGTGATGTCTCCCAGAAGAGCATAGAAAACCATTTGAAGCATTGTATGGATTGTGAAGAGATGTATCATAATATGGTTTTTCATTTAGAAACGGAAACACCGCCGACAGAAGTTTCAGATGTAAAAAGATTTTTGAAGAAAACAAAAAAAATGTGTCTTCTATATGGGTTAGGCGGTCTTAGTTTTGTTGCAATACTTGTCTGTCTCATTGTGGATTTGGCAGTAAATAAAGGAATTACATGGTCTCTGATTGTAGGAAGCTCTTGTTTATTTGCAGATGCTTTTATATATGCTCTTTCAACCTGCAAAAAGAATAAAGGTTGTATTGCAATGACTGTTATAAGTATTGGAGTGTTTGTTCTGCTTTTTGTCATACAGATTACCAGATATTATCTTATGGAAACAGGGACAGTCTGGCTTTTTCGTTATGGTTTACCAATCCTGCTGTTATGGCTTCTTGTTCTTTGGCTTCCAGTGCTTACAAGAACATTCCTAAAATGGAACATTTGGGATTGCATGGCATTGTTTATGTTATTGGCGGTCATAGGAAACTATGTCACAAAACTGATTACAGGAGATTATGTGTGGAATGATGTACTCCATATGCGAGGATTTATAGGGAATGCCATTGGAGGAGTGATTGGAATCATATTATTTGGGATTCTGGGGAGGATTGAAAAATGGAGAAAATAAAATAGTTTTCTCTCGGAACGAAACAAAGACTGGGATTGGAAAGAGCTATGCAGGTGGAATCACATGTGTCATTTGTATCTTATTCAGAGAATTAAGCGTATTCTAATTTTCATATATGGCAGCTATATTCTGTATTCTATGTTTCATTTTGGCACGAATATGTAACGGCTCTAAGCATTCACACTTGTTACCAAAACCAAGAAGAATATCATAGTAATATTCATTCTCTATGAATGGAAAATGAACAATATAATATTCGTCGCCATCAGGAGAAAAGTGTTCATAAGTGCAATAATCAAGTACCCTGTCCAGGATAGATTTGTGAATACGGAGTTTTATGATTGCTTGCATGGTTTCCAGAATTTCCCTAAAGTCTAAAATCGGTTTTTGATAATCCCGTGGTATAAAATTTTCCTCGTTCATGTGTAAATTTGAGATACGGGATAATCGGAATAAGCGAAAGTCATTTCGTATATGACAATATCCTTGGAAGTACCAATGACCGTTTTTTAAGACAAGCTGATACGGCTCAACCGTCCGCATAGTTTTCACTCCATGGTGAGCGATACATTCAAAGGAAACCAGTCGAAAATCCTGCAAAGCTGTTTTGATGATCTCTAAATAGGATTGCGTGTTCTGGTTACCAATCCAAGGGCTTAAATCTATACATATTTGGTTTGCTTTTAATTCTATGTCATTCGCTTTATCAGCAGGGATAAAACTTTTGACTTTTGTAAGGGCGTTTATCAGTTCATTTCCCTGTATCATGTCCGAAAGGTTTGAAAGTCCCATCAGGATCGTGGAAAGGTCGGAGGTTGAAAAAACATTTTTATCAATTTTGTACTTCTGCATAATTTCAAAGCCACCGCGCATTCCCGGTATTGAGCGGACAGGGATCCCCGCCAGGTTGATTGTGTCTATATCCCGGTAGATTGTGCGGGGAGACACTTCAAACATATTCGCTAGTTCCTGCGCCCCTATTCGTTCTTTTTCAAGAAGCACCATAATAATACTAACGAGCCTGTCAATTTTCATCTGAGAGCCGCCTTTCAAAATTTCTTTTTTCTATCTATTGTTGCCATAATGTTGTCAATAATTGTATGATACAATAAAAAGGCAAACAAATCAATGGAGCAATGAAAATGGAGGAGATTTATGTTTATAATCTATGTTTATGTTCTTGAAACTTTAGCTGACTGGGAATTAGGTTATGTTACTTCGGAGTTATATTCCGGGCGATTTTTCAAAAAGAATGCCAGGTGTGTATCGCTTAAAACAGTCGGTTATTCTAAAGAGCCAATCCATACGATGGGAGGGCTAACAGTCGTGCCCGACTGTTTGGTTGACGATATTGCTGTAGATGAAACAAGCGTATTGCTGTTACCGGGTGCAGATACATGGAATGCCCCGGAACATGGTGCAGTGATCAAAAAAGCAGGCGAACTCCTCTCCTTAGGGGCTACGGTTGGCGCAATTTGTGGTGCTACCGTTGCACTTGCGAATTTCGGATTGTTGGATCATCGTCTTCATACCAGTAATGGACGGGGATTTCTTGAAATGGTTTCTCCTGGCTATAAGGGGAAAGGTTTTTATGTAGACGAGCCATCTGTAACAGATCACAACCTCATTACTGCAAGTTCTACCGGAGCCTTGTTGTGGGCGAAACAAATTATTGAGCGTTTAGGTGTTTTTCAGGCAAACACACTGGAAGCGTGGTATGAATACTTTAGTACCGGTGAGCCTGAATATTTTTTTGCTCTCATGCAAACTTTGCCGTCTGGCAATGAAGATTAAATTTGTTCAGCAGTTCGCAAAACCAGCCGAGCCGGCCAACGGCAAGCTTCTGTACAAAGAAAGGATTGTTTCGTATACTTGAATAAAAGTAGGACGCAAAGATAGCCGCATACTTGCGGCTGTTTTTGCTCTTAAATAAATCGGGCTGGCCGTTTTATAACAGTTAAATCAGGTTCTCTAAATCTTCCAATTATAGTACGATCTCGTCAAAATATTTCGTGGAATCTGGTAGAAGGTATGTTATACTGGTTTCGTGGAACGATAGTTTGTTTCTGCTGCTTTTTGAAGGATAGTATCAGGTATGGATAGGATGTAAAGAGGTGAGATCGTCCGCTGGTGGAAAATAGAAGGATATAATGGCAGAAGTGATTCGAGAAGTCTTTGCTATCCGAAATGACAGTAATTATGATGATGCGATATCAAAAGAAAGGGTAGAGGAATAGATCGGGAATGCACAGGCATTTTATAATGTTGTAGGCAAGCACCTCAGAAAGAAGGACGATACATGAAATTACAATTCAAACACCAGAAATTTCAGGCGGACGCTGCCAAAGCAGTGGTGGACTATTTGCAGGGCAGCCGTATTTGACGCCCACATACAGAATGGATCGAGGCGTGGGATACTACCAGCACACGGTGACAGAGGAAAAAGATTTTACCGGATGGGGCAACCAGAGGATTGTTCCGGAACTTTCCGATGGGAGGATACTGGAACAAATTCAAAAGATACAGCGGGCAAACCAGATTATTCCTTCTACAAAGCTTGAGGGAAAGTATAACCTGACCGTTGAGATGGAGACAGGAGTAGGAAAGACTTACACTTATTGCAAAACCATGTATGAGCTGAATAAGCATTATGGTTGGAGTAAATTTATTGTAGTGGTTCCCAGTGTGGCAATTCGAGAAGGTGTCTATAAATTTTTGCAGGTAACACAGGAGCATTTTGCAGAGGAGTATGGAAAGAAAATCCTTTTTTATTTACAACTCTGCCCGGCTTACCGAGATTGACCGGTTTGCCTCGGACAGTGTCTATAACATGGTCTACCGCCTGGATGCCATGGAAGCATATAACAAAAAGCTGGTAAAGAAGATTGCGGTGAAGGGCATTACGGAATCCGGAAGCACAGCGACAGAGAGCTATGTCTATCTGCAGGGAATTAATCTTTCCAAAGATGCGCCCACTGCAACGCTTCAGTTTGACTGTAAGACAAAGTCGGGAATGATCAAAACAGTGACGAGGGTGGTCAGGGAGCGCTACAATCTGTATGATCATTCCGGGGAACAGGAAGAGTACAGAAACGGGTTTGTGGTAAAACGGATTGACGGCAGGGACGACTCAGTGGAATTCCTGAATGGGATTAAGATTTATGCGGGAGATGTGATTGGCAGAGTCAGTGAGGAACAGATTCGAAGGCTGCAGATCCGCGAGACGATCCTTTCCCATCTGGAGAGAGAGAGACAGCTATTTTATAAGGGGATCAAAGTATTGTCCCTGTTTTTTATTGATGAAGTGGATCATTATAAAAGATATGATGTAGCCGGGCAGGCGCAGAATGGTATTTTTGCAGATATGTTCGAAGAGGAATACAGAGAGATCCTCGGGAATATGCAGCTTGCCCTGGGGGAGGAAGGATACATGGACTATCTGGGCATGATACCGGCATCCTCCACCCATACAGGGTACTTTTCTATTGACAAAAAAGGGCGTCTGGTCAACAGTAAATTGTCCCACAAATCGGTGCAGGCATTGAATGAAAAATTGAAAGTGTCCAAAGTGTATTTTAAGGTGGAAAGCGGTGTGATGAATGACATGGAATCGAAGGAGGCGCTGGTTTCAGGAACCGCTTTTGTGCGGGAATCCACAAGCGTCTATTCTGCTCATGAAAAAAGGAATGTCAACCACAGTGTGAAATACGATCTGATCGGGAAGCTGGTGGAGGAAACAGGATTGACAAGGAAAGCGGTTGTCCTCATTCTGAAAGGGATCCATGTGTCGGTATTTGAGCAGTTTCAGGATAATCCAGAGGAGTTTCTTGTAAAGGCGGCCCGGCTGATTAACGAAGAAAAGGCAACGGCCATTATCCAGCACATTGCTTATGATGTTCTGGACGAGCGTTATGAGACGGATATATTTATGGCTCCAACCATAAAAGGAAAATTGGGTGTAAATGCGATGAAAGCAAAGAAGCACCTGTATGATCACCTTGTATATGACTCCACGAATGAGAAAGCATTTGCAGAATTATTGGATACGGACGCATCTGTCGTCGTATATGTAAAACTGCCGGATGGATTCTACATTTCCACTCCTGTGGGACATTATAATCCGGACTGGGCCATCGCGTTCCATGAAGGTACTGTGAAGCATATTTATTTTGTGGCCGAAACAAAAGGCTCGATGTCCTCCATGCAGCTCAGGTTGATTGAGGAGTCAAAAATCCATTGTGCCAGGGAGCATTTTAGAACGATAAGCAATGGGGAAGTGATTTATGATGTGGTGGATAGCTATCAGTCCTTATTGGAACTGTTAAGGGATAGGAGGGGCGCGATATGATAAGAAAATTTGAAAAAGAAGATACAGAACAGGTGATGCGGATCTGGCTGGAAGGTAACAGGGAAGCACATAATTATAACTTCTCGGAATCTCAATGAATGAGATTCTAACTGAAAATTGACAACTGAATATTGTGCAGGAAAAGAAATTTGAGAAAAATGGACATAAACATTAGACATAGCGGG
>CAJTBF010000041.1 GCA_910574195.1 Lachnospiraceae bacterium | reverse complement strand
TAAGTATCTGTCTGAAAAAGACAGAGAAATCTTGTTGATGTATTTCTTCTTAGGCATGAGCGATACAGAAATCGGCGACAGATTAAAGATTAACCGTTCAACGTCGTTCCGCAGTAGGAAGAACTCACTTGAAGAAATCAAGAAAAAATTAAAGGAGAACATGAATGATGAATAACACACGCCCGTCATTTTACCTTATCTCGTCGGCTGTGGACGGCAACGTAAATGCGATTGAAAAGATACTGGCATTGTATGACCCGTACATATCAAAATGTTGTTTGCGTCCGTTCTACGACAGATATGGTAATGTCTGCTGATTTTGTCAAGATTAGTTGACACATTTTCCTCAAGGATTTTGTATCCTATGCTGCTTCTTTCAGGGAATCATAGTATCGCTGCCGTTTTATCATGGGAGGAAGACCTCCATTAGAGGAACAGATCCTCCGGTTATTCCAATAGCTGATGAAATATCTCCAGATCAGGGTTTTCAGTTCATCCGTGCTCATCTTCTCTGTATCGTAACGGTCATAGAGTAGTTCAGATTTCATTCTGGCCCACATGCTCTCGCAGCGGGCGTTATCATGGCATCTGCCGCCTGCACTGTTCATGCTCTGCCGTATGCCATACTTCCGGATTACATCCCGGTAAAGCTGGCTGGTGTACTGGCTTCCCCTGTCACTGTGGATAATTGCCCCATGGATGCCCGGATATGTCTTCGCCGCGTTTTCCAGTGTCCGCGCACATAATGGGGCTTTCATATTAGTATCCATCGCCAATCCAACCACGCTGGAATCGAAGCAGTCAAAAACAGCGGAAACATACAGCTTTCCATCGCTGGCTTTGATCTCTGTTATGTCTGTTACGCACTTGACCAGCGGCTCCTCTGACTTGAAATCACGTTTTAACAGATCTTCTGATTTCCGGGCTTGCCGATCCGCTTTCGTGATTCCGTTTGGTTTGCGCCTGGGATGATGGCTGATGCCGATATCCTCCATGACACGGTAAACCGTACGTTCGCTGGGAATATCCACATTTTCAGGCTGTTTTAACATTAATGCCCGATACATGCGGATCCGGCCGTAGGTGTCATTACAATGATCTTCCTCAAGGATTTCCATCATGGCGTCTGCCAGGGGCTGATACTTCCATGGGCGGTCTTTATTTGCAAGGTACTGGTAGAATCCCTGCCTGCTGACATGAAGGGTTCTACAGTAAAAGAAGATATCCCCTTTTAATTCGCCGTCTTTGGTTTTAAGAGCAATGAACTTCATTCTTTCGTTTTTGCTGACCTCAGACGGCTCGCGGCGAAAAAAGCGCTGGCTTCCTCCAGAAAGTCATTTTCCTTCTTCAAACGGCGGATTTCTTTTTCCTGTTCCTTAACCTGCTGGCGGAGCTGAAGAAGTTCCTCGTTAAGTGTCATGGCACTTTGCGGGGTTTGTGAACCTGCCCCAAGGTCGAGGCCGCCAAGGCGGTTAGCTCGTACCCAGCCATACATGGTATTCTTTGGAACCCCCAGTTCTTTAGCAGCCTTTGCTTGTCCGATTTCCTTTGCCAGTTTCACTGCCTGTACTTTGTATTCATGGTCGTATTGTCTGTTTTCTGCCATTTTTGTTCACTCCTTATTCTCTTGATTATATCTCAATTCCTTGAGAATGGGCTGTCAACTTTTTTTATACCACATCAAAATGAGGTGGAGTGATGAAAGAAAGGATAAAAGGTGCGTTCACAAAAAGGAAGATACTTCACTTTCTCAAAATGGCTCTGTTCGTGGTGGCACTCTCCCTTATCCTGCTTTCACTTCTGGGGACGGTGGCTCATGCAACGGGGCTTGTGGACGATACTATCAATGCAGAAAATCTTTACTCAAAATATCCCCTTTCCAACTATCAGCTTGATTTTTATGTGGATAATAGCTGGTCGTGGTTGCCGTGGAACTGGCTGGACGGCATTGGAAAATCAGTACAGTACGGGCTTTACTGCATTACCAACTTTGTCTGGACTATCAGTTTATATTTGAGTAATGCAACGGGCTATGTGGTGCAGGAAGCCTATAAACTTGATTTTATTAACGATATGGCAGACAGTATCGGAAAGAGCATACAGACCTTAGCAGGCGTAACACAGAACGGTTTTTCCAGCTCTGGCTTCTATGTTGGTTTCCTGCTTCTCATTATCTTGGTGGTGGGACTTTATGTTGCCTATACGGGACTGATAAAAAGAGAAACCAGTAAAGCACTTCACGCTGTTATTAACTTTGTTGTGGTGTTCGTTCTGTCCGCTTCGTTTATCGCCTATGCTCCCGATTACATCAAGAAGATAAATGAATTTTCATCAGACATCAGTACTGCTTCACTTGATTTGGGAACAAAAATCATGCTCCCAAACTCTGACAGCGAGGGCAAGGACAGCGTGGACTTGATACGGGACAGCTTATTTTCTATTCAAGTGGAACAGCCGTGGCTACTTCTGCAATTCGGGAACAGCAACGCAGAGGAAATCGGGACAGACCGTGTAGAAGCTCTGGTATCGACAAGCCCAGAGGACGAGGACGGAAAAACCAGAGAGGAAGTCGTGAAAACAGAAATCGAGGACAACGACAACAACAATCTGACGATACCGCAGGTGGTAAACCGTTTAGGTATGGTATTTTTCCTCTTGTTCTTTAACTTAGGTATCACGATATTTGTATTCTTGCTTACGGGCATGATGTTGTTTAGCCAGATACTTTTTATTATCTTTGCAATGTTTTTACCTATCAGCTTTTTACTTTCCATGATACCGAGCTATGAAAGTATGGCAAAGCAGGCAATCGTAAGGGTATTTAATACCATAATGACACGGGCAGGAATAACGCTTATTGTAACGGTGGCGTTCAGCATTTCCAGTATGTTTTATAACATTTCCACAGATTATCCGTTTTTCATGGTGGCATTCTTGCAGATAGTGTGTTTCGCTGGTATCTACATGAAGCTGGGCGATTTAATGAGTATGTTCTCTTTGAACGCTAATGACAGTCAAAGCATGGGACGAAGAATTTTCCGCAGACCGTATCTGTTTATGCGACATAGGGCTAGACGTATGGAACACCGTATTGCAAGGGCGGTAAGTGCTGGCGGTATTTCGGGCGGTGTCGCTGGTGCGGTGGCTGGAAGTGCCGTTGCTGGCAAACGGGCTGAAAGAAAAAATACCGCTTCTAAAGAAAATCGGGGCAATACCACTTCCAGCATGGGACAGCGTGCAGGCTCAAAGGTGGGTGCTGTCTTAGATACGAAAAATAAAGTAAAAGACAAGGCAAACGCTGTCAAAGAAAACATCAAGGATATGCCGACACAGACCGCTTATGCGGTGTATTCCGCAAAGGAAAAGGCAAAGTCCAGCGTGTCCGACTTCAAGCGTGGCATGGTGCAGGAACAGCAATCCAGACAGACGGGACGATTGGAAAAGCAGGAACAGCATAAGAAAAATATCGCTGACAAGCGTATGGAACTTCAAAAGGCACAAGAAGCAAGGCAGGCACAGCGAAAGGCTGACGGATCAGCAACAACGGGAGCTACCCGTCCCCATGAGCGACCAGCCACAGCTTCAACTATTCCAAAGCCGAGTGCGGAAAAAACGCAAGAAGTCAAACGCCCTGCCACAGCGACCACTTCAAAAGCAAGTGAGCCAGTCAAGACAACTGTTATCAAAGAGCGTCCGTTATCTTCTGGTGCTTCTGATAGAAAAGCGACCCAGCCTACACAGACAGTACATAGGCAGAATATAGAAAAAGTGGTATCGCAGGAAACACGCCAGAATTACACAAAAGACCGCAGGACAAAGGTTCAGCAGACCCAGAACGTCCAGAAGAACCAGCAGACCACAGAGAAAACCCGTAACCTTGTAACGAAGAAAGGACAGAAGAAAAAATGAAACTGAAACATATCGCTATCATTGGCAGTCTGTTTCCTATCCTCTTTTCTCTGGTACTTTTCTTTGGTGTCCTCATTAGTGCAGACAGCGACGACGAGAACAGCAATTTTTCTTCTGGTATTACGGGTATGAACTTATCCGCAGAAGTCTTGAAACATCAGCCTATGGTGGAAAAATACGCCAGAGAATATGGCATTTCCGAGTATGTCAATGTGCTACTTGCTATCATTCAAGTAGAAAGTGGCGGTACGGCAGAAGATGTTATGCAGAGTTCGGAAAGTCTTGGTTTACCGCCTAATTCCTTAGATACGGAAAGTTCAATCAAGCAGGGGTGTAAGTATTTTGCGTCCCTGCTTTCTTCCTGCAAAAATCAAGGTATCGACGACTTGAATGTAGCGATACAGTCTTATAATTATGGCGGTGGCTATGTGGGATATGTGGCAGGAAAAGGAAAGAAACATACCTTTAACCTTGCGGAAAATTTCGCCCGTGAAAAGTCGGGTGGAAAGAAAGTAACCTACACCAACCCGATAGCCCTTGCGAAGAACGGGGGCTGGCGGTATGGCTATGGAAATATGTTCTATGTGGAATTAGTCAATCAATATCTGACCATGGCACACTTTGATAATGCGACGGCACAAGCGATTATGAATGAAGCGTTGAAATATCAAGGCTGGAAATATGTGTATGGTGGCAGTAACCCGAACACTTCCTTTGATTGTAGCGGACTTGTGCAATGGTGCTATGGAAAAGCTGGTATCTCCTTACCGAGAACCGCACAAGCCCAGTATGACGCAACCCAACATCTTCCACTCTCGCAGGCAAAGGCTGGGGATTTGGTATTTTTCCATTCTACTTATAACGCTGGTTCGTATGTAACGCACGTCGGTATCTATGTAGGAAATAACCAGATGTACCATGCAGGCGACCCGATAGGATATGCAGACCTAAGTAGTAGTTACTGGCAACAGCACTTAATCGGTGCAGGACGAGTAAAACAATAGAAAGGACTTGAAAAATATGTTTAAAAAGAATAAGAAATCGACTGAAAATGTCAAAGAAAAAAAGGTGCGTACTGTCAAGGTAGGCACACATAAGAAAACTGTGATTGCGTTGTGGGTGGTGCTTATCGCAAGCGTGAGCTTTGGGGTGTATAAGAATTTTACCGCTATCGACCAGCACACCACCCATGAAAAAGAAATCATTGAGCTTCGCTTGCAGGACACCAACGGGATTGAAAATTTCGTGAAGAACTTTGCGAAGTCCTATTACACATGGAATAACAGCAAAGAAGCGATTGAAGCAAGGACGCAGGCAATCAACGGGTATCTAACAAAGGAATTGCAGGACTTGAATGTTGATACCATTAGAACCGATATACCGACCAACTCCACGGTTACAGATGTGATTGTATGGCATATCGAGCAATCGGGAACGGACACTTTTTCTGCTACCTACGAAGTAGATCAGCAGATAAAAGAGGGAGAACAAACAAGTAATGTGAAAGCAACCTATACCGTAAAAGTCCATGTGGACGCTGACGGGGATATGGTAATCGTTCAGAACCCTACCCTTGCATCGGCAATCGAAAAATCAGACTATGAGCCAAAGACACCAGAAGCAAACGCAAGCGTGGACGCTGATACCGTCAATGACGCTACCGCATTTCTGGAAACATTCTTTAAGCTGTACCCAACAGCCACAGAAAAAGAGCTTGCCTACTATGTATCGGGAAATGTGCTTGAACCTATCGGCAGGGACTATCTTTATTCTGAACTGGTAAACCTTATCTTTACAAAGGACGGGGACAATGTGAAAGTCAAGGTAGCCGTGAAATTCCTTGATAATCAGACAAAGGCAACACAAGTATCGCAGTATGAACTTGTACTACATAAGGATAGCAACTGGAAGATTGTTGGATAATAAAATATGGAAAGTTTGCTTGACATTCTTTACTCGCAGGAGTATCATAAGATTAGAAAAGGAAAGCAAACTTTCCATTTGTTCAAGAAAGGGGTATGTTGTGAAAAATCGTTTAGAAGAATTACGAAAACAAAGAGGTATTAAACAAGAAGATTTAGCTACTGCTCTTGAAGTATCTCGTCAAACAATAGGCTCTTTAGAAAATGGACGCTATAATCCCTCTATCATGTTAGCCTTTAAAATTGCAAGGTACTTTCAAATGAGCATTGAAGAAATCTTTATTTATGAGGAGGAAAGCAAATGAAACATAAAATACAAAAAGTTGAATTATTTATCGGTGTAATAATCTTTTTAGGCGGTTTACTAACTTATGATTTAGGCGTACACCAACTATTGCCCGTACCTCGTCCAGATTTGGTTGTCTATGGTACAACGCTTATTGGAATAATATTGATTTTTATGGGTTGTGATATATTCAGTAAGCCAACAAAAGAAATGCAAATATTAGAAAATGATGAAAGAAATATCGCAATTACTAATGCTTCTCTTGCGAATGCTTACAAAGTAACACTTACATTATTGGTTCTTGTATTATTTGCTCTTATCTTTATGGGATATATGAGTAAAGTTGTGTTTTTTTCGATAGCAGGAGTTATTGCTATCGGACAAATTACATGGGTTATAACAGCTCGTTATTTAGATAAGAAAATGTAGTCTTTTGAAAGGCGGAATTAACAATGAAGAAAAAATTATCATTTATCATTGAAATTATTATAGGTATAATCTTTATATGTTTTGGATATTTCGTTATTGATACTGATTATTACGCTACACTTTTTTACGCAATGGGGTTCGGTTTAGCTTTTGCTTCTGGTGTTCAATTATTGAAAATTTGTTATTATGAAATGCCAAAAAATAAAGAAAAATTGGAAAATATAAATAGAGAAAATCACATCAATAGTGTTGATGAAAGAAAAATATTTTTAAGAATGAAAGCTGGTTCTTTAGTATATCAGTTAATGACTTTCGTGTACTTGTTTGTTGCTTTTGTGCTTGCGTTACTTCATATTGAAACATGGATTATAGGTATTATATTTGGTTTATTCCTACTGCAAACATTTTTAGGGATTATTCTATATAAGCATTTTGAAAAACATTTTTAAAACATTCAGTAAATTGTGATGAGGTAATACTATGATAGGACTAAAAAAACGAGATATAAAAAAAGCATTGAAAGCTGGTGCAAAAGCTGGCGGTGTATCATTGGCTGATGTTCGGGCAGACATAGAAGCGACGATTGATGAAGCTATGAACAGTAACGACCCAGAAGTGCAGGCAAATTTTAAAAAATATTTTGGAAATAAACGCCCTACGCCAGAAGAATATATTTACAAGATTACCAAAAAGACAAAAGTGTAATACAAAACAAGTGCTGTAAGGGGGATTGTATTATGGAACATTTTAAGCGAAATTCTATACAATCATACACTACCTAACAGCATTTTATCAACAACTGAATATCTCACAGCTTTAATAGCTCGTACAGACTATATGTTTTGTGCGGGCTTTTTTTGTACCCGAAAAAATTTTTTCACTTTTTTTCAAAATCATGCAACAAATCACACCTTGCTGTACAGATATGGTGCGGAAAGAGGGATAAACACTTTTCACGTCATAACGGAAAGGGGGTGTGATGATATGAAACCGTCGGACTTCCAAAAGACAATACAATGTCAATTTGACTGCAAGCTCAAACGTGTAGTGAAAGGCATTGTCCGTAATTATCGCAAAGAATTAAAGCGACGAAGAAATAAGGAAATTTCCTATTGTGAACTTCCAGAAATCGTCGTGGAAAAGCTAGCAGTCTGGGACGAATACGAAAGCGATTATACCGCCTTTGATGTATGCGGTATTGAGGTTCGTGTCCTTGATGATGATTTAGCAGAAGCGATTAAGTATCTGTCTGAAAAAGACAGAGAAATCTTGTTGATGTATTTCTTCTTAGGCATGAGCGATACAGAAATCGGCGACAGATTAAAGATTAACCGTTCAACGTCGTTCC
>CAJTBF010000040.1 GCA_910574195.1 Lachnospiraceae bacterium | reverse complement strand
TTAGAGTTATACCGAAAAGTATCTTATCCCGAATTCTTTAATAGAGCCTTATAAATTGAGCTTTCTCATATATAAATTCGGGATAAGATTTTCCAGCTTGTTGTCAATGTTCTTCTAAAAAATTCGGGATAAGATTTTTTTATTTCAACCCATACAATCGTTTCAGGACAGCATCATCATTGACATCATAAGGTGATTCCTCTGCCGATACTTTTGGGAAATAGTCACCTGTTGCTTCTTCCATAGCTTTACGCTTCATCTCTGTATCTGCATGTGCGTAGATTAATGTCGTAGAGATATCTGCATGGCCGAGCCACTGGGATACCATTGTCAGATCCATTCCATGCTGGTATAAATGCATGGCACGGCTATGCCGGAAAATATGAGGGTGGATTTTCTCCGGCACTTCAGGGAATGCCACATGGGCAGTCTTTGCATATCCATTCATAAAGGCCCTAACCGTGTCATCAGAGATTGGGCTGCATACATTCTTCCGTATTGTATAAAATAACTGTTTCCGGGAGTACTCTGGCTCGCCGGGATGAAACACCCGCATATACCTATGATAATGGGAAACCGTATCTTTCATAAGGGGGATGGAACGGGACTTGTTGCCTTTCCCGTGCAGCTTTACCTGCGGCGTATCTCCCAGCCGTATATCACAGATTTTTAAATCTATGATCTCCTGAACCCGGGCTGCTGTATCATACATCAGAGACATAAGAAACAGATCCCGTGTTCCTTTTTTGCTGCCGGCGTCCGGCTGTGCCAGCAAAGCCTGGACAGCTCCCTTGCTCAGGTAATCGACGGTTTCTACTTTTTCTGTTTTCTTAAACGGGATCTGGAACAGTGTGGACTGATAGACCACAAGTGAGGCATCCCTCATTGCGGCATAGCTGTAAAAAGCCCGCAGACAGTTCAGCCGGTAATTCCGGGTTTTTATACTGCATTTTTTAGTTTCCTCCAAAAAATCAAGGTATTTTTCAGCCATTCCGTCATTCAGTATGTCAAACGTAATGTCTACCAGCCGGATCTGTTTTTGCTCTTTTGTAAAATCAAGCAGCTGGTTCAACGCTGTACGGTAGGCCTTGACCGTATGGCTGCTGCAGTTCCTCTTTTTGGTCAGGTAGTCTGTCAGGAAATCATGGATCATCATATATAGAAGGTTCTCTTTCAGTCTTGCCATGGCTCCACCTCCGGGATAATGCCGGAAAAAGCGTCCCAGTCAACCCCCTTGTTTTTTACCAGGTTTTCTGGAAGGAGATGGATGTAGTACGCTGTTTCTGCCAAGGTATAATGGCCCATATAAGCCCTGAGCCGCGGGAGCATAGCCGTAAGGTCTTTCTGTCCATCCATCCAACGGTTCAGATTTGCTGAGGCGAACCTGTGCCGGAGGCTGTAAATCCTTACATGTGGGAGATTCTCTTTTGGGATATCCGGATTTGCGGACTTCCAGCATTTCTGGAACTGACGGTTCAGCCATGCCCCGTCTATCGGCCCGTCTGCAGAGCCAGGGAAAAAGTATCGGTTATCTTCATAAAAAAACTGGCGCATCTTATCGTAACGTCTGCAGAGCGCAAACATGTCATCAGACATAACAACAAACCGCTCTTTTTTCTTTTTGGTATTCGTAATAAGTATTTCACCCGTCTGAAAATTGATATTCCGCCTGTGCAGCTCCCTTCCCTCCTGTGGGCGTAGGCCGCAGGTATAGATCAGGCGGAACATCACGGGAAGCATAAGATGGGAATGCGGAACCCTGCTGTTCTCAGGCAATGCGTCAATCGCAGAAAACAGCCTGGAAAGCTCGGCATCTGTGAACATATACACTTCCTTTGGCTTGGGATTGCCAAAGTACCTGTCAGGGAGGACATAGGCTTCTTGGCCACTGAGGTTCATGTATTGCGCAAGCAGGCGGATGGCGCGTGCCCTGCCCTGGACTCCCTTTGTATCGTCATTATCTTTCAGTACCCACGACATAACCAGACGTTCCGTAAGTTCATTACACTCTGGATAGGAATCTGAGCAATACCGGTCAAAGCTATGCAGCGCTGCCGCATACGGTTCCTTCTCATATCCAAGGACAGCCCTCGCCGATATCATCCCCTGGATATACTCCGCAAAACAGCTGGTATAATTATTATTCATTGCCATATCCCTCCCCTGCCACTTCAATCCCGGAAAAATCCAGGGCACATTCCTTTAGATGCGCACTGTCCAGGGAGATATATTGCTTTGAAGAATCCACACTCCGGTGTCCAAGGATCTGTGCCGTTGTCATGATAGGGATTTCTGCAAGCGTGAGTTCTTTCCCAAGCGTGCGCCTTAATGCATGGAACCCCTTGCCGTCATGGGCATAGCGTTCTATCCCTGCTTTTTTCTGGTAACCTGACCAGAGATGCGACAACGCCATCGTTCTGTTGAATGGCAGGTATGGGTGGAGTGCCCGCAGAAAAATAAACTCAGAACGTGAATCAGGCCTTCCGTTCAATATATATTCCTTCAATGCTTCTCCCACATCCGGCAGTAAAGGCAGCACAAGCGGGTTCCCGGTTTTCTTCTGGATCAGCCTGATCTCCCCGCCCCTCCAGTCAATATCTGTCAGTTTCAGGTGGATGATGTCACTGCCGCGCAGGCCATTCCTTGCGCTCAGGAGAATGATCGCGTAATCCCGCTTCCCCATGACAGTTGACCGGTCAACCTGCGCAACTGTGCGCTGTATCTCATCTTTTGTAAGCGGAGGGAAAACTCGCTTTTTTCGGATGACAGGCAGCGACAGGACGAATTCATAAGGGATATCCAGGCCTTTCTCTGTATTAAGGAACTGGTGGAACTTTTTTAAGAAAAGCTGGAGGTCATGCAGGCTCCCTTCCGCATACTTTCTGGATGCCAGTGTCATAAATCCTGAAAAACTGTGTGCATTCACATCAAGGGCGTCATCTACACCCTGGGTTTCCAGCCAGAAAAGATATTTGCGCACTGCCCATTCCATATCTAACAGAGTCTTGGGATTGGCAGGCCCGCTCCATGCAATAAATTCCCTCAGCAGGCTTTCGTTGGCATTATTGATATGCTTTTTTGCGTGTCCTCCTGCCACAACGTGGGATAAGTCCCCTCTTCTGTAAAATTCCTGCAGGCGTGAAACAGCCCTGGTTTTATTTAAGTAGTTCTTCCGTAGCAGATCTTCCCTTTCGTAACGTTCCTGCTGTTCCTGTCGGTACTGCATCAGCAGCCCTTCGTCATAATGGGAACAGCCATGTTCCTGGAAAAAATGCAAGATGGGCCGGTAGTTATAGCTATAATCCGACCAGACGGTATGCGGCTGGACACCGTATTCGATTAATTTGTCGCATACAAGGGATATAAGTTCTGATATATCAATTACCTTTGCCATGTTTGTGGCCTCCTCATTTTAATAGTCAAGCGGTAGCCTGCTGGTTTAATTATTGAGGAGACAGCTTCCATATGAAAGAACTAAAAAAATCTTATCCCGAATTTTTTATATATTTCATCCATCTGGTTGGAAGAATCTTATCCCGAATTGTGTCTTCAATCGGCTTGTGTTTAGAGGGTGTTTTGCAAATATCGGGATAAGATACTTTTCGGTATAACTCTTAAAAGTGACGGCTTCCTCTGTGTGGGCTTCCGTCAATACCTTTAGTGCCGCAAGCGGGGATTTTGCCAAAGCAACGGCGATATTTCTCTCCCTACTACCTACAACACCACGCAAAGCAAAAATGACGGAGATTTACGAAAATTTCTTCATTTTTCTTTCAGTTCCCACACCACCGAAAATTGAAAATTGCCAAACAAAACAGGTTGGATTTTCCTTTGCCTGCCCTCCACAGACACCTTGCGGATTTGCCAAGCGGGAGAGGGAATTTCTTTCTGTTCCCTTTTGCACGGTATAATACTGACGATTTTTCAAAATGCCAAAAATGGGCGCAAAAAAACAGGAAACCTTTTCTTGATTTCCTGTCTTGGTGTACCGTTCTGTATGTACGGTGGTTATTCAAATTTCTTTTGGCTTCTATCCTACAAGCAGAAATTTGTAATATTAGTTCTCATTTCTCAAAAACCACAAAACCACATTCGTAAGGATGGTCGCAATACACACTTTCTCGCTTATCAGTTAATATACTTCTCAGTATAAGTTGAAAATCTCCGCCGCCTGATAAAATCATGTATTCTGCCGCCAAAAACAGCAGTAACTGATCTGTCATCACCGCAGCCACTGCACCACCACCTCCTAAAACTAATGTAGGCATAGCAACCCCCAAGAGATATTGCCATTTTTTCAGCGGATTTGAACAAGTGCAGTATGGAGAAAAACTATTCCAAATAATTCCGAAACCAATCGCATGAAAATGATTTTTTGCAAAAATCGCCCAGGTAATTCCATGTATTAGCTCATGCAGAATGATTAGACATGAAATAAGCACAATCAATGCTACAAGAAATCCCCACGAAAGACAATCCAAATCAAAACCATTCACATGATAGTACATCCAAAATACTAAAGCCATAAACGGAAACATGACTAAAAGAGCTAAATACTTTGCTTTTTGCGTATTGATAACCACATTCTTCATTTTATATCCTTTTTGTTGCATTTCAGAGCTTAATTTTTCAAAGTCATTTTTACGTTTCAATTCTTTTTCTGTTAATTTTCTTTTATTGTTATCCATAGATAATTCCTCCAAATCGGAATTTAACGCTTTTTTAGTTCGGCAATAGCACCATAATGTAAAATATCAAATTCATTAGGCGCAATATGTTCAAGGAGTGTTCTATGCTCTTGTTCCCATATAGAAATTTCTTTTTCGGCAAGCGAAGCACCAATTCCACGACACGCTTTCATTCTTCCATTCCAGCTTTCATGAGGGAATGGTATTCTTACAGTAAATTCTTCGTGATGTACAAGTTCAAAGTTTTCTTTATAGCAATCGGGTATGCTATTTGATGTATCGTTTCTCCTGCACCACTCCAGTTAGGACTATATTTTAATACAAGTTTTTCACTTGCTCCCGCAATTTTATCCTCAAATGGAAGCCATGCCATATATAAAACAAGAATTTTTCCCTCTTTTTTAAGCATACGATAAAACTTAGGCATAACAATTTCATGGTTAAAAGGAAGCAAGCAGGATTCTCTTAGCTGTTTTGCTAATTTATACCGCCAGCAACATTGGCTTGCAGACCTTTTAGCGTTTGCAGAGTATCGTCTATATTATTCATATGCCATCTATCGGTTGCTCCCAATGCGCCGACCCATTTTTTCGGCGACAGCAGACGTATTGTATCCGTATCAGTTGTAATTGAAACCATATAATTGGTTCCTTTCCCTGTAATCTCTACGGATTGGATGGAAGAATAGGAGAGCTGCGACGCTACTTTATTTTCCAACGAATAGTATGCGACAGTCCCGGCAACAACACGCATATGCATTGGAATCAAAACCAACTCATTCTTGCACATCTGCAAAATATAAGGCTTTGAACTAAAAAAATGTGCCAGCTTATCCCCTAAATTATCATTTGGCGCATATTGCACAAGGATCGCCCTGTTCCCGACAGGCTCTAAGCCTATTTCCACGAGGTACTTACGCCCAGATTCGTCTAAAGTCATTTTTGCCATTTTTAATATCCTCCCATATCGTTGTGAAGTGTATCTCACCTCTACACGAATTATAATTTGTTTTTTTCTATATGTCAAGTATTTCTTGCATTTCAAAACAAATAAATAGCCATGCTCATTTTGAGTATTATGTGCATGGCTTAATATGCTGTGCGTGCAAGTTATCTGATTTTCCTCAAAATCAACAATGCAATATCAGCAGTTAAAAGAAAAAGAGTATAAACTGTCTGTATTACATTTGCCAGCCGGACGATATTATCCATACCCCACCTGAAAGAATATGCGGCAATATTCAGAAGAAAAAACAGCATAACAAAAGCAATCAAAGAAGCTGTAGCAATCAGCCCTCGTCCTCTTTCATCCTTTCCCTCTTTTGAAAAATAGAAAAATACAAAAAACCCCAAAAAAAGGAATCCAAGCCATGCATTTATCTTCATAAAAATTCTGCTGTCAAATAAAATAGTCAACCATTTACTGCTCCTCCTTAAAGTCAAATAAATCTTCAATCGTAACCTCAAACACTTTTGCTATGCTGTATGCAAGCAACATAGAGGGATTATAACGATTTCGTTCAAGCTGCATAATTGTTTGTCTTGAAACACCCACCAAATCAGCAAGTTCTTGTTGCGTCATTCTCTTTGTGGCTCTGTACACATGGATTTTACTTTCAAACTGATATTTATTTTTTGACAATGGCTCGCCGCCTTTCTTTGCTGCTATTATTATTTAGCAGATATGAGTATAACATATTTCTTGCATTTTGTCGAATAAAGATTTTAGTAACATGGAAATAGAAAAAGGGATTCCGTAATCGTCGGCATTGTGGGAAAATCCAAAAGTTAAGATTTTCCCACAAATGCCGGCTGCTACGGAATTCCTCTCATTTCTATATCTATGAGAATATAATTGAGTTGACTTTATCAACACATGGAGCTATAATATGAGTTGATAAAGTCAACTCATATAGGGGAGGTAAAACATTGAATGAAGATTTGATAAAAAAAATACGACAGTTTAACCGATACTACACTGTATGGTTAGATGTCATGAATAAAGGCTATTTAGGGACAAATTTCTCATGGCCTGAATCGAGAGTGCTATTTGAAATATATACTAACCAAGGGATAAATGCCACTGAATTATGTGAGCATCTAAACATGGACAAAAGCTATGTGAGTAGAATTCTTGCAAAACTTGAAAAAAAAAGGTTTATAACGAGAAAACTTGTTTCGGGGAGCAAGGGAATTAAGAAATTATATTTAACAAACACGGGAAAGGAAGAAGCGAAAAAAATAGACTGGAATGGTGATAAACAGATTTATGAAAAATTAAAAAATATGGATAAAAAAGATTGTGATAGGTTATGTGAGGCAATGGTATTGATTGAAAGCATATTGCGTAAAAATGACGAAAAGTGAATTTGACTTTAGGAGGAACTGTTATGAATATCGAAATTGTTTTAGCCTATGTGCATACACAAGAAATAAATGCGCTATTTTCAGAATATACAAATATGCTAATAATTAACGATAGTTCATTTCAAAATTATCTTGATATTCAGCATTATGAAGAAGAAATAAATCATTTAGAAAAAAAATATGGTATGCCATCTGGAAGATTATATTTAGCTTATTATAACGGTGAAGCCGCAGGTTGTATTGGATTGAAAAATATAGACAAAAAGAATTGTGAAATGAAACGTCTTTATGTAAGACCACAATTTAGAGGAAAAAATATTGGTAAACTTCTTGTACAAAAAATTATAACAGACGCAAAGGAAATTGGTTATTCGTATATGTTGTTAGATACCCTTCCCTTTTTAGAAAAAGCAATTCATATATATGAACAATTTGGTTTTTACACCATAGATTGTTACAACAATAGTCCTATGAGTACATCAATATACATGAGATTGGATTTATGATTTTTATTCTATCTTTAGAAATGGCAGAATCAATTGAACCAGTTAATAATCAGAAAATAGACAGGTTGCGCCCGCCATTAATAGCTCATTTAGTCTTTGATAGATAATCAAGTAACAACAGGAAATCATGTTGTTTCTTTGAATTATAAGTGCAACTGCTAATCATGCACTGCCCCATGTGGGAGAAAGGGGGAAATTATTTATACCTTATGCAGAAGCATACATGGAACACATCATGTATACTGGATTTCATTCTGGCCCACATGCTCTCGCAGCGGGCGTTATCATGGCATCTGCCGCCTGCACTGTTCATGCTCTGCCGTATGCCATACTTCCGGATTACATCCCGGTAAAGCTGGCT
>CAJTBF010000039.1 GCA_910574195.1 Lachnospiraceae bacterium | reverse complement strand
TGCATTCTGCGGAGCGCAGCGTCCACAGATGCGTTTTAGAGCGGCCGCCTTGCGGAGCAAAACGGCCACCCGTTTAATGCAGGTTATCTCCTGTTGATCATAACTGTGTAATGTTTGGTTGCTCTTTTAAGTATGGAGTTTGCCGATATCTCATCGTTCATGATCATTGGCTTCCAGTTCTCCGGCGCCCTCTGAGAACAGATGATGGTGCTTTTCTTTTTCTCCGATCTTCCTTCCAGCAGTGCAAACAGGATCTTGATTTCTGCTTCATCTACGATTGTGTGGAGAAGAAAGTCATCAAGTATCAAAAGATCCTGTTTAAGCAGTCCGGACAGTTTCCGACTATACTTACCATAATCAAGCTGTTTCTGTGACGAAAGGTTTTCAAGCAGTTCCTCACAGTGGAAATATCCCACCCGGTAATCCGTACATGCTTTTATGCCGATTGCTTTTGCCAGATACGTCTTGCCAGTATCGGACGCTCCGAGTATACAAATGTTAAACCCCTTTGGAATAAAATCCAGTGTGGAGAGCATCTGCGGAATCCCGGAAGGTAAGTATTCCCTTTCCTGGGAATCCGTACAATTCCCGATTTCTGCCGGGCATCCTATGAGTTTTGCCGAGCGGAGGCGGTTATTTATCCGTTTACTGATCTTATCCTTGTATTCGGGAGATATAAGCTCCGAAATCAGCGTAAGGCGGTCCATCTCAAGGAATCCGGGGGCAGCATAGAGTTTATCCAGTTCAGCCGCCATATTTGGCAGCCCCATTTCGTTTAATTCATCCACGAGCATATTCAGAAGGCTGTTTCCAGTGAGCATTACCGGTCACCTCCCCTCTGCCTGTCTGCCAGCTCCCTGCTGCGGGACAAAAGTTTGTTTATATCTGCCGAATCAGGGCTCATCGCGTATCCGCCCTTTTCTTCAGGGGCAGTGCTGCATTTTCGGACTTCTGCTCCCATCTCATCCGCAACTGCGGGAATGGTGTTTTTTATGAACGTATATGTGGTTTTCCCACAGTCAATGGCACGACGGCAGCACTCCTCCAGTACAGGCTTCCCATATTTCCCGCCGAAGTTGAGTACGCCAAGGCACATACGGTAGGTCTGGACTTCATATTTACGGCACTTGAGGATGTTCTGGATAACCGCCTCGGTCGATGTGCCCACAAGCCTTGCCTTATTGATAAAAAATGCTGCATTCCACTGTCCGTATCCCTGATAGCTGGCGGGGAGATGGTGGGGATTCGTAGACCATTTTCCCTTGTACTCTGCACGGGGCCACTCGCACAGGAATTCACCCTGTTTACTGTAAATTCGTACAATGGCTGCTGTCGCCTTTATGAGAACTTCTTTGTGCACATATGCTTTATTTACGCTATAATAAGCATTATCAAAGCGGACATGGAAATCGCTTGATACTTTTGCCATTCGTCTCTCCGTGTACTCGTAATGCACGGAGGGCAGCGGCATCAATTCCAGTCTTTCTTCTTCCCAATAGAAGTATCTGTTGTGTTCCTTTTTCTTAAAAGGCTCCCGGTTTAACTGTTCGAGGAAGACCCATAGATCCTGATTGAACTGTTCCAGAGAGAAATACTGCCGCTCCTCCATCTCGTGGAAAAATCCCTTTTCAAGGATGCCCACGGCGTTTTCCACAGAACTCTTATACTTTGGCTTACGAACCTTCGCAGGCAAGATAACCGTCTGGTTATGTTCCGCCCATTCGGCATAATCTTTATTCAGTTCTGGTGCGATCCAATCCCTGTTTGCTATGACGGCCTGCCTGCAGTTATCGCAGACCACAAGCGCAGGCACTCCGCCAAAGTAGTCCAGGGCATGGTTATTTACATCGATCCACTGGGGCTCTTTTACCGAAAGCATTCCCTCTGCGTATATGTACTGTGAATAGGGCAGAATGGCAACAAATACCACGACGGTATAGATTTCACCGGTTAACGGATCGGTAATCTCAAATGTTTTGCCGGCAAAGTCAACCTCCATCTTTTCCCCAATGACGGCATCGAAGTGTAAGGTTTCGGCATTTTCGGCACACCATTCAGAGTAATGTTCGCAGAACTGGCGGTATTGATAATAACGCCTGCCAGTTTCCTCGCACTTCTTTTTGTACCTGTTCCAGAGGAACACCAAAGTCATGTTCTTTCTGGTGGAAAGCTGCCTGTTCACATCCCCGTAATCAGGATACTCAATGTTGGGATTTCGACCATTGTTTCCTGGCGGATTTCCATACACTAACTCAGCTATTCCATAGTTGGTGATGCCGTTCGGGAGCGGGTAGCTGATGCTGTCACACTCCTCAAATGCTTTCAGGAATTCATTGACTCCTGACTTGCTTGCACCAATCTGTCTGGCAATCTCTCTGCCAGACAGATTCAGCGCATAGCGTTTGATAATGATTGTTTTGTAGTCAAGCATTCATTATCCTCCTTCAAATGAGTTTATTTACCTCTTTATGAGGCATAGACCCATTATGAGAGGATTCGGCTTACAAAGGCAACGGCCTGTGGCCGATCAGCTTCGCATTGCGGCCGTTTTGCTCCGCAAAATCGGCCGTTGGATGCCGCAATATGCACTGCGGGAGTATTCCTGTTTGGGTAAGGGCTTTTCGGCGGCTCTTGTGGCGTTCTGTGCGTTTTGGGAGAGTGTTTCCAGTACGGCGGCACGGTCAAAATCATCACCCAGCTTCCGGGCGGTGATGGGCTTCGTCCTGTCCGGCGTGAGATACGACAATCTTCCCCGGCTTTCCTTGACGGTCACGCCTTGCTGTAACAGCTTCCCGGCGAAGTCCTCAAAAGAGGTAGCAGAGGACAGGGCGGTGCGGATCGTGCGCCGTAGCTTCTCTTTGTCGGTTTCAAATTTCGTAAGTTTGGGCGGCTCACCTGCGGCGGCAAGGGAAGTGTTCTCTTTATCCAGTGCGGCTTGTCCTTTCCGTTTCGCCCAATACTCACGCTCGGTAACTCGGTTATTGCTCCCGTTCAGCAAGTCAATCTGATAGAGGTTTTCCCGGTGGCACATCTCCATGACTTCCGCTTTGAAATACTCCATAGCTGCGTCCGTACAGCGGTGCTTACAGCCCTCCCTTGTGTCCGCTGGTCTTTCCATGTAGGGAAGTAGCGGCACTTCCGCAATCCGCAAAGAATTGATTACGATATGCACATGAATATTACCGCTGTGGTTATGTCCGTCCGGGTGGGTGCATACAAGGGCTTGGTGTCCGGGGAAATGCGTCTTGCAAAATTCCTCGCCCAATGCTTGCGCCCGGTCTACGGTCAAGCCGTTGTCGGGTGCGTCACGGGGGTCAAAGCTGATGATATAGTGGTGGCTCTTTACGTCCTCCCTCTTTTGGTTTTTCCCATAGTGGAGATTGGAGCGCATACACGCTATGGCGAAATCCTCCCCGCCGCAATTAAGGGAAGATATGCGGTAATCATCACGGGGTATAAGCCGCCCGTTTTCATCAAGGGTGGGCTTCATGGTAAACTCGTCATGCTCAAAGGTTAGGTACTGCTCGGCAGCTCCATAGTCGGCGTTTTTAGAGCTGATATGTTTGAACGTTGCCAACGGCTTCACCTACTTTCTGCAAGACTTCAAACTTCAAGGCGGCAAGCTCCGCTGTGGCGGCTCGTACCTCTTGGGAGAGAGCGTTATAAGGTGCGCCGTACTCGTTCAGACAGCGGGCAATCTGATGTAAGCGATACAAAACACACCGTAATGAAAAGAAGTGCATGTTGTGATATACTCTATCAAAACATACACTTCTTATTTATTCTATGTTCCCTGAGTCGGCAGCTTTCTGGCAATGTTTCAGACCAGGGAAGATATGCTTCCAGTAATTCAGGATGGTTTCGGTGATCAAGATCCGGCAGACTTTCTAATAAATAGCATAGATAGCCAAATACATCCAGATGATTCAGCTTCGCTGTTTCTACCAATGTATATACGATGCCGCTGGCTCTTGCACCTGCCGGCGAGTCTGCGAACAGCCATGCCTTGCGTCCGGTTGCAAATGGACGGATACTGGCCTCACAGTCATTGTTTGAGATCGGAATGCGACCGTCTTCCAAAAATGTCTCCAGATATTTTCTCTGGTTTGTTGTATAAGTAAGGGCCGTTTTGAGAGATTCATTGGCAGTATACTTTGCACTGGCCTCTTCTACCCACGCCCAAAATCCCTCCAGGACAGGCCTGCTCAGCTCCTGGCGCTTTTGCTGACGCTTCTCGGAAGGTAATGCTTTCAGTTTTCTTTCAATCTGGAACAGGCGGTCACACCATTCCCGTCCCTCTGCGCCCTTGGAACCGCGGATCTCTTTCCCGCGGGAATCTAAAGGTATGCTGTCAATGTAATACCTGCGTACATGTGACCAGCATAACGCCCTGCATATCCCATCCAAGGAGTCATACCCTGTATAGGCATCTGTGACCAGGTACCCCTGGAACCCCCTGTAGAGCTTCTCCGCCTCTTTTCTTGCCCGGCTCCTTGCATAATGGAAGAACACTGCCTGTACTGCTTCTTCCCGCCCGCTGCGGATCACCCACATGAAGGACTCGCTGCTGGCCTTTTTCCCTGGTTCCCTGTTGCATTGGATGCGGGTCTCATCCCCATGCAGGATCCCACAGCCAAGCAGTTCCTGGTGGATCCGCTCATAAATGGGCAGCAGATACTCTTCGCTGCAGCGGATCACCCAGTTTGCCATTGTGGAGCGGTAAAGGCACAGTCCCAGGCGGTACCACTCCCGCTCCTGCCTTGCCAAAGGGATTCCCATATCATATTTTTTATACAGGATCCCTGCCACTAAAGATGCGCTCGCAAGAGAATGGGGGAACAGGGATACCGGTACTTTCCCTCCCACAAATACATCAGAAGGATGCTCGCTTCCTTCTTTCCCGCACTGGCTGCATTTATAGACTTCCTGTATGTATTGACGTACTTTCAACTGTGCCGGCTGAAAGATTACTTCTGTACGGACCGACTTTTCCCCTACTTTTATGAGCGGACTTTTACATACGGGACACTGCTCTTTGGGGTCTACGATACATCTTTCCACTTCTACCGGAAGAGCGGCGATCATTTCCGTCCGGACTCCCGGCTGCCGCGCGTTCCTTTTATGCTCTGTGATGACGATCTCTTCCTGGCCCTGTCTGAGGGAATCCAGCAGTTCTTCCTGTCCGAACAGGCTCATCTGTCCCTTTATCTGTGTAACTTCCGTAGAAGGGCCAAACAGCTTCTTCCTCGCATGAAGGAGCGCCTGTGTCAGGTTCTCGATCTGGGCCTGCTGCTGTCTGAGCTGATGGCTCTGTTGTTCGATTTTCTGTTCCTGCTCCTGTACAAGCCTGCGCAGTTCGAGCAGCTCCTGGTATTCAGGTCTAGTCAGCATGGGTGGATTCCTCCTTGATGGTTTCTGACTTTATGATACCATTTTTTGTACGAAAAATCATCATTTTTCTATCCTGAAAAGGCTTGAAAAATGACAATGTCATTAACTTAAGAAAAAGAACAATACCGGATACCTTTACACTCCTCCATAGGATAAAGGCATCCGGCATTGTTATGGAACCCAATCCTGATATTTGATGCTGTTCTGCTGTATTTATCATGCGGAATGTCCCCATGTGCTATCACTTTGCTGTTTAATACGCCCTTTTATGTGTGTTTGAATATTTTCCCGCAAGCTGACCCTTTGTCCGGTGGTAATGACGGTCTGGTCTTATCGGAACCAGATTTTTGCTGATGTCTTCATATATCTGCTGGAACAGTTTATCCTGTTTCTGCGCATCTGTTTCCAACAGAATATAAATCAGGTCATTTTTCAATATCCCGATGCTTAATGTTCGGTTAATCATCATTTTATGTTTCCTGCGCTTCTCTTTTTCATCCAGTTCCGCCTCTGCGTCGCGGATGATATCTTCCGCAAGGTTACTGATATAAATCGTACTGTAAATATCCTGCAGCAGCAAAACTGGCTTCGTTCCTGTAAAATTCTCTATCTGCAGGCGGTCTTTCAGTATTTCGTATGCCGTTTCAATCCCCTATCTCATATGGTACAGTTCTGCCATCTGCCGGTAGTCAAAAGTTTCAGACGGCAGGTTTGTGATAAGCACTTCCTCCCGTTCTTCCGGCAGCGGCACTTTAACCATCCGCAGGGTGATGTGTCCGAGTTCTTCCATCCGCCTGCCGATATCCGTTCCCTTATAATGTCTGATCCGGCTTTTGTCTAACTGGATATCCACCCATGTGTCCGGAACGGATAAAGCGGCCTGCTCTTTTTTGTAATCACTGGACTTCAGACATGCAAGGAACAGGATGCCTTTCTCCATCATCCGGATAAAAGCTGCAGTGGACGGGTATCCCCTGTCCATGATAACCAGGAACGGCTGTGAAGCGCCAATTGTTTCAGGTATACGGTCGATTTGTTCTTCTGCAAGACGCATTTCATCAAATTTACATTTACAGCAGTCGCTTTCCAGGATCATACGGTTCATAACATCATACAGACATCCAAGCCCTATAGAAGCCTGGGGTTTTGTCCCTTTCCTGCTGGATGTCCCGAATTCTTCCAGGGTCTCCTTGGTAGTGGGGATATTAATCCCTGAGCCGTCCGCTGCAAGGACTAAATATCCATGGAAAGCAGAAAATCCGGGTTCTGCGTAAAAGTTCCTGTTATGATGGCGGTAAAGCTCATAAAAAGCCAACGGGTTCAGTTTCATGCGCTGCTTCAGATATCCGGGCTTTGATATTTCCATTCCCGGATGTGCGGTCTTCATATAATTTCGTAGTTCCAGGCTCAAAGTAATCCCCCTCCGGTTGATCATGGTAAACAGTCGATCCGTCAATGGCATTTTTCTGTTTCTTATAAAAGAGGACAGATTCCCGTTCCTGCAAAAATCATGGAATTCGTCCTGATGGATCAAACTGATATCACAACAGGTACGTTTTTGAGAGTCTTTCATAAAATCACCTGCCTTATGGAAAAACATCAGTTATCTGTTTTTATTATACAGTAAAAACACCGAAAAAAGGAACCTTTTACAGTTCAAAATGTAAAAGATTCCTTAAGTTAATGACATGATGAAAAATGATGATTTTACAAGGAATCCACACGATTTTACCGGCATTTTCACGAACCTTAGAAGCACGTATCTTCCGGACGGATCCGTACTGTCTGATGGGCTTTCTTCTGTTCGATAGATAAACCTTCCAGCAGCCATCTGACCTGCTGGGGCGTGATGTCCCGGATCTCTTCTTTCGACTTTGGCCATTGAAAGACCATGTCCGGAAGCAGTTTTTTTGTTGCAAGAAGAAAACCATCTTTATCAAAACGCAGGGCTTTCAGACAATTCTTTTTCCGATTGCAGAATAGGAACACACAGGCAGGGGAATAGGGATCCAGATGATATCTCAGACTGACCAGAGCGGCCAGTCCTTCGATCTGTTTGCGGAAATCGGTAGGCCCGCAGGCAAGATAGATGTGTTCCGCTCCCTGTGTGATTAGGTTCAGCATGAGGACTGCAGGATCTTAAGGATCCCTGCTAACTGTGAGAGTTGTGCATGACTGGCGATCTTTAGTTGCGATCCATGAAAAGATAGTTCAAAAGGATAGGCTTGCTCCTGTTCAAGTGAAAGTGAAGGAAGCAGTGCCTGTGGGAGTTCCACAAAATCCATAGGAGATACCGTTCTTTCCAGATCCGTTCCATGCATCAGTTTCTTTTCCCAATATTTATACTTGTCATAACTGATCTGATTGCTGTCACACCATTTTCGGACAGACAGGCCGCTCTGCGTTCTCTGCTGAAAGATCAGCAGCCATTCATCATCGGTAAACTTTGTACTCATTTGAAATACCTCCTTGTGATATAAGGAAAGTATAGCAATTGACTGGGAAAGGTTCACTACGGTATGTTTTGTGTCGCTTACCAATCTGATTCAAGTTGCCGCCTATCTTGCCATACTCGGCTGTGAGTTTTCCAACAGCAGACAGCAGTTCATCATTGACCGGGGAAACGGTAATGACCGAGCGTATGCTTGACTTGATAAGGGCTTGCCGGATAAACTCGGCTTGGCTCATTTTGCAGAGGGTGACACGCTCGGAAAACTCTGCATATTCTTCCTCGGTCAAGCGTGTCTTGATTACCCGGTGGCGGTGGGGCGTGTTGTATCTTTTCATGGCTTTCAACTCCTTTCTTTTTATGCTTTGCCCTCTCACCAATAGGAGAAAAACAGGGGGCAAAACGGAAGTGTTTTTTGAAAAATCCGAAAATATTTTTTCGGGGATTTTTCAAGCGGCGTAAGCCGCAAAAAGGCGGGCTTGGGGTGGCAACCCCAACAAGATTCCCGCAGGACAAAATGAGCCGGTAGGCGAAATTTGGTACTGTGGTAGAATCTTGCTCTAATTATCCCGAATTCGGGATAATAAGAGTTATACCGAAAAGTATCTTATCCCGATATTTGCAAAACACCCTCTAAACACAAGCCGATTGAAGACACAATTCGGGATAAGATTCTTCCAACCAGATGGATGAA
>CAJTBF010000038.1 GCA_910574195.1 Lachnospiraceae bacterium | reverse complement strand
GCCATTCATCATCGGTAAACTTTGCATTCATTTGAAATACCTCCTTGTGATATAAGGAAAGTATATCAACTGACTGGGGAAGATTCACTACGGTATGTTTTGTGTCGCTTACTACACGATATATGTATTTTTCAGATTAATCATATATTGAAGAACAACAGGAGGAGGTGAAGGACAGAAGAAGAATCAAAAAGCAAGGATAGAGTAGGAAGAAAACAGGGCATTAGAAAGCCTGGACTATATTCTGGAGACGATTCCGACGCCGGATTTTGTAGGGATTGTCGGCCATATAGGCGGTGATATCATAACATACCGGCTGTATGATAATGGCGATATGTATGAGCGGTAGGTAAGTATTGTGATGTAATGAAAAAGCGCAGAGAAAAACGTAAGGAGAAGAACGAAATGAAAATTATAAATTTTCTAAACTTAAAGGGTGGAGTAGCAAAGACTTTTTCAGTGGTAAATACGGCATATGAGCTGTTGAGAAGAGGGTATAAGGTGCTGATACTGGATAACGATAAACAGGGGAATCTTAGCAAGGCTTATAGAAGGTATGACGCAGAGCAGACAGTCCCGGTCACAAAGCTTTTGTGCGGGAACTGGGAGCGCCCGGAAGAATTGATACAGCGTACGGATTATGACGGGATAGATATTGTGCCGTCAAATATGTCTTTGTTTGGCGCGGTATGGAATCTTCTGAAAAGTGGGGACAGTAACCTGATGGAGCGGTATCAGAGATTTATGGAGTTGGTAAAGAACAGTGGGGAGAAGGGGACAGACAGTAGTACAGCAGGCGGATATGATTACTGTCTGATTGATAATCCGCCGGATATCGGGCTTCATGTAATCAATGCTCTTGCAGTGGCAGATGAGGTCATTGTACCTGTAAAGATTGACGAGGATGCGCTCGCTGGACTGGATATTGTGGCGGAACAGATTGAGGATGTGAAGGCTCTGAACCCATTACTAACCTTAAGTGGCGTACTGATTACTGTATATCAGAGTACAGACGGAGAAAAAGCCGGGTTAGAGTGGCTTCGCCGGGAATATGAAGACCCTTCCAGTGAACGTTACGGGAAATACCCTGTTCTTGGGATTATCCGGTATTCAAAAAAAGTAGCAGAGAACTCTTTCTTGCGAAAACCCATTTATGAATATAGTCCTTGCTGTGGAGCGGCACAGGACTATAAGAAGTTTGTGTCCAGCTATACAGGGAAAGGAAGGTAATTGTATGGCGAGATTTGGAATCAGTGATATTATAGATGCGAGAAGTAAGGAATTGGGGAAAGGCAGCATAAATGAATATAAAGAAATTTGGCTGAACCCCTATGATGTGAAACCATCAGAGAGTAATTTTTATTCCCAGGAGAATATAGAAGAGCTTGCAGACAGTTTCCTGACAGTGGGACAGCAGCAGCCTACGGTACTTGGGCGAATAAATGGAGAATTTCATATTGTAAGCGGACATAGACGCAATCTTGCCAATATTAGAAACCTGGAACGGGGTCATGAAGAGTATCGAAAAGTCCGTTACTTGTATAAAGATATGACTCCGGCAGTGTTTGAACTGTCACTGTTGATAGGAAATGCTTATAACCGGGAGCTTACGGCGTGGGAGAAAACAGAGCAGGCAAAGAGATTAAAAGAGGCTCTGTTAAAAGCGAAAAAGGAAGATGGATTAGAGATTAAGGGGAAGATGCGTGATGTAATCGCCGGTCTAATGAACGAGAGCAGTACAGGGATAGCCAGGATGGACAGCATTCAGAACAATGCCATTGCAGAAATTAAGGAAGAGCTAAGGAAAGGGGCGATCGGTATCTGTGCGGCATATGAAGCGTCTAGACTTCCACGAGAGGAACAGAAGGCACTTGCAGTTAAAGTTACAGAAAATGGCAGAGTACGGATTAAAGAGGTTGCGGAAAGGGCAAGAGGGAAAACGGCAGTTATAGAAGATAAAGGGGTAGCCGGTTGTCAGAAAGAAGAGGGTAAAGACGACATCCGGGAACAAATAGCAGCCTCTTATTCGGGCGTCATGCAAAAATGGGTAAAAGAAAATATGTGCGCTCCAACGAAAGAGGCAGAAGACGCCATACGGAAGGTGTCCAAAATGGACACTTCGCAAAAGGATTGGGGGAATACGGAATGGACAGTCTTTATGGCGAAAGCGATTATGAACAGGGCGGATTATGTCAGCAGGGAGGATTTGTATTTGCTGCATGATATTATGGAACGATCTGGGAGGAAGAGTATTTAGAATCTTGAAAAACTGTTAAGGAATCTTTAAGTTTTTCTGTTTTGAAGTTTATAAAAAAGATATAAAAGTTTAGCTTGACAAATTATCATGAGGTATCTATACTTAGTTTTGTAATCAAAAATCATTTATTCACACTGGAAGGAGGACAATCATGAGGTATTTTAATCAATTATCAAACAGGAACACAGAAATCAATACAGAGAGCGGATTGTCCGTCATTCAGTTTCGGTAGACAAAGGCTGTCAAGTCTACGGTTATGCCGTCTAATGGCAGATACTGACAGGCATTTTCTATATCCATTTATAGAGGTTATTCAGACCATTCCGCATCTCTGCATTTCAGGGGTGTTTTTTTGTACCTTTTTTGCAGGAAAGCACCAAAAAGAAGAGAAAGGATTATATGAAAATCGTAAATGGAGTCTATACTTCAGCAAAAATATTCACAGATTCAATCGAAGATTATGCGTTAGCCCAGATACAGATGCTTTGTGACAATGAGACATTTGAGGGTTGTACAATACGAGTTATGCCGGATGTCCATCCGGGAAAGGTGGGGACGATTGGCTTTACTTCTACGGTTGGCAAAAGAGTACTTCCGAATGTTGTCGGAATCGACGTGGGCTGCGGCGTGACGCTGGCAAAATTGAAGCAGAAAAAGACAGAGTTTGGGAAGCTTGACAAGGTTATCAGGGAGAAGGTGCCCTGTGGTTTTGGTGTGCGTAAAAAGTCCCACCGGTTTAGTCAGGAGTTTGATTTTCTGCAGTTACATTGTGTGGAGCATGTAAATATACAAAAGGCGGAATTAAGTCTTGGCACACTTGGCGGAGGGAATCATTTTCTCGAACTGGACCAGGATGAAGACGGGAATCTCTATGCGGCCGTACATTCCGGAAGCCGGAGACTGGGAAAAGAAGTGACGGAGTATTATCTGACGGAAGGGCAGAAGGAATTAAAGAAAAGGGGGATTTCAGTTCCGTATGAAATGACCTATCTGGAAGGTGTGCTGATGGAAGAGTACTTGCAGGATATCCAGGCAGTGCAGGAGTTTGCCAGGCTGAACCGACGAGCTATATTAGATGAACTGGCAAAAGGAATGAAATGGAAGATACAGGAGCAGATATCGTCTGTGCATAATTATATTGATGATACAGGAGATAACATGATTTTGCGGAAAGGCGCAATCTCCGCAGGAGAGGAAGAGCCTGTAATTATTCCAATCAACATGCGCGACGGGATTCTTCTCGGTGTTGGAAAAGGAAATGCAGACTGGAATTACTCTGCGCCGCATGGAGCGGGACGAAGGATGAAACGGGAAGAGGTAAAGACAAGGTATACTGTATCCCAGTTTAAGACGGAAATGAAAGGAATTTACAGCTCCTGTATCGGGAAGGAAACGTTAGATGAAGCCCCGTTTGCGTACCGGAATCGGAAGGAGATAGAGGAGCAGATCGGAGATACGGTGGAAATAAGGAAAAAGCTAAAGCCGATTTATAATTTTAAGGCAAGAACAGGAAAATCATAGAAAAGAAAAATGTGAAATATTCGTTTGAAGTTTGGAGGTAAAAGTCATGGCAAAATACAGAGAAATACCCTGTAAATACTATGTGGCGCGGGGAGTGTGCAGGAAAGGCAGAGACTCCAGCCATAAGAATTACTGTCAGCACTGCGACAAATACTGTCCACGTGCGAGAGTAAGATATAGGAATAAGAAGAAGCAATATAACGAGAAAGTGAGACATCAGTATGTGATGTAAAGAGGGAGACATCTATGAATTTACCATTCAGTGTAACGCAGGAAGAGTTATCAGAAGTATTATTAAATGTGGCTCCGGTGAGGCCGGTGTATATCTGGGGAGCGCCGGGGATTGGAAAATCAGCTTTGGTAGAACAGTTTGCAGAAAGCGTCGGGCTTCCCTGTGTATCGTTACTGGGGAGCCAGCTTGCGCCGGAGGATATTATCGGGATTCCGCAGATAAAAGACGGGACTTCCGAATTTCTGCCGCCGAAGATGATTGCGAGAAAAGAGCCTTACGTTCTATTTTTAGATGAATTAAACGCCTGTTCACAGGAGGTACAGAAGGCATTTTACAGTCTGATTTATGAGAAACGGGTGGGGGAATATCATTTGCCGGAAGGAAGTATTATTATCGGCGCGGGAAACCGGATGCAGGATGGGGCGATTGTAAAAACCATGTCCTCCGCCCTGTTAAACCGTATGTTCCATGTACAGATGAAAGTGGACAGCTCACAGTGGCTTGCTTGGGCGTATCAGAATGGAATCCATACATGGGTAACGGATTATATTACACAGCGTCCCGACCATCTGTTTTCCGAACCGCCCAAAACAGAAGAGCCTTATTCCACACCCAGGTCATGGCATATGCTGAGTGATATCCTAAAAGAATACAGGGCAGGGGAGAGGCCGGTGGATGAAGGGGTGATACGGATGCTGGCATACGGCTGTGTCTCCGCTTCTCATGCGGGAATGTTTGTGGCATATACAAAACAGTTGGGAAATAAGCATCTTTTGAATGACATTATCAAAGGAACGGAGAAATTTCCGTCCAAACCGCAGGAACGGGACGTGCTGTATTTTCTCGCACAGTCTTTCCGGGCAAAATTAATTCATGAACTGCCGGAGAACAAGCAGAAGATGAATCAGGAGGCGCAGTACCTTTCCCACAGGGCAAAGGCTTTGATTAAGGAATTGTCTGTCATCAATTACGAAATTGCACAGATGGTTGTTTCAGCAGAGGACGACGTAACGCTGCCCGACTGGTTTATGGTGGAGATTGTAAGAGACCTTCCGAGACTTGCGAAGCTGGCAGGGTAAAACCTGCCGGCAGTGTAATGGAGGACAGTGATGGGAAAAAAGAAAACGAAAAACAAACATGCAGGAACGCGGAATATCAGGCAGGAGCAGTTGGAACAGGGGATTGCGTTATGTGCGGCACACCCTTTATTCGGAAGAATGGGCGGCTATACCCGAATCAGGGACAATCAGACGCTTGGAAAAAATAATGCGGCTATGGTTACGAGACATGGAGAGATTCTGGTAAACCAGGATATGAGCCTGCCGCCGAAACAATGGGCGTATATCATAGCACATTGTAAGCTTCATCTGGCATTCGGGCATTTTGACAGGGAGAGAATGCCTGAAAACTGTGAGAAAATGTTGTGGAATTTTGCCTGTGATCTGTTTGTCGCCAAATTTTTGGCGGATATTAAATTTGGAGAAGCAGTCAGCCCCAATCCGGCAGATGTACTGGCAGGAAGCCTGACAGACGAGAAAAAAATCTATGCGCATTTACTGGAGGGAATCTCTGTAAAAGGAGAAGGCATATCCAATATTTACGGAACGGCATCGGGTATGGATATGATTGGGCTGGAGAATCCGAATGTATATGATAAAGAGAAGAATGAATACAATCCTTTTGCGGCGGGGTTTGCAAATGCTTTATCCAGTGCAGTAACCGTTACAGTTGGAAAAGCAGGAGGACACATAGGGGACAATTGTATGTCAAAGGGCAGAGAAGCGGCGAAATGGTTTATGAATCATTATCCGCTGTTGGGAAGTCTGGCATCTTCTTTTGAGATCATAGAGGATTATACTTATTGTGTCCATGAAGAAATACAGATTGCGGGAGTCAATGTTGCGGCAAGAGAGATTTATCTGAATCCCACAGCAGGTCTTGGAACGGAAGAACTGAAATTCGTTATGGCGCATGAATTTTTACATGCAGGGCTGGGGCATCGGGAGCGCTGCAGAGGAAGAGATTCGTATTTGTGGAATGTAGCCTGTGATTATGTGATTAACAGCTGGCTGTGTGAAATGAAAGTGGGAGAAATGCCGGAAGGCAGTTTGTATGATGAAAGTCTGAAAAACAAATCGGCAGAGGAAATTTATGATTTGATTTTGACAGATATGCGTAAATATCATAAACTGGATACATTTCGGGGTTACGGAAAAGGCGATATGATGGCCGGAAAAGGCGTTGGAATACGCGGGAAACAAACGCCGGGTATGACAATGGACGAATTCTGCAGGAATGCGTTAATGCGGGGGCTGGAATATCAGCAGTCATATGGAAGAGGATATTTACCCGCAGGATTGGTTCAGGAGATTCGCGCCCTTGCCATGCCGCCGATTGGATGGGATGTAGAACTTGCCAGATGGTTCGAGGAGCAGTTTCCTTATATGGATAAGATACGTACCTTTGTAAGGCCAAGCAGACGGCAGGGAGCCACGCCGGATATCCCAAGACCGCGTTATATGCAGGCAGAATTAAAAGAGGATGCGAGAACATTCGGGGTGATCTTAGATACGTCCGGTTCCATGAGCGCAAAGGCAATGGGAATGGCGCTTGGGAGTATCGCAAGCTACGCGGCGGTCCGGGAAGTGCCTTACGCAAGGGTGGTATTCTGTGACGCGGACGCCTATGATGCGGGATATCTTTCTCCCGAAGATGTGGCAGGACGGGTAGAAGTAAAGGGGAGAGGGGGAACCATGCTGCAGCCGGGAATCGACCTGCTGGAACGTGCAAAGGATTTCCCGAAAGACGGTCCGATTTTGATTATCACAGACGGCGAGATTGAGGATAAGCTGACGATACGCCGGAAACATGCGTACCTGATTCCGAAGGGAAAAAATCTGCCGTTTCGGGCGAAAGGGAAGGTGTTCTATTTTTCGTGATGGAGTATGGAAGTATAGGCTGTCACCGAAATATATAGTGTAAAATACCAGGATTTTTGTTACAATATATTCAAAAGAAATGTATCATATCGGGTTATTAAGAAAGGTGGGGTTATTATGTCAACATTACAGAATCAAATCACGCAATCACTGGAGGGGCTTTCAGACGATAGTTTAAGGTTTATTCTTGACATGATACAACGATTCGTAATGCCGGCGGAATCAAAAAGTATGAGCATAGATTATGATGTTGCTAAACAAGAGAAAAAGCGCAGGCTTGGAAGTATGAAAGGACAGAAATTTATTGCGGATGGGCATGATATAGATGAGTGCAATGATGAAATTGCCAGATTATTTGGGGAGGTCGACTGATGAAGATATTGCTGGACACACATATTGCAATATGGGCGGTATTGGACTCGGAGGAATTATCGGATGTGGCAAGGGAGCTGATACTTGAAGAGCGTAATGAAATATATTACAGCGCCGCTTCTATATGGGAGATTACGATTAAACATATGGCTCATCCGGAAACATTTCTATATAGTGGGATACATCTTGAAAAAGGGTGTGAAGCGAATGGGTTTATAGCATTGCCAATATTTAACAGGCACGCTGCTGAATTAGAAACATTGATACGTCCAAAGGATGCTCCGCCACATAAAGATCCTTTTGATAGAATTTTGCTTGCACAGGCAAAATCAGAGGGAATGAAGTTTATAACGCATGATAGTTTGATTCCATATTACAATGAATCCTTTGTCATCAGTGTTTAAAGTATTCGGTATATAGTTTATTGTGAAAGGGTGGGAGGTGTCCATTGTGGACACCTCTGCTTTATTTTTTGTGTATTGCTGGAAAGGCTACTTTCTGCTGAATGTATTCAATCAGGCAGACTTTGGGGATTTTCCAGTCTTTTCCTTCCTTATAGGCTTTAAGCTGACCGGACCGTACAATTTTATAAACCTGTGTAGTGCCGGTTTTCAGGGCTTCCGCGACATCTTCAATCGTCAGGATATCATCAAATAACTCAAACATTCTTAGTCACCTTCCTTAAAGAAATTTGATAGACCGCCGCTGCCTGTTCCATGAGAGGCAGGAAAGTATGATTCAGAACTTTGCTGGTGAGAGGTATGGTATTGCGAATATAACTGGTAGTAGATATTATAAAATGAGTATGCAGATGCTTCTCATCATCATGCAGAGCGAAACAGACCGGATAAAACTGTGAAAACAGAAGGGCAATCTGATTCGTGAATTCATTAATTAGTCTGACATCTTTTGCTCCACTGAACGATATAACGAAATGCTGGACCTGCTGGTCACAGGTATTTTGAGGGAATATCTCCCGTACCTGGTGAAACAGGGTAATTGCATTTTCCGGTGATGGGGGATATGTGCCATAATAAAATTTGTGCGGGCTATCAAGACGATAAATATAACGTATTACATTTTCTATTGCTTCATCATTGGTATAGGACTTATTAAGTATAATCAGATTTGCATTTATCATATTTTGTCTATCTCCTTAAATAAATATTCTCTTACGTCTTCTGGTATTGCTTTGTTAATATTGATTATGTTTATCATTTTATTCTGAAAAATGTTGTGCTGAACCTGTTCTGTAAAGGAAGAGGTTGAGGTGGCGTTATTTTCTTCTGCGTGAATGTATGCCATTACAGTACTCAGAACCAGGGTGGAAGTGTTTGTGTTGTGATTTTCGGCAAATTGATCTACATAATCCTTTTGTGATGGAGTACACCGTCCTTTTATAGCTTTATTTTTTGTTTCTTTCATATATTTTGTTTTCCTCCTTTTGATTTTAATAACTTCTCGGAATCTTCAGCCCTTATTTCATGGGGCTTTCAGAACCTATTTTTCAAAAATCACCCACTTTTTTCTCAAAAACACTTGACAAACCAGTCAAAAAATGCGGCGCTTCGCGCCCTTGATCAAAAAGTACATTTTTTG
>CAJTBF010000037.1 GCA_910574195.1 Lachnospiraceae bacterium | reverse complement strand
TATTCATGGTCGTATTGTCTGTTTTCTGCCATTTTTGTTCACTCCTTATTCTCTTGATTATATCTCAAATCCTTGAGAATGGGCTGTCAACTTTTTTTATACCACATCAAAATGAAGAAATCATAAGGCGGTAACGGTATGATGAAAGAAAAATCACGCTCTCCGCCGAAGCTGTCAAACGGCAGACTTTTACTTATTCTGGCTTGTCTGCCAACAACCTGCAAGAACACGGATAGTCAAGGGTGCGTAAGCATACATTTTACCCTTTACTATCTGTGGGATTGCTGGTACTTCCCGAACCGCCAGAATAAGAAATCACTATCAATTTATCAAATATAGAAAGAAACGAGGTAAAACAATATGGAAATGAAATATGTCGTGCCAGATATGGCACAGTCTTTTGGAACTCTTGAATTTGCAGGCGAAAGCGACCATGTTTTTGACAGAGATAAAGATAACCGCAGATTTTTCGCAAGAAGAAGCTACAACCTTTATTCAGATGTGCAGAGAGGGGAAAATGTTGTGGTAGAAATTCCCGTGCAGGCTGGCGAAAAGCATTTCAAGTATGAACAGAAAGTAAAACTTGTCAATCCGAAATTATACGGCAGAGGTTACGCAATCGGGGATATGGGACATACCGATTATGTGTTGCTTGCTGATGATATTGTGGCAGTTGAAGAAAAGTAAAGGAGTGAAGAATTTATGAGATTATCAAAAGGGTTTGTCATTGACAAAGAGAAAACATTTGGAGAATTAAAATTTACAGCGGTGCGTGATGTGTTCTTGCAGAATGAGGACGGGACACCGAGTACCCAACTGAAAAAGCGTATCTATGATTTGAAGTGCAGTCTGCATGGTGGAATTATCCCCGTGTCTGTATCGCCAGAAGTACCGTTAAGGGAATTTCCGTACAATGCCGTTGTGGAGCTTGTCAATCCCGTAGCAGATACGGTATCAAGAAAGACGTTTGGTGGTGCAGATGTGGACTGGTATGTAAAGGCAGAGGATATTGTGTTGAAGAATAAAGGCAACCAGAACGCAGGCAATCCACAGAATAATAACACGCAGGGACAGCCGAAAAAACAAAATTAGAGATTAGATTTTTATTGTGAGGTAATTCGTTGAATGATATAATTAGGATAAATTGTGAGGTGCTTATCTATGAAAGTATTAGTTAGTTCATGTATCATGGGAAAAAACTGCAAATATAACGGTGGGAATAATCTCAATCCGAAAGTTGTAGAGTTTCTAAAAGACAAAGAGGTTATCGAAATTTGTCCAGAATTATTAGCGAATATGCCTACACCACGTCCTAGTGCGGAAATAGTAAATGGTATTGTCATGGATATAAATGGAAATATTGTTGATGAGGAATATCATCATGCGGTACAGTTGGCTCTAAATGAAATAAGAAGTATAGAAATAGATTTAGTTATTCTGCAATCAAGAAGCCCAACTTGTGCAGTCAAGAATATTTATGATGGTAGTTTTACGGGAAAACTGATAAAAGGTCAAGGTCTGTTTGCACAAGCGTTAATTGAGGCTGGATATAAAGTGTTGGACTCAGAAGATTTTTAATGAATGGTAATGAAAAAGCAGTTAGTCTTAGGATTGACTGCTTTTTTCATACCCAGAAAGGAGTGATTGATTTATGCGTATGATTTGGAACAAAGGACACCGTATCAGAGCCAGCGACAAGCACCTTGTCTACCACTTTTCCATAGGAACGCTTCTGTTTGTATTCGTGGCGGTTCTCCTGCTACTGAATAGCAAACAGCTCATGCGTACAGATTTGGAGCATTTCAGCTTGTTGGAAAATGGCTTGACACTTTCCCCATACAACTTCATAACCATAGGGATAGCGACTGGTGTTTGTGCATTGGTCGCTTTTCTGTATTACCGCTTCTGTTACGACAGTTTCAAGAAGCTCCTGCACCGTCAAAAGCTGGCACGAATGATAGTGGAAAATAAGTGGTATGAAGCCGATACCGTACAAGACAGCGGTTTTTTTACTGACCTGCAAAGCAGATCAAGGGAAAAAATCGTCTGGTTTCCGAAGATTTATTATCAAATGGAAAAGGGACTGCTTCATATCCGCTGTGAAATCACGCTGGGAAAATATCAAGACCAGCTTTTACGGTTAGAGGATAAATTGGAAAGTGGCTTGTATTGCGAACTGACCGACAAGACCCTGCATGACGGCTATATCGAATATACCCTGCTTTATGATATGATAGCGAACCGCATTACCATTGATGAAGTACGGGCAGAAAACGGCTGTCTTAGACTGATGAAAAATCTTATCTGGGAATATGACGCACTTCCTCACGCTCTGATTGCTGGTGGAACGGGTGGCGGTAAAACCTATTTTCTGCTGACGCTCATTGAAGCTCTACTGCATACCAACGCTGTCCTTTACATCTTAGACCCGAAAAATGCGGACTTAGCAGACTTAGGGACAGTCATGGGAAATGTGTATCACACCAAAGAAGAAATGATTGATTGCGTTAATGCTTTTTATGAGGGAATGGTACAGCGAAGCGAGGAAATGAAGCGACACCCGAACTATAAGACGGGCGAAAACTACGCTTATCTTGGACTGCCACCCTGCTTTCTTATCTTTGATGAATATGTGGCATTTTTTGAAATGCTGGGGACGAAAGAAAGCGTGAACTTACTTAGCCAGTTAAAGAAAATCGTTATGTTAGGACGACAAGCAGGTTATTTCCTTATCGTTGCCTGCCAGCGTCCAGACGCAAAGTATTTCTCGGACGGTATCAGAGATAATTTCAACTTTCGTGTGGGATTGGGGCGTATCAGCGAGCTTGGCTACGGTATGCTGTTCGGTTCAGATGTGAAAAAGCAATTTTTCCAGAAGCGTATCAAGGGGCGTGGCTACTGTGATGTAGGAATAAGCGTCATAAGTGAATTTTACACTCCTTTAGTCCCGAAAGGACATGATTTTTTGCAGACTATCGGTTCGCTTGCACAAGCAAGGCAGGACGGGACGGCGACGTGCGAAGCGAAAGGCGACGGCACGGACTAGCCGTTGCTGGTGTGGCGTAAGCCACGCCAGCAGGTAAAACCCCTCGGTATCTAACAGAGGGGTACGTTTGCAAATAGACAATAGACAAAAAACATAGGAAACATAAGGCTTCTGATATGGTTTTCTAGTAAAAATCAGTTGTGAAGTCGCCTTAAAAAACTTCACACTTTATAGATTGGGGGTATGGTTCTGAATGAAGAACAATGGATAAAAGAATTACGGGAGAAACGGATTGCTTACGGTATCTCACAAGGCAGGCTGGCGGTGGCTTCTGGTATCACAAGGGAATATCTCAACAAGATAGAAAGCGGAAAAATGAAGCCGTCAAAGGAACTTCTGGAAACTCTGCATAAAGAACTGGCAAAGTTCAATCCAGAAGCACTGATTACCATGCTGTTTGATTATGTGAAAATTCGTTTTCCCACGCTGGATATACAGCACATCATCAAAGATATATTAAAACTGAATATCAATTATATGCTCCATGAAGATTACGGACATTACAGTTATACGGAGCATTATTCTTTAGGGGACATCTTTATCTATACGTCGGCTGACGAAGAAAAAGGTGTCCTTTTAGAATTAAAGGGGCGTGGTTGCCGACAGTTTGAAAGTTACCTGCTGGCACAGCAAAGAAGCTGGTATGACTTTCTCATGGACGCACTTATAGACGGTGGCGTGATGAAGCGTATCGACTTAGCTATCAATGACCATACGGGAATTTTGGATATTCCAGAGCTTGCGGAAAAATGCAGGAAACGGGAATATATCGGAAAGTCGAGAAGTTATAAGTTTTACCAGTCGGGCGAGCTTATCAAGCACAGAGAGGACGACAGAGAATATATGGGACGTACCCTTTATCTTGGTTCGCTGAAATCTGATGTGTATTTCTGTATCTATGAAAAGGACTATGAACAGTATGTCAAGTTAGGGACACCTCTGGAAGAAGCCGATATTATTAACCGTTTTGAGATACGGCTTAGAAATGAACGTGCCTATTATGCAGTACGAGATTTGCTGACCTATTATGACGCAGAGCAGACCGCCTTTTCTATCATCAACCAGTATGTGCGGTTTGTTGATGAAGAACCAGACAAGCGAAAAAATGACTGGAAACTCAATGACCGCTGGGCTTGGTTTATCGGCGATAACAGACAGAGCTTGAAACTGACGACAAAGCCAGAGCCTTACACCTTAGACCGTACATTGCGTTGGGTACAAAGGCAGGTAGCACCGACTTTGAAAATGCTGAAAAAGATTGATAAGGGAAACGGTACCGACTACATGGAAACAATCGAACAGCAGGCAAAACTCACAGAAAAGCATGAAATGATAATCAAACAGCAGACAACCCCTGCAAAAGATTTAGTAGAAAGTTAGGAGTGATAAAAAAATGTGGGTATTATTGGAAGACTTCCTGCTGGTATCTATGGGAATGGGTATCGGCGTAGTCTTGATGTGTATTTTGAATGTCGGCAAAGAAGCGGACTATGAAATGAAACAATTAGAAGAAAGCGAGGACAATTAAATGAATTTCGGACAAAATTTGTATCAATGGTTTTTATCAAACGCACAGAGTTTAGTGCTTATGGCGATTGTGGTTATCGGTATCTACTTAGGGTTCAAGCGTGAGTTTTCCAAACTTATCGGTTTCTTGGTAGTTGCCTTGATTGCTGTCGGTTTGGTATTCAACGCTGGCGGTGTGAAAGATGTACTGTTAGAGCTGTTCAATAAGATTATCGGGGCATAAAATTTTATTGTGGTGCTGATATAAGAATGTTATAATGTGAATATTGAAGAATGTAACAAATTTGAATTGAGAGGAGTTATGATTGATGAAAAAATTTAAGCCTTTCATTATTCCTATATTGTTATTGGTAATAATTGACCAGACTATTAAAATAGTGATTTCTAAATTATTTATGAAATGCGAATTTGATATAATGATTAAAACTTTAAGATTTAATCCAGAATTAAATACACGTTTATCTTATGGTGGGAATTTTTTTGAATTGTTATCAAGTCCATTTGTTACAATTTTAATGAACATTCTTGTTTTATTCCTCTTTATATCAGGATATATGTTATATCAGACAAAAAAATCACGCACAAGTTTTGGGGTAAAAGTAATAATGATTTGTGGAATAGCTGGAAGTTTATGCAGTTTGATTGATAAGCTATTTTGGGGAGGAAGTTTAGACTTTTTACAGATACCGACCTTGTTTATTTTTGATTTGAAAGATTGTTATCTTACAGTTGCAGAAATTATATTTGTTGTTATTGGAATTTTGCATAGTAAAGAAATATCTGTTAAAGAATATCTGTATTTTGTCTGTAATAAATTTAACTTGTAACCTTTCGTTTTTACAATTTCATATCCATACACACAAAGCAGTTAGTCTTAGGATTGACTGCTTTTTTCTTACCAAAATTTCAGATTGGAGTGATGAAATGAACGATATTTTTAAGAATATGCAGGCAAACGTCGGCTGTGAATACATTTCCGACCTGCCCTCTTACAAGCGTAAGGTGTGGCAGGAAATGAAACGGCTGAACCCTGCCGACTATGAAGAAAGGCAGTTAGAAGATTTTTCAAAGTATGTGTTTGGTATGTCGTACCAGACCATAAAAGATGTGACGAAACAACAGAAAGGACGTGAGGAACAATGCAGGAAACAAGGGTGCTGGTGGAAACGAGCAGAACAACTGGCAAAGAAACAATATCATACTGGTTTGAACTGCCGATAGATGTTGCCGAGTTTGAAGAAAAACTAGGTGTCGGTGCAGAAAGTGGGGATTACCGCATTATCGAAAAGGTGTTGCCTTATGCTGATGAAGTCCACGAACATACAAGCGTGTATCAGCTCAACGAATTAGATTTTATGTACCGCCAGCTTTCAAGTGATATGCAGGAAGAATATGTATCACTACTTACGGTGTTTGAGAATTTAGAAGCACTTTATATTTGCAGGAACGTGATTACGGTTTATCCCGACTGCAAAAGCATGATTGATGTTGCAAGGCAAAAGCTGATGAACGACCCGACGTTCAAGCATTTATCCGAGGACTGTCAAGAATATTACTTTGACTTTGAAGCCTACGCTTCTCACTTGCAGGAACACGGGAAATTTTTAGTAACAGAACATGGTATCTTTGAACTGCCAGAGTAAGAAAAGAGGTGTTGCTTATGATTGATGATATGGCGGTTTACATTGCTAATCTTGGCAAATACAACGAGGGCTATTTAGTGGGGGCTTGGTTCACATTTCCCATTGACGAGGAAGATGTGAAAGAAAAAATCGGCTTGAATGAACAGTATGAGGAATATGCTATCCATGATACCGACAACTTCCCCATTGCGATTGGCGAGTATGTTTCTATTGAAGAACTCAATGAGATGTATGAAATGATAGAGGAACTTCCTGACTATATCGTAGATTGTCTGGACGAATTTATCAGCCACTACGGGACGCTGGAAGAAGTCGTGGAACATAAGGACGATATTTATTTTTATCCAGACTGTGATACCATGACGGACGTTGCCTATTACTACATAGACGAATTGCAGGCGTTGGGCGATATTCCCCCTAGCTTACAGAACTACATTGACTATGAAGCCTACGGGCGAGATTTGGATATGGGCGGTTGCTTTATTGCAACAAGCCGAGGTATGTGTGAGATACCATATTAAAGCTGAAAGATCAGCAACAAGCATTGTTGCTACTGACAGCGTATTTCTCTTTTGATGGACAGTCTGAAAATGGCTGTCCTTTTCTATTTTGAAAGGAGCTGAAAGAACTTGAAAAAGATTAAAAGCTACACGGGTATCTGGAACGTGGAAAAAGTCTTGTATGCAATCAATGACTTTAACTTACCCTTTCCCGTTACCTTTACACAGATTACATGGTTTGTGATTACAGAATTTATCATCATTCTGTTTGGGGATATTCCCCCACTTTCCATGATTGAGGGAGCATTTCTCAAATATTTTGGTATTCCCGTTGCTCTCACTTGGTTTATGTCGCAGAAAACCTTTGACGGAAAGAAGCCGTACAGCTTTTTGAAATCACAGATAACCTATGCCTTGCGACCTAAAATCACTTATGCAGGAAAAGCCGTAAAACTGGATAAGCAGATACTACATGAAAATATTACGGCAGTTAGGAGTGTGAAGTATGTTCCCGATTAAATATATTGATAACAACCTTGTCTGGAACAAGGACAATGAGGTGTTCGCTTACTATGAGCTGATACCCTACAACTATTCTTTCTTATCCGCAGAGCAGAAATTTATCGTGCATGACAGCTTTCGCCAGTTAATCGCACAGTCCCGTGAGGGTAAAATTCATGCTTTGCAGATAGCGACGGAAAGCTCAATCCGAAGTATGCAGGAACAGTCAAAAAAACTGGTTACGGGGAAACTTCGTGAGGTGGCAGTCCAGAAGATAGACGAACAGACCGAAGCGTTAGTATCTATGATTGGGGACAATCAAGTGGACTACCGCTTTTTTCTTGGCTTTAAGCTCATGGTTACGGAAGAACCATTCAATCTGAAGAACATCAAAAAATCGGCGTGGCTGTCATTCAAGGAATTTCTCCATGAAGTAAACCACACGCTGATGAACGACTTTGTTTCCATGACGAATGATGAAATCAACCGTTACATGAAAATGGAAAAGTTACTGGAAAATAAAATCTCCCGTCGCTTTAAGGTGCGTCGCTTGGAAATCCATGATTTTGGGTATCTCATGGAACATCTCTACGGCAGGGACGGTATCGCCTATGAAGATTACGAGTATCAGCTACCAAAGAAGAAATTGCAGAAAGAAACGCTGATAAAATACTACGACCTTATCCGTCCGACAAGGTGTGTGATTGAGGAAAACCAGCGGTATCTAAGATTGGAACATGAGGACAAGGAAAGTTATGTGTCCTATTTTACCGTCAATGCGATTGTAGGCGAGCTTGATTTTCCGTCAAGTGAAATCTTCTATTTCCAGCAACAGCAATTCACATTCCCCGTTGATACTTCTATGAATGTAGAAATCGTGGAGAACCGTAAGGCATTAACGACAGTCCGCAACAAGAAAAAGGAATTGAAAGATTTGGATAATCACGCCTATCAAGCAGGAAGTGAAACCAGCTCAAATGTGGTGGACGCTTTAGACAGCGTGGACGAGCTGGAAACCGATTTAGACCAGAGCAAAGAAAGTATGTATAAGTTAAGCTACGTGATACGGGTGTCTGCACCCGATCTTGACGAGCTGAAACGCCGTTGTGATGAAGTCAAGGACTTTTACGACGACCTCAATGTAAAGCTGGTGCGTCCTGCTGGGGATATGCTGGGGCTTCATTCTGAATTTTTACCAGCCAGCAAGCGATATATCAATGACTATGTGCAGTATGTAAAATCAGACTTCTTGGCAGGGCTTGGTTTTGGTGCGACCCAGCAGTTAGGAGAAAACACGGGTATCTATATAGGCTATTCCGTTGATACGGGAAGAAATGTGTACCTGCAACCGTCTTTAGCTTCGCAGGGCGTAAAAGGCACAGTTACAAATGCCCTTGCTTCTGCTTTTGTCGGTTCGCTTGGCGGTGGGAAGTCGTTCTGTAACAATCTTCTGGTGTATTATTCGGTTCTCTTTGGGGGACAAGCGGTTATCCTAGACCCAAAATCAGAGCGTGGCAACTGGAAAGAAACACTTCCAGAAATCGCCCATGAAATCAATATCGTAAACCTTACCAGCGACAAGGATAATGCAGGACTTCTTGACCCATTCGTGATTATGAAGAATGTAAAAGACGCTGAAAGTCTGGCAATCGACATCTTGACATTCCTTACGGGTATTTCTTCTAGGGACGGCGAAAAATTCCCCGTACTTCGTAAGGCGGTACGCTCCGTTACCCAGAGCGACAGTCGGGGCTTGCTCCATGTGATAGACGAGCTACGCCGTGAAGATACGCCCATATCAAGAAATATCGCAGACCATATCGACAGCTTCACGGACTACGATTTTGCACACCTGCTGTTTTCAGACGGTACGGTGGAAAATGCTATCAGTCTTGATAATCAGCTCAATATCATTCAAGTAGCGGACTTAGTATTGCCAGATAAAGACACCACTTTTAATGAATACACAACCATTGAATTATTATCGGTGGCAATGTTGATTGTGATTAGTACCTTTGCACTCGACTTCATTCACAGCGACAGAAGCATTTTTAAGATTGTAGACCTTGATGAAGCATGGGCGTTCTTAAATGTAGCACAAGGCGAAACCTTATCAAATAAGCTGGTGCGTGCTGGACGAGCTATGCAGGCAGGCGTTTATTTTGTTACACAATCTTCTGGGGACGTGTCAAAGGAAAGTCTGAAAAACAATATCGGCTTGAAGTTTGCCTTTAGAAGCACGGATATAAATGAGATAAAGCAGACCTTAGAATTTTTCGGTATCGACAAGGACGACGAGAACAATCAGAAACGGCTTCGTGATTTGGAGAACGGACAATGTTTATTGCAGGACTTATACGGGCGTGTCGGTGTGGTGCAGATACACCCAGTCTTTGAAGAACTGCTACACGCCTTTGATACCAGACCGCCCGTACAGAGAAATGATTTTGTCAAGATTAGTTGACACATTTTCCTCAAGGATTTTGTATCCTATGCTGCTTCTTTCAGGGAATCATAGTATCGCTGCCGTTTTATCATGGGAGGAAGACCTCCATTAGAGGA
>CAJTBF010000036.1 GCA_910574195.1 Lachnospiraceae bacterium | reverse complement strand
ATGACACCGATAGAATATAGAAACTATTTGAAAGATGCTGCATAAAAACTCTGCCAGTCCTCTTTGCGACTGGCAGGTAAAAATTTTTATTTTTTTAACTGTCTACTTGACAGGGAGCGGTTCATTACGAAAATCCCTCGGCTAATTCTATTTCTGGAGGTGATTTTATTGAATGAGAGCATCTAAACCCTATGTGCAGATTGACCCAGACGTGCTTGAGCAGGCAAGGCAGATAGATTTGTTGTCTTATCTTAGAGCCTACGAGCCGAGCAACCTTGTCAAAGTCAAAGGCACGACGAACGTCTACTGCACCGCCGAGCATGACAGCCTAAAGATTTCCAATGGCAAATGGTACTGGTGGTCGAGGGGCTTCGGCGGTTATTCTGCCCTTGATTATCTGATGAAAGTCAAGGAATACGGCTTTGTGGAAGCCGTGGAAACCCTCACGGGGCAGACGATGGCGGACTGGAAGCCGCCGCCCCCTGCCGTGAAGAAAGACGAGCCAAAGGTGCTGCTCCTGCCGCCGAAGAACAAAAATTGTGACAGGGTGGCAGAGTATCTTTTCGGGCGTGGCATTGATTATCAGCTTATCCAAGAGTGCATTGCCGAGGGGATTATTTTCGAGAGTGCCGACTACCACAACGCTGTTTTTATCGGAAAGGATGAAAGCGGGACGCCAAAATACGCCGCCTGCCGTGGCACGATGGGGAGCTTCAAGCGTGACGCATCGGGCAGCGACAAGCGGTATTCGTTTCGCTTGCTAGCAAAAGAGCCGACCGACGCCGTGCATTTATTTGAAGCCGCCATTGACTTATTATCCTACGCCACCTATTTAAAATGCGAGGGCAGGGATTATAAGGCAGAGAATCTTCTCTCACTGTCGGGCGTGTATCAGCCGAAGAAAGAGCTGAAAGAAAGCAAAATCCCCATTGCCCTCACGACTTTTTTGAAAGCAAACCCGCAAATCAAAACTATATTTCTGCATCTGGATAAGGACAGGGCAGGTCGCTTATGTACCGCCGCCTTGAAAGAATTGTTGCAGAAAGACTACCGAATCGTTGATGAACCGCCGCCAATCGGCAAGGACTTCAACGATTTTTTAATGTCCTATCTGGGGATTGCAAGGCAGAAACCAAGCCGTGAAAGGGGGGATGCCCGCTGACTGAATGAAGATTTTCAGCAAAAAATCACCGTAACCACAACAAAATTTCAGACCGAAAAGGAGGAAAGAACGATTGAAAAATTATGAAGTGACCCTTGTCGCCCACTATGCAAAGACCGTTTCCATCCATGCCGACAGCCCCGAACAGGCGGCGGAGAGGTTAAAAATTATCCTGTTCGACACCGACCTTGTGAAGTTTTCCGACGGGGATTTTGTCTGCGGCGAAGCCGAGATTAACGCTCCCTTAGAGGACGCAGGGGAAGAAAGAGAATCCGAGGAAGATGATTTTGAGGACGATTGTTGTTCGGAATGTCCGTGCTTCAGAATGGTATGTAAAGGATGCTGCTGCGGGGGCAGGGATTAAAGACACGTCTTACCAAGCACTGAATTTGGTTATCCATCTGCCGATGGAAACAAAATTCGCTTGTTAGGGGAAAACTCCCCTAATACCCCGTAAAAAGAACAATGCCAAAGTATGCCGCCATGCCGTGTGTGGCACGGCGGTCACAGAAAGGAATCCAAGAATGAATGAGTTTTTATATTTTATCCTCGGCACAACGCTCGGAGGGATGTGCGGCGTGGCGTGTATGTGCGTGTTGCAGATTAACAGGCTGTCCGAGGGAAAGGGGGATGCCAATGCGGAAACGAAATGTGCAGATACTGTTCCGACTGACCGAGGAAGAAGCTGAATACCTCTGCTCCCTTGCGGAGCGGTCGGGACACTCCAGACAAGCCCTGCTCCAGTCGATGGTCATGGGCTACCGCCTATGCGAGAAGCCAGACCCAGAGTTCTATAAAATCATGCGGGAATTGTCCGCCATCGGCAACCGCATCAACCAGCTTGCGGCAAAGGCGAACGCCTTAAACTTTGTGGACACGCCGATGCTCTATGATGAAGCCAAGCGGTGGCGGGACTTCCGTCTGGACGTGGGCAGATGCTACCTTGTTCCGAGGAAGATGTCTGGCTGATGGCGGTCTGCGAGATATGGGACGTAAAGGGCAGGCTCGACCACCCCATCGACTACGCCGAGAACCCAGAAAAGACCGCCAACCCGAAATACACCAAAGCGGACTTGCAGGCGATGGGCGACGTGATGAAGTACGCCACCAACGGCGACAAGACCGAGCGTCAGTTTTTCGTCACGGGCGTAAACTGCGACCCTACCACCGCTAGGGATGAGATGATGATGGCGAAAGCCCAATGGAACGACCAGAGTGAGATTGTCTGCTACCACGGTTTTCAGAGCTTTAAGGCAGGCGAGGTCACGCCAGAGCGGGCACATGAGGTCGGCGTGAAGCTGGCGGAGAAGATGTGGGGCGGCAGGTTTCAAGTGATTGTGGCGACGCATCTGAATACGGAATGCCTGCACAACCACTTTGTCGTCAACTCGGTTTCTTATATTGACGGCAGGCATTACCACGACAACAAGAAGAACTTGCGGCTGCTCCGTCAGCGTTCGGACGAATTGTGCCGTGAGTATTCCTTATCGGTCATCGAACACCCAAGCGGCAGGAAGAAGCCCTATGTCCTCTGCCAAGCCGAGAAGAACGGTCTGCCTACGAGGGACAGCGTGGCACGGCAGGCGGTGGACGAAGCCATCTCAAAATCGTTCACGCTGAAAGACTTCGACCGCCAGTTATCGGAAATGGGATACCGCATCAATTTTGACCCCAACCGAAAATACTGGACGATAATCGGCAGGGGATGGCAAAGAACGAAGCGGCTCTACAAGCTCGGCGACGACTACACCAACGAGAGGATAACGGAACGCATCAAGGAAAATTCCTATGCGGTGAAGTTCTCCCGATTTGCCGAGCCGACAAAACCTGTTAAGGTCATAAGGGCAAAAGGCACATTAAAGGATGCCAAGAAAATCGGCGGCTTGCGTGGGCTGTATCTCCACTATTGCTACAAGCTCGGCATCCTGCCAAAGAAGAAACAACCGAATTATGCAAGGCTTCACTATCTTCTGAAAGACGACCTTATGAAGATGGAAGCCATCACAAACGAAACAAGGCTGCTCTGCCGCAACCATATCGACACGGCGGAGCAGCTTTTGTCTTATAAAGGCTCTCTGGAATCCGAGATGAATGAGCTGACCGAACAGCGCAAGGGGCTTTACTCCCAATCCCGAAAATCCGTCGGGGAAGAAAAAGAAGCGGTCAAGGCTCGGCTGTCGGAAATTACGGAGAGGATGAAAACAATCCGAAAGGAGGTCAGATTGTGCGAGGGAATTGAAGCCCGCAGCGACATTCTCAAAGAGAAGTTGCAGACCATACGGGCAGACGAGAACAAAGAAAAAGGAAAGGAGCTGATGAAGCATGAACACAGGCGGCGAAGCGGCGGAGCAAATCGTAAGGATGAGCTTGGAGGGATTTGAGGTCGCAGCCAGAATCACGGGGGCGGGTGCGAAGAACATCGCCATCCTGCTCTACTCCATTTTAAAAGAGGAACAGAAAACCAAAGGCAAAGCAAGGCTCACAAATATGCTCCGCTCTGGGAAAGAGTTAAAGGTCTTTACCGTAAAGAGCGGCGACTTGAAGAAGTTCACGCAGGAAGCGAAGAAATACGGTGTACTCTACTGCGTCCTCGCAGACCGTAAGAACAAAGACCCCGATGCGGAGGTGGACGTGATTGCGAGAGCCGAGGACGCATCGAAAATCAGCCGCATCGTGGAGCGGTTCAATCTTGCTTCCGTAGATACCGCTTCCATCGTGACCGAAGCGGAGAAATCGAAAGGGGCAAAGGGCAAAACGAAAGAAGAAAAGAGCAAGCTGAAAGATGCCAAGACTGCAGATGCGAAAGACGAAGGGGCAAAGGACGGTCAGCCAGAGCCAGACATCGGCGTGGAGGAAAAGGCGGAGAAAGATAGGCTCATGGACGCCCTTATGGGAAAACCCGTGCAGAAAGAGGAGAACGTCCCAAACCCCTCGGTGGCAAAGACAGAAAAATCCCCTCTGTCCGAGCCTACCTTAAAGCAGCAAAGGAAGCCCGCAGAGGGGGCTATTATGGCTAAGGCAGAAAAGCCGTCGGTCAAGGAGGAACTGCGGAAAATCAAGGAGGGCAGAAAGGAGCAGGATGCGGACGCTTCCCCGAACCTTGACAAAGAGAAATCTTCTGACAGGGCAAAGAAACCGCCCGCAGGAAAGACGGAGCATAAGCAGCCCCAGAAGCGGAAACGGAAACCAAAATCGAAAGGAGAAAGATAAGCATGAGCATTTATGATGTATTCAGCGGCGGCGGCAGACCTTTTAACAAAGAGGAATGGGCTGCCGCAAAGCAGGAGCAGCGGAAAGCAGCCTATGAGCTGATAGACACGACCTGCGAAAAAATGATGGCGGACGGCGGTGCGTTCCAGCAGTACCTTGACGTGCAGGGGCATTTTGACCGCTACTCCGTCAACAACGCCATCTTAGTTTCGGCACAGATGCCCGAAGCGACGCAGCTTAAAGACTACGGCAGTTGGAAACAGAGCCGTGCCTATGTGGACAAGGACGCACAGAAAGTGACCATCCTTGAGCCGGGGAAAGAGTACGAGAGGGAGGACGGCTCAAAGGCGGTCGGCTACAACGCCAAGATAGTCTATGACATTTCCCAGACTTCGGCAAAGGACAGGCAGCAGCCGCAGGAATCCAAGACCATGCGGGAGCTTGTGTCGGCGATGATTGACGCAAGCCCTGTTTCCTTTGTGCCAGTGGACGACCTTGAGCTGCCTGCGTTCTATGACAGCGCACAGCAGACCATCTTCATCAAGACGGGATTAAATGAAGAACAGCTCTTTGTCAGCATGGCAAAGGAAGTGTCGGCGGCGGTCTTTGACTTCAAGCATAAGGAGAGCCGTGACGTTTCGGACTTCAAGTCGTTCTGCGTCGCCTATATGGTAAGCTCCCGCTATGGCGTGGACACAAAGGGCTTCCGCTTCGAGAAACTCCCGAAAGAGTTTGCGGGCATGGAAACGCAGGAATTTAAGGGGCAGCTTGGCTCGATGCGTGACGTTCTGGGTGAAATCCAGTCGGATATGTATAAAAGCCTTGAAAAGAACAAGCCGCCCAAGAATAAGGAGCAGGAACGCTAATTGGAGGTGCAGCCCATGAAAGAAGAACGATACCATCTGGCATTGGACAAATACGATAAGAACATCGTCCTCAATGCCCTCAACACCCTGCGGACGCAGCAGATACAGGAGGAACGCCCCACCGAGCCTGTTGACGAGCTGATAAGCAGGGTGGCATACGCCCCGACCAGGAAAGTAAAGGTCGCCCCGTGCAAGTGCCATGAAGAACGGTGACGATTATAAGGCAGGCTTAATCCTCTCTTTATGCGGCATCATTCCTGTCGTGTGGCTTGCCCTGCTGACCGCTCCTTATGTCAGCGGCGGCATCGTGGAGATAATGCAGAATCTATCCGTGGCAATGGAGAACCCGTTTTCCATAACGGTATGTGAGGACACTCCCAGAATTGTCCTAATTTTTCTGCTTGCCTACGGCATGGGAATCGGTGTTTATTTTTCCACACGCAGGAACTACCGCAAGGGGGAGGAACACGGCTCTGCAAAATGGGGCAACGCAAGTACGCTTAATAAAAAATACCGAGATAAGGACGCATCGGAGAACAAGCTGCTGACCCAGAGCGTCCGCATCGGGCTTGACGGGAAGAAACACCGCAGGAACTTGAATATCCTTGTGGTGGGCGGCTCTGGCGCAGGGAAGACCAGATTTTTTTGTAAACCGAACGTGATGCAGTGCAACACGTCAATGGTAATCTTAGACCCGAAAGGCGAGATTGTCCGTGACACGGGCGGGCTTTTGGAAAAGAAAGGCTATGAGGTGCGGGTGCTTGATTTAATCAACATGCACAAGAGCCACTGCTACAACCCGTTTGTGTATCTAAGAAACGACAACGACGTGCAGCGGCTTGTGACGAATCTCTTTAAAGCGACCACGCCGAAAGGAAGCCAGTCGCAAGACCCGTTCTGGGACACGGCGGCGAGTATGCTTCTCCTGTCCCTCGTGTTTTATCTGAAATACGAAGCCCCGCCAGACGAGCAGAATTTCCCGATGGTGATGGAGCTTTTACGGGCGGGCGAGGTACGGGAGGACGACGACGGCTATGTAAGCCCGCTTGACGAACTGTTTGACCGTTTGGAGATGGTGAACCCAGAGCATATCGCCCTTAAATACTACCGTGATTATCACAGCGGAAGTGCCAAGACATTGAAGAGCATCCAGATAACCCTTGCCGCAAGGCTTGAGAAGTTCAATCTGGAAAGCCTTGCTTCTTTAACCGCCACGGACGAGCTGGATTTGCCGTCTTTGGGCGAGAAGAAGGTCGCACTGTTCGCACTGATACCAGATAACGACACCAGTTTTAATTTTTTGGTGTCACTTTTATACACGCAGCTATTCCAACAGCTATTTTATCTCGCCGACCACAAGTACGGCGGGAGCCTGCCCGTCCACTGCCAGTTTATTATGGATGAATTTGCGAACGTCAGTTTGCCTGATGACTTTGACAAGATACTGTCAGTCATGCGGTCAAGGGGCGTGTCCGTTTCGATTATCCTGCAAAATCTGGCGCAGCTTAAAGCGTTATTCGAGAAACAGTGGGAAAGCATCGTCGGAAATGCCGATGAGTTCCTCTATCTCGGCGGCAACGAGCAGAGTACCCATAAGTTTGTAAGTGAGCTTCTTGGGAAAGCCACGATAGACACGAACACCTACGGGAAAAGCTCTGGGCGGAGCGGCAACTATTCCACCAACTACCAGATTTCGGGGCGTGAGCTTTTAACGCCAGACGAGGTGCGTATGCTAGACAACCGCTATGCACTTCTTTTTGTGCGTGGAGAACGCCCCGTCATGGATTTGAAGTACGACATCCTGAAACACCCGAACGTGAAACTGACTGCCGACGGTGGGAAGCCGCCGTATCTTCACGGTGAGCCGACGCAGGCGGTCGCAACCCTTGTGTTTGACGATGCTTTGCTGATGGATGCAAAGAGCATGGAAACGGTCAGCACATCCTACGAGCTTCTGTCCGATGAGGACTTGGAAGAAATATTCAATTTATAAGGAGGATTTACCCTATGAAACTTTTTCAGAAAAACGAGAAGAAAGCAACCCAGAAACTGCCGATGGGCAGAAAGGCAAGAAAAGCGTTCGCCGTGTATACAGCCCTTGTACTCTGCATGGTTTTCGGAACGACTACCGCCTTTGCCGCCAGTGACCCGATTGCCGTTGTCAACAACCTTTCCAACTTCATCTTCGGTCTGATACGGGCGGTCGGGATGATTATGCTCGGCTTCGGCATCGTGCAGGTCGGCTTGTCGCTGAAATCCCATGACCCATCCCAGAGGGCAAACGGCTTTTTGACATTAGCGGGCGGCGTTGTGATTACCTTTGCAAAGGAGATATTAACCCTCATCACAGGCTAATCCAAAACAGACTGAAATAACAGACTGACACAAGACAAGATAACGGGGCAGATCCGCCATGCGGAACTTGCCCCGCTATCAAATTTTAAGAACGGAGGTGGTCGAATGTCAGACAACTGGGTAGTCCAGAACTTGGAGAACGCCCTTGACACATGGAATGAAAAGTTAGCCGAGATATGGCAGCTCATCACCCAATCCCCCGAAACCTTTAAGGGCGGTGCGATATGGAAAGTCATCGTTGACATCCACGGGGCGTTGCAGGCTATCGGGCTTGCCCTGCTCGTGCTGTTCTTTGTCGTCGGCGTGATGCGTACCTGCGGCGACTTCGCAAGCGTGAAGAAGCCCGAACACGCCCTGAAGCTGTTCATCCGCTTTGCCCTTGCGAAAGGTGCGGTCACTTACGGCTTGGAGCTGATGATGGCTTTGTTCAAAATCGTGCAGGGCGTGATTTCCGCCATTATGAAAGCCGCAGGCTTCGGCTCGGCACAAAAGACCGTCTTGCCGACAGAGATAGTGACAGCCGTGGAGGACTGCGGCTTTTTCGAGAGCATCCCTCTCTGGGCGGTCACGCTGATAGGCGGGCTGTTCATCACGGTGCTGTCGTTCATTATGATAATGTCGGTGTACGGCAGGTTTTTTAAATTGTATCTTTATACCGCCATCGCCCCCGTGCCGCTGTCCTCGTTTGCGGGAGAGCCGAGCCAGAGCGTGGGCAAGAGCTTCATCAAAAGCTACTCCGCCGTATGCCTAGAGGGGGCGATTATCGTGCTTGCCTGCATCATCTTCTCGGTGTTTGCGGCGTCCCCGCCCGCAGTCAACCCCGATGCGGCGGCGGTCACGATGGTGTGGGGCTATATCGGGGAATTGGTGTTCAATATGCTCGTCCTTGTCGGTGCGGTCAAGATGGCAGACCGTGTGGTAAGGGAAATGATGGGGCTTTAAGGGAATGAAATTTAAGTGCGTTTGTAAGGACAGAATCAAGCAGGCTCACCGCAGAAAAAATCGAAAAATCACTTGACATATGATTGTCGGATGATTATGATATAATGATTTAGATTTTAAAGTCTAAATGGCAGGCTTGGGGATGAAAGGAGATTTTATGTTTGACTATGTAGAAGATAAGAAATTTCTAAGCCGTATGCGGAGTTTATGTGGTGAGATAATGCAGGATTTCTGCCATTACTTGAAAGAGGACTATGATATTGGCGCAGTATTCTTTCTTGTAGGGAGCGGCGCACGAAACCTCATCGTACAAAACGCTTCGTTGCCGATTGATTTGGATTACAACCTTGAAATTGTAAGATGTGAGGATTTTGAGGATTGTAGGTTTTTAAAAGAATGTGCAAGGAAGTCCTTTAATAAGGCGTTAAAGGAACATGGTTGGGGAGATTGCGATGATTCAACATCTTCTCTGACTACGAAAAAAGTGCATTTTGTTGAAGACAATCCTACCGAGTTTTCGATGGATGTCTGTATTGTTTGCAGGGATACAAAGGAACATTTTTACAGACTAAAACTTAAAAAGACAGGGTTCACTTATCTGGATGAATACTATTGGAACGAAGCCCCTCATTCTGCGGGAATACAGAAAAAGGCTAAGTATATCAAGAAAAGGGGAAAATGGCAGCTTGTCAGGGCGCAGTATCTGGATATTAAAAACAGATACCTGCGGCAGAACGACCACGACCATCCCTCTTTCATATGCTATATCGAAGCCGTGAACAACGTATATAACGCAAGAATGAATTGGAAGTAAACTGAATAAATTTTAAGAATCGTCATTTTCCCAAAGATGGCGATTTTTTTGTGCCAAAAAGGAGGTGTTTATGGATTGGAAGTAAAGATAAATAAGGAAATCCGCAACTACACGGAATCCATGTTCTTCGGGCTGTCGATGCGGCAGTTCCTGTTTTCCGTGCTTGCCTGCGGCGTGGCGGTCGTCTTGTTTTTCCTGCTCCGTGGCAGGTTCGGGACGGAAACAATGAGCTGGATGTGCATCTTGGGGGCTTCCCCTTTTGCGGTCATGGGATTTGTAAGGTACAACGGCATGAACGCCGAGCAGTTTGTGTGGGCATGGATAAAGTCGCAGTTTCTGATGCCGAAGAAGATTTTATTTGTCCCAGAGAATTTATATTACGAAGCGGTGAAGCAGGCACTGGACGCACATGAGAAAGGCTTGCCCGCCGTGCAGGATAAGAAAAAGAAAAACGCAGGAGGGCAAGGCGCAAGGCGGCGAGGGAACGGAGAAAACAGGCTGAGAAAGCCAGAAAGAAAGATAAAAAATCAAGAAAGCGTAAGGAGGTAGACCATGATTAAGACGCTGAAAACACTGTTCAAGCAGGACAGGGAGAAATTCATTGTGCCGAAGTCGGTGCAGGCGGTCATCCCGTTAAAGACCATGTGGGAGGACGGCATTTTCCTCGTGGGCAGGAACAAATACGCAAAGACATTCAAGTTTGAGGACATCAACTACGCCGTTGCGAGCCGTGATGACAAGGAAGCGATGTTCCTCGAATACTCGGAGCTTCTTAATGCTCTCGACAGCGGGGCGACCACGAAAATCACGATAAACAACCGCAGGCTCAATAAAGCGGATTTTGAGCAGACAATCTTAATCCCGATGGCGGAGGACGATTTGGATAAATACCGCAGAGAGTATAACAAGATGCTGCTTGACAAGGCGACGGGGGCAAACTCCACCGTGCAGGATAAATATGTAACCGTTTCCGTCTGCAAGAAGAACATTGAGGAAGCGAGGAATTACTTTGCCCGTGTCGGGGCTGACCTTATCGGGCATTTCAACCGCTTAGGCTCGAAGTGTACGGAACTGGACGCTAACGACAAGCTGCGTATCTTCCACGACTTCTACCGCACGGGCGAGGAAACGGCGTTTGCCTTTGACATGGCGCAGACTATGCGGAAAGGACACGACTTCAAGGACTATATCTGCCCCGACTCCTTTGAGTTCGAGAAAGATTTTTTTAAGATGGGCAACCGCTACGGGCGTGTGATATTCCTGCGTGAGTACGCCGCCTATATCAAGGACAGCATGGTGGCGGAACTTTGTGAATTGAACCGTAACATGATGCTCTCCGTGGACGTCGTGCCTGTCCCGACGGACGAAGCCGTGCGGGAGGTGGAGAACCGCCTGCTCGGTGTGGAAACCAACATCACGAACTGGCAGAGGAAGCAGAACCAGAACAACAACTTTTCCGCCGTCATCCCCTACGATTTGGAGCAGCAGAGAAAGGAAAGCAAGGAATTCCTTGATGATTTGACGACCCGTGACCAGAGGATGATGTTTGCCGTGCTTACGATGGTGCATACCGCAGACACCAAAGAGCAGCTTGACAATGACACGGAAGCCCTGCTTACGACGGCAAGGAAGCATCTCTGCCAGTTTGCCGTGCTGAAGTACCAGCAGATGGACGGGCTGAACACCGCCCTGCCGTTCGGCGTGAGGAAGATTGATTTTGTCAAGATTAGTTGACACATTTTCCTCAAGGATTTTGTATCCTATGCTGCTTCTTTCAGGGAATCATAGTATCGCTGCCGTTTTATCATGGGAGGAAGACCTCCATTAGA
>CAJTBF010000035.1 GCA_910574195.1 Lachnospiraceae bacterium | reverse complement strand
CTGCCAACGGAGGGCTTCCTCCTATGGTTAAACGACAGCAATACTATGATTCCCTGAAAGAAGCAGCATAGGATACAAAATCCTTGAGGAAAATGTGTCAACTAATCTTGACAAAATCAGTGTTCTTTCATATACTCGTTCGAATTCATCTGGTGACATGTAGCCACAATGGCTATGGATTCGCCTGGTATTGTAGAAAGCTTCAAGATATTCGAAAACTAGCCGGTATGCCTGTCTGTAATCACGGATTTTGAAACGGTTCAGCCATTCACGTTTAATAATGGAATGAAAGGATTCGATGCAGGCATTATCCCATGGAAACGCTTTCTTTGAATAACTACGCTGCATGTTTTCGGTTGCTTTTTTATATTCCTTTGCAACATACTGGCTGCCACGGTCCGAGTGGATTATCAGTGGCTGGCCAATATTTCGCCGGGCTTTGGCTTTGTTTATAGCATCAATCACACAGGATGTTTCCAGTGTCTCTGAAAGCGTCCATGCAATGATTTTCCTGGAAAATATGTCCATAATGCTGGTCAGATAGACAAAACCATCTATTGTCCGGATATAGGTAATGTCCGAGCACCAGACAGCATTCGGACGGTCAGGGGTAAACTGTTCATCAAGGATATTTTGTAATTCAGTGCTGAAATCGGAATCTTTTGTGGTGATAGTCCATGGCCTGCTCCATTGGGCACGGATTCCCATTTGACGCATATAGGTACCAACTGTTCTTTCCGAAATGACTTCACCGGTTTTACGCAGTTCTACAGTTATTTTCGGAGCGCCATAGTTCTGCCTGGAACCATCATAAATATCCTGTATCTTGGCTTTTACAGTTTTACGGTGTTTTTCTGTATCAGAAGGCACGTGGTGGAGCCATGCCTGATATCCTGACCGGGAGACACCTAAAAATTTCAACATTCCGGAGACGGAAACCCGGCGTCCAGCCTTCATGGCAGCTTCCGTCTTCTCAGACACTTCGAGATAAATGGCTTCTGTCATTTTCCCAGAATGTTGATTGCTTTTTTAATACATCAAGTGCATTTTGGGCGTCACGTAATTCACGCCTGAGACGGGCAATTTCTTTCTGTTCATCGGAAGCATAATTACCAGAGCCACGAACAGGAATATCGCCAGATTCACGGAAATCTTTCAGCCACTTTGTTAACGTGCTGTATCCAATTCCGAGATTTTGAGCACATCCACGTACAACCAAATCTTTATGATCTTCGTAGTACTGGATTGCATCAAGTTTAAACGGTTTGTCATGTTGCTTTGCCATATAAGATCCTCCTTCAGCATGTCTCTATTGTACCATGCTTATGTGTATTTGGAATTTCTCATTTTGGCTTGTACTATTTATATTCTAACATCAACTCATATCTGTAGTAAAAATATGACCGCTTCTGTTGCTATCTATATCGCAGTCTAAACCTCGCCTGTATATGGGAATAGGTCTGCTTTTCCCTTTGTATTTACTATTATAATGCCAGAGTCAATAGTCGTAAAAATCCCATCGTCTCACGACTGCCTGTTCACAGTACAAGGGATAAGTCGGCGGCTATTCTCAGGGTAGCCTGATGCTACAGTTCCCATGCACTCGACTTTAAGTTATGAAAGAATCGATATATACTCTGGTATTTTCTCTTCTTCCTGATATTGATAAAAAAGTTTAAACAGAACTTTTAATGCCATCGCATCGATTTCCTTATCGCCCATCTTCTTCCAACAATGGCTACAATTTTGTACTTCTATTAAGCCATCTTCTATCATCTTTGGAAAATCAACAGATACCGGAATTTTCTTTGTGACAAGCCTTTTACGTCCGCTTGGCATTCTCTTCAGCTTTTGATGTATTTCTGGTTCAGCAAAACATGATTTATCAATTGTAATTAAGCCGTCTTTGATGTATTCCAAATTTTTGTATTCTGGCTCATTCCAATTAAAACCACCATATTCGTAGATGACAGTGGTGTCGTCTTGAAGAACCAGCTTTGCAACTGCGCCTATACCTAAACTCATGCACCATCATCTCCTTCAATCAAAAAAAGCATAGTTCTTTTGCGAACCGTGCATGATTTCATCCTTAATGAACATTCTCATTATGAATGATTTTCCCATTAATGTTGGCCCTGAATAACTAAAGCAAGGGTCAGATAAGTGGTCATATGCTTCCTTTTGAGCATTGAAAAACTTCATCTCCGGTGCAGCTGGAATTGTAAGGTAGTCATTCCTAAATTGCGCAAAGATTTTCTCAAAAGTATTTATGTTCTCATACTCAGAATTAATCAGCTGTAAACCCTGATGATTATCTGTGCTTGAAAACACTGAACCAGCATATAATTTGACCAATGGATTATCTGATTCAATTTCATTAAGGAGTATTATCAACTCCTGTGCCCACATTTTATGTATGTCGCTTCTGGTTGGATGCGTAGACTTTGACAGCAAATCCGCAAAGCGTAATGCATCTTTAAGTTCAAATTCTTTAGGGCTTTTCTTCTTTTCTAACTGAAACAACTTCAAAGCATAGTTGTACAGTATTTTTTCATGTAATTCATTTAGATAAGCGTTACTTTCGATGTCGACAAATAAAGCTTCTCCTAATGACTTCTTTTCACTCATAGGTCAACATCTCCCTTCATAACAGCTTCCATAATCGCTTTCTTTTCATCTTCTGCATCATTAAATGGAAGCACATAGAAATAGAACGAATGCTGTCCTAGGAAATTATCATTAATCTTTTTCAATATATAATCGATATTACGTCTGATATCTTCCTGCATTTTCTCCTCAACTATCTGAGGGAATTCAGCAACACTGTACCTCGTCGGGTCAAGACCAATCGTATAACCTAGGAAAACACCATAGGATGTATTATAGGAAGTAGTCTTGTTAGGTGATGGGAGGAAGATTTCTTTCGCAAGCTCCACCTCATCTTCATTCAACAAGCGGTCAAAAATCACATTGTCCACCATATGGAGCTCTTTATCTTCGTTATTTTCAATTTCAAGAATGCTGTCGAAAGCAGCATCAATCGCATAAGTCAAATCGCCAACAATACTTGAAGCACCAAACACCACTTGATGATATGGCAATCCAGAGGTTTTACTTGTTAATAAATGGATACCATCACAAGTGCTTGCATATTGTTTAGCATCAGTAGATAATTCAACTTGGCTCATTAGCTTAGGTGCGTTTAGTTTTTCCTCTAAAAAGGAATATAGGAGCATTTCACCAAGTTCAGCTCCGGTACCCTTAACATCGGCACCACCATTTTTATTAAGAACTCGGATTGCCTGTGCCCCAACAGCGAAGGCCTCTCCGGTAACCTTAAATCTCTCTATTCTGGCGCGTGAGAATACATACTCGCCAATATTACGATATAGAAGAGTTTTCATCTCTTCCGGATTAAACTTGTTATTTCTGATTTTCAAATGAAACAGGCGCAGTTGTCCTTCAGTCGTCCACGCCACCTTTTCCGGCTGTGTAACTTCGTGAAAGACTGAGTCGAAATCGCCATGTAATGTTTTAGATAACGCCTCGCTCATACTGCGCCTCCTTCATCATTTTTATTTTTTGTCTCCGTACGGAACTGTATCTTCAGCTACCATACTCATTGTAGGTTTAGGTTCTGGATACTTTACAATCTTGCTTCCAGCATTTGGCTCATAGGTTATGTTAAATACCATGTCCGACAGCCACTTTTTGAAGGAAGGATTATCTTGGAATTGTTTGAAAAGTTCCATATTATCTGCCATTACTGAGAAGATAACCTGCTGCAATGCACGTTCACTTTCCATACGTGCATTCTGCTTATCAGAATTCTTCATAGCATTCTGGTATTTTTCATCTTTTGCAACCATATCCGGAATTGCAATAATCTGTCTACGAACATTATCCGGTTCCTTCCAATCAATGTTGCCAAACATATCATTAAAGTCATTAAGAATAATAGACAGCAAGTCCATTTCAGGATTTACGATATGACCAGCACTGCCTGCCGGTACTGGAGCAACCTCTGCATCCGCATCTTCGAGCTTAATTGACATAGATTCCTGTGCTTCAAGTCGATAGCTATCAAGGTCAATTACATCAAGGATTCCTTCTGAGAAATCATCATCTCTTGGTGATGGTAATTTTGGAATCAGCAAATTCAAGAATATTGAAAGTTTCTCCCAGTCGGCATCACCATAAGGAAGAATTGCTCCTAAGAATCCGTAAGTACGACAAAAAGCCTTTGCCGAACTCTTAAACTTAATCTGTTCTTCAGTATCGAGATTTTTATATACTGCAGTGCAGGCATCAAGAATCGGGTCAAGTCTATCTCTTTCTGCACCGTTAAGATAAAGGTCAACAAGCTGTTCTACGTGAGCTGTTGAATAAACCTGATACTCTTCCATTGTTGCAATAAGGTCATACAGCTTATTAGGGTCTGTTTCACCGGATAACAATGTAGTTCTATAATATCTAGAGAACGACTGCTCAATCATTGCTGGCTTATTAGCAAAGTCCAGAACGAAAGTATCATGCTTCATCGGATGACATCTGTTTAATCTTGATAAGGTCTGAACAGCCTTAATGTCATAAAGCATCTTATCGACATACATTGTATGTAACAGAGGTTCGTCAAAACCTGTCTGGAACATATCTGCAACAACCAGAATGCGATACGGGTCAGTTTTTAATGTTTTAGGAATCTTCGCATCCGGGAATCCATTCATAGCTGCAGATGTTAACGGTGGTTCTTGGCCTTGATACTTGTGCTCACCAGAGAATGCAACAATAGCCTTGTATGGACTATGTCTAGCTGAAAGACACTTGTTCAATGCATAGTAATACTCGATACATCTCGGGATGCTTGATGTAACTACCATAGCACGAGCCTGTCCACCAATTTTTCCTTTTGATATTACCTGTTCGTGGAAATGCTCAATCATCATCTCCGCCTTCTGAGAGATGGTATATGAGTCACTTTCAACGAACGCTCTAAGCTTTTTCTGTGCACGTTTTTTGTCGAACATAGGGTCATCTTGCACAGTCTTCATAAGCTTATAATAGCTAGCAATCGGTGTATAATATTTAAGCACATCAAGAATGAAACCTTCCTGAATAGCCTGCTTCATAGTGTATGAATGATAAGGACGATGTTTCACTTCGTCTCCATCCTGATATGGAACACCGAAGGTTTCCAGAGTCTTATTCTTTGGTGTTGCAGTAAACGCAAAGTAGCTGGCATTGTTAAGTAACTTACGACCTTCCATCATTGCATTGATTTTATCTTCGTTATCCATTTCATCTTCAGAAGCAAGGCCGGAAAGAGCCAAATTCATCTGTGCAGAGTTTCTTCCACTCTGGCCAGAATGTGCTTCATCTATAATAACTGCAAACTTATTATCCTTATGTTTAGCTCCAATATCAGGAACTACATAAGGGAATTTTTCTATAGTGGTGATAATAATTCTCTTTCCATCTTTAATGGCATCTCTTAAATCACCGGAATGTTCTGCCCATGCAACAGTATTAGCTACCTGCATGAACTGTTTTATATTATCTCTAATCTGTTTATCAAGAATTCTTCGGTCTGTAACTACCAGCACAGAATCCAACATAGGATGGCCATTTTCCTCAAGGCCAATCAGCTGATGCGCAAGCCAAGAAATAGAATTAGACTTTCCTGAGCCAGCACTGTGCTGAATCAAGTATCTTTTACCGATTCCGTTTTCTTTTACATCAGCAAGTAAACTTTCAACAACATCTAACTGATGATAACGAGGGAATATCTGCTTCACACTCTTCTTTTTGGTTTCAGGGTCTTCTTCAACTACTACCTGAGCATAATTCTCGATAATACGACTAAGCCTATCCTTGGTAAGAATTTCTTTCCAAAGATAGTCTGTCATGATTCCATTTGGATTAGGCGGATTTCCTGCACCATCGTTATATCCTTTATCAAAAGGAAGGAACCAGCTACTCTTGCCATCAAGCTTTGTACAGAATTTCACCCTTGCATCATCAACAGCAAAATGAACCATACAACGCTTAAACTGGAATAAGAGCTCTCTAGGGTCACGGTCTGTCTTATACTGGTTAACCGCATCGTCTACATCCTGCTTTGTAAGCTGATTCTTTAACTCAAAAGTAATAACCGGCAGACCATTGATGAATACGCACATATCAAGAGCAAGCCTTGTAGAATCATTCGAATACATCAACTGGCGTGTAACACTGAAGATGTTCTTTTCATACATCTCCTTAGCCTTAACATTATTCTCAGTCGGTGTAAGATAAAACATGATAAGGCTAGCAGGATATACCTTAACTCCGTTACGAAGTACATCGATAATTCCACGTTTAGCAATTTCACCCTGTAATCTGTTCAAAAACTGTTTCTTTTTCATCTCAGATTTGAACACACCAAGTTTAGTCAATGAATCCGGCTGTGTATCCTGAAGGAAACGGAACAGGCGAGTCTCATCAATAGCATAGTCACGATTGTAATCTGCATTAGTGCCTTGTTCATAGCCATTCTGCTCAACAAGCCATTTTACAATTAATGACTCTAAGCCACTTTCTTTTGTATTTGTAAATGACATAGCCTACACCTCCTCATCTGTATATTCTCCGTCCATTAATTCATCATCATTGTCATAAATATCTTCAACATGTTCATATTCAGGTATATCAATTCCTCTAACATCAATCTTACCTGTTACAACATCTAAAACTATTCTATTTTTCAACTCACGAAGAAGTTCAACCTGATGTTCAATTTGAATTATCATAGAATCAATGGATTTTATTTTTTCATCCAGCCAATTCGCTATGGCTTCTTGTTCCTCAAACGGAGGCACAGGTACCCAAATATTACAGAATTGAGGAGAATACGTTCTCCAACGCATAGCCATAATCCCTTTTCCTGCTTTATAGCATTGTTCAGAAAAACGTGATGTTCTAAACAGATAATGATAATATCTACTAGACACATTTTCTTTCGGAATATAAATATCATAAGCTGGACTTGTAACTCCTGTATACGCCGAACGCCCTACGGCTCCCATCCAGCAAAGAATAATATTTACTATGATGTCATTTTCCTGTACTTTTTTATATCCATCGGCGTTCGTAGCTTTATTGCCTGATGTGTATTCAATGTCACTGTTTTGAATCACTCCCAATTTTGTGTAAAGTGAAATCAAATTAACTTCACTTAATGGCAAATAATTACGCTCATCTCTCATGTCAAAGAGATACTTTATTCTACGACTTTCCCAATGTGATGGTCTCTGCTTCAACCATGGAACTTCACTAGAAACCAAAGCAGCATCACTAATTCCTTGTGTAACTGCTATGTCTATCAATTGTTTTTTACGTTCTTCTAACAACTCAATCTTTTTCTTTTCGGCTTTTACGAGCGAATTAATTTTCGTTAATTTCCAATCTAAATAAGAGACTATTTGCTTTTGTTCGAAAAGTTCTGGCATAGGTAGCTTCAAATTCATAAATACAGAAGTACTTATCGTTTTTCGCAATCCTGTATAGAGCGGTCTAAACGCCTTAATGTTATCCAATCCCAAATAATAGTAATAAACATATTTTTCATCCATATTTGTAATATCGAATATCGTATAAGCGCCTGTTAACATACCTCTATAATTTGAAAGTCCAACAGTTCTAGGGGTTTCATCCATATCGAATAAACAGAATGCCATATCACCCTCTTCGACCATTTTGTATGTATTAAAATCTTTAGGAAATTTTCCTTTTCCACTTTCGACATCTCTTGGAATAATACCGTTTAAACTTAACGACAATAATATATACTTCCCAGAATCATCTCCAACCGTGGTTTTCCTTTCTAAAAAGACATTTTTATTTTTCACGATATTCCAGTGGCTTGGAATTTTTTCTAACCATGGAAGTCCAATTTCTTTATATTCTTCATATGCTTTCATTAAATCAGGCCTCCTAAGATTTCACTTAGCATTCCATCAGTTGTAGCCTCTAAGTCCTTAAATTCTTCTACGATAGTTGCTAAATCTCTAACTGGCTTGGACTTTGAAAAATATTTAGCAAAACTCACTTCATAACCAATCTGCATCTTCTTTTCGTCAATCCATGCATCTTCTGTAAAGGGCAATACCTCATTGTCAAAATAGGCCTTGATTCCGCCGTCGTAAACAAACGGAATAATTTCAGTATCTCTCAATGAAACATCTGGCTCCCCTACTATGGGCTTTGCTTTTGGTGAAACAGCTGTGATATAAGGTCGAACTTTTTTTAAGATTGAAGCCTTTAATTTTGAAGCTCTAGCGAACTCATTCCAGTCATCACTTTCTGTATACCCAAGTTTTTTAATAGCTTCGAGATATGCTTGTTTTTCATCCGCTTTTTTTAATATACCATCTGGTATATCGCTACATAAATCGACCGATAATCTCAAAGGCCTTTCAACCGTAATACTCCAAAAACCAAACTCCTCATTGCGAAGCACTTTAGAAATTGCACTTTCTTCCATGTCCATGAAAATACGTACTATTTCTTTTCTTTGTTCTTCTTTTAATTGGAAGCTTTTATCTCCTAATTTTTTTAGAAGAGGTGCCTTCATTTCCGTAGCATCAATTAATTGTATTTTCCCTTTTCTACGTTCTTCTTTTTTATTACTTAATATCCAAATATATGTCCCAAGTGGCGTATTGTAAAACATCTTATCAGGCAACGCTATAATAGCTTCTACAAAGTCATTTTCAATTAAATACCTACGTGCATTACTTTCTCCGCTTCCAGCATCTCCAGTGAATATCGAAGAGCCATTATGCACTTCGGCTATTCTGCTTCCCAATTCAGTGTCTTTCTTCATTTTTGAAACATTATTAAGCAGAAATAATAACTGGCCATCACTTGTTCTTGGTATCATTTGAAGTTGTTCTCCGCCTTCAAAATAAGCATTAAATCGACTATCTAAGATTTCTTTTTTTCCTCCCATTTTTTCAGCATCTGTTTTCCAACTCTTTCCGTATGGAGGATTCGATAACATAAAGTCAAACTGTCGAGAGGCATTACCGTCTGCTGATAAAGTTGAGCCATATGAAATATGTTCCGCTTGTTCTCCGTCCCCCTTTAGTAACATGTCAGCTTTACAAATCGCATATGTTTCCGGATTAATCTCCTGACCAAATAAATGAATAGAAACATTTTTTCCTCTTCTTCTCGCCAAAGTCATTAATCTATCTTGAGCTACCGTCAACATTCCTCCGGTACCGCAGGCACCGTCATAACACGAATATGTTGCATCTTTAATCTGGTCAGCAACCGGTACAAATATCAAATCTGCCATTAATTCTACAACATCACGAGGTGTCCAGTGTTCACCGGCTTCCTCGTTATTCTCTTCATTGAACTTACGAATCAATTCCTCAAATACAGTTCCCATACCATGATTATCCAAAGCCGGAAGCTTGATTGTTTTCATAGTATCGTCTGTATACACAGGCTTAGGACTCAGATTGATGGTTGGAGAAATAAACTTCTCAATAACAGCACCGAGAATATCAGCATCAATCATCGTATCAATCTGATTACGGAACTTGAACTTTTCCAAGATTTCCTGAACATTAGGTGAAAATCCATCTAAGTATGCTTCAAAATCAACTTTAAGAGTCTGCTTTTTAGCTCTACTTGTAAGGTCTTTTAATAAAAATGGTGATGGGTTGCAGAAAGCCTGTCCAGCTGCATTGCAAAGAGCTGGCCACTGATTAGTAATACCTGCTGCATCCATCTTTTCCTTCATTGCAAGAACTGCTGGTTTTGTATCCTCTAACATAGCGTCAAGACGACGAATAACTGTCATCGGAAGAATAACATCACGATACTTACCACGAACATATACGTCACGCAGGCAGTCATCAGCAATACCCCATATAAAACTCACAATCGCATTGTGTACTTGATTATCCATATTTTCATCCATACCTTTCTTTGGCTAATTTTGTCTTTTTGATGGTAGGTACACTACCACATCATAATTCTATAAAATCATGTGTCCTAAAAAACGGACAGCTTATTCATCTGACGCAGAATTATCATCTGCAGCGCCACCAGAACGAATCCAATCATCAACTTCTGATAGTTTAAATTTCCAGAGGCGACCAACTTTATATGCTGGCATATTTCTTTTTGCAATCCACTGCAAAATGGTGTCACGCCCAACACCTAAATATTCTTGAACTTCTTTCAATGTTGACCATTTTTCAATAGCTTGTTCTTTCACGCGTTTACCTCCGTCTCTAATTGCGCTTAAACTTTGCGTCTATCGTTACGCAAAATAACGAATCTCTTTCTGGGAAACAATTCTCTCCATCAGAATCCTGCATTTCCCACTTACAATGTGTTACTCCATCGAAGCCACGTCCGTCAAAGGTCGTGGTTATTTTTATTCTTTCGTTTGGTTTTACATCCGGTATATCGATAACATCCGGATGTGCTTCAGGCCTATCTTTAGGGCCACGTTTATATACTAATTTTCTACTAGTCCAGACAACCTTTCCGGTATTCAACAATTCCCATACATGTGTCACGGAATCATAGCTTGCAATTTCATGTCTTATATTGTGATACACAGAAACATTATCGCCTTTATAAAGCGGCTGCCTGTATTCCTTATCCTTTAAATCTGTACCGTCATTTTTTATCTGTTGATATTCCAGAATCACTGTATCGTCTACGTCTTCAGAATCACTGTCTATTAACAGCTTCATTTGTCGCGCTAGTGCAATAGCTAGCGCTTTTTTATTTGGTTCGTCTTTAACAGGAACTCCCCATTCCAACAAAACTGCTCCAGCATCATTTATCTGGTCTTCGAAGAACTGCACCAGAGAATCATAGTTATCTTTTCCTCTAAGAGGATGCTTTTGATTCAGCACAAATCCTTTAGCACCTGTAAATAGCTGCTTGGCATAACTCTTTGATACATTACCGTCTCCACTTGCTGTAAATAAGGCAATTATGAACTTATCTTGGCTTTTTAGATTAGGACAGGCAGGGTAAACACATCTACATATATCTTCAAGTTTCACTCAAGCACCTCCTCCTACAGATATTTACAATAAATCACACTACATTATATACCAAAAACCAACAAAAATCAATCCTTTGTCATATTAACAAATTGTAAATCATTATAAACCGACAATAACAGGCATTCAAAAAAGTGTCTTTCAAAGTGTCCAAAGTGTCTTTTTTTCTGTATTTGGCTCAATTTTAAGTGTCTTTTTCCCTTGGTATAACTATTACAGAATCGATTCTAAATCTTATGAGGAAGGATTGAAGATGTATCGAACAGAAATCGAAATGTGGGAAACCAACATCGAGAATGCCGCTTCAAGAGTGGCAGCCGAGTATGGTTCCGCTGTTGTTAATTCAGTCTTTGCAAGATATGACGCAACAGGATTACATAACTTAGCTTCCTGCTACTACAGCGAAGTCTTCGCAGATTTAGAGCAGATAGCCAATGACAACTAAATAAATAACCGTCCCGGACAAGACGTTAAACTGTCTGGCCCAACTATCAATTCACCATCTTCGTGGCCACGTGGTGTGTTTGCAATTGATAGGAAGGTCTTACAAGTAAATACAGTGCCAGCTTAGCAAACGAGCTGGTCACCAGAAACAAAGCGGAGCAGTCCGCATGAGGTGACCAACTATGAACATGAATACTGGCAGCCATGCTTCTTTACTCCGCTTGGAAATTCAAGCCAACGGAGGTAAAAGACATGGCAAATTTAGACAATCAGAGTCAAAGATTCATCTACATTCGTTCACTCAAGGAGAAGGTTCCTTGCACTGAACAGCAATTTCAGGAATTCTATCGTGAAGCTACTCGCATCCGTAAGAAGGAACAGTATTACCATCGCTGCAAGTGCCCTAAGCAGTTTATCTGGTCCTGTGATGGTGATTGCGACAACTGTGAACATCATTTAGGGTATGGGCTTCTTTCTCTTGATGCTCCTAACACAGAAGATGGCAGCACTCTTCTTGAATCAGAAGAACTTGCTACTCCTGACTTAATGGAAGAAGTCATCAGCGACAGAATCTTATTAGAGCAGCTCTTCCAGCGTTTAAGAGAGCTTGACCCGGCCGCGGACAAGATTATCGAATACTGGAAAGACGACAGCTCTATCTCCGATAGAGAAATTGCTAAACGCTTAGGTCGTAAACAGCGTACCTTTGCTGACCAGATGAAGAAAATCAGAACCGAACTTCATAAGGTTCGCGGCTACTAATATATAAGTAGCAACTCGTCCCTCTGACCGTCCATTCAAAGATAGTCAGAGGGATTTTAACTTTTTCAAAATTTCTCCGCTCAAATCCTCGCCCTCTCTCCAGTGGGAAAGTGTAAGGCACGAAACAACAAGCCTTGCAACTAACACAGATGGGAGGTGACGACGATGAGAGAACACTACTTCGATTCCGGTGGTACCGACGCAGAAGTGATTGCAGTACTTAAGGCAATCTCTGAGGTATCAGCAAGAATGGCGAGAAATATGACAATCCTCGCAAAGCAAAGACAATCAAAGGAAGGAGAAATTCACCATGAGCAAAATGAGCGATATTGCTATGACTATCGAAGAGTTACGCAATGCAGCCGCTGCTATTAATGAAGCAGCCAATTGGTTAGCTGCACAGTTTAGCTCAGATGCTGATGCGACTCCGGTAGCAGAAGCAAAAACAGAAAAGAAACCGGAACTTACATTAGAAGAGGTACGTGCTGTTTTAGCAGAAAAGTCCCGTGCAGGACATACAGCTGCTATCCGTACTTTTGATTTTGTCAAGATTAGTTGACACATTTTCCTCAAGGATTTTGTATCCTATGCTGCTTCTTTCAGGGAATCATAGTATTGCTGTCGTTTAACCATAGGAGGAAGCCCTCCGTTGGCA
>CAJTBF010000034.1 GCA_910574195.1 Lachnospiraceae bacterium | reverse complement strand
ATGACACCGATAGAATATAGAAACTATTTGAAAGATGCTGCATAAAAACTCTGCCAGTCCTCTTTGCGACTGGCAGGTAAAAATTTTTATTTTTTTAACTGTCTACTTGACAGGGAGCGGTTCAAAACTCACAAATTCATCGGCTCTGCGTCTTAAGCGTCTGGCTCTTTGATGACAGTTACTTGTAACTCTTTTACATTAATCAACGTTTCCTGCTTACATTTCGGACAGTAGAGCGGATAGTTTTTCATAATCGTATCCGATCTAATTCTGTCACGAGTTTTACTACCGCAGATGGGGCAGCGTATCCATTCTAATTTCATTTTTCAAATACCTCTCTATTATTTTCGAATAATAAGCTATTTCTCTTGTGTGATTGATTCGCATATATTTACCTATCCTTTGCATGGCTTTTTCAATTTTCAATCATTCACGCTCTTGCGAAAACTGTGGTGACGGTGATGATGTCATTATCGATTTTCGCAAAAATCTCGCCATTCATCTTGCGCATGAGCTGTCTGCAAATGTAAAGTCCCAGCCCGTTGCCGCCAATGTTTCCTGCATTTGCTCCGCGCCAAAAGCTCTCGAAAATATGCGTCAAATCGTCCTTCTCAAGCGTACAACCGCCGTTCATGATTGCAATTTGGACGCATTCGTCGTCTTCGGGGAAAATCAATTCCACACGTCTGCCATCGCCGTATTTGAGGGCATTTTCCATAATGTTTTGCATCACTTCAACGCTCCTGCTCAAATCCCCCGATAGCAGACAGTTTTTATATTTTCCGATAATAAAATCTGTTTTGATAAGTGCCAGTTTTTCCTTGTAATATCCCGCGATTTTTTCAACAAGTTCCGAAAGATAAAACTCGCCCATATTCACTTCAAAGCTGAAGAAATCTTCTCTTGAAGCCGTTATAATCTGTGAAACATAGCCCTCGATCTCCTCCGCTTTTTCGTTGATGTTTTCAGCGATTTTGTGCTGCTTTTCCGCGTCCGAATACAAATTTTTCGACAGTGCTGCCGAGTACAATTTTATAGCGGAAAGCGGCGTTTTAATATCGTGCGAGAGCGATAGCAGCAGTGTTTTCTTTTCTTTCTGCATTTCCAGTTCGCGCTGCTTTTGCTGTTCTATATTTTCACGGAGAATATTGATCCCCCAAAGAAATTTTCCGAAAAAACGGTTTTTCGTTTCCTTTATCGGCGCGGCGAGATTACCCTTTGAAAGCTCGTAAGGGATACCGCTCAGACGTTCAAAGGGCATAAGAATTGCGAATTTTATATAAAGCAAAACCGTTATGATTAAAATCGCCATAACGCCGAGAATAGCATTTACAATTCCTGTAAGCTGCGTTTTGTCGGAGTAGCCGTTAGTATTGTAATCAAAGCGATAAAGTTCTCCGTTTATTTCACGGATAACATAGTCGCTGTCCGTGCTGTAAAATTTTTCTCCGTATCGTTCAATATTTGTAACGTACACACATTCGGAAATGTCGGCAGAACCGTTCGCTTCTATTTCTCGAACAAGGCGGCTTATCTCTACGCGGTACAGTCTGCCGTTATTGGTCTTGTCGGCAGCAAGAATCAGATTCACGACAGCAAACAATAGTATCACGGCAACCGCAACTACCGAGAAAATTCTGTTAAACGCTTTCATATTTATAACCCACCCCCCATACAGTAACTATTTTTTTAGGATTTTTGGGGGCGTCCTCTATTTTCTGCCGCAGCCATTTTATGTGTACCGTCAGTGTCTGTTGTTCTGAAAAGCTGTCGCTGCCCCAGACCTGTTCAAAAATGTATTCCTTGCTCAAAGCCCTGCCCTTATTCTCCATCAAAAGCAGAAGCAACTCAAATTCCTTCGCGGTCATTTCGAGTTCTTTTTCGTTTTTGTAAACGGCACGGCTCGCCTTATTTATGCGTATATTGCCGTCAGTAATTTCGTCAAGAGCGTATCGTCGCTTAAAAATCCCGCTTATTTTTGCGAGCATAATATCAATATCATATGGCTTTTCTATATAATCGTCTGCGCCGAGATTCAGTCCGTTCAGTTTGTCATCCTTTTCCGTTTTCGCACTTACAATCAATACGGGCGTGTTACTCGACCTGCGGATTTTTTCCAGAACATAAAATCCGTCCTTATCGGGCAGCATGATATCAAGCACGACAAGCCTTGCGCCGTATCTTTCGTACAGCAGCAAGGCTTTTTCGGCTGTTTGAACCGCCGATACTGTATAATTTTCCGCACGGAGAAAATCACACAGCAGGTCGGCAAGCTCCTTGTTGTCCTCAACAATAAGAATATCCATATTACCACCCTAATTCCAGAAGCCAGTTATTCAATGCGCGCTCCCGTTCTCTTATCTGTGTGGAACAGTCGCTTAAGTCGTACTCTCCCTTTATGTTCCCGTCAACAATGTACATGACCCTTGTACATTTTGCCGCGACCTTAACATCGTGGGTAACGAGCATGATTGTTGTTCCCTCAGAATTTAATTTTACAAGCTCTTCCATTACCTCGTCGGAGGAAGTGCGGTTCAATGCCCCTGTCGGCTCGTCGGCAAAAATCATTTTCGGGTTGTTTATCATACTGCGGCAAATGCACGCCCGCTGGAGCTGACCGCCCGAAACCTCATTGATGTCGTTGTCGGCAATGTCGATAATGCCGAGCTTGCGCATGAAATCTTGGCCGCGCCGCGCCGTTTCCCTGCGGGGTTCACGCTGCTTTTTGGATTGCGTTGCAGGAAGTATGATATTATCCAATATGGTGAGGTTTTTCAGCATATACATTTGCTGAAAGATAAAACCCATTTCGTCAAGGCGCAGGGCTGCAAGTTCTTTTTCTCCTATCCCTGCGATATTTTTCCCACAGAAACTCACTTCTCCTGCGGTAAAGTTATCCATGCCCGAAACTGCGTACAGCAGCGTGGATTTTCCAGAACCTGACGGACCCATAACGGCGACCATTTCTCCCTCGCCAATCGTGAAATTTACATTTTTCAATACGTTGTTCTGCCGCTTGTTTACGATATACGTTTTGCAGAGGTCTTTTACTTCGAGAATATTCATAATTGATTCTTCCTTTCATTATTCAATGCTTGCTGTATCGGAGGATTTGATTTTTCTTGTGTACAAAGAGGTCAAAAACGCGCTTACGGCTGTGGCGGTAAGGACGATAACGGGGAATACTGCGTATATCTCCACAGGGTTTTGCATATATTCTACGCCCATTTCAAGCCCCATCGTCCCGAAAATAGGGTCAAAGCAAAGCTTTGTAAGGTGCATACCCAAAAACTCCGCAAGAAGTACAGCCGCCGCCACCGCAATGAAAAATCTTAATGTGTACTGTCCATATATTTTGGCGTTCCTAATGCCGATGGCTTTCAAAAGGGCAATTTCCGCCTGCTCCTTTGCGATAAAGGAACGCGCCATAAGCACGGTTATAAGTGCGGCTAAAATTACCGTAAGGACGGCGGACATTTTTTTAACCGCGTCTATGGCATCGCCGACTCCGGTGGTGTCCTTTACGGTTTCGCCCGCTGTTTTAACGCTTGAAAACTTAGGATAAAGCTCCTCGATTTTTTCAATTCTGCTTAATACTTCCTTATCGTCGGGGTCGTCGGTAAATCTTATCTGCGTACCGGGGGAGCCGATTGCTGCGATATAGTTGATATCGCAGTCGGTATGAACCCTTACGGATATGCCCTGGTTGACCATTGCCTGATACAGAGCGGTTATGATGAACTCCGCCGTTTCGCCCGTCGGGTAGGACAAGGTAACGGTATCGCCTATTTCCGCACCCAGCTTTTTTGCCAAAAGGGTTGTCATCGCAATTTCGTCGCTGTTTTGGGGAGGAGTACCCTCTAAATATTCGTACATATCCATTGTTGTTCCCGTACCCTGAAGTATAGCTGTCTTGCTTTCATATTCGCCGTATCTTATCATCGTATAAATATAATATTCCGTCATACATTCCGCGGGCATACCGTTTTCCGCAAGGGTCTGCTCCATATCATCAAGATATTTTTTAACCTTTTCATGTCCGTCCACGGTCATAAATTTCACAGCTTCGTCGCCGATGTCCGCAACGGCGTGGCAGTCTGCATTCCCGAAATATTTCAGCAGCTTTCCGCTTTTAAGAGACGCCGTGACATTGGAAAGCATTATCAGCAGCGACATACACAGAAAAAACGTAAAAGCAATGACAGCGTAGCGTTTGGGACTGCTTACAATATCGTTTGCGGCAAGGAAAGCCGTCGTGCCAAGCCGCGATTTTCCAAGGCTCATAACGCCTTTTTTGCGGAAGCGTTCCCCTGTCTGCCCGTTCCTTACAGCGTCGATAGGGGACATTTTGCTCACCCTGCCCGTACAACTGAGACAGAACAGGAGAATCACAGCCGCTGTCAGAACCGCGCAGGCAATGTTTACAAATCCGTTATTGCTGCTGTCTATTATAATAGACTCCGAGGAATAACTAATAAGCATTTTCCCGAATGGGTAGCTGAGTATCAAGCCGAGTGCTGCGCCGACAACGGAAATGGCGAAGTATTTTGTAAGGTACAGCCCCCGAATTTTTATGTTCCGTATGCCTATTGCTTTCATAACGCCTATCTCGCGGAATTCTTCGGAGAGGGTAAAGGCTATGGTGAACCGCAGTACCGCAAAGGATATGATGATAAGAATAAGGCTCACCGCAAGGATAAGACCCAAGATTATCATGTTAAAAATATAGGCTTGACCCAGTGTATCCGTGCCACTCGCAAAGGTAAAGCTGTCGGATATATCCGCTATCTGGGACAGGGTCTTGTCAAGATTGGCGGTGTGTATGTATAAGAATTTCCCGCCGTACATATTTTTCATCGTTTCGTCGGACATATATTCGTCAAATTCCTCGCCGTTCATGATAAACCTTTTAATGCCCATCAATTCCGTGCCGCAGACAGCGTCCTTGAAACTGCCCGCAAAGGTAAATTCGTGGCTTACGCCCTCTATTTCGACAGTAATTTTGTCGCCTACCTTAAGTCCCATGCTTTTCTCTATGAAACGGGTAGCGTAAATTTCCCCTTTCGGTACGCTTTTAAGAATATTTTCGTCGTCCAGGAAATAATTCATCCCCATATCGCTGTCGCTCTGTAATACAAATATCTGATTGGCGTTGGAATCGTTAAGCGGTTCGCCGGCCCGCGTAATATTGGACTGGGACACACGGACGTACTCCTCGATACGGAACTCGTCTATCGCGGAGGCGTTTTCAAGTGTCCCACAAATGTCCTTGTCTGAGGATTTGTTTTCGCTCATCGCCCAGTAATCGGGTACGTCCGCCATTTCAAAATAGCTGTCCAGCGCAGTCGTCACGGTGATGATGTTGCTCACGCCTGAGGACATGAACATCGACGCGAGTATAATAAACACCAGCAATATCACGTTCATTGCCCTTTTGCGCTTTAGGTCTTTTTTTAGTATTCGTAAATACATTTTTTTATTGCTCCTTTCGCTTTGTGATTCGATTGTAGCATAGAAGTTATTAAATAATCCTTAAATCGGTTTGCGGCAATCAAATTATGGGTGATAATGAAAAACGTTTACCCATTCCCAATGTTCATTAGCCTAATTTCTCCTATGCCGACAAATAATTTTACATAAAGATGGAAAAGCAAATCTATTTTGTCCTCGTTGAAATCTGTAAATAGCAACTTCAAAAACTGTGAATGGCGTTCTCCTATTTCTTCGGCATATTGACCTGCTTTATCGGTTAGCTCAATACGGACAGAATTATTTCCCTCTAATAGCAAACGGACAAATCCTTTCTTTTCAAGAGTTAAAGCTAATTTTTTTATATTCTGTCTGGAACAGCCCATAAGGTTTCCGATATTTGTTAATGTTCGTGGCTCTGGACAGCAAGCTGTCATTGCAAGTAATAACCATTGCTTTAGGGATATTTCCGTTTGAAGTTTTTCACCCGCTGTCTGCATACGATTTTGTAGTATAAAGATACTTGAAAATATCGCTTGTACTCTGTGTTCGGTATCACAGTTGTATTCTTCAAAGAGTTCATCCATTTTCATCTATTTTTCCTTTGTACTTAGTAGTAACAAATTCCTGCCGAATAGCATAGTAACTCATTACTGCCATGTCAATATATTCAGAAAAAAATCACTATTAAATCAGATGCTTCCCGAAAAGAAAAGCGACAGAGCTTTTCCCCTCTGTCGCCTTGCTGTCTATGCGTAAATGATTTCATCATATACAATATCCCTCGCACAAACTCTTATGTTATTCATTTTTCCTGTCCATTCTAAGGCATTTTCAGCCTTTAGCTGTTCTGTTATGTCTTGTGTCTGTTTCATGCCCTCTATGAGCCTGTGGGAGCGTTCCTGTGCCTGCCTGTCTACATCAACAAGATAGGCGTTGAGCATGCCGCTTGTAAGAAGATTAGTGTATGTAACCTTATGGTACTGCTTCAGATAGTTCATATGCCGCTGTCCCCATATGCCTATGGGCTGTTCTTCTTCGGCGGGTACAGACAAACACGGTATTAAATAATCGCCATGCCGCTCGTATTTGCCACCCAGTTCCTCAAATAATGATTTTGCCATTTTGTAATTCCTCCAAATAAGATATTCACTCCATCTTGTCGTGTCTGCTGTCCTAAATATAATTTTTGAGTTTCTCCTTATCTGGTTTCATTCATCTTGTATTTATCTATTATAACAGAACAGAGATAGGAAGCCATCAGATACTTCCCAGACATATGGCAAACGGCATGCGGACAGAGCCGGCTCATCTGCCATTTCCGCTTCGGAAAGATCTGTCAGTGGATGCCCTGCGCGACAGGGCAAGGGAAACAGGCCCCAAAACCTTTGAAGTAATCCGCAGGATGTTTGACGAGGCAAAAGTAGAAGAACAGCCCATGCAGACAGACTTACAGGGTTTTGTATATCAGGATGCCTGACCTGATGCGTAACTTTGAGAACCAGAGCGACAACCTCAGGGAGCTTACAAAATACAGGAAAAGGATCGGGAACTGTCAGATCCTCATCCTTGATGAATGGCATAACAGGCTGGGCGGAGGGACGCAGGCAGATTCCATCATGGACAGGATTATCCATAATGCCTATGAAATCCCTACAAATGAAACAAACCTGAGAAAGCTGTATGATTCAAAGAAGCTGAAAAGGCTTGTTGACGAGATAGAAGCATAATCATCTGAACATCATTAGATCTAATATTGGCTCTGTTGTATTTTCAAGCGACAGGGGCAGTATTACTATATCTTGTGTCTGAGGTGGCTCTCAAGGAAGAAATTTCCGGATGGCTCTGAAGCGGGAAACTGGTGGCTCCCAAGGGGGATAATATTCAGATACTGGCATAACTGAATGGCATAAAAAGATATAAAAAAGTACAGAACAAAAGTTCGATTTTGGTCTGTACTTTTTTTGACTTATGTGTTATAATGAAAAACCAAATGACTGGATAATACTATCTGTACTGGCTGGTGTTATTCAGTGTTGTTTCGTTTCAAAAATACGGTTTTGTGACCTGCATTCGTGTAATTGCTATTTTAACGCTTATTCGCCAGCTTTGCAAGTCCATTTTACACGAATCGAAAACTGAATTACACGAATTTCGGGCGAATAAGCAAACTTTTTTCGGTCACAAATTGGAGGTTTTCATATGCCAGAGTTCAAATTACAAGCCCCCTACAAGCCCACAGGCGACCAGCCCCAAGCCATCGCAGAGCTGGTCAAAGGCTTCCAGGAGGGCAATCAATTCCAGACTTTACTAGGGGTTACGGGTTCCGGCAAGACATTTACAATGGCAAATGTCATTCAGGAATTGCAGAAGCCGACGCTGGTCATCGCCCACAACAAGACGCTTGCGGCGCAGCTATACGGAGAATTCAAGGAGATGTTCCCTGAGAACGCAGTGGAGTATTTTGTGTCCTAGAGTGTTTAGGGGCAAAAATGAGTGATGATTGGTACTGTTTTGTGCCGGAAAGTACGGATTTTGCGGACAAAATGGGTGGTTATGGACTAGACAGTATTAGGCGGACAAATAGAATTTGTGACTTTTTGCGGTAAAAATTCGTAATGGAAAATGTTTTATAAAATAGCAGAAGGAGAAAAATGGAAAAAAAGAGTATGATTGAATTGGAAGAACATGCTGTTGAATATTTATATGGACAAGTAAGTGAGATTGTTGAAAATGCACGGTCAACTGCTTTTAAACAAGTAAATTTATTACAGATAGTTACAAACCTTTTAGTAGGAAAAAGAATTGTTGAAGATGAGCAGCAAGGGAATATTAGAGCAAAATATGGAAAATCTGTTTTGAAACAGTTGTCACTGAAACTCACGAAAAAATATGGAAGAGGATTTTCTGTTGATAATTTAGAAAATATGAGAAAATTTTATTTGAAATTTGGGGATAGGATTTCTGGAGCAATTTTTGAGAGGTTGGAGAATTCGAAATCCGAATCATTGATTCGGATTTTAGGAAAAGAGGAAATTCCGTTTAAATTAACATGGACTCATTATCTTATTTTAATGAGGATAGAAAATATAGATGAAAGAAATTTTTATGAGATAGAGGCATATAATGAAGGTTGGAATTGTAGAACATTACAACGTCAATATGGCTCCAGTTTATATGAGCGGTTAGCTTTGAGTCGTAATAAGGAAGCGGTATTGCAGTTAGCCAAGAAAGGGAATATAGTAGAAAAACCAGAAGATTTATTGAAACAGCCAACAGTACTTGAATTTTTAGGTATGGAAGAAAAGTCCGAATATGTAGAAAGTGATTTGGAGACAGCAATTATTAACAAATTACAGGCATTTCTAATGGAGATGGGAAAAGGGTTTCTGTTTGAAAAACGCCAGAAGAGGTTTACATTTGATGAAGACGATTATTTTGTGGATCTTGTATTATATAACAGACTTTTGCGATGTTATGTATTAATTGATTTAAAAGTAGGTACGCTTTCGCATCAAGATTTAGGTCAAATGCAAATGTATGTTAATTATTACGATAGAGAAGTAAAAACTGAATTTGAAAATCCTACGGTTGGTATTTTACTGTGTAAAGAGAATAAGGAAGCTATGGTAAAATTGACCTTACCCCCAGAGGCTAATATATATGCATCTGAGTATAAATTATATTTGCCAGATAAGAAGCTATTACAAGATAAGCTGCGACAGTGGATAGAAGAGGCGACAGAAATAGAATAATGTTATTTTAGGATATAAAAGAGTATTTAAGAGAGGATAATTATTTATGAAAGCAATTGCTATGTTTAATAATAAAGGCGGCGTTGGAAAGACTACATTAACTTGTAATTTAGCAGCTTTTTTTGCAAAACAAGGGAAAAAAATTATATTAGTAGACGCAGATCCGCAGTGTAATTCGACAATTTATTGTTTCAGAGATGAATTGTTCACAGAAATATATTATGAAAAAAAGGGATTTACTATTTATGATGTGATAAAGCCAGTAAATCAAGGAATTGGATATGTTAAAGAAGTGAAAAAATATTATTTAGAGGATTTCGGTTTGGATTTTATAGCAGGGGATCCACAACTTGCCCTTTTTGAGGATACGCTGGCTTCTGATTGGAAAGATTCTTTGTCAGGTGGAGAAAGAGGAATAAGAACGACTTTAACATTTAATGACTTGATTGGGCGTTTTAAAGAATATGATTATGTTATTTTTGATATGGGTCCTTCATTAGGCGCTATTAATAGAGCTATTTTGTTGGCATGTGACTATTTTATTACTCCTATGTCTTCAGATATATTTTCGTTATTAGCAATTGAAAATATAGGAAAAACTATAAAGGGATGGAGGGATTCTTTTAAAGAAGGATTTAATAGGTGTAATGATAAAGAACTGAGAGAATGTTTTCAGCCTATACCGTATATAGAGTTTTTGGGGTATGTAACACAACAATATACAAGTAAAACGATTGATGGTATTAGGCGACCAGTTCAAGCATTTGAAAGGATATTGTCGAATGTACCTGAAACAATTGAAAGAGAGCTGATAAGTGTAGTTAATAATCAGCGTGATAATATGGATTATGAGTTAGGGAGTATTCCTAATTTTAATAGTATTATTCCATTATCGCAGACAGCTCATAAGCCGGTCTTTGAATTAACTAGTGTGGATGGCATTGTAGGAGCACATTTTGCAAAAGTAAAAGATTTTAAAAAGGTTATGAACGGTATAGCAGAACGGTTTGAGATTAATATGGAGAAGATGCGATGAAATGGTCAATGGATATTATTGAGAAGATAGCAAAGAGAAAAGCAATTCTATTTTTAGGAGCAGGAATATCAGCGAATGCAGTTAGTTTAGATGGAAAAAGCATCCTCCGACTTGGGAACAGTTTATGCGGGTAATTCTTAAGGAAATTGCTGATGATTCTATTAAAAGGTATGTAAATTCACTTTTGAAAGAAAAGGATTATTTAACTGCATGTGAGGTGTTGGTAAATAGGATCGGCAACATAAGATTTGAAAAAATTGCAATTGAAGAATTTCTAGCTCCAAAATATAAAAATCATAAAATACATGAAAATATATTAAAGTTAGATGCAAGAATTGTAATAACGCCGAATGTTGATAAAATATATGAGGTGTATGCCCAAGCGGAAACTGCAGGAACTATTTTAGTAAAAAAATATTATGACGCGGACTTGGTTAGTAAAATAAAATCAGAGGAAAGAATTATTTTGAAGATTCATGGAACTCTTGATGAAAGTTCGAAAATGATTTTTACGCGTAGTCAATATACAAATGCTCGTTATGAGAATGCGGCATTTTATAAATTGTTAGAAGCGCTTTGCAAATGGCTATGAATTTTATGACCTTTGGCGAAGAAAGTTTGTAATGTACAATACTATGTAATGGTTTGTTGCGTGTTTGAAGATTTCATTACCATTCTTTTTGAGTGAGTGGCTGGTAATAATCGTATCAAAAGTCACAAAACGGAGGTATTGCTATGAATAAATTTATTTTAAAGGCTCCCTACAAGCCAACAGGCGACCAGCCCCAGGCCATCGCCGAGCTGGTCAAAGGCTTCAAGGAGGGCAATCAATTCCAGACTTTACTAGGGGTTACGGGTTCCGGCAAGACATTTACGATGGCGAATGTCATTCAGGAATTGCAGAAGCCCACTCTCGTTATAGCACATAATAAAACGCTTGCTGCTCAGTTGTACGGAGAATTCAAGGAGATGTTCCCTGATAACGCAGTAGAGTATTTTGTCTCCTAGCATATTGATATATTTGAAACACAAAATATATGATTAAAAAGATGAGCGAAATCAATATATAGTGTATGAAAGGATGCTTTAATATAAGATGGACGTTGTGGATTATGTATAACAGTGAACAGAATTCGTCGAAAGAGAATATATGAAAGAAATAAGAACACAATCAAGAAAAATTTAGTGTAAACCAATAGTTTTGCTGTTATAATACAAATAGAAAATGATGTATATCGCGAGGTGCTTTTGTATTTCTTAGAAAGTGAATTGATGGTACGAATTGAAAAGAATTCTCTAAGAAATAAAAGTTAATCAGTATTGTTAAGAACGGAGGTAGTGTTATGGTATCAGCAGCTATGGTGGTAAGAGATATGCTAAATACATTAGAAGAGGAAGACGGCAAAATGGCAATCAGTTATATCCAGTTTCTTTCTGATTCGAGAAAAAAAGAAAGAGTCAAAAAAGCATCAGACTTAATGGATGAGTTTCAGTCCGTAATCGGAGAGGATAAAGGGTGGGATTCTGAGGAAGCAATGCTGGAAGATATGAGTAGATTCAGGAAGGAACGCATGGGCTTATGAAAATTGTATTTTCTGTCAGTATGTTAGATGAATTTTTAGAAAACGAGAAACTATAATATTACTATATATTGAATGGTAACTATGAATGAAACCAGACATGGAGAAACTATTATACTTACCAAAAAAATTAAGTTTGAAAAACAGGATGACATTTTACTGTTATATAATATAATAAAATGTAAGGAAAGTAAGGAATGCAGAAAGGAGCTTACCAATATGGAATTGGCAAAAGTAACGTCAAAAGGTCAAATTACAATACCTATCGCAATCAGAAATGCGCTTGGAATACGAGAAGGAGATAAAATCCTTTTTATGGAAGAAGGGAATAGAGTTATTTTAACAAATGCTTCTACGAATGCTTTGCTAAAAGCACAGGAGGCTTTTCAAGGTGTGGCAGAGGAATTTGGCATTAAAAATGAAGAGGATGTTATAAAACTTGTAAAGGAAATTCGTGCGGAAAGAGGAGAGAAATATAAATGCGAATCATGTTAGACACAAATATCCTGATTTCAATGTTGCTTTTTCCAAATGAACAATTCAAAAAGATTTTAGATTATATCACAAGAAATCATAAACTGGTTTTATCCTCTTTTATAATTGATGAATTAACCGCCGTTGTTGACCGAAAATTTCCGAAAAAGAGATATGCTGTTGATTCTTTTTTATCGGACTTGTCATATGAGTTTGTTTATACACCACGCCATATGCCGGGAAATCTTTTTAATATTAGAGATATAAATGATTATCCAGTGCTCTATACCGCCATTATTGAAAACATAGATATTTTTATTACAGGTGACAAAGACTTTTTAGGTGTAGAAGTTGAAATGCCAGAAATTATGACGCCGGGAGAGTTTTTAGAAAGACATCTATCAAATAGCTAAATTTTATAATTTATCCTTATTTTGTTTCACACATATACGATAAAAAAATAAAAAGCGGATAAGTGTCCATATTGGACACCAATGGAACCGAGGCAGAGATGCTTCGGTTTTTTTATGCATGAATACACGATAGTAAGCGATACAAAACACACCGTAATGAAAAGAAGTGCATGTTGTGATATACTCTATCAAAACATACACTTCTTATTTATTCTATGTTCCCTGAGTCGGCAGCTTTCTGG
>CAJTBF010000033.1 GCA_910574195.1 Lachnospiraceae bacterium | reverse complement strand
TACACAGTTATGATCAACAGGAGATAACCTGCATTAAACGGGTGGCCGTTTTGCTCCGCAAGGCGGCCGCTCTAAAACGCATCTGTGGACGCTGCGCTCCGCAGAATGCATCATAGTTGCAGTTGAAATTGCATCATCTTCAAGAGAGAGGGAAAAATAGCGATCAAAGCATTCCGGAACAGCAATATTACAATTGATCAAAAAATTCCTATGATCGTAATAGCGACCAAAAGAATAGGTGCTTCCCAACGCCGCTTCCATTTTTGGAAATAGAATCCCAAGAATACTTGTGGCTGCTTCTTCATTCGCAGCAATCCCCTCTGAGAAAATATGACTAACAGCTTTCTTGATTTTCTCTTCATCAATTTTTTGACGATCATATGAGTAACTGCCAATTGAACCACATAGCATATCTTTGTAATTATTCAGAGTGGAGTAGATAGCCGGTTCAAATACTTGAAGACACGTCAGACCGAGGAGATCGACAGGATCGGTCTCACCTTGCAATAGCTGATATTTCAAGTAAAATACATTTGAATATCGAATAACATCCCGAATGGATTTAATATAATTTTTTACTCCATACTGGAATAATTCTGCCCATGTTGCTTTGTCCCATCGGTTATCCGGTATATCTCCAAGTATCCCATTGAGCTTTGTAAAAAGAGCATCATGAATACTTTCCATACTCGGCGCAGGTATTTCAAATGGAACCTGTATAACTTTTTCAAGGTATTCTCGTCCATCTCCGTGTTGCACTGTGCCAAGCGCACGCACCACAACATCATAATCAAAAGCAAGTAAATATACCGCGTTTGGGAAATCTGCTAGTGCTTTTACCAACTGAAAAACAGCGATAATCTCTTCTTCTGAAAGTCGGTCAATATCATCTATAGAGACAATTATTTTTAAATTCTCCTTAACCATTGTGCGGATAATCTCATCTTTTTGTCCCTGCATATCGTTACTCTTTCGGTTCATGCGCTTTCTTGCCTTGGTTGTAAACATTTTACCGGCTGCTGCAATTGCGGCTCCTGCATATGGGATAAGACTGGCTGCATCAAAAATATCCGCATATTGATCGACCAATTCACACACAGTATCTGCCGTAGGTTTTTTCATTTTTATTGCGCTTGCTAACTGTTTAAAGAATTGGGTAATAAGTTGTTTTGGATCAGAACAGAGCCAGGGATTAAACCTTAATATGACCACATCTGTACTACTGCGTTCTATTTGCTCTATTACCATATTTAGTAATGAAGTCTTTCCGCTTCCCCATGCGCCATACAGACCCACAGTAAAAGAAGTAGGAAAAGCTGATTGCAATATAACATTGGCAAGGCTTTTTACAAACGATTCTCGATTTAGTTTATCTTCAGAAGATTTCATAATGGGAAGATCCGGACTGATCATTAATACCACCTCACAATATCTGAATAATTTATATCAGTTAACTTCGATAGCTTTCACTCTCTATAAAATTCTGCATCTCTATCCATCTGACTTTCAAGTAAAGTCACAGGTATATAAGGTAATTCCATAGTGCTGCCTCCTGTCATAATATTTCGGAAAAGGCTCTGCTTTCATTACACCTTACTGTAAATCAAAACATCTCCAGCCATTTCACTTCAACCTTTTGCCCCTCACTCACAGCACTGCTCTCAATATTGATATTTCTCAGCATTTGCTTGAATGCCAAACGGTCGAAGTTGGAGCCACTGTGATTGGTGCCAATATAAACTTGGCTGATAAATAATTCATGCTCTGTAACCCACCTTCCTGCTTGCGTCAGATTAGGCAAAATTATTTTTTATCTTCCAACTCTTGTAATTCTTCTATACTTTCAAGAAAATGGCATTCCACCGGAGAAAGGATATCCTCCTGCTTTTTCCGATATTTGTCGTATTCTCCATGCGCCTTTTCAAGAGCCTGTTTATGAGTAATTCTTCCTTTTGTAGTTAAAATATCCCTTCTTGTCATTTTCAGATAGTCGTCAATTGTTTCCAGCCAGTCTTTCATATACATTGGTTCTTGATTCAAGGCATGGACTTCCGCAATATCTAAATACGCCGTAACGATTTTATTTAACGCATCTATTTCTTTTTCGCTTAAATAATTCTTTGCAACCTCTACATCAGAACGTTTAATCTCCTTTCCAGCCCACGATGTTAATCCCATATTGTCCTTATCTGCATCTGCCCGCTGATAGATTACTTCTGCCGCTGTGTGCTTATGAGCCGCCCAGTGCATTTTATTTTGTACCTGCTTAAAAAATATAATCGAACTCTCTGCTTTTGGGTCATAATCAATACTTGTTGCATATATTTCCAGAACTTTTCTCCAAAACACTTTTTCAGAAGAACGAATATCACGGATACGAGCTAACAATTCATCAAAATAGTTTCCGCCTCCAAGATTCTTAAGTCGATCATCATCTAATGCGAACCCTTTTTTCATATATTCCTTCAAAATAGAAGCAGCCCATATTCTAAACTGTGTTCCTCTCAGGGATTTTACTCGATAACCAACGGAAATAATAACATCTAAATTATAGAAATCCACCTGATAGGTCTTACCGTCAGAAGCAGTGTAGGCAAATTTTGCCCAAACTGCTTCTTTTGCCAATTCTCCTTCTTTAAAAATATTTCTTATATGTTTTCCGATTACACTTTTATCTCGTTGAAATAATTCGGCCATCTGATCTATGGAGAGCCAAACCGTGTCATGGTCAAATGTAACTTCTATTTTTGTGACTCCATCTTCTGTAGTGTACATGATGATATTTGATTGCGTCATTATACCCTCCAAATATTAGATATTTATAGATGCCTAAAGTTCAGGAATAAACAGTCGATAACTTAATCTTATCGAATATTTCCTAAAAATGAACATTATTCTTGTATAAAAAGAGATGCAAGAGAAGCATACTCCCAAATACGATTCCTCACATTATCGTTTTTTTGAATGACGATACCATTCTCACTCAATATGTGCACAGCCATTGATATTGAATTGAACGAACTACCCAACTGCTTTGCAGCATGGGAAATGCTAGTCACAGGAAAGATCTTGAGGTAATCATATACGATCCAAACGCTCTTAGGCAGCAATTGTATTTCTTTTAAATGATTTTTATCTTTGACCACAATAGCTTCATACTGTATCAGCAACTGAGCTGATCTTTTTGCAGCTTTGCCTATAGCGTCTACGAAGAACTTAATCCAACGAATATAACCACCACTGTATTGCGTTGTTTGTAACAAGTCAAAATATTCATTCTTATTATGGTATAAGTATTCAGATAAGCATATCAACAGTAATGTTTCGTTTGCGATATCACGAAGTGCCATCTGAACTATTATTCGCCCAACGATACCATTGTATCGCTCAAATGGATGTATCATTTCAAATTGATAATGAACTAAAGCTGCCTTTATCAATGGGTCAGTGTCTTTGTCATTATATAAATAGGCAGAAATATCTGCTAGCGCTGGCAAAACTGCATCAGGGGCTGTAGGGTTGTAAGATTTGAGATTCGTCCTGACACCCAATAAAAAAGTCTGCTTGTCCCTAATATCAACTGGCTTACTAACTACATCACCATATAATGCAATTCCGCAAAGTTCACTTAAATCTGGAGCTGAAATAGTCCTATCCATCGCTGCTTTATAAGCTAGTTCAAGATTATTGATTCGTGCAATATCTCCTTTGTCGCCCCCACGACTGACAAGTACCTCTTGGAAAGAAGGAGCATCATAGTCAACCATCAGGGAATATGTGCATTCTTTTAATAGCATTAATTCGCTGAATGCATCTTTATTTGGGGCATATTTAAGAAGCCCCTCCAGGAATCCAATATTCCGGTGAGCCTCAATTAACAAAGCAGATAGTTCATCATCCATTTTATACATGTCCCCATGCATTAGAGGTCGAGGGGTAAATGTATAATATTTAAAATCGTCTATGTTGTCATCAATATGCTCAATATAGTCTCCTGTATAGGGAAGCATCTCGTATACCTCAATAGTAAAAATCTATTTTCATCATATCACAAATTTTGAAATAAGAAAAGGGCTATTACTTAAATCTATTTCAAAAATCTAAGTAATAATGAAATATAAATCAAAAATCGAATTTCATGACTTAGGCACTCGCACGCCAGTTTACTTATCAATCAAGGCTGTGATGCACTTATCCTCGCTGACAGACTGGGACACGAAAAAGTATCCGCAACACTGAATACTTACTCCCATCTGTTTCCGCACAAACAGCAGGAACTTGTCAGCAATCTGGAACAGCTTGCAGCAACCGTTGATGTTACACCGACACCAGAACCGCCAACAAGTAACCCTTTACTTGAAACTATGGGAATTTCCTATGATGATGACACGGCTGACAGTTTAGCTACTTCGGATACAGTATGCACCAATACAGGACTTCCATACGGACCGGCGCCACTGCCAAAGGAAACAGCACCGGGAAAAGTTATCCCTATGCCCCAAAGAAAAGTTATTTGATTTTCCAAATATTGTTTGGAAAATGCAAGCTACAATAAAATGATACGGAACAGAGTAGTTGCGTTTAGTAGCAAAATAGTAGCAGCGCAAAAAGAAAAGCCCAGGAACGCCCTGTTTATAAGGCTTCCCAGACTTGTAGCGACTATTCGAACTCGACTTTTCCTAACTAATTTTGCTTAGGATTTATTCTCTGTTGAGTATGTAAATCTCTTGATTATTTGATATATCCATATTATCCTGCCTATATGAGCTAATGTTATCATTTTGTTATCGCTGTTGATAACACTGGCTCGGCAACTGCGGATAATAGCTATATGCTATAGCTTAAATTATAAGCGATTTAGCTTAGAAAATCAACTATTAGTTTCCGAATTTTCAATCAGATTTTTCTTCAGCGTAGTAAGAGTTTCTTGGTTCTTTTTCAAAAGTTCAAGCTGTCGGTATGCCTTTTCCCTTAATACCTTTAATCGTTCAATATTAGATAAACCTTGTCTTATTAAATCAGCATTAGTATCTTCCAGATTGATAAGAACAACCAATTCCTCTGCTGAAGCATAATCCCTGATATTAGATGTTTTTCCACTTATCCCTTTTTCGTTTCTCCATTGTGCCGCCGTCTTGCCAAACAACGCCATATTAAGAATATCTGCTTCGGATGCGTATGTATATGCCATTTCCTGCGGGGATAATGTTGGTGTTAACAAAAATTCTTTTACCGCATCTGTATGAATACGGTAATTTATTTTTGAAAGTTCCCTTTTAGCATCCCACCCAATCGCCAATCGGTTCGCTTCATCTTTCTTTAATCGCTGATAGTCCTTGATAATATAAAGCTTAAATTCTGGAGAAATCCAAGAAGCAAACTCAAAAGCAATGTCTGTATGAGCATAAGTTCCGCCATACCGCCCTGATTTTGATACAATACCGATTGCGTCTGTTGCTTTTATCCATTGCTGCGGTGTCAGCGTAAACGCATTATCTCCTGACTCTGCTTTAAACCTATCGAATTCGATAGGTTTAAAATTAGAATTGTGAATTTGCTCCCACAAACCCAAAAATGAGATTGTCGAATGATTACGCATCCAGTTTGCAACCACAATAAAAGCATTATCTGGATTTTTATATTTAGCAATATCTGTTAAAGAAATATAAGCTTCTTCATTTACGACATCACCCATTACTCTGATTTCTGTCCCATTGGCATCTATTTTCATATTTTTCATCTAAATTTCATTCTCTCCCTTACTTGTAAAAATGCTTATCTTTGTTGCTTTTTTTACTTTTTAATCATATCCTTTTGCTTTATAAACTCTATTTGGGGCGGTACAGAATTTATTTGTCTAATAAATTCATCTTCTCCTATCATTTTTACAACATTTGCAATTAATGCTGCTTCTTTTCCTTTGTCTTTATAAAAAATATGTACATTAAAACACTCATCCGTAAAAAACTCTTTCAGAACATCACTATCCGTCACATCTAATGAATGTCCAAAAATATATACATCCGTAATTCCCATACTCGATAAAGACGTGCGATTCCTAGTTCCAATATGTTGCTTATAGTTCTTTTTGCTTTCATTTTCAATCCAATTTCTATATTCAAATCCTGTTTCTTTTAAAATTCTTTGCGTGAATTTTTTGAATATATTGTAATTTGTATGCTTATGTGCTTCCTCTTTATCCCAATACTCATCTACGCCTAATACCATATTATTTGAGATAGATGCGTCCCTTTTGACCTCACCATGAATATGATGTACTTTTGACTTATCATCAGAATACAACTTTTCATATATATGTGTATAATTAAAACTTATAATCCGATTAGCGTTTACTTCTTGAATATTTGGTGATATACATACAACATCCTTTTCTTCCACTTTTTCTATCAAATAGATTTCAAAGGCTTTAATCATTCTTTCCATATCAGATTCCATATTTTCTATTAATTGAGAATATGACTGCTTTGGAACATCTCTTATTCCATCTGGGCAATTACACCTAATTGCATATAAATTATAAAATAATACCAGCTTTTTATCTTTGTTCAACTCTGAAAGCGGAGCAATCTTATTATAAATATTTGAATCATGTTCATCAAATATTTTTAGTATATGACTTATTTCTAATTCAAAATCTATCCAATTTATACCCCTTAACAAATTCATTTGATACAAACGAACAAAATAATCTATCCATATATTTTTTTGTATTAACTCATATATTCTTGTATGTTCGACTTCTCCTAAATCTCTTTGTTTGATAACATACTCTAAAAAATTTGTATATCTAGTTGGTAAATTATGAGCCAAATCAAACCCATTCCCTAACACTAACATATTCATGATGTATTCTTCTCCTAACCTATTTTTTTACAACCGACAAACCATGATGTATTCTTCTTCATTTTCATCAACAACTTCAAAACCTACTTTCTGATACATACAAACCGCATAATTTACCTTCTGCACAGAAAGGGATGTCCGCTTATAGCTTTTATTCTTTAAAAGTTCCAGCATATCTCTCATAAGTGCTATACCAATGCCCATATTCCTATATTCCGCATACAGTGAAATAGCAAATGAGGGCGTTTCATTATCAATATGCCCATAATCATCCATAATACGCACCCATACTGCGCCTACAATCTTCCCTTTTACTTCTGCAACTAAGCACCAATCATCTTCTTTTCCAAAATCCTCAACATATACTTGCAGCTCTGGCTGCTCAATTATAGATTTTGGCGGCTTATCCATGCCCTCTGGAATAAAAATTGCTTCATACAGAAAATCAGATAATATTGGATATTCATTTTTTCTGATTTCTCGAATTTTATAATCCATATTTATGCAAAACCTCATATATGTTAATTTAACAAACAAAAATTAATACTTTTTAAGCTCTGCAATAGCAGCATAATGCAAAATCTCAAATTCATTCAGCGCAATTCGTCCAAGGAGCGTCATATGCTCTTGTTCCCACATCGAAATCTCTTTCTGGGTAAGTGAAGCGCCAATCCCACGGCAAGCCTTCATTCTTCCATTCCAGCTTTCACGGGTAAACGGTATTCTTAGAGTAAATTCTTCATGATATACAAGCACAAAGTTTTCTTTATAACAATCTGGTATGTCTATTGGATGTTTCGTTTCTCCTGCACCACTCCAATTTGGATTATATTTTAATACGAGTTTTTCACTGGCTCCTGCAATCTCATCCTCAAACGGCAGCCATGCCATATATAAAACAAGAATACTTCCCCCTTGTTTCAGCATACGATAAAACTTAGGCATAACAGTTTCATGGTCAAAATACCAAAAACACTGACAGGCTGTAATTACATCAAAAGAATTATCCGAAAAACTTATATCCTCTGTTGATATAACATGATAATCTATATCCATACCCTTTGAGAGAATTTTTGCTTGTTCAATTTGGTTTTCTGAAATATCCGCAGCCGTCCACTTCGCCCCATATTGATACATATTTCTAGGAAGAACCCCCGTTCCTGTTCCAATATCAAGGACAGTTTGTCCGTCCAAGCATAATTTACGGTCAACAATCCTTTGATAAAACTCTTGTGGATAAATATCACGGAATTTCGCATAATCTAAAGAAGTTTGCCCCCAGTCAAAGGGTTTTCCGCTATCTATGTCTTTGTTTATTATCTTCATATCATTATCTTCCTCAATCTTAATTTTCTTTATATGCAGCATTACGATAAATTTCTTATATGCCTGTTTCAACTTATAATTCTTTTCCCATACAGAGAGACTCTGGCATATCTACATACGCACCATAATTAGGAATTTGCTTAAATCCTAACTTTAAATATACATGACAGGATTCCGCTAAAAGTTCTCCTGTTTCCAAAATCATTTTCTTATATCCCAGTTCTTTCGCCCACTCTATTAGTTTAGAAACCAACTCTGTTCCTATACCCTTTCCTTGTTCAGTTGGTATGACAAACACTCTTTTTAGCTCTACTGTATTTTCATCATAAGGACGTATCGAACCACCACCAATCGGATTATTTCCCCGATAAACAACTATCGCTTCGTTTATTTTATCAATTAGGTTATATTGAGCATACTTATCCCGTTTAATCACTTTTCCAACTCGCAAATCCAAATCCTCATCAAGTAACCTGCAATTTTCTATAAAATCTTTGTTATTTCCATCGCATCTTAAAAATATAATTTCGCTCATCTTTATCTTACCTCCAAAAATCCCCAATTTCGCAGTCTAATTTCTTTTTTTCAGTATACATGAATTTATAAGATTTTTCAATTCCCCGAACTATTTTTGCTTAATTGAGAGGCACTTCCACATACCGTAGAAGTGCCACCTATCACTTATAAATAGATTACCTCGTTTTCCACAATTTCCCTCGCACAAGCCCGAATATTATTCATTTTTTGAACCCATAAAAGCTGATTTTCTGCCTTTAATTGCTCCGTTACTCCATGCTTGCCGGCATACTCCTTTACCAGCCGAAAAAACATATCCTCTGCCTGTTCATCTACGCTTGCCAGATATTCATTCAGCCTGCCGCTTGTCAGCAGATTGAGATAAACGAACTGTTTATGCTCTTTAAGATACCGTAAATGCCGCTGTTCCCAAATACCAATCAGCTTTTCTTCTTCGGGAGGTAATGCAAGCTCTGGGAGGTAATAGTCGCCTTTCTTTGCATACCAAAGACCGTTACTTTCATCATAAATCCTGTTTTCCATAGTGTTTCCTACCTTTCCTCTTTGTTGTTTTTAAAGCGTTTTTCACGCTGTTTTGATTTTTGTGCTACCTTTGCCTGCTCTAAAAGATTGTCCATCTGCTTACTTCCAAATGCCTTACGGAGCAGCTTATAATCTTTGTTTTCTACACGGAGGTTTTCATTTTCCCCTGCCAATTTCTCATTGGTTTTCCTTAACCCCTCATTCTCACGGTGGAGGTTGCTGTTTGTGACATTCAGCCGATAGTAGCTGTCCCACGCTTCAAAGCACCTTATAAGAGCTGTTTTAACAAGCGATTTCAGCTTTTGCACCAAAGGCTCTGCCACTTTATTCTTATAGGACTTTGCAGACATGAACCCCTGCGGCTCTGGCAACTGGTACTCTGAAGAAGTGTCAAGCGCCTGTTCCAGAGTTTTTAGATTTTCCATACCTTTGTCGTAATTCTCCACCCTGTCCGACAATACTTGAAATTCCTCTTTTTTCTCTGAAATCTGCCCTTCAAGTTGGATGACCTCTTTTTCCCGTTCCTGCTTTTTATAATCAAGGACAGACAAATGTTTCTCATGCGTGCCTTTATGCTCCCATTCAATGCCATGCCGCCCCATCACAGCGGCAAGGTTTTCTTTTTCGGACTGTACCCACTGGCTCCACTCCGTATCGCCACGGGAGCCGCCTTTGAATCCCTGCGCCGCCAACGCCTGTTTCAAAGATACCCTTGTATCAAGCCCACGCTTACTGCCAGTCGTGAACGGAACAAAGTCAATGTGCAGATGCGGCGTTGCTTCATCCATATGGATATGAGCCGAAAATACATAAAGGTTCGGGTTTCGCTCTTGAAATCCATGATAATATTCATCCAAAATCTGCCTTGCAAGCTGTCCGTTTTCACTTCCTGCACCCATATTTTCCTTATCGCCAATCTGCAAAATCAGTTCATGGAACGGCTTTTCCTGCTTCGAGTTCCGTATCTTCTCGTAATAATCGGCAATGCGGCGGTCTGCCCTTGTCTGTTTCTCGTTATATCTCTGTAATGCTTCATCAAATAGCTTATGATATACTTTCTTGATATTCTCATTACAGTAATCTACATTGAGGTAGGAGCGTTCAGCATCCACATTTTCAGCCTTGAATTTGCGGCTGTTATGGTTGACCGAGCCTTTCCCCACCATTGCGCTAATCGTCCGTCTTATAAAATCACGCCCTTTCTTTTCGGCTGGTAGGCTTTGTTACTTTCCCGAAAGTAACGCAAAAGCACTTTTGTCAGCTGTGCCAACAAAAATGCAACCTGCAAGCAGGTTTTGCGCTCTCCGAGGGGTAAGGGCTGTCCTTTGAAAAGGACACCCTTACAACCCCGTCTAAACTTTATCTGTGACGGTTTGCGTCGATGTGACGGTTATTTCAGTACCGCACCCCGCTCCTAAAAATACCGTCACACCGTCACATACCGTCACGCTCCCCACGGCATAGCTTTATCATACGCCCCTCATGACACCGCTCCCGCTTATAGAAAATGCCGTATTCGTTGAGTAAACGTCCCGACAGAACATTCAGTTTCCGTGCAAGGCTATTCGGCTGTAACTCTGTTTCCAGCCAAGCCGCAAGCTCCGTCGCCGTCCCCTGCCATAAGGGGCAATCAGCAGTAATCCTTTTATCTATTTCCTCAAGTAAAGGCTCTGGCGGCTCTCGCCATAATTCTGTCTCTGCCTTTTGAAAATCCCACAGGAGCGTTTCGGGATTGCGGAGGAGATATAGTTTCTGCTCTTGCTGGTCTCTGCCCGACACTTCAAGCGTGGCGGCGTTGCCGATGCGTTTTTCTTTCTGCAACAGGAACGCACCGTCAGCCGCACCGAGCAAGCCAGTAGTCCCCGAAATCATGTCAAACTTATCATCAGAACCCTGCTTTCTGGTATGATGAACAAGCAGGAGACAGATGCCATAGCTGTCTGCAAACTGTTTCAGCCTTGTAATGATTTCATAGTCGTTTGCGTAACTGTAATTGTCCCCGCCGACTTCCCGCACCTTTTGGAGCGTGTCAATGATAATCAGCCTTGTATCGTTATGCTGTTTCATAAATTCCTGCAACTGTCCATCCAATCCGTTTCCGAGATTACCCGCCGAAACAGAAAAGAATAAACTGTCTGCCCCGTCCGTCCCAAACATACGATACAGCCTTTCCTGCAAGCGGCGGTAATCATCTTCAAGGGCAAGGTACAAGACCGTTCCTTTTCGGGCGGGATATTCCCACAGTGGCACTCCCATACTAATATGGTAGGCAATCTGCGCCATCAAAAAGCTCTTGCCAAGTTTTGGCGCACCTACGAAAAGGTAAGTCCCAGGGTAGAGCAGACCGTCAATCAAGGGCGGCTTGCTCGGATATACAGAATCATACAATTCTGCCATAGATACAGTTTCAAGGACTTTGCTATTGTTTTTCGGCGGGTAATTGGTTATACTGTTATTGTTTACATTAGGCGGTTGCCCCGTATCTGCGCCAACAGATACATTCGGGGCCGCCGTTTCTTTTTTATTCGCCATCTTCACTTTCTCCTTTCAGACCGCCGAGGATAACGCCGATTAATTCGATTGTGTCAAGCAGTTCTTCATTTACTCCCCCGCCCGCTTCAATCCTCTGCAATTCTGCAAGGACGGCGGCAAGCTCATTGCGGAGTGCCTTATACACCCTCGGATTGCCCTGCACGACCACGTCCTGGCATAAAAGCCGCCTTGTGATATAGTCCTGCTTGGTAAGTCCCGAAAGCCGCACCGCTTTGTCAATCCGCTCACTTTCTTCGGGAGATACCCGAAAGGCGACGGTTTTATTTCTCCAACGGTTACAGTTGTCTAAATTCTTTGCCGACATATCAAAAATCCCCCTTTCCCAAATCGTCAAGCCTGTCTGCCATTTCTGCCTGCTTTGACGGAAACAGGTGAGCATATCTATAAGTGATTTCTATGCTCTCATGCCCTACACGGTCAGCAATCGCCACCGCCGAGAAACCCATGTCAATCAATAAACTGATGTGGCTATGACGCAAATCGTGAATCCGTATGCGTTTCACCCCTGCGGCTTTTGCGCCCCTGTCCATCTCGTGATGGAGGTAACTCTTTGTCACTGTGAAAATACGGTCTTTTTTCTTTAAGCCGTACAGCATACCGATATATTCCTGCATTTCCTCACAGAGAAACTTTGGCATCTTGATTGTGCGGTTACTCTTTTTTGTTTTCGGAGAGGTAATCACGTCCTCCCCGTGCAGGCGTTGGTAGGATTTGTTAATCGTGACCGTTTCCTTATCAAAATTGAAATCAGCGGCGGTTAAAGCTAATAATTCTCCTTCTCGGATTCCGCACCAGTAAAGCATCTGGAACGCATAATAGGAAACTGGCTTGTCCATCATTTCATCCGCAAACCTCTTATATTCCTCTTTTGTCCAGAACAGCATTTCCTTGTATTCCTCGCTCCCCATGTTCCCCGCCTTTGCCGCAGGGTTGGAACGGAGGTCATAATAGCGCACTGCATGGTTGAAGATAGCGGAAAGCTGGTTGTGGACAGTTTTCAGATACGTCTGCGAATAGGGATTGCGTTTTTCATCACGGTAGGCAAGCAGCTCATTCTGCCATGCGATGATTTCCTTTGTGCCAATCCCACTAATTTTCATCTTTCCAAAATACGGAAGAATCTTCGTCCGAATGATATGCTCCTTTGTCAGCCAAGTGTTCTCTTTCAGTCGGTTCTTTACATCATTCGCATAAAGTTCCGTAAATGCTTCAAAGTCCATGTCAAGGTCAGCGGAATTTTGCAACTGGAATTTCCGCTCCCACTCCTGCGCCTCCCGCTTTGTGGCAAACCCACGCTTGCATTTCTGTTTACGTTCGCCCTTCCAATTCACATACCTTGCCATCACATACCATGTGCCGTTGCCCTCATTCTTAAATACTGGCATTTTGATGTGGTATAAAAAAAGTTGACACCCCATTCTCAAGGATTTGAGATATAATCAAGAGAATAAGGAGTGAACAAAATGGCAGAAAACAGACAATATGACCACGAATACAAAGTACAGGCAGT
>CAJTBF010000032.1 GCA_910574195.1 Lachnospiraceae bacterium | reverse complement strand
ATGTATTACCTGAAGAAATTTCAAACATATGAGGAGCTAAAGGAGGCCATATCCGATTACATAGATTATTATAATAATCATCGGTATCAGAAGCGCTTAAACTGTATGACGCCGATAGAATATAGAAACTATTTGAAAGATGCTGCATAAAAAATCTGCCAGTCCTCTTTGCGGCTGGCAGGTAAAAATTTTTATTTTTTTAACTGTCTACTTGACAGGGAGCGGTTCAAAAATCAATAAGAATAAGCGGCTCTGTGATGTGCCTTAGACATATTCAATTTTCATTCTCTTGACAAGTACATTTATGAATTTATAAAATAAAGATTAAAATTACTTAATGATAATTAAAGTTTTTTAAAATACTCATCAACTTTTCTTTTTAGTAATAAATAACGATTTCTTACACTGCGTATTTTCATCAAATCCTTTTTAGATTTATATATGGTTTTGGTAAATACAATATCTGATTTATCATAAGAAAATTGATTGAAAGTCAAATCTACTTTCTTATCATCTATTTCATTCCAATAGTGAAATAGCTTATATTTTTCCGAATATCCCCTAACAATTTTGCCACCAAAAAAATCATAAACTATCATAGCTGTAACTGTACATTGTCCTATTGAATTGCGTTCTGGTGTCCAATTTTTACGGTCACCACTATAAGCAGTATCAACACTCCAAGTAGCAATGAGAGCTTTTTCTAAATCTTTAATTGTCATATAATCACTCCTTTGACTCCCAGTAATTATTAATACCCAATACCAATACACCCAACCCAGCAATAAGTATATTCCAACCCACATCTAAACTATCATTAATAATGCCTGGCATCGCAACTAATAGTGCACCTATAGAAGTTATGATAGATTTTAATATTTTATGAAATTTATTTTTAATTACAACAACTGGAAATGTGATTTCTGTTTGCAGCTCATCTGGTATTGAACTATTGGTATTTATCACTACTTCTGTTATCGTTTTATTAGTTACCTTTTTTGATTGAAGCCCAAGTTTAATAGTTCCATACCGTGATTGAAGAGTGGTACGCAAACCTTTTGCTTTACTTAGTATATTTTCATCAACAAAAACATCTATTTGTCTCTTCTTGCTCTGATCATAATTTGCAGAATAATATTCAATGTCGATATATACACATTTTTCTTCAACAAATTGAGTAAAATTGTTCTCAACATTACATTTTATTTTTTCATATGTTCCCATATCACTATCCATTTTTTCTATATAAGGAAAGGAACATTTCAAAAAATGATAATCTTTATAATCAGGCAACAATGTTAATCTACGAACAATATCGTACCAATTTTCACTATCCCTATCTACATCATCATCAAGATTTACTATCGCTAAGGACTCTCCCCATACTGCATAATCATTATCCCCCATTTGCTGAAAAAAACGCTTAGCACTTCCATTTATTCCTTGAAAAGAAGTGCTTTTATTCCTAAAATCGGGCGTATAAATTGGATAACCATGAATTTCAAAATTAACAGTATAACCATTCGATATTTGTATTATTGACTTGATTTTAACCCACCTAATCGGAACATAAAAACACTGGTCATCTGGAGATGATTTACTACTTCTAAAAGCAACTAATGCTTTTAAATTCAAATTATTATTATCATCAAATATTCCTCTTACACGTGGGTCTATGTATTCACTTTGGTATCTAAATTGAAATATACTTCCTCTAGGCAAAGATAAAACAGAAAATATATCTTTAATGTATTGCACCGTCGAATTTGATGAAAAAAGTGTAATAATAGTTGATTGATTATTCATAATTTATTCCTCCCTCATTTAATTCTCTCTCTAAATACGCAAGTCTTTCTATTAAATGTTCAACATTTACTGTTTCTGGCGTTTTTTCAGATTTTACAGAATAGTGTATTTTCAACTTTTTCAAATCCGCTTCCGTTTTAAATAATATTTTTTGCCAATAACCATTCTGGTCAGCTGTTATGTCTATAATAACATCTTCTTTTCTTTTATTATAATTAATTACTTTTATCCAACAATGATTAATTATCGATTGGTCATCTTTCGGAAATATTGCATCTCCTTCACAAAATTTTACTTCATATCCCCTTTTTTCAAGAAGTCTAGCAAGCAATAGAGATGAAACTCCACATTGACCCTTTGAAATGTAACTATCTCTATCTATAATAGTCCCATGATAACGAGTTTTCTCATTCCAAACGCCTTCTAATTCCTGACGAATAGCATATATCTCATGTTCCATTGCTGTTTCATTATATGAATAGTTATTACCAATATCAATTAATTTACAATATTTGCTAACCTTTCCTGTCGACTGCCCTACTTCTCTAACAAATAAAATATTAGGTGGCATTTTATTATTACTGGAGTGTGTATATTCCCCCTTTCGCTTAGTACAATATTGATTATTTTTATCATAATAATAATTTATTGGTCTAATCGCATATGGTACAAATCTTGACGCTAACATTGAGTTCCCTGAAAAGCCTAAAGTAATATTTACTGCCGTAATCATATAAGAGATTTTTCTTTTTCTAAAATACCTAGTTGCATAAGCAGTTAGCAAAGAAATTGAATTCTGAGGAAGATTGCCACATCCAAATACCCTTGATAATTCTATAACTTCGCATTTATTTATATTTTCATCCAAAGATTTACACAGTGCTTTCCATTTATCATCTCTATCAATGGCAGAAAAATTCATATAACAAATGGGCAAGTCATAATTGTCAAGAAAAAGCCCCAACCTAACAATGGAATCCTTTCTAGAAGCTCTTAAATAATGTAGTTTTTCTTCAATAAAATCACCTTCCGTTTCCCCTACTATTTTTATTTCTCCTTTTATTTCTGGCTTTCCCTTTACCATAAAGAATATCTTTTTATTACCTTCTACACGGTTACGGTTTTTATCCCATGCAAGCTGATCCCCTTTAATAAATACTTCTCCACCGCACAATTTTAAATATTCTTCAAAATTTTTTTTATACTTTGCTAATGTCGAAGACAAAATGGGAAATATATTTTTTTTTAAAAAACTTCTTGTTGTATAAAGTCTTTTTTCAAATTGTGGTGCAAGAAGTTTTATTTGTTTTATAATCGTTTCAACATCAATTTCATTTTCAAAGGCAAATTTTTTTATTTGTGTTTTATTTGCCTCTATTAAAAAATCCAAATCATGAAAATGACACTCGTCTTTAATATCTTCAAAAATAACTCGCTCAAATGAAAGCATACCTTCACCTCATATCTTTGTATAACAAAATTGTTTATGGTTCCATATATGTTTAGTATCGCCTTATCCTTTTTCGTTCACAATTAAAGAAATAGCAAATACCTTAAATATGTAAAATCAAAAAAATATCCCATAATATCTAAGCTACCATCAAATCATACGAAAATGCTCTAACGCTTCCCTTATCGCCGCTTCTTTCTCTGGCGGGCATTTCGGCTGTCTGGAATTTTCCGATTTGGGCAGATTGTAGTTCACCCTCTCGATAATCCCACATTTCTCTTTTACCTGTGCGATATATAAACTGCTGACTTTCAATCCACTATGCTCCAACACATAATCCTTGATTTCCTCATAAGTTGCCTTGCTCTCCGCAGCCGTTAAATCAAGCTCGTCCATCTGAAGCTCAACCTCGATATGTTGGTCTGAATGAAGTTTGGACAATAAACATACCGTCTCTACATGTGTCGGAGCTACTATGTAAACACAATTTTTTATCCTCGTCACTCGTATAGGAACACAATTCTGTGTCATTATGTACAGCCGCAGCGTTTTTACGCTTTGGCTTAAAATCCTTCCCATTAAAATTAGAGTGGATACCAGTTTTATACACAAAGATTATCTTCAAAGGCTCCTCCACTCCCTCATCATTATAACCTCCGATGATTATTTTTTCAACCACACTCTCAAAAACAACCCTGTCGAAGCTCTCCAGTATCTCTCCAGAGCCTAAGACTTTTCTGAACTCCCTTAACCGTGTTCTGGTGTTTTCCTGATTCTCGCTTAGCTCCATCAACTGCTGCTGTTCCTCTTGGAGCTTCTTCAACTGGTCGGACAGTTCTTGGTTCTTCTTTTCGTAAATGTCCCTGTCGATATTATTATCAAGCCTTAAATCAAGCAGCTTTTCCTTTCGCCTGTGCAGGTCAGCCATTTCCTTTCCAATCTTAGGCAGACGCTTCAGAGAAGTATCGTCATTAAGAATACCCTCAACTTTTTGCAGGAACTCATCGACAACCTCCTGTTGGTCTGTGCATAAAAGCTGATAGCTCTTTACAAAAGCGTTTTCAATCACTTCTTCGGGGATTCCCTTACAATGCGGGCAATGTCTTTTCCCGTGCTTGGTAGCGGTAACACACTGCCAGATTGTCTTGGTATATGCGGAACTGCTGTGCCAGTTTCTCCGTGTTAAAGTGCCGCCGCAAAATCCGCATTTTATCATGCAGCTAAAAGCATATTTCCTGCTGAACTTATTTCTTTTCTGTCCCTCTTGATGCGTGTTGCGGTTTGTATTACGTTTTGCCAGTATCTTCTGTGCTTCCTCAAAAATTTCCTCACTGACTATCGCTTCGTGATGGTCACGGATATAAAATTTATCTTCTTCACCAAAGTTCTCCAACCGTCTTTTTGAAATCGGGTCAACCGTGAATGTCTTGCCCAAAAGCAGGTCGCCCTTATATTTTTCATTTTTGATGATGCCGATTACCGTGGACTGCACCCATTTTGAACTGCCATACTTTGTCTTGTACCCTAAGTTTTCCAGTTCGTTTCCGATGACCGTACAGCCCGCACCCTCAATATACCGATTGAAGATATACCTTACAATTTCAGCTTCCTTTTCATTTACGGATATGCTTTTCGTATCTTTATGGTAGTCATACCCCAGACAGCCTTGAAAGCCCACAAGCTCCCCTCGTTGCATTTTCATCTTCAATCCTTTTTTTACATTAGAAGAAATATTCTCAACTTCCTGCTGTGCAACGGAGCTTAGTACCACTAACAGCAGCTCGCCGTCCATCGTTAAGGTATTGATATTTTCATCTTCAAAGAAAACGGCAATGCCTTTCTCTTTCAGCATACGGACATATTTCAGAGTGTCCAGTGTGTTTCTGGCAAATCTTGAAATGGATTTTGTAATTACCATATCAATATCCCCATTCATACAGTCGTTAATCATTCTCTGGAAATCCTCACGCTTCGCCACCTGCGTGCCTGTTATGGCTTCGTCAGCGTATATGTCCGCCAGTGTCCATTCATGTTTCTTCTTAATCAAATCCGTGTAATATGTGACCTGTGACTTATAGCTGTTGAGCTGGTCTTCACTATCCGTGCTGACACGGCAATAGGCGGCTACCCTTAATACTTCGACCTTTCTGCCACGGATACGGTTTTCACTACGGTTCGCTTTGATTACCTGCACATCGCTCATATGATTTACCTCCAAAATATTTATTGATGAATGTCAAGCCGCAAGGTTCGTAACGACATTGTAATCACTCATAAGCCGCTTCTTTATGGCTTCGTATTCATCTACCGTAATTAAACTTCTTTTTTTCAGCTTCTGCAAACATGCGAATTGGATGCTGTAATGTACAAAATCCTGCTCCCTATTCTGCTCCATCGCCACACCCCGCTTTCTGTTGTTTCATGGATAAACTAATGGCAAGAGCCTTATCAACCCTCGCCATAATTTCAACGGGCATCATGCCCATATGCTGTTTCAGCCTTCTCTTATCTACTGTTCGGATTTGCTCAAGAAGTACAATGGAATCCTTATCAAGCCCCTCAAAATCCTTTACTGCGGTATGTGTCGGCAATTTCGCTTTTGTCTGCACCCTGCTTGTAATGGCAGCAATAATCACTGTCGGGCTGTGCCTGTTTCCTATATCATTGGAAATGATAAGTACGGGACGTGTGCCGCCCTGCTCCGAGCCGACAACGGGATTAAGCTCTGCGTAGTAGATGTCGCCACGCTTAATTTTTCTTTCCATATTCTTTATAACCTCCATCTGGATTTAGACAGGAATACCCTGCCTATGTAGCAGCCAGACGCAAGAGAGTATTTAAGGTCGGGAGAGCATAAAACAAGCTCTGTTTCCATTGACCGCCCCACATCTGGCTTTATGATAAAAGGCATTTTCTATTTGTCCCCGACACCCCGAAAATGCTGATGCTCGATAACGCAAGGGAAGTCACCAAACGGTCAGCAGCGAACTGACGCCACGGGAATTGCACCCCAACTGTCGGTCTGACAGAGCCGCCCCCATTGCCTGCGGCGGGCTGGTTACCGCTCGGACTGTGGCTGGACGGGAGTATCATTGTCCTCTTTGTGTGTCATGGCGGAATCGGGAGCTGCCCGATATTTTCAGTCGGTATTTTTCGCTTGCCACCTTTCGGCGGGTCATGGCGTACCGCTGCACACGCTTATGCTTATTGCAATCACAAAGAGACTGTATTTGGTGAATGGGTATTCGGTTTTCAAAGAGCCGTCCCGTTTCCGATATAAAGAAAACTGGGCAAGAGGTTTTTGCCCTCTCACCCAGCAGCCGATGGGAAAGTGCAATTTTGGACACTATCCCAAAAGTTTTTTAATTTTTTTCTTAAACCTGTTCAAACGCTTGTAAATGACTTCCTTGTTTAAACTTAATTTCACTGAAATTTCAGTGACTGAAAAGCCCTGCGTCTTCATCAGCAACGCTTGGAGCGTGAGCTTGTCCAACTGATGCAGCTCTTGGTACAGCACTGCATTTTCAATGCTGTCCAAAAATTCCTCAACCGTTTTTATTTCGGGCTGTGCCGTGTCCTCTGCGACTTCCTCAAGATATGTACCCACATCCTGTAATTTCTCATAGTACCGTCTGTCGGAATTGAATATCGCCCAATCATGGACACGGAGCTTTTCAATATCGCCCTCGCTGACACCTAAGCTCCTAAGCTGCTTTTCCTCGGCTTCTTTCCATATCCGCCATTTTCTTTCTTCTCTGGCTTTGTTGTACGCCATCATCCGTTACCTCCAATCTGAATTTTTTTGAATAATCCAGATTGGCAGGCGGAGAACGACATCCCACGCCAGAAACAGCCTTACGGCGTGATATTACAAAAAACGACAAAAGAAAAACCGCAAAGGCTGTCGTACCTTTACGGTTTATAGAGATTTTATATCTAATATGTAGAGATTTGACCTCTACTTTTAGAGTGCAAAGCCCCCTTGCGCTAACAAGGATTTTTTTAACAGGCTGTCCACCCATCCCCGATATGATATATGTAAAAGGAAATTGCTATTTGCAGGCAATAAAAATCCCTCCAAACTGAAAACAGATTTGGAAGGACTTTTATTTTTGGCATGGCAAAGCATCCCACCAAACACTGTTTTTTTTATTTGGTGGGCTTCCCCTTACCACTGGCACTATTTAAAGATGTGCCTTTCACCTATATTTTCTTTTCTATGTCTATCACTTTCTGCGTCCATTCTCGGTAAAACGCTTCCTCATGCGACACCAACAGCACTGTTCCCTCAAATTCTTCCAGTGCTGTTTTCAACGATTCTTTCGCCAGTGCATCAAGGTGGTTTGTCGGCTCGTCCATGATAAGGAAATTGCACGGCTTCATTATGAGCAGGCACATTTTAACCTTTGCCTGTTCCCCTCCGCTCAAAGTCCCGATTTCTTGCATGGCGTGTTTGCTTGAGATGCCGCAGCCTGCAAGACGCTTTCTCACATCTTTTATCGTAAGCGATGGGTAAGCATCAGAAACAATCTGAATAGGCGTTTTTTCTATATCCGCCCATGCCAACTCCTGCTCAAAATACCCTATCTTTACCTGCTCCGAAAAACGGAAACTCCCGCTTAATGAGGGTATTTGACTGATAAGCGTTTTTAGCAGGGTGGATTTGCCGATGCCGTTAAATCCCGTCATAACAATTTTCTCTCCCCCTTTTATGGAAAAGCTGATGTCCGACAAAACAGGATAGTGGTAGCCAACATCCAGATGTTTTACTTTTAGATGCTCTGTCGTAGTCAGCGGGAGAGCTTCAAACCGAAAATGTGGCTTGATTTCTTTCTGTTCCAGAGCTTCCATCTTATCCATTCGGTCAAGCTGTTTCTGCCTGCCACGAGCCATTTTTGACTTTCTCCCTGCAATATTCCTGCGGATAAATTCTTCCGTCTTTTTGATGGTTTTCTGCTGTGCGGCATACTGTCTGATATAATCCTCACGGAGCAGTGCCTTTTTTCTCGTGAACTCTGAATAAGTGCCAAAATATTTTGTAATCTTCTCGTTGTCAATGTCGCATATCCTTGTGGATATTTTCTCTAAAAAGTCATAGTCATGCGATACTACAAGAAAAGCGTTTGGCAGGCTGGAAAGATATTCGGCAAGCCATGTAACATGTTCCTTGTCCAAGAAGTTTGTCGGCTCGTCCAAAAGCAAAATATCTGGCTTCTCAAGCAGTAATTTTGCCAGTATGACCTTTGCCCTCTGCCCGCCGCTCATCTGCTCAATCGGTCTATCTAACCCGACTGCCGTCAAGCCCAGACCTGTTGCCACCTGTTCTATCTTTGTGTCAATCAAATAAAACTCCTTACGCTCCAATTCTTCCTGATACCTTGCCGCCGTGCTTAGCTTCGCCATATCCCCATCCGCAGACTGGCAGTACAACTCATTCATCCTGTTTTCTATCTCATACAGCCCAGAAAATGCGGATTGTAGGAACTCCCTCATTGCCACGCTTTTTTCAATTTGGGCGTATTGGTCGAGATACCCTATTTTTGTGTTCGGCTGCCATACTATCCTGCCAGAGTCGGGGATAAGCTGCTCTGTGCAAATCTTTATGAATGTGCTTTTTCCCGCCCCGTTCTGACCGACAATTCCGATATGCTCCCCTTTGTTCAATGTAAAATCTGCGTTTTTAAACAGATAATTTTCTCCAAAAGAATGTGTTAATCCCGTAACTTCTAATAAACTCATAATCATTGTCCTCTCTTTTTCCTGTCTGATTTTCCAAAATGGGCAAAAAAATAGCAGAAGCCAGATACTCTTGGTATCATGCCTTCTGCTATATCCGTTCCATCACAAACCGCTTTTAGGAAACAGTCCATATACAACAAAAGGCTACGGACAAAACACTGTCCATAGCCTGCTGCACACAAATTTGTACGGGAAAAGAAACAATATATGAAAAAAGATATAAAATCCCTCTCATGTACTGCTATATTTCCCGATGAAATCCTAACGTGTTATATTACGCTATACTCTGTACAATGTTTCATCGGATTTGATTGTACAGAGCTGATTTTCTTTTTAGGCGGAAGTTCGTTTGTAATGTAAAAGCTCATGAAACTGTTCTCCTTTAAATTAGTGCAAATAATTATAGCATGAAAATCAGCCGTTTGTCAAATCCTATTTTTTATGAAATTTTCATTTTCCCTTACATTTAGGAAATTTTTTGTTATGTAAGAGAGTTTATATGGCTCAATTAGAAGCTACTTTTATCAAAAAAGTAATTTATTCCGTTAATGGATTTTTAGTCTGTTAAATTTGATGTCTTGATAAAAAATTACATTTGAGTTTCTCATAACTAACGGTACTTATTACATGTTCGATTGAGCAGGCATCTTTTTTAGCAATTTCAATGGGTACACCCATCCGAGAAAATAAATTGGTAAAAAAGTTATATCTTTCATAGACCTGCGACGCTAATAGTTCTCCCTTTGGGCTGAGATGCAGTCCACATTCATCATCCACCCTTATGTAATCTTTATTTCGTAACTGTTTTATCGCAACAGAAACACTTGCTTTGGAAAAGCCCAAGTATTCAGCAACATTTACTGAGTAGACAGTTCTTAACTTTAACTGTAAGATAAAAATTGCTTTCAAATAATCTTCTTTTGATTGCCCTAATTCCATATCAATCTACCTCCTTTGTAACCTCCGTCGATAAAACACGGCTTATCTTAACCGCAAAAATTATGGTAATAATTGTGGTCAAAAGGTCTGCCATAGGCTGCACCCATATCACGCCAGTTAAATCGAGCAGGCGAGGTAATACAAAAACCAGAGGGAAAAAGAAAATACCCTGTCTGCTTAAGCTGAGTACACTTCCCACCAAACTTTTACCAATAGCAAGATAAAGGGACGCATAAACCATTTGAAAGCCAAATGTAATGAATAATACCGCATTTAATCTGAGTGCCTTTTCTGCTAAACCAACCATTTCTGCATCTGTACCAAATAGGGCAACAATCGGATTTGCAAATACAACGAGTACAATGGCGGCAATCACACAAAACACCGTTGACCAAATCATGCAGAGCTTTATAGATTTTTTTAATCTGTCATATTTCTTTGCGCCATAATTGTATCCTGCAAACGGCTGAAAACCTTTCAGAAATCCGAAAACAACATAAGTTACAACCGTCATGATACGGGTAACAGCCCCCATAGCCGCTACTGCATAATCCCCATAAGGTTTTGACGCTGTATTGATGCTTCCCATAGCTGCACTTGCAAGAAGCTGAAACAAAAGTACAGGGATACCGATTTTCAAAACTTCCGCATAAATGGTCTTTGACGGTGCTATGTTTTTAACCGAAAATCTTAAAACGCCTTTCTTTTTTACGATGTACCAGATGTAGAGAGCCATATTGATACACAAAGAGATAACTGTTGCGATAGCTGCGCCCTCAATACCTAAATCCATGCCATAAATCATGATTGGGTCTAAAATCACATTGGCAATGCTTCCCGTAAGCATGGCAATCATCGTAAACTTTGTAGCTCCTTGAGCAGTAAGCAGATTATTCATCATAACAGTAAAGACATTGATGACTGAGCCAGTCACATAGATTTTTGCATAGACTCTTGCATAGGGTAAAATTGTTTCAGTTGAGCCTAACGAGGTAAGCACGGGGTCAAGAAAAACCATAATGCCTATAATGATAATTGTTCCTACAAAAAGCCCTGAAAAAAGAGCGGTAGAGGCTGTTTTGTCTGCCTGTCTGTTATCTCCCTTTCCGAGCAGCCTTGATATGTATGAGGAAGCTCCCGCCCCAAACATCATTCCCAGACCTATAATGATTTGCACGATTGGAAATACAACGGATACAGCTCCCATCTGGCTCATTCCCAGACCGCCAACAAAATAAGCATCAATAGCGTTGTATAGTGCGGAAATCAACATTCCAACCATCGTTGGTATTCCCAATTTAAGTAGCGCAGAAGCAACCCCTGCTTCTTCTAATAAATAGATACGATTTGATTTTTCTGCCATTTGAATGTCCTCCTTAAGTTTAATATTTTGTGTATCTCCTTGATTTGTTTCCACAAATCAAGAAGTATCGCATATTCGCAGAACGTATATGCATTATTATCGGTGCAGGCTGAAACGCTCACGCCGTATAATACCTTTAATAATGATGCGGTACTTTGGATTTTTAAGCTCCAATCTATCTCTAATATCTTTATATATTTCTTCTTCTCTTTTTTGCAGTTCGGCAGGATAGACCATATCGAAAGCTACATTGATGTAAGAGCCGTTTTCGATAAGTCTAAAATTATCAATTCTTATTGCATCACTGTACTTTTTCATTACAGAATAAATTTGTTCTGTAATATTGTTTGTTAATTCCTTATCCTCCAAAAGGTAATCAATCTGTATGAAGCAGTCACAATGGAACTTTTGAAACAATTCATAGGATATTTGATTTATCCCTATATAAAGCTGTTCGCTGTCTTTCCTGCATCCTTCCACACGCATAGAAACTACAAAATATCCAAATCCGTAATCATGCAGCATCAAATTATGGACTGCAATGATTTCTGAATGTGACTTAACCATTTTCAAGATAATATCCTTTGTGTCCGCATCTGCGGCTTTTCCCATGATACGCCCCAATACTTCCCACAAACTTTTCACGCCTGCAAACATAATGAATACCGACACCAGTACGCCACAATAACCATCAATCTCAAAAACTGTTAAATGAGAAACGATAGCAGACGCCAGAACCGCAATAGTGGCAATCGAGTCACTTATGCAATCTGCGGCAGTGGCTTTGAGTGTTTCCGAGTCTGTAATTTTCGCAAATTGTCGATTGTAGTAATACATATAAATCTTAACCAGAACAGAAAGTACCAACACAATCACTACGGCAGTATTAAACATCGGCTCTTGTGGATTTGCTATTGCATCCACCGAAGTTCCTGCCAGTTTTATCCCCATAAGCAGAACGGCGATAGATACAAAAATACCCATTATCCACTCAATTCTTCCATGCCCAAAGGGATGTGTACTTCCTCCGCCGTATCTTGCAATCTTAAAGCCCAAAAGTGATACCAGATTTGTCCCCGCATCTGACAAATTGTTAAATCCGTCTGCTGAAATGGCAACAGAACGGCTTAATAAGCCAATCACTATTTTCGCCGTACACAAAAACAGATTCAGCAGGATACCTACAACACTTGATAAGGTAGCATAGGCTTTCTTTACACTTGGATTTGAAACATCCTCATTATTCTTGATAAACATTCGCATAAATAGTGACATCATATAATATCTCTCCTTTCAAAATTGAACAAAAATTCAATATTGTTCGATAAAAAAAGGAACTGGTCTAAAGACCAATTCCCGACAAATACATTTTTGATAGTTTATGTAATATCATAACCGCCCATTCCTTTCTTTTATAATGATACATAATCTGCATCAATCCATCCACAAAATTATTTGCAATAATATGTGAGAATATTTCATCATCAATGTCATCGTTCCGATGCTTATTCAAATGTTCTTCTATGTCCTTAATAAAGCGTTCCTTTTCATTCTCATATTTTGTGCCATCGCTCTTATCAATCAAAATGATAAACTCCTTCCGATGGTCAAAAAGATTTAATATACATTCGGCTTCTGCCTTGCTAAGTCCATAAATTTCGTTATTTGTATGTCCGCTTTTATCTTCTTCTCCTGCGGTTAGTACCCGTTCCCAATCATATAGGACAGGTCGTAGAACTGCATCAAAAAGAGTTTCTTTATTTTCGTAGTAGGAATAAATAAGTCCTGTGGGGATTTTAGCTTGCTGAGCAATATTCCGCATAGCAGCCGATTTATATCCCTTATCAAAAAACTCCTGTAAAGCAGCCTTTAATATGTTTTCCCTTATTTCATCTTTCAGAACTTGAGCCATTTCTCACGCTCCATTATTGAACCTTTGTTCATTATACGGATTTTTTCTCTCTTTGTCAAGTCGTTACTTACGGATTTACAAAATATTCACAAATCACACGCTCCTTGTTAATTCCTCCATTTTCAAAAAATAGCTTTTTTATCTCTCGTAATAGGAGATTACATCTCTCATTATAGGAGATTTCACATCGTTTAATAGGAGATTACATCTCTGTAAAATGTAAAGGTAAACAATTCAAAGAACAGGTGGTGAACTTATGGACAAAAGAAACAACGATTTTGACTTTGATTTCAGACCGCTAGGGCTGGCAATCAAAAAAGCCCGTAAAGCTCAAGGTGTAACCAGAGAACAGCTTGCAAATATCATCGACTATAATCCAAGACATCTTCAAGCTGTCGAAAATGAGGGGCAATATCCAAGCATAGAGCTGTTTCTCCAACTTATTACAATGTTCGATGTATCGGTTGACGAACATATACATACTGGGGAAAAAACCAAAAAAGCTCTGTCCGCAGACGTTTGGATGCTATGCTCGACCAACTGGACGACAAAGAACTGTCGATTGTAGAAGCAACTGTAAACGGGCTATGTAAGGCAAAAGAGCAGCCAGAGGATTGACCCCTGGTTTTTCTTTTACCCATTCTGCCATCAATAGGCAGGGCATCCGTAACCGTAGATAGAGCCGCTCCCGACTGGATAGCTCTGCTGTTTGCAGGCATCCCCAGAGTTGCCCTCCACGGTGTAGACCGTCCCATTCTCGCATTTTTCTACGATTCCCACATGGTCGATTGAGCCGTCGCTCCCCCAATCAAAGAAAATAAGGTCGCCTGCCTGCGGCTCATAGTTCTTGTCCTGCCATTGTCCTTTGCCCTTAAACCAGTTTACACCATCCGAGCAGAGGGAGAATTTCGGGATAATGCCGCTTTCCAGATAGCCGCACTGGTCGGCGCACCACGATGTGAAGCAGGCGCACCATTCTACACGCCCGCCAAAGCCGTACCAGCTCCAATAAGGCTGTCCACCCTCGTTGCCAAGCTGCGTCAGAGCCACTTCTACGATGGCTTGATTGCCACCGCTTGTAAACGCCCGCCCGTATGGGTAGTAGCGTAACACATGGGCGGGGTACTGCGTGTCGCCGTACTTCTCCCAACCGAGCCGCTGTGCCTGCATAGCGGAAAATTCCACCGCATTTGCATAGGAATAGCCACCGCAGTTGGTCTTTGCCCATGAGATATACCCGTTGCCGAAGTTATAACCCTGCAAGGCGAGCTTGATGCGTTCCATGTCAACCGGGTTCTCCACCTCGGCTGAAACAAGTGCAGCTTTCAGTTCCTGCACGCCGCACTCGATGGAATATTCGGGGTCTTTAATACCATTCGGCTCATGGGGGTATTTCTTGTTGAAACTCCCCTCCGCCGCCTGCATCGGGTCGCTGCCTTTGCCGCCAGATTCCTGCATCATCACCGCCTTTATCAGCTCCACATATTCGGGGATTCCGTACTGCTTCGCATACTTCTGTATCAGCGGCGTGTAGGCTTCGACCTCCGCACTGACAGGGGTATAGGAAGTGCTGTCGCTGCCGCCCCCGAACAGGGAAACGGCGCCTCCAAGCAGGACGACGATAAGAATTATCACAATGGCAATCCAGCCGCCTGCGATAAGGGCAGAAATTAACGCCTTAGTCCCTGCGATAATCGCCCTAACCGCCGCAATGGTCGCCTTGACCGTGGCTTTCGTCGCTTCGGCTGTCGCTTTTGCAGTGACTTTTGCCGTCTGCGCCGCTTTCTGGGCGGCTTTGGCAGATGCTTTCGCCGTTTTCTGTGCCGCCTTTGCGGTCTGCTCGGTGGTCTTAATCGCTGTCTTGGATGTCGCCTTTGCGGTTTTCACGCCTTTTTCCGTCGCCTTGACCGTGCCTTTGGCTGTGGTCTTGACGGTTTTTTCCGCATTTCTGGCGGTTGTCTTTATCGTCCGCTTTCCCTGCTGTCTGGTCTTTATCAGCGAGTTTGCCGCCGTCTGGGGCGTTTCGGTCTTGACAGGAGCAGCGGAAACAGCGGGACGGCTTGCAGTCCCTTGTATTTCCTGCAAGCCGTCCTGTCCCATTGTACGCATGGCGTTCTGTCCCGCCTTGTTCCGCATTGTTTTCTGCTCTGCGGCTTTCTTCGCCCGCTTTGCCTTAAAATCGGCGATTTTATCCTTTGCCTTACCGATATTCTCCCTTGTAATCTGGGCGTTTTTCTGCCCCTGCTTATTAAATTGGTGGATGCCCTCGTCCTTAATACGCCCCGAAGCATGGGAAACCTTGTCGGCGGCATATTCCGTGGGGAAATTTTCCTCTGCATAATATCCCTGCTCCGCCTTGTCCTTCGTCTTTGCGTAAGCGGATTTCATTCGTTCCCCTGCAACAGCCGCCTTATCAAGCGTCTTAATCGTCCCTTTGACCGCATCTCTGGTCTTTATATCATCCATAAAATCCGACCTCCTTTCCCAGAAGATTTGCGGTCATGTCAATTTACCTTTTTTGCCACGATGACAAGCCTGCCGTTCTGTGCCGAGTATTCGCAGGTGGAGAGGGTAATGAGCCTGTCGCCGTATTGGGCTGTCACTCCCGTATCATACAAAGCAAGCTCCTTGCACTTCCCGACATAAGCATCAAATTCTTTTTCATTCTCCGCATTGACAAAATCATAATAGCGGTAGCCCTCCGAACTGTATGCCACGGTCTTAAATACGGCGATGATTTCATAATTCCCTTGCTCCGTAAGCGTGTCAAACTGGATGCTCTTATGCTTCTCATAAAAGCTCTTGGATTTGTAATCTTCCAATGCCCCGAACATCCTGCCGCCTTTGATGTGGTGTCCGTAGATAACCAGATTGTCGCTTGTAGAGATGTCGCAGTCCTCTTGGATATACGGTACTCCTAAGTCGCTATACTCTTTTTCAAAGCTGTGCTTCAGATAAAAATTCGGGTTATTTTTGCTCTGCATGACGGGGTAGTTGATGCTTGTTCCGTCAATGGCAATCCAACCGACCATATCCTCATTCTGCAAATAGAGCTTTTTGTATTTCGCAAGAATATCTTCGCCCTCGCTGACGGGCGCATCCTTATCTCTGGGCGGTTCTTCCTCTGGCTCGGCGTTCTCCACGACCTCGGCAATCTCCGCAAAGGCTTCCGTCTGCTCGTCTATCTGCTGGTAATGGCTGTAAATCTTAAAGCCGCAAAAAACCGCTGCTCCTAAAAAGGTAACAGCGGCGGCGATGCAGATAATAGGTTTATAGTTTTTTAAATTCATAGGCTTTTCCTTTCCTTAATCCTGCCCTGCTTTCTGGGCATATAGGGATGCCCGCAGGGTGTTTCCTTTTTTCTTGTTTTCAGTTACCGTATATGCTCCGTCTGCTTCTTGGGCGTGGGTAAGTCCCTGCAATATTCGGGATACCGTGCCTTGATGCCCTCCATGAAATACGGGGCGAACTCGCAGCAGAACAATTCCTCTGGCGTAAACAGTTTCTCACGCCCCTCCTCGGCGTAACCGTTCCAGAGGTTAAAGGCAAGATGGCAGACCTTGACCGTGCCGCTCGTCTGCCATCCTGCGTGCATCCCCTCTGGCTTGATGCAGTCCGTCTTAAAATCGAACATGGCGGTGATGTTCTGCCTTGTTTCCCCCGCAATCCCCATCACATAGAAAAATGCCCTGTGGTAGCAGTCGTTTACCCTGCATTTCATCATGCTTTCCAGAAAAAAATCACGGTGGGCTGTGTTGCGAAACCTTATCTCCGACATAAAAATCCTCCTTTCTCCTGTGGCGATACGCTGCAATCCGTTTCTCTTTGCAGCCGTGGCAGAATGATATTCCCCACATAGGATTCATTGATTTCAGAAGCAATAAAATCACGCCCATTTTTGATGCACTGGACTACCTCGCTCCCAGAGCCTGCAAAGGGGATTACCACTAAATCGCCCGCCCTGCTGCTTGCAAGCAGCATCCGTTCCGCCAGCTTCTCTGGTTTCTGCGTGGGATGCCCCGTTGCTTCTTTATAGTTGGGCATAATCCTCGGAAACTCCCACACGTTCCCGCAGGATTTCCCCTTTGGGTTTTTCCGCTTGTCTTTTTCGCCGCCCTCATCATACGGGATGCGGACGGCGTCAATATTGATTTCATGCAGGGGGTTACTGTAAAACCACAAGAACTCCGCTTCATTCCGATAGGTCGCTTTCGCAGGTCGCCCCGTCCTGTAATTCCAGACAATCAGATTCCGCTTTATCCATCCGAACTTGTCTAAAACGTGGGCAGAGAGCTTGTCTATCATCTGGCAGCTCCCCCAACAGTAAAACGCACCCGTAGGCTTCAAAATCCTGTGGCATTCCCCCGCCCACGCCAGACACCATTCCAGATATTCCGCAACTGTCTGGAACACAAAGTCAAAGTCCCCTTTCATACGGTAATACGGTGGGTCGGCAATCACTAAATCCACGCTTCTGTCTGGAAGTTCCCGCAGCACTTCCAGACAGTCGGCAGGATAAACACAATTTTTTTCCAAAAATGCCATCCTTTTAGCACTCCCCAAATTTCGTCGTCATCAGTTTATACAGCTCCGTATTTCGTGGAAACTTGTTGACAAACGGCACAAGGGAGCTGCCGACTTTCAATAATCCCTGCCCCGCACCGACATTCGTGATATAGCTCATCTGCAAATCGGAGATGTTAAGGAGCTTCGCAAGCTCGATACGGTCTGTGGACGCTTGGTTCAGCATGATGATGAACTCGCTGTTAGCAAGCATCGTCCTCGCCGTATGGCTCTGCAAGAGGTCATCCACGTTCTGCGTGATGCCCGTGCAGTACGCCCCATACTTACGCACACGCTTCCAGAGGGTAAAGAGGAAATTCGCACTGTACTCATGTTGGAACAGCAGATAAATCTCGTCAATGAAAATAAATGTGTTCCTGCCTTTCGCCCTGTTCTGGGTGATGCGGTTTAAAATGCTGTCAAGCACCACAAGCATACCGATAGGCTGTAACTGCTTGCCCAAATCCAAAATATCGTAACAGATAAGGCGGCTGTGGGTGTCCACATTGGTATGCTTGGCAAAGGTGTTGAGAGAGCCGTCCGTGAAAAGCTCTATCGCAAGGGCGATTTCCTGCGCTTCTGGCTCGTCCTGCTTTAACAGCTCCTCACGGAAGTCCTGCAAGGTCGGCGGCGTACCCATATAGTTGCCCTGCTGGTAGTAGCGGTAGACGCCCGCCGTGCAGCGGTCGATGATGGACTTCTGCTTTGCACCCAGACTTGCACCGCCGATAAGCTGCTCGCAGAGGGATAAAATAAACTCTGATTTCAAGATGACGGGGTTCGCCCCGTCGCCGTAATCAGAGTTCATGTCCATTGCGTTGATGTGGTTGTCGCTCGTCGCCGAGATGTGGACGACCTCGCCCTGCATCGCCTTTACAAGTGGGGAATATTCTCGTTCGGGGTCTATAACGATTACATCTACATTAGGGTCGGTCAGAATAATGTTCGTCATTTCCTCCTTTGCCGTGAACGACTTGCCCGCACCAGACACGCCGAGGATAAAGGAATTTCCGTTCAAGAGGTGGCGGCGGTTGGCGATAATCATATTTTTACTGATGACATTCTGCCCGTAATACACGCCGTCCTTATGGTAGATTTCCTGCACACGGAAAGGAATAAATACCGCAAGGCTCTCCGTTGTCAGCGTCCTCAACGCATCAATCTGATGTGGTATAAAAAAAGTTGACAGCCCATTCTCAAGGATTTGAGATATAATCAAGAGAATAAGGAGTGAACAAAAATGGCAGAAAACAGACAATACGACCATGAATACAAAG
>CAJTBF010000031.1 GCA_910574195.1 Lachnospiraceae bacterium | reverse complement strand
GCCAGTTTCACTGCCTGTACTTTGTATTCATGGTCGTATTGTCTGTTTTCTGCCATTTTTGTTCACTCCTTATTCTCTTGATTATATCTCAAATCCTTGAGAATGGGCTGGCAACTTTTTTTATACCACATCAGGAAATCGAAATCTATTACTCTTTTGTCGGCAAGGTAGAATTGCCCGACTAAAGCCCGACCCGTCCGGCAGTCAGCCGGACAGGGAACGGCAAAATTTTTTACACTTCTTTTACTTCTTTATCTCACATGAGCAAAAGCACGCGGCGTTCAACCGCGGAGGTGCTGATTCAAACCAACTCAGGAAATTTTGAGTAGAAAAGACGAGGACAGACTATAATATTAAGAATAGATATATAAAATAAATATATTCCACAAAAGATACACATGAACAACAAAACTAGGAGGTGTAATTATGGAGAAAGAGGCTATGTTCAAACTGAGTTATGGACTGTTCGTTCTTACCTCTGCGCTGGACGGAGAGGATAACGGCTGTATTATCAATACTGCCACTCAGGTGGCCAGCGAACCGGACCGCATCAGCATTGCGGTAAACAAAGCAAATTATACACAGGAACTTATAAAAGAAAGTCAAAAATTTAACCTTTCCATTCTCAGTGAAGCAGCTAATTTTGATATTTTCCGACATTTCGGTTTCCAATCCGGACGGGATACCAACAAATTTGCCGATTATTCCAACTGCAAACGCAGCGATAACGGTCTTTACTATCTTACCGCCGGAACCAACGCCTATATCAGCGCTACCGTGAAACAATCCATCGACCTGGGTACTCACATGCTGTTCATTGCCACTACGGAAGATATGAAGGTGCTCTCTGATATCCCTTCCGCAACCTACGCCTATTATCAGTCCGCAATCAAGCCAAAACCAACACAGACGGTTTCCGGAAAAACTGCATGGCGCTGTACCGTATGCGGTTATCTCTACGAAGGGGAAGAACTTCCCACGGATTTCATCTGTCCGCTGTGCAAGCATCCCGCTTCTGATTTCGAAAAAGTAACCGTTTAGAACAAGAAGTGTCTGATCTACTCTACTTCCAACCTTTTTCTGTCAAGCCGAATCCGAATCACAGTGCCGCTCTCCACCGAAGAATTCGCTGTGATCGCATGACCCAGACTCCCACAAATACGACGGCACAGATACAATCCGATTCCACTGGCTTTCTTATCACCGCGTCCGTTATACCCGGTATAGCCTTTCTCAAAAATCCGTGGTAAATCTTCCGGCGCAATGCCGATTCCTGTATCACGAATGCATAAGACAATCGCCTGCTCCGACTCCGACTCTTTTCCAAAAGCCGATGGTTTCTCTGTCTTCCGTTCCACTTCAATCGTAATTGTTCCGGTCTCTGTATATTTCAACGCATTGGATAGAACCTGCTCAATTACAAACTGCAGCCATTTTTCATCCGTCAATACCTGGATATGCAGCGGCTGATACACCAGCGTAAGTTTTCTGCGAATAAATTGTCTGGCAAACTTCTTCACCGCCTGCTTTATGATTCCGTCCAGATCATATTCCCGAATCATATAATCCGTAGAATCGGATCCCAGCCGGAGATAACACAGTACCATTTCCACATACTGTTCTACCCGGAACAAATCCTCCGCCACCGCACGTGCAAATTCCGAATCCTCTTTCTGCAAATGCAGATGCATGGAAGCAATGGGAGTTTTGATCTGATGTACCCACATCGTATAATAATCTATCATATCCAGGTAACGAACCGACATTTCTGTCTGAAGTTCCTTCTGCTCCTTACAGAGTTTTCGAACAAGTCTTTGATAGTCCGCTCCCTCTACGGTACCCGCTTCCGGAAAATCCCGAATCAGTTCAGCGGAAAGTTCTTCCAGTTCCTGCAGCCTTTTGTGCCGCTTTCTTACTTTATAAAAATCAAAGTATAAAAAAAGAAACCCCAGCAGCGCACAGAGAAGGGAAGGATACACGACTGCGCCCGCGGGGATATGATACAAAAGAAAGACACAGAGAAAGACCAGGCAAAATAAGCCAAATACAATACAGACCTTCCTCCTCTCCGCCAGATAACATTTCAAAAAATTCTGTTCCATCTCACTCCTCCTTCTCAAAATCATATTCTGCCGCATGTCGTTTCCACGCAAAACACTCCCTTTCCATTGGCACAAAATCAGTTCATTTCCACCGATATGCCAACAAAAACAGACAAGCTCGTCCTCTTACGCAATCAGATAGCCCACACCGAATTTTGTAGTAATAAATCCGTCCAGCCCCGCCTGATCCAGTTTTTTACGCAGCCGGTTCACATTCACTGTCAGGGTATTGTCATCCACAAAGCTGTCACTCTCCCAAAGACGTTCCATCAATCGTTCCCGACTGACTACTTTTCCTTTATTCTCCATCAGAACAAGCAAAATCCGAAATTCGTTTTTCGTCAGTTCTATCCGTTCCTCTCCATACACCAGCGTCCCTTCCCCAGTGTTCAGCAGAGCGCCTCTGTGTTCCAATACCGGGACAGATCCCGCAAAATCATAAGTTCTTCGAAGCAATGCCTGAATTTTGGCAATCAACACATTTCCGTCAAAGGGCTTGGCAATAAAATCATCCGCCCCCATATTCATAGCCATTACGATATTCATATTATCAGACGCCGAAGAAATGAAAATCACCGGTACTTTAGAAACTCTGCGAATCTCGCTGCACCAGTGGTACCCGTTGAAAAAGGGAAGACCGATATCCAATAGCACAAGATGCGGAGCATATGCTGCAAATTCTGCCATTACATTCCGGAAATCCTGCACACATTTTGCCTGCAGATCCCACATCTCCGCCTGTTCCTTTACAGCCTGTGCAATTCCCCGGTCGTCTTCTACAATTAAAATCCGATACATTTCCTCTCTCCTTGTTTACAGAACTCCTGTCCGAAAGCCGTTCTGCCATAACCATATATTACTTTTCCCTGACAGAAAATCACTCTCTTCCGTTCATACACCCACCGCCGCCATGCTATCCAACCAGATTCTTCTGCCTCCATGCTATCCGATCAGACTCCTCTGCTTCCATACTGTCCGATCAGATTCCTCTGCTTCCATGCTGTCCGATCAGATTCTTCTGCCTCCATGCTATCCGATCAGACTTCTCTGCTTCCATGCTATCCGACCAGACTTCTCTGCTTCCATGCCATCCAATCAGATTCTTCTGCCTCCATGTTATCCAATCAAGTTCTTCCGCTTCCAGTTACCGGTCCGATACCACAGCCACGAAATCAGAAAATTCACTGACCATCCCAGAGGAACCGCATACCAGACAAATTGAATACCAAAGACCGGAGAGAGCAACTGTGCTACCGTAACCCGTATCCCCAGATTGAGAAGGTTGGCCGCCATATAAACCTTCACATCTCCGGAACCGCGCAGTACACCATCCGTCACCGCCTTGAATCCCAAAAATTCAAAGAACCAGCCGATAAAACGGAAATAAGCAGCCCCTGTGGAAAAGGCGGCCGGCGACTCTGCCTCTTTGACAAACAGAGAAACAATCGGCCTATAAAAGAACTGAGAAGTCAAAATCAACACCATCATAAATCCCAGAATAATCCGAAATGCCGCCCGATATCCCTCCTGGATCCGCTCCGGCTTCCCTGCCCCCAGATTCTGCGCCGTAAATGTAGACATAGCATTTCCTGTGGCAATCATCGGCACAATGCAGATGGATTCCAGACGCATTCCGGCCGAATATCCGGCCACTGCGGAAGAGCCAAACCGATTCACTGCCGACTGCGTCAGGAGCATGCCGATACTGACAATCGACTGTTGTACAATAGAAGGAATGGCAAGGCGGATCCCGGAAAAAAACATCGTGCGGTCAAATACTCTGACTCTGCGTTCGTTTTCGTCCTTCCAAAATTTCTTTTGATCTCTTTCCGTTTCGTCAAGATACATTTCACTGTTATTTTCATCCTGCCGGCTCTCTTCCGCCTTATTTTCCTGCACGGAATATCCCCGCAAAAGATACATCAAAATCCCAAAAGATAACAGGGACGACACCCCCTGCGCAAGCACAGTAGCCCCGGCCGCCCCGGCGACTCCTAACTTGAGCCCACACACAGCCAGAAGATCCAGTACAATATTCAGTATGGAAGAAAAAATCAGAAGAAACAGCGGAATCTTTGATTTCCCCAGCGCATTAAAATTGGCGGACAGCACATTATACATGAACATAAAGGGCAGTCCCGAAAAATAAATCTGCAGATACAGCACCGCGTCTGAAAAAATATTTTTCGGTGTCTTTAAGGCATGCAAAATCAGAGGATTCAGAAAAAATCCAAAGACGGCGAGCAGCAGACTAAATAAAGTAAATGCGATCAGAAATGTATAAACCGCCGTCTTCATCTCCCGGTATTTTTCGGCGCCAAAATATTGACTGACCAGAACGGATACTCCCATTCCACCGCCAATCGCCACCATAATAAATACTGTCGTAAAAGAATAAGAAGCTCCCACGGCTGCCAGCGCGTCTTCCCCCACAAATCTTCCTACAATAATCGAATCCGCCATATTATAAAACTGCTGGAACAGATTCCCGATAATCATGGGCAGTGCAAAAAAGAACATGGAACGCCCCGGCTTTCCATAAATCAGATCCTGATTCTTCTTCAATCTCTGTCACCTCCTGCAATGTCCCATAGCAGCATGCCGCCTTAGAATACTATCCTAACCATATGCCGTCATAATATCCTTAGAATACGATTTAACGAAATACCGCTATGACATCCCCTCTACGGAACTTTTGCATGCATACACCGCCGTCCCAAACGGCGGCAACGTAATCTCTCCTTCCTGCACTTCTCCTGTATACAGCAAAGTAGCCGGCCGGCATAAGATAAACACCGCTTCTTCCTGCTGGAAATTCAGCACAAATAAAAACCGTTTTTCTCCTTTTCTGCGCATCACCACTTCCACCGTCTCCGGCGCTTCAATCCATGTGGAAAACGGTTCTTTTATGTGCAGATATTCAAATAACCGCATCACATTGTCCTGGCAAAATGTACTGCCCAGATGTAATACACATCCCTTTTTCCTCTGCCTTCTGGTCAGAACCGGCATTCCTTTATAATAACCGCCACTAAAGCGTGCCAGTACTTCCGTACCTTCCAGTGCCGTCAAAACATCATGGAACAGCGGCACTGCCATCGGTACATTGCCCAAATACGCTATAACAGAATCCTCCGCCGAGCTGACAAAGGTAAAATCTCGGACGTCCGTTCCCGTCAGTTCCTGTAACAGTCCCGGCTGCGGCAACATAACACATCTGCCGTTCAGATCTTTATAACCGGCGCGGCATCCAATCACCAGCGTTCCGCCCTGCTCCACATAAGCACGCAGAACCGCTGCCCGCGCTTCACTCATTAAGACCGGATGCGGATAGAAAAGCACCGGATAAGCCGCCAACTCTTCCACCTGGGTTTCTTCCCGGAGATATACGACGTCATAGGGGGTGTGCATCCGTTCCGATACTTCAAAAATTGCATTTTCGCTGACTTTCTCCACCCTCTGATGCCACCGGTCCACCTCCGCATCCCACACATTGTCGTAATCCTTCAGCAAGGCGAACGCAGCTACATTTTCCGCGCCGCAGACCGGATCCAGAGCCTTCAGCTTCCGGTAAAAATCCCGGACTTCCTCCAGCTTCCGATTATCCCGGTTATCATAATCCAGAATTCCGTGCCAGTACATCTCTGTCCCCACCGTACAGGTCCGCCAGCGGAAAAAGGAAATAAAATCCGCTCCCTGTGCCACACTCTGCATCGCCCAGAGCGTAAGTTGTCCCGGCCGCGGCGCGGGACTTTCCATTCGGGTGGTCCAGCCGCTTGCCCCGGACTGCTGCTCCATTATTCCAAAATGAGGACAGACCGAACGCACCTCCGACAGCTTTTTCGTCCACCTCCGGTCCCTCAGATCTTCCCTTTCCTCTTCCTCCAGTTGAAACGCCATATTGGGATACGAATCGTATGTGTAAACATCCAGACTCTCGTCCATCATACGATGATTGTCGATATGTGAGAACATCCCGTTGGTCGTAATAAAATCCTGCGGCTTTTTGTATTTTCGGATCAGATCCGCCTGCATCCGGCAAAATTTCTGCGTACTGTCCGCGACAAAACGGCAGTAGTCCAGATGCTGATGCGGATTATTTCCTTCGTTTAATACGGGGCGCAGCACATGAATCTGCTCCCAGTCCGTGTATGTCTGGTTCCAGAAAACCGTTCCCCATGCGGCATTCAGCGCATCCAGGGCGCCGTACTTTCTTTTTAAAAATTCCCGGAACGCTGCGTGATCCGCCTCCGAATAGAAATCACAGGTTTCACAATTCAGCTCATTGTCAATCTGCCAGCCTACAATTGCCGGATGCGAGCCATAGTGCCCCGCCTCCTTTTCCACAATCCGGGCACAAAGTTTCTGATAAACCGGGGAATTATACGTGTAGTGTCTCCTGCCGCCATGGCGGTACAACACACCGTCTCTGCTGCCGTTGAGCACTTCCGGATACTTTTCCGTCAGCCATGCCGGAGGCGTCGCGGTGGGCGTCCCAAAGATCACTTTCATCCCCTTTTCCACACATAGATCTAAAAATGTATCAAAAAATGTAAAGTCAAAAACACCTTCCGCCGGTTCCACCTTGCTCCATGCAAATTCTGCAATCCGGATCACACTGATGCCAACTTCGCGCATCCGCTCCAGATCTTCCGGCCACAATGCCGGATCCCAGTGTTCCGGATAATAGCACACTCCCATTGTCATTTCCGGCCATTGATACCGCTGCTCTTTTCTCATATCCGCCTTCTCCCGTTCTGTCTCTTTCTCTGCTTCCGACTTATGCTATGCCGACTTTGATCCGTTGGCTGGCTTCCGTACTTTTCCTGCCTTCTGTTTTTCTATATCATTTTTCCGAAGTCTCTCCTCCCGTTATTCTGCCTCTTCCTTCCGATCAATCATTCGCAGAATCAGATCCACGGAACCCTGAATTCCATAGCTCGCACTGTTGATACAAAGATCATAATTCCTTGCTTTCCCCCAATTGCGTCCCGTATAAAATTTATAGTATTTTACATGATTTTTATCCAGCTTCTGCAGTAAATGCCTGGCCTTCCGTTCACTTTGCAGGCCACGTACTTCCATTACCCGATGGATTCTCTGTTCCAACGGCGCCGTAATAAAAATGCTGACATGTGGAATCCGGTTATTGGTCAGAATGGCATCCGCACATCGTCCCATCACAACAAAATCCTCCGTCTTTGCCATATCACAGAGCAAATCACTCTGATTAAAAAAGACGGCGTCTTTTTTGGGCAGGCCATGATAGCGATTGAATTCCTGCAGTTTTTCCTTCCAGGTAGATTTCGGCGCAGGCGTAAACGCAGGCACCGCATCAAGATACCTGGATCCTTTGTCGTCCCCTTTCTTATAAGGATACCCGCCCCGGTCCCTTACAAAATCTTTTTCCGCTTCCAGACGTTTCAATACTTCATCAAAAATTTCCACATCATAATAATTGATCTGCAGCTTATCCGCCAATGTAAAACCGATCTCGCTTCCCCCGCAGCCATAAGTCCGGCCAATACAGATAATCAAATGATCCTTTTCGGAAAATCGGGATTTCAGATTCAGCGAATTCAACTGCGCCATCTGTTGATCCAGAATATCTCCCCGGATAAAACTGGTGGGCAGTTCCGTGACCTCTTTCAAAATTTCATCGTATTTTACCATAATCCGCCGCCGGCAGGCCGGATCCGGAATCGTACGCGCCATATTACTGATCAGAGCCAGTTCATTCCGCAAAATATATGCCTGGTTCCTTTCCTGCATCATATGAAAAGTTTCCTCAATGCAATCCTCCTTTTTTCCGTTAAATACACGTCCCAGGGAGGATCCCAGTTCCCGGTAGACCTCTTCATCCAGATCATAAATACGCCCGGCAAGTTCTCTTAAATTTTTCTCTTCCTTTCCCATCACAACCCCTCCTTCCTATCGGAAAAATAAAACGGTATCCAACAAAAACACCGGTACCAGTACCGAAACGGACCAGAGAAGATACCGAAAAAAAGAAGGCATGTGAATTCCGTTTTCATCCGCAATCGCCTTTACCATAAAGTTGGGGGCATTCCCGATATACGTATTGGCGCCCATAAACACCGCGCCGCAGGAAATCGCCATAAGAATCTGTACCGGCACCATGCCAAGCGTCGTCGCCATCCCCTCTGTAAATCCGGCGGCTCCCGCCGTGGTCAGAAAAACCAGATAGGTCGGCGTATTATCCAGAAAACTGGAAAGCACTCCGGTCACCCAGAACATCTGGTAAGGTTCCGTCAAGCCCAGTGAAGCACCCATTCCTTTCAGAAGTGCAAGAGCCGGCTGCATAGTCACAAAAATTCCCACAAACAGAACTCCGACCTCCTGTATTGCGCCCCAGGTAAAATGGTTTTTCTTCCGAATCTCCGGATCCGTTGTTCGAAAAGACAACCACGCCGCCGCCAGAATCATTGCCATCTCAATCAAGGCCGGAAACGACAGGACCACTTCCCCGAAAATCGGAATTCCCCGTACCTGCCCTTCTGCATTTTGAAATATACGAAGATCCGGCAGAATCCCACTCAACACAACTGCCGTTATAATCATAGCCAGGAACATAAGATTGTGCAGCCCACGGAGCTGGATTTTTGTTCCCGGCCTGCTGATATCCGGCTTTCGCCCTCTGGCCATATCCCGGCAGTATCGCTTCCGGTCAATCCAGTAAAAAATAATCAATAACACCACCATATTCAAAAGCATAACCGGAAACAGATGCAGACTCCAGAAAAAAGGAACGCCTCTGGAAAATCCCATCAGAAGCGGCGGATCTCCGATCGGAGTAAGACATCCGCCGATATTTGATACCAGAAAAATAAAAAATACCAGAATATGCGAACGATTCCTTCTCCAGGCATTCATCTTAATGACCGGACGTACCATCAGCATACTGGCTCCTGTCGTTCCAATCAGGCTGGAAAGCAGAGTTCCGATGGACAGCAAAATCACATTTACTCTGGGCGAGCCTGCCAGATCCCCGTCCATCGTAATATTTCCCGCTACACAAAACAGCCCAAACAGCAGTACAATAAATGTCAGATAGTCATTGATAATACATTCCAGCATTGTCTCCAACGCCGCGCCGGCCCCATATTGAATTCCAAACGGTACAAGAAACAACAGCGACCAAAATGCCACTACCAATGGCTGATGCGCCTCCCACCATTCTGCTCTGATTAACGGAAGCGCTGCAATACAGAATAACAGTCCTGCAAACGGAATACAAAACCAAGCCGATATCGACGATGACGCCGCTGTCGCAGAACTTTCCGCGGCAGACGCCACCATCGGATAATCCATCAATGCCACGGCAAGACTTCCTGCAAAAACAAGTCCCTTCTTCATTCCCTTAACCTCCTATACGTGGCACATTATAATCAAATATTTGTTTTGATTCAAGTAGAAAATTTTATTCTGATTCTGCAATTCTTCGTCAATATGACCAGTATATTGGGATGATAAAAATATAACGGGCTTCATTGCGAACTGCCCGAATAAGTGTAATAATACGCAATCACCAGATCGACCATTTTCCCATAGCTCTGTACTCCGGCGCTTTGTCCGTTTACTTTCAGATAGGTATCATTGATTCGATCGGATACCTCCGCCACTTTTCCATCATAACACTCCCAAAAAAGCGCATTTTCCTGCAGATCTGCCTCCACTGTTTCCGGCATTTTGGCACGCACTTGTTTCCACAGAGTCGGATCTGCCCGCCGTAATGCATTCATACTGTAAATCCACGCGGTCAGATAACCGCTGTACTGAAAATCTGTCCTCCCGGATTTGGCACATGCCAGAAATGCAATAAAATTGGCTTCCTCCTCCTGCATAAAGCCCCGCAGATGAGATAGCTCATGACAGACGGTAAAGGGCAGATTATATTCCGGCATATCCTGATTATAATTCGCTTCCATTGTAAACGGAGAATAAATTCCGGTCAGCCCCTGAAAAGAAAGAATTTCGGATACAAAGACCGGTTTTGGATTCGGATAAACGCCCTTCAGCTCCGGATACTTTTCCGAGAGTTCCTGCATCGCCTGAACTGCAGCTTTTTCAAGCGTCTGCTTTTCTTCCGCTATACGAGCCGGATACCCTTTCATTTTGGACGCGTAGCCTGCGCCATGTATCTCTTCCCCGTCCCACAGCCGCATTTCTCCCTCTTCGTTCCGCTTTACTTTCCGCGCCCGTTCTTCTACCTCTGTCGTCAGCCATACACAGACCTCCTGCAATCTCTCCACCGCATAAGGATCTGTCTGAATACCCGCCGCTTCCGAAAAAGAGGTCCTCCGGTAATTTATGCCGCAATTTCCCACATAAAGAAAGAGCAAAACAGAAGCTGTCAGAAATATCCCCGAAGCCCATCGAAGCAGGATTGTACCGCCGCGCCCAAAATTTTTCCTTTCATCTGTCGTTCGTTCCTTTTGTACGGCCCTCCACAATGCCCGGATCCCGGTTGCCGGCAGGAGCAATAATAGCAGATATAGCCCCGCTTCCGACACAGAAAATGGAATCCATCCCATGCTTCGCCCATAAATAGCCGCCAGTTTTGCATAAATATGTGTCGTATACCACTGCGCAAATCCGGGAACCCGGTCGGCTGCCAGCAGCAATATTCCGGCCGCTGCAAGAAACACACAGGCTGCCAGCAGTCTTTTCTCCGTGATTCCCCATCCACGTTTTTTATCTTTGATCGCTTTCATCAAACGGATCTCCGCATTCCGGACAGAATTTCGGCGGTTTGGCAGGATCTTCCGGCTCCCATCCACATTTGTCACACCGATACAGCGGCACGCCTGCCGGTTTCGGTTTCCCACACTCGGAACAGAACTTTCCCTTATTCCAGTTTCCACATGCACAACGCCATCCATTTAGATTCTCCGGCCTGGGCGCACCACATTCCATACAAAACTTTCCTGTATTCCCGGTTTTTCCACAGGTACAGGTCCATCCGGTTCCTCCGGAAGAGGTGGCGCCCGCCGCGCCGTTTTGAAAACCGGAACCTGTGCGGCTCTCTGACTGCCGTATCCTCTGATTTGCTTCCTGCCTTTTCTGTTCTGCCTGCTGCCCCATCGCATACAAATTCTGAATGGAAGAGCCCCCGGCCTGCTGTGCCATTCCCATCCCCATAAAGCCGCTCATAGCGCCGCTTTGATTTGAGGCCGCCGCACGCATGGCGTCCGCCTGTGCACCGACAAGCGTAGCCGCCGCCATACCGGGATCCCGCATCACCGCCGACTTTTGAAGCTGCTTGATCATCTCTTCGTCTTCTTTGGACGCCGTCACACTGTTCACACCAAAGGAATATACCTGAATACCCCGAAGTTCCGTCCATTTCTTTGACAATACCTCGTTCAGTGCATCCGCCAGTTCCATTGTGTGTCCCGGCAGGGCGCTGTAACGAATTCCCATTTCTGAAATTTTAGCAAATGCCGGCTGCAGTGCGGTCAAAAGCTCCGACTTGAGCATGGAATCAATCTGATCCCTGGTATACACCGAACGCACATTTCCGGAAATATTTGCATAAAATGCCATCGGATTCACGATTCGATAGGAATATTCCCCATTACACCGAATCGAAATATCCACATCCAATCCGATATTATGATCTACTACGCGGAAAGGTACCGGATTGGGCGTTCCATATTTATTGCCTGGAATTTCCTTGATGTTGACATAATAAATCCGCTGATTCTTTCCGGCGCCGCCGCCAAATTGAAAACGTTCCCACGCTTCTCTGGCAGCCCCTTTGAGTCCCTCCAGAAAACTGCCTCCGAACACGGAAGGACTGCTTCCCATATGATACGTATATACACCCGGTTCCGCACACGCATCCACAATTTTCCCTTCTTCCACAATCAGCATACACTGCCCGTCTGCCACGGCAATATGCGAGCCGTCTGTGATGATCCCCTCTTCCCCCTTTTTATTGGAAGAACGTCCCGACACCCGCTTTTCTCCTCTTGCCACCAGAACATCCGCATCCAAAGCATCACAACAAAAATACTCCTTCCACTGATCCGCCAATGTCCCGCCTACCGCACCAACTGCTGCTTTTACTAATCCCATATTGTCTCCTTTCCGATTGCCGCACCGCTTTTACAGCCGTTTCCGGCAACTCTTACCTTTTTTTATATTAAAATTTCCCGCTGGTTCCGGAATGATCGGAATGCATGCTGCTTCCACTGCTGGAAGAACTGGACGTTTCCCTCTTCGTTCTGCTGACCGTATGATATAAAAACAGATCTGAACGGCCTTTCAGCAAAAAGCTTCCCTCCTTCAAATATTCCATTGCGCCGTCCCGCCGTATCCTGGTGTTCATACTTTTCTTCCAGGAATAAACGATACACAGAGAAACCACCAGAGACAGCAGGAACGACACTCCGATGACGACCGGAATTCTCCAGCCCTCCCCATACCGATGATCTTCCGTATAAGGCTTCCCCTTTTCTGCCGCCGCAAAAAATTTTTCCGTCAACGACACATATTTAGAAAATGCGTCCGCAAAATCTCCGTCCGATAAATCATCCAGAATAAGTCCGCCAATCCGCTCTCTTCCATAGGTGGTAAACGCATTCTCCGCCGTTCCAAAAGCCACCAGCCCCCAGTCTCTTTCCGCCATGCTGATGGCCAGCATGATTCCGTCTTCTTCACTGTCGGCTCCCAGCGCATATTCCGAAAAAATCTGCCGCTGCCAGTTCTTAATATCTCCTCCGCCGAAATCCGGCGTCGTCACAATATAAACCCCCGCGCAAAAGTCCGCCGAAACCTGACCGCACGCCTCTTCCAATTCCTGTTCTTCCTCCACCGTCAAGAGGCCGGCATCATCCTGCACCCATCCTTCAAATTCCGGAGAATGTCCTGCCGCAGACACCTTCTGTCCTGCCACTGAGAATAGAAAAAAGATTCCTGCTGCATAAAACAGACAAACCTTCCACAAAGCCCCTTTGTCTCTCCCATAGCCGAACATTCTTCCCGTTTCCATCACAACACACCCCCAAACAAAAGAATTCCAAGTATAGAACAGATCACAGTTCCCAGCGCCGTAAAACCACAAAGGTATTTCCAAAATGCGCCCCGGTCCACCGGCAGTTCCCCTACCATCCGTCCTGTCTGTCCATTGATCGCAAACTGATACTTTTTCCTCTGATACATCGTCTCAAACAGCCAGACCGGGAGCAATGCGTAATGTACCTTTCCATTCCTGGAAACAAGATTCCGCCGCTTTACGTTCACCGTCTCATACCCCTGTACCGTCTGCAGAAGTACCTGTTCCGCGCTATGGTAGAGGCGTTCCTTCGCCCGTCTTTCCGCCGTTTTGGCATCCACATCATATTTGTCTGTCTCATATCCGGCCAGATAGGCCGGATCAAATGCCGTCAGCGCACGATAATCAAACGGTTCTATCGATTCCGTGGTCTCATCCTCCATTTCCTTACTCCCGTCCACCGGTACATGATAAAATTCCATCGTTCCCTGCCTGTTGACCAGATAATGGGAAGTCTCTATGTAATCATAATCTCCGTCGCTCCATGCTCTGGTGCGCGTTGCCTGAAAACTCATATCCGCATCCGTCTCACAGTCATACAGCCAGTAAGGAACATAGTATCCCCGCAGATTCTTCAAATAACTTTTGTCCCTGAAATTCTTTGGAAGCAGGCGTTTCCCTTTGCAAAAATCTTCCAGCATCTTTTTGGCCCGATCCCCTCCGACCTGAAACGGAATCATAAAATCCGGCTCCCACTCATCCGAAGCCGCCGCTTTGATCACCACCACATTTTCACAATAGGGACAGACCGTACTCACCGTCTGCTCATCCGCCTCAATCTCTGCCCCGCATGACGGACAGATATAGCGGCCTTCCTCCGTTCGCCGGGCGCCTTCTGTTTCTTTCTGACGCTCCCATTCCAGATCCTGTTCCCCTGCAGCCTCTTCCTCCTGTTCATAACGCTGCATGGTGTCCAGATCATACTGATTCCCACAGCTTTCACAGGACAGCTTCTGCGTTCCCGGTGAAAAATGAAGCGCCGCCCCACAGCAGGGACATTTATACTGTACAAAATCCGCTTCCTCTTTTCTCGTCAAACTCTTTCTCCTCCTTTTCCTTATATATGATTTCCTGATTATCCAAATACCGGCCTTACTGCAATCCCTCTCATGAAGACCGGTCCGGCCGGAACTTTCTGTATAGAAGAACTTTCTCAATCGTCATCAGCGCCAGACGATTTTTTTCTCATCCGCTGCGCCTCAAAAATCCGTAGAACACCTTTTTACGATCTCGCAGGGAATTTTCCGGACCTGGTCCACCGCCGTCTCCCCTTTCAATACCAAAAGCATCCGGTCCACCGCATCATTACAGAGCCGCTCCAACCGGTTATCCACAGAAGTCAGCTCCGGCTCACAACAAACCGCCATTCTGGAATTATTATATCCCACCACACTCAATTCCTCCGGCACCCGAATCCCCCGTGCACCGGCATATTTCAATGCCCCCACGGCCAGACTGTCATTACAGGCAAGCACACTGTCAAATTCCAGCGTCCGATGTGCCAGCAGCATTTCTTTCACATAATGTATTTCATCCTTCACGTAAAATTTCAGTTCTCCCCGAATCGGATATCCCGCATCCGACAGCGCCTGCTCATATCCCGCCAGTTTCTGCCGTGCGCTATATGTATGAGAATCGCTCAAAAACAAAATCCTTTTTTTCCCTCTGCGAAGCAGCGCCTGTGTCACATCGTAGGCGCCACGCCATTCGTCCCCGTAGGCACAGTAAATGTTCTCTCCTTCCACATAGCTATTGATCAAAAACACCGGCACCTTTTCCGCCGCCGCCCGGATATAATCCGTCTCCGCGGGATCCTTCCCGGTTCCGGCATAAGTAGAGCCCACCAAAATCAACGTATCAATCCTCTTGGACAATAAACTTCTGGCGTGACGCTCCTTTTCCTGCTGCCCGTTTCCGCTGCATCCCAGAATACAGTCATAGCCGTAGTTCTGAAGGCTCTTTTCCAGATAAGACACTGCCTCCGACATATAAAGATCCGAAATATCCGGGCAGAGAATTCCGATTGTTTTCATGGAGTCCAGTCCCAGCCCCCTGGCAAATACATTCGGCGTATATTCCGACTCCTGAATCACTGCCAGTACCTTCTGCTTTGTCTTCTCACTTACCCGCGGACTTCCGTTTACCACCCGCGACACCGTAGCGATAGACACCCCCGACAGCTTTGCAATATCATAAATATTCACATAATCTCCTCTTTCTGTAAATTCTTTCACTCTTACATTATCATACCGCATTTTTCCGAAGTTCAGCAACAGAATTTTCCATACTTTTTCTTGTAGTTTTTACCAGTTATGAGACCTCATTTTTATGCATTTTCACGAAATGTGGTCTTTTTCGTATGTCAAATTACTTCTTATCCGAAAAGAATCTGTTTTCTATGTAAACACTTACAAAGCCTGAACTCCGACGGAGTGCGTCAAATGCAGGATATCCGGATGAATACACCTATCCGGATATCCTGCATTTCAGGCCCCTTCGGAGCAAGCGAACAGTTTCATAATTCATTGATCAAAGAAACATCGCCATGTACAGCGGCAGATGCCAGATCCCCTCCTTCTCCATTCCGGATAGAACCGTTCATAAAGCCTGTCGTCATCCCATTCAGAAATATCATCCCATGATTTGTCCGATTGTAAGAATAACGCCTGTACTTCAGCGACGGTATTTCTTGATACACCTAAAACTTTTGGCACCTCCCTTGCGCTTAGATTTTTTCCCAGAAGTTCCAGAATACTTCTGACTTTTGTCTTCTTAAACATAAAAAGACCTCCCTATAGATTATTTGGTGATACTGCATCTGCAGTTCTCCAAGAATAACTATAAGGAGATTTATAGCGAAATCAAATATGAATGAAACCAGATAAGGAGAAAATGCAAAAATTTGTTTAAGGCAACAGACACAGCAATGTGAAGTGAATATCTTATTTGGAGGAATTACAAAATGGCAAAATCATTATTTGAAAGACTGGGTGGCAAGTACGAGCGACAAGGAAATTACTTAATACCGTGCTTGACCGTACCCGCCGAAAAAGAACAGCCAATAGGCACATGGGGACAGCGACATCTGGACTATCTGAAGCAGTACCGCAAAGTTACATACACCAATCTTCTCACAAGCGGTAAACTTAATGCGTATCTTGCCGACATCGACAGGCAGGCGCAGGAACGCTTTGAAAGGCTCATAGAGAATATGAAACAATCACAGGGCATAACGGAACGCCTAAAGGAAGAAAACGCCTTAGAATGGACGGGACGGCTAGGCAACATAAGGGCATGTGCGAGGGAGATTGTGAACGAGGAAATTATTTTTGCATAAAGCAAAGGCGGCAGGATTATATTCTGTCGCTTTTCTGTTTCTAATTAGGGCAATTTCTATTAAGATAATTTTAAAAAGTTATGTTATATTAAATAGGGAAAGGAGTGTCATATATGAACAATAATACAGTTGTAGAAAAAATAGTAGACTATATAGAAACGCATATTAACGAGGATTTGTCGCTTGATAAAATAGCAAATGCATTAAATTATTCAAAATTCTATATAGTCAGAATTTTTACTGAAGAAACAAAATGTACGGTTTATAAATACATACAGGGACGTAGATTGACTTTGGCTGCTCAAAAACTTGTAGAAACAGAGCAGCCCATTGTTGAAATTGCTTATGAAGCACATTATGATTCACAGCAAGCTTTCACATTAGCTTTTAAACAGTTATATGAATGTACGCCTAATATTTATCGAAAAAACGGTGTGTTCTATCCAAAACAATCGAAGATATGTATGATGAGTTCGTTTGATAGATGCTCATTTATATATTATTTAGCAGGGGGTAAATTGGCAGCATGAGTACAATTCCGTATGTTATTGAACAAACAAGTCGAGGAGAACGAAGTTATGATATTTTTTCAAGACTATTGTCCGACAGAATTATTTTTTTAGGAGAAGAAGTAAGTGATGTTTCAGCAAGTTTGATTATTGCACAAATTCTATTTTTAGAATCACAAGACCCAGGAAAAGACATTCAGTTATATATAAATAGTCCAGGCGGTTCTGTTTCGGCGGGGTTTGCTATTTATGACACAATGCAATATGTCAAATGCGATGTTTCGACAATATGTATAGGTCTTGCTGCCAGTTTTGGAGCCTTTTTATTGGCAGGAGGTACAAAAGGAAAACGTCTTGCTTTGCCTAATGCAGAGATTATGATACATCAGCCTGCTATTCATGGAAATGGGATTCAAGGGCAGGCAACCGATATAAAAATTACATCTGACCACATACAAAAAAGCAAAAAGCGATTAAATACCATTTTATCAGAAAATACAGGTAAAAGTATTGATGAGGTTGCTATTGCAACGGAACGTGATAATTATATGACGGCAATAGAAGCAATGGATTTCGGCTTGATTGATAAAATTATAGATAAGTGTTGATTTTTTATAAATAAAGCATTTTGTTCTAAATCAAAAAAGGAAGAAAACGCCTTAGAATGGGTACAACACTTAAATAATATAAGGGCTTGTGCGAGAAAGATTGTGAACGAGGAAATCATTTTTGCATAAGTACAAAAAGGCGGCAAAGAATCTTGCCGCCTAAAAAATTTCCAAAAGGTCTTGCTTGTTACGTTACGTAATGATTTATAATATGTTTCAGGAGGTAATAGACTATGGCAAAATACAGGGCAATTCCAGATGGATATATGACGGTTGGAGAAGTTGCGAAGAAAATGGGAATAACTGTCCGAACTATGCAATATTACGACAAAGAGGGATTACTCTCTCCATCAGCAGAAAGTGAGGGTGGGCGCAGGCTTTATACGGATAAAGATTTAGTTACTCTTCATCAGATTTTGTCCTTGAAATCATTAGGATTTTCTTTGGATGATATAAAGCGACGCTTAATTTCTTTAGAAACACCGACTGATGTGGCAGCTGCCCTTACCGAACAGGCAGATAGCATACGAGAGAAAATAGAACAACTAACAGATTCTTTGACAGAAATAGAACAGTTAAAAGCAGAAGTGTTACAAATGCAGACCGTCAATTTTAAGGCATATGCAGATATTATTGTCAATCTGCAAATGAAAAATGGCTCTTACTACCTTATTAAGCGTTTCGATGACAATACGCTTGACCATATCCGTAATCAATTCGACAGAGAAAGTGGTTTAGATTTTATGAACAGGTTTAATCGTTTGAGCGATGAAATTGTACAATTGCAAGAGGAAAATGTGCCCCCCGAAAGTGAAAAGTGTCAGCGGGTTGTAAAAAAATATTGGGGCTTGATTATGGAATTTACAAACGGTGATATGAGTATGCTGCCGAAATTGATGGAAATAGGCAATATTGATACTGCTACAAACGCTTGGGAAGAAAGACAAAAAATAGTAAACGACTATTTAGAGCCAGCTTTGCAAGTTTACTTTTCAAAACTCGGAGTAAATCCGTTTGAGGAGATGGAATGATGAACCCTGCAATACAAGTTAGTGAGTTAAGGAAAAGCTATGGCAGCCATATTGTTCTTAAGGGACTTAATTTTCAAGTCGAAAAAGGAGAAGTGTTTTCTCTGCTTGGCGTAAATGGAGCAGGAAAAACCACATCTCTGGAATGTATCGAGGGTTTGAAGAAATACGACAGCGGTACAATTATCGTAAATGGGAAAATGGGCATTCAGCTGCAATCATCATCTTTGCCCGCTCACATCAAACCTATGGAGGCTGTAAAGCTGTTTGCAAAATGGAATACAGCAAAGATTAACTACTCTATGCTTCATACTCTTGGTATCAAAGAAATTGAGAAAAAGCAGTATGTCCAACTATCCACAGGGCAAAAAAGGAGGCTGCATCTTGCCCTTGCGCTTATCAGCAATCCAGATATTATTTTCCTTGATGAGCCGACTGCGGGACTTGATGTGGAGGGCAGACTTTCACTTCATGAGCAAATCCGAAAGCTCAAATCACAAGGAAAAACCATTGTTTTGGCAAGCCATGATATGGCAGAGGTAGAAACCTTATGTGACCGCATTGCCATTTTAAATCACGGAAATATTGTTTTTTGCGGCACAGCTTCGGAACTTACAGACAAGGTTGGGAAAAAATATTTTATCCATATCAAAACGCAGCAAGGGCGCAGTATTTTTGGTAAGCGACACAAAACATACCGTAGTGAATCTTCCCCAGTCAGTTGATATACTTTCCTTATATCACAAGGAGGTATTTCAAATGAATGCAAAGTTTACCGATGATGAATGGC
>CAJTBF010000030.1 GCA_910574195.1 Lachnospiraceae bacterium | reverse complement strand
TTTAGAAGAACATTGACAACAAGCTGGAAAATCTTATCCCGAATTTATATATGAGAAAGCTCAATTTATAAGGCTCTATTAAAGAATTCGGGATAAGATACTTTTCGGTATAACTCTAAGAAAGTGGCGGCTTCCTCTGTGTGGGCTTCCGTCAATACCTTTAGTGCTGCAAACGGGGATTTTGCCAAAGCTGCGGAAACATTTCTCCCTCTGATACCTACAAACCTGCAAAATGCAAAATGGACGTTGATTTGCGGAAATTTCCCCTTATTCCTTACAACACCACACAAGCCGGAATAGGCGGAGATTTACGGAAATTTCTCTTTGCCTGCCCTCCACGGACAGCTTGCGGATTTGCCAAATGGGAGAGGAAATTTCTTTCTATCCCCTTTGCACGGCATAATACTGGCGATTTTTCAAAATGCCAAAAATGGGCGCAAAAAAACAGGAAACCTTTTCTTGATTTCCTGTCTTGGTGTGCCGTTCCATGTAGCGGCGGTTATTCAGTTTATAAATAAGCCGGATTTAATTTGCCCCAGTGTTGTTCCTTTTCGCAATTACAGCAAGTAATTATTTTCCCGGTTTGCAATCTGCAAACCAACCAATTTGTAGGTTGCATATCCTCCCATAACCAGCGGCTCTGCTTTGCAAATTTCTTCTGCTTCTTCACGGCTCTCTGTTTTTAGGATATACATACCTGCCATTCCCGGATAGCCTTTAAAGACACCGCAGATTTCCAGCTTTCCCTCATCGTCCAGCTTTCTTATGTTCTCAACGTGTTCCATAACTACCTGTTTTGTCATTTTATTATAGGTCTTGCTTTTCTCAATCATCATCATATACATCAATTTTTCCATACGATTTTCTCCTTTACATTCTATGGGGATTCACTGAGGGTATTATATTATATTTATCCGGCAATAGCAATCTGTCTGTCATTCTCTGGAAACAAACTTATAGCCCACGCCTATAACGGTCTTTATGTAGGTAGGCTTGCGGTTGTCCGGCTCTATCTTTTTTCGCAAGTTGCAAATTACATTGGCAACGCTTGACTGGCAGCTTTCACTTTCCATGCTCCATACAGTTTCAAAGATTTGCGCCTTTGTAAATACCCTCCCCGGACTGGTGGCAAGGCAACAGAGTGCGCCATACTCTAAACGGGTGAGATTTATGTCTGCCCCGCCTTTCAGTACCCGGCGTTGGTGTAATCTGATTTCCAATCCTGGAAAAATCAGTGTGGGGAAGTGTGGCGGCGGCATGGCTTCCAGCGGTATTATATGGGCAAGGCCAGCTATGGCTTTTTCAATCGCTTTTTCTTCTGTGCCATTGAATGTAAGCATGACTATTTTCCCGACAAATCTCACCTCCCATTATGTAGCCTGTCCGTCAAACCGAAAACGGAACAAAGCAGAGATAAGCCGCTGTTTTATGCTATCCTCGGTGTCTGTATCTATATGACCATTTTCAAGGGCTGCCATACGGATACGCTTGCTGTAATGGCGTAAAACCTCTTCCACGGCTTCCGGCTCTCCGCTGGTCGCCCGGACAATCGTTTCATAAGGCAAAAGATTCGGATTCTCCATGTGAAAGCACCTCCATTTCTTTATGCAGGAGTTGTAAAGTCCTATGGATTTGATACCCGGTCGTACTCCGGCAGCGTCCGTACATTTCCCCGATTTCCCGCTGTGTGTAATGCCTGAAAAAGTAAAGGAAAATGATTTCCCGGTTTTTCTCCGGCAGAGCTAACAGGGCGGCGGCAAGTTTTCCGTTGGTGAGGATAACTGTCTGACCGCACATCGTAATGGAGTATTCTTCATAGGGTGCTTCAAAATATTCGTCTGTTGTGCCTAAAGGGTAAAACTTTTCTTCTGTGAGGTATTCAAGGGATACTTCCCTTTGCCGCCGCTTATCCCTGTCACGCCATGCGTTGAGTGCTGCGTAGCGTATAACGGTCTTGCAAAAGCCATTGAAAGTATACATGATATGTTCCCTGTATGCTTCTGTGCAAGGCATAGATGATTCCCCCTTTCTCCCACATGGGCGGTGCATGGTTTACTGTTACTTTTTTATAATTCAGAGGGGCAATAACACTCAAGCTGTCGCCCCCGCTAAACTCAAAAATTTATAATTTAATTTTATAAATATCTGCTACTTCATTTTCAAAAGAAAAGCTCCGTTCATACACGCCGCCATTTTTTTGTATAACTTTTATTGACGCTGAATTTTCTTTTTCAACAGATATATGAAGCTCTTTCATTTCTGCTTCTTTAGCCACTTGGAGAAGTTGACATAGCATTTCTGTTGCATATCCCTTTTTTCTTTCAGATGGACGTACACTATATCCACAATTCCCTAAATCTTTCAAAAATTCATTCAGCGTATGTCTTAAATCAATAATTCCGATTATCTTATCATCACTTTTTCTTAAAGCAAAAAAAGTATCCGTAACTACCCAATTTTCATTTACCGTTTTGGGATTCGTGTTTAGCGTTACAGAGGATAGCCATTCCTCGTAGCTTTCTGTCTTGTCAAAAAGCTCACTTCCGTAGATAATTTCTTCTCCATGTTGAAAATGTTCCTTTCGATAATCAAGTGCTTTTCCTTTTAGTGCTAAAGTTGGTCTTACCAAAACAATATCATTTTTCATGCTGAACCTCCTCCGGCAATAATAGCAGCTTTATTTCATTTATTATTTGATTGGGAATATCTTTATCCATTTTCATCAACTTGCTGTACATTCGTACTCCTTGATATGCAAAAATAATTACATTGAAAATTGATTCCGGGTTCACGGAATTAAATTCTTTCGTATCCATTCCGTAGTTGATAAGTTCTATCCATGTTGATTTTGAAATTTCGTACTGTTTTTTTACTGAATTATCTTCTTTAGAAACCACTGGATTACTATAAAATTCGTAAATAGCAAGGCTTATAGAATTTTCGTAATCAATCATTTCTGTTGCATATCTTGAAAGAAGTTCCTGTAATATCGTGGTAGCAGAAACGTGCTGCTCAATTTTAGTAAATACTTCACTTTTTTGCTTATTAGAAAAAGCATTAACTATCTCCAAAAATATCTGCTCGGTGCTTTCATAATGGCGGTATAGTCCTCCACGACTAAGCCCCGTCAACTCGCAAATATCTTTCATAGTTACATCTTTAAATCCCTTTTCCGCAAACAGTTGATATGCCTTTTCTCGAATGTCCTGTTTTGTCTTTTCTCCTTTCAAGCTCATATTATCACCTCTTTTCTTTTTGCAACACTCGTGTCGCTTTTAATTATGCGTCATTCGTGTCGCTTTGTCAAGAATAAATATATAGCAAATTGTAAAAATAAGTATGAATGAGAGGGATTCCGTAGTCGTCGGCACTGTGCGTAATGTGCATAACTTGCTATCTTATGGAGTTGTGGGAAAGTCTGTTTGCAGAATGTGGGAAAGCTGCACTTTAGCTTTTCCATGTTCTGTGAACGGACTTTTCCATGACGGAATAGCAAGTTATACATATTTCCACGGTGCTTGTCTTTTGGTTTTTGTTTTCTTTGGTTCGGAATAGTGTGGTGCTGGCGGTCTATCTCTTGTTTTCGGTTGCTTGCTTCTTTACCGTACATGAGCATTTGCACCCGGATTATCATTCCCATATCCTTCGAGCAAATTGATGACGCCCCATACGCCCACGCCTGCGCCGATTGCTGTTACGACTGTCTTTAATCCTGTTACCGCTGTTGTAAAAAATGCCATGTTTCTACCTCTTTCTTTCTCAAAAATTATTTTGTCTGGTTTCTGAAAGAGTTTTTCGTGTTAAAATGCCCTGCCTTATGGTAAGATAAAGACAGGGCAATCCTTTAGGAAGAACCCTGCGGGCATCCGGCATATTCAGTTTGGCGATTGGCTATGCCGGACGCTTTGTTTTGTCCTTTCCCAAGTACATTCAAAACTCCGTTTCCGTAACTTTTGGACTTTTTGTCCAGAAGTCCTGTTGCTGGTTTACAAGTTTCCTATTCAGTTTTTTCCATATTCAGTTGTCATGCTTCAATCACGCCCGCATCCTCCACCTCATCAATGGTGTCATTGTCCCTGACTCTTGCTTTACACAGGTTTTTCACATATTTTTCGATGTCTAAGGCGTTCTTGTCATCAAAATCGGACAGAAGCCGGTACTGCTTGTGCTTTGTGATGTCAAACTTATTGGAGAAGAATGGTCTAACCCCTCTAAGCTGCATGATACATTTTCCACCATCCATAACCGAAATCTCATCCATCGACATCAATTCTTTTCCGGTCTAATGACTGCCCCCTGTCCTTTAAGTGTTCCCTTGCCCTCTCCCGGTTCTTGCCCTTTCCTAACTGCTCCCGGAACTGCGCCAGCTTCTCCTTAACGGAGATGCGGTTGTGCTTTTTCTCATTAACTTTTACAAACTCCTTAAATGCCTGCGTAATCACGTCGGCATCCTTGCCCTTGAATAATACAATGTGCTTCGGCGGTTTTTCCGTCTTATCCTTTTTTACAGCAAACTGTACGTTGTATTTCTTTGCCACTCTCTCAAAGGACTTAATGTTGTTATCCGTCACCTCAATGCTCGAAGCGCCCATACCCTGACCGACCAGCTCTTTCACTGATATTTTCCCATGCGGCATCTGCTTTCCCTGTTTATGGTGTTCCAGATACATTTTCATAGCCTTTTTCAGCACGTCGGCAGTCAATCGGGAAGATTTGAACACAAACGCAAAAAGGGCAGCTACAAACCGCTGTTTACGGTCTATAACTGCCCTCACGCTGTTTCTGATATTTAATTATCTGTACCGGATTACCGGACACTGCTTTGTCTTTTTCCCTGCTTTCCTCCGTTCCAGAGCGAAAACCATATCCCCGGTACGCTCAAAATATCTGATGTCTTTTTTCCAACTTATGCCGCATTTGCAGTGCTGTAACCCGATAAACTGCTGTTTCATCTTCCTTCCGCAGTTCGGGCATACTTTTTTGCTCCTGCCTATCTGCTTTACTTTCGGCTTGTCGGCATCTTCTTTCTTTTTCTCTTTCTTTTCCGGAAGCCCGTTCTCCGCTATTCTCGTTTCATAACGTGGCAGACGGTAAAGGTACAGGCTGTATATTTCATCAAAAGAAGCCTTTTCCGCTATCCCCTTTACCCTCTGGTAAATCTGCCCCACAATTTTTTCACAGTCCTCTCCTTCCGGCATCCTGCCATGCTCCCTGTAATAATCACAGGTCTTTTCAAACATACCGTCTGCTATTCCTGCTTTCTGCTTCTGCTTTAAGTCTTTATATGTCCTGTCTGCCCTTTTCAGGCGCTTCCTGTTTCCCAAACACACCACTCCTTTACCCTGATACGGTCTATTTTAACAGAAAACGCCCCGAAATTGTAAAAAATATCTGCCACCTAAGCGAAAGCATCTTCACACCGGGAAATAAAATATTTCTTCTTTTCCAAGATTTCCTCCTGCCTGTCTTTGGAAAGCGACCTGAATATCTCGTCATAGTCAAGCTCCGCAAGCGGCGTACCCAAAACAGGCGTTAAGACCTCATGTTCATACCATATCCGCCAGAGTTCCTCAAACAGTTCCATGCTGTCCGAAAATGCCATTGCCGAATCAAAGCCTTCTCCCTCACTGAACCATTGCAGACGGACAAAGCCGAACCTCCCGGCATCCGCCACCATTACATCTGCCAGCTCATACAGTTCCGCAAACGCATCCGCCACTTTCCGGCATTTTGCCCGCTGTTCTTCCGTAATATATTTTTCCGCCATAGCGCACCTCCTAACTCACTTCTGGACAAAAAGTCCAAAAGCTATTGATTCTATTTTAAACAGTAAATCGTGCAGAGGTCAGCATATAACACGCCTTCCCCGCATTTTATCGTGTCAAACAAAAGGCACTGGAACAGCACGTCACGCACACCCTCAAGGCTTGCAATTCCCTGTTCTTTTTCTGAAAAGCCTGTGCCGGGAATATCCATCTCCGCCGATGCCACCCGCCTTGCCGAGATGCAGTGCGTGTAAAGTCCGAGGATATATTTATCCGACATAGGGAAAGCGAATGTTTCCTGTCCGTCATATGTCACCCTGTATTTATCCTGTTCCCCTTCCGGCAGTTCAAAGAAGCACTGCACTGTTTCCAGATAAGTATGCCCGTCAAAATCCGGCTTTATTTTCTTTCCGTACCTGCGGATTGTGGAAAAGAGGGTATTCCGGTCAATAAAGGAACGGGTACGCTTAAAAGCCGGTTTCCTGCCTTTGATGTCCATGTAAACATTATTCCCTGTCCCCTTCCCGGCAAACCTGCCATAATCGCCAATCCGCAGCAGATAGGACAGCACCTCCAGCAGCTTTTCCCTTGACGCAATCTCCTGATAAGGGGAACTGCCAAATTCTATCCTCACAAACCTTAACGGGCAGCTCCCCTTTGCAATCTCCCGTTCCATTACCCGGTCAATATCCCTCATGGATTCCATTTATCCATCTCCTTCCGCTTTGGGCTGGAACATCCCTTTTTCTTCCCAACCGCCGCCATACATATCATGCTGCACCAACTGCTGGTAATAGTGGTTCATGGTGTTAGGCGCATTGTAGAGGGCAGTCACCATGTACGCCCTGATGTTGGCTATCTTGGTTGTGGTTTCCCTCATGCACCCGATAACATACTCCAAATGGGAGCTGTTCAGCTTTAAAAACTTTGATTTTACAAGCTCATAAGGGTAATCTTCCCCGTTGATCTTTACCGCCTTACGCTTCACGCACACAATCTCGCAGATAACCTCATACAGTTCCTCATACAGCCCCTTATCCTGCCAGTCCCCATATTTCATGTGATGCTCGTATTCAATATTATCACGAATAATTTCCATGTAGGCAGTGGCATTATCCATCACATCAATCATACCATTATCCAGCTTGCCCGGTTCCTGTTTTTCTGTTTCTCTATTTGATTGATTGATAGGATTGGTATAACTCAGATCAGTATAATTAGTATTGTTATAATTAGGGTTCGATTCCCGAACTTCCGCAAGTTCGGTTTCCGAACCTCTTGAAGTTTGATTTCCGAACTCCTGCAAGTTCGGTTTCCGAATCTCTTGAAGTTCGATTTCCGAACTTCTTGAAGTTTGATTATCGAACCTCTTGAAGTTCGGTTTCCGAACTTCTGCGGAATTGTCAGCATTATCAGGGTTTTCCAGCTCTCCGCCCGGTTCTTTCCCGGTATCCAGTGTCGCAAAATTCTTCACATAGATGATGTCCGGCTTGCCCAGTCCCCTCCTTTTCTTCTCAATCAGACCGATTCCCTTTTTGCTGTCAAGCTCCGCAATCACTTTGGCGCATTTCTCCCTTGCGCATCCCAAATCCTCCATTATGTTATCCAGGGTGTAATGAATATACACCCTGTTTTCCTCGTCAAGCCAGCCATTCTTGATTGACAATGCCAGCCTGTCAAGCATCAGACCATAAAGGAGCTTTGCATCGCTGGACAACTCTTTAAACCTTGCGTCTTTTATCAGCAGCCTCGGAACTCGGTAAAAAGAAAACTGTTCCGCTTCGATGCCATAATAATAGTCAAATTTTATTGTGCCATCCACGCTGATGCACCTCCCCTCTATTGTCTTTTCTTCCATTCATCCAATAGCTGAATGATGATGCCCTCTATTTCCTCACTGCTGCAGTCCTCCGCAAAATATTCGCTGATTTTGTCCGCTTTCAGTGTTACCTTCCGTTCCTTCGGCTTTTCCTCCGTCAGTATCAGGCGCACCATTGCAAGGGTAAGCTCCCCGGTCTTGCCATATTCCTTGATTTTTGCCGACTGCGCCATGCTGACGTTACAGCCTTTTTCCTCTATGACTGCCTGCACCCACTGCTGCGCTTCCTCCGCCAGAAAGGAAATGTCAACTCCCTGTGAGAAACCGAGTTTTTTACCGTCCACCATAGTAAGAAGTTCATCAGACAGCCGGGAAAGCCAGATATACCGCTGTACTTTTTTAGCGTTCTCCCCGGCAGCTTCCCCGACCTCATCCAGTGTGTTTCTTCCTGACTTCTTCCCCTGATGCTTCATGGCTTCATATTTCATCTTGTAGGCTCTCGCCTTCTCACTCGGTAAAATATCTTCCCTCTGGATATTGGAATCCACCATGATTATCGTAGCTTCATCATCGGTGTAGTTGCGGACAACCACAGGCATCTTCGTCTTTCCGGCAAGCTCCGAGCCACGCTTGCGGCGGTGTCCGGCTATGATTTCATAGCCGCCGCCCGCCCTCGGTCTTGCAATTCCCGGCACAAGCACCCCGTACTGCCGGATACTCTCCGTTGTTTCCTCCATCTTCTCATCATCCTCCACCCGGAAAGGGTGGTCTTTGAACGTATAAAGCTCTGCCAGCGGCGCATTGATAATCTGTTCAACGCCGCTTTCCTGTGCAGCACTCCCGCCGAACAAATCATCAAAACTTTCCAGAGCAACCTTTGATGCGCTTCTTGGTTTTTCGTTACTGCCCATCTGCGCTCACCTCCTTGCTTTGCGGAGCAAAGTGCGAGTCACCCTGACGAGCAGAGGTGATTACCTCCTTTGTCAGAGAATCATAGGCTGACGCTACTTTCCCCTTTGGATCATGCTTGTAGATGCTGACACCCTCCGCTGAAATCTCCGCCGCCCGGACGGAAATGGGAATGACATTGGCAAATATCCTCACCCGGCTTCCGTATGCCTCCTTCAGCATGGCGCTGATGTCCTTTGCGTAATTCGTCCGGCTGTCTACCATTGTAAGCAGAATCCCCTCAATCTCCAGTTTCGGGTTAATCTGCCGCTTTACCTTGCCGACTGTCTTAATAAGCTGCTGCAAGCCTTTGACGGGCAGATATGCCGCCTGTACGGGTATCAAGATGCTGTCGGCGCTGGCAAAGGCATTTATGGTAATCATACCGAGGGAAGGCATACAATCAATCAAGATATAATCGTAATTCTCCCGGACAATCTCTATGTATGACCGGAGTACCGTTTCCCGGCTCATAACATTCACAAGGGAAACTTCCAGACCGGAAAGTTCAATGTTCCCCGGCATAAGGTCTATCCCTTCCTCATGGTGGAGGATACCTTCTCCCGGCTCTACTTCCTCGTCATTGATTAAGTTCCCCATAATGGTTGCAAGCGTGACTTCCAGACTGTCCGGCTCTGTAAAACCTAAACTTGCGGTCAGACTGCCCTGTGCGTCCGCATCAATCAGAAGCACCTTCTTTCCCTGTTTTGCCAGCCCGATGCCTAAATTGCTTGTGGTGGTGGTCTTGCCGACTCCGCCTTTCTGGTTTGCGATTGCGATTATTTTACACATGATAATTCTCCTTTGCTTCTACTAATTTTCTTTTACGTTGCTTTTCCTAACTTCCACATAAGTCCTGTAATATTTCTTTGTCCCTTTGTTTGGGAACATATCGGAAAACTCCGTCACCTCGATTTTCGGGTTACGCTGTAAAATCTTCCCGAACCACTTAATATCGTTCTTTGTTCCCATAAGCCTGACTTTTAACATCAATCCCGTCCTCCAAGCATGGCGTACAAGTTGTGGTTATATGTTACATATTCCGGATAACGAATCTGTACCGCCTGCCAAAAATAAGGCGCATAGGCACAGCAGAACAGTTCTTCCACTGTGTACCGTCTGCACTCGTCCACCTGTTCCTCCGCATCATCGTAATCAAAGACACTTGGCGTACCATTGCAGTAAAGGTTAAACGCCATCCTGACTACTTTTAAGCTCCCGCTGGTCTGCCATCCTTCATGCAGGCACTCCGTTTTTACACAGCCTGTCTTAAAATCATAGATACTGTAAATGTTCCTTCTTGTGTCATCACTGATACCAAGACAATATACAAGCGTTTTGTGGTATACGTCCTGATACCTGACCTCTTTCAATTTCTCATAGTAGAATTTTTCATGTGTATCGCTGATAAAAATAATCGCTTTCTCTGCACTTAACGCTGTATTGTTCTTCATAAATTCATTCCTCCTATTATTTTGAATTTGGAAAAAGAAATAGGACTAAGCTAGTTTTAACAGCATTTCTGCCATTCACTAATTTAGTCCTAATCTAAATCATCAATATGAAATTGTTTACCTTCTACCCTCCTTATGCTATACTAAAACCAGTAACTCATTGCTTTCAGGCACTTTGAGTTACATTACTGACATTTCTTCCTATTTTCTTTTGAATCGGCGCCGTCCAAATGAAAAATCAGAAATGCTTTGATGCAAAACTACATTTTTTCATTAGGACTAAATTCGGCGGAAACCCTTGATTTCTCAATGGATTTTTCAACCTGTCATTATAATAACTCAAAGCCCTGCCGGTGTGGCCGCCCATCCCAGTCCCAGAAAGTTTGATAAGAAATTTATGGCGATCTGGTCGTTTGCCTTATGTCCTTTTGGAATTTCCGGAAATAAAAACCGCAGCAGCGGACGCATTTTCCTGGAAGCAAGTTCTATGATCCCCGCTCTTGTCGCAATCTCCATCATTCCCATCCAAAATGACATGACTCCCGTCATCGTAATACAAAGCGTCACCGCTTCTTTCGCAGAATCCAATGCTTCATTTGTCACCTCCGGCATTTTTCCCTGAAAGGCTCCAAAAATAATTCCGACAATAATCATTCCTGCCCAAAGATAATTCATATCTCTGCCCTTCCCATCCTTTCTATCCCTGCAAAACTTTTACTTTCCATTATCACAGACGAACTTTCCTGATTATTGAATAGATCAGTAAGCTACTTCTCACACTCCCTTTCTTTTTCGGATACATCCAGTTTTCCCATATATTTTTTTACCAGTTCAAATGGCGCCGGCCCAACATCCAATACTTTCTCATGAAATTCTTTTTGAGAAAAATGACTTCCTTCTTCTGCCGCATATTCTTTTTTCAGTTCCAAAAATTCCAAATATCCAATATAATATTTTAAATAATTTCCCGGCGAACCAATAATCAGATCATAAATCCGATTCACAACCTCAATATCTTTGATCCCGTAATTGGAAAAAAATCCAGCCGCATCCATCCGGCTCCAGCCTTCATAATGAATTCCGATATCCGCAAGCGTATATAATCCCAGAATAATAGAACCGTTTTTCTGTAAAATTGTAGCCTGCTCTTTTGTAAGAGGCGCCAGATAATAACTGCACATTTCCGCATAGGTCGCCCACCCTTCCACATACCCTCCAAAACCAAACATACTGCGGATCGGATCAGGATTGGTGCCTGCATAATATACAGTCTGGTAAAGATGTCCCGGAAATCCCTCATGAGCAAGCGTGGTAAACAGAGTCAACGGATTTCCCATATGAGCCTGATTTACATAAATCACATTTTCCTCATAACTATCAATTGCAGGAATCAGATAAAATGCGGGACTCAAATGTTCTTCCAAATCCTTTGGTACATATTTTACACTGACCGTAGTATCCGGCGGTAAAGGAAATGTTTTCGCAATCTCTTTTTTTAATTTATTCAATATTGTAACCGGATTTGCTGCCTCTACTGCAGCCACCTCGCATACCGAATCAAAATCACCGATCATTGCCGCTACTTCCCTGGATGGACTCTTTTCCTGCTGTTCTTCCCCATTTTGCGCTTTATCTCCCGAAATTCCCAGAACACGTTCCATTGCCTCCAGATCTTCCACAATCTGCGAACGTGTCATCTCTTTCATTTCCACCACACTACGATCTGAGCCTGTGGAAAATTTTACTACCTGCTCATAATATTCTTTTCCCTTTGGAAGATAACAGATTCCCTGTTCATTATTTCCTGTACTTTTTAATTTCTGAATCTCTGCAGCCAGACGACTGTATGCCGGGAGAACATAGCTGTGCAGCATCAACGCATTTTTTTGGATATAAGCGCTCTTTTCCTTTTCTGTCAATCCGCTCACCTGTTCAATCCGTTCTACAAATGTAGAAATCAGATAGTTATGTTCTCCCATATTCATAAATGCATCACACTGTGCAATTACCTGGCCGGCTGAACGCTCGGACATAAAAAGACCTGCTCTTGATTTTTCCTGTTCGAACGCCGCCAAAGACTGAAAATACTCCGGCATTGTTTTCAAAAGTTCCAGATAACGGTCCACATCTTCTTTTCCGTAAAACGGATACTCCGATAACAACACCGGCAACTGTGTTTGGATTCCACTGACCAATCCCAAAGGTTCCTCATATAATATAAAACGAGCATCCTGCTTTACACAGCCCATATAATAATCCAGAACATCATAGGTCAATTGATTCTGTACCGATAATTTTTCATAATCGAAGGTTTCCATTGCCTGTTCTATATTTTCCACAGATGCCAGTACATTTTTTTCTTCGGTTTCAAAAGAACCAAACGTAATGGGGATCTCCTTAATTCCGTACTCTTTTGGATCTCTCAGTGTATAATGAAGACTGATTGTATTCGATGCTGTCTCCTGACAAAACAGCTCCCTTGTAAATCTTTGGAATGCCTGATTTATATTCTTTGGAGTCTGACTCTGACACCCTGCCAAAAAAAGAATCCCGGTAATTCCTCCCACCAAAAGAACTTGTAATATACCTTTTTTTGTCAGATGCTTCTTCCTTATGTACTTAAGAAATACAGAAACCATAGAAACCCCTGAATATTTTCCTTATCCCATACTTATGCCTTTTTGAGAATAGTTATTCCTGAACAGATTTTCCAAAAAACAGAATAATCCTTCTGCAATCCGGCATAAAAATAAAAGAATCCTCTTTCAGACAGGAGTATTTGATGCAGTTTCTTCTATACCTTTCCAATTATATTGTTCCCTTTCTAATTCTTGCAATTATCGTATATGGGATCTTGCAGAAAACAAATGTTTATGATCATTTTATAAAGGGCGCGCAAAACGGTTTTTTAACTGTCATTAAAATTATGCCTACTCTTATCGGACTTATGGTTGCCGTCGGTATATTACGGGCATCCGGATTCTTAGATTTTTTTTCTTCTCTGATCAGTCATTTCACTGCCTACATTGGATTTCCCGGACAACTGGTACCTCTTACTATTGTAAAAATGTTTTCTTCCTCCGCTGCAACCGGTCTTTTACTGGATCTTTATAAAGAATATGGAACTGATTCCTTTCTTGGACTGGCAGCTTCGATCTCTATGTCCTGCACAGAAACCATTTTTTATACAATGAGTGTCTATTTTATGACCGCAAAAGTAACAAACACCCGCTATACTCTGCCCGGCGCGCTTTTCTCTACCTTTGCCGGATTAATGGTCAGCATATTACTTGCAGGAATGTAACAGTTCAGCCTTCGGCTTCCCGGTTACGAGGAAATACAGTAGTTTACATTTATGCATTGTTTTGACAATCTGGATATGATAAAATAGAATAAAAATAAAGACACACGGAAGGAGGACCTGTATCTTGTCAAGCGTTACTATAAAAAACCTGAACAAAACCTACCCCAATGGCTTTCTTTCCGTAAAAGATGTATCACTTCACATTGAGGACGGAGAATTTGTTACCTTTCATGGTCCTAGCGGATGTGGGAAATCTACCATACTTCGCATGATCGGGGGATTAGAAGACATTACGTCCGGCGAGATTTATCTGGGGAATGATTTGCTCAACGACGTTCTGCCAAGGGACCGTCAACTCGCCATGGCATTCCAGAATTATGCTCTTTATCCCGCGTTCAGCGTATATGAAAATATTGCTCTGGGGCTGATTCTTCGGGACTTTCCACGTAATATCATTGACAGTCGTGTGAAAATTGCCGCAGAATTATTGAAGATTCCCAATATTTTAGACAAAAAAATTCGGAAGACTTCCGATATGCAGCGGCAAAAAATTGCGCTTGCCAGAGCTGTCGTATGTCGCCCGAAAGTGTTTCTTGTAGATGAAGACTTTTCACGAGGTAATCTTTTCCGACGCAGAGAAATGCTGTATGATATTCTTCGCATTAACAAAAAGTTAAAAATTACAACGCTTTATGTCACAAATGACTATAAAGAAGCCATTGCTCTTCGAAAAAAGATCGTATTCATGGAAAATGGTGAGATTACCGATACCGTACTCCAGGTATCTCTTGATCAACGATAGCTGGTTGCCGCCCCGGAAGGGCTGAATTACGGAACGCCCGAATGGGTATACTATCCCACAAAACAATTATTTTTGTAAAAAGTTGTAAATGTCTCGTTTTGCCACACCGCGGTCCTTTGCAACTTTTTTCATTGCATCCTTCTTTTCCATTCCCTGATCCAGATAGATTTGCATATGCGCCTCAATCGTTATTTCTTCCCAGCGCGCCTTTTCTTCCTCTGTTTGCTCCAGCCGGCTTTTTCCTTCGATTACAATGACACATTCTCCCTTTGGCGGCGTTTCCTTATAATAGATCTCCGCCTCCCCAAGTGTGGTAGAAAATATGGTTTCATGCTTTTTCGTTAATTCCCTGCATATCGTAATCCTCCGGGAATTCCCCAGATACTGTGCCAGAAGATGCAGTGTTTTACACAATCGGTGAGGCGCTTCGTATAAAATGATCGTTCGCGTCTCCTTTTCCAGTTCTTTTAAAATCTGATCCCGCTCTCTTTTTTCTGACGGGAGAAATGCTTCAAACGCAAATCTTCTTGTTCCGATTCCTGAAACAGTCAACGCCGTAATACAGGCAGAAGCGCCCGGGACTGAAGTTACGGTAATATGAGCTTCCTGACACATCTTCACCAATTTTTCTCCCGGATCTGAAATTCCGGGAGTTCCCGCATCTGTAATCAGTGCAATGTTCTGCCCCGACAAAAGTTTTTCCACCAATTTTTTTCCTTTTTCATACTTATTATATTCATGATAACTGGTCATTGGAGTATGAATTTCAAAATGATTTAATAGCCGGATACTGTTGCGGGTATCCTCTGCCGCGATCAAATCCACCTCTTTTAAAATCCGAATTCCCCGGAATGTCATATCTTCCAGATTTCCGATGGGTGTCGCACATAAATAAAGTATTCCTGACATAATCATAGCTCCTTTATCGTAACAGTTCAGCCAAAGAATCCGACACCTTGCTGACTACGGATATAAAATCACCGGCGGCTCCACTGTAACTCTCGAATTTCCACCTTTCATTCCTTCAATCATCACCATTGTCGGCTCTTTATCCACATAAGAGTGCACAAATTGAATCCTTTTGGGCTCTATCTTATAATGGCACATTTTTTGAAAGATTTCTACCAGACGAAAGGGTTTATGTATCATGTAAAAACGACCTTTACTCTCCGGCAGAATTTTGGCGCTTTCCCTTAAAATATCTTCCAACGTACATAATACTTCATGGCGGGCAATTGTCCTGGCGTCTCCTGCATTTTTCAATCCGTGCTGTTCCAGCATATAAGGCGGATTCACGGTAATGACATCAAAAGAGGCCGTTTTGAAAATCTCCGCCGCCTCTTTGATATCTCCTGTTACTATATCCACTTTTTCCTGCAGCCGGTTATATTCCACACTGCGTCTCGCCATATCGGCGCTTTCTTCCTGTATTTCCAAACCTGTAAAACGTGCTCCTTTTGTTTTTGCTTCCAGCAAAATAGGAATGACTCCGGTTCCTGTTCCCAGATCCAGCACGCATTCTCCCTTTTTTACTCTGGTAAAATCCGTCAAAAGTACCGCATCCACCCCAAAGCAAAACCGACTCGGATCCTGTATGATTCCGTATCCGCTTAACTGTAGATCATCCAATCGCTCTCCTGGCTTTAAGTTTACATGATTCATTCTTTTTCCAGCTCCGCCAGTTTTTTCATCTCTTCTTTCGTTACCTTCTGCTTTCTTCGACGAGGCTTGAAACGCAACTCGTCCGCATGATATTCTCTGATTTCTTTTTCATCGTTTTCCAGCGTAACAATCACCTTGACTAATTTTCTCAATATACTAAGCGACTGCACCGTCCCGCTCAGACCATCCAATGTTGTTACCGCATCCCCAACAGAAGGAAGTTTACTGTTGAGTTCCTCATAGGTCTCTTCCTCATTGGTCAGACAACACATCAGCCGCCCGCACACTCCTGAAATCTTTGTGGGATTCAACGATAGATTCTGTTCTTTGGCCATTCGAATCGACACTGCCGAAAATTCGGAAAGATACGTACTGCAGCATAACGGACGCCCGCAGATTCCAATTCCCCCCCTGATCTTTGTCTCGTCCCGCACTCCAATCTGACGCAATTCAATTCTGGTGCGGAATACAGCCGCCAGATCTTTCACCAGTTCCCGAAAGTCAATTCTTCCGTCTGCCGTAAAATAAAATAATACTTTATTATTATCAAATGTATATTCCGCATCAATTAATTTCATTTCCAGTTCGTGTTTTCGGATTTTCTCCAGGCAGATCTGAAATGCTTCTTTTTCTTTTTCCTTATTCTTCTCTACTGTTTTCTTATCCTGTTCCGTTGCAATTCGAATCACAGATTTTAACGGATGTACTACCTCCTCTTCCTTTACTTCTTTCGGACCGCTCACTACCCGTCCATATTCTACACCACGGGCTGTCTCCACAATCACATGATCTCCCTGCTGTATAGAAAATCTTCCGGGAGCAAAGAAATAAATCTTCCCTGCTGTCCGAAACCGTACACCTATCACTTTTACCATCCTGTCTATTCTCCTTCTATCGGATTTTATTGTTGATTCTCAATAATTGTAAGCAGCAATAATTCCATCGTCAGCTCAAAATTTACATTTGCTTTCAATCTGGTCTTCGCTTTTTCCAAAGCACTTAAAATTTTTCCGATTCCCTCATAGGAACTCTTTTTTGCCCGCTCTTTGATATATTCCAGTTGATCCCTGAATACCACTCGTTCCAGGCTTTTTGTTGCTTTGTACATTAAAATATCCCTGTACCAAATTGCAATCAGATCCAGATAATCTTCAATGTTCAGCTTAAACTCTGTACTCTTTTTTACTGCTTCCATCAGTTCTTCTGTCTGTAATCGATCTATATTTTGAAGCAAACCTACCACTTCATTCTTAATCTCATTAAAATATTCTGATGTTGCAAGCGCAATCGCTTTTCCCATATTTCCCTGGGCAAATGCAACACAGACATCCGCCTTATAATCGGGAACCTCCATCTGTTCCATCAAATATTTTTTAACCAGCCTGTCCTTGATGTTCCGAAACTTTAACATGACACATCGAGAACGAATGGTAGGGAGCATCATTTCTGCATTCTGCGTCAGAAGCATAATGACGGCATATTCCGGTGGTTCTTCTATTGTTTTGAGAAGTGCATTCTGTGCCTGTGCGTTCATTAAATCTGCTTCCGGAATAATATATATTTTATAACGGCTGCTATATGGCCGGATTACAATATCATGATTTACCTGTGTACGAATATCGTCTACACTAATCGTTGTAGGTTTCTCATGTGTCACATAAATAATATCCGGCTGATTTCCGCTCATCACCTGCCTGCATGAATGACATTTTCCACAGGCATCTCCATCCTCCTCCGGATTCTCACACTGCAGACTCATAGCAAATAGTTCTGCAAGAAGTTTCTTTCCCGAACCCCTCTCACCATTTAAAATATATGCATGAGAAACTTTACCGGAAGTTACAACATTCCCAATATACTGTATAATATTATTATGTCCAATCACATCCTTAAATCCGCCCATCTCATCACCTGCTGTCTTTCCTCTGCCTGTTCTGCCTGCAATATTTCCTATAAAAAATATCACTTTCTCCTATAAAATTTCTATCGGTTTTTCATTCTAAGTATAGCATATTTTTTCAGGAAGTTATACCCCCAGATATCAGATTCTTAATCCATCAATATAGGAACATATTTCCTCCACACAATCACCGAATTCCATATTTTGAAAACGTTTTATCACATTGGCTTTTGCCAGCTTTTCCACAGAAAAGTCTTCCGCATCTGCCAAAAATCTTCTGCACATCTCCGCATACCTGGGATGCTTCTGCTTTCGTTCCCGTTGCAATGCCCGTTCCAGACGAAGTCCGTCTTCCACTTCTATATAAATCGAAACCAGTTTACCTTTTCCAAAATAGTTACACATGGCCTGATAAGATTCCAAAGTTCCAATTACCAGATAATCAAACCGCTCCAGATCAATCTGCCCATCCTGCACCGTAGCATATTTCCAAATACCACATTTTGTCTGATACGCTCGCTGTTCGATGACACATCCTTTTTTTTCCAGTTTCTGCAGATCCGTTTCACCTACAAAATGATACTCTCTCCCATTGATTTCATCCTCCCGAATCGGACGTGTCGTATACAAAGTAATACTCCGTAGTTCCGGCATTCTTTTTCGGATCTCTTTAAAAACAGAATCTTTTCCTGATGAACTTTTCCCCATAATATAATAAATTTTATGCATCTGCCAAGACCTCAATCTCTCCGTCTTTTTTTATACCTTCTATCTGAAACCCGTTTTTCTTATATTCTTTCAGCTGTTCTATTATCTCTGCCGAGATTCTTTCTCCTGGTACCAGCAGAGGAATTCCAGGCGGATACAAATATACATATTCTGCAGAAACGAATCCCTTACATTGATTCCATGGTAAAGAACGAACTAATTTCTGATTTTCTGTACGTTTTGTCTTTATTTTTTCCTCTGTTTCAAAACTTGTATATACCCGTTCCGGGCAGGAAATAACAAAACTTTTTCTTTCTTCCTGTTTTACTCGCTGTCTGTTATCAATCTCAAAAAGCGCTCGAATCAACCTTTCCATTCCTTCTTCCGTATCTCCCACAGAAGTCATTCCAAGAATATAAGTACTTGCAGCCATTTCCATCTGCAAATGATATTCTTCCAAAAGTACCTCATATAATTTTTTACCGGACCATTCCGTTTTTTTCACGGAAATTACAATTTTAGACGGATCATCCGTGTCCACAAGTACCAGATTTTTCAATGCCCTTAACCTATTCCTCATATTTTTCAATCGTACCACGTAGGAAGCAAACAACTCTTCCCCCTGATTCTGAAGCAAAAAAATACAAGAATCAATACTTGCCATTAAAATATAAGAAGGACTGCTGGACTGCAGCATATGAAGATACTTTCGAATTCCTTCCCGATCTGCATACTCCCCATTTATATGAATCAATGCTGTCTGTGTCAATGCCGGAAGTGTTTTGTGCACACTATTAATTACCACATCGGCTCCTTGTTTGTTTGCATGTTCCGGAAAATAAGAATGAAATCCAAAATGCGCGCCATGCGCGCCATCCACAATCAAAGGAATCCTATATTCATGTACAACTTCTGCTATCTTCCTTATGTCTGAGGTAACTCCTTCATAGGTAGGACTTGTAATCACGGCGGCACGAATTCCCGAATTTTTACATAAAAGCGCTTTCACACTTTCTCCTTCTGTTGGCCCATTTATGTCCCATTCCTCAAAAAACCTGGGATAGACGTAGATTGGAATTAATCCATGCAAATCTATTGCATGATAGACCGCCTTATGACAGTTTCTTGCGACTAATATCTTATCTCCCCGATTGGTATTTCCCATAATCGCCGCCAGAATTCCCACAGTACTTCCGTTTACCAGAAAATGCGTCTCCTCTGCCGCATATAATCCTGCCGCACGTTTCTGCATCTGCATTAAAACCCCTTTTGCATGATGCAAATCATCAAATCCCTCAATCTCTGTAATATCAATTTCACATGGAAGTTTGTTTTCTATCAAACTTCGATTTCTTTTGTGTCCTGGCATATGAAATCCATAATAATCCGATTCTGCATATGAGACCAGTTTTTCATAGAGAGTCTTTCCATATGCTTCCTGCTTATCTGCTTCCTTTTTATGTATTTCTTTTTTATCTGTCTTTCTTTTATGTATTTCTCTTTTATCTGTCTCGTTCCTATTCATCAACTATTGATTCATCCATTTTCTATTTATTTTATATCCGCCGCTTCACTTAAGTGATTATAACAAATTTACCAAAACAGTGCAAATTAAAAGCATTTTTACACGATAAAATAGGCATTGTAAAAAATATTTGATAGACTTTATATTCGTAATCTGGCATGATACTTTTGAAAGGAGGAGAAAATTTTATATGGAAATCGGAAAAAAATTGCGGGAAGCCAGAACTCATTCAGGATTCACACAAGAAATTGTAGCAGAAAAAATAGACGTTTCAAGACAAACCATTTCAAACTGGGAAAATGAAAAATCTTACCCGGATATCGTGAGCGTGATAAAACTAAGTGATCTCTATTCTATCAGTCTTGATATTTTATTGAAGGAGGATATAGAAATGATAGAACATCTGGAAGAAAGTACAAACATTGTAAACAGCAATAAAAAATTAATACTTGCGATTGCAGCAAATATCATTGTGATTTTCTTTTTTATAATATGTAGCTTCATCCTGCCGGAAAACTATTATTTTCTAATAGGAATATTCTGCATTGCAATTATTAGTTCGTCAATATTATTCTATCAGATAATTAAAAAATTTTAAATGAAAAGAGGTATATAAATTATGTTGGAAAGTAAAGTGATATTTTTAGTCGTATGTATTGCAGTTGCCGTTGTCGGCGCAATAGGGATTACTTATCAAATCTATCAGATTGTTCTGATTGACGCCAGGGCAAGAGGATTAAAACATCCCAAATTCTGGGGAATCTTTACTGTCTGCGGTAATAATTCCAGTGGATTATTGATGTATTTGATAGGTAGAAGAAAATATCCCATAATAAACTTATCAGATTATGAAAAACAAAAACTAAATTATCACAAAAAAGTGACCGGAGTGGGGATAATTTTTGTCGCAGTAGGGGCAATCGGACTTACTATATGCAGCTTCATGTTTTTATAATTGAAAGAAATTCCCTATGCTATAAAAATGCTATAATAAGACTTATGGAATACAAAACCAGCTACCACAGTCTTTCTGTATATTATGGTACAAAAATCCCCGGAAATCCTCTAAAAATGAGGACTTCCGGGGATTTTGACCACCTGAGCGTGCGGGGATTCGAACCCCGGACAACTTGATTAAAAGTCAAGTGCTCTACCACCTGAGCTACACGCCCTTATTTCTTCTATATTTTTCTGCAAAGAAAATGCCCAGAGCCGGAATCGAACCAGCGACACGAGGATTTTCAGTCCTCTGCTCTACCAACTGAGCTATCTGGGCATAAGACCTTCTTAAGTCTTGAGTTGCGGGGGCAGGATTTGAACCTGCGACCTTCGGGTTATGAGCCCGACGAGCTTCCAGACTGCTCCACCCCGCGATATTTAATTACTTACTTCTTAATGGAGTAAAAGCCGATGATCGGACTCGAACCGATAACCTGCTGATTACAAATCAGCTGCTCTGCCAATTGAGCCACATCGGCAAATTCAACAAATTTATTATCGGCATAAGCCTGACGGCAAATGGATGGAGGTGGATTCGAACCACCGAAGCAACTTGCAACAGATTTACAGTCTGCCCCCTTTGGCCACTCGGGAACCCATCCATTTTGAGTGGGGCCTATAGGGCTCGAACCTATGACCCTCTGCTTGTAAGGCAGATGCTCTCCCAGCTGAGCTAAGACCCCACAACGACCCAGAAGAGACTCGAACTCTCGACCTCCGCCGTGACAGGGCGGCGCTCTAACCAACTGAGCCACTGGGCCATATTATATCTTATAACATACACCTTCAAAACTGCATACAAAGAAATCACTTTTATCCGTCTCTCTCCTGTCCCCTTCTCTGGTTATGCCCTCGACCGATTAGTAACGGTCAGCTCCATGTGTTGCCACACTTCCACCTCCGCCCTATCTACCTCGTCGTCTTCA
>CAJTBF010000029.1 GCA_910574195.1 Lachnospiraceae bacterium | reverse complement strand
TTATCTGGAGATATTTCATCAGCTACTGGAATAACCGAAGAATCTGCTCTGCCAACGGAGGGCTTCCTCCTATGGTTAAACGACAGCAATACTATGATTCCCTGAAAGAAACAGCATAGGATACAAAATCCTTGAAGAAAATGTGTCAACTAATCTTGACAAAATCATCGGGTGAATCATAAAAAGGAAATTCCATGTCTGTTACTCCTTTCAAATCTTGATTTTCCAGTATGTCAAACTGGAAGTTGTTTCTTTGTACATTCGCTATTTTATCATATTAGGAATGTATTTTGATGGTTTTGCAATAAATAACAAATATATTCCGCATATCAGTTTAACCATCGCATCTGCAATGCAAATAACTGAAACTGGTATGCCCGGAAAAATATAGCCCATTGTTACGATAACCATACATACAATCCCCAACACTACCATACTCCAACCATGTACAAAAAACCACAAGAAGAAATGTATTGATGTTGCCATCAGTACACCAAGCCATATCTGCCTCCAATGCCATCCGGGGATAAACGGGCCAGCAATACAAAACATTAATATGAACAACGCAGCAATCGAAAAATAAATTATCTTTATCTGCTTTTTAGAAATATCTCCTTGAGAAAGTTTTTCTCTCACTTTTTTGTTTACATTGACTCCAAAAAAGCAGGCATAATAACCTATCAGAAACACAAACGGATTAACAAAAAAATTCACCGCCACAAATGACAGCTACTATTAGTACAATTCCAATAAGAATCAACCATAAACCACATTGTTTTTTGTGGTTAAATTCCAATATTTCTTTCATTTCGTTCCTCCTGTAAATTTCGATTTTCCAGTCTAACTTCTTTTTCCAATTATACATGAAAACATGGGATTTTTCAATTCTCAAACTGTCTTTCTATCTTACTGTCTTTGCTTAGGTTTGAATGGGACTGCCGCTTATTACGGAAACGCTGTCATTCACCTATGAATAAATTATATCATTTTCAACAACTTCCCTTACACACGCCAAAATGTTATTCATCTTTTGAATCCATAAGAATTGGTTTTCGGATTTCAACTGTTCTGTCACGCCCTGCCTGTCGGAATATTTCGTTGCCAGCCGAAAAAACATATCTACTGCCAGTGCGTCTACACTTGCAAGATATTCATTCAGCCTGCCGCTGGTAAAGAGGTTCATATATAAAACCTTATGGTTTTGTTTCAAATACTTTGCATGTCTCTGTCCCCATACGCCGATATGCTTTTCTTTTTCGGCAGGTAAGGCGAGCGCAGGCAAATAATAATCGCCAACCCTTGTATATGTCCCGCCCATCTATTCAAACAATGTCTTTTCCATAGTATTAATCCTCCATAATTTTATTTTTGGGTTAGTTGTTGACTGCTTTGATATGCACATTATCAACCGCTAAGTGCTGCTTTGAATTTTGCATTACTTTTCCGCATTGTGGCAAAAGAAATTACATTTTACGAATATGTGATTATATTTTTATATAGAGTAAGCCAGCGTGAAAAGCATTCCTACTTTTACGCTGGCTTTTGCCTTTGCTATCGCCCATAAGCTGTATTCCAATTATGTTTTCAAATTATCTCCTTATGTGGTGACAGCCTTAGCCATCTTTTTTCTCTTTTTGCAGGTAAAAGCTTAGGGCGAGGAGCATCGGCTCCTCGCCCTATTTAGAACTGTCTATTAACCGACAGCCCCTTCCATATATCTATCTTTATTTTATCTGTTTTTCTGTCGGCATGACTTTTCATTCAGCCCTTTGTCCGTCTTTTTTACATGTTTGAACACTTCCTCAAACCGGTTCAGCGCCTCGTCGATAATCTCCGGCGTATCGGCAAGGGATGTATACAGTCGGCTGCCTGCAAGGGTGACGATTCCGTTTGCCATGTACGCCGCGCCCATTCTTTCCATGGAATCCTTCCGCACATACATCATTTCCTTGTTCTTCAAAAGCCCCGCCGCCGACTTTAAGAAACACATGGAGGAAAAATCAAAACTCATCGCTCCCGTACACTCCAGATGCACGATGGAACCCTGATTGTAAGCAACAAACGGAAGGCCGTAGCGTTCAATCAACTCCTTTAGCCCGTCGCACAGTCTGTCGCCCATGCGCCCCGCGATCTCGCACGCATTCGTCCTTTCAATCTCCTGAATCGCCGTATAGCCCGCAAGACAGGAAAGAGGATTCGCGGCAAGCGTCCCGCCTACATATGCCCTGTGCTTTCCTGTTGCCAGCCCCGCGGCCATCAGTTGGGCATACTCTTTCTTGCCGCCTACGCCGCCCGCCGCCGGATAACCGCCCGCTACGATCTTTCCGAATATCGTAAGGTCCGGCGCCACGCCGAAATATCCCTGCGCGCCGCCAAGAGCCACCCGGAAGCCGGTCACTACCTCGTCAAAGATCAACAGCGCTCCGTATTTGTCACAGAGTTTCCGCACCCCTTTATTATATCCTCTCGCTACCGGCCTTGTCCCGCTCTCGGGCCCCACCGGCTCGATGAGTACTGCCGCCGTTCCTCCTTTTCTCCGGTTTCTCCGAAGCATTCTCTCCAGCATCTCCAGATCGTTGGGGCGCACCTCGTCCGTCGTCCGGTACGCGCCGCGCGGGATACCATGGGATTCCAGCAGCGCCCTGCTCCCCGGAATTTTCAGTCCGTAAACCACCTGGTCGGACCATCCATGATACGCGCCGCCGATTTTGATTACCCGCTTATTTCCGGTAGCGATCCGCGCGATACGTAAGGACGCCATGACCGCTTCCGTACCGGATCCAAGCATACGGAACAGTTCCACGTGCGGCATATGCTTATGGATCTCCCTGGCAATCAGCATCTCCGATTCATGCAAAAGCCCCGTGGTAGGGCCGCACTCCTGCAAAAGTTCCATCACTTTGTCCCTCACCGGCTTATAGTTGCTTCCCAGAATCGTAGGTCCGCCCGCCTGCAGAAAATCAATATACTGATTTCCGTCCTTGTCATACAGATACGCGCCCTCCGCCTTTTTCATACAGACAGGAAACGGCTTGTTAAACGCCAGATTATGCTGTACGCCGCCGGGAATGTATTTCTGCGCCTCTTCAAACACCGCCCTGGATTCCTTACATTTTTCATTATAATACTTCATGACCACCTGATCATAGTAATTGTCGTCGACTTCCCAGATCTCCTGTCCTGTAAGCTCCTTAAGTTTTGCATTAATCTCTTTCGGATTATCCCATCTGCTGATTCCGCAATTCTTCATCTGCCTCTCCTCGCTTTCTTCCTCTTTTTATTTGCATTTGCTCTTTCGTCTGTCGGTTTTAAAAATCTATACTAATTGGACTACTAATGTCCAATTAGGTATGATGCCCGTCTGTTGTAACAAGATGGCCGAAGACGGAACTGTTTACCGCCTGTTTGTATCCATCGTGCCTCTGTATACGAAAAACCGGTCATACAAATATTCCGTCGCCAGATTCAACGCCATGTTCAGCGCCGTCACCAGATATTCATTCCAGAGAAGCGTCTCGGCAAGGTAATTTCCGAGAACCGTTGTGACCGGCGTGAATACGCAATAAAATGCCGCAACCTTGAGCATGGCGACAGGTACGTTGTTGGCCGACTGGAAGGTGAACTTTCTGTTCAGCGTAAAATTCCACAGAACAGAGAGCGCCAGCGCTGTCAGATAGCAGGGCCAGTAATTCCATGGAGTAAACTCATTTAACAGCGCGAAAACTCCCATCTCTATGATCCCCGCCGAGATGGAAAACAGGACAAATTTCATCATTCGCAGGATCTCTTTTGACTTTTTTTCGTCCATCCTACTGCTCCTTTCTGTTCTGCTTTGCATACTTTTTCTCATATACCAGATGCATCAGCGCTGTGTCCACGCCGGAAAGTGCTCCTTTTTCTCTGCACAGAGAAGCATGGATATGACAGATCGCCGCTTTTTTCACCAGAATCTCCAGTGCGTTTACATCCTCCTCATTCTCCGCGCAGACAATGATTCCCATCCCTTTGACCATGACGGCCTTTTTCTTCTGCAGCGCACGCATGACCGAAGAGGAATTTCTTTCCCTGACGGGAATACTTTTTCCGATCATCTGCGCCATGTCGTCAAGCTGCGCGAAGATCCTGCTTCCCCTGTTCGCGCAGGCATTGATATGCGGCGTCTGTACCAGTCTTGCCAGCGGATATTCCGTATGTATCAATGACATAAACGCCTCTGCGAAAGAAGCGGGATCCTCCGGTTCTGTCCGGATATGCTTACGGATATTCCTTTTGCATAGATCCTCAAGAAGCTTCGCCCGCGCAAAAGCTTCCTCACCGGAAGTTCCTGTGAGGGCAACTCCATGGTGTGCCATCAGTACGGTCTGTGCCTCCTTGTATGCTTCCGTCACCGCCCCTGTCAGCTTTTTCATGCCGGGAAGTCCATATGCAGCCAACGCTACGCCGCCTAATCTCTCCCACTCTTCCTCTGTGATCTTCAAATCCGAAAATCCCGCTATACTGTACGCGGAAGCGTAGGTCTGATGGGTGTGTATGATAAATCCCGCATCCGGGTAAATCCGGTACCCCGCGCTGTGGATTCCCTTTTCGCCCGACGGCTTATGTAACCCTTCGTATTCGCCGCTCTCCATGTCAATGACGACAATATCCTCCTCCCCAAGCGCCTGATAATCCATCCCGCTGGGCGTGATCGCATACCGTTTCTCATCAATCCTGCAGCTTACATTCCCCCATGTCCTGGCCACAAGACCTTCCTCCAGTAAACGCCGTCCCGCTTCCACTACTTGCTGTTTTGCTGTCTTTTCATCCATTGATGCCGCCTTTCTGACATTTTTACTGTCCATTTCTTTTGTATCACGAACATCTTTTCCATAAGTTCTCCCCCATAACCGCCACGCCGTGGTTGCACAGGTTATTTTGCACTTTGACGATTCAGCGCCGCAAAATTTCCCCGGTTGCTTTTATACAGCTTCTTAAACACTTCGTAATATCTTTCGTAAATTTTCCGGTTTTCTTCTATGGGTATATAGATATCCTTCACCTGTATATATTTTTCCACCTCGTCAAAATCCGCGATCAATCCCTGTTCAATCCCGATCAGAATTGCCGCGCCTGCGGCGCCTGCATCCTTCGTATTCTCCACCGTCTCTATGGTGCGTCCCGTAATATCCGCCAGAATCTGGCAGGTCACGCCCGACAGGGCGCCGCCGCCCACAAACCGGATCACCCGCGACGTCTTCACCCGTTTATCCTGGCACTCCAGCATCCAGTTCAGGTGATAACAGATTCCCTCGAGCACTGCCCGGAGGAGGTGACGTTTTCCGGTGTCCAGGCTGATGTTGAAAAAAATACCCGCCGCCTTCGGGTCTTCAAAGGGACAACGGTTTCCGTGAAGCCAGGGGGTGAATATCACACCGCCCGAGCCGGCCGGAACCTCTGCGATCACCTCCGACAGGTAATCATAAAGGCTTTCATAAACGGATTCCCTGCTCTTTGCCACATCTTTTTTCTGCAGATAGATATCAATCTCGTCCAGCGCCAGATGATCCCGGACCCATTCAAAACATTTCCCCGCCGTCTCCATCTCCGCGAAATAATTGTACCTACCCTTCTGCGCCCCTACGATACCGGCAATCATGGCGTCTATGTCCACAATCTGCCTGTCCAGAACCGTCTCAACCCATCCTGACGTTCCCGAATATATATGAGTCTGGCCTACTTTTGTGCACCCCGCGCCGACCCCGATCAGGGTAGCGTCGCCCCCACCGCCGTACACCTTCGTTCCCTCGCGCAGACCAAGCCGGTCGGCGGCTGCCTTTGTCAGCGTTCCCGCCACATCCATACAGGAGATCACCTCCGGCAAGTGCTCCTTCTTCACGCCAAAGAGCCGGCAAAGGCTGTCACTGAAGCCTTCCTTTCCCTCTCTCGTGTCATACAGGAAAGTAGAATATGCAGAATCTTTTGTCATCACGCACCTTCCCGTGCATTTTGCAATAAAAAACTCTTTAACATCCAGCCATTTGTAAACCTTCCGAAAATTTTCCGGTTCGTTTTTTTCCACCCATTTGTATTTCCAGATGGGATCTTTTACGCTTGTGGGCGCCGCTTTCGTGCGCAGGAGACTGTGAAGCAGGATCCTTACATTCAGCCCTGCCACGGTAAGTCCTCGCGCGCCCGTCTCCTTCATTTCCCGGACCGCACGCTGATCCATATAGCTCATCGGCCTCCGGACGGGATTCAGTTCCCTGTCTACAAGAACCAGTCCCTGCATCTGTGAGCAGAAAGAAATCCCGGCGATTTCCTCCGGTTTCACCTCCGTACCCGCCATCAGCTCCCTGGTGGTCTCTGTCATGCTCCTCCACCACTGCCTTGCGTCCTGCTCCACCCCGCCTTCCGGCAGCACATACAGATCGTACTCCCGATATGCATTCGCAAGCAGTCTGATCCGGTCTCCAAGTTGGAACAGGCATGTCTTCATCCCTGTAGTTCCAATATCGTAAGCAATTACATACAGCATAACATGATCTCCTCTCCCGCCGGGAATCCACGCCCGACTGACGCCAACTGCTTTCTATTTATAATTATATACTCTGAACCTGATACATACAATAGTTTTCTAAGCGCTCCGTCACCTTAAAGGTGCCAGGAGGGGTACTATTCACGGCCTGGGAGGCCGCTCATAGTAACGGTTCGGGGCGATATTTTAAATTTTGCTATGCAAAAATCGCCCCTCACTGTCGTCGCTGCGTAAGTCTATTCTCACGGAATGCGCAGTTCAGTGCATTCCTGAGCCGTGAAAAGTAACACGGGGGGGTACATTTCACACCCATGCCAGTTACTCGCAATGATTTCATACAATCTGGTGTAAAATACAACGAATTCGGTTCATCTAAAGTTGCCTTACGGCAAGGAGCCGGATTCTCCATGACGGAACGTGCATACTCTGTAACATTTCGCGGATATCCATAACCAAAGGAGTGATGAAGCTATGGCAGTTTTCCGAGTGGAGCGCAACAAGGACTATACCGTTATGAGCAACCACCATTTACGAAATAAGGAGCCGACCTTAAAGGCAAAGTGGCTTTTGTCACAAATGCTTTCCCTGCCCGAAGATTGGGACTACACCCTCGCGGGGCTGTCACAGATCAACCAGGAAGGGATCAACGCTATCCGTACCGCCGTATGGGAGCTGGAAAAAGCCGGGGATATCGCGCGGCGGCAGGGACGGGACGAGAAAGGCAAAATAACCGCCATTGAATACACCATATACGAGCAGCCCCAGCCGCCGGAACGGAAACGAAAGGAAGCGGAAAAGTCTTTCGTAATCGGCGGCAAGGAAATTACTGCGAAGCTGCTTTCCGAAGCCCTGCACAGTCTGTCGGACGAAAAACTGGAAACCGTACAAAATATCGAAAAGGAATTAGTCCTAAAAAGTCTTTGTGCAAATAAAAAAAGGAATTCCTTTGTCGGCGTTATTATTTTGATATCTGGTTTTCTCCTAAATTTTATGGCAATCCTTTTATGTAATACCACAATAAACATGAAAGAAATCTGCCAGATGTTGAGCATCTGTACGAAGGAAAAATGTCAGACTGTATCGTTTATACGGATGATACACAGAATACCGGCGTTGTTTTATATACAGATGGCGAAGTGTTCGATCAAATATCCGAAATGAATTGTACATTAACATGGTATATCTGCCTGACAGATGACAGTTCAAAAACAGATACCGTCAAAGAGATAAAAGAAATGCTAAAACAGGATAACAGAGTTTATGTATCGGTACTTGCAGAAGATATTTCTTCTCTGCAAAACTATTTTCACAATGCCACAGTCATTGTAATGGTTTTGACTGTGCTCTTGGTTTACAGTATTATCAATGCTTATCAGAACAGATTGTTTTTCAGACAGTCCGTTGTAGAACGCATGAAAACGACAGATTAACAAAACATATTGGCTGTCCGATCTCGACATCGCTTGCCGGACTCTTAAACACCATCGACGGCTTTTACACAAAAATAAATATAATACTGAGAAGAATGCAGACCGCAGCAAGGGGCGGAAAGATCAATGAGTGTTGGGAAGAGTTGAAAGAAGGGTTCTTTATTCCAGTTTTGCCGCACATTGCTTTAAATACTCCGTCACCTTAAGATGCTGGGGGCAGACCCGTTCACACTGCCCGCAGCTTATGCAGATCGATGCCTGGCCGCCGGAGCCTGTCGCTTTCTGGTAATCAGAAACCGCTTCCGCTATCTGCCCATTGCCGAGTTGTTTGTTCATAGCCGAGAAAATCTCCGGAATCGGTATCTTCTTCGGACATCCCTCTGTGCAATAATGGCAGGAAGTACACGGAATCGCTGCTGATTTTCCAAGAATTTTCTGCGCCTCCCGGATGATTTTCTGTTCTTCCTCATCCAGAGGCCGGAACTGCTTCATGTAAGAGAGATTATCTTCCATCTGCGCAGTATTGGACATACCGGACAATACTGTAATAATTCCGTCCAGCGACGCTGCAAAACGGATTCCCCACGATGCGCAGGACATGTCCGGATGATACTCTTCAAACACGGGGATAACGCTCAACAAGCGCCTTTCTGGCTGCCGCCTCGGAACCAAGATACACATATGCCGTATCAAAATAGGTAAATCCGGCTTCCATAAACAGATCCACCATATGTTTTACCTGTTCTATATCCGTATGCAGTCCTTTCTTCGGCAGGCGCATCAACCCAAATCCAAGCTTGGGGACTTCTTTTCCAAAATAATCTGACATCTTTTTCCTCCTGTTGAATGATTGCTTCCGTTGTAGCATGGTCAACCCGATTTTACCAGATGGAAGAAAACCCAAAAATGTGCCTTTAGCTGAGCCGGATCAACGAATTGCTGCCGGACGTGGCCGGTTCGTCCCGCGGTGAGATGAAAGCGGAAGCACCCTCATTTTGCAGGATGCTCCTGAAACATTTTTGCGATATTTTCCTGAAATGGCGCCCGGATGACTCCATGTTCCGTTACAATTCCGGTAATTAGTTCATGGGGCGTTACATCAAATGCCGGATTATAGCATTTCACTTCCGCCAACGCCTGCGGTTCCTCATAGAACCTGCTCCTGATTTCTTCCGGATCACGTAATTCAATAGTGATATCTTCCCCTGTCGGACAATGCATATCGATCGTAGACGTGGGCCCCAATACATAAAACGGAATATGATAATACTTCGCCAAAACCGCCACCACGCTTGTTCCGATCTTATTCGCCGCATCTCCGTTTGCCGCAATTCTGTCACATCCGACCAGACATGCGTCTACCCAGCCGTTCTTCATGACAAGGCCCGCCATGTTATCGCAGATCAATGTGACGTCCACGCCTGCTTTTTGTAACTCATACGCGGTCAGTCTGGCTCCCTGCAGAAGAGGACGCGTTTCATCCGCAAATACATGAAATTCCATTCCTCTCTCTTTTCCCAGCATCAGAGGACCCAGGGCCGTTCCGTATTTGGAGGTCGCCAGCGGGCCTGCGTTACAGTGTGTCAGAACTCCGTCCCCATCTTTCAGCAGGGAAAGACCATGCTCTGAAATTGCTTTACACATCTGTACGTCCTCCGCCTGAATCATTCGGCTCTCTGCCAGAAGCAATTCTTTGATCTCTGCAACGGATTGCTCCCGATGATTTAATACTACCTTTTCCATGCGATTTAAAGCCCAGCTCAAATTCACTGCCGTCGGCCTGGAAGAATCCAAATAGTCTTTCTTTTCTTTCCATTCTTTATAAAATGTATCAAAATCCTCTGTTTCAATCTGCTTTGCCAATACATACATTCCATAACCGGCACAAATTCCGATTGCGGGAGCCCCTCTGACTTTCAGTCTGAAAATGGCGTCATAAAGTTCTTCCGCATTTCCAAGCTCCAGATATTCTTCCACATTGGGAAGTTTTTCCTGATCCAGGATCAGCACTTTATCTCCGGCCTCATTCAGCCTTACATTTCTCACATTTTCTAATTCATTCATCCCTCTTTATCCTTTCTCCTCTATTCTTCCTGAATGCTGGGCAGGTATTCCGCTCCCTTTTGATTTTCTTATCTTTTCAAACATTTTAAGTGTCATTTGAATAATCTGGCCGTTTATCAGCATGGAAATGATCGTTGCCACTCCCAGTTCGCCGCCAAGCAGGAATCCGACCGCCGATAATGATATATCCATAAGGACTCTCGTTCCATTTACATTTTTCTTAAATTTTGAAGAAAGATATATCATTATCGCATCCATTCCGGCCTCGCCGATACCGGCCGCTACATAGGTTCCAATTCCTACGCCCATCAGGACCAGCGCCGCCGCAAGACATAAAATCCGCTCTCCCATCCCCGGTGTCCCCGTGCAAATTACAGGAGAAAAGAAATGGATGCTGGTTCCCACTAAAAGACTGTTCAATACAGTTCCCAGGCCAATTCTTTTTCTGTCGATAAAAAACAATATGACAAGTACCAACAGCATAATGGAGATAGAAGCAGTTCCTAACGAGATATGGAACACATTTCCAAGGCCCGCCTGAAAAAGAGAAAGGGAATCCAATCCCCATCCGGCTCTTACAAACAAATCAATACTGATGCCCATAATAACCGAACCGGCTACCACTTCCAAAACCGCCGCCCAACTGAATCTTCGTCTCTCGTTCATCCATGATCCTCCCTGTACACAGCCGTTTGATATAATTCGACGCTTCCGGATATTCGTCACACAACCTCCGGCAATCCCCCTGTTCATATTCTTCCTGGATATAGCCCGGAGTCATGGTAGTCCCGCACAGGCAGAATTCTCCTCCATTGATCACGCGTGATCCCTGCCACACGCCCCCCGGAACAAGAATCTGAGGCGTCTGTCCATTTATCAGATCAGAACCTAAATACTTGATCTGAAAAGTACCGTCCGGATACAAAAGAAGCAGCTCAAGAGCATCTCCCATATAATAATGATAAAGCTCGTCATCTTCCAGTCTGTGCATATGGGAAAACATATCTCCGGTCAGCATATAATAGATTGCACTGTACTCTTTTCTGCGATTCTCCATTTGATTTCCTTCATAGGTGCAGCGATACATCCCACCTTCGCCCTCTAACGGAACAAGATCCAATTTTTCAATAATCAACTCCGGTATCGTTCTCGTCTTTTCATTGTTCTCTGGTACACGCATCACACTATAACCCACTTCCCGTCAGACCTGGCGCTCTCGTATATGGCATTGCACAATTTTACAATCTCTTTTCCTTCTTCAAACGTTGGATATACCGGATTTCCAGATGGAACGCCAGTCAGGACATCCTGATAAAAATAATACACCAGATCCCGGAATGTGTCCATAAATCCATTTCCAAATCCAAACACTTCCGTATTGACGCCGCCGCCTTTTACGGCTGTATGCAGCATGTTGTTATCCTCCGAATTCCACCAGAGATTGCCCTTTTCTCCGGTGACTTCCAGACTCACTCTGTTGATCCTTCCCGGCGATACTTCTGAAAGCACGACGGAGCCGATTGCGCCATTGTCAAATTTCAAATGAACTACCGCAGCGTCCTCAGAAGATACTTCCATTTTTTCTTTGATTCTTCCCCCAGCGGAATCCGGATACATCGTTCCTTCCTCCAGATAGCGTTCCGGATAAAAACAGCCAAAATCAGCTGAAATCCCTGTTATTTTTCTGCCGGAGATATATTGGATAATATCCAGCCAATGTGTGCCGATTTCCGTTACTGCCCGCATTTTGCCCGCCAGCTTCTCATTGTACCTCCAATCCAAAGGCGCCGGAAATGCATTGAATTCCTGAAGATAGGATCCATGTACCAGATTCACCCTGCCAAATTCTTCCGATGCAACGACCGTTCTTGCCTTCTGACAGGCCATATGGAATCTCACGTTAAAGTTGATTGCACATACTGTGCCGCCCGACTTTGCAAGTTCTGCAAGTTCTTCCGCTTCCTCATTTTTGAAGCAAAGTGGTTTTTCACAAAGTACATTTTTCTTATGAGCAAGAAGTAACTTCACCATTTCATAATGAAGGTTTGGAGGGGTACAGAGATGGACTGTACCAATCTCATCTGCGAATAAGAATTGCGGATCCGTCCCCCACCGTTCGATTCCATATCTTTTTGCGAATGCTTCCGCCTTTTCACTGCTGATGTCAACAACCGCTCCTATCGGAATTCCACTTGCTTTCAGCGCTTCCGCATGCGTATTGGCAATATTTCCCGCTCCCCAGATCCCTGTTTTCTTCTTTTCTGTTTCCATTCTACACCTCTTAAACTTCCACTCTTATAATACTTTCCAACGCAATCGTAATCTCATGTTCCAGCGCTTCCGCCATCTTCTCGGGATAATGGTCAAATTCCTCCGAACCTACGAATTCAAAACACGGGCCGTCTGCCGCCACAATGCACCCTGCCTTAATCCCTCTCACAGAGGCAATGGTGAAAAGTACGGACGCTTCATTCTCCATGGCGAGAACCCCGGCTTCCTGAAACAACCTGTTATTTGTGGGAAGCAGGCCCTGATAAAACAATCCTGACGTGGTAATGATTCCGCTTCTCGTATCCGGATGGATTTCTTTCGCTGTCTCAATCATTGTATTTGCCACATCCAAAGCGGCCATAGCCGGGTAGGATATGGGAATAAACTGTGGCGTAATTCCATCCTCACGGCAGGCTGCCGTTGCAATAATCAATGAACTTTGAGGGATGTCCGGCTGCAACGTTCCGCATGTTCCAACTCGGATCATGACTTTCGCGCCGCCCAGAATCAAGCCTTCAAAACATACGGACGCCCCGTTTCCGCCTACTCCATGAGATGCGACTGTCACCGGAACTCCTTTGTACTCTCCGTTAAAAGTCCAGTATTCACGGCTTTTTGCCACAACTTCCGTATGATCCAGCTTTTGTGCTATTTTTTCCGCTCTCTTCGGATCCCCGCACACCACCACTCTTTTCGCTATTTTGTCATACGGTATATCAATAATCGGTACTATTTTCTCTTTCTTCATTTTCTCCGTCTCCTTTTTCATCAGATTATGAAACAAGATTTTCATTTAAGCGGCCGCTATTTTCTTTTTATCCAGCACCTTTTTATAAGAATAAATGACCAGAACGACAATCGTTACAATGTACGGTATCGTACTTACAAGCTCCGTCGGAATTCCAATATTCTGTGTCTCCGGGTTCACTGCAAATGCGTCCGCTATCCCAAACAACACACATACCAGAAGGGTAAATCCCGGTTTCTTTCCTCCCAGAGAAGCCGCTGCAATCGCAATAAATCCACGGCCTGCCACCATATCTCTGATAAAATATGACACATATCCCATGGACATATAGGCCCCGCCCATGGCCGCCAGTATTCCACTCATAGCAAGCGCGATATACTGCACCTTTGAAACATGTATTCCAACTGATTTGAGCGCTTCCGGATTTTCACCACAACTTCTGATATGCAGTCCAAGAGAAGTTTTTCTCAGGAACAGCGCCAGAAGTATCACAAGCAAAATTGCAATATACGTAAGAATATTATGTCCCAGCAAAATGTTACCTATCAATGGGACCTGACGTAATGCCGGAATGCTGACCGTGGGGAGCATTCCGCTTACCAGTGACGAGGAAATCCCTTTTTCTCCTACTGCAAGATACAGAACAAATACGGTTCCTCCTGCGGCGGCAATGTTGAATGCAATACCGGAAATCGTTGCATCGGTTTTTAATTTTGCAACAATAAAACAAAGGAGAATTCCCAGAAATCCGCCGATTAATATGGCGACACATAATCCAAAGAACGCATTTCCTCCCAGGGCCGCACTTGCCAGTACGCCTGCCAGAGCACAGGTCAGCATCATCCCTTCGATTCCAATATTAGCCACTCCAACCAAATCTGCAATCAAATAAGAGAGCGATGCATATAAAATAGGGGTTGTCATACGAATAATGGAAAACAAAAAGCTGACTGACGTTACGATTTTTAATACTTTCATCCCTGTTCCCCCTTCCCCACTTCCTGCTCTTTCATCATCTGAATCGTTAATTTCTTTTTATATTTTGCAAGGAATCCGGTTGCTGCAATCAATATAATAATCACTCCCTGAATCAGAGAAACCATCTCATTCTGCACGCTGGTGTTCCTGCTCATAATATCTGCACCGGTACGCAGATAAGCTAAAAGAAACGCGCCCAGCGGAACATATTTTGGATTATTTCTCGCGATAATCGCAATCATAATTCCATCCCAGCCATAACCGGAGCGCCAGCCATAATTGATGGTCCGCTGTGAGCCCATCATATACGCGGCTCCCCCCAGCCCGGCAATCAAACCGCCTATGATCTGGGAAAGAAGAATGGTGGAAGTAACGCCGATACCGGAATATCTGGCAAACTCTCTATTTTCTCCGCACATCCGAATCGCATAGCCCCATTTTGTGTGATACAAGAAAACATACGCCAGAATAATCAATACAGCTGCAATCACTAATCCAAAATGGATTCCCCTCGAAAATTCGAAAAGCCTTGCCGACTCTTTAAAACGCTTGGAAGACACAAACGTGCTGCCCGGATCTCTGATCAGTGTTTTCAAAAGGTAATCCCCGACAAAAAACACGATATAATTGAGCATCAGGGACGATACGATTTCATTGGCTTCAAATTTTAATTTCAATACAGAAGGAATCAGCGAGATCACCGCTCCTGCCAGAGCGCCGCACGACATTGCAAGCAAAACATGGATCCCTGCGCCCGGATTCATAAGAATCGCAACCATTGCAGCAGCCATTCCGCCTACATAGAACATTCCTTCTACCGCCAGGTTATATACTTTCGTCTGTAAAATGAATGTGACGGCAAGTCCTGTAAAAAGCAGCGGAGTCATCAGTTCAATGATATTGGACCAGTATCGGAAATACAGAATCGGTGTAACAAAAAAACTGTAAAGTGCGCTTGCCGGCTGATCGCTTACAAAAAGAATGACGATTACTGTAAAGGCCACTGCAATCCCGATTGCAAGGAGGGTTCTGACTGTCTCAAAATAATTCATTTTCCTATGCTTGATTTTCACAGTAAACCCTCCCTATCTCCTGCTTCGTCTGCTTTTTCACACCAAGCATATAAAATCCCAGTTCTTCCTCGCTCAATTCTTTTGTAGAAGGAAAATATGCCGAAATCTCTCCTTGATGCATGACAATGATACTGTCCGCCAGCTCCAAAACTTCATTCAAATCTGCTGAAACTAACAATACGGCGCATCCACGGTCACGGATCTCAACAATCTTTCTGTGAATAAATTCAATAGAACCTACGTCTACGCCTCTCGTCGGCTGATCTACAATCAAAATAGATGGATTGGTCGAAAACTCCCGTGCAATCACAACTTTTTGCATATTTCCGCCGGAAAGCATTCCTACTTCATCCTGTGTTGATCCGCAACGGATATCATATTGTTCCACGGCGTTCTTCACCCATTTCTCCACTTTCTTCTTATCTGTCAGAACTCCTGTATTCACCCATGTTCCGTCATATACGCTCGATATCAGGTTTTCCCGAATACTGACATGTTCCGCAACGCCGCGCGTCATTCTGTCTTCCGGAATATATGCCATTCCTTTCTTTCTGATATCTTTTATCTTTTCACATTTTATATCTTTACCAGAGAAAAGAATATTCCCATTATTTCCACAGCTTTTTAATCCTGTAATCAGTTCTACAACCTCTTCCTGACCGCTTCCCTCCACACCTGCTATTCCAAGAATTTCTCCTGACCGAAGCGAAAATGAGACATTCTTTAACACCTGTTTTCCCACCTCATTTTTACTGCTGATCTCTTTTACTGCAAGCCGAACTTCCTTTGGCTGTGCCGGCGTTTTTTCTACGTTCAGGACAATATCTCTTCCAACCATCAACTTGGAGATTTCTTCCACTGTCAGTTTATTCACATCATATGTACCGACACTTTTCCCATGGCGCATTATCGTGATCCTTTGACAGATCTGCTTAATCTCATTCAGTTTGTGAGAAATAAAAATGATTGTCAGGCCATCCTCTTTCAGTTTCTCAAGCTGTTCAAAAAGTTCTCTGGTTTCCTGTGGAGTTAAGACGGCTGTCGGCTCGTCCAAAATCAAAAGATCTACCTGACGGTACAGACTTTTTAGGATTTCTACTTTTTGCTTTTTTCCAACAGACAGATTCTCGACTACTTCTTGTGGCTCCACATCAAAGCCAAACTTTTCGGAAAGGTTTTTCACCGCGTCTACCGCTTCTTTTTTATCAAGTAAACCATGTTTTTTTGGTTCTTTTCCCAGCACAATATTTTCCGCAACCGTCAGAGAAGGAACCAGCTTAAAATGCTGATGTACCATACCGATTCCTTTCGAAAGAGCGATGTCCGGCGAACTGATTTTTACTGTTTCTCCGTTCCATTCTATGGTTCCTTCATCCGGCTGCTCCATACCGAATAATATTTTCATCAACGTAGATTTTCCCGCGCCGTTTTCTCCCATCAGTGCATGAATTTCTCCTCTTGCCACGTCAAAATCCACGCCGGAATTCGCCAAAATTCCATTCCCATATATTTTAGTAATATTTTTCATACTTAAAATATTGCCGGCTGTATCCATGATTACTCCTCTCTTACGGTTGTACTTCCGCTTTCATCGCAAGGATTTCATCGTCTGTCATATCATATACGCTTACCGGTGTCACATCACCATTGATAATTTCTTGTTTTACGGACTCAACAGCATCTTTTACTTCCTGCGGCACATTTTCCTGATACCAACTGTTATCTGTAATCTCTACGCATCCTTCTGCCAGCCCGTACACATCCACACTGCCAAAACTCAGGCCGCCGTCTATATATGTTCCGATTGCTTTTTCAATGGAAAGATCCACACGCTTTAAAATAGAGGCGTAAATTGCATTCGCTTTTTCTGCATCACTTGCGAACATCTCCGACTGATCAGAGTCTGTTCCGATTGCATACTTGCCGGCTTCTTTCGCAGCATCAATAATTCCGAGGCCCGCTCCGCCTGCCGCCTGGAAAATAATATCCGTTCCACCATTATAAAGTGCAAGTCCTACCTCTTTCCCCTTAGCTGCATCTGTAAAACTGTTCATATAACCAATGCTGACTTTGACCTCCGGATTTACCGACTGCACTCCTTCAATATATCCTACCAGCCAATCATTGATGAGTGGAATATCATATCCTCCTGCAAATCCAACCTTACCGGTTTCTGACATAGAAGCCGCAAGTACACCTGCAAGATATCCGCCCTCGTTACATTTATATGTCATACAATAAATATTGGAATTCGCCCCGTCTGTAAAATCAACCGCCTCATCATATAAGATAAACTGCTGTTTTGGATAGTCCAGCGCCGCCTCCTGCAAGGGCTGGGAAATATTGCTTCCTCCCGTAACAATAATATCCCATCCCTCATTGCACACATCATCCAAAGTAGCCGAATATTTTGTCGTATCCGTACCCATCTCTACAACCTTCGTATCGGCGTCATAATTTTCCGCAGCCAATTTCATTCCTTCATTTGCCGAATCAAAGAAAGATTTATCGCCTAACGTACCCGGTACCAGAAGCAAAATACGCAAACTGCTGTCGTCCCCACCTTCCTCTGCTCCATCTCCTGTACCCGGACCATCACCGGCGCATCCTACAAGTAATCCCATACTCAATGTGATTGCAAGGCACGCTTTCACCATTTTTTTTAACATATTATTTTCTCCCTTCTACTCTACTCAACACAGTGAACATTATAATTTTTGTTTTTACATACGTCCAAAAACTTTTTCGTATACAATTCATCCGATACGTCTGTAATTAATCCCGTAACTTCCGTCAGATTGCAGACTTTATAAAAAGCTCTGCTTTCCAGTTTATAGTGGTCTACCAGAAAATAGGTTTCCCGGCTGGAACGCATCATCGCTTTTTTCACTTCTGCCTCATCTGCGGTTGCATCATAAATGCCGAATTCGGATGCAACTGATTTTGATGAAAGAAACGCTTTGTCAACATAATAATGTTCAATCATATTGACTGTTTCCTGACCGACCAGTGACAGCGCGCTTCTCCTCAGGCTTCCGCCCAATAAAATCACATGAATCTTTTCATTCTCTTTGAGCCGCGTACAGATAGAGATATTATTTGTAATGACAGTGATCTCTTCATTCAAATAGGGAACCATCGCATAAATCGTACTACTGGCATCCATAAAGAGCGTGTCGCCTTTTTGAATCATAGTTGCTGCATAAGCAGCTATCTTATCTTTTTCATCTGCATGAACCAAACATCTCTTATCCACCGGAGCTTCATAAGTACCATTCGGTATGCTTCTCGCTCCTCCAAGGACACGTACCAATCCATGATCTTTTTCCAGCTTTTTCAAATCTCTTCGGATTGTCATCTCAGACACGTTCAACGCATTTTTCAGATAAGAAATATCTACAAACTCATTTTTATTGACATGTGACAATATGAAGTTCTTTCTCTCATCTGCAGAAAACACCTTCATTGTATCCATTTTTTCCCTCCTTTCTTTTAGAAATCATTTTTGTTCGTCTCTAACATCTGTAATGTTATATTATCACTCGTTTTTTCATTTGTCAACATTATTTTTGTTTATTTCTAACATTTAATTCCTATTTTTTATCAAAATTTGTTATTTTTTAACATATTTTTCAAATCATTTGATTATCCAAGATTTTGTTGTTGTTATTTTTTAACACCCTTAGGGGATCATTCTCACGTTATATATTTTTTAAATATTTCACACAAAAACCGGCCGCCGGTCGCTTTTCCGCATACTATGACATAAAAAACCTTCAAACCTTGTCGTTTTTATGTGGATGTGAAATTTTTATAGGCTTGCTTTAGTTCGTTTAACCGACTATAATAAAGAATGCTTTTAGTTGACTTTGGGAGGTATCTTATGTTCGATTACATGACAGTGCAGGAAACCGCAAAATTATGGGGGATATCCGAACGGCAAGTCCAGAAATTATGCAAGGCAAACCGTATTGAGGGCATTATCCACCTAACCCGTGTATGGCTTATCCCACGGGACACAGAAAAGCCAGCGGATATGCGTCGGAAAAATCACAAGGAGGCAGGAAAATGACAGAAATCTATTATATTGAAGATGATGAAAATATTGCAATGGCTGTAAAAGAATATCTGAGCCAAAAAGGGGATGTCGTTTCTATATTTGGGACGTTGGAAAGCGGGAAGAAAGCATTGGAACACCATATTCCAAGCCTTGCGCTGATTGACTGGAATATGCCGGACGGCGAGGGAAACAGCTTTTGCAAATGGATACGCTCAAGATGGAAAGAACTTCCAGTCATTTTTCTGACTGTCCGAGATGACACTTGTGATATTATTTCTGGTTTTGAATATGGGGCAGATGATTATGTGACAAAACCTTTTGAACTGGAAATTCTGTATTCCCGCATCCATGCACTGCTGCGCAGGGCAGGAAATGTGCAGAGCCAGTATCTTTCCTGCGGTTCTATTTCGATTGACAAAAACAAAACAGCAGTATTTTGTGGCGAAGAAGAAATTACTGTCAGCCAAGCAGAATACCAGCTTTTACAGATTTTAATGGAAAATAAGGGAAAAAACGTCACAAGAGAACGGCTGCTAACTCAAATCTGGGACAATAACGGGAATTATGTCAATGATAATACGTTGACCGTGACAATCAAACGGCTTAGAGAAAAACTCCATCATCCGTCCTGTTTAAAAACAATACGGAGCTTTGGCTACCGTATGGAGGATGAGATATGAGCAAAAAATCAAATATAAAAATAACGGTTCTGTTTGTGGTGTCAGTCAGTCTGATTGTAGCGGCAATAATTACATACATTCTTACTCTTTATTATCGCCATGTGTGTTTTCGTATATTGGGAGGATTTTGTGACAGTATGATTGAAAATAATCCAGATTCCCGACAGGCTGTTTTGGAATTATTGAAAACACAGGATTTTCACATGACAGACAAAAATATATTATCAAACTTTGGTTATTATCCATCAAATTTAGGGATTACGGATACGACAGTCCTTTGGATTGCCGTTTTCGGTTTTTTGGCAGGCGGCATACTGTTCCTTTTCTCTTTCTGGTATTGGCATAGGAAATCGAATGCCCGCATCCAAGCATTAACGGGATATTTAGAAAAAATAAATACAGGTGTTCAGGGATTGGTTTTGGAATCTTCAGATGATGAATTTTCAAAACTGCAAGATGAAATATATAAGACGGTAACGGAACTTTACCAGACAAGGGAAGAAGCTTTAACAGCACGAAACAATTTCGCAGAAAATCTTTCTAATATTGCCCATCAGCTTAAAACGCCGATTACGTCTATTTCCTTAACTGTCCAGATGGTGAAAGAACATTTGGTCGATATTCGTACCGAAGAAACGCCACAAGAGCATACCTCTATGGCGTGTAAAATGCACGCCAATATTAAGGATATAGAACGGCAGATAAACAGGCTCATACATTTAGAAGAAGCGTTATTGCTATTGTCCCGCATCGATGCAGGAACGCTTGCACTTGACAGGAAACCAACAGATGTTTTTACAATCCTTTCTCTGGCATCGGACAATTTATATGAATTGTTCATGCAGAAGGGCGTTCTGATTGAAGTTTCAGAAATGGGCGAGATGAATATCAATGTGGATTTAAACTGGACGATGGAAGCGGTCATGAATTTAATGAAAAACTGTATGGAAGCAACAGGAACAGGCACTGCTGTCCATTGTTCCTATGAAAAAAATCCTCTTTATGTGCAGATACAGATATGGGACGAGGGGGAGGGATTTGCAAAAGAGGACTTACCCCATCTGTTTGAGAGGTTCTATCGTGGGAAAAACGCAAAAAATACTGGAATCGGGATAGGACTTTCCCTTACAAAAGCAATTATAGAAATGCAGAACGGAATCATTCGTGCATTTAATCTTCCGAATGGCGGGGCTTGTTTTGAGGTTCGTTTTTATTTCTCATGAAAATAATGCGAAGCACATAAAAACATAAAATATGGTATGTTTGGGGCATAGTCACTGAGATGTCACTTTCATTTGTTATAATAAATATACTTTGAGAAATCTCAAATCAAAAACCATGTTGCAAGCAACAGGGTTTTTGACCCTCGCGGCATTCGTTAAATAACCATGTAAACATGGCTATTTTCCTCATTGCTCGCGGGAATAATAGAAAGATTTATATCAAGGTATAGAAAATACCGCAAGGGTATACCTTTATGGCGTGAGGGACACGCCAGTAATAAGGAAATAACAAACAGGAGGATTTGACAACATGGAAATACTAAGATGTGACAGTATTGAAAAAGTATTTGGGAAAGGCGGTAATCAAGTTACTGCTTTAAATGGAATCAGCCTATCTATTGGAAAAGGCGAATTTGTCGCAATTATTGGGGCATCTGGCTCTGGAAAATCCACGCTTTTGCATATTTTGGGCAGCGTGGACAAGCCGACAAAAGGTACTGTAACAATAGACGGTGTTGACCTTGGCGGGCTAAATGCCACGGATGCCGCAATTTTCAGAAGAAGAAAGGTTGGATTGGTTTACCAGTTTTACAATCTGATTCCCACTCTTACAGCAGAGAAAAATATCCTTATGCCCATGCTGCTTGACAAAAGAAAGCCAGATTTGGATTACTTTAAAATGATTGTAAAGACATTGGGGATAGGGGACAAACTGGAAAGCCTGCCGAGCCAACTATCTGGAGGACAGCAGCAGCGTGTCGCAATCGCAAGGTCTTTGATTTACCGCCCTGCCATCCTTTTGGCGGATGAACCGACGGGAAACCTTGACCAAAAAAATTCAAAGGAAATTATTGACCTCTTAAAGCTGTCAAACCGAAATTTAAAACAGACAATACTCCTTATTACCCATGATGAAAAAATTGCATTGGAAGCTGACCGAATTGTAACCATCGAAGACGGACAAATTGTCAGCGACCAGAAGCGGAGGTGAGCGGCATGTGGAAAGACTACTCCAAAAGCTATATTAAAAATAACCGTGCATCCAGTATATCCATTATGGCGGCCGCTCTTGTTGCTACCATGTTTTTGTCGCTGTTGTGCAGCATAGCTTACAATTTTTGGGCGTATGATGTAGAACAAATCATATTGGAGGAGGGCGACTGGCAGGGACGCATTGTCTGTGAAGCATTAGGTTCTGATGATTTATCTATGGTATGTCAATTTGCGAATGTAGAAAAAGCAGCTTTCAACGAGGAATTATCCCAAAAAGAAAAAGTAGTGGCGGATGTTTATTTTAAGAATGCCAGAACGATTTATCGTGATATGCCACTAATTGCAGCACAGCTTGGGCTAAATAAAGATTCCATCCATTACAACTCATTGCTCCTGTCCCGCTATTTTATACATGACCCAGAGGATGAGGCGCCGCCAATGCTTTTGGCGCTGTATACGATGATACTGATTATTATGGCGGTGTCATTGATTTTAATTATCCGAGGCTCTTTTGAATTATCCATGAATGCCAGAATCCACCAATTTGGTATATTTTCGAGTATTGGGGCTACACCGAGGCAGATTAAAACCTGCCTGTTGCAGGAAGCGATGGCTTTAAGTATACTGCCAATGCTACTTGGCAGTATATTCGGGATTTCAATAAGCTATGGTGTTATAAAAGCAATCAATTTTTTTGCTTCGGATGTATCTGGACGCCACGAAGCTGTTTTTCAGTATCATCCGTCTATATTTGCGGCTACAGTTTTCATTTCGTTCTTAACCGTAATTTTTTCTGCGTGGATTCCTGCAAGAAAACTGAGCAGGATGACGCCGCTTGAAGCAATCAGAAATACAAGCGGTTTATTGTTAAAGAAAAAGAAACACTCCCGGTTTTTATCCTGCATTTTTGGTATGAAAGGGGAACTTGCAGGAAACGCATTAAAGGCTCAGAAGAAACATTTACGGATATCCACATTGTCATTATTGCTGTCTTTTCTGGGTTTTTCTATCATGCTCTGCTTTACTACCCTTACATATATCAGTACCAGATATACTTATTTTGAACGGTATCAGGATATGTGGGATATCATGATAACTTTAAAGGACACGGAATTAACAGATTTTGGCTTAACAGATGAATTGCAGGATATTTCGGGGATAAAAGATGCCACGGTATATCAAAAGGCCAAATCTTTGACGTTTCTGCCAGAGGGATTACAGAGCGATGAACTGTCATCACTTGGCGGGCTTGAATCAGTTTCGGGAACACCGAATGAAAATGGGCAGTTTCAAGTATCTGCACCGATTGTTGTTTTGGATGACAGGGATTTTTTAAACTTCTGCTCGCAGATTGGGATTACGCCAAGTCTTGATGGCGCAATCGTATTAAACCAGATTTGGGATAGCAGAAACAGCAATTTCCGCTATAAAGAATATGTCCCATTTGTAAGAGAGGATAACCAAAAAACAATACTTTATAAAAATGATAAAACCGTAGAAATCCCTGTTTTATCTTATACACAGAAATCCCCCGCACTGAGGGAAGAATATGATAATTATGCCCTTGTACATTTTATCCCGCTTACTATGTGGAATAAAACTTTGGGAGAGGTATGTGAAGCGGAATCCGACAGTTATATCCGTATTTTTTCAAACGGAACTGCAAATCTTACGGATTTAAACGCTCTGGAACAGGAAGTCGTGCGACTTGTGTCGCAGCAGTATGAAATTGAAAGTGAAAACCGAGTACAGGAAAGATTGTCTAATGACAGTTTATTCCAAGGCATGGTAATGATTTTGGGAGCTTTTTGTGTATTGCTTGCCATGATTGGAATTGCGAATGTCTTTTCAAATACGTTAGGGTTTCTCCGTCAAAGGAAGCGGGAATTCGCCCAATATATGTCCATTGGATTGACACCGCAGGAAATGAGGAACATGTTCTGTATTGAAGCGTTTGTGATAGCAGGGAAACCACTTTTGATTACATTGCCGCTTACCATATTGTTTGTGCAATTTGCCGTAACAGCAAGCTATTTGGACCCGATGGTTTTCTGGTCGGAAGCCCCGATTCTGCCTATTTTTATATTTGCGGCTGCGATTGTATTGTTTGTTGCGCTTGCTTATTATATTGGCGGAAAGCGTCTTTTACAGTGTGACTTGAACGAAACATTGCGGAATGATTCGTTGATTTAGCAAATAAAGATTCAGAAAGGTTTGATTATGAAACAGACAGAATGGGGGGGGTGTCCTGTCTACGGAAGTAAAACTCGCAACAGAATCAGAGAGGATACAGTTCTGATGAACTTTCCCCTCTACTGTCCGAAATGCAAACGGGAAACATTGATTGAAGTAAAGGATTAACAATTAACAGTCATCAAAGAGCCAGACGCACAGCCGCAGAGCCGATGAATAGAGAGTAAGATGATATGCTCCCCTTATGGTAGACAGATGAAATAATAAAACTGTCACTATAAGGAGGAGCATATTTTATGGGACAACATTCAAAATACTCTTTTGAAATGAAATTAGATGC
>CAJTBF010000028.1 GCA_910574195.1 Lachnospiraceae bacterium | reverse complement strand
AGCTTTAGCTTGTCCGATTTCTTTAGCGAGCTTCACTGCCTGTACTTTGTATTCGTGGTCATATTGTCTGTTTTCTGCCATTTTGTTCACTCCTTATTCTCTTGATTATATCTCAAATCCTTGAGAATGGGGTGTCAACTTTTTTTATACCACATCACAATATGAAGTTCATCATAGAACACACGGATGATGAGATAAAGGCGGCATATGAGAAGATGGGCGGTGTCAGCAGCCCACAGTCTGACGGGATGCCCCACGCGCACAATCCCCATGCTGTGGAGGACAGGATGATAAAGGGCATTGAGGAGATTGATATCTTACGGGAGCGGTACCGCCAGGTAGTGGAATACATGGAGTGGTTCCTTCCAGCATGGGAGGAGCTTTCTGAGGATGACAGATATGTGCTGGATGCATTTTACAATGAGGATAACGAATACGGCAGCGGCATGGCAGATGATGTCGCAGACTATTTCGGCATTGAGAGGGCATCTGCATACAGGAGGAAGAACCGGGCGCTGGCAAAGCTGACCACCCTGCTGTTCGGCAAACCATAATGTCCACTTTGTGAGATGATTTATCTGTTTGGACGTGGTATGCTTATAGCATGAAAAAATGTCAAGAGGGCCTTCGTGGGAGCATTGGAATCCTGCGGGGGCTTTCTTTATGCCGAAGGAGGTGAGGCAGATGCCAAGGAAACCGAAGAGACCGTGTTCCTTCCTCGGATACCCGGAACTGACAGAGGGACGGTTCTGTGAGGAGCATGAAAAGCAGGAGAACCGCCGCTACGAGAAGTACGACCGTGACCCGGCTGTACGCCGTAGGTATGGCAGGGCGTGGAAGCGAATCCGTGACCGATACGCTGCAAAGCACCCGTTCTGTGAGGAGTGTTATAAGAAAGGGATGCTGTATCCTGTGGAGGAGGTACACCACAAGCTGCCATTGGCAGAGGGCGGAACCCATGACGAGGGAAACCTCTTTTCATTGTGCCAGTCCTGCCATGCGAGGATTCATGCGGAGCGCGGCGACAGATGGCACAAAAAGACCGGGGAAAATTCCCCGGTCAAAAAGGTTAATCCTTAAAATACAAAGATGCAAAATATGCACTGAGACGTTTAGCTTCATCTGCGGTAATATCGGTTGGGATGCTGAACGATACATTATAATTTGGCCTCAGAGGATAGGATACATCAATGGTATCCACACTGGTGGAAGTGGTAGCTGGAAGTTCCTTACCGTGGATAAGGGCATCAATCTCTGCAAAGTGGTGTGACAAGTTTGCAGCAGTACGATGTACCTTCAATGATGAACGAAGCTCCTTTGAGAGCTCTTTGCGGGATGCGTTCTTTAGCCACTCCGCTTTTCTCTGATGAGGATAGGCATCTTTGTTATTGTCAACAGATGGATCAAGGTAGTAATCGCTTGAGATTATACCAAAGTAAATATCATCTCCGTTTGGCATAAGGATCAGGTCACCGACATTCATTTGATTGACAAATATGTCAATGGTTGGATAGGCATTACCGAGGATAAGACCTTCGTAACTGTAGGGTGGCTTTGATAATGTTTCCTTCAATTCTTCACGGGATTTTCCTTTTAAGTCACCGATGCAAGGCCAACCAACAGCGATGATTTTATTATCCAAGAATTCGGAAAGCCTAGGTTGTTTGTGTGGATAGGGGCGGATAAGCCAAGCGTTGTTCATAACGTGTCTCCTTCCTTTCTACTAGAAATCAAGTTGTTATCTACTAATAAAATAATATCACAAAAAATATTAGAAATCAAGTAGAAAACTACTAGAAATTAAAAATTTTTTTGGAAAGTATGAAATGGGAGGGGCGGGTGGAATCTCCACAAGGAATCCGCCGGGAAACGGGCGTGGGGTCACACGCATAAAAACCGGAAATCAAACGGGGGATTGCCCCGTGCAGGATTCCGCTGAAATAAAGGCTTTCAAGGTGCTGCGGCGTTTGATTTCCGCAGCATTTTTTCAAAGAAAATCAAAGAAACGGGGTGAAAACAGTGGCAAAAGACGGCAGCGGGCGGGGCGGCGCAAGGCCGGGGGCGGGACGCAAGCCCAAGGCGCTCACGGAGAAGATTGCCGAAGGCCGGCCGGCGGAAGTCATGATGGAGCCGGCCGAGCTGGAGGGCGTGGATGTGCCGCCCGTGAAGGACTTCCTGAAATCCCCGCAGAGAAGCGGGCGGGAGCTGGTGGCGGAGGAAGTCTACAACGAAACGTATGTCTGGCTGAAAGCAAGGGGATGTGAAAAGCTGGTCACGGTGCAGATGGTGGAGCAGTACGCCATGAGCGTGTCCCGGTGGATTCAGTGCGAGGAGATCGTGTCCTCCACGGGCTTCCTTGCGAAGCACCCGACCACGGGATGATTTTGATTTTGTCAAGATTGGTTGACACATTTTTCTCAAAGATATCACTAACTATGCTGCCGGCTCCAAAGCCTCATAATACTGCCTGCGTTTTATCATAGGAGGGAGACCGCCATTGGCTGAACAAATCCTCCGGTTATTCCAGTAGCTGAGGAAGTATCTCCAGATGAGAACCTTTAATTCCTCTACCGTCATCTGTTTTGTGTCATAGCGGTCGTAGAGAAGTTCCGTCTTCATTCTGGCCCACATACTCTCGCAACGTGCATTATCATGGCAGCGTCCTCCCGCACTGTTCATGCTTTGATGGATGTGGTGTTTACAGATGGTCTGGCGGTAGGCCCCGCTGGTATACTGCGTTCCACGGTCACTGTGGATTACAGCTCCTTCCAGTGCGGGATAAGCAGTCAGGGCGTTTTCCAGTGTATGGATACACAGATCCGCTTTCATGTTTGTTTCCATTGCCAGACCAAGAACGCTAAGATCAAAGCAGTCGAAAATCGCAGATACATACAGTTTCCCGTTGGATGCCGGGATCTCCGTGATATCTGTAATACATTTTTCCAATGGGGCATCTGAATGGAAATCCCGTTTCAGCAGATCATCCGATTTCATGGCTTCCCGGTCTGCCTTTGTGAGCCCATCCGGCTTTCTCTTTGGCCGATGGCTGAGGCCAATCTGATCTATAACCCGGTATACGGTCCGCTCACTGGGTATATGTACTCCCTCCGGCTGCTTCAGCAACAGCGCCTGAGACATCCGGATCCTTCCACATGTATCGTTACATTCGTCCTCATTGACGATTTCTTTCATGGCATCTGCCAGGCCCTGATACTTCCATGGACGGTCTTTGTTCGTGAGATATTTGTAGAAGCCCTGCCGGCTGATACCAAGCATCCGGCAATAAGATGCGATTTTCCCGGTAATCCTGCCGTCCTCTGTTTTCAAAGCCAGAAAGATCATTCTCTGGTTTTTGCTGACTTCCGACGGCTGGCGGCGAAAAAAGCGCTGGCTTTCTCCAAAAATTCGTTTTCTTCCTTCAGACGTCGGATTTCTTTATCCTGCTCCTTAACCCGTTTACGCAGCATGGTAATCTCTTCTGACAGGCTATTGCGCTGGCAGGGGAGAACTTTGTCTAGTTTTTTGTCAAAGTGATATAATTGCTTTTTCGGGATATGAACCTAAGATTAGATTTGAACGCATGGGAACAATAGGGGGAGGTGCTAATTGTTGTGACTTTCATTTCATTCATGGAAATTAGATATTCAAGTAAAGCCATTAGAGAGCCAGACGCAAAAACGCAGAGCCAGTGAATTTGTGAGATACTTCACAATTCATTGGCTCTGTTAGTATAGAAAAAATGAATATTTAGTTGTTGTTCGTACTTATTGCGATAGTTTGTTTCTGCATCTCATTCAGCTTTTTGTGGAGCAGTATCGCCATGAATACCGTTATGACTGCAGAAAGCACATCGGCAATCGGCTGGGCATACATAATGCCATTTATCCCCCAGACAATCGGAAGAAGCAGGATAACGGGGATAAAACAAATCCCCTGCCTGCAAGCTCCGAGGATAAAACCCTCTCTGCCTTTTCCCAAAGCAAGGAACAGGGAAGAATACACCGTATAAAATCCAAAGAGCATAATGGAAATGCCGTTTGCCTTCAAAGATGCTGCCCCGATGCGAATCATCTCGGCATCGCCCTTTGTGAACTGGGAAACGATAGCCGTAGGGAACAGAGCCAGTATCACACCGAAAATCACACAGAAAACCGTAGACCATAGGATGGAAGTCTTGATTGCTTCACGCAGACGGTCAAACTTCTTCGCCCCGTAACTGTACCCTGCAATGGGTTGAAAACCTTTGATGAACCCGAATACGGACAAGCTGCCCATTGAGATAAGGCGGGTAACAACGCCCATGCCTGCAATGGCAGAGTCCCCGTAATCGCCAGCGGCATTGTTGATTAAGGAAATGGACACACTCGTTAAAATTTGGAATACCAATGTCGGGATGCCGATTTTGAAAATCTCAGACATGGTTTCCTTAGTGCTGACGAATGTCATAGAGGTATCCTCGGAGAGGGTTTCTTTTATATATGTGCAGTCCTTAACCCGAAAATGGAATACGCTTTTTTTCCGAAGAATATAGGTCAGATATACGCAGGTTGAAACGACTTGTGAGATTGCGGTCGCTATCGCCGCTCCCGCCACGCCTAAATCAAACACATAGATAAACAACGGGTCTAGGGCGATATTGAGTACCGCACCCGTCAGCAAGGCACACATGGTTGTTTTAGCAGCCCCCTCGCTAGTCACAATGTTATTCATGGTGACATTGAATACATTGAAGATGCAGGAAACAATGTAAAGACTTGCGTATGTGGCGGCAAAGGGGAGGATGCTGTCGGTTGCCCCCAAGAGCTTCAGTATGGGATGCAGGAACACCATAGAAATGATAATAATGACCGCCCCTACGGATATGCTGCTGTATAAAGCGGTACTTGCCACTTTATCCGCATTTTCCTTATCCCCACGACCTAGCAATCGGGAAATGTAAGAAGCCGCACCGTTTCCGAACAGCAGACCCAGACCGACAACGACCTGTCCGAGCGGATAGACCACGGAGATTGCCCCCATCTGGCTCTCCCCTAACCCGCCGACAAAGTAAGCGTCAACAAGGTTGTAGAAAGCATTTACCAACATGCCAATCATTGTTGGGATGCCCATTGCTAAAAGTGCTTTTGGTATGGATGTGCTGCCGAGCAGCTCCATCTTTTTACTTTGACTGTTCATTTTGAGCTCCTTTCTTTTGACAAATAGTGTTATTTATACTACTATAAAATACAGTAATTGCATTGCGGGAATTATAATACTATAATTTATAGTAGTTGTCAATAGAAAAAGGAGGGATTTTAAATGGCGACCATTGACTTGATTGTATTGGGAATGTTGAAACGGGAATCCTTGAGTGCATACGATATTCAGAAACTGGTGGAATACCGCAACATTTCAAAGTGGGTAAAAATCAGCACACCATCCATCTATAAAAAGGTTATCCAGTTGGAAGAAAAGGGGCTTATCACAAGCCGCACCAAGAAAGAGGGAAAAATGCCCGAAAAGGCAGTATATTCCTTGACGGATGCAGGAAATGAGGAATTTGAGAAACTGATGCTTGAAATATCCTGCAAGCCGATTAACATATTCTTGGATTTTAATGCGGTTATCGTTAATTTAGAAAGCATGGAAAAGGAACAACAGAGGGAATGTCTGGATAACATTGAGAGTAATATCAATGTGCTGAAATCCTATCTTGAGGAGAACGTAGATTTAAAAGAAAATGCCCCCGATATTCCTGCCACGGGCATGGCGGTTCTGCATCAGCAATTTCGATTAGTGCAGGCAATCGAAGAATGGATAAAGTCATTGAAAGAAGAACTGCTGTAAATGTAGATGGTTTAAAACATAGCAAGAATGATGAAAAGATAGAAAACTCCTTGTGCTACAATATCTCATTGCCCCCCCCGATTTGGCATATCATAATGCTTAAAAAATGTGGGTGAAAACGAGGAAACACCACAAGGGTGTACCTCTATGCCCATAAAGCATGGGCGGAAATGAAGAAAGGAGGGAGCAAAATGCAAGGTCAGACAGTACGCATTGTTTCACATGCTATCCGCTATATCGAAGAACATCTGCACGAAAAGATGGATTTAGATATGGTGGCATCGGCACTGCACTATTCCAAATACCATCTGCATCGGATTTTTACAAAGACCGTCGGCTTGACTATCCATGACTACGCAAAACGGCGGCAGCTTACAGAAGCGGCAAAACTTCTGGTGTTTTCTGCAAAACCGATTATCGAGATTGCCCTTATGAGCGGGTATGAAAGCCAGCAGGCATTTACGGATATTTTTAAGGCGATGTATAAGACTTCCCCTGCGGAATTTCGGGAAACGGAAAACTTTTACCCATTACAGCTTGAAATCTATCTGAAGGAGGAGCTTGTAAAAATGGATTTGACAAAAGACAATATAAAATTTGCCACGCCCGAAGATGCGGATGACTGGATGGAACTGGTAAGCCTTACGATTGACGGCTATCCCTGTCTGGATAAAAAAGATTACACCGCAAACCTGCATCAGTATATTGCGGAAAAAAAGGCTCTGATATTGCGGGATGACAATATGGCTATTGGCGTGATGGGATTTTCGCAAGGCACAGGCAGCATAGACTTTCTGGCTGTCCATCCGCAGTATCGGTATCTCGGCATTACAAAGCTGTTTCTTGATAAGCTGGCAGAGGAATTGTTTTGCGGGAAAGAGATTACCTTGACGACATACCGTGCAGGCGATAAGGCAGATACGGGCTGGCGGGAAGAATACCGCCGTCTTGGATTTGCAGAACGGGAACTGCTTGTGGAATATGGCTACCCGACGCAGCGTTTCGTGCTTCCACCGAAAAACAAGGAGGCCCCCCTCGGGGATTACCTCTATGTCCGAAAACACGGGCAGGAAAGGGGAAATAAGGAATGACCGAAACACAGAAAAACCCGTTGGCAGAGAGCTTTAACGCCCTATCCCTTATCAGATTTGCTTTCCCAAGTATGGTGATGATGCTGTTTATGGGATTATATACCATTGTAGACATGATTTTCGTAGCACGGTTTGTAGACACAAACGCTTTGTCGTCCATCAATATCGTCTGCCCCGTCATCAATCTGATTGTCGGTCTGGGGACGATGCTTGCGACAGGAGGAAGTGCGGTCGTTGCGAAGAAAATGGGGAATGGAAACACAGAGGAAGCCAGAAGCAATTTTACGTTGATTGTCGTGGCAGGGGCGGTTATCGGTCTGCTGATTACAGTGGCAGGGATTTTCTTTTTGGATGAAATCATCTGGGGATTGGGTGCAAGCGAAATATTGTTCCCGTATTGCAGGGATTATCTGACGATACAGCTCATGTTTGCCGCTTTTAACATGATGCAGGTGCTGTATCAGAATCTGTTTGTGACGGCGGGGAAGCCGACATTAGGCTTGGTGCTTGCTGTTCTGGCGGGAATTGCCAATATTGTTTTTGATTATGTTTTTATCGTTTTACTGCAAATGGGAATCAAAGGGGCTGCTATTGGGACAGGCATCGGATATATGATACCGTCAATTATCGGTACAATATTTTTTCTGATGAAAAGAAGTGAATTGCATTTTTGCAAGCCTAACATGGATACATCTGTTTTGCTGAAAAGCTGTTCCAATGGTGCGTCGGAAATGGTAAGCCAGTGTTCGACTGCCGTAACTACATTTCTATTTAATGTAACAATGATGAAGCTGTTAGGCGAGGACGGCGTGGCGGCGATTACAGTTATTATATATTCGCAGTTCCTCTTAACAACGCTTTATATTGGCTTTTCTATGGGAACAGCCCCCGTCGTAAGCTATAACTATGGGAGCGGGAATGTAAAACAGCTAAAAAAGACCGTCCGTATCTGTTTTAGATTTATAGCGGGGATTTCCATATTTGTATTTTTATTTTCCCTGCTTGGAGGAGAAAGCATTGCAAAGGTATTTGCGGAGAATAATAGGAATGTTTTTGAGATTACAAAGAGTGGATTCAGCATTTTTTCATTCAGTTTTTTGTTCTCTGGATGCAATATTTTTTCATCCGCATTATTTACGGCATTATTCAATGGGAAAGCGTCTGCAGCCATATCTCTCCTGCGGACGTTTGGATTTATTACAGTGTTCCTTTTGGTATTGCCGAGATTTTTAGAGGTAACGGGCGTATGGCTTGCAGTCCCGCTTGCGGAGATTTTCACGCTTATGCTGACGATATATCTGCTATGCAGGCATCGGAAACAGTACCATTATTTTTGAAAGAAAGGCAGGCAAGAAATTGAAACAGACAGAATGCAGATGACAGGAACCCCTTCGGGAACCCTGTCATTAGATAGACGGCGCAAAAACAGCGCCTTTTCACAGAAATTGCAGAGCAATTTCTGTGAAGCTATATTATGCCCTGTCTGCGGGAGCAAAACCTGCAGCAGAATTAGGAAGGATACTATTCTGATAGATTATCCTCTCTACTGCCCGAAATGCAGACGGGAAAGATTGATAGAAGTGAGAAATTTACAAACAATAGTCATCACAGAGCCAGACACATTAGATGCAGAGCCGATGAACGTGTGGTGAGGGAAATGATGGGCTTGTAAAAATTCTGTATCCTGTTGACTTCATTGCATGAAATGGATATAATATGGGTAGAATATTACTATTATTGATTTAGGAGGTGATGTTATGAATATTCGCCCGTCAGCGGCAATCAGGCAGAATTACAATGAGATTGCCGAGCAGTGCAGAAAAACCGCAGAGCCAGTTTTCCTTACCAAGAACGGCGAGGGGGATTTGGTGGTTATGGATATTGGGACTTATAACCGTAGAGAAAAAATGCTTAAGCTCCGTGAGGAACTTTTAACGGTTGAGGAAGACAGGATGCGTGGCAGCAAAGGCTATTCCGTCGATGAAGTGGCTGCAATGATGCGTAATGCAATTAGGGAGGCGGCAAGTCATGGAACAGCAGAATAGATACCATGTTATTGTGTCAGAGCGTGCAACGCAGATGCTTGTTTCCCATGCTGCATTTTTGGCGCAGGTCAGCCCCGAAGCTGCGGAACGGTTGACCGCAGAGTTTGAAAAAACCGCAAATTCACTGGAAACCATGCCGCAGAGATGTCTGTGGCTCACAGGGGAATATATTCCCAGAAACGCTTATCGGTTTGTCCTGTTTGAAAAACGGTATATGATAATCTTCCAAATCGTGGATGATATTGTTTATGCAGATTATGTAGTGGATTGCAGGCAGGATTATGGATGGCTTATACGGTAACAATGAAATAATCAGAAAAGAAATCGTCACTTATTAGAGAGTGGCGTTTTTTTATGTTTCCAAGGAGGTGTTTATGGATTGGAAGTAAAGATAAATAAGGAAATCCGCAACTACACGGAATCCATGTCCTTCGGGCTGTCAATGTGGCAGTTCCTATTTTCCGTGCTTGCCTGCGGCGTGGCGGTCGGCTTTGAAACCGCTTCGTAGGATTTTGGAACATAGGGCTTGCCACAGACCGCACAGCGTTTCAAATCCTTATCTCGGAAGATCTCCGCTTCCAGCGGCTTGTCCTGCGGTAAGACCGCCCGGCGGAACCACTTGCAGCAGACGGAATAGGAAATACTCTGGGTGCAGTTGTGGGCGTCCCCATCGTCCTGCTCCAAGCAGTTGCCGTTGTCATAGCTGCAACATTCCCGGTGGATAAGGGCATTTGCCCGTTTCCGCTGCACCGGGGTCATGCGGTAAAGGGAACCGTCTTGCTTGCGCTCTATAAGTGGTAAGCCCTTGTAGATTGGATTGCTCAAGGTCACCTCCTTGTGGTTTTGTCCATCAATGAACTACCACAAGTATACACGAAAAAAATACAATCCTCGGAATTTTGTGAGAATTGCATTTCAGTGAAGTTTACACTTTGAAAATTGCATTTTTGCAATTTTGTCATATAATAGAATTATACGGAGGAGGTGCGTACTATGGCTTTACCCGGAACACCCGGACAGAGGATTTCTGACTTATGTAACGGAAACCACATCAAACAAAAGGAGCTTGCAGAGAAAATTGGCATTTCCGCTTCCCAGTTGAGTCGCATTGTCAGCGGTGAAACAAAGACAGTCAGCAGCGATATTCTCATAGGCGTGGCAAAGGAATTTAAGGTATCAACGGACTACATATTGGGTTTATCCACTTTGAGCGTCCGTAAAAGCTATGATATTTCTGAATTAGGCTTGTCCGAGAGAGCTGTGAGAGGGCTTGTGACAGGCGCAGTCGATGTGCAAATCCTCAACCGCCTGTTGGAACACAGGAATTTCCCAAAACTGATGGATTTGATACGGATTTATTTTCAAGACACAGCAGCAAAGGGTATCATGGCGCGAAACCAGCTTATTGAACTGGCAACGGCTTCCTTGTCTGATCTGATGAAAAACTACCCGGAACGCCGGGAGGAAGCAAGACAGGACTTGCAGTTTTTGAACACCCAGAAAATAGGTGACCATGAAGCGGAGATTGAAAAAATCAAGAATATATTCCTCTCCATCCTGCGGGACATCAAAAAAGAGATGGATAGCGGTGAGCAGCCGGGGGAAACCATTACCGCCGCAATGTTCCAAACTATGCAGGAAGCCATGAAAGACCGCCAGCAGGAGCCGCTTTCTATGGATGATGTGACTGCTATGATTGCTGGACAGGTCGGGCAGCTTCTTCCGATGGACGTGGAAACAAGCGACCAGTTCCAGCAGTTGATGAAGAAGATGATTGGACAGACAGAAGAGTAAAGAACAATAATCTACGAAACTGTCAAGAGAAATAGACAAATTAAAGGTTGGAGGGGACTGAAAATGAAAGAAAATATTGTAGCAAAGTTGACGGCAAAAAATGATAAATGTGCTTGCGCCATTGCCGATAAAATTATATCAGAAAGCCAAGAAACAGATGAATGGTATGAATATTTTAATGATTTTGCTTCTTTGCTTAACCACCCCAAATCATTAGTGAGAAATCGGGTGCTGTATATTCTTGCGGCAAATGCCCAGTGGGACGAGGAAAACCGTTTTGATTCAATTATATCTAATTTTCTCACACACATAACAGATGAAAAGCCTATAACAGCCAGACAGTGTATAAAGGCTCTTGCACAGGTGGGATTAGTAAAACCACAGTATATTCCAAGAATATTATCTTGTTTGCAAGACGCTGATTTATCAAAGTACAAGGACAGTATGCGGCCGTTGATTGAAAAAGATATAGCAGAAACGGAAAAGACATTGAAAACTCTCTAAATTATTATGAAAGTGTGGAGGTACATGATGAACACGATGTTAGTTGTAACGAATATGGATAAAGCCGTTGAATTTTATGAAAGAGTTTTGGGGCTTGATGTAATCATGGATTTTGGCGCAAACAAGACTTTAACAGGCGGGTTAGTTTTGCAGACACTGGAAACATACAAGGAATTTATTGGTACAAATGATATTTCTTTCGGCGGCAATAATTTTGAAATTTATTTTGAAGAAGATAATTTTGATAAATTTGCGGCTAACCTCCGAATGTGTGATGTTCAATATGTTCACCCGGTTAAGGAACATTCGTGGGGACAGCGTGTCGTTCGGTTTTATGACCCGGACGGACATATTATCGAAGTGGGCGAAAATATGAAAGCGGTTTGCAAAAGATTTATAGACAGCGGAATGACGCCGGAACAGACGGCAGAGCGTATGGACGTGCCTGTGGAATATGTAAATGAGTGTGTGCAGTAGAGGAAGTAGCTGAAATGTAATTACGGAAACCGAACAGAGCAAAAGCGGAATTGGCGGGGCTGATATTTATGAAAGGATTTGAACGGAAAAATCAATTATTTTCTCTTTGTGGATTAAATTGTGGGCTATGCCCTATGCTTTTAGGAAATTACTGTGGCGGCTGCGGTAATGGTAATCAATCATGCAAAATTGCGAAATGCAGCCGTGAACATGGAGAGATTGAGTATTGTTATGAGTGCAAACAATATCCATGCGAAAAATATCAACATATTGATGAATATGACTCTTTTATCACACATAGACGGCGAAAGGCAGATTTAGAAAGAGCGCAGCGCATAGGTATTGAGCAATATAATCTTGAACAGCAGGAAAAAATGCAAATTCTTTCCCATTTACTTTCTAACTATAATGACGGGCGCAGAAAAAATTTCTTTTGTGTGGCAGTCAACTTATTAGAACTTTCGGAGTTACAAGAAGCAATAAAGCAAATACAATCCAATGACGAATTATCAGCACTCTCATTTAAGGCGCAATGTTCGTATGTGGCAGAGGTGTTTCAAAAGATTGCCGACAGAAGAAATGTAAAATTGAAACTTATCAAGAAAAAGTAATGTATCCTGTTCGCCGCAAGAATAGCAAAGCCAGTCCATCCAGTCAACGATCAAGATGAACGGCGCACTTCATGCACCGCCGTTGACAGTCCCGCCCGCCTTTGCTGATAGGCAATCAAGGCGGGAAAGCCCTAAAATGGCTTCTCGCCCATTTCAATTTTTACGGAAGGGTGGCTACAAGTCCGACGCTAGACGAGGCTTTCATATATACCCTGTCTGCTGATGAAACCAGCCCTGTGTTTGCGGCTCCACGCCACACAATCACAGCCCTGTTTTGTTGTCAGCAGCCCCCGTTCCGTGGTCTGCGTGTAGTTACTGACCTAAAGAATGGATTTAATAACTGAATATATGACATCCTCTTTTATGTATAAGTGCTAAGAGGTATTCAATTGCCGGAAGAATCTTGGCGGCCTCTTGTTCATCAAAACTTATATTGGAGAAGATTATTCTTGTGATTGTGAAGATAATCTCTTGAAAAATGTACTTAAAATTGTTATAATAGTTGAAGATACTCGGATAACGATGTCCTTTTGTAAAAATGAGAGAGGTGATAACGGTGGAAGTAAGTTATAAAAAATTGTGGAAAATTCTTATAGATAAAGATATGAAGAAGAAAGATTTACAAGCGGCTGCTGGCATTAGCTGGGCTTCTGTAACAAAACTTTCTAAAGGAGAAACCGTTAGTATGGAAGTCTTAATGAAAATCTGTAAAACGTTAGAATGCAATATTGGCGATGTAATGGACTTCATTCCTGCTGAGGATGAAACTTAACAATATGAGGTGTTATGAATGGCAGGCAGTAATAACGATGAAATTATCAGTAAAATATGTAATTGAGCTAACCAGCGTTGTGATGAAATACCTGGTGAAGGTATTAGGAGGAACAAAATAATGGATAAAATGAGAATGGAATCAGTCGATATGACTGCGCAGAATATAGATAAAAAGGTGCTTTGTTCCCTAACTGTGTTACAGAAATGTTAGATGAAGAAAAAAGTACAGCTGAAAAGAAAGTTTATAAGAAGGCTATCAATTTTGAACTTTTAAAGCAAATGCTTTCAGGAGATATTCTTAATGGAGATGAGGCATATGAGTTTACCTGGGTAGGAAAAAAGGCATCTATCGTTGAGGCAAACAAACCTATTCGCAAAACACTTCGTCCTTGTCCGGAAGAAAGTGTTGATTGGGATAATACGGAGAATCTTTATATTGAGGGAGATAATCTCGAAGTTTTGAAACTGTTACAAGAAAGTTACTTAAATTCGATTAAACTTATATATATCGATCCTCCATATAACACGGGGCACGATTTTGTGTATCCGGACTCGTTTATTATGGATAACGAAGACTATAACGAAGGTACCGGATATTTTGATTCAGAAGGTAATGTTAACTACTCTAGGGAAAATAGTTCTTCTGCAGGTAAATATCATTCTGATTGGTGCTCTATGATGTATTCCAGACTTGCCTTAGCAAGAAACCTATTGTCAGATACGGGTGTTATTTTTATTTCGATTGATGTTAATGAGGTACATAACCTGAGAAAAATATGTGATGAGGTGTTCGGTGCAGGTAACTTTGTGACAGATATTATTTGGAATTCGCGGAAATCGGTATCTAATGATGCGGTTGTTTCCTTGAATCACAACTATACATTGGTTTATACAAAGAATATGACTGTTTTCTGTGCAAATAAATCAAAATTCAAACTACCGGATACAGGAGAGGGATTTAGTAATCCTGATAATGACCCTAGAGGTCCATGGAAAGCCGACCCTTTTGATAGCCCCGGTATTAGACCTAATTTGACATATGCTATTAAAAACCCTAATACAGGAGAAGAATGCTGGCCTCCAAAGGGACGTTGCTGGCGTACTGGAGAAAAAGAGTTCTTGGAGTTTTTGGCCGATAATAGAATCGTGTTTGGAAAAACAGGAAATAGTAAGCCCCAACTTAAAAGATTCTTGGCAGAAGCTCAAGATAAAGGACTTACTCCGAAATCATTATGGGACGACTGTGGAACAGCAACAGAGGGGACTAAAGAAATATTAGATTTATTTGGAAGTAAGGTTTTTGATACTCCTAAACCTGTAGGTTTTGTAAATAAAATAATCGAATTAGCCACTTCCGGTGATGATCTGGTTTTAGACTTCTTTTCTGGTTCAGCAACAACAGCTCATGCTGTACTAAAGTTTAACGCAGAAAATAATAAAAAATGTAAATATATTATGGTTCAGATTCAGGAGTCTTTGGACGAAAAATCTGTCGCTGCGAATGAGGGTTATGGTAATTTGGCGGAAGTTGGAAAAGAACGTATTCGTCGTGCGGGAAACCTTACTGTTTGGCTGTCTTCTTGAGTGGGGACTTCCTTTATCCCTTCCGTATAGTTCAGAGCAGATGGAAGGTTGTACTATTCACAACTACAATGACGGCGATCTTATCGCATGTTTCAATGAGAACATTCCTGACAGTGTAATCAAGGAAATTGCCAGGAGACAGCCTCTTCGCGCGGTATTCCGCGACAGCAGCTTTGCAAACAGTCCGTCAAAGATTAATGTCGGAGAAATCTTCAAATTGATGGCGCCGGATACAAGAGTAAAAGTGATTTAAGAGGAGGTTCAAGTTTATGAAGCTACAATTTAAGCACCAGAAATTCCAGGCGGATGCTGCAAAAGCAGTAGTTGATGTATTTGCTGGTCAGCCTTATTTGACTCCTTCTTATATGATGGATAAAGGTTCAGATTATTATCAGCGGACATTGACGGAAGAAGAGGATTTTACTGGTTGGAGTAACCAAAAGATTGTACCGGAATTAAATGACAGATTGATTCTGGAACATATGAATACAATCCAGAGAGCCAATCAGATCAAGCCCTCCGCAAAGCTGGAAGGCAGATTTAATCTGACGATTGAGATGGAGACTGGTGTCGGAAAAACATACACATACATAAAGACCATGTATGAGCTTAATCGTGCATATGGCTGGAGTAAATTTATCGTTGTTGTACCAAGCATTGCAATCCGCGAGGGTGTATATAAGTCATTTCAGGTAACACAGGAGCACTTTGCGGAGGAGTACGGAAAGAAAGTTCGTTTCTTTATCTACAACTCAACACAGCTTACGGAAATTGACCGTTTTGCATCAGATAATTCGATTAATGTGATGATTATCAATTCACAGGCGTTCAATGCCAGGGGGAAGGATGCAAGACGTATTTACATGAAATTGGATGAGTTCCGTTCTCGCCGTCCAATTGATATTATTGCAAAAACCAATCCGATCATGATTATTGATGAGCCGCAGTCTGTAGAAGGGAAACAGACAAAGGAAAACCTGAAGCAGTTCAATCCCTTGATGACCCTTCGTTATTCTGCAACTCATAAGTCAGATAGTATTTATAACATGATATATCGTTTGGATGCCGTAGAAGCCTACAACAAGCATCTTGTTAAGAAAATTGCGGTTAAGGGGATTACGGAATCCGGCAGTACGGCTACGGAAAGCTATATTTACCTGGAAAGTATCAATCTTTCAAAGGCGGCGCCCACAGCAACAATTCAGTTTGATAGGAAAGGTGCGGCAGGCATCAGAAAGATTACACGTACCGTTTCCGAAGGCTATAACCTTTATGATAATTCCGGTCAGATGGAAGAGTACAAACAGGGATTTGTGGTATCCGGGATTGACGGACGTGATGATTCAGTAGAATTTATCAACGGTATTAAGCTTTACGCAGGTGATGTGATAGGTAAGGTGTCAGAAGACCAGCTTCGCCGCATTCAGATTAGAGAGACAATCCTTTCTCATATCCAAAGGGAAAGAGAATTGTTTTATAAAGGCATCAAAGTCCTTTCCCTTTTTTTTATTGATGAGGTCGCGAAGTACAGGCAGTACGATGCGGCCGGTCAGCCGATGAATGGCAGTTATGCTGAGATGTTCGAAGAAGAATACAACGATATTATCAGTAACCTTCAGATTGGTCCTGGTGAAGAGGACTATTTGGAGTATCTGCAGGCAATTCCTGCGGAAAAGACACACGCCGGATATTTTTCCATTGATAAGAAAGGCAAGATGATTGACAGTAAGCTAAAAGATAAAAAAGAGAAGACGACAGATGATGTTGATGCATACGATCTTATTATGAAGAACAAAGAGCTTCTTCTTGACAGGAATCCAAAGAAGTCGCCTGTTAGATTTGTCTTTTCACACTCCGCGCTTCGTGAGGGATGGGATAACCCTAACGTATTTCAGATTTGTACATTGAAACAGAGCAGCAGTGATGTACGTAAACGTCAGGAAGTAGGACGTGGTCTCCGTCTTTGCGTAAATCAGGACGGTGAGCGTATGGATACGAATGTACTTGGTAATGATGTTCATAACGTAAATGTTCTTACTGTTATCGCGAGTGAGAGCTACGATAGCTTTGCGAAGGGGCTTCAGAATGAAATCGCAGAAGCAGTTGCAGACAGACCTCGCGCAGTTACTGCCGAATTGTTTATTGGTAAAGTGATCAAGGATGATAAGGGGAATGAACAGGTTGTTGATGGCGATACAGGAAGAGCGATTCAATTTGATCTTATTGTGAATGGTTACATTGATAAGAAGGGCATTCTTACAGATAAGTACTATGAGGATAAAGCAAACGGCGAATTGAAGGTTGCAGAAGAAGTAGCAGATTCTGCGGCATCTGTTATTGAGATTATTGATTCTATCTATGACAGCAGAGCGATGCAGCCTGAAAATGCCCGTAGCAATAATGTGGAACTTGAGGTTGACGAAAGCAAACTTGCTATGCCTGAGTTCAAAGCATTATGGGAAAAGATTAACTCTAAGTCTGTTTATGTCGTTGACTTTGATACAGATGAGTTAGTAAGAAAATCTATCGACTCATTAGATAAAAAGCTTCGTGTTTCAAAAATTTATTTCAAAGTTGAAACCGGAGCAATGGAACAGATAAAATCTAAAGAGGAACTTGTCAGCGGAGCATCTTTTGTGAAAGAAGAATCCGCAAGCTACGGGAATGTAATGACGGCAAGTTCTAATGTGAAATATGACCTGATTGGGAAACTTGTAGATGAGACCGGACTTACCAGAAAAGCTGTGATTCAGATTCTTCAGGGAATCCGGCCGGCTACATTTAATCAGTTTAAAAACAATCCGGAAGAATTCATCATCAAGGCCGCAGCTCTTATGAATGATGAAAAGGCAACTGCCATTATTGAGCACATCACTTACGATGTGATGGATGATAAGTACAGTACAAATGTATTCACTGACCCAACGATCAAAGGACGCTTAGGCGTGAATGCGATGAAGGCAAAGAAACATCTGTATGACCATATTGTTTATGATTCTTCCAACGAGCAGGCATTTGCCACAGAGCTGGATACAAATACAAACGTAGCGGTATACGTGAAGTTACCAGATGGATTTTATATTTCAACTCCGGTTGGACACTATAATCCGGACTGGGCGATTGCATTCTATGAAGGAACCGTGAAGCATATTTATTTTGTTGCAGAGACAAAGGGTTCTATGAATTCCATGCAGCTTCGTTTAATCGAAGAATCAAAGATTCACTGTGCAAAAGAACACTTTAAGGCCATCAGCAATGGTGAGGTTGTTTACGATGTTGTTGATAGCTATAAGACTCTCCTTGATATGGTGACGAAGTAAAGAGGGCGAATCATGCCCAACAATAATAGAAGTTAATAAACAGAGTGTGGAGGCATTACCTGGTAGCGGAGGAGCAAAACAATTTGTTATTCCAGAATATCAGCGTCCATATGCTTGGACAGACGAACAAGTTGAAACGTTATTTGAAAATTTATGGGAATTTACTGCTTCTAGCGGAGGTACGGAAGTGAAGGTTCGTACTTCATTGGGAGTGTTGTTGCCTGTGAGAATGGAGATGGCGAACAGGAAATCTATGACCGCACAGTCAAAACGACGAAGCAGTTCTTTGCAAAGGTGCAGAACAAGATGCGTTATACGGTACATGGACATACGGCGGCAGAACTGATTTATGAGCGTGCAGATGCAGAAAAGCCATATATGGGATTTACTACATAGGCGCACCGGAAGATAAAATTGTAAAAAGCGATGTGAGCATTGCTAAGAACTATCTTTCGGAACAGGAAATGCGCTCATTAGAACGTATAATTTAGCAAAACTCTTTAAAACAGATGGCATATGTCCGTATCCATGTTATACTGAAATCATCATAGAGAGCGGAGGTTGAAAATTATGGGAATCTGGATGTTAAAACACTAAGCAGGGCTTATGTGTTTGACAAGCCTTGCTGATCAGGATGCAGATAAAAGAGTATCAAAATTCGATTGGGAGGCATAAAATGTCATATTTTACTTATCAGTCAAAGAAAATTTATTATTCGGAACAGGGCTTTGGAAAGCCGGTTGTATTTCTTCATGGAGACACCGCTTCTTCAAAAATGTTTGAACCTCTTTTGCCGTTATATACAGAGAAGTTTAAAGTAATTCTGATTGATTTTCTGGGAAATGGCAAATCGGACAGAGTAGAGAAATTCCCAGCGGACTTGTGGCAGGAGCAGGCAGGGCAGACCATTGCTTTGTTGGAGCATTTACAGTATGAAAAGGCAAATCTTGTGGGAACCAGCGGAGGAGCATGGGTAGCAATCAATGCTGCTTTGGAACGTCCGGGTCTGGTTGAGCGGATTGTTGCGGATAGTTTTGACGGCAGAACACTGGCAGAAGATTTTGCGGAAAATCTGGTAAAAGAACGAAGTTCGGCAAAAAAGAATGAACAGGCAGCAGGGTTTTATGGATGGTGTCAGGGAGACGATTGGGAAGAGATTGTGGATAAAAATACAGATGCTCTTCTTCGGTGTGCTAAGGAAAAAAGACCGTTATTCTGGAAATCGTTGGAACAGTTAAAAAATCCTATGCTTCTTATGGGGAGCAAAGGGGACGAAATGGTGCGGAAAGATTTCCTGACGGAATATGAAACAATTGCAGGATTAAGCGGAGCTGAAATCTTTATTTTTGAATCAGGGTTCCACCCGGCCATTGTATCTAACGGGGAACAGGCAGCAAGAGTAATTGGCCGATTTTTAAATTGCGATTATAGAAGATAGAATGCATCATACAAAAAGCATGGGCAGGAAGCGAAGGGGCTGGAGTCTGTCCATGCTTTTTACAGTAGAAGGGGAAGGCGCTTTTCGGAGTGCAGTGTATTGCGCGGAGCATGAAAAACATAAAGCCGGGAAATTAAAGTGATGGTATTGGAAGGAGAAGGAGTAAAATGATACGATTTGTAGAAAAGGAAGATATCGAACAGATATTGTCTATGATGGAAGAAGTAAAAGCGGATTTTGCCGGGTATCAGGAAGTTGAGTTTTTGGACGCATTAGAGAAAGCAATTCAGAACAGGGAGGCATTTTTAGAGGAAGAAGAGGGGAAACTGGCTGGGATGATCAGTTTTTCCTATGTAGAAAAGGAGCTTACCTTTCTTGCGGTACGACCGGAGTTTCGCAAGTGCGGAATCGGAAGAAAATTGGTTGAACGGGTAAAAGGTTGTTTTCACAGAGGAGAGGAACTAACCGTATTTGATTATCCATGCCAGAAGTTGAGAGTAACAATTTCCTAAGAGTATAATTTCCAAATGGAATCTTTTGCGAGGAGTGTAAAGAAAATGAATGGTTTTATCCTGTTAGTGCCATTTTTTCTAATCAGGTTTGTTTTTGACTGGAGCGGTATGCTATTTGCTGGGGTTAATGCTGTGCGCAGTATCTATTATTGGTTTTTCATCTCCTTCTGTCGAGGGGTTAAACACGAAAGGAATTTATAGATTTTCCCGCCATCCTATGTATGTGTCATATTTTATATGTTTTATTGGATGTGCTTTACTGACAGAATCATGGATTTTCGGAGGGATTGTTTTGGTATTTCAGATATCGTCTCATTGGATTGTACTTGCAGAGGAAAGAGAATGTGAGAAACAGTTTGGCGAGAATTACAGGCATTATAGAAAAGAAGTACGAAGGTATATTTAAGTAAAAAAGGAAACCTCAGTGTTTCTGATTTGGAGGTTACAGATGTCTCATTCGAATATAGAGTTAAGACAGACAGAAGATTCTACTATGGTAGCAAGAATCGCAGCAGAAACAATACGAGCTATATATCCTCGGTATTATCCCGCCGGAGCTGTGGAGTTTTTTGTAGATCTTCATAACGAGATGAAAGTTGAAAAAGTAATGACAGAGCATTTTGGAAAAGATACGGTTATTGCGCTGGCGACAGTAGAAAAGGGAATTCCTCATGTACGGTATGTAAATGCCTATTATGAGAATGGTGCATTTTATGTTATTACATATGCGCTTTCAAATAAGATAAAACATATGGAAAATAATCCTGTTATTGCAATAGCCGGTGAGTGGTTTACTGCACATGGCAAGGGAATAAATTTGGGCTATTTTGGAAAGGAAGAAAACCATAGGATTGCAAAGAGACTGAAAGAAGTGTTTTCTGAATAGATTGATAACGGGCATAATGATTTTGAGGATGAGAACACGGTTATTGCAACATTCTATGTTACAGATCAAATGTTAATCTGCATTGCTTGCGGCAACGGCCCGCTGTTTATACAATGAGGATGACAACTATAACTGAAGAAAGGAGGTTATTCGCGATGCTGAGCGAAAATATACAATCCATTCGAAAGGCAAAGGGGCTTTCGCAAGAAGAACTTGCAATTAAGCTAAATGTAGTGAGACAGACAGTATCCAAATGGGAACGGGGGTTATCGGTTCCGGATTCTGAAATGTTGATCACGATTTCGGAGATTCTTGAAACACCGGTGAGTGCTTTACTCGGTGAGACTTACACGGAGACGCCAACCGATGATTTGAAAGTGATTTCTGAAAAATTGGAGATCATAAATCTGCAGCTGGCGCGCAGTAGGGCTGTTAAACGAAAAATGCTTCATTGGCTGTTTATTATATTATGTATGCTTATTGTAATAACTGCTGCCGTCCTGATTTCACAAAATAGTCCTTACTTGAGTTGGGATTTCAATGATCCGGAAACTGTAGTGGCAGGAACATTCTTTCATGCATTTGAATGGTTCTTTTTCAGATTAGCGCCGATTGCTTTGATTGGAACTGCCGTTGGAATTGTTTTCACAAGAGAAAAAAGAAAATAAACAAACCAGGGTTTCTCACTACTGGCAAACAGGCCAGCGGCGAGGAGCCTTTTTATGTTTCAATTCCAAGCTTACCTGCATGATACAGAAGCCGGGCATCATCATGCCGGCTGCTCTTTTGCTTTATATATTTGAGATTTTTTAAAAATGAAGATATTATACAAGAAATTAGCAAACATTTTGCGTATAATATAGAGTATACGAGGAGGTGTCACCAATGCAAAAAGAAATACGGACAGCCTGTTATGATGACGGTTTACATCTTGAAGCGTATCATTTTGAGGGAATCGTTCAGTCGTTTCCCAATCATTTTCATGATTACTATGTGATTGGATTTATAGAAGCAGGGACACGCTGTTTATCGTGCAAAAATAAAGAATATACGGTAGATCAGGGAAATATCCTTTTGTTTCACCCAGACGATAACCACAGTTGTGTGCAATGTGATGGCAAAACACTGGATTACAGAGGGTTGAATATCCCAAAAGAAACGATGCTGTCATTGGCAGAAGAAATAACAGGGCAAAGGGTATTGCCTGGTTTTTCAGAAAATGTTATTAAAAATGATGAGCTGAATGTTTATCTCCATTCTTTGCATCAGATGATTATGGATGGTGGGGAAGCGTTTGAAAAGGAAGAAATGCTCCTGCTCCTTATTTCCTTGCTGATTGAGCAGTACGGACGGCCCTTCCGGAACTGTATTCCGGAGTATAGTGAAGAAATAGAGAGTGTCTGCGTATTTATGTCACAACATTTTGCAGAGCATATCACATTGGAAAACCTCTGTAAATGCAGCGGCCTTAGTAAGTCCACATTGCTCCGTGTGTTTACCAAATCAAAAGGAGTTACGCCATACAGGTATCTTCAGACGGTTCGCATAGGTAAAGCAAAGAAACTGTTAGAGAAAGGTGTATCTGCGGCTTCCGCCGCTATACAGACAGGCTTTTCAGACCAGAGCCACTTTTCCAATTTTTTTCATATGTTTATCGGATTGTCGCCTGCCGCATACGGACGCATTTTTAAGGAGGGTGGCAGGAATCATGGATAAAAAAACTACCACAGGGCATATGATGGCTCTGATTACGATTGTGATATGGGGAACGACTTTCATATCCACCAAAATATTGCTTGCAGATTTTACGCCGATAGAAATATTGTTTTTCAGATTTTTACTCGGTCTGTTTGTATTGATTGTCATTTCCCCGAAACGTTTAAAAATAAAGGATAAAAAACAAGAGCTTACATTCGCAGCAGCGGGGTTATGTGGGATATGCTTATACTATCTGCTTGAGAACATAGCATTAACTTATACGATGGCTTCTAATGTCGGCGTTATTATTTCAGTCGCCCCGTTTTTTACTGTCGTTTTATCTCATGTATTTCTAAGGGCAGAAGAAAAACTGAAAGCACAATTTTTTGTTGGATTTGTTGTTGCCATGACAGGAATATGCCTGATCAGTTTTAACGGAAGGGAATTGGAGCTGAATCCTATTGGTGATATTCTGGCGGCTGCTGCGGCATTCATATGGGCAGTTTATTCGTTGCTTACGCGAAAAATCAGCGGTTATGGATATCATACCATTGGGGCGACAAGGAGGATATTTACATACGGAATATTATTCATGCTTCCGTTTCTCTTTGTTTTTGATTTTAGCCTGGATGTGCAAAGGTTTGTAAAACCAGAGTATACGCTAAACCTTATCTATTTGGGTGTTGGCGCATCAGCCCTTTGTTTTGTTACCTGGAATTATGCGGTAGGAGTGCTCGGGGCTGTTAAGACAAGCGTGTATATTTATATAGTTCCTGTCATTACTGTTGTCACATCCGTTCTTGTGTTAAAGGAAGAAATTACATGGATGGCTGCGATAGGAATAGGACTTACCTTAATCGGTTTATTTCTTTCGGAAAGTAAATTGAAATTTAAGATGTAAGTAAAGCAAATATCAAAAAGAACTGGTCTACCGACACATCTAAAAAAGTGACAAGCTCATAAAAGGTTTGTAGGCTTGGGTGCTGCCCGCTGTTCTCAATAGACGCGATATAGCGCGGCGCAATGTTCATCTTGTCCGCTAACTGGTTGCGCGATATGCCCTTTGCCTTTCTTGCTTCTTTTATAGCTTGCCCGAAAGCCTTAAAATCATATTTCACTTTATCCTGCTTCATATTTTTCACCCTATTACATTTTACCGTTCACCTTTCCATCTTGGATATGAGTACACATATCATAGTATTGACTGTAATAGAACATATTATTTGTAGCCTGTCTATTGCTATTATTCGTAAGTCCGTATATAATGTGATCTAAGAAAGGGCGTAGATAATATGACAGAGTACATTACAGCTTCCGAAGCAGCAAAAAATTGGGGCATTTCAGAAAGACGGGTACAGAAGCTATGCGAAGAAAACCGTATACCCGGTGTTTCTAAATTTAGTTATATGTGGCTAATACCAAAGGACGCAAAAAAGCCTGTTGATGGCAGGAGAAAAGGTGGTGTAATCAATGGATAGTAAGATATTGTTAGTAGATGATGAAAAAGACATTGCTGATTTAATAGAAGAAGTATTGCGTCAAGATAGTTTTGAAAATATTAAGAAAGTGTACACAGGTATGGACGCTGTACAGGTATGCCGGGAATATCAACCGGACGTGGTTGTTTTGGATATTATGCTGCCGGACATTGACGGGATTGAGGTTTGCAAGCAAATACGGGAGTTCTCGTTTTGCTCTATCCTGTTTCTTTCCTCAAAGAATGATGATATTGACAAAATACTTGGACTGTCCTGCGGCGGTGACGATTATATCACAAAACCCTTTAGCCCACGGGAGATTGTCTATCGTATCAAAGCGCAGCTCCGCCGCCAGCAATACCAGTCTGTCATGCGGACAGACGTAAAAGGGCTGCTGACTGTCGGAGGACTTGCGCTTGATAGAGAAAGCAGCCGGATTTATAAAAATGAAAAGGAAATTGATTTGACCGGGAGGGAATTTCTGCTATTGTCTTATCTCATGGAAAATGCAGATAAGATTATCAGTAAGGAACGACTATATGAACAGGTGTGGGGGGAATACAGCAGCATTTGTGATAATACAATCATGGTACATATTCGCCATATTCGGGAAAAGATTGAAGATGATGTGGTATAAAAAAAGTTGACACCCCATTCTCAAGGATTTGAGATATAATCAAGAGAATAAGGAGTGAACAAAATGGCAGAAAACAGACAATATGACCACGAATACAAAGTACAGGCAGTGAAGCTCGCTAAAGAAATCGGACAAGCTAAAGCTGCTAAAGAACTGGGAGTTCCTAAAAACACCATGTATGGCTGGGTACGGGCTAACCGTCTTGGCAATCTTGACCTTGGAGCTGGTTCACAGACTCCACAAAGCGCTATGACGCTTAACGAGGAACTCCTAAAGCTTCGCCGACAGGTAAAAGAACT
>CAJTBF010000027.1 GCA_910574195.1 Lachnospiraceae bacterium | reverse complement strand
GAATCTGCTCTGCCAACGGAGGGCTTCCTCCTATGGTTAAACGACAGCAATACTATGATTCCCTGAAAGAAGCAGCATAGGATACAAAATCCTTGAAGAAAATGTGTCAACTAATCTTGACAAAATCAGAACACCGACACACCCTCCGGGAGTGTCGTGGGTAGAATAGCAAGCACTGCCTATGTACGGACACATAGGCGAAATTCCCCATACTTCCCTACCGTCCGTATGATGAAATTTCCATAGGGAAGTATCCCTAACCCTCTTTGCTTTTCTTTCCGCTTTTTCTCTGCTAGTCCTTGACCTTCCCCCGCAGATTTGCTACAATAACACATGGATAATTCTATCCAAAACAACTGAACAGACACGAAACCAGACTGTTGTAAACCGGACAAGTTACAGCAGTTTTTTTATGCCCAAATTTAGAAAGGACGTTGCAGATATGGCAAACAGGACACGAACCAACCGGAACGAATTTCACTTAGATGATAAAGAGCAGTATATCCTTGACGAGAAGTTTAAGCTGTCCGGCATGAAAAGTAAATCGGCTTTTATACGGAAGCTGATTTTATACGGATATGTCTATGACGTGGATTACAGTTTTTTACGGGAATACAATACGGAACTGGGGCGGATAAGCTCCAGCCTGAACCAGATTGCGAAACGGATTAACAGCACAAACCACGTCTATCAGGAAGATATGGACGAAGTAAAGGAGTTGATGAAACAGGTATGGCATACACAAAAATCCATGCTATCACAGCAACCGTTGATAAAGCGGTAGCCTACATATGCAACCCGGACAAAACGGACGAAAGCATCTACATTTCTTCCTATGCCTGTGCGCCGGAAACCGCAGCGATTGACTTCAAATATACCTTAGACCACTGCCGGGAAAACAGCCCCAATAAAGCCTATCATCTGATACAGGCGTTCGCTCCCGGTGAGGTCAGTTTTGAGGAAGCGCACCAGATTGGGAAGGAGCTTGCAGACAAAGTTTTAGAGGGGAAATATTCTTATGTTGTCACTACACATATTGATAAAGGTCACGTCCACAACCACATTATTTTCTGTGCCGCCGACAACATAGAACATGACAAATACCACGACTGTAAACAGACGTATTACCGCATCCGAAAATTAAGTGACGAGCTGTGCAGCGAGCATAATCTTTCCGTCATTATCCCCGGCGGGGAGCGTGGCAAAAAATACAACGAATGGCAGGCAGACAAAAGCGGGACAGCATGGAAAACGCAGATAAGAAAAGACATCAACGCTGCCATAAAAGCATCGTCTACCTATGAAGAATTTCTGCTCCTGATGCGGGCGAAAGGCTATGAGATAAAAGGCGAAACTTTTGGGGAAGATGCCCTCAAATTTATCTCCTTCCGTCCACTCGGCAAAGACCGTTTTGTGCGTGGCAGCATCAAGTCACTCGGAAAGGAATACACGAAGGAGCGCATCAAAGAACGAATTGAACTGAAACGGGAACGGAAGGCAGTTATCCCGAAAAGGGATTACGCAAATAAGAGATTGATTGACACCTCTGATGAGAAATTCCAAAACAGTCCGGGGCTGCAGAGGTGGGCGGCGGTAGAGAATTTAAAGATTGCGGCACAGGCATATAATGAAGCTGGCTCTATAAAAGAACTGGAACAGAAAATCGCCACCACTGCCGCCACCGGGAAGGAAGCAAAGCAGACTGTCCGCAAGCTGGAGAACCGCATCAAAGACCTTGCGGAAATCATCAAATATGCGGAGCAGTACAAGGCAAATAAAGCGTATCATACCGCCTATAAGAAGTCCAAAAACCCTGACGCTTATTTCCGTAAGCATGAGAGGCAGATCATCCTTTATGGCGGCGCAAGGCGTATGCTGGAGCAGGCGGGCATCCCCTTAAAAGGCTTGAACATCGACAAGCTGAAAGCGGAGTATCAGGAGCTGACCGCACAGAAAAAAGAACTGACCGCCACATACAAAAACTGTGAAAAAGAGCTGAAATCGCTGAACCGGAAACTGGAGAACCTGAACCAGTATTTAGGGCGCACAGAGCCGCTAAAAGGCGCACAGGAACAGCCAGACCGGGATAATAACCCTTCCCGGTAATTCCCTGTCTGAAAAGGGCTTTAAAAGCAAAAAAGCATCATGGAAATGTGCATAACTCCCCATTCCGCTATGGACAACACCATTCACAGCATATGGAAAAGCAAAGGGCAGCTTTCCCACATCCTGCAAACAGTGTTGCCCACAGCTCCATAAGACGGGGAGTTATACACATTACGCACAATGCCGACTGCGACGGAATCCCACCCATTCCTTCCTACTTTATTATATAAATCTAAAAAAATTCTTGTAGACAAGACCATATTCCTGTAATATAGTCTGCAAATCCACAAAAAAATAGGAGCGCCGAAGCACCCCCATTTCCTAAACCCTCTTGCAAAATTCGCAGTGTTGGTTTATAATCATCATAGAAGCCGAAGGATTCAAGCACGTCCGACGGTTGTTCAATCGGAAACGAGTAATCAATTTTAGAAAAAACGGATCACTGGCTATTCTCTATTCGCAGTAGAGGATAGCCTTTTCCGTTACTTGCGGTTGTGTTTATTGTCTATGTATGTCAAGGCTGCAAAAATCACCAGCACCAACGTAAGCACTTCTAACGTATTCATACCGACCTCCTTTCCGCTTCCAGAAAGGACAACCGCAGACTATCCCTACTTGCTCTAATCTGACTAAGAGAATTATAGCACGTTATGTCGAATAATGCTATAAAAGATTTGCGTTAATCACTCCGCCGCTTCCAATGCCACCTCTGCAAATTCCGCATCGCTCATGGTTTCCAGTTTCCCTAAAACCTGTCCGGCAAGCTCCACCATGTCACTGTCCTGTATGTGGAGAATCACATTCTTTATATCAGCAATCATGCCCTTTCTGTCCTGTCCCTCAAACACACACATCAAATTGATTTCTTCCACTGTAAATTTATCCATCGCTTATATCTCCCTCTCTGATTTTTTCTCTGTTCCCTTTTCAGGGACTTCCTTATCTGACTTATCCCTCTGCTCGATGACCGCTTTTTTCTCCGCCAGTTTTTCCTTTATGGAAATTCTGCCTGCCTGCTTGCTTTTCTTCTTTTGGCTTCTCATTGTTTAGGACGTTATCAATCATGTTATAGTTACATTCTTCCAGTTCCTCAATCTTTGCAAGCGGCTTGTATTCCGCCAGCTTATCTAACAGCTCCTTCGCCTTCCTTGCGGTCTGTACGCCCTCACTGTCATCAAGCTCCGTCCCTTTCCCGAAAATATCCGTCATGCCTTCCCGGATACTGTCTGAAATAAGCGCATTGAGGAAATCATTGAGATACCCGGTATTCCCGTTCCTGATGTCCTCTGTGATATTCGCTATCTGCGCTTCCCTGTCCTCCACTGTCTGATTGTACTGAACAGTGTCGTAGTTGTAGGAAAGCTGGTCTATCTCCGCAGCAAGGAAAGCCGCCTGCCACTTTTCCAGAGAACCCCGCACCTCAATGTCCGGCAGCTTGTCGATCAGCTCCGCAATAACCCCTATCGCCTTCGGATTGTCTGTAATATCCGGCACATAATCCAGAATCTCCAAATCCGCAACTCTGCCCGAAACAATATCCATCTGCGTGTCCTCATAGCTTTCTGTCCCCTCTGTATGGATATTGATGCCGATGCTTGGGATACCGTTCATCCTCTACGGTGGTATCCGGTTGAAAATGGCGATTGCTTCCTCCACGCCTGCGATATTCTCATGGGTGGAGCCTGATATGGAAACCGTGAGCGCAAAAATGAGCTGAAAATATATCTAAGTGACAAGGAGCAATACATACTGGAGCAGAAAGTAAAAATCTCTGGCATGAAAAGTAAGTCCACTTTCCTCCGCCGCCTGATTTTGTACGGCTTTGTCTATGACATTGACTATTCAGACCTGCGGGAATACAACTACACGCTTGGAAAAATCAGCGGCAACTTAAACCAGATCGCCAAGCGAATGAACGCCACAGGCAACGTCTATAAAGCCGATGTGGAGGAAGTGAAAAAGCTGATGAAACAGGTGTGGGATACACAAAAATCCATGCTCTCAAAACAGCCCACCATGAAGCAGTAAGCCCAAACGGAATCCCCCTCCAGAATCAAAATTGTTCCAGCCAGATTTTGCACACAAATACGCAACAGATAAACTGTAATAAAAGCCAAAATCAGACAAATTTCGCACCATTAAAAAAGGTGTACCGCAGTGAAGTTTATTTCTTCCTTGCGGTACACCTTTATGTGTGCAATTATTCTTTATTTTTTGTCTTTGGTGTGTATACAGTTTTTGCTTTTTTCTAATCATATCTTTTCCCTTACTGATAGTCTATAAAAAAGAATGGCAGTTTTACATTCAAATAAAACCGCCATTCTTAAGCTCATGCGCTATATATTTTTCATAAAATTACCGTCAGCGTTTGCTTTGAATATTTATAAAGATAATTTTATGAATGCTTTGTAAAATATAAAAGTTATGTTTTGTATAATTTATGTAAAATACAGGTTTTTTAGGAAAACTGCACCACATCACTTTTATCTTGCTGAAAAATAATCTGTATAACCGTTCCTTGCCCCAGGCTGCTTTGCAGTTCAATCTTGCCATTCAAGTATTGTACAGCATGTTTTACAATAGATAATCCTAATCCCGTTCCACCTGATTCCTTAGAGCGGCTCTTGTCTACACGGTAAAATCGTTCAAAGATTCTTGCCTGATGTTCCGGCGGTATGCCGATTCCCGAATCCTTCACCGTAATCGAGGCACTATTTTCCTGACTGCTTATAGCTACTTCTACCGTACCGCCGTTCTTATTATACTTGATAGCATTATCACAGAGGTTAAAAATAATTTCTGTTAAGAGCCGCCGGACACTTTTAATATAAACCTTTTTTCCTGTTAAAGCCACTTCAATATCTTTTGCCGCTGCTATATCTGCCAGTCCTGCCATCACCTCAGATGCGATCTCACATAAATCAACATTTTCAAACGGCATATCGCATCCCTCGTCTAATTGGGATAAACGGATAATATCATCAATTAATGTTACAAGCCGCCCTGCCTCTGTGCGGATATGCCCTACAAAACGTGTCATATCCTCCGATTTTACAAGACCGTTCTCCATTAACTCCGCACTCCCCATTATGGATTGCAGCGGAGTTTTCAATTCATGTGATACGTTGGCAGTAAACTCCCGTCTGTTCCTTTCTGCGAAAGCTGCTTCTGTTATATCAAAGGCAAGAACAACCGCCCCAATTACAATACCGTTAGATTCAATGCGGTTGACATGGATCTGATACTCTTTTCCCTCACGTTCTATGCGGATTTCGCTGTGTCCACTTGAAAATGCGTCCTGTATGGCGTGGCTCACATTATGGCTTCTCTCTACTGTCAGAAAATCTTTACCTATGCTGGAACGTTTCGTATGAAACAGCTTCAGCGCGGCAGGATTAATGTTCAGAATTATATTTTTCTCATTCAAAAGGACAAGCCCTTCCGTCATGCCATATGTAATCTGTGCAAATTCATCATTTTTCCTTTGGAGTTCCGACAACTGCATATCAATCTGCTTATGCTGTTTATTGATACGGTTTAATAGGGGAGCCAGCTCCTCATAAGTATCGTTTTCCAGCGGTTTTTCTAAATCAAGTCTGTTTAACGGCTCCATGATATGTTTAGAAATACGGCTTGCTAATACTCCTGATAAAATGAGTGTTACAACAACTACAATTAAAATCGGCTGTATCATCCCCAAAACAAGCACCCATATCGTAACGCTGCTGACAGAAATCCTTAATACTGAACCATCATTAAGCCGCCTTGCACAGTAAAGTGTTTTTTCTAAAAGAGTCGTGGAATAACGTGAGCTTTTTCCCTCTTTATTCCGCAGGGCTTCTTGAATTTCTTCCCTGTCCGCATGGTTTTCCATACTTTCCCCGTCAGACTGTGTATCATATATAACATCTCCATTTTCAGCAACCCATGTCAGACGGTACTCCCTTGACTGTAATTCCTCCAGATAGTTCCGTCCATCCTTTTCAACGGCTATGGCAGCTAAAGACAGTTCATCCTCCAACTGTTTTCCCTGAACATTACTGAAATAACTGTAAAGACATCCCATGATGATAACAAGGCTTGCAATCAGGACAGCCCCCGCTACAACCATAATTGATTTAAAAATTTTCTTTGTCATGCCTGCACCTCTAACCTATAACCAACACCACGCACTGTTTCAATCATTTTCCCATAATCCCCCAGTTTTACACGCAGAGTACGGATATGCATATCAACCGTTCTCGTTTCACTGACATAATCAGCTCCCCATATGTCATTAAAAAGCTGGTCACGGGAAAATGCGATGCCCGGACGGGAAAGGAACAGCCGGAGAAGTTCAAATTCTTTTAAGGTAAGCTGTATTCTTTCATTATCAATGGAAACTGTATGTTCGTCCAGATTGACAACAAGCCCCCCGGCTTTCAAAAGATGTTCTACCTCTGTAGGATTGCACCGGCGGAGTACCGCTTTCACACGGGAAACCATCTCCATCATCCCAAAAGGCTTTACAAGATAATCATCCGCACCTAAATCAAGGCTCTGGATTTTATCATACTCCATGCCTTTTGCAGTTGCCATGATGACGGGAATCCTGCAAGTGTCAGGGCTGTCTTTTAAAAATTTCAGCAGTTCCACGCCATCCTCTCCGGGCAGCATAATATCAAGAATTATCAAATCCGGCTTTTCCATAGATAAAGCGTCACGAAAGGCTATTGCATCCAAAAATCCTTTTGCTTCAAAATCAGTGGAATTAAGCGTATATACCTCAATATCCCGGATACTGTCATCATCTTCCACACACCATACTTTCATAATCATGCTCCTTTATGTTCTCCTGTCACGGAAAAAGCCACCCACTCTGCAATATTTACCGCATGATCCCCGATACGCTCAAAATATTTGGCAATCATCAGTAAATCCAGCGCATATCCTCCGTCTGTCGGTTTTTCTGCTATCAGCTTAATCAGAGATGACTTGACCTGTAAAAACAAATCGTCAACCACATCATCACGGTCAATCGCCGCACCAGCCAATACTACATCCTGTTTTACAAAAGCGTCAATGCTTTCTGTAACCATCTGGCTCGCCGCATCTGCCATAAACCGGATCTGTTCACATTCCCCTCCAGTCCTTCCGTCAAGAAACGTGATAATTTCCGCAATATCCGCCGCCTGTGTTCCAATACGCTCCATATCAGTAATCATTTTAAGGGCTGCAGATATTTGCCGTAAATCCCTTGCTACCGGCTGTTGCTGTAACAGCAGTTTCAAACACAGTGTTTCGATTGTGCGCTCCATCCGGTTAATCTCTCCATCAAGGGATAAAACCTTGTCTGCCAGCTTTATGTCGCCCATAGTTAATGCTTTTGAAGCAGCGGCAATCGCTTCCTCACACATTGCCCCCATTTGGGTAAGCTCTTTATTCAGCATAACAAGCTGTTCATCAAAACGACTTCTCATTATCCAAACCTCCCCGTAATATAATCCTCCGTCCGCTTGTCCTTTGGTTGCTCAAACATCTTTTCCGTATTTCCATACTCAATTAAATTGCCAAGGAGAAAGAAAGCCGTATTATCGGAAATCCGCACAGCCTGTTGCATATTGTGCGTTACGATGATAATAGTATACTTTTCTTTAAGTTCCATTGCAAGTTCCTCTATTTTAGATGTGGAAATAGGGTCAAGTGCGCTTGTAGGCTCATCCATCAGAAGCACATCCGGCTCTACCGCTAATGCACGGGCAATGCAGAGCCGCTGCTGCTGACCGCCTGACAGTCCTAATGCCGATTTTTTCAGCCTGTCCTTTACTTCATCCCAGATTGCCGCCCCACGCAGAGAGCGTTCTATTATATCGTCCAATTTTGCCTTATTTTTCACTCCGTGTGTCCTCGGCCCGTAAGCAATATTGTCGTAGATGCTCATAGGAAAAGGATTCGGCTTTTGAAAAACCATGCCAATACTGCGGCGAAGCTCATTGACATCGACATCTGCATCAAAAATATTATCGCCCCTATAATACACTTCTCCTGTAATCCGTACACCAGCGATAAGGTCATTCATTCGGTTTAACGATTTAAGGAAAGTAGACTTCCCACACCCGGAGGGGCCAATCAGTGCCGTAATGCTCTGTCCTTCAATCTCAATATTTACATCTTTCAAAGCCTGTGTACTGCTATACCACAGGCACAGGTCTTTTACCACCATGGCAGGATTTTTGTCATGATTCATTATATTATTCATACATTTCTCCTTTTTTGGAAATATCTGCTCGCCAGTGTAGCCGACAGATTGATGAACATGGTCAAAATCATCAGGATAGCGGCAATTGCAAAGGCTATACCAAATTCCCCGTTTTCTTTTGCATAGACATATAATGCGACCGTCAATGTTGCCCCTGCACTGCCAAGCCCTTCAAGAATCCCGTTCAGGGCATGGGCAAAACCAGCCGTAAAAAGAAGTGCCGCTGATTCTCCCAAAATTCGCCCCACTGACAATATACAGCCTGTTATGACTCCATCAATACAACCTGGAAGCACAACGGTATAAATCACACGCCACTTTCCAGCTCCCAGCCCAAAAGCACCTTCACGGTAACTTTGCGGTACTGTTTTCAGGCTTTCCTGCGTTGTGCGCATAATCGTAGGCAGATTCATGATTACCAAAGTAAATGCCCCCGCTAAGAGGGAAGTTTTCATACCAAAAAACTGACAGAAAAACAGCATACCTACAAGTCCATAAATAATAGACGGAATCCCTGATAAGGTTTCGGCTGCATACTCAATCATTTCTACCAGTTTCTTATTTTTGGCATATTCTGTAAGATAAATCGCCGCACCAACTCCAAGCGGGAGAACAAATACCAAAGTTGCCGCTACAATATAGACTGTGTTAAGAATATCCGGCAGTATCCCGATCCGGTCAGACAGATAACTCGGTTTCGTAGTAAGCAGCTCCCAAGATACATTCGGCAGCCCTTTCCACAATACATAACCAATCAAAAATAATACCAATGCACAAGTAATGCATACGGAAATCCCCATCAACACACGCATGGCTGTAATATATGTTTTCCTTCTAAGGGAAATTGATTGTTTTTCCATCTATATTTACTCCTTGCTTTGTTTCAAAAAGAAATTTAATACGGCATTTATCAGCATGATAAAGAGGAATAAAACCAACGCAATCGAAAATAATGCCTGTTTCTGTAAACTTCCGTCAGCCGCATAAGACATTTCACTTGCCACAGCGGTTGTAAGGAAACGGACGCTCTGAAAAATTTTCGGCATATTTGGGGCGTTCCCCGCCACCATCATAATAGCCATAGCCTCGCCGATAGCCCTGCCAACGCCTAACACAACAGCCGCCGCAATGCCGCTTTTTGCCGCCGGAACGGATACACGGAAGTATGTTTCAATCGGTGTCGAACCAAGCGCAAGGGAAGCATCCTCATATTCCTTTGGAACAGCTTCTAATGCCGTAAGCGACACTTTAATGATTGAGGGTAATATCATAATTGCAAGTACAATGATAGCAGCAAACAGGCTGGCTCCATCGGGGATATGGAAAACAATCCGTATCCCTGGCACAAGCACCATCATTCCCACAAGCCCATAAACTACCGACGGAATGCCAGCCAATAAACTTACCGCTGTTTCAATAACGGTTTTTATTTTTAACGGCGCAATCTTAGCAAGATAAACTGCTGTCATAAAGCCAATTGGCACTCCAAGTACGATTGCGCCAGCCGTACCATAAATACTGGTAAGGATAAACGGAAAAATCCCATATTGCGGCTGTGCTGCTGTAGAAGCCCATTTCTTCCCGAAAAGGAAATTCAAAACTCCTATTTTTCGGATAGCCGGAATCCCTGATATGACAAGGTAAACAGTAATCAGGAGTACACAGCCAACTGTAATCAGACCAAGTATCAGGAATATGCCATGTATGGCATTCTCCATGAACTGTTTTTTGTTCATTTGACTTCACCTTCCAAAACCTTTCATAATCCGCCGGATTATTTATTTACTGGTACTGCACCCGCAGATGAGATAATCTCACCTGCTTCAGATGAAGTAATATAATCAAAGAATTTCTGTGCAGTTGCCGAAAGCTCTGCGCCGCTCTTTGTCACTAACACAAACGGACGCTGCACCACATAGCTACCATCTTTTACCGTTTCCTCCGCAGGTACAATACCACCGACAGAAAGGGTTTTTACCGTATCCTTTACAGATGCAAGGGAAGCATATCCGATTGCCGCCGGATTGCCTGCCACCGTTGTAATCACATCCCCGGTAGATGTAAGCTCCTGACGGTATTTGCAGGCATCCTCCGTGTCCGTAATGGATTCAAAGCCATCTCTTGTACCACTCCCGGCTTCACGTCCAATCAGGACAATTTCCAGATCATTGCCGCCTATATCCTGCCAGTTTGTTATTTCCCCTCTATAAATCCTGCTAATCGTTTCAAGGTCAAGGTCATTTACCGGATTATCCGGATTTACAATGACAGCAATCCCGTCAAGCGCAAGCACCGTTTCAGTCAATCCCTGCGCTTTTTCTTCTTCCTTTAAGTTACGGCTGGAAAGACCAATATCGCAGCGTCCTTCTGCCACAGCCGTAATTCCGGAGCCGGAACCGGTAGGGTTATATGTAAAGGTTACACCGGAATTGTTTTCCTCAAAAGCTTCGCCCAAAGCACCGATTACTTTTTCCATAGAGGTTGAGCCATCCGTAGATACTGTTTTGCTGTCCGCCTTCCCGCATCCGGTCATAGCTACGAGTGCAAGTGATAAAGTGGCAACAAAAGTAACAATTTTTTTCATAATAATTTTCTCCTTTTTTCTTTGTGATATTTTCTTCTACGCTTTTTATCATAAATACTGCTTGTAAAATCAAAAACATAACTTATGTCAAATTTTTGTAAAATGAACAGACTTGCCATAAAAACTGCATCATGGAAATGTGCATAACTGACTATTCCGTCATGGATAACTCTATTCACAGGACATGGAAAAGCAAAGTGCAGCTTTCCCACATCCTGCAAACAGAGTTACCCACAACTCCATAAGATAGCCAGTTATACGACATTTCCACAATGCCGATTACGGCGAAATCCCACTCATTCATTCCATTTTTTCATAAAACACAAATAAGAAAAGCTCTGCATCTCACAGAGCCTTTCTAACCTTTGATTATTCGCCAACTACCGTTCCATTTTCCTCACAAAAACAACATTATAGATATATCTCTGCCGCTTTTGCAAAAGTAGCTTTCCTCATGATAAGTTCCGACTGTTTTTCTTCCGGCAAACCCTCAAACACACCTTTATAGCCCTTCTCCAGCAACGGTGTGCCTTTTGCCAGTAAATACAGTTTTGTATTCAGCCATTCTTCCCACAAATCTTCAAATAGTTCCACACTGTCTGTAAAAGTTATGGCATCTTCAAAACCATGTGGCAGATTATAATATTTTAGCATTACAAAGCCATACCTGCCTACATCAAGCACTACGATATTCTCCATCTCATACAGCTCTGCAAACGCATCTGCCACCTTTTGACACTTTGTCCGTTCTTCCTCTGTGATATAAATTTTCTTTTCCATATAGCCTTACCTCGTTTCTTATAAAATTTTACCATATTCATTTTATAAGAACCACCTGCACACCAGCTTTTCTTCCACTTGTTTTTGGCAAAACCCACTTTACTAACAATTCACTTCGGAAAACATGGTATCAAGGTTGTTAAGTACCCACCCTTGCAGCATCTCCTTTATGAAATCAGTGATTTTGTCTATGATGCCGCCCATTTATCTTATGAAAACAGGCTGGAAAGCTGTGGAATCACCGTCTGCGCCACAATGATAATGCCTCCTCCACTCATAAGCTGTGTTATCCCCAATTAGTAGGAACAACCCAGCTTTCTGGCGGGCGGCGGCACGTCAAGAAATATATATGGAGTTTTTAAGAATCCCCCGGAGCAGGGAGCGGTCAGCCTGTGACCTGCTCCACTTCCGGTATGGGTTTGAGATTAAAATGAATTTCGATAGATATGTGTCTTGTCTTATCGCTGTCTATGGTTTCATGGACAACGATTTCTTTAATCAGGCGGTTTAAGGTGGATGCGTCCAGTTCGGTGATGTCCCGGTATTCCTGTATGGATTCCACCCACTGTTTTGCGTCCACGGCAAGCCGGATTTCATCGGCAAGGTGCTTCCTGCCTTTCTCGACTTTCGCCTTTAATTCCGCCTGTTCCCTCTGGGTCTTTTCCAGAAGGAGATTGAAGTTTGCTTCTGTGATGCGCCCGGCTACCATGTCCTCATAGAGCCGCAGCACCATCTTTTCCAGCACGTCAATCCGTTCCTCATCTTTGGTCAGGGAGCGCTCCATCGCTTCCCGCTGTCCTTTCTGCTGGGCTTCGCAGGTGTTCGTGAGCTGGTCGGCCACCGCTTCGCTGTCTGTCAGGGCAGCGGCGGCACATTCCCGGATTTTGTTCAGCACAAGGGCATAGAGCGTGTCAAATTCAATCCGGTGCTGGGTGCAGTGCTGCTTCCCAAAAGCATTGTAGGTCTTACAGGAGTAAATCCTTTGTGGGTGCTTGGCATTTGTGTAGCGGACAGTCAGCGACTTTCCACATTCGCCGCATTTGAGCAGCCCCGCAAACAGGCTCGGCTCCCCTGACTGCCCCGGTCGCTGGCGGGATTTCAGCTTTTCCTGCACGATAGCGAAGCTCTTTTTGTCTACCAGCGGCTCATGCGTTCCTTCCACTACAATCCATTCCTCCGGCTTCTTGTCCCGGATAGTGCCGATTTTGAAGCGGTATTCTGCCTTTTGGGAAGCGATTGCGCCGGTGTAGACGGGGTTCATCAGGATTTCCTTGATAACAGAGAAATCCCAGATGTAGCGCCCATTCTCCGGGTCTTTCTTCTCCCATTTGGTACGGATGTTCCGGTGCCCACGCTGCCGGTTCCACCATGTGGGGCAGGGGTGCTTCTCTTGCTCCAGCCTGCGCCGGATGTAGTTGGGGCCGTGTCCGTCCAGCGCATATCCGAAGATAAGCCGGACAACCGGGGCGGTTTCTTCATCCACCAGAAGGTGGTTCTTGTCCCCCGGGTCTTTGCGGTAGCCGAAGGGGGCAAGGCAGCCGGTGAACTGGCCTTTCTGGGCTTTCAGCACATAGGACGAATGGACTTTCTTGGAAATATCCTTGCTGTACATCTCATTCAGGATATTTTTGAAGGGCGCTATGTCGTTGTTGTCCCGCATGGTGTCGATGCCGTCGTTCATGGCGATATAGCGTACACCGTTCCTTGGGAAGAAGTCCTCGATAAGCTGCCCGGTCTGCAAGTAATTACGTCCTAACCTTGATAAATCCTTTGTGATGACAAGGTTGACCTGTTTGCGCTCGATGGCTTTCAGCATACGTTTCAGGTCGGGGCGCTCCATGTTCAAGCCCGTGAATCCGTCGTCCTGATAGACTGCTGTGACCTCCCAGCCCTGCTTCTCGCAGTATTTTTCCAGCATATCCCGCTGGTTTGCGATGCTGGCGCTCTCGCCCTGAAGGTCGTCGTCCTTCGATAACCGGCAGTAGATAGCCGCCCGGAAGCTCCCGGCAAGCAGTGTGTCCATTCCTGCGTATTCTAAAGTGTTCATCATAACCGTTTACCCGCACAATCCAGACGGAACACGGTCACTTGGAACCTCGTCTTTATTATATCTTAATTCTTGTGTTTTAGCAAGATATTCTTTATCTATTTTTCTGCTGTGTTTCTGTGCGATAAGGCTCACAAAAACGTCCGTAGCGTCCAGCTCGCCGTCAAATACTGTGGTGACATGAATCTCTGTTTTATTTTTCGCCATAGGCAGTTGTCCTCCATACATGAAATAAGCCAGACAAAGGGATGCGGCAACGAAGTCCGGCAACGGGCTTCAAAAGACCTCGCAAACAATCCTTGTCTGGCGGCTGGGTTATTTTATACTTTTTCTTTTATTTTTCTGTTGCTTTGGTTGTTAAAGGGGAGAAAAGCCCGGATTTAAGGGATTTTCCCCGGCAACCGGGTCGGCAACGGGGTGGCAACGAAGTGTGCAACGGGGTGTCCTTGACCGGATTTTTTCAGAAGGGAAGCTCCATCTGCTCCGGCACCGGCTGGAATCCGTCAGGGATTTTTTCTGCCCCGTTGCCGATGTCCGTTGCCGGATGCGCCCGTTCCCAGCCCTTTTGTCTGCCATATCCGGCAAACATCCGGGGGTTGGAGAAATAAATCCAGCCAGTGACGCACTGGTTCATTATCTCGTTGATTTCCCGTATCTCCCATTGTTTCGGTTCGTCAAAGCCATGGTTTAAGGCTTCCCGGTAGAGCTGCTTGGAGCAGACGGTATCGCCGGGGTAGCTGTCAAGGAAAGCCTGAATCATCCCGGCTTTGGTGTCCTCCGGCATGAAGTCCCGCTGGTGTTCCTTTAAGTGGCGCACCATTTCCGGGCTGAATGTCAGCTTCCATCTGCCGCTTTTGTAAATCTCCATCGCTTCCGCCCATACCTGTTCCAGATAGGCTCTGGAAGCGGCTTCGTCCTCTAAGATGTGTGTTTCCGCCTGCTCCGGGCATACCTGTATGGGGATGAAGCGGCGGTTGCCGGAACGGTCAAGGGGCAGGAAGTCAAGGGCATTGGACGTGCCGCCGAACACGCACTGTCTGGGTCGGTCTGCCGGGTGGGTTTCATAAGGTATCTTGTAGACTTCCTTCTGTCGGCTCAAAAACGACTTGATTTCCTCAATGCTCTTTGCGTTGGCGGTGGCAATCATTTCCGACATTTCGATGATCCAGTGGCCTTGCAGCTTGCGGTACACATTGTCATCGTCCAGCTTCCGCAGGTCGTCGGAGAACCACTCGTCTTTGACCGCCAGCAGCCGGAAGAAAGTAGATTTCCCGGCGCCCTGACCTCCTACCAGACAGAGCATGACCTCGAACTTACAGCCGGGGGAAAATGCCCGGTGGATGGCTCCTAAAAGGAACAGGCGCAGGGATTCAAAGGTATAGTCATCGTCGGCGGCTCCCAGAAAGTGACGCAGGCAGGAACGAATCCGCCCGGTTCCGTCCCATGCAAGGCTTGTCAGGTAGTCCCGGACTGGGTGGTAGCTGTTCTGGTGGGCGGCAAGGTCGGCAGCGTCCTGAATCTTCTTCTCGCTTGTCAGGCCGTAGGTTTCTTCCAGATAGAGCCGGATATATTTCATGTCCGTGTCCGTCATGGGGCTTCCGGGGGTTCTCTTATAGCCGATGGGCTTCAAAATATCAGTGCGGTCGGTCAGCAGGTTGTAAGATACCGCCCCGGAAAGGAGCGGGTCACACTGGAACACGGTCAGGCAGTTGCGGATGCTGTTCCGGAATCCGCCTTTCTCGGTGGTTTCCAGCATGGCTTTGACTTCCTCAACGCTCCGGGGCGGCTCGGTGCTTTCGGCCATGTTCTTTACTTCCTGCCGTATCTCCGGCGGTAAGCTCTGCCATTCGTCTTTCAAGGTTCCTCACTTCCTTTCCGTGTCCTGTGATAAGGGCTGCCCGCTCCTGAATGTCCCCGGAGAGAAGCACGTCCATCAGGTATTCCAGACGGCTCATGTTTTGCAGGGCTTCGGCAAACAGGGGATGCCATGCTTCCTCCGGCTTTTGTGGGGCATATTCCTCCTTCCAGCGGCGCAGGAGATGGTAGTAGTCGGACAGTACCCGGAAACAGTGCCGCTCCATCCTCCTGAATTTCTGTTCCTCGGTTTCCTGCCGCAACCGTGGTCTGATAGGTTCTTTTTTGGTGCTTTTCCTGTCTTCATAGGGGATGGAGAAGTCCTGTGCCAGCATGAGGGCGGCTTCCCTGCTCCCGATGCCGTGGAGCCGGGAAACAAAGTCAATCACGTCCCCGGTGGCTCCGCAGCCGAAGCAGTAGAAGCGGCGGTCAACCTTCATGCTTGGGTTTTTGTCGTTGTGGAACGGGCAGATGCACATCCCGTTCCGGTTTACATGGATTCCATAACGCTCTGCAGCCTGCCTTGTGGTGACGGACTGTTTCACGGCTTCAAATACGTTCAATAGGCATTTCCTCCTGATAATAGAAAAAGCGCCTGACATTCCTGGTGTGAAAATGGCAGGCGCCTGATTAAAGTTCCATATTCTGTTGTTTCTGTGTCCGGGGCGGCTTCTGTTTCTCCGCCTGTTCCTGCCGGATGCGTTCCTGCCGTCCTTTCAGGCTCTCCTGCACGGACGGTTTCTTCCCCGGCTCGGCGGTCTGGCGGTACTGCTCCGATGGCAGCACTTGATTGAGCCAGTGGCGCACGTCCCGCAGCACCTTTACATCGGCCTGAACCGCTTCCAGTTCCTTCCTCCGTCCGGGCAGGGTAGCGGCAAGCTGCTGTCGCTCGGATTCTAAATCCTTCCGGGAATAGGAGTTCCCTTTCAGGTTTGCCTTAAAATAGCGGACAGCGGCATTGTAAGCGTCCAGCTCCTCCCGGTGGCTCTCCGCAAATTTCTCCTTTTTCTTCTTCCAGCCGATGGCGGCATATTCCGCATGGACTGGCTTGTTCTTCTCGTAGCTGTCAATGTAAGAGAGCATAGTGTCGATGGCTCTTATCCGTTTCTCGGCTTTCTTCATGCCGCCCCGTATGGAAACGGCTTTCTCGCTGATTCCGTCCAGATGGCGGTCAAGGCTCTCCACGGTGGTAATCTCCCTCGCTTTCAGAAAATCAATCGCCGCCTGAACCTTGTTGAAGTCGGACACGCTGCCTTTAAGCTGCCCTTTTGCCGTCCAGCCGATGCGTTCTCCGCTGCGGAGTTCCAGATACCGGAAAAGGAGTTCCGGGATGCCCGGCTCCTTTGCCTGCTCCCATGCTTCCATCAGCACGTCCCGTTTCTCTTTCAGGTCAGCAATCCAGCCTTTCAGGTGGCGCACCATCTGGCGGATGGACTGCATGAGGGAGTTGGCGGCTTTGATGTCCCGGTTCAGGTTGCCGATGTTGGTCTGGATTCCTTTCTTCTCCATCTGGCAGACGGCTGGCCCCATGTGGACGGTGGGGATCTGGTCAATCCCCTGCCGGGCATAGGAGCGCAGGTCAAGACGTTCCGGGCGGTTATTGGCTTCTAAATAGCGGTTTGCCGTGTCCGCCCATCCCTGCCGCCAGATTTCAGCGTACTTCCGGTCGTTCCAGTCCACGGTGTTCTGCTTGTGGCTTTTCCACCTGCCGGACGGGAGCCGGATTCTTTCGCCGTTTTCGTCAAGGTCGTATATCTTGCGGCACTTGGGGAGCCATTTCCCATTCTCGTCCATCGCCCGCATGGTGAGCAGGATATGGGCGTGGGGGTTGCCGTCCCCTTTGTCGTGGATGGCAAAGTCGGCTATCATGCCTTTGGAAACGAAAAACTCCCGGCAGTAGTCACGTAGAAGGTCAGCGTACTGTTCCGGGGGAAGTTCCCTCGGAATGGCAAGCACGAACCTCCGGGCAAGCTGGGAGTCCCATTGTTTTTCCTGCGCTTCGGCAGCGTTCCATAAGGTATTGCGGTCTGCATACTCCGGCGGCGCATTGGCCGGGAGCAGTATTTCTTTGTGGGTGACTTCGTTCTTGTAGGGGTAGTATTTCTGTTGCTGGTCATATTCAGAGAACAGTTTCTCCCCGCTCTGGTAGGCAGCGGCAGACACGGCGGATTCGTTTTTGCTCCGCTTGACGATTGTGATTTTACAGTGCGGGCATGGCAAGTGTGCGCCCTCCTTTCTCCCGGATTCCGGGCATAAAAAAAGCAGGATACCTTTCAAAAGATTTCCTGCTTGGGTGTGCCGCTGTGTGGGCGGCGGGTTATTATGTTTTTGTTGTGCTGTCAGTTCGGCAAACTGGAATTTAACGATATTACTTTACTTCATAAGCAATGTATTCGTGTGATAATTCATAACCTAATTTCCACACAAGATTTATGTTACTTTTTCTTGATAAGCCGTAATTTTATATTTCTTTTGTCAGCAATCTTTTGAAACATCTCTGCCACATACGAACATTGCGCCTTAAAAGATAGGAACGACAATTCCTCATTGGATTGTATTTGCTTCATTGCTTCTTGCAACTCCGAAAGTTCTAATAAGTTGACCGCCACACAAAAGAAATTTTTTCTGCGCCCATCATTATAGTTAGAAAGTAAATGGGAGAGAATTTGTATTTTTTTCTGCTGTTCAAAATTATATCGCTCAATGCCTATGCTCTGTGCTTTTTCTAAATCCGCCTTTTGCCGCTTATGCGTGATAAAAGAGTCATATTCGTCAATGTGTTGATATTTTTCGCATGGATATTGTTCGCACTCATAGCAATATTGAATCTTTCCATGTTCCAAACTACATTTCGCTATCCTGCATGATTGATTACCATTGCCACAGCCGCCGCAGTAATTTCCTAACAGCATGGGACACAGCCCGCAATTCAATCCGCAAAGAGAGAATAATTGATTTTTTCGTTCAAATCCTTTCATAAATATCAGCCCCGCAAACACCGATTGATGGCTCTATTATACGCTTTCTCCCTGAAAAAGTATAGCTGGATTTCGTAAAACTTGTCGGACGGAACCAGCTTGCAGCACAAGGTGATTCCGGGCGGCAAGTCCACAAAGGGGTAGCTGGCATTAGCCAGCGCAGGGGAAGTGTAGCGTCCCCTGTGATGATTGGAGCGGAGCGGAAATTATCTGCTGTCCGCAGGACGCTCCCGGCAGGGCGCAATGCACCACTTCCCAAGTGGTGTATAATTGCGCCCTCTTTCAGAGGGGAGTTTTCCAGCTTGTCATTTTTCCGGCATTTTTACCGCTCCTGCTGTTTCGGCTTTTTGTCAGGATAGAGCTTTCCGGCAACAACAGCGGCATGGCTTTTTATCTTGATTTCGCCCTCCTGTTCGCTGTGCTTTGCGTTCCGGTAGCCCTCGTCGGAGAGATAGAAACGGAAGCGCTCTCCCTTAAAACCGACAATGCAGTCTTTCTGTACTTCCAGTGTAATCATGTGCCGGGTCTGCGGCAGGAACCGTTCTTCCCCTGACAGGTCATGCCCCTGCATAATCGGCTCCTGTATTTTTGCCGCCGCAAGCCGCTGGCGGATGGAATTGTCACGTTCTGCAAGGAACCGGGCTTTTGTGGCGGCGACAAACTGGCTGCACTCAGGCTCCGGTATCTTTTCCAGTTTTCGGATAGCGTTCTCCACGATTGCCTTTGTCAGCAAGTCCTTTATCACCGGCACGATTTCCTTCATGCCCGCAAGGGTTTCTTTTTTGGTCGGGGCGGCATACTGGTAAATGACGTCCAGCTCGCTTTTTGAAAATTTCATTCGGTGTCCTCCTTCCTGTTGTCTGCAAAAAATTTTTCCATAAGCTGCCTTGTGTCGCTGCTGTGGAAAAGAATCTTTAAGAACGTGTTGACCTGCACATCTGATATGGCTTCCGGGTGGGGGAGATGGCTTTCCAGCATTGCCCCTCTGGTACAGAGCCGGTGCGTCCGTTCCTTCCGGTTCAGGGTCTTTATCTGGTGTTCCAGCATTTTCTCTCTATGCTGCGCCCGCCGCAGTTTCGCTTCGGTCTTTTCGATTTCCTGATTCAGTTTTTCCAGCTTTTCATTCATGGTCGGTGTCCTCCTTTGGGAGCAGGATATAGATGTGGCTGGCTTCCCCGATGCGTTGCCGGACACGCATTATCATCCCGGCCTGTTCCAGTTCGTTCAGGGAGCGTTTGCAGGTCTGGGGGCTTCTGGAAAGCGCTGCCGCCAGTTTTGTGACGGGGAAACGGACGAACAGGATTCCGTTGCAGTCCTCGGTTCCCCTTGTCAGGATTTCATCCAGCAGACGGGCATACATGACCTTTGCCGTATTGCTGACCGGCAGACGGAGCGCCGCCTTTGGGAGCGGCATACAGGGCGGCAGGGGTGTCCCGGTTATCATAAATTCATAATTCATTGGGCGGTGTCCTCCTTTTTGCTCGTTTGGATAGATAGCGGGGGCAGGTGATGATGACAGCCCGAAAGCTCTGCCTGCACTCATGCCGGCATTTCCGGCAGAGTTCGTTGTAGCTCCTGCGCCCCCGGTCGTTTAAGAAAAAAGCAAGCTCTTTCTTCTGTTTCTTTGACATTCTCGGCATAGTGCCTCCTTCATAAAAAGCCGCCCGGTTCAACGGTAACAGCCGGAACTGGCGGTCAGTGGTTTTTTGTGTAGCGTTTCGGGGCGATTTTCAGCGAAAATGCGGTCATAAAGCCGTCTGAAAATCTCCCTTAGTATTACGGACAGGGCAGGCTATGCCCTGTGGAATTGTTGTGTTTCGGTATCGTTTTGGTGTTCGTTCTGCCGGTTCTTTCTGCTGTCGTTCCTGCCCCCATCTTAGGCGGCGTTTCGCTCTCCTTGGTACGCTCGTTGCGGTCAGGGTTCCTCCATTTCCCTGCCGGAAGTTGTTGCGCTACATCGCCGGGGAGCATATCCCATACAGGCCGGTCATTCGATTGGAAAATCCATCGATGAACTTACCTGTATCATAGTCCATTTTTGAGCCTTGTGCCGTATGTCCACAAATCAGGAAATCCGGGCGAAAATCAAAAATTTCCACGATTGCGGAAAATGTGGTATAATCCATACGGCGGCAACAGGACAGCCGCCGGAAAGGGGAAGATGCGTCCATGAAGGGAGCGACTACCATACAAGAGCGGCTCTGGGACTTACGTAAGGAAAAAGGGTTAAATCTGGAAGAACTGGCAAAACTGACGGACATTTCAAAATCCGCCCTTGCCAGCTATGAATCCAATGATTATAAAGAAATCAGTCATGGCAGCCTTATTGCGCTGGCAGATTTTTATGGGGTGTCCATTGATTATCTGTTATGCCGGACAGAAAACAGGGAACAGGCCAACACGCCTTTAACAGAATTGCATTTGAGTGATGAAATGGTTGCACTTCTGAAAAGCGGACGGATCAACAACCGTCTGCTGTGCGAACTTGCCACACATAAGGATTTTATCAAGTTTCTGGCGGATATTGAGGTTTATGTGGATGGGATTGCCGCCATGCAGATTCAGAACCTCAATTCCCTTGTCGATACTGTCCGGCATGAAATCATAGAACGCTACCGCCCCGGAGAGGATGACCCGCACCTGCGGATTTTACAGGCGGCACACATTGATGATGATGAATATTTCAGCCACATGATTCAGGATGATATAAATGTAATCGTCCGTGACATCCGTGCCGCACACAAGTCCGACAGTGAGAGTGCGCCGCCGACTACCATTGCCGAAGAATTGAAGCAGGACTTAGAGGATGTGGCAAATTTCAAGGGAAGCCCCCTTGAGAAACAGGCGGCGCTTTACTGCAAGCGGCTGGGTATCAATTATAATAAGCTGTCTGAAGCGGAGTTCCGGCAGCTTGTACATATCCTTGAAAAATCTAAATTCTTTAAAAGCTATGTCGGTCAGAGAAAGAAGCGGAAATAAGAAAACCGCTGTTGCATGGTTGTGTTGGTTCCCATGCAGCAGCGGTTTTGTGCTGGCAGTATTCAGTTGAGTTTGTATTTCGATAAACTGGAATTTTCATTACTGCTACCTTTTTAGAAAATCGCTAAATTCTTTCAATTCCTTTTTTGTATCTTCTGAAAGTCTGTTATACTCTATATCATGAATTGCTCCCTCCAATGTATATAAATGCACAAGACACACATTCGGGTATTTCTGCTTTAATCTAAGAAATGCATCTTTCGCACCTATATCAATAAGTTCCTCGGAAGATTTAATCCCAACAGAAATGAGCTTTCTTTCCATTTCTTTGCCTATATTCAGCATGGACGTTAATTCTGACATACTTATTCCCAACTTTCTATCTTTGCTTCTTCTCACAAATTCCGATTGTTCGCTGGCTTTATTATATTACAATAGCATTTCATATGGAATAGGTTTTCACGAAAATTCACCACAAAATACCCATATCTGCTGATTATTCAGTCCCGGTATCTTCTTCCAGTTCGTCCTTTGTGATGACAAGCCGCCCCTTCTGGCAGTCCACCGTGATTTTATCCCCAGCGTTAAATCCTGCCCGTTCCAGCCATTTTCCCTGCAAAAGAATCTGCGGCGGTGCTTCTTTAAAAGCGCCCCGCCCGTTATAAACCGTTAGTTTGCGTTCTTCCATCCGTCCCCCTTTCCTGTGGCTTCCCGGAACACAAGTTCAAATACGCTTCCGTCCTCTGTCGTGACCGTGAGCAGGTTCTTTCTGTCCTCTGCGTTCAGGTCAGCAATCCCCAGCCCGTCGCTTTCATTCAGTAAATCGAAAAGTTTGTCTTTGAAGTAGTTCAGTTCCATTCCTTTGTCCCCTCCTATTATTTTTACATAGATACATATGTAAGTATAGATACATTTGTAAGAATATTCAAGCAAAACTTTTCTAAGCATAATGAAAAGCAGAGAGGAAGGAAAAACAAATGGTGAGTTATGAGCCACTTTGGCAGACAATGGAAAAGCGCGGTATAACTTCATATACCCTGATGGTGAAGCATAACATCAATCCTAGAACTATCAATAATCTGAAACATAATCGGGGTATTACGGTATATACTCTTGAAAGGCTATGCACAATTTTGCAATGTACGCCTAACGATATTTTGAAATTCATTCCAGACGAACAAAAATAAAAAGCATTGGTGACAGTGCTTTCTTGTATTTCAGATGGGATTAGGGCATAAGGAAGATTAGAAAGACCAGCCGGGTAGTCGGCTGGCCTTTCCATATCCAATCAAATATAAATCATTTCGCTTTTTATGATTTCTTCTGCCCGGTTGTGGATATTGTTCATGCGTCCTACCCATTCAAGCTGGTTTCGGGCTTTCAGTTCCTCGGTCACTCCCTCAGCGGCTTTCATTTGCTCTATGATAAGGTCAAGCCGTTCCTCTGCCTGCTCGTTCAGGTCGGCAAGGTATGTCCATAACTTTCCGGTCAGGATAAGAGAGCTGTACCGTGCCGGATGTTCCTCTTTGAGATAGTCCCGGTGCAGCCGCCCGTAACGTCCGATGGGGCGTTCTTCCTCTGGCAGCTTCAAGTCCGGGATATAGTAATCGCCTACCAGAATATAATCAATGCCGTTCTCTGTGATTCTTTCTTTCAGTTCTTTCATTAGTGTTCCCTCCTGTGGTGGAAGGCTCGTCGCTGGCCAGCTCAATCACGTCCGTAATGCCACAATCCAGCGTTTCGCAAATACGGGCTAACGTATCCATGCTGATGTGCTTCCCCTCCTTGCCCATGTTGGCAATCATATTCGTGGTCAGCCCGGCGGCAAGCCTTAAATCTTCTTTCCTCATGTTGCGCTCTATCAGCGTATGCCAGAGCGGTTTGTAACTGATGTGCATTTTTTCTCCCTGCCTTTCTGCCCCGGACGGGTGCTTGCCCCCATTATATCAGGTTTCTTGCTAACTCACAAATATTTCTTGACGGTATCGCCGGTTCCGTCTGGACTGTGCTTTTCCTTTCCGCTTTTATTTACATCTAATTCGCCGTGAGCTGCTTGATTCCTTGGCTCTTTGCTCATGTGAGAAAAGAAGTAAAAGAAGTGTAAAAAATTTTGCCGTTCCCTATCCGGCTGACTGCCGGACGGGTCGGGCTTTAGTCGGGCAACTCTACCTTGCCGACAAAAGAGTAATAGATTTCGATTTCCTGTCTGCGGAGCTTCCCCCGGCGTTTCCCGTCAAGGGCTTCCGATTCGTGGATTACGATTTTCTCCACAAACTCCCGTAACAGGGTAGGGGTGAGTTCCTCAAAGCTGGTGTACTTGCGTACCACTTTCATAAACTTTTCAGCGTTCGCCGTGGCTTCCAGCGTCCTTGAAAGCTCGCCCTGCAGAACGGCGGCACGTTCTTTCAGTTCCTTTTGCTCGGCTTCGTAGTCTGCCGACAGTTCCGTGAAACGCTCGTCCGATATGCGCCCGGTCACGCTGTCCTCATACAGCCGCTTGAAGATAGCGGAGAGTTCCGCAATCCGTTTTTCTGCCGCTTCCAGTTCTTTCTTCTTGGCGGCGTTCCGGCGTTTGCTCCCGTCCTCGGTCTGCTCGGTCAACAGCTTCATAAACCGGGCTTCGTGCTTTGCGGCGTAGCTGGTGACTTTCCGTAGGTTCTCGGTCACTCCCTCGGTCAACAGGTCGGTGCGGATAAAGTGCGCCGTACAGTCTGCCGTGCGCTTCTTGTAGCTGCCGCAGATATAGCAGTCCTGCCGCCGTTTTTCCGTCTGATACCTCTGCTGGTACATGACGCTGCCGCAGTCGGCACAAAAGAGTATGCCGGAGAACAAGCCCACTTCATCATAGCGGTTAGGGCGTTTGCGCTGCTTGCGCAGCTCCTGCACCCGTTCCCATGTGTCCCTGTCGATTATCTGCTCGTGGTGGTTCTCAAAGATTGCCTGTTTGTCCTCGCTGTTGTAGATAATCTTGCTGCACTTGTAGGATTGGGTGGTGGTCTTGAAGTTCACAAGGCAGCCCGTGTATTCCCGGTTTTCAAGGATATGCACCACGGTGTTCGCCGCCCACTTGCACTTATAGCCGGGGTGGTAGCGGCGGGTTCTCCCTGTCCGGCGGTATTCCAGCGTTCCCGGCGTGGGGATTTCCTGCTCCGTGAGCATACGGGCTATCTTGGTCGGACCGTTCCCGGCAAGGCATAGGCTGTAAATCTGCTTTACCACGGGGGCGGCTTCCTCGTCAATGATGAAATTTTCGTCCTCGTCCATGAGGTAGCCGTACACGGGCTTGCTTGTGACGGGCTTCCCGCTCATGCCTTTTGACCTCTTGACCGCTCTGATTTTCTTGCTCGTATCCCTCACCAGCCATTCGTTAAAAATATTACGCAAGACGGTTAGCCCGTACCCAGCCATACATGGTGTTTTTGGGAACTCCCAGTTCTTTAGCAGCTTTAGCTTGTCCGATTTCTTTAGCGAGCTTCACTGCCTGTACTTTGTATTCGTGGTCATATTGTCTGTTTTCTGCCATTTTGTTCACTCCTTATTCTCTTGATTATATCTCAAATCCTTGAGAATGGGGTGTCAACTTTTTTTATACCACATCAGTTATCATAATCACTCATAAAATCATTCCTCCTTGCCGTTGTCATAGTTGCAGCACTCATGCACAAGGCGGCGGGCGGCTCTGTACTGTGGGTAGTCCATGTATGGGCGTTTACCGTTCATTTTCCCGCCCCTTTCCCCGTTCCGGCTCACGTCTTAAAATCTGCCCGATATTGCCCTTGACGGTCTGCAATTCCCGGACGTTCTCTTTCTTCTCCCGGTACTCGTTGTAAAGGGCGTTTTTCTCCTTGGTAAGCTGCTCAATCTCGGTCTGCAATGCTTTGGACGCTGGCAGCTTGGAGATTCCCTGTGCCTTGAAATGCCGGGCGGCGGATTCGGAAATGATAAACTCGCTTTCGTGCTGCTCCCGGTAGGCTCTCCGGGCTTTCTCCGTTTTCTGCGCCCGCAATCCGTCACGGGCTGGCTTGGTCTTGATGTAGGCTAATAGCTGTTTCTGCAAGTCTTTTTTCTCCCGTAAAGTGCTTTCCACGGCTTTCAGTTTCCCGGTGGTTTCATGCAAGCCCGCACTGGCGGCGGCAAGGGCGGCTTCCAGTTCTTCCGGGGAAGAAAAGCCGGATTCCTCGTAAATACTTATGGTCGCCGCCATTTGCTTTAGGTTGTGGACAGCCGCCCAGCGGTCATATCCTATGCCCTTGCCCTCGGCTCGCTTGGCTTCCCGGTCTACCATGCGCTGTACTCCGTCATTCTTCGGGGCGTTTATGGCGGCTTTGTTACGCTGTAAACGGTCTTTTATGCTGCGTGCATTCTGCGGAGCGCAGCGTCCACAGATGCGTTTTAGAGCGGCCGCCTTGCGGAGCAAAACGGCCACCCGTTTAATGCAGGTTATCTCCTGTTGATCATAACTGTGTAA
>CAJTBF010000026.1 GCA_910574195.1 Lachnospiraceae bacterium | reverse complement strand
ATTTTCCGGCTTTATCAGCAGCAGTTCCTGGACCAGTCCATCCACAGGGGGCTGGTTAATCCCAGGCGCCTGGCCCTTGCCGGTGACGGCACCCCTGTCCGCACTGCCGCACAGCAGCGCAAAAAGCGCATCGGCGATTGTAAGGAGAAAGGCTGTTCTTCTTGTAACTGCAAACGTCATTATTCCCAGCCTGACTGTAACTGGGGATGGGACTCCCACCGGGAATGTTATTTCTTCGGCTACCACCTCTACATGTATGTGGCTTCCGATTCCTACAATGATCTCCCTGTGTTTCCGCTTTTAGAGCGGGCCTCCCGGCATGACATGCTTTCCTTCCTGCATTCCTTTTTCACCATGAAAGCGTATCTTCCGGAATTCCGGATTGAAAAGCTCCTTCTGGATTCTGCACACGACGCTTACGCTGTTTATGAATACTGCAGACGGGAACATATCACACCGTTTATCGACCTCAACCCCGGACATACCGGGCATTTTACCTATAAGGACGATTTCACCATCGATGACGGTGGTGTCCCTGTCTGTAAGTTGGGCTTACGTATGCATAAAGATGGATATGAAGCTGCCAAGCACCGCGCAAAATACCGGTGCCCGAAATCAAACCGGAAACGTGGCTGTTTCTGTGAACATCCCTGTTCACCGGCGAAATATGGCAAAACCGTACACATCTTTACCGATGACAACCCAAGGTTATTTAACCTACCGCCAAGGGACTCTAAAGCATGGGAAAAGGAATATGGCAGAAGAACTTCCGTGGAGCGCTCCAACAAGCGTGAGAAAGAGGACTATAAATTAGAAGACGGCAGGCACCGCTCTACAAAGATGTGGTACTGCCGCCTCTACGGCATCATGATGCTCCAACACCTTGATGCCTGGGAAATGCCCTCTGTCGAGGCATTTCAAGAATCATTATTAGGATTAGCCGCCTAATAATGATATCTTAAGCGATTCCATAAGATTTTTCAAGGCATAGTACCCGCTATGTCTAATGTTTATGTCCATTTTTCTCAAATTTCTTTTCCTGCACAATATTCAGTTGTCAATTTTCAGTTAGAATCTCATTCATTGAGATTCCGAGAAGTTATAAATTGATATCATATACAAATGTAGAACATATAGATAATCTTATACACACTCTACTTTCGTATAGTTATCACAAATTATTTCCAATATGCTTTAATACAAATCCCTCATCATCCCTGAGACATAATTCGCCATTGGACCGAACAGCTTCTACTGCATTAATAAAATGACCCGCCATTATTTCTCTACACAGTTGGAATTTACCAAACATTGAATAAATTATATATGGCGATTCTGGATTACTATCTTTTGTGACTAATGATAACTTTTCACTCGGATCCAGCATCAATTCAAGTCTCCCCTGACTTTCATATTGTGAATACTGTGCCAGTGAAAAAACACATAATGTCAAATCATCAATTACTCTATCTGTAAAAATAATGCCAAACGCTTCTCCAAACTTTTTCCATTCTTTTTTCCATTCATTATACTGCATTCCGTGATATCCCCTTATTGTTTTTCCATTCTCTTCCGTTTGATACCCATTTGCTTTCGCAATAGCAATACAGGCATTGACACTTCCCCTGTCTCTTTTTCTATGTGCTACTAAATGGGAAAATTCTTTAATATATGGATATTCTGTATCGTTTAAATGTCTCCGTATTAATATTAAAAATGCTAAAATATCATATTCGTCAAAATTATTTTCTTCAATCAATATTTTATAATGACCAATCATCTTCTGCTCCTTTTGATCCATATAAGCTTTCATTTATAACACCCTCCTACGTTGATTAAAAAATCTCTTTTTATAAATTACAATATACCAAGCTACTATCTAAATTTCTACTAGCTTATTAATATCGGTAAAAACATAAAATAATTCACCTATCTGTTACTAGTTTATCTGAATTAGCCTTCTCCCTCTTTTTGGCCTATATCTAGCAAATATCAATCGTATATCCCATCCTGCTGTTTTCGTATATGTTCTGTACATCTTCTTCTGCAGCCAATATATATCCGGTGAATATCTTTCTGTATATCCCCTGTATAGCAATTCCCATACGGGAATTGGCAAGATACGCACGATGTAGGACATCCTGCACTCTTGTTAGGGGCAATCCCCTAATACCCCTCTGTATATCTATCATGCATCAGTAATGGAACTGTATCAGCCCTTTTTCATTAAAACAATCCATAGTCAGGACCAGCTGTTCCCCGTCTTTTTGAATACCGTTCCCGTCATCAAACATGATCAGACTGCAGTCGATCGAGATCTTCTGTTCTGTACTGCGGATCCATACCGGTTCATAAAATTCTGCCCCTACTGCGCTACTATATCCGTTTTCCAGTGTCCACTTTCTTAATGCCCGACTGACATTTTCTTTTTGTACCCCCATAATAGAGAGCATTTCTTCCGTCAGCCCATTGATCTCCATACTCTCTTGTCCTGCATCCTCTTCTGCATTCTGCTCTTTCTCTTCCGGTTTCTCTGATGCGGTTTCTTCCGGTTCCTCCGTTTCCGGTTTTTCTTCTGATATTTGTATCCCAGCCTTTTCAGCATGTTCTGATTTGTCTCTGTGCACAGCAATTACTGCCAGAATTGCCGCCGCAGCTACAATCACTAAAACAGTAATTATAATAATTTTTTTCTTCATGCCCGACTCCTTATTCTTCTTTATTCTGATGGAACACCTCCAGGGAAAACCCAGCCGATCCATCCTGTGTATCCTTGACAGGTTGCAGTCTGCCAGGAACTCCATTCTTCCACTGTTTCTATAGAAAAATACCCTCTGTTATTGGCTACCATTCCATTCCCAATATAAATTCCCACATGACCATATATGGCTCCCATTTCTCCATAACCGCTTCCGCAGACAATCGCGCCCGGAGGGATATTCTCCATGTCTGTACTTCCCGTAGTCCGGTAATTATTCCACATGTCAATTGCATTTCCGTAAGGAATCACCGACGCATCCGATGCAATAAAAACCCCCGTCACCCATTGTGCACACATGTCTGATGTACATGGATAAATTCCGCTGTTCGTCTGCGCTGTATCTACAATCACCTGCATAACAGGCGTAACTGTTCCATCATAATTCACTCCTGCGCCCCCGGCTTGAAACTGTTCCCATGTCATATTGTCAAACCGGTAAAGATTATAATTATCCATGTGCTGAATACACTTCTGCACATAAGATATGTCTGTGGCCCAGCCAGCTTCCCGGATCCCATTAATAAATCCCTGCGCCTGTTCCCGGGTATAAGAACCATCGTTTGGATTTCTGTATGATTCCACCCGGCTGGCATACGGTTCCCGGTCAAGCATCCATGCCCTCTGCCGGATGCATGAAGCATAGTCCGGATAAACAGAAAAACCTGCAACAATCGTTGTCATTCCTCCTGCCGCATCCTGTTCCCCGGTTGTCATATCCACTACACCAGTGGCATACTGATCCGAAGAAAAATATTTAATCCCAAACAAATTCTTATAATCATATGCCAGCTGTGACAAACCCTCGCCGGTATCCCCACCCGGTCCATACAGGCCAAACCCGGATTCCGCGATCAACTGGGCTACTCCGGTTGACACAGGAATTCCATATTCTTCCTGCACCTCAAAAAAGACCTGCATCATATCACTTGTAACAAAAACCGGCATTCCATATCCCCCCGGATTACTCTCCTGAAGAAGCGCCGCTATTGCACTTACGATTACACTTACAATCGCAAATACTACGACAATGGTTACCAATACTGCAATGACCATGGATATCAGCCCTGCCACAATAGCTGATACAGCCTGCACAATTACAGCCGCCACAGCGAGCACGGCACTTACGACAAAGGCTCCAAAATACTGGACGGATGATGGCAGTGTTCCAATCGCTGCATTTACCTCCTGATAATTTTTCAGTTTCTGCTGAGCCTGATGAATCATCTGTTCTTTTGCAGATGCCTGCATTTCCAGATATTCTCGGAATTTTCCAGCTGTACGTTTTCCAGCCTGAACGGCTACTGTAACAACGGTACCTGTTGCACCTTTCGGTACGGACTGTGCTACGCCCCCGGCTGCAGTTCCTTTGCCGGATACTGCCATCCCCTTCCCATATGCTGCACCTGAACCAGATGCCATGCTTCCTGTATTGGTCGGATTTCTGGATGCGGGAATATTAGAAGAGTATTTCGGGTTATCTTCTTTCCCGTTCTGCCGGTTCGTATTCCGGCGGTTCCCTTTCTGATATGTACTGCTCTCTGCTTTTTGCTTCTGGTCTGCTTCTCTGTGCGAATTCTGCTGTATCGGTATTACAGTTACAGGATCTTCTCTCCCATTATATACGGGCAAATTTCCCGGCACTCCGTCTTCAAACGGTATCTCTTTCTTCCCTTCTCTTAAAAATTCTTCCTGTCTGCTTTGGGTAAGCTTATTCCATTCTAACGCTTCTGCTCTTGACAGGAACCGCAACGGACTTGCATCACCATCATCATTTTCATCCGTATCATTCCCCATGTTTAATGTCTGAATTTCATTTTCCGCAGCCTGAATTCCCTGAACCGACATGCTAAATATTTCTGATGCCACTTTTAAATCTTTTTCTGTCGTCTCATTAATCTTCATTGGATCTCCTTCGGTATCTGTTTTCCGCGTCCCGTTCAATCAGATGTTTCTGTTCCATTCGCTGAAGGATATGCCTGCACTGATCCTCATCTAAGTTTAACAAAGAGCTCAGTTCCTGACTGTCAACGGCCGATACAGAGGCTAATTTCAGGACACTTTCATATAATTCTTCCTTTTTTGTTCCTGTCGTGTCCTGAATTCGGACAGGCTTTCCAACATTTTGCAAGCTTTTATCCCCTGCTTTTTCATGAAAATTAGTAGAGTACTTCTGATATAGCGGATTCTCTTTTTTAATCCTCGCATCAAACAAAATCACTTTTTTATTCCAGACCATAACTCCTTCCCCGGGATTGCCTAACCCAAGTGCCCGGAATTCTTTTGCACTGAGTTCCTGGATAGCTGCCAGACTATGGGCATCAACGCCGCCCTGATCCAGAAAGCACTTATAAGAACAGTTCTGAAATAATTCAACAAGCATTGGTTGAGACAATGCCGCGGTCACATTTTGCATCGCCATTGTCACTACTCCTCCAAATTTTCGAAAGGTAATAACAGCGTTATTGAGCATGCCTGCAGACCCCGGCTTTTTGGATACTACCTGTGCTTCATCCACGATCAGGTGGGTTGCTTTCTGCAGTTTCTTGTTATAGTCCATTCTTGAAGATAGATAATGCAGGATCGTATCCATGACTGCCTCCCAGTTGTTTTCCGATACATTTGTCAGTCCGAAACCTACCAGACGGTTCTCTGAGAACTCGATGTTGGTAGGATGCGCCAGCATATCACAGGCACCCACCGTGTATTCCTCTAAAGAATTGTAGATCGGACGGATGATATCCTCATCATGCTGATTATCCGCGTTCTCCAATTCTTTTTTAATTTCATCCCTAAGCCAGTTCATAGTTGGCTGCTTTTTCAGATGCTTCTGTTCAAAAACTGACTCAAACATACGCTCCGTGCAGCGGCTGATTACAGAATCATGCTCCTGTGTCACGTTAATATTTTTCATGGCAGCCGCACACACACTTTTTGCATATTCTGTCTGTTTTGCCACAAATTCTTTTTTTGTTTCTATACTGCTCTGGAAGACCTCTTCCGAAACCTCAAAACCATTCAGATAGATCCCGCTTTTGGGAGTCAGATCATAATATGCACCGGAGTACTGTCTGCAGATATCTTCGAATTCATTCTGTGGGTCAAGAATCAGGATATCATCGTCCGTTCCAAGAAGTGTCTGGGAAACCTCTGTCAGTTTGATCAGCATAGATTTTCCCGAACCGGAATATCCGATTATAATAGCATGCGGATTTGGCAGCTTTTTCCGATCTGCAATTATGAATCGCTTTGTTGTCTTATTAATGCCCAGCATCTGTCCTCCCGGCTCGATCACATCCTGTGCATGGAACGGCTGAAAGGCAACCAGGGATGAAGTAAGGAAAAAGCGCATATAATCTACATAACGCCCGCCAATCGGCAAGGCAGTATTCCATGCTTTCAGCTGCCGGAAATCACAGGTTTCAAATAAGCAGCCTTCCTTACGTCCGATTGCCCGGATCTCTTCTACATGTTTGGCCAGTGTATTTTCATCAGGTGCAGTGAGTACGACCAGCAGATTAAGGAAAAATCCTTTATCGTCATTCTCCGCGATCAGATCCATATACCGCTCGATCTCCTGTTTCCGTTTTTTTGCAGAGTAAGATGGATGCATTACCATCTGTCCCGCCCGCTGCTTCTGTTCCAGTTCCTCTGCAATCTGCCGCTCGTTATTCATCTGTGCCGCATTCAGTTTGTCAACAATTGTCTCTACCCCGACCGGAGCGAAATCCATCGTCACAAAAGACGGATAAGACAGATTGGACAGACCCCGGATAAAACTGTCTGAATCGATCGTTTTCCGGTACTTTGCTCCAAACATCACACTGATATATGTATCTCCCATGACCATGAAATTGCGATACTGACGGATGCTCCCCGGAAGAATATCGTTCCTCCAGTCACGTTTCCCGTTGATCGGAGATAAATACTCCTTATCACGGGGAGTGCCCGGACGGGTCATGGCCTGCAGTGCAAGAAGCCGTTCCTGTCCATCCAGTCTAACAATCCAGCTTCCCCATCCGGCAAATGCATCAAAGATCACGCTTTCCATTGCATTTAAGTATACGCGGGCAGACATCTCACTGTCTGCCCGGCATGTTACGGTCAGATATCTCAACGTTGTTACGTTGGGGTTCATTTCCGAAAGATTATCTGCCTGCCAGTGTCGGATACCGGATGCAATATCCGGATACTCTGCCTTGTTTTTTTCTGTCCGGATCGATCGCAAAAACTCTTCTGCCTGCTGAAATTCATTTACAAAAGTAATCTTAAAACTGGCATCCATAGAATTCAGCCATAACATGAAATCAACCAGAAATGATTTTTGCTCGGTCTTATTCTTATTGATATAATTGATGTCCTCAAACAGATACATTCTGTCATAAAGTGCCTGTTTCTTTTTGGGCTCGATCTGAAAAATCCCGTTGTCCCATGCCTGCTTGACATTTAGGGCCTGTCGTACTGTTTTGGGAACCGGTACGACAGGCTGGCTTTGCTCTTTTTTTGATAAAAAAGCCCTGTTTCCATTAAATACCGCCATGTTTTTTTCTCTCCTTCTTTTTATGATATTCGTGTTTTATCATAGAAAATATCCGATCCTCTCCTGCACGCTCCTCTGCCTCATATGCCAGGCACCGTGTCCGCCAATAATACCGGATATCACGAAACAGTTCCATCATGGTAGCGCCCTGATATTTTAGGATACCCAATGCAGTCACTGGCACCATTACAGGAATCCCCAAATACACGCAGATATTAATCGGAAGGTCTGTTACGCGCCAGATTACAATCACCAGTAAAGCTGCTAAGACAAACGCAAGTCCGCCAAACAGAACTTCCCTTCCTGTCATTCCTTTTATGACCGTTGCCTCAAATTCCTGTTCAAAATCTTTATTCATATCTATTTTCATTATTTTTCACCTATAAATGAAGCGCCTTATTCATAAATGCCGCCGCGCCTTTTACGGAAGATGTCATCAAAATCATATATACGAGAGATTGCATTGCCTGCGCAAAGCCGTCAAAATACTCTGCAAAACCCGGCTGCTGCAGTCCTGCATCTCCAATAATTCTGGATGCCACCGCCATTGTCAGAGCGATCACTACGATTTCAAAAACATTGGATAGAAAAGTCTTGGCCCACGCCTTAGCTGATTCATCCAATCCCCGTCCGCCTGCCAGTGTCGGCATGGCAATCGGGAACAGAACTGTCAACAGATACAGTTTGATATACCGTCCATACAAAGTCAGAAAAATCAGGAATGCACAGACCATGGCGGCAACGAAGTATGCAAATCCAAACAGCCACCAGAACAGCGCAGATCCTGTGTCCTGTTCCCCGGTAAAAAATTCCGGGGCCTGAATTGTAAAAACCTGACCGGCAAGCTGTGACGCCATCGTAAACAAAGTCTGGATCAGGGGCAGCCCGACATGAAGCAGAACATTGACTGCTACAAGCCGGACCATGGATTCAATGCACAGTTCCAAGGTGATATTTTCCTTAAAATTTGATACTGCTTTTAAAAATCCCATAATAAAGAACAGATTCAGGCACGCTGCCCCGATTGCAAGAGACCACGGATACAATGTATCTGCCACAAAACTCCATGTATCTGCAGAAAAATTCTGCGGACTTGTAGTGATTATGCCGGTACAAAGTCCCATTACCCAATTCCAGATCCATTCCGCGGCTTTATAAAAAGGCCCAAAGAACATGGTTGTTAATAAATCGCTTACCCATTCCGGCATATGATTCCTCCTATACAGCTGATGAGATCAGAGGAATTAATTGTGGTGCCAGCATGGCTACGATACCCGCTGCAATTCGCTTAAATGCGATTGACTGCGCACCGCCATCCTGTGTATTCAAAGACTGTGACCATTCAAATACGCCCCAGAGAAGATAAATGGTTCCCAGTGCTGATACAATTGCAGCAATGATGTTATAAATCACATCAAAACCGCTGTCTATGATAGCGGTTGGATCTTCTGCTGCAAAAACAGGGGTCTGATACAGCATTAATATAACTGCGGTAAACATACAGAATTTTATTGCCTGCATCTTTTTTGCTTCGTGTTTTTTCATATCCTAATCTCCTATCCGAAATATTTTTACGCCGATCACTGTGATCAGACCTGCTACAACCGCCAGCGTTCCAAAGAACGCAAGGCCTGTCGCCTTATGGTATACCTCATTTACATATGACGCGACCGCTATTCCCGCAATGATTCCCACAATAACCGCGATCAGCAGCAAAATCTTTGATTTCCAGTTACTTCTTTTCATTTGTGTCTCCTTTCCTGCTTTTCTTATCCGTACTGCAGATCAGTCCCCTCTTTCTCCGGATTTCTCTTTCCAACAGATCTTTTAAAAAACGGTCAAACTCTTCCGTATGATCGTTCAGATAGCCTAAAGCGGTTTCATAGTCCTTATACCGGCTGTTCTCCAAATAATCCAGTGCAGCGCATATCCGAACCCTCTCCGGCCCTTTTTCCCATTTCTTGCGTAAGATTATCAGCATGCCACGAATGCTTCCTGCGGCCTGATACCCTCGCTCCATCGCGGATAAAAAATGCATGTTATTCAGTTTCTTCGGCATTCTGTGCATGTATAGAGACTGCCTTTTTCTGTGCTTTTTTAAGCAATCGGCAAGCAGTAATAAAAAGAGACAGCATCCGAACGATGCTGCCATCCCTAAGCCTAAATATTCATACCACATGGCCTTCTCCTACTTCCGTTTAAAACAGTTACTGAGTTCTTCCACTTTTTCCATCAAATCTTCTATCGTCAGATCTGCTGAAAAATATCCACTGACATAGACAGCTTTTTCCTGTCTGTCATAACGGAAAGTAACCCCCGGATATTTCTGTCCGAATCGGTCCAACAGTTCCGCCAAACGGGAACTGTATGTCCGCTTCGCTATGATGTCAAAACACCCCGGCTTTGTAAAAAGGAACCGATATTGCAAACCGTTTCCATCTGCGTATACCAGTTCCCCCTGATCCGAATGCCTGATCTCCACATTTCTGTATAAACGTTTCTGATGCTCCAGATAATATTTCAGCGTTTCTGCGGTCAGTTCTTCTCTTGTGTATCCTTCTTCGCTTTCGCTCACATCAAAATACGGCGTTTCTTCAAATTCTCTTTCGTCCGCCTCGGTCTCTTCTGCTTCTTCCATCTCAGTCTCTTCCATCTCAATCTCTTTGGGTTCTTCTGAGTCTATTTCCGATGTTTCTCTCTTCTGGGCCTTCTGGTTTTTCCTCCCGGTCAGTTCCAGTACTTTTCGGAGAAGCTGTACCCTTTCTTCTTTCAGTTTCCGGATTTTCTCTTCTTTTTCTTCCAGCAGTTTTCGATATTCTTCAATTGCGATATAATCCGACAGATCTGCTTCTGGTATTTCTGAAACGCCACTGTCAAGAAGAGAAATTTTATACTCATAACTTTCTGTCAGACGCTTCAGTTTCATCTCTTCATTGCGTACTTTTTCAAGTTCCAGACTATGTTTTAAGAGAAGTTCCTTTTCCATTTCCTGCAGCTGTTTTTGCTTGCATGCAAATTTTTCTTCCTGTTCCTTCTGTTCTTTTTCCCGATCTACAAGCTGATTTTCCCATAACTGAAGCCTTCCATGTTCCCTTTCCTGTTTCTCTTTTTCCTCGTCCAGCTTCTGCTTCTTTCCGGTTACTTCTTCTAGCAGTTTTCCTAACTGGCTCCGTTTTTCCTGATAATTCTGTTCTCGTTTTTGAAATTCTTCCTCACGGATCTGAAAAATCTCCTGCAGTTCTTTCAGACAAATTCCCAGATCCTTATTTTCATTCTGCATTGACAGGCTCCTTTCCTCTTTATTAATTACAGCACCATTTTTTCACGGATAACCGCTCCGGTCACTGCCAGTCTATAGGCGGTATCATCATATCCTGTGCAGGTGGCAAATGTTACAATCTGCCTGTCCCGATCCTGAGCCGGATCTGTCCATCCGGCCTGAAAAATCGCAGCTGACCGATGCACCGTATCCACCCGATAGATTTCGATCTCTTTGGTCCTCTCAGGAGTATAGATCCAGCAGGAAGGATTGCCCGCCAGAAAGTCAGCATCCTGAAACCTTGACAGTCTCCCAAACATCTGCCCGGATAACATATTGTGTCCGAACAGGCATATATGCGGATCGGACAGATTTTCAGCTGCATCAGCCCAGGTAAAAACAGATCCCAATGGACTGTATCCCCCGTCAAAGCTTTTCGTCAGATACGTTTCATTATCCATTCCCTGAAGGATCGGGAGATCCACTTCGATCTGTGGTATGTACAGCCATCCGATGATGTCCGGGTTTATATCCTTCAAAGCATCGAAATCTATTTTCCGGTCAAAAGGATCCTCCGCCTCTGTCACCGCACCTTCCTGCAGGGCTTCCTGCATGATACGCATTTCTAAGAATGGCTTATGCTCACGATACGCAAGAGCAAACAGAACTGCTCCTGCCAATGCCAGCAGAACCGCTGTTATTTTACAAAATCTCTTCATCATCCTTTTTGCTCCTCTTCCAAAATCCGGCAAAGGCAAGAATTGCTGCTCCCGCAATGCAAAGCAACCCTCCGATCAGATAATAAATCGTATCATCCTGCAGGCTCGTCTGCGGAGCTTCTGTTAACGATTCTTCCGGGCGCGGGGTATGTTTGGGTTCCATCAGAACCTGATACGCCATTTCTCCTGTTTCCTCATTCCATGTCGGAATTGCTGCCAATGTTGGTGTAATAACATCAAAAGACTCTGTTTCTTCTGCAAGGATCAGATAAACCCCTGTTGATAAATCAGAAAAACTCAGATCACCATTTTGATCTGTGATTCCGGTTTCCCCGGAAACCTCAATGTCTGCCAGCTGTTGCGCCGCTTCACTCAACTGTTCCGAATTTTCTATTTCATTGAGATCTACGCCGGTTCCGGAAAACGGCTCTGTAAGTTCATAATTGCCGTTGACGATCAATGCTGCAAGAACACACTCAAATGTAATCCCACTCTTTACTGTTCCCGTTCCGCCATCCGTCAAATGAATCCTGATTTCTCCCTGAATATCTTCCTCCACATCACTTAATACATCTGAAGGTGGAAAGAAAGTTTCTCCATCTGTTGATATATCCTGCACGATCAGCGCATCCTGTTCTGTTTCCGCGTACACAAACCTGACCGGTATTGTCATCGCCATGAACAGCAAACCGAAAACTGCAGCCGTTTTAAATCTTTTCATTTTCATCTAAATCCCTCCTGTTCCTTCGATCTTTCAGATACAAAACGCACATTACTGCTATGAATATCACTGGCAAAAAAGTAAGTAGCATCTCCCGTCCTGATGGAATTGTCTCTTCAATTTCTTCATACTGAGTTTCTTCATAATCTACCCGTTCCCCTGTCACGATTAACCGATGTGTATTTAATCCATAAGGGGTACAGGTGACAAGGGAAGCTAAATCCTTCCCCTGCTGGATCTGCAGCCCTGATACATCATCCGGCTCTACCGTCTGAATTTTCAAAACCTTATACGCCAGAACTTCATTACAGCAACGGATAAAAAAATAATCCCCTTTTTTCATTTCATCCAGCCGGATCAACAGTTTTGATTGCGGGAGTCCGCGATGTCCTGTTAAAACACAGTGCGTATTTTCACCGCCTATCGGCAGGCTGGTTCCCTCCAGATGACCGATCCCCTGTGACAGCTCCTCTTTCCCTGTTCCATGATAGATCGGTAATTCCACATTGATTTTCGGAATATCCAGACTTCCCATCACACCGGTTCCGGTTTGATCCAGCTGCGATCGATAACTCTCCTCACTCAAAATGGATGTATCCAGCGAATCCAGAACTCCACCCCCGGACTGATACAGCATACTGTTGTATTCTTGGGCATCTTCCTTCACAGCAGCCACCTCATCCCCTGCATTTGAAACAGCGTTTTGATAAGTTGCAACGACATCGGATTGATGCCGTTGCGTAAAAATACTGTAAGCCATTGGCAGACAGCATATAAGAAAGCCAAGAAAGAACATGATATAAATGCCCCATCTTTTCTTCATATTCTGTTATTTCTTCTCCTTTTTTCCTCTTTTTCTGTACAGGACAACCGCACTTCCCATCAGGCAGGAGCCAGCCAGAATAAGAATAACTACAGCAGCTGTACCTGTAACCGGAAGTTTCTTTCCCACTTCATTTATTACAGTAAGATTAATGCTTCCATTTTCCACATCCGTTGTCAGAGACTGATCTTCCTGTTTTGAAATCCCGTCATAGAAAGATTGGATATGCGCAGTTGCCTCCAGCTTTTGCAGGGTTTTATTTGTAGCGCCATCGCCTTTGATATACTGGTCACGATCTGCAGTATAGGTTGCATTAACTTTTAAAATAATCGGATCCAGCAGCGACCGATATCCATCCGGAGCATCCGTTTCCTTTAAATAGTACGTTGTATTTCCATCCAGCCCATAAATAATAAAAGTTCCGTCTTCCGAAGAGGTCATTTCAACTGCCTCTGCAGGCCGCGTACCGCCTTCGTGGTCATCCCCTCCTGCACTGTCACGGTTAATTACGATGTAGCCATTTTCTCCCTCTTTTACATATATTTCCTGCGAGCAATCTTCATCAGAATAGAGCCGGAATTTCGCGTCTGCCAGAGTTTTATCATGGTTATTGATTTTCTGTACGTCCAGCTGGTAAGTGAAACAGACTACGGTGTCCCACGGTGTCAGCCCGGTGCTTCCCTCCCCGTCACTGTCTGCATCATTCGAAAATTCCAACCGTACATCATTCTCAAATCCCGGTCTTCCGGTGTCTTTTGCCGCAAGATCGTTCAGAACCGCATCATAGCGCAGGACCACGGTCTGTCCGTACAGGTTTTCTCCTTTCTCATCCATCTGATTAAATTCACGGTCTACAATTATTTTGATATCCTTGATCTCAACTTGAAAAGTATCCTCGCTGTCATCCGGATCCGTGATTACATTAAATTCGCTTTTCTGAAGAGTATATTCTTTACTTCCGGAACCAGTACTGCCCTTGATCACAATACTGACTGTCTGCGGTTGGAAAGTCAGCGCTTCATCCATCTGGTCATGCCATGCATAATAGTAAGTGTCATAACCGTTCATATCCGGAATATTGGATTCATAGCGGTAAGGAACTGTCTGCCCGATCTCATAGTCCGCAATATCATTCCATCCCTCTTTATCCGTAATAGCGGAATCCGGATCATCTTCCTGTATCTTTTTCGTTACTGACGGATAATCGGATTTTATTCCAATATTCGCAGTCGGATTTGCAGTATCCACCATGCACAAGGAACTGGCCGAATGTGTGCCCTGTACATTTGACACTTCATCAATGATATAGTATCCGTAATCCAGCCCCGAAAGACGGATGGAATTATCAGATAACACACTGTTTACCGTGACCACATCAGGCTGCAATTTCAATGCCTCGATTTCATCCCGAAGATCTTCCACGAAGTAACGGAACAGGCTGTATCTTCCTTCCAGCTCTTGCTCTGCCTGACTGCCTTCCACCGGGTTTGTATTCAATGTCTGAATATAGTCAATGACCATGTATTCTGTCACATCCGCTGCATCCACCTGTTTTCCGTCTTTTGACAATGCACGTGCAGTTACATTTTTTAATGCCTGTTCATACAGTGGATTAAATGTATAATTAATGGATTCCCCGTCTCTTGCATTTTCTGCATAAAACAATTTATAGACGTTGAATCGTTTCCCCACCAGCGTCTGACCTGCCTGTCCCTCAATCGTAATGCTGGCAGAACCTGTTCCCATCGTTGCTATCCCGCCACGGGTTACATACTCCTGATTTGTTCTGGTATTTTCTTCAGCATACACCGTCATAGTTCGCACTCCGGATGTACTAAAAGCTGTGATCCCTATCATTCCTGCGATCATCAATAGTTTTACTGTTTTTCTTTTCTTCATCTCTCTTTTTTCCCTTCCTGATATACCATACAATCGCTCCTGCCAAACATCCAATTCCTAACAGGAGCATACCTGCCTGTATCGATGTTCCTGTTTCCGGCATTTTGATACCGGTGTGATTTTCAACCGTCAGATTCACTTCCCGGTCTGCTTTTGTCCCTGTAATGGCAAACAGTCCCGTACTTTCCGTATATTTTTTACCGTTTACATAATAGGCAAATTCGTCCTTTACTGGATTGCTTGTTGTATAGATCTCATATACAACGGGGCTCCCGTCTGTCTGCAGCGGAAGACGATACCCTTTTGGTGCTTTTATCTCTTTCAAATAATATTTCTGATTCACCGTCAGGCCTTCAAAAAACAGTTCTCCATTTTCATTACTGCTTTTTCTCTGCAGTTCCTTTGTACATGCTTCATCTTCGAAAATAGCAAATTCCGCGCCCTGAAGCAGTTTCCCGTCTTCATTCTGTTTATGCACAGTCAGCTGATACGGGGCAAGAATATCTTCTACTTTCAAATCAATACACCCATCATCCCCAACTACAAAAGTCATACTGCCGGTCGTTTCCACAGCAGTATTGGAAATGACTGTAATTTTATTGCCCTTCTCAACATTAAAGATCACTTTTCCCGGATTTACAGTAAAACCGTCCGGTACAGAAACTTCTTCGATTGTATGTGTCCCCCAGGTCAGGCCCTTGATTACAGCTTTCCCATTTTTATCCGTTTTGATTTCCTGCATGCTCCCATCCGGTGATGTATGTTTGAAAACTGCACCCGGAATTACCTGTTCCGTGTCTTTTAATATTTTTACAATATCAAGCTGCAATACTGTTTCCGGGACAGTCGGTTCATTATAGGTATAAACAAACTCCTGTCCGGCATTATTGCTTGTAATTTTTGCCACATAAATTTCCGGATTGATCAAATATCCCTCCGGAGCCTGCGTTTCCTGAATCGTTATGGTTCCAAGCGGCAGCGAAGGATCTCCGGAAGCAGCATAGTAAAGTTCATCGCCGGACACGAAATATTCTTTTTGATATTCACAAAATCCATCTGAATCTGTTCTGAATACCCATGTTCGTTCCGGCGTTTTTCCCTGTTCAGCCGGGTCCGTATCATACAGGTCTTTATAATATTTCACCGTAAACAATGCCCCCTGCAGGCTTGCACTGCCCTGTGGTTTGTTCTGATTTGTTTCCCGGTCTACTTTTCCCAAAAGTATCCCAACCGGATCCATGGTCGGAATATCCTGCACAGATACCGTTGCGGTCTTTCCCGATGTTACCGTCACCTTGTATACATTTGGATCCAGCACAAACCCTTTCGGGGCCTTTGTCTCTTTCACCCAATAATTTCCGGCATTCACCTCTAACGTATTGGATTCTCCACTGGCGTTTGTTGTCAATGTTCCTACTTTCGTTTTGCAGCTGCTGTCTGAATACACGCCATACTCTGCACCGCTTAAACTGTAGCAATCATTATTACTTGTAATCACTGTGTTCGCAGAGATCTTTTTCAAATAAACACTGCCTGTAAATTCTTTCTTGATCCGCACATTTGCAGCAATCCTCTGATATCCGATCAGACCAAACTCATTGCTGGTCACACCATCTGTCACTCCATCCGGGATCAAGAGCAGGCTCATATACACCCAGCCGTCCGGATCGATTCTTGTAACCGTACATTCTACCCGGACAACCTTATGTCCGGCAGGCGGCTCTGCGGCTGTATGATTCGCACACCATCCTGCCCCGACCATTTCCACGCCTTCCAGGCCATCCCTGAAGTTGTCCAGAATAAAATAAGATTGCCCTTCTGATGGTACAAACCAGCTTTGCGTTATATCACACATCCCGGTATGTTTTGTCCCAACCGCCCAGTCATCCGCGACACTGAACAACTGGATCTGATTCGCCAACTTTTTTTCTAACAGGGAACCATAATTTTCTTCTCTCTCAGCATCAATCCCCATGCTTTCCAAATATTTTTTTGTATCCGGATCCTGAATACCATTATTCCCGTATTTTGACCAGTCGATATCCTCCCATTTACTCCGCTGGATCTGGGAATAATCCGTATCCTCTGAAAAATATACAATATCTTCCGCAGGCCCAGAGCCCGAAGCACATACCGTCATACTGCTGACCAACAGGGAAATCAGTATCAGCAGTGGCAGGAAGATGTTCCTTCTTTTCATCCTTCATTTCCTCCTCAATTTTTTATTCCTAGGTTTTTCTCCCATAACCGTCTACTGCCATATCCGGGCCACGGATTCGACTATTCCCTACGTAACCCATGCATTTCACCTCCTTTCGCGCATGAAAAAAGGAACTGCCTCTCGGCAATCCCTTTCTCAAAGAACGTATTTATTTACTTGTTATTTTGTTGCTCCGCAATCGCATTGATACCCTGTAATAATCGTCTCATTCCAAGCCTCATGATCTATCACCCAACACTGTCCATACTCCGCTTCATGAAAAACCGTTTTCTGTACCTCTTTATAATACTCCGTGTGCCTTCCGCCTCCTTCCCCCGCTAAAGCATGTTCTTTCATGTGTGCTCCACCATCACCTGTACAATCCTCCTGACAGATATCACAGCATTCCCATGGATCATAGACCATTTCTGTTATGTTTTCCTCATACGCATCCTGTATCAGATATGTTTCAAAATGTCCTTCCTCGTCATGGTGCACAACTGTTGTTATCGGTTCCCACTCATGCACATGGGTTTCTGCATTCCCTAACGCTGGCTGTCCATTCTGATTTTCATTCTGATTTCCATCATCTCTCACTGATGTCTGACCGGTTTGCTCTGCATAATCTCTCACGGGAACCTGTGTAGTCTTTTCTCCGGATGTATCAGAAATGACAGCTCCGTCTGATCCCTGACTGTTCTTTGGTTCTTCACCTGATACCGAATCTTCACTGTTTCTTGTATTCTTTCCTGTATCTTCTGCATCAATATTTTGGGCCTTTTCTGTTTCGTTCCCGTTCTGTTGCGTCTTTGAATCCTCAGACTGCTCATTTACAGCCCCCTCCGTAACATGCTCTGTCTTCTGGTGATTTTCCGGGGTGCTGTATGTATTTTCACTTGTGCAGCCTGTAATTCCTAACACCAAGGCAAGAACCATTATCCATAGTTTATTTTTCATTCCTTTCCTCCCTCCACCATGAAGCCTGATCTGCATTTACTGCAGCCTGAAAATAATTGTGCTGAGTGATGGGTGCATTATACAATGCTGTCAGAAGATACGCTTTGATATTACCAATATGGCTGCTGTTCTTCTGCAGGCAATACATTACGTATTGGATATGCTCATACTCCAGCCTTCGAAACCGTTCTTTCGCAAGAGCCATCGGAATCATCGCCCCGCCCACCCGTATCTGTCCGGTATCCGGCTGGATCAATATTTCCACAATCAGTTCCACCAATTCATCAAGCATTTTTACTTGAAGTGGATTATCATGTTCCAGTATATCGTATTCAATCCGATCATGAATCTCCCTTCGTATTTCATCAATCTCATCCATCGTATCTTTCCCGTCACAGGGTCTCCGGACAAGATTGATAAGATTGATAGGATCAGTATTACTAAACTCAGTATTATTATAATCAGTATTATTAGAGTTTGATTTTGGAACTTCTTGAAGGCTGATTTTCATACTTCCTGAAGTTTGGTTTTCATACTTCCTGAAGTTTGATTCCGGAACTTCTTGAAGTTCGATTTTCATACTTCCTGAAGTTTGATTTTCATACTTCTGCGTATTTGCGGCGTTTTCTCCCACTTCTTTCTCTGTTTCCGTTTGTGTGCATTCTTTCATCATAAAATTTTTCACATAGATTACATTAGGTTTTCCTAACCCAAAACGCTTCTTTTCGATCAGTCCAATCCCTTTTTCTGTATCCAGTTCAGAAATATTTTTTATGGCTTTCTGTCTTCCACATCCCAGCAGTTCCATAACTTCTTCTACAGTAAACACGATATATACTCGATCCTGTTCATCAACCCATCTATTTTTTATGCTCAGGCTCATACGGTCTAACATAAGACCGTATAATACCTTTGCCTCACAGGAAAGCGATTTAAAGCATTCAGCAGTAAACAGGATTTTGGGGATCCTGTAAAATGTATACTGTTCCGCCTCCATACCCCGAAAGTAATCAAACGTAATCTGCTGTGCCATGCATATGCTCCTCTCTCATGACTGTTTCTGCGTCCATTCATCCAATAGCTGATAAATCACAGTCTTTATCTGATCATTTGTAAAATTCACAGGAAAATATTTTTTTATATCTGTTCTCGTAAGTGTAACCGGTTTCTGATGCAGTTCCCTTTTACACAGGACAGAATAGATAGTACCTTCCCTCAATCTGCCCGCTGTGCTTTCCTTACGCAGCTGCTCAGCCTGACACTTATCCGGAATGACATCTGTTGTGTCCATTATCTGATACAGCATCGTTTGTTCCTCTGCATTCAGATAAGACAGGATTTCTCCAACCCCAAGAGAAATTTTTCCACGGTCCACATAACTGAGAATGGGATCAGACAGTTCGGCAAGCCGGATATAACGCTGCACTGTTCTGCCGCTCTCTCCTGCGGTTTCTCCGACCAGATCGGCTGTATACTTTCCACCTTTACTTCCCTGATGCTTCAGGGCTTTATATTTCATCGCATATGCTTTCGCTTTTTCTGACGGCAGGATATCCTCTCTCTGAATGTTCGAATCCACCATGATTACCACCGCATCGTCATCGGAAATCTTTCGGATGATTGCAGGTATATTTTTTAATCCGGCCAGAAAACTTGCTCTCCATCTGCGATGCCCGGATATGACCTCATACTGATTTTCTGAGTATGGTCTGACCAATATGGGGACTAATACGCCTCTCTGTTTTACGCTTTCTACTGTTTCTTCCATTTTCGCATCATCTACTACTCTAAACGGATGATTCTGAAATGCGCGAAGTGATTTCACCGGAATTCTTGTGATTGTTTCTCCTGACTCAACATGATCAGAAAATATATCCTCTAAGCCGGTTACCTGAATAACCCCTTTTCGTTTACTCATGGCCTTCCACCTCCCTGATCAGCTGCATATATCTGCCGGAACACTCATTCTTTGGTTCATAGGCAAGAATGCTGATACCGGCATTTGCAGCTTCCTGTACCCGCACAGTCTTCGGAATACTGGTACGAAAAATCGGAATATGGGAACCATAAGTTTTCTCCAAAGCTTCTTTATAGCCCTTTGAATTATTCAGCCGTGCCTCTACTTTATTATACAGCACACCTCCAATACAGATGGAAGGATTATATTTCTGCCGGACAAGATAAACCGTCCGGATCATTTCTTCCATTCCATCCACCGCATACTTATCCAGCTCCACCGGTATAATCACACTGTCACTGGCTGTCAGTGCGTTAATGGACAGCATGCCGATAGATGGACCACAATCGATAATGATATAATCATACCGGCTGCGTATTGTGTCCAGCACTTCCCGCAGAATTGTTTCTCCTTCCGGAATGCTTGACAGATATACGTTCATAATGCCGAGAGATTTATTGGCCGGAATCAGATCCAGTTTTTCCTCATGGTGGAGGATTGCCTCCTCCACCTGCAGCTCCTGTTCCTCAATACAATTTTCAAGGATAGTTTTTAAAGTTACTTTCTGACGTTTGTCAAATCCCAAGCCGATGGTCAGATGACCCTGTGGATCATTATCTACCAGCAAAACTCGCTTTCCTTCTTTTGCCAGAGCCGCTCCAATATTGATACAGGTTGAAGTTTTTCCGGTTCCTCCCTTTTGGGATGAGATTGAAATTACTCTGCACATAACTTTCTTCCTCCGTTCTGTTAATTCATGGACTCTTTCTGATGTTTCTTTACTTCTGCATATACACGAAAATATTTTTTTGTCCCTTTGTTTGAAAATGGTTCTGAGATTGATAGAAGTTCGATTCGTTTATCCCGCTCCAAAATCTTCCGGAACCACTTAATATCGTTTGTAGTTCCCTGCAGTCTGATTTTCAGCATACAATCCCTCCTATCCAATGCAATATTCCGGATATCTGAGTTTAATTGCTTCCCAAAAATATCTTGCATACTCACAGCAGAACAATTCTTCCACTGTATATGCCTGACATTCTGCCAACTGATCCCTGGAATTTGTATAATAGCCTATACTTGGCATACCATTACAAAACAGATTAAATGCCATGCGCACTACTCTTAAACTTCCACTGGTCTGCCATCCTTCCTTTAAACACTCCGGTTTTACACAACTGGTCATAAAATCAAATATACGTTCAACATTCTCTCTGGTATCTCTGTTCATTCCCAGACAATAGATCAATGCTTTGTGGTATACGTCCTGATGCGTACATTCCGGAAGATAAAGCAGATAAAATTTTTCGTGCATCTTATCTTTGAAAGTTATGTTGTTTTCATTTCCTGCTCCTGTCGCTGTAGTTTTTTTCATTTTCGTTTCCTCCATTTATAAATTTTTCCTGTGTAAAGTAAAAAACAAAAAGGGCATTTTTCTAAATTACTTAGAAAAATACCCTTTAATATAAATAGGCTCTTAGATTTTTTAGTTACTGCAACAAATACAATAAAGTACATAAACGTATTATTCGGTATTATTACAACAAAATTTGTTGTACCTGTGTTGTACATGTAGAGGAAACGAGTTTAAAATAGATCAATTTCTCGTTTTTTAATACAGCTTTGCTCCAGCCGGAATCCGATCATCTACCATCAAAAGGTTCAGACCTTCTCTTCCATCTTCCTCGTGTACTGCTGAGATCAGCATACCCTCGGAATCAATGCCCATCATCTTCCTTGGTGGAAGATTTACGATTGCAATTGCTGTCTTTCCAACAAGTTCTTCCGGCTCATAATACTCGTGAATACCGCTTAAAATCGTGCGTTTCCGGTCTGTTCCGTCATTCAGCGTAAACTTCAAAAGTTTTTTACTCTTCGGAACCGCCTCACACGCTTCAATCTTCACGGCACGGAAATCGGACTTGCTGAAAGTATCAAAATCGACATTTTCCTCAAATAACGGCTCGATCTTCACTTTGGAAAAATCAATCTTTTCAATCGGTTTCTCCTCTGCTCCTGTCTCTGCCGGAGTAGATTTTACATCAACTTTTGCACCCCCGATGGACTTCATGGTCGGGAACAGCAGCACATCGCGGATTGCCGCCGAATCTGTCAGCAGCATACACATACGGTCGATTCCGTATCCGACGCCGCCTGTCGGGGGCATCCCGATCTCCAGCGCATTCATGAAATCTTCGTCCGTCGTATTCGCTTCCTCGTCCCCCTGTGCCAGCAGCTCTTCCTGAGCACGGAAACGCTCTCTCTGATCAATGGGGTCATTCAGCTCGGAATATGCATTAGCCATCTCCCAGCCATTGATAAACAGTTCGAACCGTTCCACATAATCCGGATTGTTCGGTTTTTTCTTAGTCAGCGGCGAGATCTCTACCGGATGGTCCAGCACAAAGGTAGGCTGAATCAAATGCTCTTCCGCATATTCCTCAAAGAACAGACTTAGGATATCTCCCTTCTTATGCCGGTCCTCATACTCCACATGATGCTTGTCCGCCAACGCTTTCGCTTCCTCGTCCGTTTTCACTTCTGTAAAATCCACGCCGGCATACTTCTTTACTGCATCTATCATTGTAATCCGCGCAAACGGTTTGCCCAGATCCATCTCGACTCCATTATAAACAATGGTGGTTGTCCCCAATACTTCCTGCGCAACATAACGATACAGATTCTCCGTCAGCTCCATAATATCATTGTAATCTACATACGCCTGATATAACTCCATCAGTGTAAATTCCGGATTGTGTCTTGTATCCAGACCTTCATTTCGAAAGACCCGTCCAATCTCATATACCCGTTCCATACCACCGACAATCAAACGTTTCAGATACAGTTCCAGGGAAATCCGCAGTTTCAGGTCTTCATTTAACGCATTGAAATGTGTCTCAAAGGGACGTGCCGCCGCGCCGCCCGCATTGGGAACCAGCATGGGGGTTTCTACTTCCATAAAGCCCTGTCCGTCCAGATAGCGCCGGATGGCACTCAAAATTCTGGAACGCTTAATAAAGGTATCCTTTACCTCCGGATTCATCACCAGATCCACGTATCTTTGGCGATAACGGAGATCCGTATTCACCAATCCATGGAACTTCTCCGGCAGAATCTGAAGGCTCTTTGAAAGCAGCGTCACTTTCGCCGCATGAACGGAAATCTCACCGGTCTTTGTCGTAAATACTTCCCCTTCAATTCCGATCACATCGCCCACGTCAAATTTTTTGAATTCTTTGTAAGTATCTTCACCGACACTGTCTCTTGCCACATAGGACTGGATATTCCCCTGAAGATCCTGCACATTACAAAAAGAGGCCTTCCCCATAATTCTCTTTGACATCATACGGCCTGCAATGGATACCCGCTTTCCTTCCAGTTCTTCATAATGCTCTTTGATTTCCTGACTATGGTGTGTCTGTTCATACTTTGTAATAAGAAAAGGATCTTTTCCATTTTCCTGTAAATCTGCTAATTTCTCACGGCGAACCTTTCTCAGCTGATTCAAATCCGGCTCCTGTGTTTTCTTCTGCTGTTCCGACATGTGTATTCTCCTTTCTTTTACAGGGAACGGCTGATATCCAATACTTTATACTGGATGATTCCGGCCTGTGTCTCTACATCCACAACTTCTCCTATCATTTTTCCCATCAGCGCCTGTCCTACCGGTGATTCATTGGAAATCTTTCCTTCCAGGCTGTTGGCCTCCGTGGAACCGACAATTTTAAATTCCATCTCCTCATCATAGGTGACATCAAATACTTTGATCGTACATCCCACATTGATACGATCCAGATCCACTTCATCCTCTACCACGACTTCCGCATCCTTTAAGATGCCTTCCAGCTCTTCAATTCTCGCCTCAATATCACGCTGCTCGTCCTTCGCCGCATCGTATTCCGCATTCTCAGACAAGTCTCCCTGCTCTCTGGCCTCCTTGATCTTTTCCGCCACTTCCTTCCGTTTTACCACTTTCAGATTTTCCAGTTCATCTTCCAGTGCTTTCAAGCCTGCATAAGTAAGTAATCTTTTCTTTGATTCTGCCATAATTACTTCTGCTTCCTTTCCATCTTTTCCACTTTTTTATTTTAAAAATATCTCTATTTTTTATACAAATATTTCTATTTCGCAATTTCAATATTATAACCAAAACCTGTAACACTGTCAAGATTTTTGTCCCTGCTATTTCCAGATACGTAACAGTTCAGCCTTCGGCCTCACTGTTACACAAATCCGCCCCATGAAAAGTTTGCCTGCGGCAACGGGGCGGATTCATGGCTGCGTGGCACTACTGGCTGCCAACTGCGCAACAAGTGCGCAGTTGCAGGCTGAACTGTTACCCAGATACTATTTCCTACATTTTAAGTCAGAAAAACAGCCGAAGCAGGAAATCCAGTCCTGGAGTACCTCCCAAAAACGTCGGTGCAGGTCGAACCCTTTTTGAGTTTCATGTCTGTTACGTTTTTTGCGAAGCGAAAGCGGAGTGCTGTGGACTATGTTCCTGCTTCAATAAACCTATCCTTATATATCTAAGTAAAATATCCTTTAGGAATCCTTTTTACAAATCCGCCGATTCCTGTCCATATGCTGCAATGGTAAACGAAATGCTTCCCTTTTCCGTCAGAACAGACGTCGTCTGCACTGTATCGGCATTGTTGATCACTACCAGTTTTTTCGCTGCCGGATAGTATGCGCATTCCGTATTTGCATTATCCGTCAGATACATTCTTTCCTGCGAATCTCCCTTACAGATATCCAGAAGCAGATTCAGCAGCAGCCTTGTATTTGCCAGAGAATACTGAAATCCTCCCATGTAAATCCCATGCCCTTTTCCAAACGCGTGCACTGTCAGCTTCGGCGTCTGCCCCTCTGCATCCAGTACCTGTGCCGTACCGTCCGTCAGAAATACACCCGGGCATACCGGAATCTGGAACCCTTCCGGGAACAACTCTTCTTTCGGTTCTACCTGAAACTGCCATTTTCCATGACATACTTTGGCACCGGTATCCCGATCCACGCCCAGAACTTCTGCCATCCGAAAGTAAGTTCCATAACCGGAAACCGCCGAAGGTTCTCCGATTCCCAGAAATATCCCTCCCTGATATACCCATTCATTTAACGCGGCAACCACCTGCGCCTCTTTCCATACATCACCGCCGCTCCACGCAGTGCCCGCCTTTCCGGCATTGATCACCACATCATACTTTGCAAGCGCGCCTGCTTTGACATCCTCAAACGAAATATAGTCCACATCCAACGGAAGACCTGCCAAAGCTTCGTTTACATGAATCAAATCATGCATATACGTTTCATGAAAATGTCCTGATAATGTCCATGATCGAAGCGAGCCCCAATAGTGCAGCACCGCTACACGAATCTTCACGGTATACGGTTTCCCGCATTGATGATATTCCTGCATTCTACGGAATTCGTCGGAAATCTCTTCTATGTAATCCTGAAATTCCGGGAAATCTTCTGTCAGATGCAGATAACCGCCCATCCCGATTCTCTGAATCGGCACACGCAGTAAACCGCGCCGTACACTGTTCCAATACTTCTTCGCATCCGTTGTAGGATCTCCGCCCTCCATAAATGTAGGAGCGCCGCCCAGTCCCACCGGAAAAAGATAAGGATGAAGACGAATTTCATGTACAGGTACATCCACACCGCCACATAATCTCGCCTCATATCCGGAAAATACACACTTGATTAAGCCGTCAAATCCAAACTCCTTAAAATGAGTTCCGTAAGGCTCCAAACCTACCCAGCTATCATCATAAAATACATAGGCTTTCTTTCCGTATTGGTGAACAATTTCCACCAGTTTTTTTGTAAAATCAACCACAAATTCCTGTATGAACTCCATCCAGTCCCGTTTTTGCGGCGTGGCCGGCATATGTGTGACCTGGAATTTTCCCTGATTGATAAAATCTTCCGCTGTCAACGCATACCCATATTTCTTTTCAAATTCGTCCAGAGCAAGAGGACTTACCGTAAAATCATAGGATCCCCAGTCTGTAAATAAATGCCGGTTCCGCTCATTGCTACCCCAGATCCATACAAAATTATAGAAAAGAGACGTAAAACGTACCACCGTCGTATGTGGATGCTCCACACACCACCGTTCCATCCACTCCAGCATATACTGCTGTGTTTCGGGATACCGCGGATCAATCTGCATCAGATGTTCCTTATTCCAGTGATTGGTCGTATGATTATACATGGAAATCTCTTCCCAGATCCGATAGGCCAGAAAACTAACCGTATAAGAATGAAACGGTACGGCCTCCTGAACTCGCACAAGACCTTCTTCTTTTTGATACTCCCATTTTGATGCCGGCACTTCCTCTTCTGTCGTCCGGTCATACACCTGCCAGTATTTTCTGGCTTCCGCACTGTCATTGACAGCAAATTGTTCCGCAAAAAAATCTTCCATCAGTGAAATACAGACTGTCTGTCCCACCGCAACCGCCGGATGGGTACATAGAAACGTCTGCTGCAATTTATCTCTGTTTTTCTGCGCCCATGCATTATGATCCCGTATAATACAGATCGTAGAATAGATCCCATACCCGGCATTTAAGATCTCCGGGGAAAGCTCCGTTCCGTCACTGTCACGGATTACATCCGCTCCCCATTTTTCTGCCATTTTCAACGTCAATGCCTCATAGCCCGCCTCTCCGGGCAACGTAAAACCACCTTTTCGCTTGCTCATCTCTTTTCCTTTCTCACTAACGCCCTTTTACCTGAAAACAACAGGATACAGCATCCAAAATACAGACACCGCCCCTGCTGTTTTGCTTCCTGTTCTATCCTCCGGCACACCTGCAAAACAGATACAAAACCTGCCTGTGTTCCGTCATCCGCAGATCTCGTCAATCCGCTTCAACTCTTCCTCCGTAAAGGATGCCAACCTGGCAACAGATACATTTTCCAAAATCTGTTCCGGTTTTGACGCTCCAATCAAAACAGAACATACCTCTTTGTCCCGCAGCACCCAGGAAAGTGCCATCTGGGCCAGCGTCTGCCCTCTTTCACCTGCCAGTGTATTCAGCGCGGCAATCTGCTGCAGCCTCTGTTCCGTAATATCGCTGGCATGTAAAAACCGATGATCTCTGGCAACCCGGCTGTCCGATGGAATCCCGTGCAGATATTTATCCGTCAGCATTCCCTGCGCCAGAGGACTAAACGCAATAATCCCGACTCCGGCTTCTTTACAGTATGCTTTCACCCCATCCTTTTCAATGGTTCGCTCAAACATGGAATACTTTCTCTGATTTACCACAAAGGGGCAATGCAGTTCTTTCAACAGACGTACCGCTTCTCTGGTATAAGCTTCGTCATAATTCGAAATCCCCGCATACAGCGCTTTCCCGCTCCTTACGATATCCGCCAGAGCCTGCATGGTTTCTTCCAGCGGCGTCTCTTTATCCATCCGATGGTGATAAAAAATATCCACATAATCCAGCTTCATCCGCTGCAGACTTTGATCAATGCTGGCCATCAAATATTTTCTGCTTCCGCCATCCCCGTAAGGACCATCCCACATATCATATCCTGCTTTGGTCGCAATCAACAATTCATCCCGATAAGGCCGGAAATCCTCTTCCAGAATTCTTCCCAGATTCGATTCCGCACTCCCGTATACCGGCCCGTAATTATTGGCCAGATCAAACTGGGTAATTCCTGCGTCAAACGCCGTCCGGCACATCTGTTTCATATTGTCATAATTGTCCTTACTTCCAAAATTATGCCAGAATCCCAAAGACACTGCCGGAAACTTCAACCCGCTGTTTCCTACCCGGTTGTACTGCATCTCCTGATATCGGCTTTTATCCGCCGCATATACATTCGCCGTATCCGCCATCCCTTTTCTTTTCCTCCTTTCACTTCTCATAACTTCTCGGAATCTTCAGCCTTTATTTTATAAGGCTTTCAGACCCTTGTTTCAAAAAATCACCCACTTTTTTCAAAAAAACGCTTGACAAACCGCTCTAAATTTGCGACGAAGCCGATTGATTATATTTTATTTCAATCG
>CAJTBF010000025.1 GCA_910574195.1 Lachnospiraceae bacterium | reverse complement strand
TGAATATTCCCAGTGAACGCACTGTTTACCGTATCATGGAAGAGATCGGAATCAGTCATCCTCCCAGACGCAAGCCAAAGGGGATCACAAAAGCGGACAGGGAAGCCAGAAAATCAGACGATCTGTTAAAACGTGATTTCCATGCAGAGGAGCCGCTGACAAAATGTGTTACAGATATAACAGAGATCAAAGCCAGTGATGGAAAACTGTATGTTTCTGCTGTTTTTGACTGTTTTGATTCCAGCGTGGTCGGTCTGGCAATGGATACCAACATGAAGGCACCGTTATGTGTTCAGACACTGGAAAATACTTTTAATGCGTACCCCGGTATCCGTGGAGCCATTATCCATAGTGACAGAGAGAGCCAGTACACCAGCCAGCTATACCGCGATGCGGTCCGGCAGTACGGCATACAGCAAAGTATGAACAGTGCAGGCGGAAGATGTCATGATAATGCCCGCTGTGAAAGTATGTGGGCAAGGATGAAATCAGAACTGCTGTACGACCGTTATGATACGGAAAAAATAACCACAGATGAACTCAGGACGATTATCTGGAGATATTTCATCAGCTACTGGAATAACCGAAGAATCTGCTCTGCCAACGGAGGGCTTCCTCCTATGGTTAAACGACAGCAATACTATGATTCCCTGAAAGAAGCAGCATAGGATACAAAATCCTTGAGGAAAATGTGTCAACTAATCTTGATAAAATCATTTTTGGTGGAAAGACAAGGCTTTTTTCAAAGAAAAATTTCTTACTTATATCAATAAATTTCTTACAGCCTTGCTTTGATTTCTACTCCGACAGCTCGGCTTTCAACATTTCCAGCAATCGTTCAGCAATAGGAGTAAAAACTTGGTATTTTTTCCATATTAGATACATTTTTGTTTCAAGTTTAGGAGTAAGAGGGCGGAAAGCGAGTCCACTATCGGGGCTTGTATCAATTAAGTGCTTAAAAGTTAAAAGATAACCCAGCCCCTCTTTCACAAAAAGCGATCCGTTATATGATAGCCGAAACGACCCTTCAAGGTGTAATTTATCCATGCTGTTGCCGCACCATTTGGATATATCGTTGCTCCATCCCTGTTCGGAACAAAAAAGAGGGAGTCCAATTAAATTATCCACGCAGATGGCTTCTTTTTTCGCCAATGGACAGTTCTCTGGCATGACAACACCCCAAACATCAGCATGGGGAAAGGTTAAATAATGATATTTTGCAGTATTGGGTTCCTGCGCCAGTACGGCAAAGTCAATAATACCTTTATCCAGTTTTTCCGTGACCTGTTCCGTGTCGCCGCTGGTAATATGATAATGCAGATCAGGGTAAGACTCTTTGAATCTTCTGATTGTAGCGGCGAGGCATCTGATTTGGTAAGATTCCGCCAAGCCGAAGTAAACATCGCCGCCCAAGACATCATCTAAAGCGAGAAATTCAGTTGTGATTTTGTCAGCCATTTTTATCAGGTCTTCTGCCCGTTTTCGAAGCAAAACACCTTCCTCTGTTAGCTGTATGCTGAAACTGTGGCGCGTGAACAGTTTTTTTCCAAGCTCATCTTCAAGCGCTTTTAACTGCTTGGAGAGTGTGGGCTGGGTAACGTGAAGCAGTTCTGCCGCACGGGTCATGTTTTCCTCTCTTGCTGCGGCAAGAAAATATCTCATGGTTCGCAGTTCCATTTTGCCCTCCTTTGATATTCCTAAAATTTATGACATGATATAAATTATAGCCATTAGCGAAATGGAAGTCAAGGGGGTATAATACAGACATAGCAGGAAGGGAGGTGGTCATACGGATGATTTTATTCAGAATCTAAAGGATGCGGGCTGTGGCGCTCAGACTATTGAGCAGGTCTGCAGGCTGTATGGTAACGGTCAGGTTCAGGATGCTATTAAAACATTGCGGAAGCACCGCTGTAGCTTGATGGACAGCCTGCATGAAAGTCAGGGGAGAGTTGATTGTCTTGATTTTTTAGTATGGAGGATGGAAAAGGAAAAGCGATAATTAAAAAATAACAAAAAAGAAAGAGAGGCATTACAAAATGGAAAATATTGCAAAACTGGAATTGACAAAGGAATGGGATAAGACTTTCCCGAAAAGTGAAAAGGTGAGCCACCACAAGGTGACATTCCCTAACCGTTACGGAATCACGCTGGCGGCAGACCTTTATGAGCCGAAGGGGGCTGAAAAGAAACTGGCTGCGATTGCGGTATGCGGGCCTTTTGGCGCGGTAAAGGAGCAGTCAGCCGGACTGTATGCGCAGACGATGGCGGAGCGTGGTTTCCTCACCATTGCTTTTGACCCTTCCTTTACCGGTGAAAGCGGCGGCACACCCCGTTACATGGCTTCGCCGGATATTAACACGGAGGATTTTCAGGCAGCGGTTGATTTTCTTTCCGTACAGGAAAATGTTGACCCTGAGCGTATCGGCATTATCGGAATCTGCGGCTGGGGCGGTCTGGCTCTCAACGTGGCGGCGCTGGATACCCGTATTAAGGCGACGGTTGCCTCTACCATGTATGATATGTCCCGCGTCAATGCCAACGGATATTTTGATGCAGATAACTCTGCTGATGCGAGGTATGCAAAGAAAGAATCCATGAACGCCCAGAGGCTCGTTGATTACAAAAATGGCGGCTATGCGCTGGGCGGAGGCGTTATCGATCCGCTTCCGGAGGATGCGCCTTTCTTCGTGGCAGATTATCATGATTATTATAAGACGGAGCGCGGCTACCACAAGCGTTCGTTAAACTCCAACGGCGGCTGGAATGTAATCGGCTGTATGTCCTTTATGAACCAGCCCATCCTTCAATACAGCAATGAGATCCGCAACGCAGTCCTTATCATGCACGGGGAGAAAGCACATTCCTGCTATTTCAGCCGCGATGCCTATGCCGCAATGGTGAAGGATAACCCTTATAAAGATAACAAGGAGCTGCTGATCATCCCGGATGCAGTCCACACAGATCTGTATGACGGCGGCGGGAAAGACGCTATCCCGTTTGATAAGCTGGAGGAATTTTTCAGCAATAATTTGAAATAAGGAAACAGTATATGGCGGATGTCCGGATAAACAAGGGTATCCGCTGTATGTGCCAGAGGAAAAAGCAAGCACAATGCCATAAAACAGAGGCAGGGAGGTATCTATTGTGAAAATAGCCATCTTAAGGGGAAGCCCATGCAGGAACGGATCATCCAGCCTTCTTGCAGACAATTTTATAAGGGGAGCCGTGGAAGGCGGACATGAAATAATGGATATTGATGTGGCACACGCGGATATTCGTCCATGTGTCGGATGCAAGGCTTGTGGTTTCAATGGGAACCCCTGCGCCCTGAATGATGGAATGGCAGAGATCAAGGCGCAGATATTGATGGCGGATATGCTGGTATTTGTTACGCCGCTGTACTATTTTGGTATGTCGGCACAGCTTAAAATGTGTCTGGACAAATGCTGCTCCATTAACCGGCAGATTACAGAAAAACGAATGAAATCAGCTTTGCTGGCATCGGCGTGGAACGAGGATGACTGGACAATGACCGCGTTGGAAAACCATTATGAAACATTATGCAAGTATTTGAATTTTGAAAATAAAGGCGTGGTTCTTGGAATTGGCTGTGGTACGGTAGAAAAAACAAGGGAATCTCCTTTTCCCCAAATGGCGTATCAGCTTGTCAGAGCGTTATAACGCGGCAACGGGATGCCGTGTGCCAGATGATATGAGGCATCCCCTTTTTCACATAAGTATTGTAATGTCGGATATGAGAAAAGCGAAAGTCTGGAGGTAACAGTTATGCGTATTTTAGTATTGAACGGAAGTCCTCGTTCAAAGGGCAATACGAAACAGATGGTGGATGCGTTCCGGGAAGGTGCGGAATCTACAGGACATAAGGTGGATGTGGTTGATGTATGCAGGAAAAAGATTGCGGGCTGTCTGGCCTGCGAATACTGCCACACAAAGGGGAACGGCGTCTGCGTGCAGAAGGATGATATGCAGGAAGTCTATTCCTTACTGGGGGAGGCGGATATGCTTGTTATTGCCTCGCCCATTTACTATCATGGTGTTTCGGGGCAGTTAAAATGTACCCTCGACCGCTTCTATTCTGCCGCTTATCCAAGCAGGCCCCGGAATCTGAAAAAAGTGGCCATGATATTAAGCTCCGGTGATCCCGCAATGTATGATGGGGCAATGTTCTCCTACAAGGGGGATTTTCTGGAATACCTCGGCCTTGAGGATATGGGGGTATTTACAGCTTACGGCATGGAGAACGGATCGGCTTCAAAGCTGAAAGAACTTTGGGATTTCGGGAAAAATCTGAAATAGTGATATGGGAGGCTGTGGAATGGGTAAAATATTCAGTTTTATACTTGTTTTTTTATTGGCACTTCCCATGACAGCGTGCGGGCAGAACAAGGCAGAGGAAAACAGGACAGTCGGAGGCATTGAGACAATCCCGGCAACAGATACCATTGAAACTGTACAGGAAACCGGGACTGCGCCCGATGATATAGACAGCAAACCGACGGCAGAGGAAGAAACCATTGTAAAAGCAGAGTTTGATTTTGAAAGGAAGACAGTTATGTTAAACAGTGGATATGAGATGCCGATTAACGGTCTTGGAACGTACAGCCTTCATGGCGATGAGTGTATCAATTCCGTGAAATCCGCGTTATCAAACGGTGTCCGCCTGATTGATACTGCCTCTGCCTATGGCAATGAGGAGGAAATCGGGCAGGCAGTCCGGGAAGCGATGGATGAAGGGATCATACAGCGGGAGGATATTTTTGTCACGACAAAAATTTATCCGGGCAGTGAGATGGAAAATCCGGTTCAGTCGATACAGGCCTGCCTTGACCGGCTGGATATTGGCTATGTGGACTTGATGCTTCTGCACCATCCCGATCCGAATGATGTGGAAGCGTACAAAGCGATGGAACAGTTTGTGGAAGAAGGAAAAATCCGTTCTATCGGGCTGTCGAACTGGTATGTGGAGGAACTGACAGAGTTTCTGCCGCAGGTGGATACTGTCCCCGCAGTGGTTCAGAATGAAATCCATCCGTATTATCAGGAGAATGATGTGATCCCGTTTATTCAGGATTTAGGGATTGTGGTGCAGGGCTGGTATCCGCTGGGCGGCAGAGGGCATACGGGAGAATTGCTTGGCGATTCCGTGATCTCTGAAATAGCCGGGGCGCATGGCGTGTCTTCCGCACAGGTGATTTTACGATGGAATCTGCAAAAGGGCGTGGTGGTCATCCCCAGTTCCAGTAATCCCGACCATATCAGGGAAAATACGGAAGTTTACCATTTCAGCCTGACCGAGGAGGAAATGGCACGGATCAATTCCCTTGACCGGGGCGAAAAACATGATTGGTATTAGGAGGAATGATTGTGAAAAAATATTTGGTTTATGCTTATCTTTGCTGCTTGTGACTGCCATATTCAGTGGCTGTGGGGCTTCTCCTTCCAGCAATCATCCTGCTGCTGGATCAGGCAAGAAGCAATCGGAGGAAAATACAGAAACGACACTTTCAAACGAAACGGAGGAATCTGAAAATATGGATTCAAATACTGCGGCTAAAAATCTGGTTGTATATTTTTCCATGCCGGAAACTACGGAGCCTGAGAATATGTCGAGGGAGGAAGAACTCAGCACCGTGGTGATCGACGGCGAGGTTTTGGGAAATACCCAGTATGTTGCTTATATCATTGCAGAAAATACGGGGGCGGATATTTTCCGGATTGAGCCGGTTACACCATATCCGCTGGATCATTCGGAGCTTGAGGATATTGCGCAGAAAGAACAGGCAGACAATTTCCGGCCTGAAATTGCAGGGACTGTGGAGAATATAGAGCAATATGATACCATCTTTTTTGGATTCCTGAATATTATCCCCCTTGGGAGCCACCAGTTTCCCGCTTCAGAGCCATCCGGAAATTTCTTCCTTGAGAGCCACCTCAGACACAAGATATAGTAATACTGCCCCTGTCGCTTGAAAATACAACAGAGGCAATATTAGGTCTAATGATGTTCAGATGATTATGCTTCTATCTCGTCAACAAGCCTTTTCAGCTTCTTTGAATCATACAGCTTTCTCAGGTTTGTTTCATTTGTAGGGATTTCATAGGCATTATGGATAATCCTGTCCATGATGGAATCTGCCTGCGTCCCTCCGCCCAGCCTGTTATGCCATTCATCAAGGATGAGGATCTGACAGTTCCCGATCCTTTTCCTGTATTTTGTAAGCTCCCTGAGGTTGTCGCTCTGGTTCTCAAAGTTACGCATCAGGTCAGGCATCCTGATATACAAAACCCTGTAAGTCTGTCTGCATGGGCTCTTCTTCTTAGGGAAACTGATAAGCGTCACACTGCTGTGTGTGGCTTCGGCTGTGGTGGGCAGGCAGTTTATAGGAGAGGACGGATTCATCGGTTCCTTAAATTTAAGGCTTGCGGTGCAGGTCGTCATGAGCGGAATCGGATTGTTAATGGTGATTCGGTGGATTCTTGAGAATCGAAAACATAAATCCTGCAGCGGATGCAGTGGGCATGCTAAAAAAGAAGGAAAGACAGGGAATTTTGCAGTATTTTTGGCGGGGCTTGCCTATGGATGCACGCCTTGTGCACCATTGCTTTTGATCATAGGTTATGCATTTACCCTCCCGGTAGCTTTGGCCGGAATGACAGGAGCAGCATTTGGACTTGCCAGTGCATTCACTCCAGTTCTGCTTTTAGCGCTGCTTTCAGGTTCTCTTTCCACGAAAATGGCGCAGGAGATACCTCATTGCCTGAAATGGTTTCGTCTTGCATCTTATGTCTTGCTGATGGTGATGCCATTTTTATTTCGGCTATAGTTTCATGAAGATTTGGCGGATTGCATAGTTGCACAGATGTGTTATATGAAGAACAGGAGGAGTCAATGTATTATAAACAATTTCACAACCTAAAGATATCGGCGTTAGGTCTTGGTTCACTTCGTTTACCTGAAAAAGAAGACCATCCTGGCTGTATAGACAGGGAAAAAGCTCAGAAAATAATTGATTTAGCTATAGCGGGAGGAATCAATTATTTCGATACGGCTTACACATACCATGAAGGGGATTCAGAATTATTTATAGGAGAAGCGCTGAGTAAATATGAAAGAGACAGTTATTATCTCGCAACCAAGTTTTATGCAATGTCAGGGAAAAGGATTCAGGATGTGTTTGAAGAGCAGCTTAAACGGTGCAGGACAGAATATTTTGATTTTTATCTTTTTCATGGAATGGATGAAAATTCATTTGACAAGTATACGGATAAACAAAATGATTACTTGGGATATCTGCTAAAACAGAAAGAAAATGGACGAATCCGTAATCTTGGCTTTTCTTCTCATGCAGCTCCCGAAACGTTAAAACGTTTTCTCGAATGGCACAGCGGTTTTGATATGGCATTGATCCAATTGAATTATTTGGACTGGACCATGCTGGAGGCGAAACGGCAATATGAAATATTAACAGATTACGGGATTCCGGTGTGGGTGATGGAACCACTGAAAGGAGGGCGGCTGTCCTTGCTGAATAAAAAGTCGGCTGCAATTCTAAGGAATGCTGCCCCGGAACATTCCTTATCATCATGGGGATTTCGCTTTTTGATGGGTCTGCCTAATGTTCAGACAGTATTAAGCGGTATGTCCTCGCTGGAACAATTGCAGGATAATCTAAGGACCTTTGAATATCTAAACCCACTGGATTTAGAAGAACAGAAGGCACTTGAAAAAGCTGCTGGCTTGTTTATGGAAGACTTGGGAGTTCCCTGCTCCGGGTGCAGGTATTGCTGTCCCACATGCCCGGCAGGGCTTGATATCCCGCTGTTGCTGAAAGGATATAATGAAAAAAACATCAGCGGGGAGACGTGGCGCGTGGCACAGCTTGGAAAAAAGAAAGGGCCAGAGCAATGTATTGGGTGCAAAATCTGTTTAAAGCACTGTCCTCAGAAGATAAATATTCCAGAAATCATGGAAAGATTTGCAAAAAATGTTATTTGAAATACAGTAGAATTATTGGTATGGGCAATAAGGATTCAAAGGCAGGGAATTGAGGGGATAAAGAAACTGATTAATTTGACTTTAGCGTTGCATGGAGAGGCTTATGCAAAATATAAAAACAGAAGAATTTTTTTGTGGTAACGAAGTTATCATCGAAAAAGTGAAGAAATATAATGATTTATCATATCTGCTCATCCCAGTACTAGAGGAACTAAAGGAGGCATATAGACAAAAATTGGACCACCATGCATCATGGCTCAATGTCTCAGTGGAGGAAGTGGCAGAGTTAATAGATGAGTTGGATAAGAAAAAAGGTATGGCCATGGAGAGTGAGATAATGAAGAGAGCCATTTACTTAATCGAATTCGATTTATGGACTAAAGTTATGGTGCTTCTCAATATAGGAGAATAGTAAAATGAAATTACAGGATTTTTTTGAATTAATTAATAAAGAGCATAGAGTAAATGCTGGAAGTGAAGCACATCAGTTCATGCACCTGTTATCTCAGGAGGCACTTCAGATTACTGGTGAACTGAATGGAAGTTATCATACCCCGGAAGAAATCAGGACATTGATGAAGAAACTGACGGGACGGGAAATTGATGAAAGTTTTCGGATGTTCCCTCCTTTTTATTCAGAATTCGGCAAAAACATCCATATTGGAAAAGATGTGTTTATCAATTCCGGATGCCGCTTTCAGGATCATGGAGGCATCATAATTGGAGATGGTGCTTTGATTGGGCATAATGTGGTGCTTGCCACAATCAATCACGATCTGGATCCGTTGAAATGTGGAGACAATATTCTTGCGCCGATAATCATTGGAGAAAGGGTGTGGATAGGAGCAAGTGCAACGATTCTGCCAGGAGTCCGGATTGGAGATGGGGCGGTAGTGGCGGCCGGAGCAGTGGTCACGAAAGATGTGCCGGAAAATGTAGTTGTGGGTGGTGTGCCGGCCCGCGTTTTGAAAAAAATTGCGGAGCCGTTTTCTGATTAGAACAAGATGATTTTTAGAATGGAGGATGAATATGATTTACAAAGAGTTTAAAGACAAAAAATTATCAGCCCTTGGGATGGGCGCCATGCGTCTTCCGGTAATTGACGGAAATGATGCTGCCATTGATGAGAAAAAAACAGCGCAAATGGTTACATATTCCATGGAACAAGGAATCAATTACTACGATACCGCTTACGGATACCATGAAGGGAATTTTAATTATCTGATAAAGCAGAAAGAAAATGGACGAATCAAACACCTTGGATTTTCAGCCCATGGGGGATACGACACCATGAAGCGGTTTTTAGATGCATACGGAGAGTATATGGAATTTGGCCAGATTCAGTTGAATTATCTTGATTGGTCGTTTCAGGAGGCAAAGGGAAAGGTGGAACTGCTGGCCGAGTATCAGATACCGGTATGGGTTATGGAACCTCTGCGCGGCGGTAAACTTGCAGTATTGTCAGAAAAAGATACTACGAAGTTAAGAACGCTGCGGCCGAATGAAGATGTTCCCGCATGGGCATTCCGGTTTTTACAAAGCATACCAGAAGTAACGGTTATATTATCTGGAATGTCCAACTTTGAACAGCTCAGGGAAAATATCCATACATTTGAAGAAGAAAAGCTTTTAAGTGATGAGGAAAAGAAGGCGATTTTAGATATTGCAGACCAGATGGTGAGCACCACGGCTCTTCCCTGTACCGCCTGCAGATATTGTACCAGCCATTGTCCGCAAGGGTTGGATATTCCTGCACTGCTTGCCTTGTATAACGAACACTGTTCTACAGATGGCGGATTCATTGCGCCAATGGCTATCATGGCCTATGAAGAAGAAAAAAGACCCAGCGCCTGCATCGGATGCAGAAGCTGTGAGGCGGTCTGCCCGCAGCAGATTAAAATATCAGAGGCAATGGAAGATTTTACAAAGAAATTCATGGATTAATGAAAATGATGGAGGGGTCAAACGGTATTTTGCCCCCTCCGTTATTCTAAATCAGTGTCAGAAAACTGTTTTTTCATTTCGTCCAGCAGAACAGAGGCAACCGGAGTAAATACCTGATATTTCTTCCAGATGATGTACATGGGAGATTTTAAAGCCGGATTCAGCGGGCGGAAACACAAAGGGCTTTCTTGCCCGGTGTAAATGATATTGTCAAATCCCAGCGCATATCCCAGACCTTCCCGCACCATAACGGAGGCATTAAAAAGCAGGTCATAGGTTGCGACAATATTCAGTTTATCCAACATTTCCCCCAGCCATTTCTGCATTTCTTCCGTCATGCTCTGCCGGGAACAGATCAGTGGGCGGTCAAGCAGATCCTCCGGCTGAATGAATGGTTTTTCTGCCAAAGGGCTGTCTTTTCTCATAAGCAGCCCCCATGTGTCGGAGGATGGAATTTTTAAATAATTATACTTGGACAGATCGACTTCCTGAACAATAATAGCAAAATCCAGAAGCCCCCGCTCTATCCGCTCGTTCACAGCATCGGTACCACTGCTGTAAAAGTGACAGCGGATACGGGGATATTTTTCTTGGATTTTTTTCATGATCCGGGAAAAATATTTGATATTATCTGACTCAGCGCATCCAATATGGATATCTCCGCCGTTGATGTCGTCTAAGGCTTTGAATTCATCGGCAGTTTTGTCTACCATATCAAGGATATCTTCTGCACGTTTACGCAAAAGCATCCCTTCGTCTGTGAGCTTAATAGAATAATTACTTCGTATAAACAACTTTTTTCCTAATTCTTCTTCCAATTCTTTTAGCTGCCGGGATAACGTGGGCTGGGAAATGTGAAGACGTCCTGCAGCCTTGGTGATATTCCCTTCTCGTGCAGCTTCCAAAAAGTATCTTAAAACTCGGATTTCCATGCAATTCCTCCTCATTGATTCTAAGGAAGAAAAGTATACCATAAGCAGATATTCATTTCAAGAATAACTAGAAATGAAAAACAGGTATTTTACATTCCTGAGAGTATGTTATACACTTTACTTGTAAGGAGGTGAACCATATGGCAGAAGCATCAGACCGGAGAGGACTTTTACTCCAAAACCTAAAGGACGCCGGATGTGATGAAAAAACAATCAGCAAATGTATGGCTCTAGCCACTGAAAACGACAGGAAAGAACTACTGCGGCTGCTTTCTGGCCATAAGCGTGACCTGTTGAAAACAGTCCACTCAAAGCAAAAGGAAATCGATTGTCTGGATTATCTGGTATTTATATTAAAACAGAACGAGCATAAAGGAGGAATTTTATAATGGAAAACAATAAAAAGAAACCAAGTATAGCATTAGGTGCATGGTCATGGGGTGCAGGGGCCGCCGGAGGAGATCAGGTATTCGGAAATCATCTTTCCAAGGAAGAATTAAAGCCGGTATTTGACAAGGCATTGGAGTGCGGTCTGAATCTTTGGGATACGGCTGCCGTATACGGAGAGGGAAGCTCAGAGAGGATCCTTGGTGATTTTGTGAAAGAAGTGCCCCGTGATGAGGTGATAATCTCCACGAAATTTACCCCACAGATTGCCAGTGACTCACCGGATGCCATGCAGGAAATGATCGATGGCAGCAAGGAGCGTCTTCATACAGATGTAATGGACATCTACTGGATTCACAATCCTTTCGATGTGGAAAAATGGACGCCGGATTTGATTCCATTGGCAAAAAGCGGCCAGATCAAAGAAATCGGTGTTTCCAACCACAATCTCGCCCAGATCAAACGGGCAAATGAGATACTTGGGAAAGAAGGACTGAAGGTTTCAGCAGTACAGAATCACTACAGCCTCTTGCACCGTTCCTCAGAACGCGCCGGAATCCTTGAATACTGTAAAGAAAACGATATCACATTCTATGCTTACATGGTACTGGAACAGGGGGCGCTCACTGGAAAATACACCGAGGAAAATCCTTTCCCGGCAGGAACAGGACGGGGAGATTCCTATAATCCGCATCTGAAAGAACTGACTGCACTTATCCACGAGCTGGAAATTGTAGGAACACGTTTTTGCGCCAGCCCGGCACAGGTAGCAGCAGCCTGGGCGATTGCGAAAGGAACACTTCCTATTATCGGAGTGACAAAGGTCAGCCAGGTGGAAGAAGCGTTGACAGCGTCACAGATTGAGCTGACCACGGAAGAAATCAGCAGATTAGAGAAGCTGGGGGATGAGGCAGGTGTCCACACTCTTCGTGAATGGGAAGAAGAGATGATATAACAGGGGAAAATAAAGCCGAGGTGATATTGTGCTAAAAAGGACATATGTTGTTATTTTATTTATATTTTCACTATTTTTGACCGCATGTAATTCAAAAGTCGGGCAGGATAATGATACAGCCAATGGTTCGGACACACAACAGACAGCAGAAAATAACATGGAAACTAAAAAAGAGGCTATTTCGCAGCAGCCATATGATGGCGTTTATCCGGAACATGAGCCTTACGGCAGCGGGATTGGGGCTGTACCGGGGCGGGTTGTCTGGGTACATAATCCCGACTCTGTGGAATGGGATGGCAATGGCTATTGGTGGGAGCCGGAACATTTCGATGAGTCAGTGATACAGAAAATGGTCAATGACAGCATAGCATCCCTTGGCGGACAGGAAACTGCACAGACTGGCTGGCAGGCGATGTTTGAAGCGAATCGAAAGAGCCGGGGAATGAGCGGCGGTTATACAAACGGAGAAAAAATTGCAATCAAAGTTAATATCAATGGTTCCGGAGCGTTTGGCAATGATACGGACGGAGAGACACAGATGAGCTACACTAATCCGGTATTGCTAAAAACACTGCTCATTTCCATGGTAGAAGAAGCAGGTATCTCTCCCGCAGATATCACAGTGTATGATGTATCCCGTTTGTTTCCTGACTACATGGTAGAAATGTGTACGGAAGGGAAATTACGAGGGATAAACTTTGTAGGACGGGATACTGGTGAGGCGGATGAAAACGCGCCTATTCGCTGGTCACAAGAGTTTGGCGGAAGAACAAATTATCTGCCTACTTGCGTTACAGAAGCAGATTATCTCATCAATCTTGCAAACCTGAAGGGACATAGCTATGGTATCACACTTTGCGGAAAAAACCATTTCGGTTCTTTTATCAATGGCAACAGGACGCGGCCGCCGGAAGCAGCAAGCCTGCACCAGTGGCTGACAAGAGGTGAAATGGATACTTACAGCCCACTTGCAGACCTGATGTCGAATGCTGATCTGGGTGGGAAGACAGTGCTGTATATGCTGGATGCCATTATCTGTGCACCAAGTGAAGGGGCATCCATCACAGGTGACAATTCCAGATGGCGGCAAGCCCCTTTTGATGGAGATTATACTTCCAGCATCTTTGTATCTGCTGATCCTGTGGCAATCGATTCTGTGGGTGCAGATTTTCTCACGAATGAACCGACGGTTCTGGATCATAATCCGACTGCCGGCCTTAGGGGAACCGAAAACTATCTGCATGAGGCAGGACTGGTGGGAAGTGCGCCATCCGGCACTTCCTACACAGACAGCAATGGAAATATAGTTGAAAATCTTGGAGTACATGAGCATTGGAATAATTCTACAGAAAAGCAATACAGCAGGAATCTGGGTGGGGAAGAAGGCATTGAACTGGTACAATTAAAATAAATAAGGTAACAACCGGAGGTAAATTATAATGAAAGTATTAGGGATTAACAGCAGCGCCAGAAAAGGCAGAAATACTGCAATTTTGATCAATAAAGTATTTGAAGAATTAAATAAAGAAGGAATAGAAACAGAAATGATTCAGTTCGCAGGAAGTATTATCGAGCCATGTAAGGCTTGCTGGGCATGTGGTGGACAGAACAACTGTGTACATAAGAATGATATGTTCCGAGAAGTTTATGATAAAATGCTTGAGGCAGATGGAATTCTTCTTGGTTCTCCGGTCTATTCTGCAAATATATCAGCAAACATGCAGGCATTTTTGGAAAGAGCTGCAGTTGTAGGTGATATGAATCGTGATGGGAAAACGATGAAACATAAGGTGGGAGCAGCTGTAGCAGCGGCAAGAAGAGGCGGAGCTATGCAGGCAGTAGATGCCATGAATCACTTTTTCCTGAACCATGAGATGTTCGTGGCAGGCTCCACCTACTGGAATATGGCTTACGGCCAGATGCCCGGTGATGTAGAAAAGGATCAGGAGGGCTTGGATAACATGGCAAATCTCGGTAAAAATATGGCGTATCTGCTGAAAGCACTGGAAGAAAGGCAGGGGTAAGTATGAAGAGAGGAATCAGTTTGCTGCTTTGTCTGGTGATGTTTGCGCTGGCCGGGTGTGGAACGGCTGCATCGTCTGATGAACCGGAACTTAATTCCACACAAAATGAAACACAGACAGCACAATCAAAAAGCGAAGATACAGCAGATTCTAAGCCAGAAGAAGCGGGTACAGCTTCTTCTGGCCAGGAGCCGGAAAAGGAGCCAGGTATGGAAAATAAAACATTAGTCGTCTATTTTTCAGCTACAGGAACGACAGAGACATTGGCTGAGTATGCTGCAGAAATTTTAAATGCAGATCTCTATGAGATTGTTCCGGAGGAACCTTACACCGAAGCCGATTTAGCCTACTATACCGATGGACGGGCAGATCAGGAGCAAAACGATCCTTCCGCCCGTCCCGCCATCTCAGGAAGTGTGGATAACATGCAGGAATACGAAAGGGTTGTGATCGGTTACCCCATTTGGCATGGGCAGGCACCGAGGATCATCAGCACCTTTTTGGAAAGCTATGATTTTTCGGGAAAAACGATCCTTCCATTCTGTACCTCTCATAGCAGTGGGATTGGCTCCAGTGCCGAGAACCTGCATGGGTTGTGTTCAGAGCAGACAAACTGGACGGAGGGCAGAAGATTTGAAGCAGGTACTTCTCTGGAAACAGTGAGAGAATGGCTGGAAATCGTACAGTAGAGAAAGGCGGTATGCATGAAAAAAAGAATATTGCTTCTGGTACTTACAGCAACAGTGTTTCTGGTCTGCGGATGTGGAAAAAACGCACAGCAGGAGACCGGAGCGGAAAATAAAGAGAATTTGCAGGGAAATGATACGGAATCAGGCATAGAGATGGAAAGTGAAACCGTTCAAAAGGAGCCGTCAGCTTCGGTACCTTCTGTGTATATGACAACCGATATCAGCCCAGAGGGTCTTGGAGCAGTTTATGAAGCGCTGGAAGCATCGCCGTCAGGAAATGTTGCAGTGAAGCTGTCTACCGGAGAACCAGGCAGCAATTACCTGCGGACAGATCTAATCGGAGATTTGGTGCAGTCCTTAGATGCAGTGATTGTAGAATGCAATACAGCTTATGGCGGTACGCGAGCCAACACGGCGATGCATTATCAATTGGCAGAAGACCACGGATACACCTCCATTGCGCCAGTTGATATTATGGATGAAAATGGATCTATGACGCTTCCTGTCAATGGCGGTGATAACCTGACGGAGAACTATGTGGGCGCAAACTTTAAAAATTATGATTATTATGTTGTCCTGTCCCATTTTAAAGGCCACAGTATGGCAGGCTTTGGAGGGGCTATTAAGAATATTTCCATAGGCATGGCATCTTCGGAAGGCAAAAGCTGGATTCACTCTGGCGGCAACAGCACTTCCGGATGGAGCGGTGACCAGGATGCTTTTTTGGAATCTATGGCAGAAGCAGGAAAATCCGTTGTTGATTATCTGGATGGAAATATTCTTTATATCAATGTGATGAACCGGCTTTCTATAGACTGTGACTGTGATGGGAATCCGGCAGAGCCGGATATGCATGACATTGGGATTTTAGCATCCTTTGATCCGACAGCGCTGGATCAGGCCTGTGTTGATCTAGTCTATCAGGCAGAGGACGGAGCATCACTCATAGAAAGAATGGAATCCCGAAATGGTATACATACGCTGGAGCAGGCAGAGAAAATCGGCTTAGGAAGCCGGGAATATAAGTTGGTGAATATAGATGATTGATATGTTACATCGGGAAGCCGTTTACCTTTGGTATTACTTTAGTGTTCAGTTAGAGCAGATTTTTCGATACTGGGTACTGGGGATGGCACTGGGAAGTCTTGTTTCCGTATTTCTAAAAGACCGTATCCATGGCATGTTCCGCCATTTGGGCGAAAAAAAACTGGGGGCTGTTGGTATTGTGGCCGCCAGTCTTTTGGGGATTGCCTCGCCGCTGTGTATGTATGGCACCATTCCAATTGCGGCATCCTTTTCAAAGAGCGGTATGAGAGATGACTGGCTGGCAGCCTTTATGATGAGTTCCATACTGCTTAATCCACAGCTTATCCTTTACAGTGCAGCACTGGGGGTAGCTGCCCTTACGGTGCGGGTGATATCCTGTTTTTTATGCGGTATTGCTGTAGGGTTTTTGATACGATTTATCTATAAGGACAAACCATTCTTTGAATTTGACAGCTTTGATGAGCCGGGAAACAGAGATACAGATCCGAATATGCTCTTTCGGTATATAAAAAATCTGTGGAGAAATGTCCGTGCAACTGGTTTTTATTTTATTATGGGTATTGCATTATCTGCAATATTTCAAAGATATGTGCCAGCAGACTTTGTGACCAATCTGTTTGGTGAGAATCAGGCATTTGGTGTGCTGATGGCGGCGACAATCGGAGTACCGCTTTATGCCTGCGGAGGGGGAACAATTCCCCTTTTACAGGCATGGCTTTATGACGGTATGAGTATGGGCAGTGCAGCAGCTTTTATGATCACAGGACCGGCAACAAAGATCACGAACTTAGGGGCGGTGAAGATTGTTCTGGGTGCCGGGCGGTTTGCTTTATATTTGGTTTTTGTGATGCTTTTTTCTCTTGTAACCGGAATTGTGGTCAATGTTATAATTTAGATGATGTGGAGGGGGGAACTGATTTGAAGGTTGCAATCTTAGATGATACAAAATTGGATGCACAGATTTTGTTGAAGTACATAGAGAAATTTCAGGCAGAACGAAATGATACGATACAGGCCGATGTTTATGAGGCCAGCTTTGATTTTTTGGAAGAGTACAACAGTCAGTATGATGTCATCTTTCTGGATATTGAAATGCCGGGAAGTGATGGACTTAAGGTGGCACATGAAATTCGTAAGAAGGATCAGGCTGTTGGAATTATTTTTGTGACAAATATGGCACAGTATGCCATCAGTGGTTACGAGGTAAATGCCATTGATTTTATCGTGAAACCAGTGGGTTATTATCTTTTTTCAGAAAAGCTGGAAAAGGCAATCCGGTTTTCAAAAAGAAGGGAACAGCGCCAAATTTTGCTGAACAGTAAAGCGGGGGTTCATCGGATTCTATTGTCAGATATTTTGTATGTGGAAAAAGAGAAAGACAATCTGGTATTTCATACGCTGGGTGAGACAATACGGGTGTCGGGCACGATCAAGACATTAAAGGAAAAATTAGGAAATATGCCATTCTCAGAATGCACACATGGATGTCTGGTGAATTTCGAGAATGTTCGTTATATAGGAAAAGATATGGTATTGGTTGGAAAGAAAGAACTGCCTCTTTCCAGAAGAATGAGGAAACAGTTTACCGAGGAATACGCAGAATATATCGGAGGAGGTTTCTAGTGGATATTTATAGTATACTGAATTTAAATTTTATTCATTTTCCGGTAGAGCTTTTGATTTGTGAAGCGGTCTTTCTTGCAAAAAAGCCGAGAAGAGAACATTTTATACCCAGAATGACAGGAGCAATGCTTATAACGATTGTGCTATCTGGACTTTGGATGAATTTTATAGATTATATGAGTGGTGAATCATTGATACCTTATGTGTTTTTGTATTTGGGATATGCATTAATTACTGTGTTGCCCATTTTTATTAGCTATGATTTGAGTATATTGGAGACAGTATTTGTAATTGCCGGAGGGTATGCGACGCAGCATATGTGTTATGCATTTCTCAGGATTTTTTTGTATATAACGAGACAGTCACTGGAAGTTGAAGGAGTCCTGCGTATATTTACTCAGTATTTATTATATATTTTATGGGCATGGCTGATCTATCTGTTACTGGTAAAAAAGAATCAGGATAAAGATGGATTTCGCAGTGAAGATATCCGTATTGCCATATTTGCTCTGGTATTGGCAGTGGCGGCAGTAGGGCTTAGTGTGTTTTATTCTTATCCGCAGAATGCTCCGGTCAATATTTATACAGCAGTGCTTTGTCCAGCCTATGGATTTTTATGCTGCATGCTGGTTCTAAGCATGGAATACTATGTCCTAAGAGAGAACCGTATGAAAAAAGAACAGGAAATTATGGAGCAGCTTCTACAGATGGCAAATGCCCAGCAAAAAAGTTCCAAAGAAACAATTGATATTATTAATATAAAGTGCCATGACCTGAAACATCAGTTAAAGGCATTTGCGAAAATGGAAGACAGGATAGACCGAGCCGAATACGTGAAAGAAGTGCAGCAGGCAGTCTCTATTTACGATGCGATTTTTCACACCGGATGCGAAGCGCTTGATTATATCCTGCGGGAAAAAAGCCTGATTTTTAACGAGCATCAGATTGCTTTTAGTTGTATGGCGGACGGCACGCTGATTGATTTCATGCATCCGGCAGACATCTACACATTGATGGGAAATGCCCTGGACAACGCAATTGAGAGGGTACTTCAGGAACAAGAGGAAGAGCGTAGTATCAGCCTGCATATAAAAAAACATAGGGATATGTTCTTAATACGTCTTGAAAACCGCTGCAGCAGTGTTCCTGAATTTCAGGATGGTCTGCCTGTTACGGGCAAGAAAGATAAGCGTTATCATGGATTTGGTGTGAAAAGTATTCGTTATATTGCTGAAAAATATCATGGCGAGATGTTTATGAGTGTACGTGACGGTAAATTTATTTTGAATATGCTTCTCCCCGAAAATAACCAGTTATCCTGAAAAAGTGACCACTTTTCGGGATTGCGGTAAAAATCCTTTTTCTTCGTTATAATTACATATAAATGAGAGCCGGCACTCAGAAAGATGTAAGTAAAGAGGATTATAGGAGGAAGAGGAAATGATTGAGTTTTTAGTTGAACTGCTGTCACCGTTCTTTTTAAGTTTGGGAGTCAGCCAGGCGGACATCGATAATTATGCGAACCAGTTGAGTGGTTACGTCTATGTGATTCTGGGCGTGTCAGTCCTTGCAGTGATAATAATGATTGCAGCACATTGGTTTGTAAAGAAAGGAACCCGCTATGTGGTACGATGGAGTGCCGGATTAGCATGGGTATTAGTAGTTGTAGTCATTGTCAATATCATTAGTTTTGGACCGATGTATAACAATCTTGCGCCAATTATCAATGGACGGGGATCGGTATCTGAAGAGACAGTGGAACATTCCAAAGAGGTAATTCAGGAAGTAGGAGAAGAGGGCATGGTGCTGTTGAAAAATGACGGTACTCTGCCGTTGGCATCAGATATTAAAAACGTCAATGTATTTGGCTGGGCTTCCGTCTCACCAGTTTTCAGCGGCACAGGTTCCGGGGCAAGTGACAGTACAGGCAGCGTAGCTGTGGCAGAATCTCTTGAAATGGCGGGCTTTGAGACGAATGATACTTTGATTAATTTGTATAAGGAATATGAGGATGAAAGACCGGGAGCTTTTGAGAACGAGGAAGGCTGGCGAATGACAGATTGGTCTTTGCCAGAGCCGCCGGTAGATTATTATACAGATGAAATCATGGATGAGGCGAAAGAATTTTCCGATACAGCCGTTGTGACGATTGCAAGAACCGGTGGTGAAGGAAGAGATGAGCCTATGGATATGAAGGCTTTGATTGATGGTACATACGATCCGCGGGGCGAATATGGGAATGGGTTATATGACTATTATGACGGCGTATATAACAATAATGGTGACTATGATGATTTCGAGCAGGGAGAGCATTACTTAGAGCTTTCTAATACAGAGGAAGCAATGATTGAAATGGTAAGCTCCGAATTTGAGAATGTCATTGTACTGATTAATGCAAATAATACATTGGAGCTTGGCTGGGTCGAGAACGAATCCATTGATGCTGTCATACTGGCTCCGGGAACAGGCGCTACCGGAATGGTGGCACTTGGAGGAATTTTAAACGGCACAATAAATCCATCAGGCAAGACCGTGGATACCTATGTGTATGATTTGACAACTACACCAACTTACAATAATTTTGGGAGTTTTATATATAACAACACACAGGAACTGGTGGAGGCATCGTTAGAAGCAGATCCGGCCTATCAGGGAGTACAGGCGTTTGTAAACTATACAGAAGGTATTTATGTAGGATACAAATTCTACGAGACAGCAGCGGAGGAAGGGCTGATTAACTATGGGGAAATGGTACAATACCCCTTCGGATATGGTCTTTCTTATACAACCTTTACACAGGAGATAGCAAATTTTACGGACAATGGAAATAGTATATCCATGGATGTGAATGTGACCAATACCGGGGAGGTGTCTGGGAAAACCTCAGTGGAAATCTATTACACACCTCCATATACAAAAGGCGGAATTGAAAAAGCATCGGTAAACCTGATTGAATTTGGAAAAACAGATATACTCGCTCCGGGTGAGTCTGAGACTCTGTCTTTTGAAATAGCGAAAGAAGATATGGCATCTTACGATTCTTCCGAATTAAAAGTACCGGGAGGCGGATATATTCTGGAACAGGGAGAATATGTGATTTCTCTTCGTTCCGATGCCCATACCGTCATCGCAGAGGAGCGTTTTGTGGCAGATGAAGATATCGTTTACAGCGGAGAAGGAAGAGAGTCGGACATTCTGACAGCAACAAACCAGTTTGAAGATTACTCTGCCGGGGATGTGACCTATCTTTCCCGCGCCAATGGATTTGCAAATTATAACGAAGCCATAGCTGCTCCTTCTGAAGAAGATTATGCCATGGATGAAGCAACATTGGCAAATGTGACTGAAAAATCAGTTGCCTTTTATGATCCAACGAAATACGATAACCCGGAGGATGAAATGCCGGTAATGGGTGAGGATCATGGAGTAGAACTGGCAGACCTGACAGGGAAGGATTATGACGACCCATTGTGGGAAGACCTTCTGGATCAGCTTTCCATGGAAGATATGACAGAGATGGTCAATCTCGCAGGATTCCAGACCGTAGCTGTCAAATCAGTAGGGAAGGTTGCTACCTTAGACAGTGACGGTACCTCTGGCTTAAATGACTGGTATATTCAGGTATATGGAACAGCATATCCCGTAGAGGTGCTGATTGCACAGACATGGAACAAAGAGCTGGCATACGATGTGGGCGATGCATTAGCAGCGGAGTATGCAGACTGCGGTATTTATGGATGGTATGGACCGGCAATGAATATACATCGCTCTGCATTTGGAGGGCGTAACTTCGAGTATTATTCAGAAGACAGCGTGCTTTCCGGGCATATTGCATCCAACGAGGTAAATGCGGCAGCAGAAAGAGGCGTATACGCGTATATCAAGCATTTTGCTCTGAACGAGCAGGAGGGAAACCGCTGCAGTATGCTGCTTACATATTCCAATGAGCAGGCAATTCGTGAGATTTATTTAAAACCCTTTGAAATGTCTGTAAAGAACTTTGATTTTGAAAATAACAAACCTCTCGCAGTGATGTCTTCCTTCGTGTTCATAGGAGATAGATGGTCAGGCGCAAACCCGAATCTGCTGAATACCGTGCTTCGTGAGGAATGGGGATTCCGTGGCATGGTACTGACAGACTGGAATGGTTCTTACGGTTATCAAAATACAGATGACTGTGTGCGCAACGGTAATGATGCTATGCTTGGATTTATGCAGCATGAGTCCAATAAGCTTACAGATACAGATTCTGCTACGCTTGCAAAAGCACTTCGGCAGGCATCCAAAAATATCATGTACACCGTGGCAAACAGCGGAAATTACACAGAGAAAGATCCGAATGCTGGTGGACTGGATAATATGACTAAGATTTTCATCGGTGTCGATGTGGGAATTGGACTCCTGGTAATCTTGATTGGTGCATTTGTCATTATCCGATACAGAAAAAAGAGACAGGCAGTACAGATAATAATTGAAGAAGGTGACAAAGCAGATAAAGCTTAGTGGAAAATGGATAACGGGAGAAGCAAAGGGTCTCCCGTTATCTTTGTAAATAACTTGTTATTGGATTATAAAAGCATCGAAAAAGAGGTATTCACAGTGAAAAATCAAGAATTAATAAATAAGATGACCTTAGAAGAAAAAGCTGTTTTTCTTAGCGGTCGGAGTGAGTGGGAAACATGGGAAATATCAAGATTAGGGATTCCTTCTATATTCTGTTCTGATGGACCTCATGGCATAAGAAAACAGGCAGGGGCGGGAGATCATCTGGGACTGAATGAATCATTGCCAGCCACTTGTTTCCCGACAGCTGCAACTATTGCAAATAGCTGGAATGAGAGATTAGGAGAAGAAATAGGAGAAGCACTTGGAGAAGAGGCACAGATTTTAGATGTGCAGATTTTATTAGGGCCGGGACTCAACATTAAAAGAAGCCCGCTGTGTGGTAGGAACTTTGAATATTTTTCGGAGGATCCTTATCTTGCGGGAAAAATGGCGGCATCCTACATCAGAGGGATTCAGAGCAAAGGAGTCTTTGCCTGCCCCAAACACTTTGCAGTCAATAGTCAGGAACTTCGGCGGATGGCTATGAATTCCGTTGTGGATGAGCGGACGCTTAGGGAAATTTATCTCACGGCGTTTGAAATCGCAGTCAAGGAAGGCGGGGCGAAGGCGATTATGTCTAGTTACAATGAAGTAAACGGGACTTATGCTAATGAAAATAAGCATCTGCTCCAAGAAATACTGCGGAATGACTGGGGATTTGACGGGATTGTCATTACTGACTGGGGCGGTTCTAATGACCACATAACAGGAGTAAAGGCGGGATCAAATCTGGAAATGCCGGAACCAGGACTAGACTCAGCAAGACAGCTCGTAAAAGCTGTGGAAGAAAATATGTTAAAAGAGGAAGCACTTGATAATTGTGTAGATGCTCTTTTGGAGGCAGTATTGACTTTGAACCATAAGCGAGTATTAAAAGATTCAGTTCTTGCAGAGAAAGAGCACCATGGGTTGGCGAGAAAGGCTGCGGCTGAAAGTGCAGTACTGCTAAAAAATGAAGATAATATTCTTCCATTGATAAAAGATTGCAAAATAGCTGTGATAGGCGATTTTGCGATAGAGCCAAGGTATCAGGGTGCTGGTTCATCTATGGTTAATCCTACTTGTATTGAGACAATAGAAAAAATGATAGCAAATTATGAGATAAATGTGGTGGGAGTTTCCAGAGGGTATAAACGTACCGGTGAAAATGATGATGCCCTAAAAAAAGAAGCACTTGATATTGCACAGGCTGCAGACATCGTTTTGTATTGTTTTGGGCTAGATGAGTTGAGTGAATCAGAAGGTCTTGATCGCAGCCATATGCGGATTCCGCAGAACCAGATAGAGTTACTGCAGGCGTTGGCACAAGTAAATACGAATATTGTGGGAATTATAAGCGCTGGATCAGCCGTAGAAATGCCTTGGAATAACTGCTGCAAAGCCATTCTTCACGGCTATCTCTCAGGTCAGGCAGGGGCAGGAGCGATGTTAGATATCATAACAGGGAAAATTAATCCATCGGGGCGGTTAAGCGAAACGTATCCTGTCCGCTATGAAGACACGCCTGCTTTTCGCTATTTTCCAAGTACACAGCGAAATTCCGAGTACAGGGAAAGTATCTATGTGGGTTACCGATATTATGATACCAGTAAAGTACGGGTACAATATCCGTTTGGGTATGGATTATCTTATACGGAATTCACTTATTCCGATTTATGTATTGACAAAAATGGAGTCCGGCTTAAGATTACCAATACCGGTGACAGGGATGGTGCAGAAGTGGTACAGATGTATGTCGGTCTGCCAAATGCCATTGTGTTCCGTCCGCTAAAAGAACTGAAGGGATTCTCAAAGGTATTTTTGAAAGCAGGAGAAAGCAGAGAGATACATATCCCATTTGATGATAAGACCTTCCGCTACTGGAATGTAAAAACGAACTGTTGGGAAGTGGAGTTGGGCACTTATCAAATTCGGGTTGGAGCAAGTGTCAGTGATATCCGTTTAGAGGGAATGCTTGAAGTTGTGGGAACAACTACGGTTTATCCTTATAATCCGGCAGAACTTCCTTATTATTATACCGGAATTATCCAGCAGATTTCCAATCAGGAATTTGAAACACTTCTTGGGCATCCCATTCCGGATGGAAAATGGACCGGAAAACTTCAATCGAATGATGCGATTTGCCAAATGTATTATGCGAAAAGTACCCTTGCCAGATTCATATATAACAGGCTTACTGCCATGAAGAGGAAAAGCGAGGAAAAAGGGAAACCGGATTTAAATATTCTCTTTATCTATAATATGCCCTTCCGCGCTTTGGCGAAAATGACAGCAGGTGCGGTGAGTATGGATATGGTGGATGGAATCGTAGAAGTTGTTAATGGACATTTCTTCAGGGGGATGAAAAAAGTGGTTGGCGGATTTTTTGGCAATGCGAGAGCAAATAAAGCATTTAATAAAAAACTGGCTGGTACGAAAGAGGTGGAAAAATGAATCAGATAAAAGAAAAATGGATGACAATATGGAATGGATTTGAAGAAAAACATCCAAAACTGGCAAAGTGGGTGTACCAGATTTTTTTATTTCTTTGTATTCAGCATGATGGTGACGGTTTTCCGGTATCTGGTGTTTACCTTTTTGCCGGGAATATTGGGAGAGGAGCTTGCAGCAACGGAATTTATGTGGCCCCAGAAAGAGCTGCATATCTTTGGAGCTGATTTCACATGGAGCCTACTGGGATACACTGTACTTTATGATGCCAGCGGTGCAGTATTAATCGGCGGAGATCTGGGCTATTTCATCAGTTATGAAATGGGGTCATTCCTTGCCCAGTGTATCAATTTTCCTCTGCAGAGGAATATCACCTTTAAAAGCCGTGGGAATCCAGATAGCCGAACCGCCGGATGCGGTGTTCGGAAAAGGGAGCCAACAATCTGTCAAAAGCATTGTACCGGAAAGAAAACAGGGAACAGACAGAAACGATAGACCGGTACACGGATGGCTTAGTGTTTACGATGCAGAAGCAGGAAATCGAGGAAACGTTAAGCGCAGCCAAAGCACCGAAGAAGGATGGAAAAGGTAATTCGTATGTAGATGTAGTAAGTGCACATATGCCGATAGTGGAAGCGATGCAGACGGCATCAAGAAAAGCGTTAAAGAAAGCGTTTTGTTGTTAATTGGAGAAAGAACCCGGCAGGGTTTATTTAGCATACAAAAAACAGGGGAAATATCATAGAGAAAAATAAAGTGGAAAGTCGCCAACGATTACTTGACACAAACAATCCGGTTATTCTTGTGGATTCTTTTAAAAAGATATGGTAAGATAAAAACAAGGAGAGATAGACGGATGAAAGTGGAAAATATACTTGCGAAAAATATTACTGCAGCCGGAGACCGGGCCAATTATGATGCGGCTTGTAAACGGCTGCTTGCGAATAAGATTATCCTTGCGTGGATTATGAAAGGCTGTCTGGAGGAATTTCAGGATTTTACAGTAGATGAAATCGCTGAGAAATATATAGAAGGCAGCCCGCAGATTGCACAAATAGCGGTCAATCCAGATGAGGGGACCGATTCCAAAGGAGAACAGATTGAAGGCGGAAAAACGGAAGACAGCACGATGAAAGAAGGAACGATTACCTATGATATCCGTTTTTATGCGCTGGTTCCACAGTCCAAAGAAACCATAAAATTGATTCTCAACGTGGAAGCACAAAACAATTTTTATCCAGGATACCCGATTATCAAGAGGGGGCTTTATTATTGCAGCCGGATGATTTCATCCCAGTATGGGGTGGAATTTACGGATGGACATTATGAGAAGATTAGGAAAGCCATAAGTATCTGGATTTGTGCAGATTCGCCAAGATACCGTGAAAATACGATAACAAGATATGCGGTTCAGGAAGAAAATCTAGTGGGGAATACAACAGAAAAAAGAGAGAATTATGATTTAATAACAGCTGTGATCGTATGTCTTGGAAATGCGGGAGACGATAAGTATACAGGAATCTTAAAGCTTTTAGATGTTTTACTTTCGTCAGAGAGGAAACCTGATGAAAAGAAGAGGATCCTGCAGGATGATTTCAATATTAAAATGACAAGAGAGTTAGAAAGTGAGGTGCTCTTAATGTGTAATTTGAGTAAAGGGATAGAAGAAAAAGGGATCAAAGAAGGAATCAAAGAAGGGATTCTGTCATCCATCCAAAATCTGATGGAAAGCATGGGCTGGAGTGCAGAACAGGCAATGGCGGCGCTTAAAATTCCAGAATCTGAACAGATTCAATATGTTAATGGGTTAAAGAAATAAACAAGTTTTATTTGTTATACTGTTAATATGAATATTATCCCCCTTGGGAGCCACCAGTTTCCCGCTTCAGCGCCATCCGGAAATGGTATTTTCCACCTTCAGAGCCACCACAACATATTGTGGCAGCACACATGGGTTAAACCAGATAGGGATAAAAATAGATATGTATCGGCAGGAGCATAGATTTTCTCCTGCCACGCCTATATTTAGGCGGTTTGACGTTTGGTACGCTGCATATATTCCCGTTCCATTTCCTGCATTTCTTCGTCCGTAGGGATGTCCACAATCCCGACATAGGAATAGTAGATGTCGATTTGCTGTGTCCGTTTCCTGTCCTTTTTCTCACGCTCATGGACTACGATTTTATCCACAAATGCGTTTAGGATTTCGGGTGTCAGCTCGTCGATGCGGGTGTATTTCTTGGTGACGGCTATCAGTTTGGCGACATTGGTCGCTTCTGTGTCGGCTTCGCTGACCTCGGCTGTCAAGGCTTCGATTTCCTGCTTTAGTTGTTCCTGCTCGGCTTCATATCCGTCTGACAGCTTGTAAAAGCGTTCGTCATTCAGCTTTCCGTTGACATTATCCTCATAGATTTTACGGAACAGGCGGTCAAGCTCCTTTATCCGCTTTTCGTCCTTTTCTATCTGTTCCTGTTTTGCGGACAATTCGTATCTGCGTTCCGCAAGGGTGGCGTCAATCTGCTGTCGGATAAACACACGCTCAAACTGCTGTAAATAGGAGAGGAAATGCTGAAGCTGTTTCAGGACCAACTGTTTTAATGCGTCCTCTCGGATATAGTGCTGCGTACATTCCTTCGCCCTGCTCGTCCTTTTATACATGGAACAGCGGAAATGCGCATATCCGTTTGCCGTGGCTAGGCTGAGTTTCGCCCCGCAGTCGGCACAATAGAGCAGCCCCGAAAAGATACTTGTCATTCTGCTTTTGGTCGGTCTGCGTTTGTTCTCCCGTATCACCTGCACTTTTTCCCACATATCCCTGTTAATAATGGGGGTATGGGCGTCCTCGATATACGTCCGCCTGTCCTTTGCGGTGGGGATGCGTTTCCTGCTCTTAAAGCCTAAACGGGTGGATTTAAAGCTCTCCGTCACGCCGATATATGCCACATTTTCCAGAATGGATGCAATCATGGACGGCTCCCAGTTATAGGGGTATTCTGATTTTTTTGCAACGCCGATTCCCTTTGACATTTTGTAAGCTGACGGGGTAAGCACTTTATCTTCCCAGAGGGCTGTGGCAATGGCTGACACGCCTTTTCCCTGCATACAGAGTGAGAATATCCTGCGGACGACTGCCGCCGCTTCCTCGTCCACAAGCCAGCGGGTTTTGTCATCTGGATTCCGTAAATACCCGTATGGTGGCGGTCCCAGATGTTCTCCTGCAAGCCCTTTCGCTTTCTTGACTTCCTTTACCTTTTTGCTCGTGCTTTTTGGATACCATTCGTTGAAAAGGTTGGTAAAGGCGGCAAATTCGTTGCTCTCAAGGCTGCCCGTGTCCACGTTGTCCATGATGGCAATAAACCTCACGCCCGCTTCGGGGTAGATGATTTCGGAGTAAGAGCCGACTTCAATATAGTTCCTGCCGAAGCGTGATAAGTCTTTGACGATGACCGTTTTTACAAGCCCTTTCTCAATGTCCGCCGACATTTCCTTAAAGCTTGGGCGGTCAAAATTCGTACCCGTATAGCCGTCGTCCACGTAGAATTTCGGGTTAGGGAAAACGTGCTCTTTGGCGTATTTCATCAGATATTCTTTCTGGTTTACAATGCTGTTGCTCTCACCCTCCCGCCCATCGTCTTGGCTTAATCTACAATATAATGCCGTAAATTCTTCCTGCTGTCTTTTCATAAAGCTCTCCTTTCCGACAGCAGACACGGTATTGTGAAGTGTAGGTACAGTGTACCACATCTGCCCATAAACTTCAACGCTTTAAAGCGATAATTCTTCCGCTGCCTGTTATTCCCCGTCATCATCACCCCAATTCTTATCATCATAAAATCCATATCCCTGTATGCCACGCCGAAAAATATCCGTAAGCATTCCAAGCAAATCCCGCCCGCCTTTTCGGAAATGGGCGTTGACAGTGTATTCCGTGCCGCCGATTTTCTCGGTAAGGCTCATCGGCTCTGGAATACGGACAAGTGGCGTGACGTTCTGGACAGGCGGCAGAGGGGGATATATCTTATTGGGATTTATCATAGGGGCGTCCTTGTATTCCTCCATAATTGCTTGTATTTCTTCCTCTGACAGTCTGCTCATCGCAATGGTTCCTCCCTCCTGCGGGCTGCCCTGCCTGCTCTGGCGTTTATATTTGACCGCTGATTTTCAATCGTGTCGTGGATTTGGTTTAAGCAGTCGTCGATATGGGCAGAGCGTTTCTCAATCCCGTCTGCATATTTCAGCCGCTTTCTAAGCTCCGTTATCCGCTCCGTCACGCCCTGTTTTTCGGCTCGGAGTGTTTCTTTTTCGGCTGGTGTGGCACGGCGTACCTTATTCCGCAAGTGTTGGCGGTAGTCAATCAGTTTATCCATTTCGGTCTGGTTTTTCTTCCTGTCGGCGTATAAATCGGAGAGGGTGGAGATGTTATGCTTTGACATATACCGCACCTGTGCGGTAATCTCGTCCAGTTTCCGAAGCTCCTCTTTCATCAGCGGGCTTGTCGGCTTGTAGTCCGTACCTTTTGGGAATATCCCCAACTGATAACACCAGTAGTAATATAACGCTAAGATTCCCGTGGTTTTCTGGTGTGGTTTCCATGCGTTTTTGTACTGCTTTGGCATATGCGGGGAGTAGGAAATCCTTGCTTTGTAGTTCCCATATCGGGAAGTCCCACCTAAACATGACCGTATGAAATCGGGTGTCAGCCGCTCGTCAAGGGTGTCTAACCTTGTGAAATGCTTATACTGCGGCAGCTTCATTTTCCAATGACTGCCCGAAAAATCCACCTCATATCCCTTGTCGGTAAGGTATTTCATCATATGCTGTAAATCCCTGCTCCTGTTGATTGCTTCCTTTAAATCCTCCCGATAGACGTTGTACCGTGTCGGCTTGCCGCTCTTTTCGTCCAGATAAAGCGGTCTTGCAGGGGCTTTCTTGGGGTTTTCAATCACCGATAAACCGTACTCTCGGCATAAGCGGTCGGACACTTCCCTCAACCTTTTCTGTTCTGATTTTGAATAATTATATTTCTGTCCGTCTATGAAAGAAACGGAGTTGAAGCAAAAATGGTTGTGTAAATGTCCTTTGTCAAGGTGGGTGGCAACGATTATCTGGTATTTGCCACCCCACATTTCCTTTGCCAGTTTCAATCCGATTTCATGGCACTGTTCGAGCGTTACCTCGTCTGGCTTGAAGCTTTGGTAGCCGTGCCATGCGATATACCCGCCTGTCTTTTGGTACTGTTTTTTTGTCAAAATCATCTGTTGCAAGGCTGTTTCTTTCAGACAATTGATTGCGGAAACATACTCGCCCTCATTTGTTTTTAACGGATTTTTCACATAGGAGAACACGTCAAAAAAATCCTGCATATCTCGATTCGGCACGGTCTTTTCTGGGTTTTCTATATAGTCAATCACGTCTTTTATGCTCCCTTTGACATGCCATAGGCTTGTTACCGCCATATCAGACCGCCCCCTGTTCTGTCAATTCTTCTACGTTAAATTGTTGTGGGAGAGTTGTTTTTTGTTGCAGTTCTAAGATAAAATCCTCAATCTCCTTACAGATTTCGGCGGCGGTTGGATAGTATGGAACACACTTTTTGAAAGCGTCATGCACTTCATAGAGCTTGTTTAACAGTTCCCAAAACTCGGTTTTAGGCTGTGGCTGAGGGGCGTTTCCCTTGCATAACTGGCGCATAATTTCTGCTGCGGACAGACCGCAAGCGGCGGCGCACTGCTTTAATTTTTCATGTTCTTCCTTGTTCAATCGGACGGTAATCGGGACATTCCGCACTTCCTTTTCTGATTTTTCTCTGCTCATTTTCCTTAATCCTCCAGTCTTAAATTCCTTTCTTCGGGGTATTCAGGGGCTGTCCCCTGAGTTAGTCCATGCCCGCAAGCAGCATGGATTGGGATTGTGGCTGACACAATCCGATGCTCGCTATCTCTGTGGACAACGCCGCAGAGCATTTTTCCTGTGCAGCGGCATTCTTAACGCCTGTCTGACCCGCCGAAAAGAAAATCCTATGTCCCTGCACCTCCGTTCTGGATTCGTTTTCTCTTGACTTTTGGATAAATGAAAAAACCGCTACACTGCACCACGAACGACAGGAGTATTTTCTCCTGCTCGGATTCGCAATGCTATGTAACGGCTTCGGGATTCAAAACCATGCTGCCATACACCAGCCGAAAGCGGCAGCATACTTTCGGCAGCGGTCAGCCTTATCCGTTGGCTGACATTCCATTCTTCCATCTATGTGCTTATTTCATTTTCAATCTTCCAATTCCCTTACGGGTATTTTAGAATACCATAGCGGCTGTACCCATGTCAAGATTTTGGGCAAATTTTTTAGTATTCCCTGTGGACGGGAATTTTATTCATCAATTTTAATAATTAGGCGGGGGAATTTTATTTCCCACCCAATAGCCCGTCAAAATGCTGTCTTTATTAGTTGGTTATAAAATCTTCCGCAGCTTTTTCCGCAAGTGGTCTAATCTTGCATAGATAGCCCCTGTTGTCAATCCGACAAGCGGGGCAATTTCCTTTGTGGAATAGCCCTGCATTTTCAGCAGGATAATTTGCAGGGTACGCCTGTCCACCGTAAGCAATGCCCGATACAGAGTTTCGTCCTCCATCTCATCCAGTAAATCAGAAACAGTCTTTACCTCGGTATCTCGCTCCCTGTCTGCCATCCCCTCAAGGTATTCGCCGAAGTCGCTTGTCCAATGGTAAAACCGTCTGTTGGAATTGAAGTCTGCCCTGTCGTCTATGCGGATTTGCGGGGTGGTGGTTTCATCAACTCCATGTTCCCGCAATATTTTTTCCTCGGCTTCTTTCCAGATACGCCATTTCCTGTCCTCACGTCCGTTGTTGTATGCCATTTTCCTTTTCCTCCAATCTGAATTGAGCAGGCTTCTGCCTGCGATGCTTCTTGACCATCAGGTCAAGAAGATTGCTGTTTAACTAATCCAGATGGAAAAGGCGGCGAACGGCAGACAACATCAGAAAAAGCCCTGCGGCGTATTCTGATAAAAATTGACAAAATAAAAACCGCAAAGGCACTGTGACCTTTACGGTTATAAATAATCATAATTCTGTTAAGTGGAGATTCTACTTCTTGTTTCATGGCGAGAAGCAGCCTTACATATGCAAGGATTTTTTTAACTGGCTTCCTGCCAGTCCCCGATATGCTATGTATGGATGAACATTGCGTTGTATGGACAAATAAGTAACCGCCCGAAAAAAGAACATAAAAAATCTCCCCAAACTTAAAAACAGGTCTGGGGAGTGTCTGTTAAGTCTTTTCGGGCATAGCAATACCGCCCACCATACGCCGTTTTTTTATTTGGTGGGCGTTTGGCTTAAAACCTTATGAAATAAAATAGAGCCAACGAACTATGATATAAATGATATGCTCCCCTTATGGTAGACAGATGAAATAATAAAACTGTCACTATAAGGAGGAGCATATTTTATGGGACAACATTCAAAATACTCTTTTGAAATGAAATTAGATGC
>CAJTBF010000024.1 GCA_910574195.1 Lachnospiraceae bacterium | reverse complement strand
ACTTTTATCCGTCTCTCTCCTGTCCCCTTCTCTGGTTATGCCCTCGACCGATTAGTAACGGTCAGCTCCATGTGTTGCCACACTTCCACCTCCGCCCTATCTACCTCGTCGTCTTCAAGGGGTCTTACTGACTTTCGTCATGGGATATCTCATCTTGAGGCTGGCTTCACGCTTAGATGCCTTCAGCGTTTATCCTTCCCCGGCTTGGCTACCCTGCTATGCTTTTGGCAAAACAACAGGTCCACCAGCGGCCAGTCCATCCCGGTCCTCTCGTACTAAGGACAGCTCCTCTCAAATATCCTACGCCCGCGCCGGATAGGGACCGAACTGTCTCACGACGTTCTGAACCCAGCTCGCGTACCGCTTTAATGGGCGAACAGCCCAACCCTTGGGACCTACTTCAGCCCCAGGATGCGATGAGCCGACATCGAGGTGCCAAACCACTCCGTCGATGTGAACTCTTGGGAGTGATAAGCCTGTTATCCCCAGGGTAGCTTTTATCCGTTGAGCGATGGCAATCCCACTTTATACCACCGGATCACTAAGTCCTACTTTCGTACCTGCTCCACCCGTCGGTGTCGCAGTCAAGCTCCCTTCTGCCTTTGCGCTCTCCGAATGGTTTCCAACCATTCTGAGGGAACCTTTGAGCGCCTCCGATACCCTTTCGGAGGCGACCGCCCCAGTCAAACTCCCCACCTGACATTGTCCCCCGGCCGGGTCACGGCCGTCGGTTAGAAACCCAGCACTGCAAGGGTGGTATCCCAACAACGGCTCCAAGAAGACTGGCGTCCTCTCTTCTTCGCCTCCCACCTATCCTGTACATGCAATACCGAATCCCAGTATCAAGCTGGAGTAAAGCTCCATGGGGTCTTTCCGTCCTGGCGCGGGTAACCAGCATCTTCACTGGTATTTCAATTTCACCGGGTGCATTGTCGAGACAGCGCCCAAATCATTACGCCTTTCGTGCGGGTCGGAACTTACCCGACAAGGAATTTCGCTACCTTAGGACCGTTATAGTTACGGCCGCCGTTTACTGGGGCTTAAGTTCAAAGCTTCGCACTTGCGCACTAACCTCTCCCCTTAACCTTCCAGCACCGGGCAGGCGTCAGCCCATATACCTCACCTTTCGGTTTCGCATAGACCTGTGTTTTTGCTAAACAGTTGCTTGGGCCAATTCTCTGCGGCCAGTCTTACCTGGCACTCCTTCTCCCGAAGTTACGGAGTCATTTTGCCGAGTTCCTTGACAATGCTTCTCCCGTCGGCCTTAGGATTCTCTCCTCATCCACCTGTGTCGGTTTCCGGTACGGGCATCATATAAGCAATAGCGGCTTTTCTTGGCAGCTGGCTCACGCTCTTCCCTACTCTTTTTCGGTTCGCTTCACGGCTTTGCGTTGCATCCCGGTTTTCCCTGGAATACCGCTCCTCCGCTTGCACCGGGCTCTCCATTCCCGGCTCGCGCTTCCCTTCTGCGTCCCCACAGTTCTGTTATATGATGGTACAGGAATTTCAACCTGTTCTCCATCGACTACGTCTTTCGACCTCGCCTTAGGCCCCGACTTACCCAGGGCAGATCAGCTTTACCCTGGAAACCTTAGATATTCGGCCGGAAGGATTCCCACCTTCCTCTCGCTACTCATTCCGGCATTCTCTCTTCGATACTGTCCACGGCTCCTTCCGGTACCGCTTCTTCCTGCATCCAATGCTCCTCTACCAATCATTCTACAATGATTCCTGAGCTTCGGCAGTGTGTTTTAGCCCCGGACATTTTCGGCGCAGGACCTCTCGACTAGTGAGCTATTACGCACTCTTTGAATGTATGGCTGCTTCTGAGCCAACATCCTAGTTGTCTTCGAAATCCCACATCCTTTTCCACTTAACACACATTTTGGGGCCTTAGCCGCAGGTCTGGGCTCTTTCCCTCTCGACTACCCAACTTATCTCGTGCAGTCTGACTCCCATACATCATCTACGCGGCATTCGGAGTTTGATATTCTTCGGTAAGCTTTGACGCCCCCTAGGAAATTCAGTGCTCTACCTCCGCAAGACTCGTATGAGGCTAGCCCTAAAGCTATTTCGAGGAGAACCAGCTATCTCCGGGTTCGATTGGAATTTCTCCCCTATCCACACCTCATCCCCACCCTTTTCAACGGATGTGGGTTCGGTCCTCCATCGCCTTTTACGGCGACTTCAACCTGGACATGGATAGATCACCCGGTTTCGGGTCTGCTCCGCCTGACTCTACGCCCTCTTAAGACTTGGTTTCCCTTCGGCTCCGGATCTTTCATCCTTAACCTCGCCAGCCAGCGCAACTCGCCGGACCGTTCTACAAAAAGTACGCGGTTCATCTCTTATCGATGTTCCACAGCTTGTAAACATATGGTTTCAGGTTCTCTTTCACTCCCCTCCCGGGGTCCTTTTCACCTTTCCTTCACAGTACTATGCGCTATCGGTCACTAAGGAGTATTTAGCCTTACGGGGTGGTCCCCGCTTCTTCCCACAAGGTTCCTCGTGTCTCGTGGTACTCTGGATCCCGCCTTGTCGACTCCTTTTTCGCTTACGGGGCTTTCACCCTCTTTGGCTGGCTTTCCCAAAACCATTCTGCTAAAGTTATCGAATCAATTCCGCGGTCCGTACCCCAGTAAGCTCTCGCTCCCTGGTTTGGGCTCTTCCCATTTCGCTCGCCGCTACTTTGGAAATCACTGTTGTTTTCTCTTCCTCCGGCTACTTAGATGTTTCAGTTCACCGGGTTCCCTTCCTGACGTTATGGATTGGCGTCAGGATGACTGAGGTTCTCTCAGCCAGGTTTCCCCATTCAGAAATCTCCGGATCTATGGATATTTGCTCCTCCCCGAAGCTTTTCGCAGCTTATCACGTCTTTCATCGGCTCTTAGTGCCTAGGCATCCACCATACGCTCTTTTCTACATAACCAAATCGCCTCGTCCACACGGGTGGTGGATTCCGGCTTCTCACGTCTAGCGTGACGTGCTTTGGTGACAGGCCTTACTGTCTTCACAGTAAGCGGGGACTCTTTCTCGTCCTTCCCCTGGACTTTTGTATGTCTCTTACATACCTCGGATGTCTTGATGAAGTTTCCTTCATCTCTCTTATTAGATATTTCTCTGTATGCGGTTTTCAAGGTGCATGTCTGACTGCTTTTTTACAGTCATCAGAACTTTGAAACTTTCCGGAAAACTCCCACGCTTTCCTCCTTTTCAACTCTCTGATCACTGGAAAAACCAGCTATTCCAACAGCACTGCCCTGCTGACTGGGTTGGCGCTGACAGGTGGTTGCCTGTCCCTGCCTGTATCTATTTGAATCCCTTTCGCGCCGGTACTTCCTCGCGCTTTCTTCCTTGATGCAATTCTTTTTTTATTTGGCGGCCACCTGCTCTCCCACATCGTCACCAATGCAGTACCATCGGCCGTCCAGGTCTTCACTCTCGTGTTCGGGATGGGTACGCGTGTTTCCCCTCGACGCATCGCCGCCAAAATCTTTCGTTATCTCTTTCGCCAGTTCCTTCCCCTAGGCTCCTCCGATAACTAAACAATAGACAACATTTCCCTCTACTTCTTTCTTCCTTAGAAAGGAGGTGATCCAGCCGCACCTTCCGATACGGCTACCTTGTTACGACTTCACCCCAGTTATCGGTCCCGCCTTCGACGGCTCCTTCCAGATGGTTAGGTCACCGGCTTCGGGCGTTACCAACTCCCATGGTGTGACGGGCGGTGTGTACAAGACCCGGGAACGTATTCACCGCGACATTCTGATTCGCGATTACTAGCGATTCCAGCTTCATGCAGTCGAGTTGCAGACTGCAATCCGAACTGGGACGTTATTTTTGAGATTCGCTTACACTCGCGTGTTCGCTTCCCTTTGTTTACGCCATTGTAGCACGTGTGTAGCCCTGGACATAAGGGGCATGATGATTTGACGTCATCCCCACCTTCCTCCAGGTTCTCCCTGGCAGTCTCTCCAGAGTGCCCACCTCTACGTGCTGGCTACTGAAGATAAGGGTTGCGCTCGTTGCGGGACTTAACCCAACATCTCACGACACGAGCTGACGACAACCATGCACCACCTGTCTCCGATGCCCCGAAGGGACTCAGGCATTACCCTGACAACATCGGGATGTCAAGCCCAGGTAAGGTTCTTCGCGTTGCTTCGAATTAAACCACATGCTCCACCGCTTGTGCGGGTCCCCGTCAATTCCTTTGAGTTTCATTCTTGCGAACGTACTCCCCAGGTGGACTACTTATTGCGTTGGCTGCGGCACCGGACGGCTTCGCCCCCCGACACCTAGTAGTCATCGTTTACGGCGTGGACTACCAGGGTATCTAATCCTGTTTGCTCCCCACGCTTTCGAGCCTCAACGTCAGTCATCGTCCAGCAAGCCGCCTTCGCCACTGGTGTTCCTCCTAATATCTACGCATTTCACCGCTACACTAGGAATTCCGCTTGCCTCTCCGACACTCTAGATCAACAGTTTCCAATGCACTCCCGGAGTTGAGCCCCGGGTTTTCACATCAGACTTGCTATTCCGTCTACGCTCCCTTTACACCCAGTAAATCCGGATAACGCTTGCCCCCTACGTATTACCGCGGCTGCTGGCACGTAGTTAGCCGGGGCTTCTTAGTCAGGTACCGTCATTTTCTTCCCTGCTGATAGAGCTTTACATACCGAAATACTTCCTCACTCACGCGGCGTCGCTGCATCAGGGTTTCCCCCATTGTGCAATATTCCCCACTGCTGCCTCCCGTAGGAGTTTGGGCCGTGTCTCAGTCCCAATGTGGCCGGTCGCCCTCTCAGGTCGGCTACTGATCGTCGGTTTGGTGGGCCCTTACCCCACCAACTGCCTAATCAGACGCGGGCCCATCTTGCACCACCTCGGTTTTTACCTCCGCCCCATGCGGGGCTGTGGTCTTATGCGGTATTAGCAGTCATTTCTAACTGTTATCCCCCTGTGCAAGGCAGGTTGCCCACGCGTTACTCACCCGTCCGCCGCTCAGTCACTATATTCTTCTTCCCGTAGGCTTCCAATTACAGTGCTTCGCTCGACTTGCATGTGTTAAGCACGCCGCCAGCGTTCATCCTGAGCCAGGATCAAACTCTCGTTGATAGTTTGTTTCCGTTCAAGATTATTCTGCTAGCTAATCTATCCCTTTTTACTCTCTCTCGTCCTCTCTTACCAGAACGAGGGGTGCATCTCTTTGATGCTTCTTTGTTCTGAATTCATTCTCTTAAGAAATTTTCAAGGATTGTTGTCTATTGTTTAATTATCAAGGTTCGGCGCTGCCTCTCTCGAGTCAGCTTAGACATAATATCATTTCTTCTGTATTTCTGTCAAGAGTTTTTTTTATTTTTTTTACTCTTTTTTCCAAATACAGAAAACGATACTATATCTAGTATCTTATAAAATATTCAACCACAAAAAATGTTTTATATGCAAAAACTACTGGACATTGCTCAGTAGTTTTCTGGTTGAATATAAACGGAGAAAGAGGGATTTGAACCCTCGCGCCGGTCACCCGACCTACACCCTTAGCAGGGGCGCCTCTTCAGCCTCTTGAGTATTTCTCCAAAATTCTGAATTACTTCTTAATTAAAAACAATATTCTTAATAAAATTTTATACAATTGTTTATTGCATCATAACAACGCATGAATTATTATACTAAATCAATTTCCATATGTCAACGTAAAATCCTATATTTATTTTAAAAATTCAGAACTATTCAGCTTATTGCCTCATAGTTAAGGAATCCGGCCTATTAAAGTTTGCCTTATGGCAAAGAAGCCGAATTCTATTCCAACTGTGATGCGTTCCTACGGACTTTGCAGCAAGTGCAAAGTCCTGGCTGAACTGTTACAAAAACCCACCAAAACCTATCATATTTTATTGCACATAAAACTCTTTTTATTATTTTTGCAAGATATCCTGCATTTTTCTCTATTTTTTACTTTAGTATTTCATTATTTCAAATAAAAATGACATTTTTACCGCATTTTCTCTTTTTTATTTTCATTACAGTATTGATCAATTGTATTCTGGATTCTATCATGTACCAGATTCGCAATTTCCACTGTCTTCATTTCCTTATAATCTTCATAATATAACGGTTCCAAAAAGTGGACCTGCACTGTTACTTGCTTCAAAGATTTCGTATCAAAAGGTTTAAAAGAATCAATCAGTGCAACCGGAATAATGGGACACTTTGCTTTCGTTGCAGATTTAAAACTTCCCCCTTTAAATTCTCCTATATGATTCCCGTTTTTAGAACGAGTTCCTTCTGCAAATATCAAATAATTTCTTCCACTTTTTACTTCATTTGCTACATTTATTATAATCTGTAATGCCTGACGTACATCATCCCGGTCTAACATATATGCTCTCATACACGCAAAAACCTGTTTCAGAAAAGGAATTTCCGCCACTTCTTTTTTCGCCACTACTGAAAAAGGAACCGGACATACTTCCATAATTGCAAGAACATCATATAGCCCTTGATGGTTCGGAAAAAACATAAATCCATTTTCCTTTGGAATATTATCAAGACCATATGCTTTTATATGGACATTTCCACCTTTATTTGCTCTATGATCAATAAACTTCAATATTTTATAATGTTGCTCTTCTGTATATTTATCTACATGAGAAGCATGATAACACAATTTAAACCACATAATCGGAACCAAAAAAATGTTTCTGATTACCATCATAATAATACGTCTCATCTTTTATCCTCGCAAAACGCACGCACATTCCTACAAATAGAATATTTTAAAGAATACGGATAACAATTTTACAAAGAGGTACAATACTCTTTTACTATTGTTTCATAAAGATTGTTTCCTTCACTGTCAATTACTACAATTACCGGAAAATTCTCAACTGTAAGTTTTCTAATTGCTTCCGTTCCAAGATCATCATAAGCCACCACCTCTGAATTCGTAATACATTTTGAAAGCAATGCTCCGGCCCCTCCGATTGCTGCAAAGTAAACAGAATGATTTCTAATGATTGCTTCAATAACTTCCTGATTTCTTTTTCCTTTCCCGATCATCGCACCTAGTCCCATATCCAACAATTGCGGCGTATATTTGTCCATCCTACTTGCTGTTGTGGGACCCGCCGAACCAATTGGACGCCCTTCTCTTGCCGGGGAAGGACCCATATAATAGATAATTTGTCCTCTCCAGTCAACAGGAAGCACTCCTTTTTTTTGTAATGTATCATACATTCTTTGATGCGCCGCATCTCTTGCCGTATAAATGATACCCGTAATATATACATAATCACCAGCTTTTAAGTCTTTTACACAATCTTTTTCTATTGGTGATGTAATATATTTTTCCATAAAATCAATATCCCCTACATTCTATAATGAAGTATATTTTTTTATTTCTTTTTTCTTTATTATAATTCTCTTATTACATGTCTGTTTACATGACAACAAATATTGATTCCAACCGGCAGCCCTGCGATATGAGTCGGATATGTAAGAATATTTACTGCCAAAGCTGTTGTTGTACCGCCAAGCCCTCCGGGACCTATTCCAAGATTGTTGATTTTCATCAGCATTTCTTCCTCTAATTCTCTTACATAAGGAATTTCAGAATGATTCCCTACTTCACGAGTTAAAGCTTCCTTTGCCATAAGTGCACATTTTTCAAATGTTCCTCCTATTCCAACTCCAATCACCATAGGCGGACATGCATTTGGTCCCGCATCTTTTACCGTTGTCAATATTGCCTTTTTTACTCCTTCTATGCCCTCCGCCGGTTTTAACATAAAAACACGACTCATATTTTCACTGCCAAAACCTTTCGGAGCTACTTTTATTTTTACTTTGTTCCCTTTTCCGATTTTAGTATGAATTACTGCCGGCGTATTGTCATTTGTATTTTTACGAATAAGAGGATCTTTTACTACCGATTTTCTTAAAAATCCTTCCACATATCCCTGTCTTACCCCTTCATTCACCGCATCCTCCAGGATCCCTCCCTGCAAATGTACATCCTGACCTATTTCTAAAAACACAACTGCCATTCCTGTATCCTGGCAAATCGGAATCATTTCTTCTTCTGCAATTTTTAAATTTTCCTGAAGTTGTCCTAAAATCTGTTTTCCCAATGGAGACTTTTCTTTTTTTTCCGCAGATTTCATAGCTGCATTCATATCAGAAGAAAGAACATAATTTGCCTTTATACACATCTCCTTGATATTTTTTGTTATTTCTTTTACATCTATTGTACGAATCATATATCCTCCCTGTTCTTACTGTCCAATTAGGTATGTTTTGTTGAACAGTGTTAGCTGTACGATCGTCCTAATGGGACATGAATTATGGGATGCCCGAATGGATATAATTTACCGAAACATATCTTACATTTTTGCGAAAAAATAACCAGGGCAGAAATATTTGTCCTAAAGAACCTCTCAAAAAACGTCAGCGCTTAACGAGGTTTTTCCGAGTTTAGCGTCTGTTACATTTTTTGCGAAGCAAAAGCGGGGTGATGTGGACAAATATTTCTGTCCTGGCGGACGATTGCTTTTTGTCCAACAAAGCATACTCCAAAATCATCCCACATTGAATGCCCTTCAAGCAAACAAACTGCTAATGTAATAGAATCCAACTTAATTCGAAGGCTTTTCTTCAGAAAAAGCTGGATTCTTTGATCCCTTTTTACGATATCTTTTTCCTGCCTTATTCCTTATTGGACGCAAAGTATCCGTTTGCTCCGACAGAAGCATAGATTGCAATATGCTCAAAAGGATGTATCATAAGGAACAACTTTATTCTTCTTTTATTTCATCAACGGATTCGTCTATTTCTATTTCCTCTCCGTCTATTTCTGCAGATGCTTTTCTTACTTTTGCCAGACTGACTACTTTTTCTTTTTCACCAAGATGAATCAATTTTACACCTGAAGTAATTCTACCTAATTTTGAAATATCTGCACAGGACATTCGGATGATAATTCCTTCGCTATTGATCATCATAATCTCATCATCTTCATTCACGGCTTTCATTCCGATTACATTGCCTGTCTTATCTGTAATCTTATAACATTTTACACCTTTACCACCGCGATTCTGACATGTAAATTCACCCATTGCGGTACGTTTTCCAATTCCATTTTCCGATACGACCAACATACATTCTCCCTGTGTATGAACCTGCATCCCAATCACAGTATCTCGATCTACCAGATTAATCCCTCTGACTCCCATAGAAGTTCTTCCTGTGGAACGTACATCTTTTTCATCAAAACGAATACATTGTCCATATTTTGTAACAAGCAGAATATCCTTTTCATTATCCGTGATTTTTACTTCGATCAAATTATCATCTTCCCGTAAAGTAATTGCCGCCAGACCTTTTTTCCGTACATTGGAATATTCTCTAAGCGGTGTTTTCTTCACAAGTCCCTGCTCTGTTGCCATAAACAGGTATTGATTATCATCATAAATTTTAACGGGGATCATCGCTGTAATTTTTTCTTCCGGCATCAATTGTAAAAGATTGATAATTGCAGTTCCTCTTGAAGTTCTTCCTGCCTCCGGGATCTCATATGCTTTCATACGGTAAACACGTCCCGTATTTGTAAAGAACATAATATAATTATGCGTAGATGTAATAAACAGTTCCTGAATATAATCTTCATCCAGTTTCTGCATTCCCTTGATGCCTTTTCCGCCTCGATTCTGATTTTTGAAATTATCTGTGGTCATACGCTTAATATATCCCAGCCTTGTCATCGTAATAACCACATCCTGTTTCGGAATCATATCCTCCATAGAGATATCATATTCATCGTATCCAATGCTGGTCCGACGTTCATCCCCATATTTTTCTGAGATCAAAAGGATTTCCTTTTTAATCACACCAAGTAATAATTTTCTGTCTGCAAGAATTGCTTTTAATTCTTCAATTTTTTTCATCAATTCTGCATATTCTGCTTCCAGTTTTTCCCGTTCCAAACCTGTCAAAGCACGAAGACGCATATCTACAATTGCTTGTGCCTGTACATCTGTCAAATCAAACCGCTTGATCAGCTCTTCTTTCGCAATCTGTACACTTCTGGAACCACGAATAATCTGAATCACTTCATCAATATGATCCAGAGCAATTAATAATCCTTCTAAAAGATGTGCACGTTCCTGTGCTTTATTTAATTCATATTTTGTTCTTCTCGTTACAACTTCTTCCTGATGTTTCAAATAATGATTCAACATTTCAAGAAGATTCATAACTTTCGGCTGATTATTCACCAAAGCAAGCATAATTACTCCAAATGTATCCTGAAGCTGCGTATGCTTATAGAGTTGATTTAAAATAATATTCGGATTTACATCTCTTCGTAATTCAATACAGATTCTCATTCCTTCTCTGTTAGATTGATCACTTAAATCTGTAATTCCATCTATTTTTTTATCTCTTACCAGTTCTGCAATCTTTTCAATTAATCTTGCTTTATTCACCATGAATGGAAGTTCCGTTACAATAATTCTGTTTTTTCCATTCTGCATTGGTTCAATATTCGTAACGGCACGCACACGAATTTTTCCACGGCCGGTACGATAAGACTCCTCTATTCCCTTAGTTCCAAGAATTTCTGCCCCCGTTGGAAAATCCGGACCTTTTACAATATCCATAATATCTTCCAAAGAAGTCTCTCCATTTTCATCAATTTGATCATCTATAATCTTTACTACCGCGGAGATAATCTCTTTCAAATTATGAGGTGGAATATTGGTAGCCATTCCCACTGCAATTCCGTTTGTCCCATTTACCAGAAGATTAGGAAATCTGGACGGAAGAACAACAGGTTCTTTTTCCGTTTCATCAAAGTTTGGAGCAAAGTCTACCGTATCTTTTCCGATATCTGCTGTCATTTCCATGGAAATTTTACTCAAACGCGCTTCCGTATACCGCATTGCTGCAGCACCGTCACCGTCCACAGAGCCAAAATTCCCATGTCCGTCTACCAGAGGATATCTGGTAGACCATTCCTGCGCAAGATTTACCAAAGCACCATAAATGGAACTGTCACCATGAGGGTGATATTTTCCCATTGTATCACCGACGATACGTGCACATTTACGATGCGGCTTATCCGGACCATTATTTAATTCGATCATAGAATATAAAATTCTTCTCTGCACCGGCTTTAATCCATCTCTTACATCCGGAAGCGCACGGGCAGCTATGACACTCATGGCATAGTCGATATAAGAAGTTTCCATTGTCTTCTTTAAATCAACTTCATGAACTTTGTCAAAAATATTATCTTTCATATTCTCTCCTTTTTATGCCACCTGACTATCTGATCTCATGTTAAACTATCTTTTCATTCATTATTTTACAATATCATATATCAAGATTCTTAACAAACCTTGCATTTTCTTCTATAAATTCACGTCTCGGTTCTACTTTATCTCCCATCAGGGTCGTAAACGTCAGATCCAGTTCAGAAGATGTCTCCTCATCCATTGTAACTTTTAGCAAAACCCGATGTTCCGGATCCATCGTCGTATCCCATAATTGCTCTGCATCCATCTCCCCAAGACCTTTATAACGCTGTATTTTATTATTATTATCTCTTCCCACTTCTGACAGAATCTCATTCAATTCTTCATCGTTATATGCATACCAGATTTTTTTATTTTTTTCCAATTTATAAAGAGGTGGTTGAGCCAAATATACATACCCCTGTTTAATTAATTCCGGCATAAAGCGATATAAAAATGTTAATAATAATGTACTGATGTGAGCGCCGTCTACATCGGCATCCGTCATAATAATAATTTTATGATATCTTAATTTACTGATATCGAAATCCTCGTGAATTCCCGTACCAAATGCAGTAATCATTGCTTTAATTTCCGCATTAGCATATATTTTATCAAGCCTTGCTTTCTCTACATTTAAAATTTTGCCACGAAGCGGAAGAATTGCCTGCGTTGCACGATCCCTTGCCGTTTTTGCAGAACCTCCCGCAGAATCACCCTCTACAATATAAATCTCACAATTTACCGGATCTTTATCGGAACAATCTGCCAGTTTTCCCGGAAGAGACATTCCTTCTAATGCAGACTTCCTTCTCGTAAGATCTCTTGCCTTCCTTGCCGCTTCCCTGGCGCGCTGCGCCATCACAGATTTTTCCACAATTAGCTTTGCCACATTTGGATTCTGTTCCAGAAAAATTGCCAATTGATTACTGACAATATTATCCACAGCGCCTCTCGCTTCACTGTTTCCTAATTTTTGCTTTGTCTGTCCTTCAAATTGCGGGTCTTCTATTTTAACACTAATAATTGCAGTTAAGCCTTCTCTGATATCTTCTCCAGATAAATTTGGCTCACTGTCTTTTAATAATTTATTTTTTCTTGCATAATCATTAAATGTTTTTGTTAAGGCATTTCGAAATCCAACAACATGCGTTCCACCTTCCGGCGTCGTAATATTATTCACAAATCCATACGTATTATCGCTATAAGAATCGTTGTGCTGCATTGCAACTTCTACATATACATGATCCTTTTCTCCCTCGCAATAAATAATTTGTTCATATAATGCATTTTTACTTCTATTCAAATACGTAACAAATTCTTTAATTCCACCTTCATAATGAAAACTTTTTTCTTTTATTTCTTCTTCTCTTTCATCCAGCAGAACAATCTTTAATCCTTTTGTGAGAAATGCCATCTCACGAAAACGCTGTTTTAATGTATCATAATCAAACACTGTCTCTTCAAAAATTTCTTTATCCGGTAAAAAAGTAACTTTGGTTCCTGATTTCTCCGAATCACAATCCCCTATAACCCTTAAACGATCTACCACTTTTCCACGTTCATAACGCTGCTTATAAATATGACCCTCATGAAAAATTTCTACCTCCAGCCATTCGGAAAGAGCATTTACAACAGATGCTCCCACGCCATGAAGTCCTCCGGATACCTTGTATCCTCCTCCTCCAAACTTTCCGCCTGCATGAAGTACCGTAAATACCACTTCTACTGCCGGAAGACCAGATTTATGATTAATTCCAACAGGAATCCCTCTTCCATTATCTATTACAGTAACAGAATTTCCTTTATGAATCATAATCTGAATCATATCACAGCATCCTGCAAGCGCTTCATCTACAGAATTATCTACAATTTCATATACAAGATGATGAAGTCCCCGCAGAGAAGTACTTCCAATATACATTCCCGGTCTTTTTCTTACTGCTTCCAATCCTTCCAATATCTGTATCTGATCTGCATCATATTCATTGTCAAATTCTGTACCTGCTGCGCCCATTCAACAACCTCCTAATCTTCTGATTTCAATATTACATTTTAAATAATTACATTGGATCATTTTTAAACGTAATACTAATTTCTTTTCCTTACACTTCCATTTTTTACATAAAATACTTTATTAATAGAAAATCTATGATTTATAAATTCATCCAGTCCCGTACATGTAATTATTGTCTGTATATCATGAATACTGTCCAATAAATAGTTTTGCCTGTTTTTATCCAATTCAGACAAAACATCATCTAATAAAAGTACAGGAGTATCCCCTATGATCTTTCTTACCAATTCAATTTCCGATAATTTTAAAGATAAAGCAGCGGTCCTTTGCTGTCCTTGCGAACCAAATCTTCGAATATCTAAATTTCCTGTTTTAAATTCCAGATCATCTCTATGTGGTCCTACGGATGTACTTTTTAATTTTAAATCTCTGTCTCTGTATTTTTTTAATGCATGAGCCAAAGACAAGTCCCCTGTAACTGTCTCATAGGAAATCTGAATCTTTTCCTTTCCCCCGGTCAACTTTAAATGGATCTCTGAAATAATCTGATTTATCTGAGACACAAATTTTTTTCTGCTTTCTATTATTTTTGTTCCATATTCAACAAGCTGCATATCCCAGATATCCAACGTTTCCAACAAATTTTCATGAAAAACAATTTCTTTTAACAAGGAATTTCTTTGATTAATGATACGATTATAATTAGAAAGATTACTTAGATATACTTTATCAAGCTGTGACAACTCAAGATCAATAAATTTTCTTCTTCCTGCCGGTCCTTCCTTGATAATATTCAAATCCTCAGGAGAAAAAAACACAAAATGAATGATTCCGAACAATTCACCTGCTTTTCGAATTGGTATCTTATTTACGGCAATCCCCTTTGGACTATTTTTTTTCAAATGTATATCAATCTGATATTCAATTCCTCGTTTTTCAATCGCCGTCTCGATATGAGACTCCTCATGCTCAAATTGAATCAAATCTTTGTCTTTTGTTCCTCTATGTGACTTTGTGGTTCCTGATAAATATAAAGCCTCCAGAACGTTTGTCTTTCCCTGCGCGTTATCACCATAGAGAATATTTGTCTTTGTATCAAAGTTCAAATCCAGAAAATCATAATTTCTATAATTTTTAAGTTTCAAAGATTTGATAACCATATCGTCTCCAGATTACTTTTGTTACAATAATTCACTTTATCACTTATATACTTTTTCATTCCAATGAAGTAATAAAAGCTGCTAAATTACCTCAATACTCTTATTTTACACTGTTTTAAATAAATTTTCAATTTTTTTATTACAATTTCAACTTTTTATTATTTTTATTTCTGTTTGATTATATAAAACAATATCCCCATGATAGAGTTTTCTTCCTCTTCTAAAATCTATTTCTCCGTTTACCCTTACTTTTCCATCCTGAATAACCTGTTTTGCTTCTACGCCGGATTCTACCAAACCAACCACTTTTAAAGCCTGTCCTAATTTTATAAAATCATCTGTATCTCGAATTTTTATAATTTCCATATTTTCCTCTCACATCTTTACATAAATTCCACATACAATTCTTACAGAAGAAAATTGTATGTGGAATTTACGGCTTATAAAAAGTATTTCCTATATCAAAATCTGATCCATACCAACAAACTTATCCCACCGCATTAAAATTAACAGGAAGAATGAGATAAATATAAGACTGCTGTTCATCTTTTATAAAACAGGGAGCTTTTGCATTCATAAAGTAAAGATCAACTTCTTCATCATCAATTGCGCGTAAAGCATCAATCAAAAATTTAGGATTAAATCCAATTAACAGATCTTTTCCTTCCCTTTCAATCATAATCTCTTCATCCATAGAACCAATCTGAGACTTAATCTTTAATTGCATTACTTCCTCTTCAATGCTGATAATAATTGGTTTTTTATCTCCTTCTTTGATCAGCAGTGTGGCACGATCAATGCAATCTAACAATTCTCGTTTATGAATCGTCACTTTTGTCTCATAATCACTGGAAAGCATTTGATCAATCTTGAAATAATCTCCTTCAATTAGACGGGAAACAACAACCGTTTTATCAAATTCGAACACAATATGATTTTTTGTAAAAGAAATCTCTACTTCCTTCTCTGCTTCCCCTCCTATAATTTTATTAATTTCCTGCAATGTTTTTCCGGGAACAATTACTTTTCTGGAAGTATAAGAGTCCTTTAATTCAATCTTTCGAATCGAAATTCTATGGCCATCTAAAGATACAACCCGTAATTGTCCTTCTGTAATTTCAAATAACTCTCCTGTCATCATTTTATTAGAATCATTATCTGCGATAGAGAAAATGGTTTGTCGAATTGCCTCCTTCAACGTAAATTCAGAAACAGAAATAGAATCTTCTTTTTCAATTACAGGCAAATAAGAGAAATCTTCTCCCGATTGTGCGGCAATATGAAACTTTGATTTTTCACAAACAATCATAGTCTGATCATTTGAATCGGTTTCAATCACAACATCATTATCCGGAAGTTTTCTCACGATTTCTGAAAAAATCTTTGCATTTAATGCAAGAATTCCATGCTCAATAATTTCACCTTCAATCGTTGTCTCAATTCCAAGTTCCATATCGTTCGCTGTCAATTTAATCACGTCAAGGGACGCATCAATCAGAATACATTCCAGAATGGGCATCGTCGTTTTTGATGGGACTGCTTTTGATACAATACTGACTCCTTTTGCAAGATTATTTCTGCTACATACAATTTTCATGTTAAAATCTCCTTTCACATGTTGTGGTTGAAATAAATTTTCCCACACATCTTTTTAGGTATAGTATAAAAATATTTTTATTCTCCGTCTTATTAGGAGGTGTGAATATGTTGAAAAGTACCGAAACCTTTTATGGAATCAATGCTTATCTATTTGAATAAGTATGTTAAAAAACAAAGGAAAGACAGGGAAGAGAATGAAGATAAATAAAATGGAGTTATATTATGTTTTCATTCTCAACTGTACTATCCACATTGATTTCACAACTTATTCATAAAGTTATTCACAATATGGTTTTCATATCTTTTAAAAGGTGTAATCAATTACTTTTTAAACATATAGTTATAAAGGATTCAGTTTTTTCATAATAATACTTACAGTATTGTTCAGCGCTTCATCTGTCTGGATATCGGCAGTTATTTTTTTTACTCCGTGGCTGATGGAGGCATGATCTTTTCCGCCAAGCAGTACCCCAATTGCTTTTAATGGTGTATCTGTCATATTGCGGCAAAGATACATGACGATCTGTCTTGGAAGAACAATCTCGGAATTTCTTTTCTTTCCTTTTAATTCATGAACCGGAATATTAAAATGATCAGAGACAACATCAATGATTAATTCTGGTGTAATTTCACGGATATTATCGGGTGAAATCATATCTTTTAGAGCTTCTGCTGCAAGCGGAATATCAATCGGCTTTTTTTCCAGGTTGGAAAGGGCAATCAATTTATTCAAAGAACCTTCCAATTCTCGTATATTGGATTTGATATTATTTGCAATATACTGCATGACATCGTCGGGAATATGATAACGTTCCAGGCCGTCCAATTCTTCTTTTTTTCTTAAAATTGCCATTCTTGTCTCATAATCCGGTGAGGAAATATCTGCAATCAATCCCCATTCAAACCGTGTTCTCAGGCGGGCTTCCAAGGTTTCAATATCTTTTGGAGGTTTGTCGCTGGAGATGATGATTTGTTTTCCGGAAACATGGAGATGATTAAATGTATGAAAAAATTCTTCTTGTGTACTTTCCTTTCCTATAATGAATTGGATATCATCGATTAGGAGGACATCATTATTTCGATATTTTTCACGAAAAGTAGTCATTGCCAGTTCATTACCATTTTTACCAATTTTTAGTGCGTCGATCAATTCATTTGTAAAAGTTTCACTTGTAACGTAAAGAACCTTTTTTGTAGGATCTTTTTCTAATATATAATGTGCCACAGAATGCATAAGATGAGTTTTTCCCAGTCCTACACCTCCATAAATAAAAAGCGGATTATAAGTATCTCCCGGAGATTCGGCAACTGCAAGGGAAGCTGCATGTGCAAAGCTGTTATTACTGCCTACAACAAAGGTATCAAAAGTATACTTGGAATTCAGATTTGCAGATTCCAGGAGAGCATTATTTTTTTGTTTTTTTATAGTAGCTTCTTTTTTTGCATGTATCACCGCATGATCTTCTGTGACAAATGCAACTTCATATTCATATCCCGTTACTTCTCCGATACAAACTCTAAAAGGGAGCATATATTTTTCTTCGATATGTTCCAGACTTGCTTTTAGTTTTACCAGAATATAAACGGTATCATCTGTAATCTCATATACGGTAAGCGGAGCAATCCACGTATTATAAGCAATATTTGATGAGCAATATTCGGATTTCATTTTATGAAGGATTTTTTCCCAATTTTCTTCTACAATGTTCATCAATCGTAACTCCTAATCAATAGAATAGAGAAAAATAGAGAATCAGGCATCAAAAAAATAAAGGTATGATAAATGCCTCAACTGAAATGCCTTACTCATTTTATACTCTTTCTTATTTTACATCAAAAAGGAGTCAGAAGCAATGAAAATGATGTGTATAACCTAAGTTCATAATATTCACAATGATTTTTCATTGATATTTTATGGATTTTGAAGAAGAAAAAATTTTTTATACACATATTATTTTATACTTTTCCACACTTTTTCAACAAGTTATCCACATTTTGGGGATAAATTTTTATGTTGTGAAAGGAGAAAATGTACAGACAGAGAATGATTTGACACTATGAAAAAAAGTATCTATATCGGCCTTCTCTGTAAAATTTTCGAAAATATAGTAAATATAGAAGGTTTAGCTTGACTTAAAAAGATTTTCTGACTATACTAACAAGAGAAAATGTTTGCTTTTTGTGAGCATTGGAATATAAGAATATATCACTTAGAGGGAGGTGTATGAATAATGAAAATGACATTTCAGCCGAAAAAGAGATCCAGATCAAAGGTACATGGATTTAGAGCAAGAATGAGAACAGCAGGCGGAAGAAAAGTTTTGGCTGCCAGAAGAGCAAAAGGAAGAAAGTGTTTATCAGCTTAGGCCGCATTTATTGTGGCCTTTTCTTCTATAAAAAATAGAATGACGGAAGAGGCTGGCTATGTTATATTCTGAATCTTTAAAAAAGAAGAAAGATTTTCAAGATGTTTATAGATCGGGAAAATCCTTTGCAAATCGGAATTTAGTGATGTATCAAAAAGAGAATAATTTGAAGAAGAACCGATTGGGAATTTCTGTCAGTAAAAAAGTGGGGAACAGTGTTGTGAGACATCACCTTACAAGATTGGTCAGAGAAAGTTATCGACTTCAAGAAGAACATTTCTCCTGTGGATATGACATTATTGTTGTGGTCAGAGTCAATGCCAGGAATAGTACATTTGCAGACATGAACAGTGCATTGATCCATTTGGGAAAGCTTCATAAAATATATAAAGGGGATGTGATGTAGTTGAAGAAGATGATGATAGGATTGATACGATTCTATCAAAAATATTTATCTGGTTTGAAATATGGTTCCTGTTGTATTTATACACCTACATGTTCTCAATATGGAATTGAGGCAATTGAAAAGTATGGTGCATTAAAAGGAGGTATATTGACAATCTGGAGAATTCTTCGATGTAATCCATTTGCAAAAGGCGGATATGATCCGGTACCTTAAGGAGGATAAGAAATGTATGGTATTTTAGCTGCAGGTTATGCAGACTGGCCGGTTATTCATCAGGTAGCCTGGCTGCTTGGAAAGCTGATGAATGGAATTTATAATGTAATGGATGGTCTGTTTGGCATACAGAATATTGGTGTATGCATTATCATCTTTACGATCATTATTTATACATTGATGATTCCACTGATTATTAAGCAACAGAAGTGGTCCAGAATGTCCGCGGTGATGCAGCCGGAAATTCAAAAAGTAACAAAGAAATATGCAGGGAAAAAAGATCAGACATCTATGCTTAGACAGCAGGATGAAATGAATGCGATCTATGATAAATATGGAATTACTCCAACAGGAGGATGTCTTCCACTGCTCGTTCAGATGCCAATTTTGTTTGCACTTTATCCGGTTGTGCAGAATATTCCGAATTATGTAGAAGGAGTAAAAAATGTATACATGCCGGTCGTGGAAAAGATTATGGCAACGAATGGTTTTCAGAAAATTATGGAAGCTATTGGTTCAGAAAGTCCGGTATTGATTAGTCCAAGTAAATATGATTATTCACAGGCGGATACACTGGTGAATGTATTATATAAATTTCAGGACTCTACGTGGCAGACATTGGTAGAAAAAATACCTTCTCTGGAAGAAATTGTAAGGACCACGACAGAGACAATGGGACATTTGAATAGTTTTCTCGGAATAAATATCGGAGAAACACCGATGACAATGTTAATGACCTCCATAAGCAATTTTGCAATCGGTGGGATTATTTTGTCAGTGATTATTCCAATTACGGCAGGTCTTACTCAATTTATCAGTGTGAAGCTTCAACCACAGCCGGCTTCAGATCCGGATAATCCGATGGCGAATTCTATGAAGTCAATGACATATACAATGCCGTTGATGTCTGTATTTTTTGGTTTTACACTTCCGGCAGGACTTGGACTTTATTGGGCAGTAAGTGCTATGGTAAGATGTGTACAGCAGATTGCAATTAATAAATATTTGAGTACAAAATCAACAGAGGATCTGATAAAAGAAAATCAGGAAAAAGCGGCAAAAAAGAAGAAAAAAAGAGGAACTTCTTCAGAGGAAATCAGACAATTGGCAACAAAAAGTACGAAAAGTGTAGAAAAGAAATCAAGACAATCTGATATGAGTGAAGAAGAGAGACAAAAAAAGCTGGAAAAAGCAGCAAGTTTAAATAAAAATGTAAAGCCAGGAAGTCTTACAGATATTGCAAATATGGTTAGTAGATATAATAATAGCAATCATAGTAAAGAGGAAGAGAAGAAAAAGTAATTCTATTTAGAAAGGTGGGATTCAAAGATGGATGGGAGTATCAGAGTATCAGCAAAGACTGTAGACGATGCGATTACAGAGGCATTAATTCAGTTGGGTGTGACCAGTGATAAATTGGAATATGAAGTCATTGAAAAAGGAAGTGCCGGTTTTCTTGGAATAGGTATGAAACAGGCTGTAATTGAGGCAAGAAGAAAGAAGGGAATTGCAGAGGAGACAGATATTCTTCAGGAAATAAAAAATGAAATTAAGAAAGAAGAAATAAGTTTAGATAAGAAACAAGTGAATAAAGAAATAAAAAAGGATACAAAAAAACAGGATATAAAAGCAAAAAAAGGAAATGAAAATATTTCTGAAAAAACTATCGATTTACATTCAAAGAAGGAGGAAGCAATTAAAGAAGAAAAGAAGAATTTGAACGAAAATATTGATGTAGAAGATTCTATAAAAAGTGAGCAAAGTACAAAGCGTGTGCGGGAAATTGTAGAAGTAGCGGAAGAGACAAAACAGGCTGTGGAAGCATTTCTTCAAGATACATTAAAAGCAATGGGGATGAATGTAGAAATTGTTTCTGAAGTAGATAAAGATGGAATTTTGTGTGTAGAACTTTCCGGAGAAAACATGGGAATCCTCATAGGGAAAAGAGGACAGACTTTAGATTCTTTACAGTATCTTTCTAATCGGGTTGCGAATAAACATCAGACAGGTTATGTACGGGTAAAATTAGATACGGAAAATTATCGTGCAAGAAGAGAAGATACATTGCGGCATTTGGCTAAAAATATTGCACATAAGGTAAAAAAAGGAAGAAGGCCTGTTGCGTTAGAACCTATGAATCCGTATGAAAGAAGAATTATTCATTCCGCATTACAGTCAGATCCCTATGTAACTACACATAGTGAAGGCGAAGAACCTTATAGAAAAGTGGTTGTAACATTAAAAAGATAATATATACCCATCCGGGCATCTTATATTTGATACCTGGATGGGTATATATATTGTAAGTGGTGATGATATGTTAAAGAGAGAAACAATTGCTGCAATTTCTACCGGTATGTCTAATTCCGGAATTGGAATTGTACGGATGAGTGGCGAGGAAGTTTTTAAAATCATTGATCGTATTTTTAAAGGGAAAGTAAAATTATCGGAAGTAGAAAGCCATACAATTCATCATGGTTATATTGTAGATGAAAAAGAGACGATAGATGAGGTTCTTGTGTCAGTTATGTATGCGCCAGGAACTTATACGGGAGAAAATACAGTAGAGATTAATTGTCATGGTGGTATATATGTTGTAAATAAGGTTCTTGAAACTGTATTGAAAAACGGTGCAAGAGCTGCGGAACCGGGAGAATTTACAAAGCGTGCATTTTTAAATGGAAAATTAGATCTATCGCAGGCGGAAGCTGTAAGTGATTTAATTTTTTCGAAAAATGAATATGCAAGAAAAAGTTCCATAAGTCAGCTAAAAGGCAGTATCCGAAGTAAAATAGAAAATATAAGAAAAGAAATTTTATATCATACCGCTTATATTGAAACGGCATTGGATGATCCGGAACATATTCAAATAGATGGGTATGGTGATACTTTAAAGAATGTAGTGGAGCAGATCAGAGAGGATTTGAAAAAATTAATTGATTCTTCTGAAAATGGGAAAATATTAAAGGAAGGAATACAAACCGTTATACTTGGAAAGACAAATGCAGGGAAATCTTCTCTTTTGAATTTACTTTCCGGCAGTGAAAGAGCAATCGTGACGGATGTAGAAGGGACTACACGGGATGTTCTTGAGGAACAGATACAGATAAATGGTTTATGTCTGAATGTAGTTGATACGGCTGGAATTCGAAAAACTAATGATATTGTGGAGCAGATAGGGGTAGACCGTGCAAAACAATATGCAGAAGATGCAAATCTCCTTATTTATGTAGTGGATGCTTCCAGGAATCTGGATGAAAATGATAGAAAAATTATAGCAATGCTCTATGGAAAAAAGAGTATTATTTTGTTAAATAAATCAGATTTATCTGTTTTAGTAGAAAAAGAAAAATTAAGGAATGAGATCAAAGAAGTATTTAAAGGAATAAATTCTTCCGCTTTTTCAGAAGAACAAAACAGAAAAGAATATAGTATAGAAGAAATTCCAATGATTGATATTTCTGTGAAATTGGAGCGGGGAATATCGGAATTTGAAGAGACTGTAAAACAGATGTTCTTTAAAGGGATGATTTCGTTTAATGATGAAATATATATTACAAATTTGAGACAAAAAGAAGCGTTAAATAGTGCGTATGTTTCTTTAAGTCATGTATTGGAAAGTATTGAACATCAAATGCCGGAAGATTTTTATTCCATTGATCTTATGGATGCATATGAGGTGTTGGGAAATATTACAGGAGAAACGATAGGAGAAGATCTGATTCATGAAATATTCAGCAAATTCTGTATGGGAAAATAAGGATATATATGATATTATCGTGGTTGGTGCAGGACATGCCGGATGTGAAGCGGCACTTGCTGCGGCAAGACTTGGATTTCGAACAATTATATTTACCGTTAGTATCGACAGTATTGCAATGATGCCCTGTAATCCTAATATTGGCGGAAGTTCGAAAGGACATCTTGTCAGAGAAGTGGATGCTTTAGGTGGAGAGATGGGGAAGGTGATTGATCGCACCTTTATTCAATCAAAAATGTTGAATAAATCCAAGGGGCCGGCTGTACATTCTTTACGTGCGCAGGCGGATAAGGAAAATTATAGCAGAACGATGCGGCAGGTTTTGCAGAAACAAAAGAATCTTGAGATTCGTCAAATGGAAGTTACGGATTTATTGGCAGAACATGGAAAGATTACAGGAGTACAGACTTATTCGGGAGCAATTTATCGTTGTCGTGCTGTTGTATTATGTACAGGTACTTATCTTCGTGCCAGATGCATCTATGGGGATGTAAGCACTTACACAGGACCGAATGGATTGCAGCCGGCTAATTATCTTACAGAAAGTTTAAAAAATCTTGGAATTAAGATGTATCGGTTTAAGACCGGGACACCTGCAAGAATTGATAAAGATTCTATTGATTTTAGTAAAATGGAAGAACAAAAGGGAGATGAATTTGTTATTCCCTTTTCTTTTACGACAAATCCAGGAGATGTACAAATTGATCAAGTTTCCTGTTGGCTTACTTATACGAATGAGAATACACATCGTATTATAAGGGAAAATTTAGATCGATCTCCTCTTTTTTCTGGAATGATAGAAGGAACAGGACCTAGATATTGTCCGTCAATTGAGGATAAAGTAGTTAAATTTTCAGATAAAAACAGACATCAGGTGTTTATTGAACCGGAAGGGATTTATACAAATGAAATGTATGTAGGGGGAATGTCAAGTTCTCTTCCGGAAGATGTTCAATATAAGATGTATCGTACAGTTCCTGGATTGGAAAATGCGAAGATAGTAAGAAATGCATATGCAATCGAATATGACTGCATTGATGCCAGACAGTTGAAGAATACTTTGGAATTTAAAAATATAGAAGGTTTATTTAGTGGAGGCCAGTTTAACGGAAGTTCCGGATATGAGGAGGCGGCGGCACAGGGATTACTGGCAGGAATCAATGCGGCAAGAAAATTGCAGGGAAAAAACGGAATTATTTTGGATCGGTCACAGGGATATATAGGGGTGTTAATTGATGATCTTGTAACAAAAGAAAGTCATGAGCCTTATCGAATGATGACTTCTCGTGCAGAATATCGTTTGCTTTTGAGACAGGATAATGCGGATTTGCGTTTGACAAAAATAGGATATGAAGTTGGCCTGATTGAAGAAGAACGATATCGAAAATTATTGGAAAAGGAAAAAATGATTCAGAAAGAAATAAAACGCATGAATCATACACATATCGGGACTTCAGAGGAAGTGCAATCTTTTTTGAAATTATATGAAAGTACACCTTTGTTATCCGGCATTACGCTTGCGGAATTGATTCGGAGGCCGGAATTAAATTATGAATGTCTTGCACCGATTGATAAAGAAAGAGAAAAACTTCCTTGTGATGTAGCAGAGCAGGTAAATATTAATATAAAATATGAAGGTTATATTAGAAGGCAGCAAAAACAAATGGAACAATTTAAAAAGTTAGAGAATAAAGTGATTCCGGAAAAAATTGATTATGAAAAAATTCCAAGTCTTCGAATTGAGGCAAAGCAAAAGTTAAATGAGATCCGCCCGGCATCAATCGGGCAAGCTTCCAGAATTTCCGGAGTTTCTCCTGCTGATATATCCGTTTTGCTTGTGTATTTGAAAGATTTTAAAGATAAAGTATGATGAGGAGGATATTTTGAAGAATAAATTTTTTCAACAATTGGAAAGGTTAGATATTCACTTAAGTGAGAAGCAGGAAAAACAATTTTATCAATATTATGAATTATTAGTAAAATGGAATAAAGTAATGAATTTAACTGCGATTGTCGATTATAAGGAAGTGCAGGAAAAACATTTTATAGATAGTTTGTCACTTGTAAAAATGATAAATATAAAGAGTGTACATACTTTAATTGACGTTGGTACAGGGGCCGGTTTTCCAGGTTTACCATTGAAAATTGTTTTTCCGCATTTAGAGGTGATTTTGTTGGATTCTCTTCAAAAGAGGATTTTATTTTTAAATGAAGTAATCCATGATTTAGGATTATTTCAAATAGAAGCAAAACATGGACGGGCAGAGGATTATGCAAAGGATGTAAAGTATAGAGAAAATTTTGATTTATGTGTTTCCAGAGCAGTTGCTGATCTTTCTGTCTTAAGTGAATACTGTATTCCATTTGTAAAGATCGGAGGAAAATTTATTTCTTATAAAAGCGATCTTATAGATGAAGAAGTAAAACATTCAGAAAATGCAATTCATATTTTGGGAGGAAATATCCAAAAAATAGAAAAATTTCAGCTTCCGGAAAGCGAAATCAAAAGATCATTTATTTCAATTTCAAAGGAAAGAACTACGAATAAAAGATATCCTCGTAAAGCAGGAATACCATTAAAAAAACCTCTTGATTGAATTTAAAAGTGAATCATAATATATTAATGAATTTTTTACAGTAAAAAATATTATAAGTATACCACAGGGCATTCCGTATCTGATGTGCTTTGCACGAGCGGACACTTCGTATCTGATAAGGTATACCTTATCGGACAGCGGTAGCTGTCCATCTGCCTGAAGGGCATGAATTACGGGATGCCCGAGTGGGTATATCTGATTAGGTGTTAGTAGTCAAATTAGTGTGGAAAATGGAAAATAAATCCAGCCCAGAAGATCTATTTATGATACAAGAGGGCTGGATTTTTTTATTCTATTTCAAATAGCAGTTTTAGTTTTTCAATAAATTCTTTTGGCTTTTCTAAGTGAGGAAGCAATTTTGCTTCTTCCATTTCTATTATTTCAATAGAGGGTAATTGATTTTGATACTGATCAGCAGATAATTTGTTTTCTGGATTTGTATTTCCTATGATAATAAAAATATCATTATTTAATTTTTTTAGTCCGGCTAATATATTAATGTTTGTATATAGCCCTATGATACTGGAAAATAAAAATTTCCCTTTTGTATTTTGTTTATGGCAAGATTCGAAATAAGTAAATATATCTTTTTCACTTATTTTATGTTGATTGTAAAAATAGGTACTGACAAATAAATTTTTAATTGTTTTTTTATTAAATGATATATTATATAAGAGCGTTCCAAGGAACGGAGTACATAATAAAAATCGAAAAAATTTTGAATTTTTATCTGGTATTTTTGCTAAGGATGCCATGTTAATTGGGTTGATTAGTAAGATTCTATTTATAATACTATCATCGTTTGCACAAGTCATAATAGCAATAGAGGCCGATTCTCCAGTAACGATTATATCAGTTTTATCTTTTATTATATTTTTGATAAAGTCAGTTATAAGTTGTACATATAAATAATTTGTATAAGTTAAATTTGGTTTATCAGAATTTCCACATCCTAAGAGATCTAAAGTGTAAACTGTATTTGTTTCAGATAATGTTTTTATAACTTTATGCCATTCGTAGGAAGAACTACATACATTTAGATCATGTATTAATAAAATCGGTTTACCAGCCCCCTTTTTTTCATAATATATATTTCCAAATCTCCAATTATAATAATTCCCGTTTTCATCATTGAGATAGTGATTTGAAGTAGAAATATAATGTGTAAATCTGTTATATATATGAATAGCTGTTAAAGCAGTGCTGCTGAAAAAAGTAAATATACATATTTTTTTAGAAATATTCAAAAAATCAGTCCTTTCTATATGTAGGTGTTTTTATAATTGAATTTAAATTTATGCTAGAGTAATTCAATTATAATATTTCAATTGTGAATGAAAATTATTTTATATGAAATATTATACTATAGTTTTTTTGGAATTAAAATAGAAAATAAAATAATTGTAATATTTATTCTTTTTTTAAATCCGAATTAAAAATATAGATGTGTAAATTTATTTTATTTTTATATCATGGTCGTCCTTTTATTTAATGTTTCACGTGAAACATTAAATAATTTTTAATTGTATCTTATACTTGTTTATTATGATTAGAGATTTTAATATTAAATACTATTATATAAATATGATTTTATTTCATTTATTAAATGTTTCACGTGAAACATTTATAGTTTTTTGAAAATTCCAATTTAAATGTGTTATAAGTAATAATTATTATTAGGATATTCTATATTAAATATCCAAAGGATGGTATTTAATATTCATTTAAGAAAATGTTTTTTATCTAAATATTTCATATCAAATTTATTTTGCATAAATAGACATTTTATATTTGAGAAGATATATTTGTTTAGATTTTTTGTATTCAATTTATTTTATATAAGTAAATATATTATGTCTATGAAGGATGTTTGTTTAAATACCCTATATGAAATAAGCTTCGCATGAGTGGACAATAGAAAATAATTATTGTCCAAGAAGGGGTACATGAGAAATATTCTATAATAAATATGCAATGAGAAGAGCGGATAGCTAACATTGTTTGATAAATTTATTAATTAAATTATTAATATTCAATTAGGTATAAAAGAAAATTGACAATATCATTTTATAAAATTAATTATAATAGAGATAAAATAATCTGTTTTACAAAATTATTTTATTTGAATTTATTAAAGTTGACAAATAAAAATGGAAATATAAAGATAGTTTAATAATAAAAAAGGCTAATGTTTCACGTGAAACATTAATCTTTTTTTTAAGGTTATAATATGTGGAAAAACTGTTAATGGTAGTTTTTGTATGTTACAGTATTACGAAGAACTGCTAGCAGAGATTTTTCTATATGTTATAGTATATGGAAAAGATATCAGTGACAGGCTTTCTATATTATAAATATCTATATATTTTTATTATTTATATAATTTATAATTTTTAGTTTGATTATTTATACCTATCCGGACATCCTGTAATTCATGCCTGGATGGGTATAAATAATTGGAGATTAGTAGTCCAATTAGTATAACTTACCGGAACACATCTTACATTTTTGAAAAAAAATAGTCAGGGCAGAAATACTTGCGTATCAGAACCTCTCAAAAAACGTCAGCGCTTAACGAGTTTTTTTCGAGTTTAGCGTCTGTTACGTTTTTTGAGAAGCGAAAGTGGGGTGATGTGGACAAGTATTTCTGCCCTGGCGGACGACTGCTTTTGTCCGATAAGGTTATACTAAATATGCTCCATAAGAATAGTCCGTTTTGTACTAATTTTTTGTTTGCATAGAAATAAACTATGAGATATAAATGCAGACAATAATTAGCCATACATCTTGTGATTAAGTTGTTTTATATAAATAGAAACATTGGATTTAATAAGGTACGCTATTATATGAAATAGTATCAGTTATTTTATTGTAAAAAATGTTTCACGTGAAACATTTTGTATAGATTATATTTTCAATAAGTGTTATAATAAAAAAGTCTTGAGGAAAGGAGTACTACAAATGAGTAGAATTATTGCAATTGCCAATCAAAAAGGAGGCGTTGGAAAAACAACAACTGCCATTAATTTATCTTCCTGTCTTGCTGGTCTTGGGAAAAAGGTATTAGCATTGGACATGGACCCACAAGGAAATATGACAAGTGGTTTGGGTGTTGATAAAGATAATATTGAAAAGAACGTATATGATTTAATTATCGGGGAAGCTGGAATAGAGGAATGCATTTATGAAGGTGTACTGGATAATCTTGACGTACTCCCTTCAAATATAGATCTTTCAGCGGCAGAGATTGAACTAATCGGGGTTGAAAATAAAGAGTTTATTATAAAAACAGAGATGGAAAAAGTAAAAGAAAATTATGATTTTGTAATTATAGATTGTCCTCCTGCTTTAAGTATGTTGACAATAAATGCAATGACAACTGCTGATTCTATTTTAGTGCCAATACAATGTGAGTATTATGCGTTGGAAGGATTGAGCCAGTTGATACATACGATCGAGTTAGTCCAGGAACGTCTTAATGCATCTTTAAAAATAGAAGGAGTTGTATTCACAATGTATGATGCAAGGACAAATCTTTCTTTGCAGGTAGTGGAAAATGTGAAAGATAATCTGGAACAAAATATCTATAAAACAATCATTCCTAGAAATATACGTCTTGCAGAGGCGCCGAGTTATGGAATGCCAATTAATTTGTATGATCCTAAATCAGCGGGTGCAGAAAGTTATATGCAGTTAGCAGAAGAAGTGATTCGTAAAGGGGAGGATTAAGGAATGCCATCAAAAAGGAATGGACTTGGCAAAGGTTTGGATAGTCTTATACCGGATCGAAATAGTAGAATTGCTAAAAATGAATCAAAGCATACAAAAACGACAGCAATAAAAAATGAAATAGAAACTTTAGATGAGACAAAAAGTAATGTAAGAACTTCTAATGAATCATTAAACTATGTGGAAAATTCAAATGAAAAAGAAATAGAATTAAATATACGAGAAACAAAAAATGATGGAACTGATATAGAAATGAATTCTTCGGAAGGCGGTATATTGGTAAAGTTGAATCAAGTGGAACCAAATAGAAATCAACCAAGAAAAGAATTTGATGAAGATGCTCTTTTAGAACTTGCCGATTCCATAAAACAATTTGGTATCCTGCAGCCGCTTTTAGTAAAGAAGAAAAATGATTATTATGAAATAATAGCAGGAGAGAGAAGATGGCGTGCAGCAAAAATTGCCGGATTAAAAGAAGTTCCTGTTTTAATAAAGGAATATACAGATCAAGAAATTGTAGAAATTTCTTTAATTGAAAATATACAAAGAGAAAATTTAAATCCGATAGAAGAAGCAGTAGCTTTTAAACGCTTATTGGAAGAATTTCATTTGAAACAGGATGAAGTAGCAGAAAGAGTTTCAAAAAGCAGAACTGCAGTAACAAATTCTATGAGGTTATTAAGATTAAGTAGTAAAGTACAGCAGATGGTAATTGATGATATGATATCAACCGGACATGCAAGAGCACTTCTTGCGATTGAGGATGAGGAACAACAGTTTATTTTGGCATCTAAAATTTTTGATGAAAAATTAAGTGTTCGTGAAACAGAAAAATTAGTAAAGTCGCTGAAAACACCAAAAAAAGCTACTGAAAAAAAGAAAATAGAACACATGTTTGTATACGACGATATTCAGGAAAAATTAAAGAATGTAATAGGAACTAAAGTAAATATTCATGCGAAAGCAAATGGAAAAGGAAAAATAGAAATTGAATATTATTCCGAAGAGGAATTAGAGAGAATTTATGATTTGATTATGAGTATACATTGACAGGATATTCAGTGATATGCATGCAGTGAATAATAGAAGGAGGGAACAGATCAATGGAAAGTGGAATTATTTCAAATTTTAATATTGATCCTGTACATTTTATGATCCTGTCATTCATGATTGACATATTGCTGCTGATTTTGGTAATTAGTGTGCATATGAAATATAATCGATTAAAAACAAATTATTCTTCGTTTATGCGTGGAAAAGATGGAAAGAATTTGGAAGACAGTATTTTGCTGAAATTTAAAGAGTTGGATTCTATTTCAGAAATAGCGAAGAAAAATACAGAAGATATCCGTTCTATTCAAAAAAAAATAAGAAAAAATTATCAAAAAGTCGGAATTGTAAAATATGATGCTTTCTGGGAAATGGGTGGAAACTTAAGTTTTGCGTTAACTCTGCTGGACGAAGAAAATAATGGATGGATTTTAAATTCTATGCATAGTCGTGAAGGGTGCTATACGTATATTAAAGAAATTGTAAAAGGGGAAAGTTATATCGAACTTGCGGAAGAAGAAAAAGAATCATTAGAAAGAGCAATTTTTCAGGAAGCATATGATTTGAAAGATGTAAAATTAAAACTAAAATAAAAATTTCAAGTAGAAAGAGGAGGAATGCTGCTATGTTAGATATTAAATTTGTAAGAACAAATCCGGAGATTGTGAAACAGAATATAAAAAATAAATTTCAGGATGAAAAGCTGCCATTAGTTGATGAAGTATTGGAACTTGATATAAGAAATAGGGAGATTAAGCAGGAAGTAGAGGCACTTCGTGCAGAAAAAAACAAAATTTCGAAACAAATTGGGGCAATGATGGCCCAGGGAAAAAAGCAGGAAGCAGGTGAATTAAAAAAGAAGATTACAGAAAATGCAAATAGAGTAGAAAGTTTAACCATAGAGGAAAAAGAAGTAGAAGCGAAATTAAAGAAAAATATGATGACAATTCCGAATATCATTGATCCTTCCGTTCCGATTGGAAAAGATGACAGTGAAAATGTGGAAGTAGAACGTTTTGGGGAACCTGTCATACCTGATTTTGAGATTCCTTATCATACAGAAATTATGGAAAAATTTGATGGAATTGATATGGATAGTGCAAGAAAAGTTGCCGGAAATGGATTTTATTATTTGATGGGGGATATTGCGAGATTACATTCAGCAGTAATTGCCTATGCAAGAGATTTTATGATTAACAGGGGATTTACGTACTGTGTTCCGCCCTTTATGATCCGAAGCAATGTGGTGACCGGAGTTATGAGTTTTGCGGAAATGGACGCAATGATGTATAAAATTGAAGGGGAAGACTTATATTTAATTGGAACCAGTGAACATTCTATGATTGGAAAATTTATTGATACGCAGTTGACGGAAAAGGAGCTGCCGCAGACTTTGACCAGCTATTCTCCATGTTTTCGGAAAGAAAAAGGGGCGCATGGAATTGAGGAAAGAGGAGTATATAGAATCCATCAATTTGAAAAACAGGAAATGATAGTTGTATGTAAACCAGAAGACAGTAGTATGTGGTATGAAAAATTATGGAAGAATACGGTAGATTTATTCCGTTCTCTGGATATTCCCGTTCGTACTTTAGAATGTTGTTCCGGTGATCTGGCAGATTTAAAAGTAAAGTCTGTTGATGTAGAGGCATGGTCTCCAAGGCAGAAAAAATATTTTGAGGTAGGAAGTTGTTCCAATCTTGGAGATGCACAGGCAAGAAGACTTGGAATTCGTGTGAAAGGGGAAAAAGGAAAGTATTTTGCGCATACACTGAATAATACAGTAGTTGCTCCGCCCAGAATGTTGATTGCATTTTTGGAAAATAATCTTCAGGAGGATGGTTCTGTAAAAATTCCGGAAGCATTAAGATTATATATGGGTGGAAATTCTGTAATTGTACCTAAAAAATAAAAATAGCCGAAAAATAAAAAATTGGAGAATATCATGCATCAATATTTAAAGGCAATTGGTTTTGGTAATATTCATACAAAAAAGGAATTGAAAGATTTGTTACATCAGGTAGAGAACGAATTTACTCATCAGACGGTTGTCTCATATAATGAAATTGCTGACTTTTGCGAATTACAGAAAGAATATGGACAGGAAATCGGAATTACTTTGTATGGAGAATTAGATCAGACAGATCATTTTGATGCAGATTATTATACACCTTATTTTAATGGCAGTGGTATTTCTACATTTTCTGAAGTTCTTGTGGAAAGAAGAATTGACAGGGAGCAGTATATTGGTATTTGTGAGGATCCGAAAGTTGGAATCAGTTTGATATTTTATTTAAAAAATGGAATTGAATATATGAAAGAACGGCAGTTAGGTATAGAATCCAGATTAAATACTTCCGTTACTTTTTCAGGTTTGGCTTTATCCGGCAATATCCTGCTTCCTGTAAAAAAGAATCAGGAACAAATAAAAATTGAAAATGAGGCATCTACCAATCGAAGAAATCTTTTAAATGCAGCGAAAAATGGAGATCCGACGGCAATAGAAACTTTAACTTTGGATGATATTGATACATATTCCAAAGTATCTCGAAGAATTTTGCACGAAGATATATTTACGATTGTAGATACTTATTTTATGCCCTATGGCGTAGAATGTGATATGTATTCTATTATGGGGGAAATATTGGCTATAAGAGAAAGAGAAAATTATGTTACAAATGAAAAATTATATCAAATGAAACTAAATGTGAATGAATTACAGTTTGATATTTGTGTTCCTAAAAAAGAAGTGCTTGGAGAACCTGAAATCGGAAGAAGGTTTAAAGGGACGATTTGGCTTCAGGGGGAAATAAATTTCTGAGAAGATACAGATTTAAGATTCTGAATATATAAAATTAAAATGTAATATATATTGATTTTCAGGAAATCTGATGTTAGAATAAGAAAGTGCAAAAGGAATAAGTAGAATATAAATTTTATGTTTGTCGTTGTAGCTCAGTAGGATAGAGCGACTGCCTCCTAAGAAAGTGTTATAACACTCGCCTGAGAGGACAAGGGAAAAGGTAACAAGTAAAACTAAATATAGATTTTTTAAATGTCGCTATAGCTCAGTTGGATAGAGCGACCGCCTCCTAAGCGGTAGATGGTTCGAGTCTAAATCTTGCATACAACTTAATATTTTTGATAAATGTCCATGTAGCTCAGCTGGATAGAGCACACGCCTCCTAAGAAAGTGTTATAACATTCGCCTGAGAGGACAAGGGAAAAGGTAACAAGTAAAACTAAATATAGATTTTTTGAATGTCGCTATAGCTCAGTTGGATAGAGCGACCGCCTCCTAAGCGGTAGGTCGGAGGTTCAAATCCTCTTAGCGACGCTGAAAACATCGCCGAAAACATTGATTTTTCAAGGTTTTCGGCGTTTCTCATTTTCCGAATAAATTTGAACTCGTAGCAATGTCCGATTAGCAGGAGCGGTTTTTGCTAATCAGATTTGACTAAAAAGAAATTGAACTGTTAATTATCGTCACCGATTAGCTTGCTAATGATTAGCAAGCTAATCAAAATGCCTTTCCTGCTAATCGGAGCAAAAATCGTGCTAAAAATCCTGCTAATTAAAAAGGCAAAAGTTACTCGTTCAAAGAGCTTTTTTCTGGTGTTACATAGTCCCGTACATTTGATGATAGTGACATCTGCTTATATAATGAAATCAAAAAAGGACGGTGATATATATGAGAGAAAAGAAAAATCATTTGTATGTAGACAGTGGGGAGCGGAGCATTTTGCTACATAGCCTTGTGGAGCTGAAGAATCAGCTCATACAGCAGGGCAGATATACAGACTGCGTTGACGAACTTATTTTTAAGGTTATCCATGCACCTATTAAAAAATTAAGAGTAGAACTGGCAGGAGGAAGTGATGTGCGATAAGGAATTTAAAGAACTGGTGAAGATAGCAGTAGAGAAATTAAAAGACGAATCCGTATTAAAATTGTTACAGGCTGATGCCAGTTATCAAAAAGACAGTAAGGATGAGGGATATGCGGAGGATGCCTTTAACCAGCTTGATTTGACGGAGGAACAGAGGGAAGTTTGCCAACATCTTATTGATTGCAGGGAAAAGCAGGATTTTGAATACGGCACCCATGCGTATATTGCAGGACTAATGGATGCGTTTCATATTATGGCAGTGTTGTTTCCAGAAAAATGGGATATAGAGAGAATAAGGAAAGCCTTATCATATAAGAACAGATAAAAACAGAATAAACTTTTACATAGCCGATTGGTGTAGTTTTTGAACCGCTCCCTGTCAAGTAGACAGTTAAAAAAATAAAAATTTTTACCTGCCAGTCGCAAAGAGGACTGGCAGAGTTTTTATGCAGCATCTTTCAAATAGTTTCTATATTCTATCGGTGTCAT
>CAJTBF010000023.1 GCA_910574195.1 Lachnospiraceae bacterium | reverse complement strand
GAAGTTAGTTGATTTTGCGTTTTAATTCAAGCCGCAACAGTTTCCCTTTCAGCAACTCAAAACTGTTGCGGCCATACATGATCCTTTTGACAACTTTCAGCTTGTTCACGCTTCCTTCTGCCAGTCCATTATTGTAATCAAGACGAATGGCGTTTTTTACTGCGGTAATATCTCTTTTGATTCCGTTTATAAAGCTCTCCAGTTCATCTATCTCAAGAGCTTCGGTTTCTTCTGCCCATTTATCAAGCTCGGCCTCTTTTTTGCCAAACAGTGCCCTTTTGAATCCTGCCACAGCATCATAAACACGCCCTATGATGGGATATTCTTCTATGATCCTGTCCAGTTGATCCTGGCTGAGGGAACGAACCTCATCAACAGGGTGGTACAAAAGGCTGACCAGCCACTTCCGTTCGATCTTTTCTCCACTTCCTCCCTGTTCGGCAGCTTCCTTCATGAGCCGCCGTTCCCTTGTGGCAAACATACGGATTGTTCCATCCGCGCCATCATATCCCCTTTCCCGAATCACCGCGCTGATCTGCTTGAAAGTTTTCCCCTCACTGAGCATATTTTTTATTTCCTGAGAATAGGGCTTTATTTTACTGGGGATCGTCGTATGGTAATAAGCGCTGGAAGGGTTAAAATCATCCTTCAGGTATTTTGCAACCGTCACCCTGTTTATTCCGACAATCCTTGCAATCTCACTTTTGTTCAATCCCTGTTTCCCGAATTCCCGTACTTGTTCCACCGTCTTCATTTTCTTTTTAACATTTGCGTTGTGCTCAGCGGCAGGCGCGTCTTCTTTGACAGGTTTATCCCAGTAATCCCCCGTAGGTTTTCCGTCATAATGGGATGCTTCCGTTGGGAGAATAAAATTTGCCGCCAGAAGACGTGACAGAAATTTCTTTGCCGCATCCGTAAGCCCCTTCATCAGGTGAAAACGGTCACTGACCTGCTGCAGATGGCTTCCAGCCTGTTCAATGGCGCTTTTATAGGAAACAGAGCCATCCCTGGATACAACTTCAAGATTCGGATAGCTTTTCAGCCATTCCGCTACGTCCGCGCTTTCCCGGGACGCCAGCAGGTCAATGATCCGGTGCGTGTCAATGTCTACCATGACAGTCCCATAGGTTTTTCTTTTCCGAAATGCGAAATCGTCAATGCAGACTTTTGTAACGGCTTCTTTCTCAGAAACTGGCATATCTTTTTTTTAAGAGACTGCAGATGGTGCTTTTGCCAACATCCGCAATCCCGTCTTTCAGCGTCCTTGAAGCAGTGGTGGAGCTTGTATTCAGGGAAACATCCACGATTTTTTCAATCAGGCGTTTTGTCTTTTTCCCTTTCTGTGCCAGGAAGTCGAAACGCTCTGCAAAAGTAGTGAATCCACAGTCTGGATTGTCGCAGAAGAATTTTCTGTTTTCAATAACGACTTTTGTTTTTTTGCCCATGATTGGAAGATCCTGAAAACTTTTTTCGTAACGGCTATGTATTCGCGCCGATTCAGAGCCGCAATAAGGGCATCTGCATATTTTTCTGTTTGAGGCTGCATAAATAATGACTTCATTCCCAATTATTTTATGCTCCAGATAATCCAGATTTGGATCAAGCTCCTTGATAAATTCATCCATGGTATCAGCTCCCGCAAACGCTTTAAAATTCATGCTTATTATACCATGTTTTACCATTTGATAAAAGCTTTATTTCAACTAACTTCGGAAAGATCCGACTTTTTAATCAGATTCACAGAAAATATACATTTCAGGGTAAAAAAATAAGGCCGGGAACCTGTTTTTAGATTCCCGGCCTACGGTTTTACTATACGGTCCGTTCTGCTTTCAGTTTTTTCACTTCATCAAGTGGAAGTCCAGAAATATTCGCAATTTCTTCCAGAGCATATTTTCCAGCTACCAACATACGAAGAGCGACTTCTTTTAAAGATTCACTTCTCATATCCTCCATAATTTTACACATTTCGCTCACTCCTTTTGGGTTCTCTTTTAGATACCGTGTTCGGTTTGCCATCAATTCAAAATTCATATCATCTTTCGTATCTCCATACTATCATAAACCTTCCGGTTTTACAAGCCGGGAGCCAGCGCATTTCTGACTCCCGGCCTGTTTCCGCTATCGCTTTTTTACATCTGCCGTATCTCATTTTTCAGCGTACGGTTGATTTTGTCGCTCATGGTCTCCCTGCTCGTCTCGCTGAAATGAATCCGCACAATGTAGGCAAGTCAGGCCAATCTTCTTGCTTTTTATCGGCATTCGCCGGCGCCGGATTGTGGCGGCATGGTTCTTATATCCCTTTCCGGTGGATTCCATGTATCCGGACAGCCGCTCAATATACTGTTCCCAGAGGGTGGGGAGTTACGCCTGGAGTTCTGTCAGTTCTGCAGAAGATAGAAATGCATTCTGGTATTTCCCAAATCAAACCAATAGATATTTTTCTATCTTTTTTGCTGAAAGGTATTACAATCTGTTTCAACTTTTTCTGTTCACTGCTGGAAGAGTATGGTAGAATAAACAGGAAGAAGATAAAGAGGCCGGTTTGGTCCCCGGTAAAAAACAGGCGCGAACAGGAAGGAGTTTCGGAGTATGAGATTAATGATTGCCTCGGATATACATGGTTCTGCATATTACTGCCGGAAGATGTTGGAGGCATATCAGAGGGAGAAGGCGAATAGACTATTATTATTAGGTGATATTTTGTATCATGGTCCCCGCAATGAGCTTCCGAAGGAGTATGCGCCGAAGGAAGTGATCTCTATGCTGAACGGCATGAAAAAGGAATTGTTGTGTGTACGGGGGAATTGTGATACAGAGGTGGACCAGATGGTGCTGGAATTTCCGATTCTGGCAGAGTACTGTCTTCTGGAACTGAATGGAGAAACGATATTTGCGACCCATGGACATGTATTTCATCCACAGAATCTTCCCATGCTTACAGAGAGAGATATTTTGTTAAACGGGCATACGCATATACCGGCGTGTGAAGAAAAGGGGGCGTTTATGTATATGAATCCGGGATCCGTTTCGATTCCGAAAGCAGGCTCGGTTCATAGTTATATGATTTTGGAAAATGGCAACTTTGAGTGGAAAGATTTAGATGGAAGGGTGTATCAAGTATGGAAGAGAGATTTGCGCTTTTGATTGACGCAGATAACGTATCGGCCAAGTATATTAAGCCGATTTTGGATGAATTGTCCCGGTATGGGAATGTAACCTATAAACGAATTTATGGGGATTGGACGAGCACTTATAATTCCAGTTGGAAAGAGGAACTTCTTCAGAATTCGATTACACCAATTCAACAGTTTAGTTATACGTATGGGAAAAACGCAACGGATTCGGCGATGATTATTGATGCGATGGACATGCTCTATACCAGCGAATTGGAAGGATTTTGTCTGGTATCCAGTGACAGTGATTTTACGAAACTTGCAAGCCGTTTGCGGGAGAACGGGAAAAAAGTGATTGGTATGGGCGAAGACAAAACCCCGGCGCCTTTCCGGAAAGCCTGTGATATTTTTACAGTACTGGAATTGCTGTTGGAGGACAGCACGATGGAAAAGGAAGAGAAAGCCGCTGCCGCGACGGTTCATAATAGAGAGACAAAGCCAAGCAGTGCGAAAGGGGTATCCCAAAGCCAGATTGAGGAGGCGGTTGTCCGTATTATTATGGAAAATCAAAACGACGACCGTGAAACAGGGCTTGGCGAAGTGGGAAGCCGTCTGGTAAAACTGTATCCCGATTTTGATGTACGGCGTTATGGGTATAGTTTGCTGTCCAAGTTTTTGGAGACGTTTCCCAAGTTGAAGTTAAAGCAGGATGGAACCAAAGTATCGGTAATGTTGTATGAAGATAAAAGCCGGAAGGACATGCTGGAGGAATATATTATGCAGCAGATCCAGAGTGCAGGGAAGCAGGGGGTGTCTTTGGGAACGCTGGGAAACCGGATCCGGAATAAGTTTGGAGATTTTAAAGTGCGGGATTATGGATATTCTCAGTTTAAACAATATATTCAGAGTTACGCACATGTCCGGGTGGAAGATGACGGAGAACAGAACTGGGCAATTTATAATCGGAATATATAAAAAATGATATGGAAGGATTTTCATTTTTGAAGGGAATATGTTTCATTTTGGCCGTTAATCAGGAACAGGGGCTATGAATATTATTGTAGCAAATAAAAAGAAAGGGCCGGTTCATATGGAGGAATCCGCTGGACGGCCCCTTTTTGTATGCCATAACCGCTATGAGGAATCTGGATTTTTGCCGAAAAGCAACTTTAGATGAGCCGAATTCGCTGCATTTCACACCGGCTTGTGTGAAATCGTTTTAGATAACTGGCGTGGGTGTAAAATGTAACGCTTTACGCGGAGAAGTGTCTTGTCACATGTAAAGAACTATGATATAATGACTTGAATTTTGAAATGGCAATACGGAAGAAGTTTATTTGAGAATACAAAGAAGCGTGTATTTGGAAAAGCGGGAGGAAGAGAACATGACGATAACCGAAGAAATTCAGGCATTAAAAAAGGAAAAGAACGCGGTGATTCTTGCACATTATTATGTAAATCCGGAGGTACAGGAGATTGCGGATTACATAGGAGATTCCTTTTATCTGAGTAAAGTAGCGGTAGGATTGAAGGAACAGACCATTGTATTCTGCGGTGTGTCTTTTATGGGAGAGAGCGCAAAGATCCTGAATCCGGATAAAAAGGTGTTGATGCCGGATGTGGAAGCAGACTGTGCGATGGCGCATATGGCGGATGCGGAGACGATCCGTCGGATGCGGGAACAATATGAAGATCTGGCGGTGGTATGTTATATCAATTCTACGGCGGAATTAAAGCGGCATTCGGATGTATGCGTGACTTCGGCAAATGCGGTTCAGATTGTGAGGGCGCTGCCGAATCAGAATATTTTTTTCATTCCGGACAAAAATCTGGCGCATTTTGTGGCAGAGCAGGTTCCGGAAAAACATTTCGTATATAATGACGGTTACTGTCCGGTTCATGAGAAGATGCAGGTGCGGGAACTTCTGGACGTGAAGGAACAGCATCCCAAAGCGGAGATTCTGTGTCATCCGGAGTGCCCAAAGGCGGTATTGGAACTGGCCGATTATGTAGGAAGCACTTCGGGGATTATCCGGTATGCAGCGGAAAGCGCATGCCGGGAATTTATTATTGGTACAGAAAATGGTGTCCGGTGGAAGCTGGAACAGGAAAATCCGGGTAAGACATTTTATTTTACAAAAACCGAGCCGGTATGCCGGGATATGAAACGAATTACATTGGAGAAGATTCTGCATGTATTAAAAACAGGGGAACAGGCGCTGGAGGTGAACGAAGCATTGCGTGAAGCGGCGCAGAAACCGCTGGAACGGATGCTGGAACTGGCGAAATAAGCTTTTATTTAGGAACGTCAGGAAAGAGTGAGTGTTTACGTACACCAGTCACTGTACTGTCTGGTGACAGGGGATATAGCGAATAAAAAGAACGAAGAAGGATGAAGACATGGAAGCGGATATTGTAATCGTAGGAACAGGAGTCGCAGGATTATTCTGTGCCCTGAATCTGCCGGAAGATCTGGAGATTGTGATGATTTCGAAATCAGATTTGGAGAGCAGTGATTCTTTTTTGGCGCAGGGCGGAATCTGTGTGCTGCGGGATGAGGAAGATTATGACAGTTATTTTGAGGATACGATGAAAGCAGGGCACTATGAAAACCGAAAAGAATCGGTGGATGTCATGATTCGGAGCTCACAGGAGATCATTTGGGATCTGGTGGGATACGGTGTGGAATTTGAACGGCAGAAGCACGGTGAATCTGAAGCAGAGAAGAATCCGGAGGGAGAATCATTCGTTTATACACGGGAGGGCGCACATTCCAGGCCACGGATTCTATTCCATGAAGATATTACGGGCAGGGAAATTACCAGTAAACTTTTATCCCAGGCAAAGAAACGAAAAAACATCACGATGCATGTATACACGACGATGACAGATTTGTTGATAGAAAACGACGCCTGCCGGGGAATCCGTGCGGCGTCTGCTTCAGGAGAACAGAGGGAGATTCGTGCGGCGTATACAGTGCTTGCCAGCGGGGGGATTGGAGGACGTTACCGGCATTCAACGAATTTTCCCCATCTGACCGGAGACGCACTGGAGCTTTCGAAAAAATATGGGATCCGATTGGAACATCTGGACTATGTGCAGTTTCATCCTACGACACTGTATTCGAAGAAACCGGGGAGACGTTTTTTGATCTCGGAATCTGTGCGGGGAGAAGGCGCCGTGCTGTACGATAAGAACCGGAACCGCTTTGTGGATGAACTTCTGCCCAGAGATGTGGTGACGGCGGCCATTCGAAAGCAGATGGAGAAAGACGGAACCGATCACGTATGGCTGTCTATGGAACATATGGACAAAGAAATAATTTTAAAGCATTTTCCACATATTTATGAGCACTGTCTGGAAGAGGGGTATGATTTGACGAAAGAATGTATCCCGGTGGTTCCGGCACAGCATTATTTTATGGGCGGAATCTGGGTGGATTTGGACAGTCAGACTTCGATGCAGAGGCTTTTTGCCGTTGGAGAGACAAGCTGCAACGGCGTACATGGGGCAAATCGGCTTGCCAGCAATTCTTTATTGGAGAGCCTGGTGTTTGCAAAACGTGCCGCCGGAAAAATTGCGGAAGACAGAAAAGAAGCAGAGAGATAGGAAAGCTGTGAAAGACAGAAAAGATACAGAAGATAAGAAAGATGCAGAAGATAGAGAAACGACAGGAGGAAGAAAAGATGAATGAGATTACAATGACTTTGCAGGTAGACCATTTATTGTTGGAAGCATTGAGAGAGGACATTTCCAGTGAGGATGTGACCACCAATTCGGTGATGAAAGAGGCTGTGGCGGGGGAAGTGGATCTGATCTGTAAGCAGGATGGAATCATTGCCGGTCTGGAAGTGTTCCAGAGAGTATTTACCCTTCTGGACGGACAGGTAAAAGTAGAATTTTACTGTAAAGACGGGGATGCGGTAAAAAAGGGGCAGCAGATGGGAAAAGTAACCGGGGATATCCGGGCGCTGCTTTCCGGAGAAAGGGTGGCGTTGAATTATCTGCAGCGGATGAGCGGGATTGCAACCTATACGCATTCGGTGGCAGCGCTTTTGGAAGGCAGCAGAACAAAACTTCTGGATACCAGAAAGACGACACCCAATATGCGTATTTTTGAAAAATATGCGGTACGTGTGGGCGGCGGATATAATCACCGCTATAATCTGTCCGACGGAATTCTTTTGAAGGATAATCATATCGGAGCGGCGGGAAGCGTGACAAAGGCCGTGCAGATGGCAAAGGAATATGCGCCGTTTGTCCGAAAGATTGAAGTAGAGGTAGAAAATCTGGATATGGTTCGGGAAGCGGTAGAGGCCGGCGCCGATATCATTATGCTGGATAATATGTCTACGGAAGAGATGCAGAAGGCAATCCGGATAATTGACGGAAGAGCGGAGACGGAATGTTCCGGCAATGTGACCAAAGAAAATATCGGACATCTGGTTTCCCTGGGTGTGGATTATATTTCCAGCGGGGCTCTGACGCACTCGGCTCCGATTCTGGATATTTCTTTGAAAAACCTACATGCAATCTAAGGATGAAAGAAGCAGACAGAGATAGAAAGGAAGGGATTTCCGGTATGACGGGAGCGGAACGGAGAAAGAAAATCGTAGAAACAATTCAAAGCAGTACGGTACCGGTTTCCGGGGGAACGTTGTCCGCACTCTGCGCTGTCAGCCGTCAGGTGATTGTGCAGGATATTGCGCTGATTCGTGCGGCAGGGTATGAAATTCTTTCCACACATCGGGGATATGTGCTGCATATGCCGCATATGGCGAGCCGGACGGTGAAGGTCCGGCATACGGATGAGCGGATGGAGGAGGAACTCTGTGCCATTGTAGATCAGGGGGGATGTGTGAAGAATGTGATGGTACGTCACCGGGTATACGGCCGGATGGAGGCGGAGTTGGGGATTCGCTCCAGAAGACAGGTACTGGAGTTTATGCAGGATATTCGAAACGGAAAGTCCAGTCCGTTGAAAAATATTACCTCAGACTATCATTATCATCAAATCGAGGCGGACAGCGAGGAGACATTGGACGTCATAGAGCAAGTGCTGCAGGAGAAAGGATTTTTGGTAGAAAAGAAGTTTTAGAGTGTGTTTGAAAATTGCTTTCTGCAAGATGTTGTTCCAATTTGCATCAGATTTTACGCCGAATTTGGGAGGCGTAGCGGGCTACATTGACCAAATTCAGCGTAAAATCTGGTGTGAAGTGGGGCGGCAGATTGCAGGGATGAATTTTCAAACACACTCTAGGATTTTTTTTGTATTTATGATAAGATAGAGGATATGAAATGCGGCAGCGGAATAAAGACGTCGTAAAAGGTAAGGAGGAGATGTAGGATGTTACGAATCGGGATGTTGACGAGTGGCGGAGACTGCCAGGCATTGAATGCAGCGATGCGTGGCGTGGTAAAGGGAGTGTGTTCCAAGCGGAGTGACGTGGAGATTTACGGATTTCAGGATGGCTACAAAGGGTTGATTTATTCTAATTTTAAGATGCTGACCTCCAGGGATTTTTCCGGGATTTTGACGCGGGGCGGCACCATTCTGGGAACCTCCAGACAACCGTTTAAGCTGATGCGCGTACCAGATCAGGATGGTCTGGATAAAGTGGCGGCTATGAAGCATACGTATCATAAGCTGAGTCTGGACTGCCTTGTGGTCCTGGGTGGAAACGGAACACATAAGACAGCCAATCTTCTGCGTGAAGAAGGATTGAATGTGGTGACACTGCCCAAGACGATTGATAATGACCTGTGGGGAACGGAGATGACCTTTGGCTTCCAGAGTGCGGTGGATGTTGCAACAGATACCATTGACCGGATTCATACAACGGCAACCTCGCACAGTCGCGTATTTATTATAGAAGTAATGGGACATAAAGTGGGGCATGTGACGCTGCACGCGGGAATTGCCGGCGGCGCGGATATTGTACTGCTTCCGGAGATTCCATACGATATTGATGTGATTGCGGATGTGATTCAGGGACGGACCGCAGCAGGAAAGTCGTTTACGATTCTGGCAGTGGCGGAGGGCGCAATCTCCAAAGAGGATGCGAAGCTGTCGAAAAAGGAATATAAAGAAAAACTGGCAAACCGAAAGTATCCGTCTATTGCCTATGAGCTGGCCGAACAGATTGAGAACAAGACAGGAAAAGAAGTGCGGATTACAGTTCCGGGACATACGCAGAGAGGCGGCTCTCCGGTTCCGTATGACCGGGTGTTCTCCTCCCGGGTAGGGGCAAAAGCGGCAGAATTGATTCTGAATGGAGAATATGGATATATGGTCGGTATGCGGGGCGGAGAGACTGTGAAGGTTCCGTTGGGAGAAGTGGCAGGAAAGTTGAAGTATGTGGATCCCAACTGTAGTCTCATCAGGGAAGCGCGTATGGTCGGCATCAGCTTTGGAGAAAGCCAGGAGCCCGGGCAGCAGGAGGATATGACCGCACCGTGTCCGGCGAAAGCGCCGAGTGCGGGCTGTTCTGCGGAACCAGAGGAAAAGAAAGAAAAAAATAAAAAAATAAAAAAAGAGAAAAGTAAAAGAAAAAAAGAGACGAAAAAAGGCAAGAAATAACATCGGGATAAGATGCGACAGAAAGAAAAGAACAGGAAACAAAAAAAGCAGAGGTGTAGTTCATGTCATATACGGCATTATACAGAAAGTTCCGTCCTGCAAAGTTTAAGGACGTGAAAGGACAGGAGCATATTGTTACCACGTTGCAGAATCAGATTAAGGCAAACCGTATCGGACATGCGTACTTGTTTTGCGGAACCCGCGGGACAGGAAAGACAACTGCGGCGAAGATTTTTGCGCGGGCGGTGAATTGTGAACATCCGGTAGGGGGAAGCCCCTGTGGCGAATGCGCGATGTGCCGCACCATTGCCGCAGGTACATCGATGAATGTGATTGAGATTGACGCCGCGTCGAATAATGGAGTGGAGAATATTCGGGAGATCCGGGAGGAAGTGACGTACCGGCCTACGGAGGGGCGGTATAAAGTCTACATTATTGATGAGGTGCATATGCTGACACCAGGCGCATTTAACGCACTTCTGAAAACTTTGGAAGAGCCGCCGGAGTATGTTATCTTTGTTCTGGCGACGACGGAAGCCCATAAGATTCCGGTTACGATTCTGTCACGGTGCCAGCGTTATGATTTTAAACGGATTACGGTTGAGACCATCAGCGATCGCATGAAGGAATTGCTGGCGGTGGAACAGGTGGAGGCAGAGGAGAAGGCGGTTCGTTATATTGCGAAGGCAGCGGACGGATCTATGCGGGACGCGTTGAGTCTTCTGGATCAGTGTATTGCATTCTATCTGGGACAAAAGTTGACTTATGATCATGTACTGGAAGTGCTGGGAGCCGTAGATACGGATGTGTTCAGCCGGCTTCTGCGTGATATTCTTCGCCGGGATATTCCCAAAGTACTGGATACCGTAGAGGAACTGGTGATGCAGGGGCGGGAACTGCCACAGTTATCCGCGGATTTTACATGGTATTTGCGAAATCTGCTTCTGGTGAAGACTTCGGACGGAATGGAAGAAGCGCTGGATGTTTCGGCAGAGAATCTCGTTCAGCTAAAAGAGGAAGCGCAGATGACAGAGGTGGATATGCTGCTTCGGTATATTCGTATCTTTTCGGAATTGTCAGGGCAGTTACGGTATGCCACGCAGAAAAGGGTACTTTTGGAGGTTGCTCTGATCAAATTATGCATTCCGGCAATGGAAGTGGAGACAGACAGCCTGCTGGAGCGGATTCGCGCGGTGGAAGAAAAGATAGAGAAGGGGATTGCAATGCCGCCTGCGGGAGCGCAGGGGATGTATGGCGGAGAGCATGTTTCAGCCGGATTTGGCGCGGCGGCATCCGCGGCAAAGAATGACGGGGTGGGAGAGCAGAGACAAAGGGAAGTTCCGTTAGCCATTCCGGAAGACGTACAAAATGTGGTGAAAAATTTCCGCTCGATTACAGAGGGAGTCTCGGAGCCCGTTCGGTCCTATCTGAAAAAGGCGCGGCTGAGCCTGGACGGAGAGAATCGACTGTTGATTGTTCTGCCGGACAGTATGGGCACGGCAATTGTAAGCCGCGAGGATCATAAAAAGGAACTGGAATCTTTGATTGAACAGCGGATTGGAAAGAAAGTGGAATTGGAAATTCGGCAGATGGAGGAGGGACGTCCTTTTGAGGATACCTTCATAGATATCGAAAAAAAGATTCATATGAAAATCATTGTGGAGGAATGAGCATGGCAAAAAGAGGTGGATTCCCAGGCGGCGGAATGCCCGGAAACATGGCAAATTTAATGAAACAGGCACAGAAGATGCAGCGCCAGATGGAAGAACAGGCAAAGGAGATGGAAACAAAAGAATTCACGGCGACGGCCGGAGGCGGCGCCGTGGAGGTAACGGTTTCCGGAAAGCGGGAAGTGCTGAAGGTAAAATTGCAGGAAGAAGTGGTAGATCCGGATGATATCGAGATGCTGGAAGATTTGATCGTGGCGGCAACCAATGAAGCGCTTCGGAAAGTGGAAGAGGAATCCGGCGCCGCGATGTCGAAGCTGACAGGCGGACTGGGCGGTTCCATGCCGGGGATGTTCTAAGTATGGAATATTATAGTAATCAGATCAGCCAGTTGATCGAGGCCTTTTCCAGTCTGCCGGGGATCGGTACAAAATCGGCGCAGAGGCTGGCGTTCCATGTGATCAATATGCCGAAGGAACAGGTGGATCTTTTGGCGAAGACGATTGTAGATGCGCGGAATCATGTACAGTATTGTGCACAGTGCTGTACATTGACAGATCGGGAACTCTGTCCGATCTGCAAGAATCCGGACCGGGATCAAAGTACGATTATGGTGGTAGAGACGCCGCGGGATCTGGCAGCGTATGAAAAGACGGGAAAGTATGAGGGTGTGTACCATGTGCTGCATGGCGCGATCTCGCCCATGCTTGGAGTCGGTCCGGGAGATATCCGGCTGAAAGAATTAATGGAGCGTTTGCAGGGAGATGTGAGCGAAGTGATCATTGCTACCAATTCCAGTTTGGAGGGGGAGACGACCGCCATGTATCTCAGCAAACTGATCAAACCTGCCGGAATCAAAGTCAGCCGTATTGCAAGCGGCGTGCCGGTGGGCGGAGATCTGGAGTATATCGACGAGGTGACTCTGCTGCGCGCGCTGGAAGGAAGAACGGAATTATGAATAGATTAATTACCGTTCTCGGCTCAGGAATGTGCTGAGCTGCGCATTCCGTGAGAACATGATTCAATAGAGACGGCAGTGAGGGGCGTTTTTGCGCAGCAAAACTTTAAATATGGCCCCGAACCGTTGCTATGAGCGGCTTTCCAGACCGTGAATAGTAACACAGATTATAAACAAGTGAGAGATTTTTGAGGGAATATATTGACCATTTTTCTTTTGTTGTCTATAATCAAAAGCAAGAGTAAATATCATTTACGATAGTTTATTTTCAGGAGGATGCAAAAGTATGAAGTTATTTATCGACACGGCGAAAGTAGAGGATATTAAGAAAGCAAACGATATGGGTGTGATCTGCGGCGTTACGACGAATCCGTCTTTGATTGCAAAAGAAGGACGCGTATTTGAGGAAGTGATTGCAGAGATTGCTTCGATTGTAGACGGACCGATCAGCGGGGAAGTAAAAGCGACTACGGTCGATGCGGAAGGCATGATTGAGGAAGGAAGGGCCATTGCAAAGATTCATCCGAATATGGTCGTAAAGATTCCAATGACGGCGGAAGGATTGAAAGCCTGCAAGGTACTTTCCTCCGAGGGAATTAAGACGAATGTAACTCTGATTTTTACGGCGAATCAGGCTTTGCTTGCGGCAAGAGCGGGCGCAACCTATGTCTCTCCGTTTTTAGGAAGACTGGATGATATCTCGGTTCGCGGAACGGATCTGATCGCAGAGATTGCGCAGATGTTTGAAGTGGCGGGAATTGAGACGGAGATTATCGCGGCAAGTGTACGCAACACCATCCATGTGACGGATTGTGCGCTGGCGGGTGCGGATATCGCGACGGTTCCTTATAAAGTCATTGAGCAGATGATTCATCATCCGCTGACGGACGCGGGAATTGAAAAGTTCCAGGCAGATTACAGAGCGGTGTTTGGAGAATAGGAGGAACACGGATGAACAAGACAGAATTAAAAAAGCAGGCCAACGAGATCCGGAAAGGGATCGTGACGGCGGTACATAGCGCGAAGTCCGGTCATCCGGGCGGTTCCCTGTCTGCGGCAGATATCTATACTTATCTGTATTTCGAAGAGATGAATATTGATCCGAAGGATCCGAAAAATGCGGATCGCGACCGGTTTGTATTATCGAAAGGACATACGGCGCCGGGGTTATATTCGACGCTGGCACACCGGGGATTTTTCCCGGTAGAGGATTTGACGACGCTGCGTCATACCGGCTCTTATCTGCAGGGGCATCCGGATATGAAGCATATTCCGGGAGTGGACATGTCTTCCGGCTCTCTGGGACAGGGAGTATCCGCGGCGGTCGGTATGGCAATCGGCGCGAAGCTGTCGGGCGCGGATTACCGGGTGTATACTCTGGTTGGAGACGGAGAGATTCAGGAAGGACAGATCTGGGAAGCCGCCATGCTGGCAGGATTTCGGAAGCTGGATAATCTGGTGGTGATTGTGGATAACAATAATCTGCAGATTGACGGACCGATCACGGAAGTCAATTCGCCCTATCCCATTGATCGGAAATTCGAAGCATTTAATTTCCATGTAATTAATATAGACGGCAATGACTTTGATCAGATTGACGCCGCTTTTAAAGAGGCGCGTGCGACCAAGGGGATGCCGACGGCGATTATTGCCAAAACCGTAAAGGGAAAGGGTGTTTCCTTTATGGAGAATCAGGTCGGATGGCACGGTGCGGCTCCCAATGACGAGCAGTATGCCGTGGCGATGAAAGACTTAGAGAAAGCAGGTGAAGCATAATGGCAGAAAAAAAGAAAATTGCGACGAGAGAAAGCTATGGAAATGCTTTGGCCGAGCTGGGAAAAGAGCATGAGGACCTTGTGGTACTGGACGCCGATCTGGCGGCGGCGACGAAGACAGGTGTATTTAAGAAGGCGTTTCCGGAGCGTCATATTGACTGCGGAATTGCGGAATGTAATATGATTGGGGTAGCAGCGGGCTTATCCACGACCGGGAAGGTGCCTTTTGCAAGTTCATTTGCCATGTTCGCGGCGGGGCGTGCGTTTGAGCAGGTGCGGAATTCCGTAGGGTATCCGAAGTTGAATGTAAAGATCGGCGCTACCCATGCGGGAATCTCCGTGGGAGAAGACGGCGCTTCTCATCAGTGTAATGAAGATATCGCGCTGATGCGTACCATTCCGGGGATGGTCGTGATTAATCCATCCGATGATGTGGAAGCGAAGGCGGCAGTAAAGGCAGCTTATGAGCATCAGGGCCCTGTTTATCTGCGTTTCGGCAGACTGGCGGTGCCGGTGATCAACGATCAGGCGGATTATCATTTTGAACTGGGCAAGGGCGTGGTACTTCGGGAGGGAAAAGATGTGGCGATTATCGCAACAGGACTTCCGGTTGCGAACTGCCTGGAGGCCGCTGAAAAGCTTGCAGAGGAAGGCATTGAGGCAAAAGTCATCAATATCCACACTATCAAACCGCTGGATGAGGAGTTGGTTGTAGCGGCTGCGAAAGCGACCGGAAAAGTGGTGACCGTGGAGGAACATTCCATTATTGGGGGACTGGGAAGCGCGGTGTGCGATGTATTGTGTGAGCAGGCGCCCACGAAAGTTCTGAAAATCGGAATCAATGATACCTTCGGTGAATCCGGCCCGGCAGTGGAGCTGGTGAAAAAATACGGACTGGATGCGGAGAGTATTTATACAAAGGTAAAAGCATTCTTGTAGAAAGAAGTCAGGAAGCAGACATGAAAAAGTGTACCGTAGGGAATCATGAAAAAGTGAGGATCTGCAGTACACTTTTTATTAATGAAATGAACACAATTTTGTCACAAAGACTGCTTATGATAAATTTATAAAATCTAAAGAAGCGAAAGAAGGATGTTTTATGGAGAACCAGTATAATTATTATAATCAGGAAGATTATCAGAGGAATTATCAGAATTCTGGACAGCCGGAATATCCGCATCGGGAGCACAAAGAAAAAAAGCAGAAAAAGGCATTGCCGAAAGTGATCGCAATTATCGGGCTGGCAGTCTTGTTTGGAGTGGTATCCAGCGCTACATTTCTTACCTCAAACATGATTGGAAATAAGATTCTGGGATTGAACGACTCCGGTTCACGTGGAACGGATGCAAAGCAAAGTACGCCAATCAACAGTTCGGCGCAAAAATCAGCTTCGGCGGTAACTACCGATGTTTCTGAAATTGTGGAAAGTGTGATGCCTTCCGTGGTGTCGATCACAAATCTGAGCGTGCAGCAGGTACAGAGCTTTTTCGGAGGAGTCTATCAGCAGGAGATTCAGAGCGCCGGAACGGGAATTATCATTTCCCAGACAGACGAGGAACTGCTGATTGTGACGAATAACCATGTGATTGCAGACAGTGAGACATTGACGGTGACATTTGCCAATGAGGCCAGTGTGGAAGCCAATGTCAAAGGTGCGGATTCCGTGTATGATATTGCGGTAATTGCGGTGGAGAAGAAGCAGGTGTCTTCCGATACAATGGATGCCATTGCGGTTGCCACTCTGGGAGATTCCAATATGCTGAAAGTGGGAGAACCGGCCATTGCCATAGGGAATGCATTGGGTTACGGACAGTCCGTCACCACGGGCGTAATCAGTGCGGTGAATCGTCAGTTGAATATGGACGAAGGGCAGCAGATGAGAGAACAAAATGTGACATCGGAAGAAGGGGTGAACCTGATTCAGACGGACGCAGCAATCAATCCTGGGAACAGCGGCGGCGCGCTGGTGAACCTCAACGGTGAGGTCGTGGGCATTAATTCTTCCAAACTGGCGCAGACCACAATTGAAGGAATGGGATATGCAATTCCCATCAGCGATGTGTCCGATATCATTGATACTTTGATGAATCAGAAGACCAAGCGGAAAGTGGCGGAAGACCAGCAGGGATATATCGGCATTCGGGGCTATGATGTAACCGCAGAGATCTCTTCCATGTATCAGATGCCGGAAGGGGTATATATTAATGAAGTAACAAAAGGAAGCGGAGCGGAGAAAGCAGGGATCACCCAGGGGAATATCATTACTGCCGTGAACGGTTCCACCGTGAAGAATATGGAGGAATTAAAAAAGGAGCTGACCTATTATGCGGCAGGAGAAACGGTTACCTTGTCCATTCACATTCCGGAGAATAACGGAGAGTATACCGGGAAGAACGTGGAGGTAGTTCTGGGAAAAACATCTTAAAAACAGGAGAATAAAAATCTCTTTTCGGAAAACAGAGAATGCAGCGGAAAGTTCCATACAGCCTGTCAGAGTATGGATGACGGAAGGAACTTCCTGCTGCATTTTTATATTTCTTAGTATATGGGGAATTATGAACGACATTTTTTCCGTATGCCATAGTATGTGGAAAAACCGGCTGCGACAGCTTTTTTGTATGTGATTTTTGTCGAACGCACTTGACAGGGAACGATAAATTCGGCCCTTTTTTTATGCTATGCTTTAGAAGGATATCAGGGACAAGCAGTTGCCGCAGTGTCCCCTGTATTTAGAAAAATATAGCAGAGGTGAAGTGGGATGGAAAGACAGATACCGAAAAATGTTCGTCAGATTGGGAACGTAAGTGATACTCCGAAAATTTACGTGGAGGATTATGTGGATACATTTTTTACACAATTATGTGAAAAAACGGGGGAGGTGCCGATCGGAGCATTCCTGGTGGGGGATATGCAGAAGAGTGATGAAGAAGAGTATGTCTATATCTATGGCGCCATCCAGATGCATGAACTGAAATTTTCGGGAAGGGAGTATATCATTGACGAGGATACCTGGAAACGGGCGTACGAGGATTGTAAACAATATTTTGAAGATGGTGAAATGCTTGGCTGGTTTGTAGCGCATGCGGGCGTGCCGCTCTCCCCGGAAGACGATACGGTGAAGCTGCATAAGAAATCATTTCCCAAAGAAAATACCATTTTTATTATGAAAGACCCGGGGGAAAAAGATGAAATCTATTATGCCAGCAAATTCGGAGATCTGATGGAGATCGGCGGACATTATACATATTATGAAAAGAACCCATGTATGCAGAATTATATGATTTCGACCAGAAAGAAAAACGGTGCAAGTCCGTCGGAAACGGTGGAAGACCGGGTTGCAAAGGATTTCCGTAGTATCATTCGTTCCCGTGAGGAGCAAATGCAAAAACAGCGGGCGAACCGTGCCATGTATGTCCTCAGCGCCTGTCTGGTATTAATGGTTCTGATTATGGGCGTGGCAACCATGAATAATTTTGATAAAATGAAATCCGTGCAAAGTTCTTTGGATACCTTGTCGGATTCCGTCTCTACCAAAGATTTTTCTGAAACAAAAGAGCAGGACAAGTCTTCCGGTACAGAGGAGTTGCAAAGTGGAGGGGAACCGACGACGGGGGAAGCGGAGCAGACGACGGAAGGAAATCCTGATTTACAGGGTGATGCAGGTAACGAAACAGAATCAACTGCCGCAAATGATTCAGGAAGTGAAGGCTTCCCGGCGGAAGGCGCTGCGGTGGAGACTGGCGGAAACGTGGTATCAGAGGGAGTGCCGGATACAGGAAACGCATCAACAACAGTGCAGGAAAATAATGGGGGCGACGGAATTTATGTGGTGGAGCAGGGGGATACGCTGGCAATTATCAGTCAGAAGGTGTACGGAGATATCTCCCATGTAGATGCAATTTGCCGTATGAATGGAATGACGGACGGAAATTTGATTTATATTGGTCAGAAATTGCTATTGCCGTAAAAAAATGTTATACTGGCAATGGAGTATAGAAAGTGGTGTCCGTAACGTGTTTTGGCGGATACATAAGTGAGTGATTGTAAGAGGTGTAGAAGGATCAGGGAACAGATGGTGCAAAAGAAAAATCCGAATCTCAGACTGATGCAGCGGGAAGAGTCGGAAGGTACAAAAAAGAATAAGGAAAGACACCAAAGAATCAGGCCCAAAAAAGTGTTTGCAGTGATGTTCCTTGCGGGGATGGTTATTTTTGGGACCTATTTGCTGTTGGCGAATCATTTTTACCATGCAATTTATCAGGCGGCGTCCTATAAGCGGGAGACTTCTGATAATAACCGATACGCCGTATATCAGAATGGGATTGTACGTTACAGCAGAGACGGTGTGGCATATCTGAATCAAAAGAATGAGGTGATTTGGGTACAGCCAGGTCAGTTTCAGCGTCCGGTGATTGAGGTCAATAATCAGACCTTTGCAGTGGCGGATTCCGGTGGGAATGCCATACAGGTATTTACGGAAAAAGGTTTGAAGGGAGAGATTGAGACGAATCTTCCTATCGAAAAATTTTCCATATCGAATCAGGGAATTGTCAGCGCCATTTTAAAGGATGAGAATCTGCCGATGATTGTAACCTATGATTCAAAGGGCAATATTTTGGTGGAGAATCAGATTACGGCATCCAATGCCGGATACCCGGTCGCACTGGAGATGTCTCCGGACGGAACGGTTCTTGCAGTGTCTTATCTGGACACCAAAAGCGATGCATTGAAATCCCGGGTAGTGTATTATAATTTTGCAGAGGCGGGAGAGGAAAAAGAGAATCATCAGGTGAGTATGGAGGAATATGAGGATTCCGTCATGCCGGAGATTTTTTTTATGGACGCAGATACATCCGTTGTGGTGGGGGATCATTCCTTTGTGATCTACGAGGGCGCGGAGGTTCCGAAAAAAAAGAAAGAGATTGCGATTACCCAGGAAGTGAAAAGTGTGTTTCATACGGGCAGGTATATTGGATTTGTTCTTTTGCGGGAGGACAAGTCCGGTTATGAACTTCGGTTGTTTGACCGCTTCGGGAAGCAGAAGATGAATCGGCAGTTTATCGGGGAGTACAGTAATGTACAGATGGTAGGAAATGAAATTGTGATGTATGAAGGCTCCAGATGCAGTATTTATACAAGCGCCGGTCTGCATCGGTTTGAGGGAAATTTGAAAGAAGAGGTTTTACTGATAGTTCCCGTAGCCGGAATCAATAAGTATCTGGTAATGAATGCGGCAGAACTGCAGGTGGTGTATCTGGCCGGATAGCGCGGCTGTTCCCACTCTGCAGGAGTGAACAATAGACAGGAACGCTGATTTTGATTACAAAAGATAGGAGAAAAGGATATGGACAACTGGTTATTGATCATTGTAGGGGTTATCTTTTTGGTCAGCATTGTAGTAGGGGCAATCCGCGGATTTTTTAAAATCGGATTATCCCTGGTTTCTACGATTCTGACCATAGTAGTGGTTGGATTTCTAACTCCTTATGTGGGGGATGCACTGATAAAGTATACCCCGGCGGATGAGATGATTCAGGAAAAGTGTATGGAATTGTTTTTGCCGGACGTATCGGCGGAAACACTTGCAGGGCATGATCTGAGCGGGACTCCGCTGGAGAATATTGCGCCGGAAGATCTGAAGACACTCAGTGACCTGGATTGGGAACGTCTGGAGATCACTTCGGAGGATATACAGAAAATTTTTGGGGAGGTTCCAAAAGATCAGCAGATTAAAGAGATTGAGGAATCTGCGATTCCGGATTTTTTGAAAGAACTGCTTCTGGAAAATAATAATACGGCTATTTATGAAGAATTGGGAGTGCATTCGTTTGTAAGTTATATTGCGGCGTATATTTCCCGGATGTTGATTCATATCGTTTCGTTTCTGGTGACATTTGTGCTGGCGTTTGTGATTGTGAAAGCTCTCATGTCGGCAGTGGATATTCTGGGAGAACTCCCCATGGTGGGCGCGTTTAATCATATAGGCGGGGCCGTATTGGGCGTCGTGTCGGGACTGCTGATCGTGTGGATTCTGTTTCTTGTGATTGCGGCCTGCTATTCCACAGAGTTCGGGAAAGTCTGTTTTGATATGATCGGGCAGAGTGAAGCGCTGCGTTTTTTGTATGAAAATAATCCGCTGCTGGCGAAGCTGGTAGCGTTCTGAAATTGCAATAGATAGATTGATTTCCGTTCATCCCGAAGAGCATGAAATGCGGGATGTCCTGTGGGTATGCCTTGCAGGGATATTTGACTTGAGAATGTATTACGGGATGCCCTTCCGAGCATCCCGCGTTTTTCTGCTTCTCAAAAAATCAGCCTTCGTCAATTCGATTCAACAGATCATATACCTCAATTCTTTTGGCATTGATCTCCGGCAATCCGATAAAAATTGTTCCGCAGATATATCGTTCATCCTGCGTCTGTTCGATACGAACTACTTTCAGAAAAGCGTGGATGATTTCATCGGTCCATAGTGTCAGTTTGGTTTCATATACGGCTCCGATGGACAACGGGGTATCGCACATAAATCCCACGCCGGTTTTGGATACATCTAACACTTCGATTTCTGTTTCCTCTTCTTTTGAAGAAGCATCATTCATATTTTTGATCAATAAATGAGCGGATAGGCTCATACGTCTGCTGTTTCTTTTTTCTATCATATCTTGCATACTCCTTTCACGGCTGCATTTTCTTATATTTTAGTTCATTTCCTCATTTTTGTAAAGTCATATTGCAAATCCTCATTCAGAAGCAGAAACGGATCGTTACTATTCACGGCCTGGAGGCTGCTCATAGTAACGGTTCGGGGCGATATTTAAAGTTTTGCTGCGCAAAAATCGCCCTTCACTGTTGTCGTTGCGTAAGTCTGGTCTCACGGAATGCGCAGTACAGCGCATTCCTGAGCCGTGAAAAGTAACAACGGATCAATTATTCAGAGTCAGCAGGGCAGCCTCAAGTTGCTTTTTGGCATCCAGGAGAATGGCATGGAAAGCTTCCGGGTTTAAGTCCGTCTGATAAACCGGAAAGGATATAGAAATCGCGGCGATTACATGTCCGGTCGGATTATGTATAGGGACGGCAATACAGCGGATATAGGGGGAGGATTCCTCGGACTCGTAAGCGGTCTGTGTTTTGCGTACATTTTCTACCTGAGAAGCAAGCTCTTCAAAAGAGGTGATGGTATGTGATGTCATGGGTTTTAACTCATAATTCCGATATAATTCCAGTAATTCTTCTCTGGTAAAACCGGATAAAAGAGCTTTTCCTATGGCTGTCGCATGGGCAGGAATCCGTTTGCCGGTATGGGAAGCGATCCGCAGCGGCTGATTGCTGTCAAATTTATAAAGGTAGATAGTGTCATGTTCATTTAAAATAGCAAAATGTGAGGTTTGATTACATCTGGCGGAAACGTTTTCCACAATATCTCTGGCGATGGAATAAAACGGGTTGGTGGACAGATAGGCATTTCCAACCTCAAAGCATTTTAATCCGATCCGATATTCGTTGTAATTTTCTTTTTTCTGTAAAAAACCCATGTTGCACATGGTCTGTACAAGATTGTGGGTGGAACTTTTGGGCAGATCAATGACGGTACAGATTTCTTTAAAGGAGACGCCTTTGGGCTGTTCCGATATATATTTCATAATTTCCAAAGCACATTGTAAAAGTCGGTGATTTTTTTGTTCCATAGTGAAGTTCCTCTCTGATTCATACGTGATTTTTCTGGTCTTTGCCAATAAGGATTCTTTTTTTCTGTCCTTTGCAGATTCATCGGCAAATAAGTTTATATACATGAAGAAAATTCATATATATATATCTTACCGCGTTTTTTAGAAAACGCAAGTCATATATGCAAAAATCTTTTTCAATATGCATATCAAAAAAACTGCTGGTACGATACCCTGACTGTTATAAAATACCAACGGCATTTTCATATAATGATTGACAGCCTGAGTACACTGTGGTATTATTATAAAAACAAAGAACATATATATAGAATATGTTCATATATAAGAACGAAAGGAGGGAGGAATTGAGTCGAACAAAAATAGAAAAAGGAACATATGGAGTGCTCCTTACTCCCTTTGACCGGGAAGGACATCTGGAAGAGCAGACTCTGCGGCGAGAGCTTCGTTATTGTGCCGGTACGCAGACGACAGGATTACTTCTCTGTGGTTCCACAGGTGAATTTGTATATCTGGATGTGGAACAGCAGAGAAAGCTTCTTCGTATCGGAATGGAAGAATGCGGGAAGCATAAAGTTCTGATCGGAGGGGCCAGTGCGGCTACGGAGAGAAAAGTATTGAATCTTCTCTACTATATGAAGGGACTGGGTTATACATATGCGATTATCTGTCCACCCTATTATTATCCGCAAAGTCCGGAGGATATTGTAAGTTTTTACGAGAATATATCGGAAAATGCACCGAAGGGAATGCAGATTCTGCTTTATAATATTCCATTTTGTTCTCCGCAGATTCCTTTGCGTTATATGGACAAGCTACTAAGACTCCCCAATATCATTGGGATGAAGGACAGCAGTGGGGACATGATGTATTTATCCAAAATTATGGGAATCGTAGAGGAGATGAGACCGGATTTCGCAGTATTTACAGGACAGGATTCCGCATTTTTGCCCGGTTTGACGCTTGGGATTTCCGGTTGTATGTCTGCGTTATGCTGGATACTGGACGAAGTGCTGGCGGGAATCTGGCAGGCATATCGAAAAAATGAGATGCAGAAGGCATCCCGGATGCAGATGGAGATTATCCAGTTGGTACGTCATCTGGATGCGGTTGCATTTCCGGAAAACTACCGGATTTTATCCGGGATTACCGGTGTGGACGTGGGAAAACCACAGAGAAGTCTGCACAACTTAAATGTAGAATTTTGTTCTCCCTGGATTGCACAGGCTGTGGAGCTGGTACAGAGGATCAGATCCTTTGTCTGACAGAAAAGCAAATTGAGGGAGGAACAGAAGGAAAAACAACATCATAAAAAAATGAAGGAGGAAAGAATCAATGAAGAAAAAGGTGTTAAGCATGCTTCTATGTGTGGCAATGCTCGCCGGTATTTCCGGCTGCGCGTCGCAGTCGGAGAAGACAGAGGAGGGAACGACAGGAGAGACTGTGGAACTGCAGTTTCTGCACACGGCATGGGTTCCGGCGCAGTTGGAGATTCTGGAACAGGCCATTGCCGATTTTCAGGAACAGAATCCGGATATTAAAATTGTAGAGACACGAAGCAGTTGGACGGATGCTCCGGGGCAGATTATGACGTCCATTGTCAGCGGCGAAGCGCCGGATCTGATCATGTGTAATACTTCTATGTTAGCGGAATACAGAGGGATCGGTGCACTGGCAGATTTGACAGATCTGGTTCCTTCGGAACTGATTGACAGTTTTCTGCCAAGTGCGAAAGCGATGATCACCACAGAGGACGGTAAGGTGGACGGGCTTCCGCAGGAGGGGTGTAACTGGGCGCTGTTTTATCGCAAAGACCTGTTTGAAAAGGCAGGATTGGATCCCGAAAAGCCACCGAAAACATGGGATGAATTTTTGGAGTGTGCAAAGGCGCTTACAAAAGATACGGACGGAGACGGCAAGATTGATCAGTATGGATATGGATGGCCGGTACAGGCAGAGAATGCATCCGATTACTGGGTAAACTTTATGCAGATGTGCGGCGCGGATATTTCCGTATATGAAGACGGTGCATGGTCCTCAAAGCTTTCTGATGATGCGGCAAAAGAAGGAACACAGCTTATGGTAGACCTGGTACAGAAGTATGAGGTAAGTCCGAAAAGTGTGGTAGATTATGACTGGGAAGCAGTGACCAATGCGTTTGTCGCGGGGGAAGTTGCGATGATGCACAACGGCGCATGGGTAACCGGTTCTGTGGCGGAAAAAGGTCCGGATCTGGATGGCAAATGGGGAACCGCAGTGCTTTTTGACGGACCGGTGCAGGCTGCGTACAGAGGTTATCCCAATACCTTTAATATTCTGGAAGCATCCGAGAAAAAGGATGCGGCATGGAAATTCCTGGAATACTTCTACAATACACCGAGCGATGTAGAGGGTCTCACGATTGCGGGCGCGTTCTGTAATGCGGCAGGCGGAATGCTTTATTCCGAAGAATTTATTGAATATGCCAGAGAAAATTACAATGATCTGCTTCAGCCTTTCCTGGATGAGGTGGACGGATGTATGATTCCGCCGTTGGATCCACAGTGGCAGTCTTTGACCAGTATGTATGGAAATTCTACGGTACAGCAAATGATTCAGGGAAGTGTATCGGTGGAAGAAGGTCTGGGTACACTGGATGAAAAGTTGAAAGAAATGCATGGTGAATAGATGTAAGTCGGGGCGCTGTCATTTAGACAGCCCCCGGATTTTTAAATACATACGTATGCAAAAAGGCTGCCGGCGGTATGTTTTCTGTTTATCGTATGTGCAAAGACTATCAGCGGCATGTTTTCTGAATACCATCGTATGTGGAAAGCCTGCATGATTTGGAGGAGTAAAGATGAAAAGAAGATTAAAAACAGGAATGGCTCCCTATTTATTTCTGCTTCCCTGTGCAATACTGATTCTTGTGGTATTGATCTATCCGGTTTTTTCCGGACTGGTCAATAGTTTTTATAATGAAAATCTGATTCGGCCGATTGCAAAGGAATTTGTGGGATTTGAGAATTACGGAAAACTTCTGAAAGATTCCATGTTTCTGGATGCACTGGGAAGATCTGTGGTCTGGACCATTGTAATTCTTATTTTTGAAATGATTTTGGGACTTTTGTTCGCAGTGATGTTAAACAAAGATATTTATTGTAAAAAGTTGTTTCGCTGTCTGGTGCTGATCCCCTGGGTGATTCCCAATGCCATTGCCGGAATTATCTGGAAATGGTTTCTGAATGAATCTTTCGGAATGATGAATTATCTGTTAAAGCAGATTGGTCTGATCAATCATAATCTGGCCTGGCTGTCTGATGAGAAGCTGGCGGCGGCCTCAGTTGTTATGGTGATTATCTGGAAAAGCATTCCGTTTGTCGCGATCACACTGCTGGCGGGAATTCAGGCAATTCCTTCTGATCTTTACGAAGCTGCAAAGGTGGACGGGGCGAAAGAAAGTCAGTGTTTCCGTTTCATTACCATACCGATGCTGCAGAACATCATGCTGATTACGGCGATTCTTACATCCATATGGAACTTTAATCAATTGGAGATTATTCAGGTGGTGACAAAAGGAGGACCGGGAGAAGCAACCCTGTCGCTTCCTGTTTATATTTACCGTCTGTTCATGCAGACATTCCAGACAAGTTATGCGTCTGCTGCTGCAGTTATGATGATGATCGTACTGATTATTCCCTGCATTATTTATGTCAGGAAACTATTAAAGGAGTGAGAGAAAATGACAAGAGCACAAAAAAGACAATGCAGCAGGGTTGGACTTACGATATTGATTCTGGTTTTGACACTGATATTGATCCTGCCGTTTCTATGGATGATTTCTACCTCTTTTAAAGAGGCGGACGAGGTGTTTCAGGAAATTCCCAAATGGCTGCCGCGGAAGTTCAGTTTTCGAAATTATTGGGAAATCTGGAACAGAGGATATTTTAAGACCTATTTTGTCAATTCTTTGCTGGTATCCTTCGCCACTATGGGAATTTCTCTGATTGTCGCAATGTTTGCCGGCTATGGAATCTCCCGTTTCCGATTTCGCGGAAGGACCTTTTTTTCCGTGACATTGATTGTTGTGCAGATGTTTCCGTCCATGCTTCTGTTGATTCCTATGTATCTTATTATGAGTAAAATGGGACTTTTGGATACACATCTGTCTATGGTGATTGCCTATACCACATTTGCCATGCCGTTCTGTACATGGATGATCAAAGGATACTTTGATACAATTCCGGTTTCCCTGGAAGAGGCGGCCAGAATTGACGGCTGCGGAAGACTGCGTATTCTGTTTCAGATCATCATGCCCCTTGCCGCTCCCGGGATTGTTACGGTAGCCATGTTCGCGTTTATTCTTTCCTGGCAGGAGTATATGTATGCTTTGACCTTTGCAAGAACGGAAGGGATGCGGACGATCACCGTAGGGATTGCATTGATGCAGGGGCAGCATGGAAGTGTAAACTGGGGACAGATCATGGCCGGTTCTGTGCTTGCCTGTATTCCCGGATTGACGTTATTCACCTATTTGGAGAAATATCTGGTACAGGGCTTCACGATGGGTGCGATCAAGGAATAGCGGAATAAAAAAGATTTGGCATAGGAGGTAGATCATGGGAAGAAAAATTCGAATGGGACTGGTGGGCTGCGGAAGAGTGGCGGAAAATCATATTCTTGCGGCAGGTAAATGTGCGGATGTGGAAATTACCGCGGTAGCAGGCGGACGCAAATCAGGAGAATTGGGGAAGCGGATCGGGGCAAAAGTTCTGGACGTGGAAGAAATCTGTGCTTCTTCGCTGGTGGATGCATTGTGCATTTTAACACCGCCGCAGTTTCATTACCGATATACAATGGAAGCGATCAAAGCGGGAAAGCATGTGCTGGTAGAAAAACCGGTCAGTTTTTCTGTGGATGAGATAAAAGAGATGAAATGGGCGGCGGAAGAAAAGGGGGTGGTCTGTATGCCGGGACACAGTTATCTCTATCTTGCGGAGCTGGTCAGGATGAAGAAAACGCTCGAAGAGAAACGGCTGGGAAATCCGGGGTATCTATATCTGGCGGAGAATTACTATATGCCGCCGGAACTGACCGTGAAATATACAGGCCCTGAAACGGACGTCCTGTGCCATCAACTGTATTTAAGTCTGGCGTTTCTGGGGAAACCAATCCGCCTTAGCGCTTTTCGAACCAATATAGAAGGTGGGGCAAATCAGACGGGAGGCCCGCAGATCTCTGTCATGATGGAATATGACAGAGGTACCGTGGCGCAGATTTTTGTATCCTGGGCGGCGGAAGATCATTCTTCGGATCCCTGGACGTTCAAAATAAAGATCATTGGGAATCAGGGAAGTATGCATTTTTCGAGAAGAGATTTTGTAGAAAATGTGGGAGAAGGATTCGAACAGAGTCTGTATCAGGAAATGTTTGACCGGGAGATGAAATGGTTCCTTGAGGAATGTATCGGCCGGGGAAATCAGCCGCTTTCGACCATGGAGGATGCAAAGTGGGTGTGTCGTCTTCACGGGCTGGTGATGAAAGCAATCGAAGAAAAAAAGGTTGTGGAGGTAAGCGAATGGATAAAGTAAGAATTGGGCTAATCGGACTTGGATGGATGGGGCAGCTCCATTTACAATATTTGTCAGAGATGGAAGGGTGTATAATAGAGGCGGTATGTGATGTGGACGAAAAAAGGGCGGGGGAAACTGCGGAAAAGTACGGCGCCAGGGCCTTTACGGACTATCATCTGCTTCTGGAAGAGGATGCGGTAGATGCGGTATATATTGTGACGCCTCAGATGTATCATTTTGAGATATTGAAAGCCGCTCTTTTGACCGGAAAACATATCCTGTGCGAAAAACCGCTGGTTTTAACGGCGGAGGAACTTTCGAAAGTACGACGTCTTTCCCGGGGATACAAAGGAAAAATCATGGTTGATTTTCCACAGCGGTTTTCTGTTGCCACAGAGGAAGCCATGTGTGAGATAAAAAAAGGTTCTCTTGGAAAAATCCAGTTTATGAGAGGAAATTTCCGTTTTTCCATGAAGCGGCATGCCGCTCTGCACGGAGAATGGGTATTTGACAGAAAACGCGGCGGCGGCCTGATCCTGGAATCCAGCGTGCATCTGTGGGATGCGGTAAGATATATGACGGGGCAGGAAGTGGTTTCTGTCGGAGCGGTGGCGCATTGTCATCCTGACATGGATTTTGAGGACAGTTTTTTCTGCATTGCGAATCTGAGCGGCGGCGGAATCGCTTCGATCGATATGAATGGCTGGCTGCCGGACAATTCGGATACGGATAAGCGGTTTGAGATTGTGGGGGATGCAGGATGTATCTATTTGGATGAATTTCGGAATTATCTGACTGTAAAAAGTGAGAAGGGGATTGAAAATAATCCGGGAATGTTTACGGACGGAATGACACATAAGGATGTGATGTGGCATTCTGCGATTGCAGGCGGTGTGAAACGTCTGGATGAATATTTCATGCGTTGTATCCGTTTGGACGAGACACCGATGATCGGAATTGAGGACGGCGCGAGAGCAACGGAAATTACCTGGGCCGTATATGAGGCTTTGCGGACAGGAAGTATTGTAAAAGTAAACTATGGGACGGGGGAATCGGCATGAAGATTACGAATGTAGAGACAATTTTGTTGTGCTACCGTTATGAGCAGGATGAAAAATGGAAATGGTCAGGCGGCGCCACATTACAAAGGAATTGTGTGCTGGTACGGATTACGGTTGACGATAAGTATACAGGGCTCGGCGAGATTGGAGAGTCTGCATACCTTCCGAGAACCGTCGAAAAAATGATTGAGACACGGTTTAAACCAATGCTGTTGGGGGAAGACCCCTTTAATATTGAGAAGATCTGGCGGAAACTTTATATTCAGTCGGCGCATTATGGACGCAGGGGCGTGATCGCAACGGTGATCAGTGGAATCGATATTGCTCTTTATGATATCATGGGAAAAGTACTGGAGCGTCCGGTATATGACCTGATCGGAGGAAAATACCGTACCAGATTCAAAGCGTATGCCAGCGGCGGTATGGCAAAATCAGTAGATGATCTGGCGGAAGAAGCGCAAGGGTATCTTGACAGAGGATATTTTGGATTTAAGGTCCGCATCGGAAATGAGGATCCCGACGAGGATATTGCACTGATCCGTGAGCTGCGGAGACGTGTGGGACCGAAGGCAAAGCTCTTTGTAGATGCGGGGCAGTGTTATACGAATTTTCCATGGACCTATGATACGGCGTACCGGGTATGTAAAAAATTGGAGGACTGTGATTTGTTCTGGTTGGAAGAACCTCTTCATCCGGACGACGTGCAGGGATTCAAACGGCTGACCGCAAATACCAGTATTCCGATTGTTGCAGGAGAAAATGAGTTTACCAGATATGGATTTACGCCATTGATTACACAACATGCCGTAGATATGATTCAGCCGGATGTGACACGTTCCGGGGGAATCTCGGAATGTAAGAGGATTGCGGCAATCGCATCGGCGCACCATATGCGTATGGCGCCGCATATTTTCGGAAGCGGCGTTGGGTTTATGGCAAATATGCACTTTATGGCATCCGAGCCGGAAGCGTTTGTGATGGAGCATGACCAGACTTTGAATCCGCTTAGGGAAGCGCTTCTGATCAAACCGATCGTATACAAAGACGGTTACGTAGAATTGATTCAGGATCTTCCGGGACTGGGTGTGGAACTTACGGAAGAGATACTACAAAAGTATGCGTACAATGATGTGGATGCGGTAAATAAAGGGGAGTTTGTACCTGTTTTTTAGATGTAGGTGTCCGTCTGCCGAAGGGCGTTTGATGCGGGATGCATGAATGGGTATACCTTATCGGACAGCGGTGCTGTCCGTCCGCCCGAAGGGCATGAATTACGGGATGCCCGGATGGATATGTTTTTTCAGATACAAAATTCGCTGTTTTGGCAGGAACACAGATTATGAGGCATCCCAAAGGAGATATTTTGTCTGAGAAGAAACTGGGGACAGAAAGGAGGGGATTTTGATGTGGAAAGAAAACAGATACTGGACAGTCACTCCTGTTTTGACAGGAAAGTTTGGGATGGTACGTGATGATATCAGATATCGCGGCGGTGATCCCTCTGTTGTAGACTATGTGCCGTCGGTTTTGTTTCTTCTGGAAAAGGGGGAGCGGCAGGTGGTTGTGGATACGGGGTTCGGGGAAGCGCGGGAATGTGCGGAACAGCTGTCGCTTTTTGTGGAGAGAAAAAAGTCTTATGAGGAAATCCTTACGGAGGCCGGTATTGACCGGGAAAAGGTGGAGGCTGTGATTTTTACTCATCTGCACTGGGATCATGCCGGAAATGCAGGAAGTTTTTCAAATGCTGTTTTTTACTGCCACGAAAAGGAGTGGGATCGTGCGGTGGGGTATCCGGACGAATATCCGGAGATATGGATGGAGGATTTGAAAAGGAACAATGAGAGAATCCGTCTGATACGGGAAGAGTCTGAGAAGGAGATTTTTCCGGGAATTCGGGTGCGGTATGCGGGCGGCCATACATATGGTTCCCAGATGGTTCTGGTGGATACGGCGCAGGGACTTGCAGTGATAACCGGTGATGTGGTTATGACGGAAAAAAATGTGCGCGAGAGCCTTCCGGTGGGATTGTGTGTGAATCATAAAGAATGTGAGGAAGTCTTAAAAGTGCTTGCGGGATTGAAACCGGCAAGAATTTATCCGTCACATGATTTTTCAATTTTCGAAAAGGGGTGAGCAGATGGGGCTTTTACGTGGAATTATTCCGGTGATACCAACGCCGTTTACGGAGAACGGGCAGTATGTGGATTACGAGAACTTTGAAAAACTGGTGCACATGGCCATTCAGGACGGCGCGCATGCTTTGTGTCTTTTTGCGGCAGGAGCAGAGTTTTACAAACTTACAATGGAAGAACGAAAAGAATTGTTTATACGGGCGGTACGTGCCAACAGGGGCAGAGTTCCTCTGATTGCGACAGTGAGCAGTCACGCGACGATTCTGGCGCTGCGGGAAGCTCTTTATTATGAAAGCAAAGGCGCGCAGGCGTTGAATATTATGCCGCCCAGTTTTGCGGCGCCGTCCCAGAGTATGGTGACACAGCATCTGGCGGAGATCAGCAGCGCCGTCCATATTCCGATGATCATTCAGTATGCTCCGGCGCTGAATGGAATGACGATTGCGGCGGATACATTTGCTAGGATCAGCAAAGGCCAGGAACATGAACTTTATATCAAACTGGAGGCTTCCCCCACGGGGCCGGCCATCACAGCCCTTCGAAATGCTGTGGGAGACCAGTATGATATCATCGTCGGAAACGGTGGGGAATGTATGTTTGAAGCGCTGACAAGGGGAGCGTGCGCCGTCATGCCGGGCGCGGCGCTGATCCGTCCGTATCGTATGATTTACGATGCGTTTGAGAAAGGGGAGACTGAGCTTGCGTTTGATCTGTTTAACCGTTATCTTCCCCATATTCACCTGATGCAGAGAGATATAGAGTCCTTCGTGGCTATGGAAAAAATAATTTTAAAACGGCGGGGGATCATGAAGAACACAGTATGCAGAAAACCGGATAACTATCCGGATGCACATACCATCGCGCTTCTGGACCGTCATCTGGATTATGTGCGCAGACAATTTTCACTGATGTATGAACCCAGATAAGGAGAAAACTTAAAATTGTGTTTAAGACAGCAGACATAATAAGGTGGAGAGAATAATCTTATTTGGAGGAATTACAAAATGGCAAAATCATTTTTTGAGGAAATGGGCGGCAGATACGAAAAGCAGGGGGATTATCTAATTCCATGTATAGCTTTACCAGCCGAAGAAGAACAGCTGATAGGCACATGGGGACAGCGGCACTTGGACTATCTGAAACAGTACCGTAAGGTTACATACACCAATCTTCTCACAAGCGGCAGGCTGAATACATACCTTGCCGACATTGACAGGCAGGCGCAGGAACGCTTGGAATGGCTCGTAGAGGGTATGAAACAGGCACAAGGCATAACGGAACAGCTAAAGGCTGAAAATGCGTTAGAATGGACAGGAAGAATGAATAACATAAGGGCTTGTGCAATGGAGATTGTGAATGAGGAAATAATCTACGCATAACAGACAGGCGGCAGAGGGTTGATATGCTCCCCATAGAGTAGACGCTCGAAAAAACAAAAATTTCGAGACTACACTATGGGGAGTGATTTTATGGGCAAAAAGGAATTTACAATTGAAGAGAAGATTGAAGCAATAGAACTTCATATTCATGACGGGATGGGATACGGAGCGATATCGGATAGGTATCTTTCAGATTTGGATATAAAAAGATATGAAGTATGCAATGAATTCCGTAGCAGTAGCAGCATTGTGAAATTGCAGTTATCACTTTATCTTTTCATTTGACAAATTAAAAAATTTCAAGTATAATAACGTTGTTATCAATAACATTGTTATTGGAGGGAATATGGCGATTAGAAATTTTGAACTTGATAAAAAAATTATAAATGCTGCGAATAAAGAATTTTTAAAAGAGGGATTTACAAAAGCATCTTTACGGAGAATTGCTCAAAAAGCAGGCATTACTACAGGAGCACTTTATACTCGCTATAAAAATAAGGATGAATTATTTTGCAGCCTTGTTTCTGATGTTTGTAAAAAATTTGATGAGCAATTCACTTATTTAATGCCACTATTCTATACAGCTATTGAAAATAAAAGCATTGATAAATATGTTCAAATTGTGCATCTTGAAACACAAAATATTTTGAGTCTAATGTATTCAAACTATGATGCCTGCATTTTGCTTTTAAATTGCAGTAAAGGCAGTTCTGTAGAAAATTGGTTTGAGCAAACGATTCAGCGAATTATAACAGAAGCACAACAATTTTATTATAGTTTTTTGGGAGATAGTATCAATAAAAAAGCGCTGGAATTAATTATTGTTGCACAATTTTCTGTTTATAAACAAGTTATTCAAAATGGGTATTCAAAGGAAGAAGCAGAAAGTTGTTTGGAAGTTGTTTCTACATTTTTTGACAGTGGATGGAAAATGATTATGGATGACGTTGATTTTTATGGAGAATAAATTATGAAAAAGAATAGATTACAAAAGGAATATAAAGATAAGACACTGGCTATGTATTTTAAGATTGCAATCATTGGTTCAATAATATGTTTTGTTGGTGATATGCTTTTAGGCTGTTTTAATCCATCTGGTTCAAAAGGAATGGCAAAGTTTTTCCCTGCGTTTTCTGAGGAATGGTCTGAAGTAAATGCCATAAGATTTGTTTTTGGCGGTATATGCGGGGTAGTTGCGCTATTACTAATATTTTGGGGATTTTTTGCTATTTATTTATTAATGGAAAAATGGAATACATTATATAGAAAAATATTTTTAATATCATCATTTGTATTTGTTGCTGTAGGGACATTGTATCATTGCGTATTTGCAATTACTGCATGGTTATACAATAGATTGACAAATTATAACGTAATATGTGCAAAACAAATTAGTGAAGAGTTCTTTTTTACATTTATATTTGTTTCTGCATTAGCAGCGGTAGGATTTGCAATGCTGTCATTTGTTATGTTTATTGCAGCTATAAAAGGCGTGTGGTCTACTGCAAAGTGGTTTATTTGGGTTAATCCGATATTGGTGATGATGTTGTCTATTGTTTTAGTAAAGTTACTTCCTCAAAATGCAGTTCTTACAGGTATTTTTGACTGGGGGCAGCAAAGTATTAGTTTATTTGTGGTATTTTTACATATAAAAACTTACTAAATTTCTGATTATCTTTTCATAAGTTGGTAAATGCCGATATATCCCGTATTTTAGGGCTTTATCGGTATTTTATTTTTGGAAGATACCTTGCATAAGCTGGCATTTACCAGCATGAAAATGCAACCAAAAGTAGTAAATGAGTAGTAAATATAAGCTCCGATATTAACAAGCCAGCCTTTCCAGTTCTGCTTTTGCAGATTGAAATGTACCGTGTGCGTAATAACCAAGTGTCATGGTTATATTAGCGTGTCCCATGAGATATTGCAGGGTGTTTGGGTTCATTCCTCTATTTGCCATATTCGTACAATAAGTATGTCTGAATGAATGTGGTGTGATGTTCGGTAACTTATCCGTGTGATACTTGTTATACTTCTTAATTAGTCCTCGCACCATGCCCTCATAGTTTCCTGCAACTTTAGGCAAGCCCTCACGGTTTAAGAATAGGAAATTGCTGTAACCACCTACAATCAGCGGTTGTGCTTTTCCTCTGTTCTTTAGTATTCTTTGGATTGCTTGATAAGCACGTTCTGTCAATGGAAGTTCCCGTTTTCCGTTTTTGGTCTTTGGCGTTTCAATATAGTAGCCCATTTCGCTATCTTTCAATAACTGGTGGTCTATATTGAGTATTCTATTCTGCATATCAATATGCGTCGTCAATCCGCAAAATTCAGAAATACGAAGTCCCGTTTCCAGCAGAAGCACAACCTCATCATAATACTTGCTGTAAATCTTGTCCTTTTCCATAAAGGCAAGCAGGCGTTCTTCCTGCTCTGGTGTAAGGATAACTTTCTGCTCCGTATCATCTTCCAGAACATCACTTAGCTTAAATTCAAACGGGTTCTTTCTGATACAGTCGTCTTGTATCGCCATGTAAAATGACGCTTTCAAGGAACGCTTATAGTTATCAATCGTTTTATAGGCATATCCTTTTTCGCTCATTCTGATAGCCCATTCTTTAGCGTCTGACTGCTTAACAGTATCAATCGCCCTCATGCCCAACGGGTCATTTTTCAGAGCGTTCATAAGATACTGTCGTCCCTTTTCAGTAGCCCTTTTGATGTTCTTTCTTTGGCTGTTCTTCTTGTCGTAGAGCTGGCAGACTGTCATTTTACCGCCTGCTATGTCGATACCGTCGTTAAGGTCTTTTTTAATTTGTGCTTCTTTTTCCCTCAATGAAATATCATCACGTTTTCCAGCAGGTGTCTTATCTGTCGGTACAAGTTTCCAAGAATAGATAAATTGTGGCTTTCCGTATATATCGGTATATTTATAAACGTATCTTCCGTCTTTTCGCTGGCTCTCTCCATTACGCAAATTGCGATTTTTACTGTCTTTTCGTTTCACATTAGACATAGTGTAAAGCTCCTTTCCGTCATGGAATGAGCCGTGATACGCTATACTTTATTATACCATATCTACGGCTCAATGACATTAGATTTCGTCCAATGTATCTATGATTTTTTCAAATTGTTTTCGCTTAATCTGAATACGATTACCGTTCACGATAACCCAGCCAGCGTCAATATTTTCTTCGGCTAATTTACGCAATTTCTTTTCGCCAATGCGGAAGTATTTGGACGCTTCTTCAATCGTCAGCGTATATTTTTCCCAGATAGGCACATCAGTATTGTTCATAATCTATGCACCCCCTTTACTGTGTGTCATTTTTTACAAGCAGGCAGACGGCTTTGGAAAGCTCCGTTAGTATCTCAACTATTCCCATTCTTGTGGGCAGAACCGCACCATGCGGACGTATCATTATTCTGTGAGGATAGGTCGTGGCAAAACGACTTTTCCACTAGTCGCTCTCGGATCACTGCGTGGGTCGCTCGCTTTCTTTTGAAAAGGTCGTGGCGTACAGTCCCCGTGGCTCGCTATCTCACAAACGTATCTGTCTGCTTTATTCAGTTGTCAAAGAGCTGTGGCGAAAGCGTGTTGCTTTCATGTAAAAACAGGGGCAGAGCAGGAAAGAGGGGATTGAACAAATCATGCTCTGCGGTTACTGCTTGTTATTCTTCGGTTTCTAAAGGAATATCAAAGTCCAAAATCATTTTAATAAGTGCTTCTCTGATACGTCCTTTTAATTCCATGTCTACGACTATGCATGATGTGGTATAAAAAAAGTTGACAGCCCATTCTCAAGGAATTGAGATATAATCAAGAGAATAAGGAGTGAACAAAAATGGCAGAAAACAGACAATACGACCATGAATAC
>CAJTBF010000022.1 GCA_910574195.1 Lachnospiraceae bacterium | reverse complement strand
GCCATTCATCATCGGTAAACTTTGCATTCATTTGAAATACCTCCTTGTGATATAAGGAAAGTATATCAACTGACTGGGGAAGATTCACTACGGTATGTTTTGTGTCGCTTACAAAAGGATACATATTTTGAGGCTGGCATTGTGCAAAGCCTTGAAAATAGGGGAAACTTATGGAAAAAGCTTACAAACTGGAATTTATATTATAGCGCCTATTTCAGCTTTATATAGATGCCTACAAAACAAGTATATGGCCTAATGATTGTTTCAAAGTGCTGTCTGTCACCATAAGCAAACTGATTATTTGTTGCAAGCCACTCACCCCATGCTTTTTCAAAGCAATCCATTTCCCATGTTATTACCGTTTTAATTCTGTCGTGGCTACCAACAAGTTCTTTCCAGTGTGTTGGACTTTTAAACATATAGGCATCATCACCAAGCCAATCAAACAGGAGCTCTTTTGCACGGTTTGTGTATTCATCTTTCAAACCAGGAATACCAATTAAAACTCCCCCGCCGTCTTTCATAAACGGCAAAATTTTCTCTTGAAAAAATCCCTCGTGACCTGCAAAATAATGATAAGAATCAATACTAACCAGAGCATTAAACTGCTTTTCTTCAAAATGAAGGTTGTTCGCATCTTCGCAAATTGGCTCTATCTGTTCACCAACTCCCCATTGAGTAAATCGCTTCCCATTCTCTTCTGCACTAACCCATAAGTCGTTTGCATAAACCTTCGCTCTTGTTTCTTTCGCAATTACAAAACTTGTTAATCCTGTTCCGCATCCCAAATCAAGAATCAAATCATCATCGGCCAGCTGTAAGGGATATTTGTCAAGTAATTCAGCTAAAATCCTGACACTATTTGGTCCCATCATCGTTTCTTCTGAAATGTATTTCTTATAGATGCTAATATTCAAAAGTCTTACCTCCGCTAAATTTCGATTTGTCACTGGCTCTATTATACAGCTTTGACTTGCTAAATGGAATAGGCTTTCTGAAAGATGGGGGCAAGTCCACAAAGAGGTAGCTGGCAGTGCCAGCACAGGGGAAGTGTAGCTTCCTCTGTGATGATTGGAGCAGATTGAAAATCTACGGAAATCATCCGCTGTCCGCAGGACGCACAACGTCCGGTGGACGTTGACTCTGCGCCGACCGGAGCGGCGGCGGAAAATCCCCCTTGGTATTACGGACAGGGCAGGCTATGCCCTGTAAGATTGTTGTGTTTCGATATCGTTTCGGTGTTCATTTTTACCGGTTCCTTCTGCTGTCGTTTCTGCCCCCTCTTTGGCGGCATTTCGCTCCGCTTGGTACGCTCGTTCCAGTCAGGGTTCCTCCGTTTGCCTGCCGGAAGTCGTTGCATTACATCGCCGGGAAACATATCCCATACAGGCCGGTCATTCGATTGGAATAATCCATCAATGAACTACCTGTACCATAGAACATTTTTGTACCCTGTGCCGTATATCCACGAATCAGGAATGAATCCCACAATTCAAAAAATTCCACGATGGTTAATTTTTCATAAGGAAGTTAAAACCCAAAGACTTTGTAATCAGCCAGAATGATTGGATTGTAGGTAAATTCAATTCATACGGAGGATTTACAAGATGGCAAAATCACTATTTGAACAGTTAGGCGGTACATATCACGAAGAAAATGGATATTTTATTCCGGATTTACGATTGCCCGCCGAAGAAGAACAGCCGATAGGCGCATGGGGACAGCGGCATCTGGACTATCTGAAGCAATATTGCAAAGTTACATACACCAATATTGTGTCCTGTATGCGGAAACAAGACGAGATTGAAATTGCGTGAAGATACGGTACTTGAGAAATTTCCTTTATTTTGCCCAAAATGTAAGCAGGAAACTCTTATAAATGTTCGACAAATGAATATGTCTGTTATCAGAGAGCCAGACGCAAAGATGCAGAGCCGATGAACTTGTGAAATAAACTCACAGTTTGTTGGCTCTGTTTTTGCTTACGCAGACAGTCAAGATTTTTCATTTTACTGCTTTATCTTACAATACTAGAAAGTCTGCGATACACCGAATACAGATAAGACATCCATCGAAATAAGGTAAATGACAGCAACCGCTAATTGCTTTTTGGCACTTTTCAAGCTCTTTATTTTTCTATAAGGTCATTTTATAATAGAAAAAAGGAGGGAATTTTTATGAATACAAACATCATTTCAAAATATTTGCAATTACTGCGAAAAAAACATAACTACACACAAGACGAATTAGCAAAAAGGTTGGATATATCCAGACAAGCTGTTTCAAAATGGGAAACGGGAGCAGCTATTCCAGATTTAGAGGTTCTGTTAAAAATATCTAAGCTTTACGGAATTACAATAAATGATATTTTAGAGCCGAATATACCGACTAAAAAAATAACTGATTTTGAACAATTATCAAAAGTTCCAGAAAACGAATTAAGAGATATACTGGAACAATATGATATGACATCACTTGTGATAGCTTCAATGGGGGCATCTCCAGAAATAAATAATTTGCTGGAAAAATTATTTCCAGATATAGATTATAAAATGGAAAGAAACCGTATTGGCAGAGTTAGAATTGATGAAGTTGAAAGAATACAACAGGAAATAGTCTCTGTCATAAATTTACGAGCTTTAGATAGTGAACTTTTATAAAATTATAAGTCAAGAAATGAAGTAATATGCCAAAAGGTAAATGAGCAATCTTGAAAAGCAAAAAATTTGAAATAGCAGTTATTAAAGAGCCAGACACATAGATGCAGAGCCGATAAACATGTGAGTGGACAGGCGTACCCTGCAAATCATCCTGTTGAAAATGCAGGGCTATTCCACAAAGGAAATTGCCCCGCTTGTCGGATTGACAACAGGGGCTATCTATGCAAGATTAGACCACTTGCGAAAAAAGCTGCGGAAGATTTTATAATCATCTAATATTTTCTGTTTTCTTATGGACTATTGGGTGAGGGATAAAATTCCCTTACCCAATTTTCAAAATAGGTGAATAAAATTCCTGTCCACAGGGAATACTAAAAAATTTGCCCAAAATCTTGACATGGGGACAGCCGCTATGGTATTCTGAAATACCCATATGGGAATTGGAAGATTGAAAATTAAACAAGCACATAGATGGAAGAATGGAATGTCAGCCAACAGACAAGGCTGACCGTCGCCGAAAATATTCTGCCCTTTTCGGCTGGCGTATGGCAGCATGGTTTTGAATCCCAAAGCCGTTACATAGCATTGCGAATCCGAGCAGGAGAAAAAACTCCTGTCATTCGTAGTGCAGTGTAGCGGCTTTTTCATTTATCCAAAGGTCAAGAGAAACCGAATCCAGAACGGAGGTGGAAAGGACATAGGATTTTCTTTTCGGAGGGTAAGACAGGCGTTAAGAATGCCGCTGCACAGGAAACAGGGTTCCCGAAAAGTCGCTAGACTTTTTGGGAAAAGGAGGAGCAGTGAAGTGAGTGATTTTCCGTGCCTGCACGGAAATGAGCGATACGGAACTTGTGACGACGTGTCCACAGAGATAGCGAGCATCGGATTGTGTCAGCCACAATCCTAATCCACAGCCTGAAGGCGTGTGGACTTACTCAGGGAACATCCCTGAATACCCTGTTAAGAATAAAATCCAAGACTGGAGGATAAAGAAAATGAGCAAAGAAAAATCAGAAAAGGACATGCGAAATGTCCCGATTACCGTCCGATTGAATGAGGAAGAACATGAAAAATTAAAGCAGTGCGCCGCCGCTTGCAGTCTGTCCGCAGCAGAATTTATGCGTCAGTTATGCAAGGAAACGCCCCGCAGCCCAAGCCTAAAACCGAGTTTTGGGAGCTGATAAACAAGCTCTATGAAGTGCATGACGCTTTCAAAAAGTGCGTTCCCTACTTCGCTTCTGCCGCTGAAATCTGTAAGGAGATTGAGGATTTTATCTTAGAATTGCAACAGAAATCCACTCTCCCACAACGATTTAGCGTAGAAGAATTTCAAACCGGCTTACGCGCGAACTGCCATCTACCATGCACCAATCTACATTTTTTTCATACAGTAAGATATACCTTTTGATTGGAGTGTCTGCATGGAACCAATATTAGAATTAAAAAATATCCATTACGCATATCACAGTCCGGAAGGCGAGACAAAGACGCTGACGGACCTTTCCTTTTCTGTACTGCCCGGAGAATTCGTCGCAATCGTCGGCCCTTCCGGGTGCGGTAAATCTACACTTCTGTCCATCATGTGCGGGCTCATTGAACCGGAAAAGGGCTTGATCCGGCTGAACGGCAAATACCTGAGAGAAAGTACCACCAATATCGGCTACATGCTGCAGCATGACCATCTTTTTGAGTGGAGGACAATCTACCATAATGTCCTGCTGGGACTGGAAATTCAGCACATGCTTTCCGCCAGATCCCGGGAACACGCCCACGAATTATTGGAACAATATGGTTTAAAACAGTTTGAACATGCAAAACCCTCTCAACTATCCGGCGGAATGCGGCAAAGAGCGGCATTGATCCGCACTTTGGTCCTGGATCCGGATATTTTGCTTTTGGATGAACCTTTTTCCGCCCTGGATTATCAAACCCGGCTGACTGTCTGCGACGACATCGGACAGATTTTAAAGGAAGCGCAGAAAACGGCCGTTCTCGTCACACATGATCTGTCGGAAGCCGTAAGTATGGCCGATAGAGTCATTGTTCTGACACAACGGCCCGCCACCGTCACAAAAGTAATCCCTGTCACCTTTGAACTGGAAAAAGACACCCCCATGCAGCGACGCAACGCGCCGGAATTCAAACAATATTTTAATCTGATCTGGAAGGAGCTGAATCACGATGCCTGAAATTTCCGCCGGACAACAGCACTATCTGAACACCCGAAAAAAGCACCGGCGTATTGTCCGTGCCTCACGTATTGCAATTCTATTGGGCTTTCTGTTTTTATGGGAGTTTACCGCCAACGTGGGAATCATTGATTCCTTCATATTCAGCAGTCCCTCAAAGATTGCGCTCTGCTTTTGGGAAATGCTTCTGGACGGGAGCATCTTCCTGCATCTGGGAAGTACCCTCTATGAAACCATTGCCAGTTTCCTGCTAACGATGCTGCTTAGCATCCTGATTGCCGTCCTGCTCTGGAACAGCCGGAAATTATCGGAAATACTGGATCCCTATCTGGTGGTCCTGAACAGCCTTCCAAAATCCGCGCTTGCCCCCCTGCTCATTGTATGGCTGGGCGCGACGCAGACCACGATCATTGTATCCGGAATTTCCGTTGCCGTCTTTGGAAGCATTCTGAATCTATACACCAGCTTTATCGGGATTGATCAGGAAAAAATCAAACTGATCTATACGCTGCATGGAAAGAAAAGACATGCGCTGTTAAAAGTGGTACTCCCCGCTTCCATTCCGGCCATCATCAGCAATATGAAAGTCAATGTGGGCCTCTGCCTGGTGGGAGTCGTAATCGGAGAATTCCTGGCGGCACGCAGCGGCCTGGGATATCTGATTATTTATTCCAGCCAGGTATTCAAAATGGATTGGCTGTTAATGTCCATCGTTCTGCTCTGCATCATGGCCATGGTTCTGTACGCGCTCATCAACCTGCTGGAACAATTGTATCTGAAAAGAATCTGAATCCGGTATTGTGTCATATTTTCTGACAGAAAAGAAACTGTTGCGTAACCGTTCAGTCCAGAACTCTGTACTTGCTGCAAAGTCCGTAAGAACGTATAACAGTTGAAATAGAATTCGGCCTCTTTGCCATAAGGCAAAGAGACCGGATTCCGTAACTGTTTAGCCGTAGGCTAATAGTTACACTGTTGCAAAATAGCGGATACGCACAATATATCGTTTGATTATAAAAAAATCCTGCAGCAATGAAAGCTTCCCCGTTTTTATCATCTGTAACGTATTCTGCGGCCTGCAAGAACGCCTGTGACTCCAATGCTCGTCGCCAAAACCATGATCCATAAAATCATTTCCGTGCGATCCCCGGTTTTTACACTTTTTGTTGTTTGTTCTGCCGCTTTCTGGGACGTTACAGGCGTAACCGCCGCACTCTCCAGGGCGCCGATTGCATTCTCCAGATTCCGAAGCGCCGTCTCCAGCTCCTCCCTCAAAGCGTCCGGATTACGCAGTGCTTCCTCCGCCGCCTTGATTGCTTTCTCCAAATTGGCAAAGCTGTCTGAAGTATAATCCGCTTTTTTATAAGTTTTTGCCAGCGCCAGCGTCTTTTCTAATTCCTCCCGCAAAGCCTGCATGGGATCCGTTTCTCCGGTATCCCCGCCGGATCCATTATCGCCGCCGGGTTCCTTCCCTGGTTCCTGTCCAGGATCACCTCCTGAACCATTCTCTTTCCCCAGCTCAATCGTCTCCGTCTCAGGATAAGTGATCCCCGGAAGGGGCTCTGATCTTGTACCGCTTACGATTCTCAGAGAATCGTCCACAATACTGACCTGTACGACAACTCCCTCTTCATTTCCGGCCGAAAACGAAACTTCTCCAAGCTGCACAGATGCTTCTTTCAAAAGAGCTTCACTTCCTGACAGATAGAGGTTCAGAATACCGGTATCCTCATGATAACGGTACTCTGCAATTTTTGCCATTCCTTCTGCAAACAGGAACACTACATCCAGTTTCTCCTGTGCGTTTGATTCAATTTTCAGGCTCAGCTCAAGGGAATATACATTCTCTCTTACCGACTGTGGAAGCGTCAATATTACATTCGCTCCATCACGCTCCGGCGCAAACCGAATCTCCGGTTCCTCCGCGGCAGATGCGCGAAACGGAAGCAGGACGATACATACAAACACGGCCATTACAATCCCTGTAACTATTTTTTTCATGCTTTTCATATCCTACTCCTCCCCTGCCGCATCATTCCCGGTAAATGTAATATCGGGAAACACATTCGGAATCTCTCGGTATAAAGAATCACTTACAAGGCGCTGCCCCTCGTTTGTTTCGGCGTTATTCACACGGTAAAGTTCCGCGCGCACTCTCAGTCCGTCAAGGTTCGTCTGATCCTGCGGTTCAATCCAGTAAATCCATGTTCCATCTGATACATCCTGGATTTCCCCGCCCTCCGGCACATCCGCAAGAATAATCTGCTGCGCCTTCAGGCTGCCATCCGCATTCATTCCGCCTACAATATTGCCATTCTGATCATAAAGCAGAACCACATTGTACGCCGGATTTCCTTTATAGGAACCTGTGAAAATAATGGATCCTTCCGGAATCACATCCGACTCGTTTTTCCCGTACTTATAAGCAGACGCAAGTTTCCCGATTGCCGGGATTCCCTCTTCTGTATCACGGAAATCCACGTTATCTCCGGTCACGCCAAGCACGTCAAGCTCCGAAATTGCGATCTCGGACCCCTTTTGCCCGGAAATGACAAGCTTTACCGCATCCGCCCTGTACGTGCCTACATAGGTTCCGTCCTCGTTTCCGAAATACACCGTCTGTGCGTCTCCGTCGCCAAATGTACCTTTCGCCGCTTCCTTCCATCCGCCGTCTTCCGCCCGGAAATAAATGGCGTAATCCTGAATCTTCTTCGCCTTATCCACCGCGGCGTCAACGGTATATTTGAATCCGGAAATTACATGGAACCTGTGAAAATCCATCATAATCGCAGCATCCCCGGCATTTTTACTTACAACAGCCGTATAGGTCGTCTGGCCGTTTTGATCTACCGCCAGTTGAATGGGTTCTTTCACCTGTGGTTTACAGGTTACATTATCCTCTTCCAGCTCCGCTTCATTTGTCGTTTCCAGATTCTGTGTGGTCACCGTCCAGAACGTCTTTTCCATACTTCCGTCATGCTCGATTTTAATAGGAGCAAGAACTTTCACTGCCGAACGATTCAAATATTTATCCACCAGCGTAACCTCATACGTAATGACACGGTTATTCACCGTCAAAATAGAATCGCTGAACGTATTTTCTGTTGTGAATCCGGCAAGTTCTTTTTCTGTTTTTCCTCCGGATATCTGCGTGCGCACAATCTCATACCCCAGCACATCCTCCGCCGGGATATTACTCTCTGCCCCAAGCACAAAATCAACCTGACCGGCATGATTCGCATTTACCACTGCCGAGGTACTGCCGCTTACGGCATTTACCGTTCCTTCTGCATTCAGACTGCTTCCTCCATGTTCCAGGCGGTACACGCGGGATGCGTCGCTCACATAGTAGATGGCTCTTGTCTCCATCTCAAACTGCGCCGCATAAGAGAGCGTCTCCTCATCCGGAATCATGCCCCAGCGTTGGAAGAATTCCAATAGATTCTTCTGCGCCGCCGCACAGGAAAGACGCATCAGATCCTGATCCTTATCTCCTGACAGCTTCAACAGAATCCCACCCGGAGCCGGAGCTTTTGCAGGCGTTCTCGCGTAAGTATCGACTCTTGCAAAGAAAAGATGACCGAGCTGCTCTTCATAATTCTCATACGTTTTGTAATTGTATCCATCGTCATATGCAAGGTGAAGCTGCCAGTACATTCCAAGCTGTGTCGCTCCGTTCGGTGATCTTCCGATCGTACCGGACGTTACCTTCTCATAGATGTTCGGATATTTAAAACGTACACTCTCGTCGGTATCCTTTGCCTGTGCCAACTGTGCGAAATAGTTGTTCGTAATCTCCGCAATAGCATAAGCGCCCTGATTGATATTATGCCCGATCTCATGGGCAACTCCCCAGCCAAAATACTGCCCGCTCTCGTATCTTCCGTCCACGGACTGTACCGGTTTCGCACCTGCAAGTCCCTTCGTCTCATTCCATTCGACTCCGATATGATTCCCGGAAGCATACATAAATGCACCTGCAAACATTCTCTGATAGCGAATATTCAGATGTCCTTTCGGTAATCTGTCTATCTCATCCTTCGCATCTTTGTTCAGGCCTTTGTGCTGATAGAACAGATACATCATCTCTTCCATTGCATTTAGGGAATCCAGCAACGTCTGCGCATTCTGTCCGCATCCCGCTAAAATCTGCTTTGCAGGAATGGAGAGCATCATACTGTCCATCAGGATGTCGGATGCCTCCAAAATACAATTCTTCTCATCATAAGAATACTTCACCAGCGCATTTTCCGAATTCTGATGCAGCTCTTCATGCATTGCCTCCACCTGAGCCGTATATACTTTCAGTTCTTCCACATACTTTTCTGTACGCGCCAGCCGTTCCGCCGGATCCGTCGTCTGATAAAGATCCAGTCTCGGAACTTCCACACCTCCGTTTACGCGGACCGCATACTGGTCGTTCGCTTGGTTTCCCGTGTACTGAATGTACAACGCCCCTCCGCGCTCCGCAGCTGTGGAACCGATCTGGGGAAGTGTAATATCATTTCGTCCCACCTTTAAAGTCGCGACCGTCGTGCTCATCGGAGAACTTTCCGCGTGATATTGTGTCGCCACCAACTGCAGATTCGTATTCGCTCCCGTCTGCAAAGCAGAATGTCCCACAAAAATTGTAATCTCTTCCCCGGCCGCCGCTGTAATTCCGAGAGGCTGCCATGCGTTCAGTCCGCCAAACCCTCTGCCCACATCTTTTGTCGTGATGGTATTGTGAATTCCAATCGGACTTCCTAATTCATTGTTCAAAATCTCTTCTGCATTTTTCAGTTCCCGTTCCAGACGTTCCCTGTCCGGATGATATTCTCCGCTTACACTATCCTGGGTATTGAGACGGGTACGGAGCGTATCAATGGTTTTCTGATCTACTTCTGCTTTCAGCACCATATGAAGGTCGTCTTCGTACAGTCCCATGATGTCGTCTTCCAGCGAATCATAATGATAGAAGTATACTTCCGATATGGTAATCTCACGTATATAACCGTTACTTTTTCCGACGCCAAACCTCAATTGATTCGTTCGAACCGGATCTGCCAGCCGTATAAAATAATAATGTTTTCCGTTCCTGTCGCTTCTTCGTTCCACCTTCACACCGGAAACCCTTTGGAACTGTCCGCTTTCTTCGTCCCGGTATTCGACGACAGCCGTGCTGAAATTCCCCTGTTCATATAGTTCCTGGAATCCGATCGTATCGATTGTATAAGTTTGATCAAATGCAAATGTAAATCCTTTGTTGTTAAAATCAGGATATGCAGAACCTTCATCCCAGTCTGCCGCATAGTAATAAGACGCCGGATTATGATCTACCATTCCCCACGCTGTCTTTCCTTCTGTATCCAGCGGACTGTCTTTCATCTCTCCGCGTCCTCTCACGGCACCTGTGATGCTGCTTCCCGGAGTCCCCTCTTCTGCCGTGTTAATCAGTTTATATTCCGGCATCTGTGCGGGCTCCAGACTTTCTGTCTGCGCGACGCTTTTCAACGATGGTTTCCCTTCGCCCAACTCATTGACGCCTGTAAGGTACAGCTCGTACCTTGTCTTGTCCTTCAGTTCGGTAATCGTATATCTGTTTTCTGTAATCCCCTCAATGACCTGATAAGCGTCCCCGGAATCCGACTCACGGTAAAAAAGACGATAATGCTCCGTATCCTTCATTTTCTTCCATGACACGTCGATGCTCTTATATCTCCCTACTGCCTGTACATTATCCGGGGCATCCGGCACCTTATTCGCACGCGGAACTGCCGTCACGGCGTCGCTGTAACCGCTTCTCCATGTTCCGTTCACGGACTGCACCCGTACCTGGTACTCGGTTTTATTGACAAGCTCTTTTCCCTGGAACGAGGATATGGACAAAATCGGCGCTTTTGCCATCCATGTCTCTTCTTTTCCTTCACTGGAAATCAACACTTCATATCCTGTGATATTCTTGCAGGGATCCCATGTTACAACAAACTCCCGGCTTGCTTCCTCCACTGCCAGATTCTGCGGAATATCCATCTGCGGTTTTGGAATCCGGCTTTCCATACCGTTTAGGAACTGCACCTTGGAAATCTCCGCAAGATTGTTATTGTTCTGCATCCCTTTGATCGTCAGCGTCACTTTCTTGACTGCAATCTGAGAACCCAGATGGATCTGCATATTCCCATTCCCGTCCAGAAAAGGAATCGCATCACTGTCTTTTAACAAATACTGTACATCCTTTTCCACAGGTATGCTGATGTTTCCCTCCGTGCCGTCTGCATCCATGTATGTAATGTCCACCGTCGCTCTTGCAATCGGATTTGCCTTACTTGTCTCAATTAGAATTCCGTCCGCCTGGGTATCCGCATCTTCCGCCAGATGAAACTCTAATATCACCGGATTTGATTCTGAAATCTCACCGCCTGCCGCACTTGCCAAAACACTTCCGCCTCCGGTCAGCAGATCGGTAAGATTGCCCTCCACCTTTGTATTGACTCCTGCTTCCGGTGTAATTGCATCCGTAGAAATAGAATTTTCCACAAATGCTTCCGTATCTCCCTCTTCCTGATAGCTCCTGGAAAAATATTCCAGATCTGCAAGATCTGTGAGTCCGTCCCCGTTTACGTCTGTCTCCACAGAAGATACTCCTGCGTCAATCGCATTCACCAGTTTGTCACGATCCCTGTCGTCGATGATACCGTCCTTCTCCACATCGCCGATCAGAAGTACCCCCGGATGAAAGACACCTCTTTCGTATGTATACCCCGCCACAAACCCGGTCAGTAAAGTAACGGTGTACGCCCGGTTCCTGACTTCTATATCTTGCGTATAATCGGTAAAACCAGGAGCCGTCACTCGCAGTGTATAGTTTCCTTCCGGAAGCTTTTCAAACGAAACTGTTTTTTCTGCTCCCGGACAGTCTTTATCCGAGGGCAACGTAATCGTCTGAGACATCTGCCCCGTAAGTTCCACGGTAAACGAAATCTCTTTCTCTAAAATCACTGCTGCCCCGACAGACACATGAACCTGCCCCATATCAGTCCGTAAATTCTGTCTTGCAGAACCTTCCGCCTGACTGTCCGCATCCGCTCCCTCTGCATCTGCCGCTTCCGTTTTCGGTTCTGTTTCTGTGTTTTGTCCGGTCTCTGCTGCTGTGAATTCCGGCTGCTTTTCCTCCCCTGCCGCCGGATTTCCTTCCTCCTGGCCATCCGGCCCTGTCTCCGGAAGTCCGTCTTCTGTCCCTGGCTTGTCTGCCGTTGCCGGATTCTGATTTGTCTTACCGGAGTTCCCTTCCGGCTGATTCCCTTCCGTTACAGCCGAACCGGCAGGCTCCACTGCCAAAACCTGCGCGGCAGGAGTCAGGATCAGCGCTGCAGCAAGCAGGAATGAAACCATTCTCTTCATAAAGTTCTCCCTTCTTTCTTCCCCTTATTCCGTATCAAAAATCCATTTCGATACTTTGGCCTAATTATAATATAGATTAAAACAGACGGCAAGCACTCTCTTAATATAAATATTTTCCCGCAATTCTCCGCAGCTTCTCCGGGTCTGCCGCAAACCAGGAATCAAACGTCATATGTTCCGCTTCCACCGCTTTTCCCAGTTCCACAAAAAATGCAGGCATTTCTTTTTGAAGCATCATTCCCCAAGACTCGCCAAAGCGCTCTTTTCCTTCTTCATCCGCACCGTTCACATAAAAGGTAAACGCGGGTTCCACCACCTCGTCAACACGTTTCACTCCGCCGCGAAAGCCCAGCTTCCCGATTTGATGTGTCCCGCAGGAGGAAGTACAGCCGGAAATGTGAATCCGGGGCAGCACGCCGTCCGCAAAATCTTGTTTTCTCACTTCCTCCATGATTTCTGCCAGTGCACCTTGCGAATCCCGAAGACCAATCTGACAGATTGAGTTTCCGATACAGGCCACCGAAGTTTCAAACAGATTCCGGGCGCCGTCCGATGTCACCTCCAGCATTTTCTTTGCCTCGGTTCCATTCAGATTGATGATATAAGCCGTCTCATCCGGTGCAAGACGTACTTCCACCTCTTCCATCTCTTTCACCGCATCGTACAATTCCGCCAGTTTCCCTACATCCGGCACGCCGCCCAGCGGATGATATGCTACCGTATACAGGCCATCCTGCTTCTGTTTCAGGATCCGCGGATCGGATACGGTGGTCCCGTCCCCGGATTTTGTCATCGGACGTGCAGAAACATCCAGTTTCAGATCTTCCCCTTTCACCTTATCCAACTGCTCCAGATACGCCGCCTTATAGCCCTCCACACCCAGCGTTTCCTGCATGTAACGGGTTCTCGCCTTCCCCCGGTTCTCATAATTACCGTGGGCGACAAATGTCTCCACCATTGCTTTCACATAATACCGCACATCGGATGGCAGCACCTGCTCTGCCACTTTCACCCCCATCCGCGGATTGTTTCCCAGACCGCCCGCACTGTATACATCAAAAGTCCTATCCTCCCTGGCCGCAAACCCCAGATCCCGGAATGTGGCATGGGTTACATTTGCCGGGGAATTGGAAAATCCCACTTTCAGTTTCCGCGGAAGTTTCACTGTTTTGATAAATCCCAGCAAATAATCCGACACCGCTTCCGCATACGGCATTACATCAAAATATTCGTCCGTTTCCACACCGGAAAGCGGGGAAACCATTACATTTCTCGGAAAATCTCCGCCTCCGCCCCTCGTAATAATTCCCGCTTCCAATGCCTTCTGGCTGATTTCACAGACGGATTTCTCGCTCAGATTATGAAGCTGTATAGTTTGACAGGTCGTAAAGTGAAGCTTTTCCACGCCATATTGCGCGATCATATCCGCCACAAATTTCAGTTTCTCCTTCGTCAGCCTCCCGCCAGGCAGACGAAGCCGCAGCATACTGGCCTGTCCGCCTCTTTGTGCATAACTTCCAAACCCGCCGGAAAAGCCCTTATAATCTTTCTGGCTTACTTCCTTTGCATAAAATTTTTTTGTCATCTCCCGAAATTCTGTCAGATCTTCTTTAAATTCCTGCAATAACTGTTCCATTTCCAAATCCTCCTCACTACTGATCTTAATAATTCAAAATATACAAGCCCTCTCCACCGGCGGCTTCTTCATACGCCACTCTCCCCTTCTTATGCTTCCTGATTCTATTATATAGGATGTCCAGCCAAATAACAAAATATTTTTATTTCTCAAAATAGACTTTCCATACGTTCTCCTGATATCCTGCTGTCCTGTATTTCTGAATTACTTCCGCCAGTTCTGCCAATTCCGGATCCGTCACTCGTCCCAGCGCCCTGATTCGTTTTGCAGGTATCATTTTCCCGGAACGGCTCCTTTCGTACACGGGTACGGACATCTGCCAGTAAACAGCCTCCCCCCTGTAATACTGCTTTACTTTCTGCGCGATCAACAGACCTTCGGGATCGAAATCACCGGCATAATATATTTTCGTTCCTGCCTCCGCCAGCAAATCCAACAGCAATACGGAACTCAGACGGGGCTGCCCGTTCATACACATACAGGCTCTCTTTCCCCGCCATTTCCTGCACAACATGGCAAATACGGAAGGGTTCTCCACAATATACATCTCCTGATCCGGACAGGCAACACGCTGCCATCCTGCAACTACGGACAACGGCACCTGCACCGGATCTCCGTCCCTTCGAAAGCCTTCCATTCCGGTATGCATACTTCCGTCCTTTTTCCATGCCTGCATCCCGGACACCATCACATAATTGGACACGTCGTCCCGCAAAATTCCCACGGTAAGATAAAGCCGCTGCTTTCGAAGCGCCGGGAAGAGCGTTGATGCCTCAATGCGGATGTTCCGCTGTTTCGTATCCCATTCCACCAACATCCGAAGAAACGCTCCGTCTTTCGTTCCCTCGTCAAATCCATGCGGATCCCCCGTCAGAAGAGCCGCAAAAACCGCCAGATATTCCATTCGTCCCTGCCGGTAGGGCAATTGACGCAGCGCCTGGATTCCAAGCCGCACCAGACGCTGTACTTCCTCCATGTTCTTTCCCGCCTCCCGGTAACGCTTCCGCAGGTAAAAATACATGCCGCTCCGGGTATCTTCCAGTTCCTTCACCCAGTCTTCCTCCCGGATTCCGGTACACTGCATCCGCAGGTTGGCAAGCATCCGATTCCAGTTCCCTTCCTCTTCTCTTTCCTGCTCCCTCCTGCCTGTCAGTTCTTCCTGAAAATACATTTCCAGCACTTCCCGGGGCGATACGCCCGCAAACCGGCTTTCCTGCAGCGCCTTTTCAAACCGGGCTGCTGAAACAGATATGCTTTTCTGACCATGATAGTTTTTCTGAAAAAATCCCTCCAGAACCTCCCGTTCCTCTTCCGTCAGATTCCGCAGCGTCACCGTACCGGCAAAACTACCGTAAGAACGATATTTTTCCCGGAATCCTTTTAACACCTTCTCAAATACCGGATATTCCCGGAGATACTCCACACAGGCTTTACACTGCGAATCCTGCGGCTCTTTGTTCCAGCTCTTTTTCATCCTCCAACATCTCCCTCACCTGTCCGTTCCACAGATAGGACATCACCGTTACAAACCTGACGTTTTCCGGCCGGATCAACTGATAAATGGCCAGCGCGTCCAGCGTGTCACAGTCTCCCCACAGCACCTGCGAATTGATAATAAAATCAAACTGAAATTCTGTCATCAGACGGAACATATCCCGGATATTTTTATTGTCTACCCCGGCAAACGCCTCGTCCAGCGAGATCAGACGCGGTGCGTCCGCGCGCCCGCCCTGATATTTCGCCACAACGGCAGAAAATAACGGCACATACATGGACATGGCTTTCTCTCCGCCGCTGAATGTCCCGAAAGCGCTGTTGGTCAGCTCTTTCTGTTTTTCCTGGCTTTTCTGATAAAGAAGCTGGAACTCAAACCATTTCCGGTAGTCCAGTGTTTCCTTCATCACCTGATAAAAGGAAATCATCCCTCCGCTGTCCCGCGCGTGTCTTCTTGCCTCTTCCACCTTGGAACGGAAATGCAGAGATAAACGGGCGGCTTCCTCCTCCCGCATCAGACGATAATCCTTTTTCAAAAGTCCCACCAGTTCTTTGGTATCCAACTGGTCTTCCTGTTCCGCCGTTTTACTTCTCCAGCGCAGACTCAGTTTCAATCCGCTGGAAGTGTTCATCGCCCCCATCAGAACATTCATTTTTTCCACCCATGCGTTGGAACTGTTGATTTTTCCGCGTATCTTCCTGCTCATCGTATTGGCCAGGATGTCTTCAAACAATTCCCGGTCTCCGGCTTTGATCAGTTCCCGAAGCTCCGCAATTTCCTCTTCCAGATAATGCAGCAGTTTCCCGAAGGGAATTCTCACGCCCTGATACCGTGCATAGATCGCGAGACGTTTTGCCGCCGGATACCCCCGCCCCGCCCGTTCTTCTTCCAATTCTTCGAATAACTCGGTCTGCATCAGGTGGTAATCGTTCAAAAATCCCCGATTTTCAAAATAAATGCGGTTCAGATCAGCGATCACCGCTTCTTTTTGCAGATTCTGACAATCCGGTTCCAAGAGGCTGCGCACCTTCCCGGCACTTTCTTTGTATTTCTCCGCCTGGGACCGGGTTCCTCCTGTTCCGTCTGCATTTTCTTTATATTCCTCCGCCTGGAACCGGACATCTTCCTTCCTGTCCTCCTCTCCTCCGTGTTCTCCATCCCGCTCCATGCCGGATTTTTCCCTTCTCATGGTCTCCTTATCTTCTTTCGCCGGATTCTCATTTCCTCCTTGCCGCCCTGCGGCCTTTCCCGACTCTGGATCCTCCTTGGGCAGTTCCACCATCCCAAGTTCCAGTTCCGCCTCATAGCACTTCCGCAAATATTCCTTCTGTCGGACACACACCTGAATTCTCTGCGCGCTCTGCTCCAACTGCTCCTGGATCTGCCGGACCTGCTGCTCCTTCTGTCCTTTTTCCTCCATACAGCTTTGCAGTTCCCGCGGGTAAGCATGCAGCCAGTCCAGACAGGCATCCAGACGTTCCCGGATCTCTTCATAATCAGTCAGTTTCAACTGCTCCTGCACCAGACGGTACTCCGCACATTCTTTTTCCCGCGCCCGCTCTGTATTCCCCTTGTCATAACGAATCTGATCCAGGTCAGCGTCCAGATCCTCCAATCTGTTTTTTAATTCCTGCTGATGAAATACCATCTGCAGATAAAGCTCATGCCCCGCTTTTAACTGATAGAAGTGCTGTCCATATTCCCGGGCCGCCGTATCTGCTTTTTCAAAGGTCTCATAACTGCACGTAAGATACAGGCCTTCCGCGATCTGTAAGGCTTCCTTTTTCAGTTCCTGAAGTTCCCCGGACGCTTCCCGGACCTGTTCCTCCAGCCGCTTTCCCTCTTTTTCCAGCTGTTCTGCCTCCCGCTGTGCGTCCAGCAGCATACGATATGCCACCCGCAGATCTTCCTCAGCAGGGAGATTTTCGTATTCTTCCGACAGCAGCCGGATCCGCCGGTCCAGCTCTTTTGTCTCTTCCCGCTGTATTTCCAGATCCGCCGCCAACGCCGCCAATGTCTCCCTGCATTCTCTGATCTTCCTCTGCCGGCGCTGTTCTCTGGCCCTTGTTCCGATGAATCCTGCTTCATGCGTCCCCGTCACCGTACCGGTCAGCACGCCGATCTGGTAAGTTCCTTCCGCCGATACCGCCGTCGTACCTTCTCCCTCATAGGCGATGTTTTCCAGAATTCCGGTGATTCTCTGATTGAAGAAAATATCATTGACAGAATCATTCAGATCCAGCACATCCAATATACTTTTTCCGGCACGCTGCTTCTGTACGAACAGATAATTGTCATGGCAGCCTGCATCCTCCTGCAACACCTGCTCTTTGTACTGTTCCTCAATCACAAGGGCATCCAGAATACCCATATGCAGCAGCGCTTCCTCCAGCCGGTCACAGGCCGTCTGATCCAGATCCTGCCCGAATTCAATCAGTTTGTAAAACTCCTGATAGGGGATCTGCATCCTCTCAAGCCGTTCCCGGTTTTTGCATACCGCCTCACTGCGCGGCGGTTCCGGCTCCCGAAAGTCTTCCCACTCCGATAACTCTTTCTGCCATGTCTCATATTCTTCCTGCAGTACGGAAATTCGCTCCCGGCACAGACGTATCCGGGATTCCAGATTTCCTTTTTTTTCAATCCAGACGTCCGCCACGGCCTGCCGCACGCCCGCAAAGTCAGACTGTGCCCCGTAGTCCTCTGCAAACCGTGCCAGTTCCTTTTGCAGCTCCGTATCCAGAATCAGTTCCCGGTTCCTGCCGCACCATCCGTAAAAATTTTCTATCCATTCATTCTGTGCCTGTACCAGCACATTTTCTGTCTCCTGCACATGCCGCTGTGCGGTATCGTTCTTCCGCCGATGCCCTTCCCGCTCCCGAAGCAGATTTTCTACCTTCTCCTTCTGGATCTCTGCCTTCTGCAAAACCGAAAGTCCCTGCCGGATCTTTGTCTGTGTCTTTTCAAACTGCATCTGATGGGTGCCAAAAGAATAGGGTTCCTGAAACGCCTCCTGCAATTCACTTTGCAGAAACCCATGCTCTTCAAATGCCATTTCCTCCGCTTCCGCCTGCATTTCTGTAAGCAGCGCGCACAACTCCCGTTCCTTCTGGTACATCCTGTCCTGCTCTTCTTTTCGCTGGGTCTCCGTCTCAATGTACTGTTCCTGCTTTGCGGTAAGCTGCTCTTCTTTTTCTTTACATATGGCTTCTTTCTCCGCGATCCTTGCAGCCAGATCCATCTCCCTGCTTTTCAGCGCTACCGCGTCGCTCTGATTCAGAGACTCCCGTTCCTTTTCCCGGGCCGCTTTTTCCGCGTCCAGTTCCTGCCTGCGCCTTTCCAGTTCCTCCACGCGCAGCAGACAGTCCTGCTTCTTCTGTCGCCTGTCCTTCTCTTCTTTTTGCAGCAGGGCAAGTTCCTTTTGACTGTCTTCATAATTTCCCGCTTTTTCATATAAAGTAAGACGATTGTACCGGTTCAAAATCCGATTGATTTTTTCCGCCGCCTGCTTCCCCTCCTGCCGGTTTTTCAGATTCATACTCATCACGTCCATATTTTCAATGGCCTCCGACATGGGACGCAGGTCTTCATCCGACAAAGGCTGCAGGGAATCACTTAAAATCTCATTGATCACGGAAGGTTTAAAATCCTTGGACAGTTTGGGCGTACGTAACTGGATGAGTAAATCGACCATCTCCTTATACTCTTCCACCGTCTCAAATCCAAAGATCTGCCGGTTTACATATTCCATATATTCCATCTGCCGGTCAAACACCTGGCCGCCGCCCTGCACTCGATTCTCCAGTTCCTTTTTGGACAATGTCACCTTTTCCCCGGTATCTTTATACAGATAAAAGTCTTTCCCGATTCTTCTTCCGTCGGTCAGGCTGAAATACCATTTGTCCAGCGGTTTTCCTCTTCTCGCCCGAATCCCCATTCCTATGGTCAGATAGGTTTCGCTCTCCTGCCGACAAAATTCCAGATACAGATATCCGGTCCGCTCCTCTTTTCCGTCGTCTTCCTCCAGAAGATAGCTGCTCATCTTCCGGTCCCTAGATCCAAAAGGGTCCAGACGTTCGGGACTCATGTTCCCGTCCAGAAGCAGCGGAATCACACTCTGCATCGTCACCGATTTTCCGGAACCGTTCGAACCGCGCAGCAGCATCCGCCCTTTTACAAACGGAAACTCCTGCTCATCATAATACCAGAAATTAATCAGTCCGATTTTACTTGCCTGCCATCTACTGTTCATCTTTCGTCTCCTGTCTGTTTTCCTGTTACTTTTCACATCCACGGCCGCACACTTTGCACGGAACTATTCTGCACTCTGTATATAATCCCCGGGATAACGTCCCGCCGCTTTTCCGGCCGATGGGTAAATCACCACTCGGTGTTCCTTCTCTTCCTGTTTCACAAAGGTCCACTGTTCCAGTTCTCCCAGAATTTCCCGCAGGAATTCCCCGTCCGGCATTTCCCGGTAATGCTTTGTAAAACCGCTTCCAAATTCTGTTTTTACTTCTTTTAACATTTGTTCAAATTCCAGAATTTCCACGGATATCGTCTCGTCTTTCTGTGTCTCCCAGATCCCTTGTTCCACCCTCTCCCGGATCTTTGCACAGCAAAGCAGAAGAATATCCGATACGGCATTATTGCCCGGGAACGCTTTTCCCATGTGGCAGTCCTCGCCCATCAGAAAAAACGCGCTTCCTTTATGCAGATGCACCCGGCACGCGAAGTTTTGTTCCAGATCTTCCACCAGGCGCCTGCCATAATATTTCAGATATTCAAAATCCTCCTCCGCATCGGTTTCCCGGTACATCCCCACCGAAAACAGGAGCCGCTTGTATACCCGGTGCCTTCTGGCGATTCCCCGATCCTCGTCCATTTCAAACCAGTCGCTCTCCTGAAAATCTTCCGGTCTTCCGTAATCCATAATATCCCTGGAAAAGCTTCGCATAAAATAGCGGGAAGCGCCTGTATTTTCATATAACACTTCCCCTGACTGCCGGTCCATGAACACATCCTCACTGCCGTCCGTCACCCGCAGGATTTTCTGACTCACCGCATAACGCAGCACCTTCACCAGCTTCCTCCGGATGCTGAATACGGTCCAGTCCACAGGGTCGCCCGGCATATTGGACGCAATATACTCCGTCAGCTGCGAAAGAATAAACTGTTCTTCCGCGTCCCGGTCCTCTAAAAACATCAGCAGCACACAGAGGAACGCATATTCCTCCCGGGAAGTAAATTCGGAAATTCCCATAAACGGTTCCGCAATGGCCGGAATCTTCTCCAGCTTTACCAGAAGCGAATTCTCAATCAACTGGCATCCCATCTTTTCCGTCGCAAATTTGCGGATTTCCCCGATCGAATCCCGCACCTTATAATACAGTTCTTTCTCATCCGACTTTAAAATCCATCGCCTGTCCAATAAAAGTTCCAGTTCCTGCATCGTTCTGTTTTCCTCGCATCCGCCTGTATTCCCACAATTCCTATAACTATATGTTCCGCTTCACTTTGGATCCGTAACAGTTCAGCCTCCGGCCTCACTGTTACGGAATCCAGCCCATTTAAAGTTTGCTTTCAGCAAAGGGCTGGATTCTTTGGCTGAATTTACACGTTCTTACGGACTTTGCAGCAAGTGCAAAGTCCTGGGCTGAACTGTTACTTGGATACTGCCCTTACATCCTTCCATAACGGTATCCTTTCACATCGTAGGGTTTCCTGCAATGATCTTCCCTGTTTCATTCCTGAAAGACAATACTTATACACGGCATCGTAAAATTTCCGTCTGAACAGTGTACCACACAATTGTTCTCCGCCCGCTCCAGATCCAGCCGGTAAGCCCTGCCGTCCTCCGTCTTCGCACGATAAGCCCCGTCTTCCAGCGCGTCCGACAGCCATTTCAGCAAAATCTCCCGTACCCGCGGCTCCAGAACCGGGAGGGCGGAAAAATCAATTCGCCCATCCTGTTCCAGCATCTTGATTTTCTTCCGGTCTTCTTGCATCTGCCGCATCATCTGCTTTCGCATCTCTTCCTTTTTCCGGCTTGCATCTGCAATGGCGCTCCGTCTCGACTTTTCCCTGTACGTCCGTATCCTTGGTTTTAACACATACTCCATTGCGCCCTCTTCATAGACGCTCCGGTTCATGCTCTCCGTCTCCCGGGAAGCTTCCCCGCGCAGATGAAACGGACGTTCCAGGCCGAATACCATGGCCGACATCTTCTGTGCCTCCGACAGGTCGGCACATTTCAGAAAAAGCTCCGCCACCTTCCGGTACTCTTCCCGACGATTGGCGCCCAGCGCGTTCTTCTCACTTAACTGCGCCGCATAGCGGGTAATCCTGCGGATAATTTCGTTGGTCGCATCGAACAACTTTCCCGCCTCGTTCTCCTGCCCATTCTCGGACACAAACCAGTCCCGGATACTCTGATAGCGTCCCCTTACTTTTTCTTCCAGCAATTCCCGGGATACCTCCGCATCCATTCTGGGAATGGAAAGTTCATACCGGCTGATCTTTTCCAGCACCGGCTCCAGTATCGTCCGGTCCAGCAGGCGCAGGTTTTCCTCAATCACTCCCACATTGCGCTGCAGCCCCTTGATAAAGTTGCGGAGATATTCAACCAGCTTGTCCTTAAACACAAGGAATTCCTTCGTCCGCATCATCTCTTCTGCTTTCACGCTGTTCAGATCCCGCATATAATCCTGGTAATTCTGATTCAGCCGGATAAAATCATTGTTCAGATCATTCCACCAGGTATAGACTTCTTCCGCACTCTTCTCCTGCATATCCGGAAATTTCTCGATCTCACGCCGGATTCGCTCCAACAGGGTGGGTTCCAGCGAAGCCCCCTCTATGAAAAGATTCTCCAGCCGAAGAACCAGCCGTTCAATCTCCACACTGTACTGCGACATCTGATAACGGAATTTCTTATTCTTAAATTCTTCCAGTGAGGAAACCTTTCTCGCATCCTGCAGCGTGGACAGGTTCCTCCACTCGGTCAGCGCCGCCAGGTCCTGCTGGCACTGTTCCATCCGATACTCAGAAAAATAAGGATCCTGTATCATCTCGGCATAGACCTCTTCCTGGTACATCCAATATTTTAATTTTTCATAATTCTCATAAAAAATGCGCATAATGCTCCGATACCGATCCACATTATCCGCATTCAAATACTTCGCTTCGGTCAGGGGTTTTATCAGCTTTTCCGTATCGCGCATCGTACCGTATCCTCCAAATGCAGAGTTCTACTGGTAGTATACTGCACCCGGACGGGAAATGCAAAGAAAATCACTGTTTTAAGGAATCTTCTGCAAAGTTTATTGTAGAAGTCTGCTAAATATGTTATTATGGTTCAAGTGCTATTTTATGATACAGGAAATAAAATTCATTTGTATACCAAGTGGGTTTTATTTCCTTTTTTATATAAAACAAAAGAAGCGACAGCAGACCTGCTGAAATGGAGAACATGATTATACATTTTGAACATCGGATTTCAAGTCTTTTCACGTGTATTTACTGTCTGTTAAATCTGTCCGTTCTGATAACTCTTATGTTTTTTTCATATTATTCCTGTAATTATTTTGCAAAGAAAAATAATACTATGATTTATTATATCAATAGTTTTGGTCACTTTGTTCAAAGTATAAAACTATGTGATGATAAATTAACCTGGCTCGGTATTATTACTGCACTCTGGATAGCAGGTCTTACAATCATTGTTTTTATCCTGGGAAAAACAAACGATATTATATATGGCATTAAATTCAATAACATAATTAGCTGGCAGATAGGCACACCAGGAATTGTAGGCTCAGGTATTATTTATATATTATTATTTTTATGGGGAATCTGGTCATACTTTTATGGAATAGACATCTGTATTATTGTTGACATACTTTTTATATTTATATGGATTATTGGAGCAAGTTTTTTCGTAATCTACTACAGCAAAAATACAAATACGTTTAAAGCCATTCAAAATAACACCAAAAGCCGTGCCCGTAGATTCTGTGATCAGGAAATAAACTTTGACATAGATTATTATGTACGTGCGAATCAATTTCCCCTTGTAAAAATGATATGCTGTCTGGAACACAATGATTCTGAAGAAACCAAGAGGGTAAAAAAGTGTTTAACAGAGATATGTAAACTATTTAGCGAAGAGGAAATTGCACATCAGTATTTCTTGCTTATGCCAATTATTTCAGCATATTGCGAAAAAGCCGGATTCAAGACACGTCATGATGCAGCAAATATCACGGACTTCTTTCATGCCCTGCTCCTGCACCCCTGGGATGAAAAGTGCTGTTTGTGGATAAGAATGGGAATTATACTGCCCATATTAGAAAAATGGAGAGGTACAAACAGAGGAATTGATATTGTAAACATTTTAAATAGCTTTCCTCAAAGCGACCGTCAGAAAATGATCGTCATTTTATTACTCTATATTGAATATCTGCGATGTTGCGGGGATCAGGGGGAAGAATATATCACTGCTTTGAAAAAACTGGATTTATTACACATAATTGATATGTATGTTTTGAACGGCGAAGAAGAAACTTTATTTCCAAAACTTTATAAAGGATTTAAAAAACTGGAAAAACGACGAATATGCGTATCAGACATGGATATTTCGAAGACTTGCATGGGAGGAATGACGCACATGTTAAAATCTGCAATTTTGCAATTATATAAGCAACATCATATCAAAAAATATGGGGAATTAACAGAGGGGCAATACTCTTGCTGGGGCAATTATGACAGTATGTCCATTCAAGCGGTAACACTTCAAAAAGATACTCTTATTATAAGCAGGGATGCCCTGGGATTAACGGATATGTGGTATCAGTTGTCAGATATGCTTGGAAAACAGGATGGCTCATATAGTCAACAATGTATCGGATTGATTTACAATGAACAGGATAACGGCACGTTGGAATCTTTTTTAGTTCCAAATGAATACTTCTGCTGCGCTTGCCTGATAAAATTGCGGGACTCCTATCAAACTAATGTGTATGATAAATTAACGAACACAATAAGAAAATCTAATGAGGCGTATAAGCATTCGATAAACACTTTAAAATCTCCGAATGATATCAAAGCTTATGTCCAGAGTGTTTCCGTTCCATTCAGTTAAGTTAGAAAGTGCCATGGTAATAACCTCCATTTAAATATTCAGGGAGCTGTTTTGCTCTCTGTAATTCCTATTATAAGAATTTCTTCCACTCCCACAAGTACGCACTTTTTTATAACCCAGGTTACTTTTTTGTAACCTTTGTTGTTTTTCACACCGAATCGTATGGTAACAGTTCATCCCAGGACTTTGCACTTGCTGCAAAGTCCGTAAGAATGTGTAAATCCAGCCAAAAAGCCGAATTGCTGCCTGAATGCCCGGTAGCTACAACCGTTCAACTCATCGGAAATAAATGGAAACTGTTGATCATCCGCAATCTGCGGACACGCCCATGGCGTTTTAATGAATTGCAGAAAAATCTGGACGGTATCAGCCAGAAAGTTCTAACGGACAGCCTGCAGTCTATGGAGGCGGACGGACTCATTACCCGCACTGTATATGCAGAGGTTCCGCCAAGAGTTGAATATGCTCTGTCAGAATTAGGGGAAACAATGCGCCCGATTCTTGACGCTATGGAAGCATGGGGAAATTCCTATAAATCAATGATACATTCTTAAAGAAGTTTGATTTTACCCTGAAAGGATTCAAAAACTGAAAGATTTCGAAGTGGGATCTGCCATATTCTAAAATTCTCCGAACAACTCCCGCACCGTACTTTCGTCAAACTCCCGTATTCTTTTCAGAGGAATCCCCGCCGCCTTAAACGCCCGGTCTTTAAAAAGATCTTTCTCTTTTGCTTTTTCCGTATCATGAGATCGGTCGTCCAGTTCCACCGCAAAGCAGACCTGCATTTCCACATCACATAATACAAAATCCACATGCTTCTGCGAAATCTTTGCAAAATATTTCATGTAATGTTTCTTATCGGTCACCTCCATCAAATCCTTCAATCCCACCTTCGGACAGATCAGCAGTTCCCGTTCGAACGCTTCTTTGCGCAGCAGTTTGTAAAACTTATATTCCCGTTTTGTGAGAAGCGGGCGCGCCTGATAGGGATACCGCTTTCTTCTGAAATATTGAATCCAGAATAAAATGACCACTACAATGAACACAGCTACACTCAGATAAAATCCCCAATTCTCCGGCATCATTTCTTATTTCCCCTTTTTTCGCTTCTGTACAGACACTTTTTTCGTTTTCTTCCTTAAGAATTGTACCACACATACAACGCTCATACAATTATCGTGTGCATAACCGTGTCAGCAGCTCAAATGTTACGAAATTATTAACTGATTTGATTCTGCTTTATTTTTATATTATACTATACTTACAAAGGAATTCTCGAAAGGAGCGGTCATGATGATACTGAATTTGCACGGACTGAATGGGAAATGGAACAACACAACTTACAGATTGCTTCTCAAAGCATACGCAGAAGATCTGATCTCCTCTCCGCAGATTGATTATGCCGTCACTTCACCGGCAAAGATCCTGGACAGCTTGCAAAGCATTGAAAATATAAGTTATGTCGTAGGAAATTCATTCGGAGGATTCTATGCATATATTTTAAGTACCATGCTTCGTATTCCATGCCTGCTTGTAAATCCCTGTATTCCTCCCGAAAAATATATTCCCTCTCTTGTGAAAGGGTATGCATACACAGAAGAACTCGTTCATCTGACAGCGGAATATTCCTCTCATTCGCAGCCTGTCTACATGATTCTCGGTATGGACGATACTGTATTATCCCCTGCCTGCACCATGCAAACGTTACAGGTTACAGAAACGTGGAAAATCCGTGGAGGGCATAGCTTATCAGGAAATCAACAATTTTATTCTGCATTCAAAAAAGCGCTGGAAAGGATGATCGCGAATGAAAATATTAACGGATAAAAAAAACAGAAATGGTATTCCCATCTGCGGGGAATGTCTCATGCTCGACCGGGAAGGAACAATTTATGAATGCATAGACAGCAAATACCATCCGAATCCTGGTAATGAAAGGAACGACTATTCCGGAATCGAACGAACAATTGACTGGTTATACAGGAATCATATCCGTTCGATCCAGAACTGTCTTGATCAATGGGTTGCCGCAAGCGTCGCATTTCTGGTGGAATTCGGCGCCGCGCCTTCCCTGAAAGAAGCCGTTTTTTACACAATGTATCCCGATTCATATACCCCATGTGACGCTGTTGTTTCTGCAATAAAACGCGCCTATGAAGAATGCATAGACGCGGAAAACGATATTTTCTGGGAGTACCTGGAATACGACGAATCTGCCATTGACAAAGTGATCGCCACTTTCCTGAATGAAAATTTTCTCAGGGTAAGAGCCGGAGGAAAATACAAGCCGCAGGGAACCAATTCCCTATACTTCCGGATCTCCTCGCATGGATATGACTGGTATGACGTTATCATGAATTTTATGCGGGATATTTTTGGAATTCCTGAAAACATGCCGGAATATATCTGGATCGGGCATGACAAAGAAACCAATCCGCCCGAGGTCGTTTTGTTTGAGGGAACTCCGTTTGATCTGTTTCGTTCGGAAAGATACGGAAACCGATCACATAAGTATGTATGAATGATTAACAGGCAAGGCAAAGGCTGCGAAAATAAATTCTCATTACTATTTGTACCTGCGCAAAAAGAAAGGAATGAAAATTACTATGAAATAATCCGCTACGGACAACATGAAATTATCAGATAATTCTGAAGATTATATTTTTGATTACAGATATCATCCTCCGGAAGATTTCATTCACATTTATAACAGGAAAATATATATTTCGGAAATAAAAAGCGTTGTTTCTTATTTCGGATATGAGTTCAACGAAGATACTTCTTCCAGGCAACGAACCGATTTCCTGCATTATCTTAACGGGATTGGAAATAACAGAATCCGTGACTATCAACTTCGGCAATTTATAGAACACCCCTTGAATGATTTGCATAAGAAAATAAATATGTATTCCATAGATTGTTTTGTTTATCCATTATCAGGAAGAAGTAAGCTTTTTCAGAGGATGATCGAGGTAATTGGAGATTATACTTCCCGAGATATAAAGTGGGCAAGCTATCAACTTGTAAAATCTGCTCCTGTGGATAGTGCGTTTGATTTGGATAGACTCAAGGGTAATAAAATATTAATAGTTGATGATATGAATACATCTGGTTCGACGTTAGAAGAAATAGTACGGATACTTGGAACTGTCAATAATAATTGTGAAATTTACATCTATACTTTGATTGGTAGTAACAACTAAGAAAACGGTGAAATCATGAAAATACTTACAAACATAGCGTCAAGAGGTGTTTTCTGGATAGTGGACGATGAACTCTTAGCTTTTCCATTTTCAGATGATATAACAGAAGGAGTTGCAAAATCGGGTAAAACATATAACCACAAAAAGTTATGGCCGTATGTAAAACCAAAAGGGTATAACAAGCCATACAACTACTATCCCAGGGGTAGAGTAGAAATTACAAATAAAGGGAAACCAATCATCTACATGAATCCCAACATTGATGATTTCTATTTATCTGAAATACGAACTGAATTTGGTCTGCGAGAGACACCAAAAGTTCAATATGATAACAGCAGTCATTACAGATGTTATCTTGATGATGGTTGGAAAGCTGATAGATGATTACCATTCTATTAGAGTCATCACAATTTTCGGCTTCAATAAACACTGTCATTTACCGTTCTCCCTGTAAATTCTTTTCGATCCTTTGATATACTTTCTGCATCGTCATTCCTTGTACGACCGTCGTGAAGAAAATAATCGCATACGTACCGCCCATCACAATATAGTAAACCTCTGGCATCAGCATCCCCTGCGTCTGCATGGCAAGGGCGGCGGAAAGTCCGCCGCGCAGCCCGCCCCAGGTAAGCAGTTTCACAAAACTGCTCCGGTCATATCCGTCCGGAAGCGTTCCCATAAAAAGAGTGGAAATCCCCAGACTTCCGGACCGTGCCAGAAGATTGGCGGCAATTGCAACAGCCGACAGCAACAGCACATGGGGCATCTGCAGAATATGCAGAAAAGACAGGCCCAGCATTACATACAATGCCGAGTTCAGCAGGGTATCCAGAATGCCCCAGAAATGATCGAACTGCTCCAAAGTCAGCGGCCGCCCCTTTTTTGCCTCCCGCTCCCGAAGCGTGGAGAAAAGTACCCCGCACACCACCGAAGCAATGGCGCCGGAAAATCCAAATCTCTCGCACAGCACATAAGCAAGGGAAACCGCCAGCAGACTGGTGAAAATCTGCCGGTTCTCATCCGCGGTTGTGCAAAAAACGGGAAAGCAGACTGCGGTGACCGCGGCTCCCACCGCAACGGCCCCACAGAGTTCCTTTGCCATTATCAAAAAGAATCCGCCGCTCTTCTGCGCCGTCACAAGTCCGGAAAAACAGACGAACAGCGCCACGCCCACCCCATCGTTCAGCAGGGATTCTCCCTCCATAATAAATCCCACACCGGACGGAAGATGAAATTTCTTCAGAATACTTGTCGCCGCAATCGGATCCGTCGGCGCGGTGATACTCCCGAACAGCAGGCATACCGGAAGCGGAATGTCCAGCCCCAGAAGACGGCCGGCCGCGTAAAACAGGCCGCCGTAAAACACGGCTCCTAAAAAGGTAGCTCCCACCGCCAGTATGGAAATTGTTCGGGCATGCTTTCCGAAATCCTGAAGCCGCATATGACAGGAGCCTGCAAAAAGCATAAAACAAAGTACCCCTTCCATCAGAAACGATTCCAGATGAAAGACCTGCACCTGTTCCAATACCTTTTTCACAGAGGAAGCTTCCCCAAACAACATTCCGAAAAACAGCAGAACACCACCGGTCAGAACCGAAAAAAGCAGCAAAGAAATCTCATAGGTGAATTTCGTCACCTTTTCGTTCAGATATCCCAACAACACTACAAACGCCAATATAATCACTGTATTCGTTAAAAATCCACCCATCTCTCTCCTCCTGATTTAATTCCCAACCGTTTTATACGATTGCCTGCATGGGAACGATCCTACAGTCCCAGGAATTCTTTCATTTTATCTATTATATTTTCCACAGGACTTCCGTCCACCAAAAGCAGCAGACTACTGCACAGAAGTTCATAGATCTGCATCAGTAATGCGAGCGCTATGGCGCATTTTTTCCATTCTGTTTCTCCATCCAGTTCCGTTAGCATGGTATAACGCATTCCGATCACTTTGGGAACACTCCCGTCCGCCTCGTCGAACAGATACAGCAACTGCCCGATGGGGATCATCTGATTCAGTGCATTCAGCAAACGCAGAATTTCTTCATCGGAAATAGCAATCGGCGCTTCCTCCAGCATTTCATCCAGCACAATCTGTCCGTAAAATTGCAGAATTTCTCCCAGATCCGGTAATTCCACAAAATTGCAGGACAGGTCCACACTCAACTCTTCCCCGATCTGCAGCGGAATCAACAGAGAATCCAGCGGTGCCTCTGCCCCTTCCTCCAGAAATACAGCGGGAAAATCCAGTTCCTTTACATAATCCCCCAGTTTTTTCAGTCTTTCCCGTAATTGCTTTTTCTCCATCTTTCTATTCTCCTTTTCTGCCGGCGGTTTCCCGGTTACTTTTCACGGCTCACTTATCGTTCTACAATCCTTTTTTGTCGGCTGTTCACAGCGTTTTCTTTCCTTATCTCATTTTTTCTGCCGATTTTCGCTGTACTAGTATAACGAATAGGAATGATTCTATATTTTATAAACGGCATACTCTTTCAGCTCGGCTTTTCCAAGAATCTTCCCGGCTTTCTGGTATTCCTGCTGCAGCGCGTACATGATCTGCCCCATTCCTGTGATCTGGCCTTCCGATGCCGCCAAAAAAGCGGCGTTCAACGCAATATTTTTGATGGACGCGCCCGACAGTTCAAAATTCGACGCCAGATATTCCATATCCACATCTTCCGCCAGAGGCATCTCCCGTGGAAATACCTTTCGCCATAACTCTTTTCTCTGTTCTTTCTGCGGCAGAGAAAATCGAATGATATATTTCATCCGTCTTTTATAGGCGTCGTCAAAATTCTGCAGCAGATTGGTGGCCAGAATCGTAATTCCGTCATACTCTTCCATCTTCTGCAAAAGATAAGCTGTCTGTGCGTTGGCGCTGATATCCCGTGCGTCCGTCACATCTACCCGCCGTGAAAACAAAACATCCGCCTCGTCAAAAAACAGAATGCTTTTGCTTTTTTGCACCTCGTCAAAGATTTCTTTCAGGTTTTTCTGTGTCTCTCCAATATATTTGGACAGTACTCCCGACAGATCTGCCTTATAGAGTTCCAGATGCAGTTCGTTGGCAATGACCTGCGCCGCCATGGTTTTTCCTGTTCCGGGCGGTCCCAGAAACAGCATGGAAACACCCCTTCCATACGCCATTTTATTCTGAAATCCCCATGTCTCATACACCTGACAGCGACAGGAAATCTGACTGCACGCCTGCCGAAGCAATTTTTTCTGCGCTTCCTCCAGCACCAGATCCTCCCAGGTACAGACTGCCTCTACCCGTCTGGCCCGTTCCCCCAGCCGATGCGCAACCTGCTGCCGGCACGCCTCATAAAGAACAGACACACTGATCTGCTCCCCGCCCTCCGCCCGGGTTTTCTCTGCGGCGGATTCCACCGCGTCCCGGATCATTCCCGGTGTAAAATCAAACTGCGCGGCCAGAACCTCCGGGGAAACACCGGGATCCATCCTCCATCCCGAAAGAAAATGCATCCATAACCGGATTCTCTGCCGCCCGTCCGGCGGCTCGATCGAAAATGACTCCACCCTGCAAAAATCCGGCGCCCCCTTTTCCGGACATTCCGCTCCTTCCATAACAGCAAAAATCTGAGAAAAAAACAGTCCTGCACTTTGCAGGAGTTCATGAATCATTCCCCGATCCCAGACGCCGTCAATACAGAGCGTCTCCCAATGACAGAAGCACAGATACGCCCGGTACAAAACCGCTCTTACCACGATATCCCGGATGATCTCTTTTCTCTGTTCCTCCGTCTTTTTTCGGATTTCCCGCAGGTCTGCAAAAAGCACCGTTCGACCGTGCTTCCCGGCTGCCAGCCGTATCTGCCGCCGCCTTCCGCTTCCGGGCGCTCCCTGAAAAAGGAATAACCGCCTTTTGGTATCCCCATCCAGTTCCCGCTCCAGACGTTTTCTGATCTGTGGATGAAGCTCCGGCTCCTCCTCCGATTCCTTTCCCGGAACATAAAGAGCATACTCTTTTCTCCTATGATGCAGATCCTCCTGATAAAACGTAAAATAGGCCGTCAGATTCTCCCGCAGCCGCAATTTCCAGGACAGACTCCCTTCCGTCAAATTCGTCTTTTCCTGAAACAAAAAATACAGCCGTTCCTTTCTGGACATTGTCTGCTGAAGCAGTTTTTTCTGCTCCAGCGAATCCATGGTAAACATCTTAAGACAAAGATCCAGTGTAGGATAATTGAGATGATAATCATCCTGCAAAAAACAATACATCCGTTCAAATTCCCTGTTCCATTCCGGTGCCACTGCCAGACAGGCACAGTACCTCTCAAATTCTGTCAATGCAAACCTATGCAGAATATACGCAAAAGGAAGAATTTTTCCTGCTTTCAGACACTGATAGGATTCCTTATGAAACACTTCCCATTCTTTCGAAAGCGCTTTTCGCTCTCTGTCGTAAGCCTTCCGGTCCATGGACGCAAAATCATCCTCCAGAATGTTCTGCAGTTCCTCTTTGAAAATCTTTGTCTGATAAATATGCCGGATTCCTCCGTCCTCCCGAAGCCGAACCGCGTACCGGGTATACAGATCCATTTCTCTTTTTACCAGCATAAGTAAGCGTTCCCAGTACTGTTCTGGTTCCTGTATCATATCTCCCTGTCCTCCCGCAAATTTTAAAATACCGCCGTGTCCTTCTTTCGGAATCTGTTTTCTTCCATATTCAGACCAGTCCGGAAATCAGAATTTTCTCAAAAGCCTCCTGATTCTTCGCTTTTACAAGCTGCCCTGTGGGCACGCCCATCATATCAAACAGCTCCTGCGCGGCCTGATATTCCGCCTCCGCCTGTTCCGCTTCTTTTTTCACTTCTTTCCTCTGTTCCTCCGCTTTCTTCCGGATATTTTCATCTGACGGTTCCGGACCGGTATAAGCGTTTACCATTGCGGTTTCCAGATATTTCAGACCGTACTCTTCCTGTCCCAGCGTATCTATTTTTCCCAGCAGACGCTGCTTCACCGCATCGCTCCGCTGATCTCTTCTGCTGGTGGCCCTGCTGCCGATCTTTATGGCGGACGTAGCCAGCGTCGTCCCATTGGCCACAAGCCCCATCCCCAGACTGGTATATCCCATCACCTGATTGGCTGTGTTCCAGTCGTCTTTCCTGGTTCGTGCCGCTCCCTGCGCGGTCACAAACTTTCCTCCTGTCACAAGACTGGTGCCGATCCCGACCGCACAGTTGACCGCCGTTGCCAATAATGTAACTTCATCATGCTTCTGCTTTTCCACTCTTTTGGATAAACCAAGATAGCAGATCAGAATATCCTTTTTTGCCTCCGTTTCTTTTGTCTGCTGCGCGCCGCCCTCTTCATTGAGTTTGTCCAACGCCCTCTGTGCCAGTTCCCGGCGTTTCCCATCCTCACCGGAAGCAAACTTCTTCTTTTGCTTCACACCGTTGGATGACGTCCGGGAATCATCCTGTTTCTCGTTCTTTTCTTCCGCAGTTCCCTTTTCCTGCTGCGAATCTGTTCCCTCTCCTGTTTTTTCCTGCGACTCATTTATCTCCCCGGCCGCTTCCTGCCCCGCTTTCTCTTCTGTCCCTGCCGCCGGTGAAACCGTTTCTCCCAGCACGTCTGTTATGACGACACTTGCGCCTTCCCACGCTTTTTCCTCCCCGGCCTCGAGACGACGAATCCCTTTCCATCCTTTTGTCAGTGCGATGGATGTGTTCAGCAATGCAATAGCCTGACTGGTTCCGGTGGCCAGGAACATCCAGTTGGATATTTTCTTCAAGACCGGCAGATCTTTCCCCGCAAACGTGGAAATCGTTTTTGCTATCGCTACGGCTTTGGCAAAGATCATCGCAAAATCCCCGAACATTCCGATAAGCTGGAGGGCATTGTTCAGCCAGGCGGAAGGGGTATTTTTCCACTGCAGTTTTCGGAATTTCATATAAAAATTACGGACAGACGCTACAATGGTAATAAAATTGGTGATCAGCGACATACTCTGATAAACCGTCTGACTTGTCGCATTTTTATCAAACGTGGACAACAGTCCTGTAAAGGCGGCCGCGCCCGCGTTCAGATCTGATGCGGTGCCCCATGCCGAAGAATTGACCGCACGGGAAAATGCACTTGCCGCCAGGGGATTGGACTTATTTTCTTTCAGGAGACGGGAAACAATCACGGCCTGATAGAGGGAACCTTCCCTGCGCTTCCCGATTTTCTCCCGCAGTGCCTGTATTCCTTCATCCCCCTGGATCTCTGCCTGATGTTCCTCCTCCCAGCGAAGCGGAAGGGTGTCAAAATGCAAATCCTCCACCGGTTCTTTTGTTCCTTCTTTTCCATTCTTCCCGCCGTCCCGGGTATTTTTCGCAAGGCGATACAATGAATCCTTGATCTGATCAATCGCCTCCCCCTCTTTTTCCTCCTCCGTCCGACCGGAGGCGTCTTTTCCTTTTTTCGTCAGCATCTCGTCCGCAGCATCCCCTTCTTTCTTTGTCAGCGTCCCCTCTACGGCGCTCTGCCCACTCTCCACCGGTGTCCCCTTCACGGCGTTCTGCTCATTCTCCGTCAGCATCCCTTCCGCCGTATTCCCTTCTGTTCCCGACAGCGTCTGCTGTGTTCCCCCGCCCGCATCTTCGTTCTGTATGGGAGATATCGCATCTGTTTCCGCCGAAGACAGCATTTCCTTTACTGCATCCTCGCTGTCCTGAAGCGGAGCCGCTTTGGTTTCTTCCGCGCTCTGCGAAACTCTCGCTTCCGTCTGTCTGTTACTTCCTCCTGTCTGTTGGTTTTTCTCTCCTGCCTCCCGTTGTTTCCGGATTTTCTCCTGCTCCGTTCCCATCCTGCTTCACCTCCCTGTTCTATATCTCTGCACCCATCCGGGCATCCCGCATTGAATGTACTTCGCACGAGTGGACACCCGCTTTCTATCCAACAACCAACACCTCACCGCAATATTCTTATATCTTTTGAAAGATGTGGACAAGGTCTCCTGACCAAACGGACGATCATTTTCTGTCAGCCAAAGTATCTATCCCTATCCCCCTGTCGACACCCCACTTTAAAATTGTTCCAGCGCCGTCGTCACGTTTTCCACATCCGCCGATTTATAATATTTGTCACACCGATACAGATACGCTTTGGCCGCCCTGTCCCTTCGATACTGCTTCAGTACTTCCACAAACACCAGTCTGGCCTCATAGAATTTTTTCGCCACGAACAGCTCCACACCCTGCTCAAACAAGGGCCTGGTCAATTCTTTCTGATAAAAATCTTCCTCCGCGTCGCCATCGTAGACATCATAAATCCGCTCCAGCGTATCATTGGCGCGCAGATACACATTTCCCAGATACCGGGCATGATACGTCTTCTCAAAATCCGGGATCTGCCGGTACACGAAATGAGTAAGCAAAATCCGCGCCCCATAAGTCTCTCCCTTCAAACGCAGCGCCTTCGCCAACGCCGAATGCATGGAAATGGTCGCCGCCTCCATCCGGTTTCCGTTTCCGATGACTCCAATCGTCACCTGCCCGTATGTGAGCGCTATGGTACGGCCGTCCCGCATCAGTCCGGCCCCGGAGATTTCTTTCTGTCTTTCGTCCGGCAAACGCTGGATCTCAATGGCCGCACGCAGCGCCTCCTCACTGCTCTCTGTAAAAAATGCAGATAAACCTGCCTCTTCAAAATGCTCCACCACGCCCTGATGCGCCGTGATCACCGTAACCGGAGTCTCCAGAATCTGATTGAGTTCCCGGTAGGTATTCCCCGCAATTTGCTTTTGCCTTGCATCCCCGGAGGTACACAAAGACAACACCGTCATCTGCCCTGTCATCTGATCTCCCAGTTCCACCTGCTGTATGGATTCCTTCCCCAGCAGCTCCAGAATTTTTGCCGGAATAAATTTATAATACCCGTCGGACATTTCCTGTATCTCCTGTACGTGCTGTGCAATCCCCATAGACATTTGATTGAATGCAGCAGAAATATTGGCAATCTCATCGTGTCCCCGGACCGGCACCGTAAGGCCCAGTTCTCCTGCCGAAAGTTTCTCCGCCGTCTCCTTCAATTTTTTCAGCGGTCGCAAAAACAGGACCAAAAGTAAGAGCAATAAAACTGTCAGGGCCAAAAACAGCAGAGCCGACACTGCCCTCAAATTTTTCTGATATTTCCAGATCTGATAATCCAATAGATTTCCCTCAAAAGAAACCGATAAAACCCCGTATCTGGTTCCGTCCGACAAAAGAAGCGGCAGAAAACGGCGATTCCATTTTCCGGATTCGTTCTCGTCCAGCCGGTTTATACATTTTCCGGTTTCATAAGAAGTCTTCAACGCCTCCTGATTTTCTGCGGAACAGCACCACGCATCCGGAACTTTTTTGTATTCCGTCATAGATTCCTCTATCACAAATCCGCCGGATTCCGACGCTGCAAAAATGCTGTATGTATAATTCATCGGCTCCGTGGATTCTTTCTCTTCCTCTTTTATTCCAAGATGGATCATCTGCTCCGGTTTCAGAAGAACCCCCTGCTTTTCCCCTCTGTCTTTTGTCTCAAGACCTGTAAGAATTTCTTTTCGCAACTGCTCCCCCAGGATAGTCATAGCCAGCGTCTGGTTTTTTTCCAATTGCTGCCGAATCGTCTCTTCAATCCAGCCCTCCAGCACATGATCCGCCACAAACAAACCAAGCAGAAATACCAGAAGCAGCCGGACGAGAATCGTCTGTACCCGGTATTTGCAGTAGACATACCAATACAGGCACAGCAGAACCGCCAGGAAAACAATCCCCGCATACACCGGCAGCATCCTCCTGATAAGACTTCCTCCGTTTAAAATAAATAACTTCTCGGAATCTTCAGCCCTTATTTCATGGGGCTTTCAGAACCTATTTTTCAAAAATCACCCACTTTTTTCTCAAAAACACTTGACAAACCAGTCAAAAAATGCGGCGCTTCGCGCCCTTGATCAAAAAGTACATTTTTTG
>CAJTBF010000021.1 GCA_910574195.1 Lachnospiraceae bacterium | reverse complement strand
GCATCTAATTTCATTTCAAAAGAGTATTTTGAATGTTGTCCCATAAAATATGCTCCTCCTTATAGTGACAGTTTTATTATTTCATCTGTCTACCATAAGGGGAGCATATCATTTTGAAAACCAATCGGCAAAATAAGATTTTTCGACTTTATATCAGTCAAATCCCCGCATTATTCTATCATATTCTCCAGTTTCAAAATTCTCCTCCTGCTTAATTTTCAAATTAAAAAGGTTATTATAACTTCCTACAAAATATCTATCATGAGAAAACCTTTTCCTGATAAGACTTATATCTATTCCCAATTCTAAAAGCACTTCTACTCTAAAAAAAACTTTATAGCAAACAACTATCCAGTATATCTCATCAATGCTCAATATAGGGGTTTGCGTATGCGATGCGTGTGTATAAACATCCCTATCATTTTTTATATTGGACAATAGCGTATGTGTATGGCATTCTCTAAATTCATTATTACTAAGTCCTGATAAAGACATTATAGATTTTTTTGTTATTTTTTGAATACACTTAATAAAATTATCCCCATTATTTGTACAATGCTTCTTTATAAACGCCTTATCTTCTTGACTGTCTAGCTTACTAAGAATAGCTTCCTTTTGTTCATCAAACCTTTTCTGCTCTTCTTCACTAACATCATTTCTTTCCATACCTTCAATCATTTGCATTACTTTTAAAAACTTGTTGGTTGTAGAAATTCCAACATCATCATCTAACAATACCTGCTTATAAGAATCAAAGGCTAATTTCTTACTTTTGACTAATAAAGCAAATTTGTTAACTGCCTCGTCCAAAAATATTTCAAAATCAGATACCTTAAATAGACTTTCCCTTAAAAACGATCTACTATCAAAGTTATTCTTATTAAAAACAGTCAAATTATCTTTAGGAAAATTGCAATTCCCCAAATAGTCAAATTTTTTATCATCTTTAAATAATACAACTTGAGTAGTTGTAATCAATTCACCACTCAATAATTCTAGAAATAGAATCATATTATATAAATTTTCTTTTATAGCATCTATTCCTATCTTTTCCTTTGCTTGATATTGAATTTGACTTTTTATACCAAACCTAATTTCTGAATTCTTTCTGATGACATCATGAACAGCATAACAAGAAAAGCCTGATGCTGAATGCAATTCCTTTACTTCCGCTTTTATATCCAAATCCATCTCTGTACTATAAAGTTTCAAACTGTCAATCTCTTCATAAGGTGTTAAACCAATTAATTCTGTCCCTTCTGTAACACTGCAAGAGAAACTATCAAAAAGAAATTCTTCAATATCATTTGCACAACTTTCTTCTCCCCAGCAAACATCAAATACCTCAACTGTCACATCAAAATAACAGCTTCTGAAATCTTCATCTGTCGGTTTTCCCTTCATTTCTCTGAATAGGAATCTTCTTGCTGTCACTTTCCTATTATCTACACTTAAGCATAGTACCGCATTTTCCAGTTCTCGTATTTGTATACACACTTCCCGTGGTACGTTCATAATTTCAATCATTACACGATAGTTTTCTAAGACACTTATTTGTCCCTGATAAGAACATGCGTGTTTATCTATATCGGTAACTATGCAACTTTTTTTATAATTCTTAAATGCTATCACTTTTTCCTCCAAATTTCAATAATTGAAATTATCACTTTACAAATATTCGATGTAATCTATATCCTCTTAATTTCAAACATAAATACTCTTTAGTTTTCTCACCAAGTATATCAGAAAATCCCGCCTTATAAAAGACGGGATTCTCTATTTAAATTATATACACTTCAACAATAAGGTCTTTCCACTGTCCTTCCCGCAAATAATCGCCATTCGCCTTACGAAAAGCCAGTGCCTGAGCGTAATCTATCGTGAAATCGAAGTATAGATTACTTCCCCTCCCTACTGCATATAGCCGCCTGTGCCGCGTGTATCAACGTTAGGGGTTTTTTCAATTTCTACGGACTTGTCCTTGTTTACACAAAGTTTCATCCGTGTTTCATCGCCAAACATACTCAATTTCCATAAGAAGCAGTCTTTGTAAACAATTATCTCATCTACAAAATCATCTATTATTTCCTCTGGAATGTCATACACCGAAAAATCAAAATTATTTTCCAGCCCGCATTTTAATACCTCCAGTCTGCGATTATAGTCCTCATCCGACATATCCTCGTCTACTTGATAACCTTCTAACTGCCTTTCAAGTCTTTCCTTTTCTTCCAACAATTCCTTTTTCTTTAGGTCAAACATGGCTTTGTCAATCTCGCCATTTACCCGGAGATCAACAAGATTTTCGTACTTTTTATCAGTTTTGGCAATCTTGGTTTTCAACTCTTTGATTTCTTTTTCAAAATTTATGTATCGGTCATCTTGGATATGTCTTTCAAGCATTTCCTCGGCAATCAGCCTTACCGCTGTCCGGTCTTTCCAGAAATTTTGAAAAACCACTTTTGCCATAACCTCTAATTTCCATCTTGGAACCATTGGAGCCTCACAAATCCCCTCCAGGCTAAGACCTTTCTTTGTTCTTGTAGCAATAGTACCTGTGGTAATCTGCTTGTAACACTGATATGCGTATTGTGGTTCCCCTGACGCTACCCTATGCCACACTCTCCGGTTAAAGCTGCCACCCGAACAGCTACACTTCAATTTTTTTGTCCACACATCTCCTGATGCGTGTTTCCCCCTCTTGCCACGATTATCGACAGATTGTGTTTTCGCATCCATCTTCTTTTTCACTCTGGCATATTCTTCCTTAGTAACAATGGGAATGTGCGTACCTTCTGCCACTATATTTTCTATCTCTCCGTGATTTTTGATTTTCTTTTGTTCCAGATAATCAGGTACATATTCTTTCCTATATACAATCGTTCCACAATAGAAAGCATTGTTAAGTACCCTGCTGATAGTAGAACAACTCCAATTTTTCAATCCGGTAGCGGTTAGCCTCCCTGCACCTTCCAAAGCAAATTGTATCTGCCTTAATCCCATTCCGTCAAGATACATATCAAAAATCATGCGTACCGTTTTTGCCTGTTCCTCATTGATGACAAATTCTTTTCCAACCCTGTCATAGCCGAGTATGTTTCCGGTTCCGTATGGCACAGCATTTTGAAAAGAAACTTTCTGTCCGGCCTTTACCCTGATTGAAGTCTTTTTGCTTTCATTCTGTGCCAGAGTTGCCATGATCGTCAAACGCAGCTCTCCGTCCTCGTCATTCATTGTCCAGATATTATCCTCTGTAAAATACACCTCCACACCATATTTTTTTAATATTCTTGTTTGCTGCAAAGTATCAACTGTATTCCTCGCAAACCTCGAAACCTCTCTTGTGATAATCAGGTCAAATTTCCTATCTTCCGCATCTTCCATCATTCGCAAAAAACTCTGTCGCTTTTTTACAGAAGTACCCGTTATTCCCTCATCTATATATCTTTCATATAGTGTCCAGTCCGGGTGCTTTGCAAGAAGATCGTCATAATACTGGACTTGATTTTCTAAGGCTGAGAGCTGTGCTTCATGTTCTGTTGAAACTCTTGCATAAATCGCCACAGTTCTTTCCATATATTTCTACCCTCTTAAACTTCCTACTTTGTTACCACGCATTCATAATATCACAATTTCTCTCTGAGCGCAACACTTTTTATCTTTGGCAAATAATCTTTTCGAATATTCTTATACACAATCTCGGAAATTTCTCCTTTATGATACATATGCCGTATCATTGCAAGAGCCATTATAATTTCTTCATCATGCCCCATGATAAGATTCATATCCTCTCTTTTTCCCAAAAAAATCACCTCCAAACATTACAACAAGACTTTATCTGCCCATGACAACCACGAACCGTTTTCCCGGCTCTCATCAGCAGACAAAACTTTTCTCCAATCCTTTTCAAAAAAACACATACGAGTGACAGCTCATTACACTGCCCACATCGGTATCGCACCGTCATTCCAAACTGACCGGAAAACCCGGAAGTATCATTATCAAAGATATGCCTCATTGCCTCATGCAACTGCTGCACTTTTCGCCAGACATTCATCGCTCACTGCCTTAACTTCAATACCAGATTTCAGTATTCCCTCGTATGCACTTCCACACAAAAATGGAAGCAGGCAGTTCTTGGCGTGTCCGCATAGCGGCTCCGCACATCCCACACGTCCCGTATGTATTTACATATTCAATTATCAAGGTACACATGCCAACCTGCGTTGGCGGGCAGAAAACCCTCTGCCTGTTTTGGATAAAATCTCTTCTGGACTTGCCAGCCCAAAAAGCACATAAGCACTCTCTGTCTGCTATGAACAGTTCTGTAAAGATTATGTGCTTTAGCGGAATGGCAAGTTTATAATTCCAGTTTATCGGGGCCGTATTTATGTATGATCTGCAACAGGATTTTCTTTTGCGCTCCCTCTGCCTGTCCATATATTTCACGCAGAGTTTTTAGCTCGTCAGCAGAAAGGGTATTCACATATGGCTTGTAATCATCCCCTATAAAAATCCCACCATCCCCTCCCTGCTTTGTATAAATCGGGTATCCGGGAGATAAAGCCTGAATATCTTTTTGTATCGTGCGGGTAGTGACGCCAAATTCGTCCGCCAGTTCCCTTGCCGTTGTACGCCGCCGGATAATCAGAATGTTAATGATTTCCGTCCTGCGGTCTGCTGTATTCATGCTTCACCTCCCTTCTGCTAATTCTCCAATCACATTGTAAAAAACGAACCCGAACAATCCGTTCCTATTCAAAAAAATAATTTAAAAAGTTTTCCGGTTCTCTCCTGCCCCACTCTTTTGACAGCCTTTATACCTCCGTCTTTTGTTTTTCTCCTGCTATCTTTTGTTGACTTTCCTCCTGCCGCTTGTTAAAATCTTTAGTGGATAAAATCACAACTTCATCAACGGACACTCAAACTGCTATGAGCCGGATCAGGGCAACTCTGCCCTGTTTTGGTTGTGGCAGTTTTTTATTTGCCAGGACAATCCCAAAAGCCAAATATCCGCAGGGCCTTTCAAAAGCAGGGGCGGAAACGCCCATATGTGTTGTAAGACGCTCGCCTAAGCTCGCACAACACGCAAATTCCCTACGGGTAATTTGCCAAGAATAGCAAGCACTGCCTACGGACGTCCGTAGGCTTCAATTTCCCCAAGTTTCCTTCAAGCGGAAACTTGAGAAAATTGGCTTGCAGAGGGCATATCCCCCTGACCCCCTTTGCGCTCCAAAATTCAGAAATTACCTCTGCGGAATTTCTGAATTTTTACGCTTGAAAAACCCTCCCGCCGGATACGGCATATTACAAAAACAGAACATTTTTTATGAAAGGAGCTTCCCAAACAATGGAGAACCGAGAACGCCAAAACCGCCTAACCCTGCGTCTGAGCGATGATGAACTTTACATACTGGAGCAGAAATGTAAAGCCTCCCATATGAAAGACAAGTCCTCTTTCCTGCGGCATCTGATTTTGTACGGTTATGTCTATGACATTGACTACTCAGAGCTTCGGGAATACAATGCTGCGCTTGCAAAAATCGGGAACAACTTAAACCAGATCGCAAAGCGCATGAATGCCACAGGCAACGTATACAAAGCCGATGTAAAAGAAGTAAAGGAGCTGATGCAAAAGGTATGGCATACACAAAAATCCATGCTGTCACGGCAACCGTCAATAAAGCAGTAGACTACATTTGTAATCCAAGCAAAACTGATGAGGGCATACTGATTTCCTCTTATGGGTGCAGCCCTGAAACTGCAGCCTACGATTTCAAATTTGCGCTGTCAAAGACCAGGCAGTCCGATCCAAATAAAGCCTATCACCTGATACAGTCTTTTCTTCCCGGTGAGGTTTCTTATAAGGAAGCCCACCAGATAGGCGTGGAGCTTGCCGACAAACTTTTGGAGGGGAAATACTCTTATGTTGTCACCACCCACATTGATAAAGGGCATGTCCACAACCACATCATTTTCTGCGCCGCCGATAACATCAATCATGCGAAATACCATGACTGCAAAAAGAGCTATTACAACATCCGCAGCCTGAGCGATGACCTCTGCCGGGAGCATAAACTTTCCATCATTACTCCGGGTGAAAAACGGGGGAAAACTTACAGGGAATGGCAGGCCGGAAAAAACGGTTCCGCATGGAAAGAACAGTTAAAGTCCGACATTGACGAAGCCATTAAAAACGCCGCCACCTACGATGACTGCATTGAGCTGATCCGGGCAAAAGGTTATGAAATCAAAGGTGCGGACTTTGGGGAGAAAGCACATAAATTTATCTCATTCCGTCCTCTGGACAGGGAGCGTTTTGTCCGTGGGAGCGCAAAGTCTTTAGGAACGGAGTACACCAAAGAACGCATCAGGGAGCGCATTGAGGAAAAGGCGCTTGCTAAGGAAAAAAAGCGTATTCCGTTCCCTGCCCGGAAGAAGCCCGTTGTCAAAGATTATTCAAGGAAAAATCTTATTGACACCACCGAGGATAAGTTTGCTGAAAGCCCTGGCCTGAAACATTGGGCTGACATTCAAAACCTTAAAATTGCCGCCGCAAGTTACAGTCAGGCAGGCTCTATTTCCGAGCTTGAAAAGCAGATCGCCGCCAAGTCCACACTGGCAAAAACAGCCCGTGAGAGCCTTGTGGAAACCGAGCATCAGCTAAAGGATTTAGGGCAGGTTTTGAAATATGCCGAGCAGTACAAAGCCAACCGCATCTACCATATCCGCTACCAGAAGTCAAAGGATAAGGACAGATACCTGCGCCAGCACGAAACGGAGCTTCTGCTCCATGACGGCGCTAAAAATATGCTGAAACGCTTTGGCATTAACACAAAAAACCTTGATGTCGAAAAGCTCCGCAGCGACTACAATGCGCTCTATTCCAAAAAGCAGGCTTTACAGAAAACTTATAAAACTGCCGAAAAGGAAAGCGCTGACCTTAACCGGAAACTGGATAACCTCAACCAATATCTTGACCGTACCCCGGAGCAGGCGGCTGTTGACAAAAAAGTGGAAAAAAACCAAAATACCCTCTAAATTCGACATCAAAAAAGGGTGTATCCCAACGAGGTTTTGTCCTCCATTGCGATACACCCTTATGTGTGTGGCAGTCCCTGTTTTTAGACCTTCTTCATATTTAATGTTATGTATTTTCTTATATCGCTCTTTCATGTACTCTGATTCACTTTCCAACTGTATTCTGCTGTAATTCACGCCCGCCGAAGTGTATTGTAAACTACTATCGAGGTGAATCACAATGAATGAAGCAAAACAAAATCTTGCTGCCGCAGTGCGTGATGCCCGGACTGGACTCGGACTCTCGCATGAAAAACTTGCCGAAATCCTGAATATTGACTCACGCACCATACTTAATATCGAAGCCGGACGGGGAAACCCCAAATTTGAAAAGCTGTACCCCCTGGTTACATACCTGAAAATACCAGCCGACAAAATCTTTGATCCGGCATACAAAGAAGAAACCCCAAACCTTCAGAAACTCCTGGTCCTGCAAAAAGACTGCACGGAACAGGAAGCTGCTGACCTGATACCTATGATCCGCTACCTGCTTGGCCTGTTGCGGAAATAACACTCTCTGCCGCATCCGCAACAGCCATCCAAATCTAAAAATCATCATTTATGCACCGTCTTAAAAGTGCAAAGGCATCTATTGGTATCTTCCAATAGACGCCTTTATTTCTAAACTACCCTCTATATATTCTCTACCCGCAAAATCCCTTCGTCTTTTCTTTTAGCAATATGCCTGTTGATTCCCTTTAACGTATTTACTTTGTTGATAATCCTACTTATCCAGAAAATCCCAGAACTGCTTATAATCAAGATATCCTTTCAGATTCCCGGCATCATACTGCGTCTGCATGGCATCCTTTAAAACGCTGATCCAGTCTTTCATCCCGAACAAGTCTTCATGTGTCCTATCACCAGCACCATGCTGATTTGCCCCTGCCCTGATAAAAGCAGACTGTGCGCCCGGACATTTCCCGCTTGCCGATAAGTGGCTGGAATATGCAAACATATCTATATAGTCGCTGCCCGCTGTGTCAACTTTCGACACATCCACCATGCGTTCTGTCACATTTCCGCCTTTATCCCATACCTTCACTTTATATACCGGGTTTGCAGGGTCAAAGTCCTTCGGCTGATAGACCGTAAGGGAATAATCCGCCCCACACATTGAGCCGATTGCCTTTCCGTCCTTATCGTTTGAAATATGTAACTCAAATGTGCCGCCGGACGACTGTGTTGCCGGAACCATATTACACATCTGGTCAGCGTAATTCCTTCTTGCCCTTCTTGTCTCATACCCTGCCGCCGGGTATCCTGCTGCTCCTATTCCGTTTACATTCATTTTTATAAACCGCCTTTCTGCGAAAGGCACCGATGGGGTTATGGAACCCAGCCATTGTGCCTTTCACTCATCGCTTTTATCTGTTATACTCACCTTGCAGGATGCCGGCATACTACAGAACCCGAGGAGGTGAGTGGCGGGGCTGTATAGCGGCGACCCCGCATTTTTATATGGTGTCGGCCATCTGTTAAGGCATCAATGAATGGCGCAAACAAGAGGGTGCCTGCACACCTCTTTTAGCCCGTAAACTTATCTCTTCCGAAATGCACTCGTTTTTCGCCGGATGGCCAGTCCCTGCCTGCCCTGCAAATATCCTTACAGGAGGCGTTTTTATTGGCTTTTAAAATCTTTCGTAAGAACTGCTGTGGGCTTGACGTCCACAAGACCTGGATCTATGCATGCATCGGAATCACCGATACCAACGGCCTCACAGAGTATAGGCAGGCCCGCTTCTCTTCCTTTTCCAAAGGTCTGCGGGAGCTGGCTGACTGGCTTGCCAAATACTCTTGTTTTGAGGTCTGTATGGAATCCACCGGCAAGTACTGGATCCCTGTTTTCAACATCCTTGAGAAATCCTGTTTTGTTACCCTTGCGCATCCCAAGTATACCAAGCCCCAGAAAGGGAACAAGACCGACCGCAAGGATGCCAAATGGATCTGTGACCTTTTCATGTGCGACATGATAAGACCAAGTTTTATCCCCTCCCCTGAAATCCGTCAGCTCCGCGACCTGGTGCGTTACCGCTCCAAGCTCACCAACATGCTCGTCGGGGAGAAGAACCGTGCCCAGAACTGCCTGACTGTCTCCAACCTGAAGCTTGATGATGTCTTCAGTGATGTCTTTGGAAAGTCTGCCCGGTCCATCACCCAGTACATCCTTGACCATCCTGGCGAGGCTTTCGATGTCGCGCCGTTTGTGGACAGGCGCTGCAAGGCCCCTTTGGAGGAGATACAGGCTGCCGTTGACGGGGCAGTCTCTCCCGAACAGGCCGTCAAGCTGCGCCAATGCCTTGCGCACATCGACGAGCTTGAGGCCCACCGGAAAGAGATCGAGCAGGAGATATTCCTGATTGCCGAACCTTTCTCCGCTGTATTGGATCTGCTCCGCACGCTTCCCGGGTTGGACAAGAACCCGATGACCGCTATTGCCATCCTCTCCGAGATTGGCCCGGACATGTCCGTGTTTCCGTCATCGAAGCATCTTGTCTCCTGGGCTGGCTGCTGCCCCCGCAACGACCAGAGCAACAGTAAGGTGAAATCCAGGCGCATCTCCACTGCCGGTTCTTATTTGAAACCCCTTCTGATCCAGGTCGCCAATGCCCTCATCAAGTCCAAAAAGCATCCTGAATTCAAAGAGAGGTATCACAGGATCAAGTCCAACCGGGGACATAAAAAGGCTGTCATTGCTGTCTGCAAGATGCTCCTGACCGCTATCTGGAACATGCTGAGCAAGCTTGAGCCTTATAACCCCAGCGGATTTTTAGAGCACAGGCCTGTCAATGAGAAAAAGGTATTGACTAAGTCCCAGGCCCTTGAGCTTCTCAGGCTAAGAGGCTATACCATAGCTGACGATACGGTTGACGTTGCCTGACTTCCTTCTACGCATAGTTTTTTGGGGCTGTCTGGGGATGGCTTGTTTGCTATACGCTTTTTTGCGGCTATCCTCCACGTCTAAGTTTCAAACTTTTGCTATACGCTTTTTTGCGGCTATCCTCCACGTCTAAGTTTCAAACTTCTTAATCCTCCATTGTTATCAATATTTATTGGCGTTTCTTCTGTCATTCAGAACCCCCCATGCCCTCTTATAATAAGTCCAGGCATTTCACTATCCCAAAAACTCTAAGAACTTTTTATAGAACATCAATTCCTGCCCTGCAAAATCCGGGTTCGCCGCCGGGGTCAGCGGATTCTCCAGCCTATGTATAATCTTTTCAGCCATTGACTTTGCGGAGCCTGTGCTGTCACCCAAAAATGTGGAACTCAAACCCTGCTGCCCGCTTTCAACGTGCAGTACCAATGCCGTTGAAATGCGGTTCATCGGGAAAGGATTTACTCCCGTTTCCGCAAGTGCCTTATCCCATGCCTGCATCACCTCATCAGAACTCTCCGGTCTGAAAGCATTCGTTTCTTTCTTTGGTGCTGCTTTGTTTATTGCATCAGCAAAATTCCTGCCCGCCGCATTCCTCTCTGCCTTTCTCGTTTCATACCCTGCTACTGCATAACCTGCTCCTATTCCGTTTACATTCATTTTCTTAATCTCCTCCATTATTTTTGTCAGCCCCTCTGTCGTTCAGAGCCGCATCCGCTCCCTCGCAATAAGTCCGAGCAGTTCATTGTTTCCTATATCCTAACTCCCCCTGTCAAATTCCATACTGACCTTCACCTCCTCTCGCTGCTCCCCCAATTCCCCAATCTACCGGGAAATCCTGCTCTATCCTATTTCCTTACATAGTCTCCCCATCAATTATCAAAATCACATCCGCATATGTTTTACTAAGATAGGTTTTATAAACTTCAATTTTCTCTCTGTCTACCTTACCATTTGTCTTTAACGAAAATTCTATTGAATGCTGCTCTGTTTCTTCATCGTAGGATATCGTTGCATCCGCTGATTCAATCTCATCTTCATCTACAAACACATTTTCCCCCGGAACGCCAGAGATGCTTGCCCTTCCCGCCTCTGTGTATTTTGGGAGATATGCAACTGTGGGATTATATGTTTTTATTATCACAAACAAGAATTTATCTTAAATACACAAATGCTGTATAGCATCAAGCGGTGTTAAATAGGAAATAGGCGTATTCAGATTTTCTTTTTGCCCCCATCCTGCTAATGCAAAGTCAATTCCTGCTCTCATAGCACATTCCATATCATAGACACTATCGCCAATATATAATAATTCCTTTTTATCACACTGCACCAATTCCATATATTTTAATATTGGAGCAGGATTTGGTTTATGCTCGTTTGTATCATCTGCACACACAATCGTTTTGAAATAATTGTCAATTCCAAATACACTAAAATCACACATGAATTCTTTCTTAGTTTTTGATGTAACAATCCCAAGTTCATACCCACATGATGTCAATTGTTCAAGTAAGTTGTTAATATTGTCAAACACCTGAACCCGGCTGGCATATTTCTCCATATTCTTATCCCACAACGATAACACAAAAGGAATATCCGTCATTCCAAGTTGCAGTAATGCATCTTCACCTGTAATTCCTAATGCAAAAATGAGCTTTTCAATTTTGGGTTTTGTACCTGTCATGTATTCCACGGTATCTTGTAAAGAGTGGAGAACTGCATATTCTGTATCTATTAAAGTTCCGTCAACATCAAATACAATTTGTTTATATTGCATATCTATCCTTCTTTCAATCAAATTCGACTATCCAGTTTTTGTTGTAATATGCATTAAAGCACATTTCAATTTGCTCTTTTGTATTCTTTTCTGTTGCAAGTTCTGGTAATTCAGCTTTATTAAAATAACGGAATTCCGTTGTTTCAATGTTTTTTTCAAATTCCCCACCCAAAACAGAACATAAAACAAAAATTTTGCATACGCCGTAAGCATATGCTGGTAAATTATGCCTATCTCTATCTTGAATCGCAATAATTCTGTCAGCAGTTACATCTAATCCGGATTCTTCTTTTACCTCTTTAACTGTGTTTTCTTTTACTGATAAATTTACATCAACCCACCCGCCTGGTAGTGACCATTTTCCATTATTCTCTTTTACTAAAAGTATTTTCTCATGTTCAAATACAGCCGCCCTTGTATCAAGTTTTGGTGTTTGGTATCCGACTTCATTGCAAAACAAATTTTTTACTTTTTCTACGGAAATGTCTGTTTTATATGATAATATTTCAGCAGAAATATCCCTTATCCGCTCATATCGCTCTCTATCATAAACATCTTTTCCATAGGTCAATCCTGCCTGAGCCAGGCTTTGTAACTCAATCGCCCATTCCAACCATTTTTCATTTTTGTTCATAAATAGAAACCTCGTCATTTTGGATTTGTCGTTAATTCTTACAGCCTTCTGTGACCTCCAATTCCACACTCTTAGTTATTCGTATTCAATAACACCTCTCTCGTTCAGAGCCGCCCCTGCCCCTTGCAGACCGCAGAGGCAAAGCCTTATGCGCCTCTGCGGAATAGGGTATAAAGATCATACCTGTATATCCAATGAGCTGCCCGAAGACGATGCTCTTGTGCCTGCCGCCAAGTCAGACTGTATCTGCTGATAGGAAACTGTTCCTTTCGCATTCTCTCCATATTCCTTTTTCAGGCGTGCCAGTTCATCATTGTAGATGGAAGTGAACACCCTCGCCCTTGCAAATTCCTCCTCCGTGCTGATGGCCTTCCAGTTCCGTGATTCGGGATTATAAGATAATGTCTTGTTCCCATTGTTATCCCAAAACATACAAGCCGCATTCATCTTCCCGCCCGTTTTTCTCATGCTTGATTCGTAGATGGCTTTCCTGTCCGGGGAAACCGTCTCCCCATGCTGCATACACAGCTTTCTGTATGCAGCATCATCCCGCTTCCCGGTGGCAAATTCCTTCTGCGCCAGTTCCTTGATTGCCGCCTCAAATTCCTCCTCCGACATTGCAGGCTTGTCACGCTTAGTCATGATATTGTCCCAATTCGGCTTTGTGAACTTGATGTCAACCGGCTTGAACCGCAATGCAAAATTCCCATAATCACACTGTGCCAGCGGATCACTGGAATTTTTCTTATTGCCAAACATCTGCTGTACCATGTTGGCATACTGTGAATAGTTATCCCTTGTTATCTGCATATCGCATACCTCCTTGATATAATTTTTCTTTTTCTGAAAATATCCCGTTTCATATAATCCATCGGCAGATACGCCCGCATTTCAAACCGCGATTGCACCAAGTGACTATAAATTGCACGAAATGACCATAAAGTTTATAACATCACCACCGCCTGGAACTTTTCCGCGTCACAGGAGACGGCGAAGTCGCCCCCGTATTTATCCGCCACAGCCTTCACGTTCGACAGGCCGGTGCCTTCCGTGACCTCCACTTTCTCTGCCACGGGGTTCCTTACGGAGAAGATCAGCTTCCTGCATTTATGGAACCCGGTTCAGTCTTTATATGTTTTATCGGCAAAATTCCATATTTTTTTATAGTTTTTTGCATTATACAGTCTATATGCGTTTTTAAGTCATTATTAGTTTGTCTATTTGCACCTACAATGCAATAGAGGTGATAGCAATGATAGACTATAAAACAATTGGCAGTAAAATCAGGAAATATAGAACAGCCCGCAATCTGTCCCAAGAGCAACTGGCCGAATTATGTGATGTCGGTACAACCCACATCTCCCATATTGAAACAGGCAATTGCATTCCCAGCTTAAAGGTGTTTATCGCCATACTGAATGCCCTGTCCTGCTCTGCCGATGAACTGTTATGTGATGAACTGCATAATGCAGAACATACCTACAAATCTGAAATCAGCAGTCTTTTGGAAGACTGTTCCAGCCATGAACTGATGATAATTACAAATACCATCCAAGCCTTGAAATCTTCTTTGCGTAAATAATAAGTCGTGGATGCCCCGCAAGGCGGCACAAACGCAAACCGCCGTGTAAGCATATTACCTCTGATTCCCCCGCTTTCCAAGCAATTTCCCTTATCAGGCCGCCCGGCCTGCCTGGGAAAAAAGCAGACCGCCGCATACGGCGGATGATGGCCATAGTGCGACGGTTAGCTTTTGTGTATTTCTTCATAAATCCTAAACTTCATCTTACCATTCATCGTTTTTTAATAGTAATTCTTGCATACAGCATAATCGTTCCAATATAGTACAAAATGAAAAACACAAAGAACAAACCAACAGCAATACCTATCTGTTTCATTCCGGCAGCAACAGAAATTATTTGAACCATTCCACCTGCATCCCGGACAATGCGGCCTGTCATCATCGGGAAAACCAAAATATCTATAAAAGCCACCGGAAGAACCGGGAGAAAATAAAGCAACGCCACCTGCTTCTTCATCATCTTTTTTTGCTGCTCCTGCCCAACACCAAGATAATCTAAAATCTGGTAGCTATTTACTTCATTTTTTGCTTCGCTCAAAATCTGTACTGAAAGAATCGTGCAGGCAACAGCACTGAGTACAAAGGCCAGATAGAGCAGCGGAAAAACCGTATATACAGCCATGGATGCAGAACGGTTCCGCACCCCTGTCTTTGAAATGATGCTGATACCGGAACCGATTGTCTCCATTTCCCTGATCTCTGATAATGGCAGTTCGCTTTGGGTATCTACTGCCATAACGCACGTGTGAAAATCCAGCCCGGAAAGCGCCCTGTCCGGAACAATGACCAATACACCGTTCCCGTTTCCCTTCGATTCCTGCTGCATAAAATCCTCACTGTAAATCCCGTCAAAACGATATTGAGCATCCTCTATTATCAAAAACGGGGACTGCCCTATATAATCTGCAAGCGGCGCGATACCTGGTTCGGTACAGTGCAGGACATAGGAACCGCTGTCAATCTGAACCTGCGGCAAATCCAGCATATCCCGCAGCCTGTTATAATCACTTATGCACATAAAGATATCTTCATCGTTGCCCGAAATGTAAAATCCCATTTTCCCCTGAACCATATTTTTTGTCTGTTGATAAAAAGTATCATCATGACTGGTATAAAGGCTGTATCCATAACTGCTTTCCAATTCGTGGTTCTCGTCCAGATAAGACAGATACGGAGAAAAATCTGCGTTTTCTTCATCCTTGAAAAAAGCTATGTCAAAAGCAACTGCCTCGACACGGCTGTCAACCTTATCCATAAAACAAATCGCCTGGCCAACAGCTAATAGCGCGACCATTACCAGCATAGACGCCCCTGCCATAAGGGGCAGCATGGAACGCATTTTTGCAGTGAGCTGCCTGTACAGGAAAAGGCGGCTGCCACGGTATTTCCATTCATCGCTTTTCAAGCATGAAAGCAGCCGCCGGAAAAGCAAAACAAAAAATCCATAAACGGAAACAACAAGGAACGTGACAGCAAGGACATTCACAATATCCGGCAGATTCCTGACAGCGGAAAGCACCATAACCGCTATCCCTACGATTCCCAATAATACTGACAGCAACGCCATGGGTGTGCTGTCCTTCGCCTCCCCGCTTCCATCCCCGCTGGCTGCCTTATCAAAGTAAATCAATTCCCGTACATTAAGTTTCCGAACCGCCCGCTTTACCCTTACTGAAGATATACCTAAGATCGCCCCCATATAAAACAGGGTCAGGATAACCGCCCCTGCTGACACTTCAAAGGAAAAACTGAACGGAACCGCATACATCCCGCATATTACGGCCTTAACAGCCTGAAAAAACCACGTTCCAAGGAATAGGCCGGCAGCAAGGATGAATCCGTGGATTGACCTGTTCTCTCTGAGGAATATCCCCGCTATATCCTCATTTTCAATCCCCAGCAGCATATACAGCCCAAATTCCCTGCTTCTCCGTTTTAATATAAACACTGTGATATGGTTTACCAGCGCACCCATGATGAAGACCACCATGATACTGACCACGACAATCAAAAACGGCAGGATTGATGGTTCTTTTATTATGGCGGAAATTTCTTCTGAAAACACAACCATATTAAATGACAGCATCAAGACCACGGTGATGACCAGCGTAATGATATAAATAATGTAATCCATCGCCTGCCTTTTCGCATTTCTCTTGGACAACTTTTTCAGCATAGTCCCGCACCTCCAAAGGCAGATACTTCTGACAGAATCGCATGGTAGAAATCAACCCTGCTCTGCCGCACTCTGCGAAGCTCCTTATTGATTTGCCCGTCTTTCAGGAAAAGGACACGGTTTCCGTAACTGGCGGAAAGCGGATCATGTGTCACCATCAAAACGGTTGCTTTTTCCTGCCCATTTAATTCCGTCAGCAATGCCAGCAACTGTCTGGCAGACACAGAATCCAAGGCCCCTGTCGGTTCGTCTGCCAGAACCAGCCTGGGCTTATTCACAAATGCCCTTGCACAGGCACACCTCTGTTTCTGCCCGCCGGATACCTGTGCCGGAAACTTGGCAGCTATATCCTCTATCCCCAGCCGCTGCATCAAACTTCTGACAGTGCTTTTTATCTCTTTCGCCGGAATATCCTTGATTGCCAGCGGCAGTGCAATGTTTTCCTCAATGCTGAGGGTATCCAGCAGATTAAAATCCTGAAAAATGAATCCAAGATTCTCCTGCCGGAACCTGGCTGATTTTTGCTGTGGCAATGATGCCAAGTCCTGACTACCCAAATAAATATGCCCTGCATCTATTGTATCAATGGTTGAGATGCAATTTAGCAGGGTCGTTTTGCCGGAACCGGACGGCCCCATGATGCTTACAAACTCACCTGCACTTACTTCAAAATCCACCCTGTCAAGCGCCTTCTTTAAGTTTGGCTCCCTTCCGTAATATTTTTCAGCATTTTCAACACTTAAAACCATATCCATACCCATCCTCCATTAACCAAATACCAGACTGCATACCAGCATACTCACCGGCTGGTGGAGCAGATAAATCCAGATCGTCCTGCTCCCGATAGCGGATAGAACCGGAACCTTATGCCGGGCGGCAGCTTTCCATGTGTCATGCCTCCGGAATATTTCATTGAAGAAATACCCGCACAGATACAGGAACATCCATGGGATCACAGGGAAATAGTCACTTGACTTAAATCCCGGAAAAGGAAAACCAAGCGGCGTCAGAATCTTTATGGAATAGAGTATTGCCGGAACCCGCATACCACTCCCAATCCCAATACAGCCATACTGTATCCGCTTGCAGAGGATAAACAGCACAAAGCAGGTTCCCAATCCCCAGGCCGGAGAGACTTTTTTCACCACCTTCCGGAGCGGGAACATCAGCAGGACTGCACATCCCATAAAATTCAATATCCCGAACCATATGGTTTCCGATGGGATGACGATAAGGGTAACAAGCGAAATAATAAGACCATACAGATTGAAACTTAAGCCCCGCCGAAGGTTCCCCTCCATCCCCCACTGCCATACAAATCCCGAAATAAAAATAAAGGTCTGGCAGATTATCTGCTGCCAGATATGGATTGCGGGAAGTCCATACCAAAGCGGGTCCTTCCCATAGACAATAAACACATCATACAGAAAATGAAATACCGCCATGTTGACAATGGCAATACCCCTGATTCCGTCAACCAGACAATACCGTCTTCTCTGTTCCTCCATAAACACCACTCCTGTCAAATCATTATTTCATGTTTTCAGCATAACAGATAATGCCCTTCATGGCGGCTCATTGCAAAAATTAAACGTTTGCGGGTAAAAAATAAGAAGTCCGGAATATTCTGCCGGACTCCCTGCTCACTATATATCGCATATGAAAGAAAATCATTCTGTATCTGCGTCTTCCAAAAACAGGAGGACACTGGCGTGGAAATCCCCATCCCGGACCGATGCCGTCAGGCTTCCACGATACTTCTCTACAATCCTCCGGATATTTTTCAGCCCAAACCCATGCTCTTTGGAAGCCCCGGATGTCTGCCCTTTCCCGGAACAATTATTCTGTGTGCTGATGCAGAGGATGCCCCGGTCATATCTCATCATGATGCGGAATGCCGGTTCCGTTACATCCGTCAGGGCATTCATGGCATTTTCAAACAGATTGCTTAAGATCACATTGATGTCGAAAACGGGGATTCCTAGATGCTCCGGAATCTGGATTTTCCAGGAGACATCAACGCCTGAATTCTTTGCTTTTGAGATCATGTAATTCAGGATACTGTCAATCTTTTCGTTCCCGGTGGCGACATATTCCCCGCTGTTCTCCATAAATGCCCCCATTGACGCAAGATACTTAAGCGCCTCTTCGGTTTCCCCTCCGGACACCATATCCGTGAGCATTTTTATGTGGTGCTTCATATCGTGCTTCAAGGCGCGGATATTATGCTGCGACTGCCTTATGATGCCGAACTGGTTCTCATAGATGCGGATCTCCTGCTCCAGCAGCTCACGCTCCCGCTCCTGCCGGGATTTACCTGCTTTCTCCAGAATCATCCCAAAAACAAAAAATAAACTGACAGAAATGGATGTAACGATTAAATACTGGCGGCTGTCAGCAACCGTCTTAAAAAGAACAGACGCAATGCTCCATTTCCCGATCCAGTATACCGTGGGGAGGATAACCGCCATCAGCAGACGCCGTGCCACTTTGCCCTGGCAGCAGAAAGACATTGCTGATAAAAACGGAATCTCTACCAGCAAAAAGAACAGGTCCATCGCGGCAATTCCCTGCCCAATATAGGAAACGCTTACGAGAAAGCCCTCAAATATCCACAGCACTGTAAAGAGGGCTGTCACAATTTTCTTGGAAATCCTGCACTTTCCAATGCAGACAGAAAAACAGCGCATATAAAGGTAGATGCGGACTGCCGCCAGTATGATGACAAGACTTTTCACGATAGACACCTGCCTCACCCCCTTTGATACCTTTCCGTTAAATTCTCTTTCATTGCTTTCCGGTACTTCTGGCTGATCGGCAGGCGCGTGCCGTCCGTCATCTGAACAGAATCGTAATGATAAATCGAAACAAACGCTGTGTTTACGATATAGGATTTATGGATGATCCAGAATCCTTTTCCCTCCACCTGCTCCCATACCTCCCGCATGGCACCGTAAAATTCCTTCTGCCCCGAACTGGTATATATTTCAACCTTCCTGCCATTGCAGGCAAAGTAGTGTATCTCATCCAGATACAGCCTGCAGACTGACTTCCCTGCATGATAATAAAATTCATTCTTATTGGCTTCACTCAACCTTATGAACTGCTCCAATACAGCAGCCACTTTCTCTTTGGTGAGCGGCTTGATCAGGAAGTCCAGGGGACGCACCTGGAACAGGCTCATGGCATAGGTTTCTTTAGAAGAAATATAAACAATGCTGATCTTATCGTTTCCAAGCTGCTCCCTGATTTGCCTGCCGACCTGCACGCCATCCAGCTCCAAAAGCTGGATATCCAGAAAACATAAGTCATACAGGCACTGCTCCTGAATGGAACGGTAAAATGCCTCCCCGGAATAGAAGACTTCCGTTTCAATCTGCAAAGCCCGGCGGTCCGCAAAATCCAGAACTATTTTTTCCAAATCAGAACAGGTGCCGATTTCATCATCACATATCGCAATCCGTTTCAGTTCTGCCACCTCTTTCCTTTTTCTGCCCTTAAATATTCATCTTGCAGTACAAAATCCATCTCCCTGAACGTGCCAGCCATTCCTCCTACAAGGCTCCACTGGTGCTGCATATAAGATTTGAGGTTTTCCGTACTTTGCCGATAAGCCACACAAGCTATTGACGGATTATCAAAATGCTCCATGATTGCGCAAGCGGCACAGTACCCGCTTTCCTTTAGTCAATATACGGTGGATTGGAAACTGGTTTATTATCAAGGCAATCACAATGCCAATCGTAGTATCCAAAATCCGTGCAGCCCCAAATGACAAAGGGCTTTCATCATTTCCATGCGTCACAGTAATGCACAGAAAAACAACGCACATGAGGAATGTCCCTTTTTCCCGTTTTATCAAAACAGAAAAATTGATGATGGGAATAAGAAGCACCGATAAAAATAAGTATCGCAGCACTTCATATGGAATACACCAGACATTCCTCGATCAGCAGGACGAGCATACCCCCTATCCAGCCAATAACCGTAGCCACCTCCCGGTTAAACGCTTCACGGAGACTGTCCTCCGCAGTCCTCTGGATACATAGCATAGCGGCAATGGCGGCATAAAATGCCGTGTCTGATTTTCTTATTATGCCTGTCATCAAGCACAGGAATACTGCCACAACTGTTTTTATTGTGCGCCCGCCGACTTTCAGACAGCTAATTTTCATACATCCCTTTCAGAGTAAACTGCCCTAAGATGTGACCGTCCATTTCACGGTATAGCTCATTCAGCAGAAAGCCCCTCTCCAAATCCAGCATCTTATCCAAGGCATATACATGAAGTTCATATATGTGCGGCTTATCGGGCGGGGTCATCCCGCCATAATAGGAGGAAAGCTCCGTGGACTGCTCTCCGCCCTGTATGCTCGTCCAGCTATTCCTACCCTGCACAAAGTCATCCGCCGTCTGGCTCTCATTCTCTTTGATCTCAAAACGGGTTATGTTTGCCGCCAGCCAGTGTATCCATGCAAATCCCCCTGTCACCGGGTATGCGTCCTTGTCCTCCAAGACAATGGCAACCGACACTGTTCCCTGCGGCGCATCTTCCACCGTAAAAGGCAGAGAATAGGTAGGGATGCCGTTTTCATTGAACTGCGTCCCATGCCCGCCATATTGAGGCTGGATTACCCCGTTTACAATACCGCTGCTCGTAACATTCATCTTCGATAACCTCCAATCCGATTTTATGATGATATTATAAGCGGCGGTTCCCGGACAGTAAATTACCCACTTTTTCGTGGGTACTAATCCGGAACTACCCCCTTTTCCTCCAGAATATGTTCCATGCCGTTTGCTTTCAGATAGTCAATCCCGATATGCTGCATGATCCTTAACGCCTCCAGTATCTCCCTTCCCATACCATCCGTTAAGGAATATTCCACCCGGAGCGGGTATCCCTCATAGGATTTCTTTTCCACAAATCCATAGTCCATCAGCTCCTTTAACTGCTCCAGCAGCATTTTTTGTGTAATGCCATCTATATCCCGCTCCAGCTTCGCCAGGGATGTTGCCCCTAAACGCAGCCGCCATAAGATGATTGGTTTCCACTTCCCTTTAATCATGTCATGCACCAGTTCCAAAGGGCAGGTATATTCTGTCCGCATTTTCATAGGCAGATACTCCTTTCGCTTTCCACTATTTCCTATTGCTTCGGCAGGATATCGTTCCCGCTAAAGCAAAAGCACCCACTTTTGCCAAAAGGTTTCATATACACCAAATTGTATACATCAAAATTCTTCATCTTCCGGCTCAAAATACTCCAGCAGAGAAAGATACAATTCTTCCGGGCGCTCCGGCAGGTAATCTTCATAACTGGAAATATCCTGCACGGTATGGTTGCTGTACTCCACCTGTGCCCGCCAGGACGGTCTGCCCTCTGGTTCCGTTGGCATATCCTCCCCGCTTTCCTCCAGATCATCCCCGTATAAATCTTCATCAAAAAGAACAGCCGTGAAATAATCATCCTCATCAGGTTTCAGGCAGTAATCCTGTTCCCACATAAAGATTTCCAGTGTATGCACGATATACCGCAGCAGCTTCGCCATCTGCCCGCCCTCCAGCGTGACAGACTGCTCCCCGTCCTCTGCCTGGAAATCTGTCATTGTCAGCACACGGCTTTTCCGGTCAATGGTAAAACGGCAGTCAGCCATTTCCATATCACCATACCCATCGTAAACCTCTGTATGTACTTCAAAAGACAATGTATTGATAACAAACTGCTTTTTCATGGCATTGCGCTCTGCATGGGGAAAACAGACATTGAAAACCTCCCGTGCCGTGTCAGCCACCTCCGGGCATTGATCGTGCATTTTGGCTTTCAGCCATTTCTTCTCGCTGTCCGTAAGCCGCCGCATTGGGAAGTCCATCAGGCGGTTCATATCCATTGCCGCCGCTTTTTCCGCAGCGCTTAAACGGGAACAGGCTTTGCAGATATGGGCTGCATGGCCCTTCCCGGAAAACTTTTCATTTGCCTTATGCTCACCGCATATTTTACAGTAATGCCCGTGCGGGCGTTTTTTCTTTTTTGACATCTTAAGTTCCTCCATTCCCTGCACCTATTATACAGTGAACCGTCAAAACTTCAAAGATAGCTGTGGGTTGTTTTTTAAATTCTTTATACAGGTATGTTTCCCCGGCTGGCGCAAAAAAACAGGCTTGCCCTGCCCGTATGGAAACCGGGCAGGGAAAACCTGTTCTGCTGTAATTTACTCCGCTTCTGTCAGTTCAAGCTGTTCAAATTCTTCATCCGTCATATCCCGCAGTTTTCCGATCACCCTGCCGGACAGCTCCGCCATATCCGTATCTTCCAGATACGGCAGCGCCCTTTCAATATCCTCTATGGCCTCGTTCCTGCTCTCTCCTGCAAATATACAGATCAAATTGCTTTCTTCCACGGTAAACATTGTATCCATATCCTTACATCTCCCTCTGCTTATTTTTTATGTTTTCTTCATGCCCCTGTCCTGCCGCCTGCGCCTTTTTCTCCGCAAGGCGGGCTTTTAAGGACGGCTTTGCGGCTGGCTTCTCCTGTACCTTTTTGTTTTCCTCTTTCTGCGCTTTCTCCCCTGCGCCGTTATTCAGCACATTATCCACCATGTTGTAATTCTGTTCTTCCATTTCTTCAATCTTTGCAAGGGGCTTGTACTCCGCCAGCTTTTCGAGCAGCTCCATAGCCCTCTTTCTTTCCTCCGGCACCGTTCCGTCCGCAGCTATATCGGCAAGCCACAATGCAATATCGTGGGTATCCCTCTGCTTTAAGGCTCCCGCAATCTCCGACACGTTCTCCGTCATGCTCTGGCTGCTGTCACGGTAAAGGGCGGTATCATAATCATATGTAAAGCGGTCAATCTCCACCGCAAGCTGTTCTGCAGGCGTCAGATCGGGCATACGCTTTTCCCATACCTTCGCTTCAAATTCCTCGCTCATACGTCCGTCTATCTCCATTTCCGGCAGTTTTGCCGCAAGCTCCGCAATCACTTCCATTGCCTGCGGGTTGCCCTTTATATCCGGGATATACTCTAAAATATCAAGGTCAATCCGTTTTCCGGTTAAAATGTCAATCCCCACATCCTCAAACGCCTCCGTTCCCAGTGTATGGATATTGACGCCGATTGCGGGGATACCGTGCATACGCTCCGGCGGTATCTGTTTCCAGATTGCGACAGCTTCCTCCACAGTAGGGATATTCTCATAAAACTCGCCTAAATTGTGGAACTCGCCGCACTCCGCAACCGTCAGCGTCACTTCCGTTTCTGCCTGCTCCGGGAACAAGCTTTCTTTCGTTTCTTTTTGGTTTTCCTCTCTGGAAATGCTGGCAGCCAGGTCTCTCTCCCTGGCTTCACGCACTCCCTCCAGATAGTCCTCCACCTGCGGGAGATACGTTTCCAGGCTCCCCGTCCTCTGCGCCGTGATCGGGTTAATATCCACTTTTACACCGCCGATATGAAGCCCGCTTTCATTTAACATATCAAACAGCGCATCTTCCCGTTCATTCGTGGAAAGCTCCACCACCACATCAAGGTCAGAGCCTTCCTGCTCCAGACCCCGGCATCGGCTCCCGGCTACTGCCGCATCCACAATCACAGCGTCTATGCCGGATTCATCTAACTGTGCCTGAACATGGCATTTTACAGTTTCCTCTATCTCTGCCGGGTTCATTTCGCTGATCTCATGGAACAGTTCATTTGTCTTTGCCTTGAAATCTGCCACCACAGCGCTCTGCGGCATGACAGCATTTGCCGCCTCCGCCTTCTCCATCAATCCATCATAATCAATCGGTATCAGCTTATCACCGTCACGGATATTTCCCCTTGCGCCATTATCAAAAGGAATTATTTTCAAATCCTCCACGATTTCGTTAATCGCTTCTTTGATACCGATACCGGGATTGTCATATACGCCGCCGTCTATTTCCTTATAATCCAAGCCCATAATGGAATAGTCATAGCCGCCCTCTGTTTCCTGGATGCTGATGTAGCGGTCTGCTATCTGAAAGGCAAGCTCTGTTTCTGCCGATTCTTCCGGTTCTGTCTGTTCCGGCTTCAGATCATTCTGCTTTGCAGATTGGTTGACATCGTGTCCGGAAGTTTCCTGTCTGCCCCCTAAAGACTGCTTCATTTCCGCAAGAACCTTATCCTTTTCATCTCCAAGGTCAATGATCTCGTCACCCTCGTCCAAATCCTCTAATTCCGGTGTCTTGACCAATCTTCCCGGCCCGGTCTGCTCCGCCTGTGGTTTAAGTCTTTCTGTTTCCGCCTGCTCCTTCTGTGTCTGTTCCGTCTCTGGCCGCCCTGTTTCCGGTTTCTGCGCATCCTGTCCGGAAGCCGCTTTTTCCTGTCCGGCAGACATTTCTTTTTCCAGTTCCAGGACTTCCCTGCGGAACATACCGATAAAGCCGTCCAAAACTGCCGGGTGGCTGCCCACAATCAGTTCACGGTTCATATCTATTCCATGCACGATATTTTCAGGAATGTAAAACTTTGACGCCCACGCTTTGTTATCCCTTGAAAAACGTCCATCCCATGATTCCTGCTGGAGCGTGTTGGCAAGGATAAACGCCATGCGCTCCGCACCGTACTTTTCCGCCAGCGGCTTTACAATATCATGCTTTAAGTGCATACCGTCAAAATTCTGCCGGATTGTTTCCTCAACCGCTTCCTTGCATTCCCTGTCAAATTTGTGGGATTTCATATATTTGTCCACTTCCCCATGCTCGGCTGCATAACTCAAAGTATGCCCATAGAAAGCCGGATAGGTTTTCTGTTCTGTTTGTCCTGCTTCCGGCTTCTGGACATCATGTCCAGAAGTTTCCTGCCTTTCTTCCGGTTCCGCTTTTTGAGTATCCTGCTCTTTTACACCCTCTAAAGCCCTCATAAACCCAGGAAGTCTTGTAAAGCCGAAAGAATCTACAAAGTGTGCGCTGTTCACCCCGTTCTCATGCAGCACTACAACGTCACTGACAGATAGGGAATGCCCTTTATAATCTGCCGGGTGGTCTATGTTGAATTTCTCAAAAACCGCGTTGAGCTTCTCCCCCTGTGACTGTCCGTGTATGCCTGAAAGCTCCCCTGCATAGACAAGGTTATAGTTTCCCGGCTGGATTTCCCTGAAATCGTCCGAAAGGATACCTCTTTTCAAAAGTTCCGCTGTACCCACAAAATGAAAATCCCGAAGCTCCGGATTGTCTTTTAATTGATAAATGCCGTATTGATCGGTATCGCCATGCAGAAGCTGTGCTTCCCTGTCTGCGCCGCTTTCTTCAGGTTCCTCCCGCATAGCCCGGAAATTTTTCTCATTTTCCCAATCGCCTTTTTCTATGCCGAAGATTCCCCCATGCCCTGTGATCTGCTTCCTGTCATGCACGGTTGTTTCAGAGCCGTCCTCATGGAGCAGGCACACAGGCAGGTCACGGTCAAAAAGCTCCAATGCCCTCCCCTGTGTCAATGGCAGCATTTCATTCCATGTATAGCCGTATTCCTCCATCTCCCATAAACTGATCATCGGGTCAGGGAGTGCGTCAATTTCGGCCTGTGCGTCAATGGCCGCAAGGGCAGCCCCCTGACTGCCCTCCGTTTCCTCATAATAGATATGCTCCGCAAGTTCCCTTGTCTTTTCCATGTCATTCAGCTTAAAGGCATAATTCACGATAAGGTTCCGCTCATCATCGGAAAAGGCGGTTTTTGCAAATTCCAGACGGTTGATGATGCCCTCCGCCTGCTTTACCGGAGAAAGGTGGCTTATCATTACCGCTTCTTTTTTATCCAGGTCAATCTCAAAATCATTAAACTGCGGCATACTGGAATTTCTGCCGCCGTCCACAATAATAGGGATATAATCAGCCCCGCAGCTTTCCAGGCAGTCATGGATATTTTTTCTATCCTTAACCTCCAGTTTTGTGAGCGCCCCCATGATCTCCCGCACTTCCTCCGGTGTCTTATTGGTAATGCGCTCTACCTCAAAACCGTTTGAATGCGTGATTTTCAAAATCACATCATCCGCCCCGACAGGCTCCTTTGCCCTCTCGTTCCATTCCCTTTCTGCCTTCAGGTCAATGATCTCATTTGTATCGGTGTAATACCGGACATCAAGGTGGTATTCCCCGAACTCTTTTGTATCCTGATTGGCAATCTCCGTAGTCCATGCGCCTTTGCTTTCCAGATATGCGGCAACACTCAGCCTGTCATCGTCATTCATGGCAGAGAGGGCTTCTATGATCTCTGCCGCATCCATCCCCCTGACATTTACAAGGCTGTACTCGGACAGATCGCTGTTCTGTATCAGCAAAAGGCTCTCTTTTTCCTGCCCCTGCATCAGTTCCCGGTCACGCTGTAATTCCCGGAGCTGCCCCTCAATTCCTGTGATAAGCTCCGATGCAGTCCTGCGGATTGTATCAAGGGAAGATTTCAGTTCCTTCATGTCACGACCTGATGACCACCCGGCTATATAATGAAAGGAGTAGTCAGAAGTATCAATTCCAAAGCGGCTGCAAACTGTAAACGCTATCCCCTCCGCCTCCACCTCTTTGGTATTCCTGTCTTTTGCAGGCGCAAGAATATCCTTATTGATCTCCTTATCATGCAGCATGGAATGGGCAGTTTCATGCACCATCGTCTTTAAAGTCTGGCTCTCGCTCATGCCCTCCTGCACCGCAATCCGTTTTTCTGTGGGGCTGAAGAAACCTTTTGAATCTCCGGGTATATCCTCAAAGCTGATCGGAACCGGGGCAACATAGGTGACTGCCTTAACAAAGTCCTCATACCCCTCCACTGTGGACAGAAGCTCTTTTGCCTCCAGTTCCGGGATTGGCTCTCCTGATGTTTGCTTGACATCAAAGACGGATACCGCACGGAAAGCGGGGATTTTAATCTCCACTTCCTCCGTCTGCGGCATCCCATCCTGGTCAAGCATGATTTCCCCGGTCACAGGGTCTAACTTATCCCGTTCCTCTTTGATCTTGTAAGGGGCAGGGGCAAGGATACGGATTCCCTTCTCCCCCTTGTTTACATGGCGGTTGAAATTTTTCTGCCATGCCTGGTAGCCTGCGACCAGACTGGCGTCAGGGCGCTGTAAGGCTATCAGGAGCGTGTTGTTGACACTGTAATTATGGAATTTAGACATGGTGGAGAGGTAGTTTTTGTACTTCCCGCTCTCAAAAAGTTCTTTTAACCCTTCCTCCAGCTTGTCAGTGATCTCCTTTACTTTCTGTTTTTCTGTTTTTGCGTCTGCCATATTTGATTTTCCTTTCCTTTTTCCACACAAAAATACCGCCCTGAATATTTACAAGACGGTATCCCGAAAACAAAAAAAGTGCATGGTATTGATTTTTTCTCTACCATGCACCTGAAGTTACTTTTACTATAAAATTTTTCGTTACAACAGTTTTAATAACTGTATCAGCTCATGCGGCTCCCCTTTGGAGGAATCTGTCAGTCTTGTATCGAACTGCTGAAAACCGTTCTCACGATAGAAAGACAAAAGCCTTTCTTCATCCGCTGCCTCCAAAAAGATAACCATGCCGCCCGCTAAATACTGCAGCTGCTGTATCTGCCGTATTGCAAGCCCTAACAATTCTTTACCTGAAATGCGTTCATTTGCGTCATTATTATAATTTTTCCCAAGCTGTGCGATCAGATACGCCGCAAGATTATAAGTCTGATCCTGTTCATTCAATGTGCTTACTCTTGACAGTTTCCTTTTTACGGTATTACTGAATGGTTTTGCGTTTATGGTAATCGGTTTGATTGTGAGTGCAAAATATCCAACCAGCTCTGCATCTTCCGTTGAAAATACCAGATATGTAACCGACTGTTGTTTTTTTGCAAACTCTATAGACTGTTTCTTTATGAATCTTTCAACATCCGGGTTTATCTTACATGAAAACTCGGAAAGAACCTGAAGCAGCGTGTCCTCTCCGAGTCCATGACTTCCATCGCCCAAATACTCACGAATGTTGAAAACTGTATATTTACTTGTTTCCTGCATTCGCTTTCTTCCTTTTCTCCATAAATTTCGCTATATCTTTCGGGTCAGTTAAAAAAGTAGCGCTGACATTGACAGGAGGCGTAGGGTTATTAGCAGATGCTTCAATCGCATCAGCAAACATCTCCACCTGCTTCTGGCCTGATATAACAAAATTCTTTGTAATGCTTGAAGTTGCCATAAAAAACACCTCCTTTATCAGTATGGCTCTTTTTACATTCCGCATACCATCCCATCTACATTGTACGGTTTTATCATCGCTTTTGCAACAGAATTTTTATGAATTTTTTATGCCTACATTGTTACCTCCTTCCCCTTTTCCTTATGCTTCTCCTGTTTTTCTGTTCCAGACACCTTCGCCTTGAACGCTTCCAGTTTCTCTCTCAACGATGTCCGCTGCACAGGCTTGTCAGCCATTGCCGCCGCCAGTTTCGCCCCCTGCGGTTTTCCATTGTCCACTGCGTGATTATGCCTTGCGTTTTCTACCGGGTATGGAATCGGCATATCCATAGCGCTTTCTCCTGTTTCCGGCTTTATGGAAGCCTCTTCCTCCTGCCCTGACTTCTGGACATCATGTCCAGAAGTTTCCTGTCCTTCGTTTTCTTCCTCCGGCGCATCATCCATGCCGAGTGCGTCATCGCCCTTTTCGTCCATATTGAGCAGGGCATTTAAGGCGGATAAGCGTTCCAGCTTCTCCGCAAGTTCCGCTTCCTGTGCGAATGGCTTTGTAACCTCCACTTTTGCGGTTTCAAGCTGGCGCTCCACTGTTTCCAGTTTCGTCTGCGCTTCAGCAAGCTGTTTCGGCATGGATTCCAGTGCATGGTTGATACGGGCAATATTGCCGAGCGGGTCAGAGCCGATCTCAAGGTTATGGGAAAGCTGCCCCTTCAAATTCATCACAAATTTGTGGTTAAAGGAATCAAAGGACACCGCCATCTTAAACCCGGCGTATTCCCCCACTGTGGCAGGCACATTGACGGTTTTCGTTTCCTTGCACATTTCCACAAGTGCGGCCCCGGCTTCTTTTTTATCCGTATAAGCCTTATCCCCGACTTTCATAAAAAACTGTTCCTTATCTGCCGGAAGGTTTGCCTTCGCTGTCTGAATGTCAGCCTCCATGCCGCTGATCCTCTCTTTCAGAGTGGTTATCTGCTGCGGATAACGCTTTAAAATATCGTCCTCAAGTCTGTATTTCTGGCTTGTGTGGTTCCCTTTCATCAGCTTTAACTTTGACACCTGAATGTCGAGATCCATCTTTTCTTTAATATAGGGATTGCCCGTCGCAAGTGCCTTTACCTCCGCATAAGTGAGCGCCGCTTCGTCCACGTCCTCACAGCTACGCACCGGGGATTTGCTCGTCATGATCTGACTGATGAATTTCTGCTTATTTTCGATCACCTGCCAAGAATAGCTGTCGAATGTACCTTCCGTCACATACCGGAAAATCTTCACTTTTGGATTGAGATTGCCCTGGCGCAGAATACGCCCCTCCTGCTGTTCGATGTCGGACGGACGCCACGGCACATCGAGATGATGCAGGGCAATCAGCCGATCCTGCACGTTGGTTCCTGCGCCCATTTTCTGTGTGGAACCCAATAAAAAACGAACCTGTCCGCTCCTTACCTTGCCAAACAGCTCCGCTTTCCTTAATTCCGTATTCGCTTCATGTATAAATGCGATTTCCTCTGGCGGCACTCCTTTCTCCACCAGTTTATTTTTTATGTCCTCATAAACATTAAATGTACCATCCCCTTTCGGTGTCGAGAGATCGCAGAAAATTATTTGTGCGGATTTCTGTTCTTTTGTCTGTTCCCATATCTCAAATGCCTTTCCGACACAGGTTGCCGCTTTGGAAGTTTCATTGTCCGGCAGCATATCATTGATAAGGCGCTGATCCAGGGCCAGCTTCCTTCCATCGTTGGTTATCTTGAGCATATTATCGACCGATGCGTCCACCCTGCGGTCACGCACTTTCTCGGCACGCTCTGCAAGGGAAGACACCATGTCCTGCTGGTATTCACTCGGCTTTAACACCACGTTTTCATACTCCGCCTCCGGCACAGGCAGCTTTAGCATATCCGGTGTCTGAATATCGGCGCTTTCCTTAAAAAGCGCAATCAGTTCCGGCAGATTGAAAAACTTTGCGAACCTTGTCTTTGCCCGGTAGCCGGTTCCCTCCGGGGCCAGTTCTATCGCTGTCTGCGTTTCGCCAAAGGAAGATGCCCAACTGTCAAAATGCCCTAACCCAAGTTTCTGTAACGTGCCGTACTGGAGATAACGCATATTGGTGTAAAGCTCCGTCATGCTGTTGCTGATCGGTGTGCCCGTGGCAAAAGTCACGCCCTTGCCGCCTGTCAGTTCATCAAGGTACTGGCACTTCGCAAACATATCCGAGGACTTCTGCGCCTCGGTCTGTGCGATGCCCGCTACGTTCCGCATTTTTGTGTATAAGAAAAGGTTTTTGTAAAAATGGCTCTCATCCACAAAAAGCCTGTCAACGCCAAGCTGCTCAAAGGTCACTACATTGTCTTTCCTTGATGCGTCGTTCAGCTTTTCAAGCCTTGCTGAAAGTGATTTCCTTGTTTTTTCCATCTGCTTAATGGTATAGCGCTCCCCATTGTCGGCTTTTGCCTGCTCTATGGCAAGCTCAATCTCGCTGATCTGCCGTTCAATCATGGCTTCCTGCCGTTCTATGGAAAGGGGGATTTTCTCGAATTGGGAATGCCCGATAATCACCGCATCATAATCGCCTGTCGCTATTCTGGAACAGAATTTCTTCCGGTTGGCAGGCTCAAAATCTTTCTTTGTTGCCGCAAGGATATTTGCGCCGGGATAGAGCCGGAGAAAATCACTCGCCCACTGCTCCGTCAAATGGTTCGGCACTACAAACAGGCTTTTCTGGCATAAGCCCAGCCGCTTGCTCTCCATCGCCGCCGCTGTCATTTCAAAGGTTTTGCCAGCGCCGACACAGTGCGCCAGCAGGGTATTATCCCCGTATAAAACGTGTGCGACTGCGCTTTTCTGGTGGGGCTTCAGCTCAATGTCCGGTGTCATGCCGGGGAATTTTAAGTGCGCCCCGTCATATTCCCTCGGCCTTGTGGAATTGAACAGCTTATTGTATTTCGCCACCAAGTCCTGCCGCCTGTCCGGGTCACGGAATACCCAGTCCTTAAAGGCTTCCCTTATGGTGTCCTGTTTCTGCGCCGCAAGCGTGGTTTCTTTTTTATTTAAAACCCTCTTTTCCTTCCCGTCCTCCTCTATGGTGTCATATACCCGGCTGTCCTTTAAGTTCAGCGAATCCTCCAAAATCTGGTAAGCGTTCCTGCGGCTTGTTCCGTAAGTCATGTTTACAAGGGAATTTCCGTAATCCGCATTTTTGCCCTTTACGTTCCACTGCCCTGTCACGCCTGAAAACTGTATGCCCATGACATTTTTATCAAACAGATGCTGCGGCGTTTCAAAGGTGTCACGCATGAAATCCTCCAGATACTCCGGCTTTATCCAGGTTGCGCCGATACGCACCTCGATCTCGCTTGCGTCAAGCTCTTTTGGCTGTACCTGCGTGAGCGCCTGCACGTTTACGGTATATTCCGGGTGGTTCTCCGCATAGGCTTTCGCTGTTTCCAGCTTGTCACGAACGTTGCCGCTTAGGTACTCGTCCGCCGTTTCCCACTTGTCCGTCACGGGATTCTGGAAGATGATCCCGGTCAGTTCCTCCTTTATCGTGTCAATGCTTTTCCCGGACAGCTCCGCCATATAGTCAAGGTCAACCCTCGCCTTTTCTGACAGCGACACCGCAAGGGCTTCGGTTGCCGTGTCAACGCTTGTGACAACCTCCGCTTTCTTAATGGTGCGCTTTGTGAACATATCCGCCTTGCCTTTAAATTTCCCTTCCTCGTCTGTCTTTTCAAGGGAGCATAACAGGCAGTAGCTGCTGTCCTGGTTAAACGCCCTCTTGTTGGTCTGTGAGTTGATAAGGCCGTATTTTTTGGAGAAATCATCATACAGCCTGTTTAATTCCGCCTGCTTCTCCTGAATGACAGAATCCGGGTACTCCTGAAGCTGCACATTGATCAACTCCTGCGTACAGTCCCTTATGCCCACCATGCCCTTAATGCGCTCCAGCATGGAATCTTTCATCTCAACAGGCTTCATAATGGAATTTTCACGGTAATAAACCTGACCGTCCACAAGAGTATAGCTGTAATTCTTCACATACGGGTCTGCCGGAATCGCCTGACTTGAAAATTCATCATCAAGCTCATCGAGCGCCGCTTCCTCAAACTCCCCGTCAATGCGGCTTACCGCTTCTTTTAACTGCTCCGCAAAGGGTCTTGTGGTGTCGGGCTGGCAGGTGCTTTCCATACCATAGGGGCCGGAAACCATCTCCATGTTTCCTACGATCATCTCTGGGTGTTCGGCAAAATAGCTGTTCATGGCAATGCCGTTTTCATCTTCCGAAAGATGCACCCAATCCGGCTCCAAGTCCATAACCCGGTCACGCTTTTTTAAGAACAGGATATCAGAAGTGACTTCCGTCCCTGCGTTCTCCTTGAAAGCGGTATTGGGCAGTCTGACCGCCCCTAAAAGCTCCGCCCTCTGTGCAAGGTATTTCCGCACTTCCGGGCTTTTCTTGTCCATTGTACCCTTGCTTGTCACAAAGGCAACCACGCCGCCCGGACGCACTTTATCCAGGGTCTTTGCAAAAAAGTAATCGTGAATCAGGAAGTTGTTCCTGTCATACTGCCTGTCTGCCACCTTATACTGTCCGAAAGGCACGTTGCCCACCGCCACGTCAAAGAAATCATTCGGGTAGTCTGTCTTTTCAAAACCGGAGATTTTGATATCTGCTTTCGGGTAGAGCTGTTTTGCAATCCGCCCGGTGATCCCGTCCAGTTCCACACCGTACAGCCTGCTCTCCTGCATCTTTTCCGGCAGCATACCAAAGAAATTCCCGATGCCCATTGCAGGCTCCAGTACATTCCCTTTCTCAAAACCCATCTTCTCTAAGGCTTCATAGATGCTTCGGATAATGACCGGGCTTGTGTAGTGGGCATTTAAGGTACTCTCCCTTGCGGAAGCGTACTCTGTTTCCGATAACAGGCTTTTTAATTCCTGATACTCCCCCGCCCATGCGCTTTTACTTTCGTCAAAGGCATCGGCCAGACCGCCCCAACCGACATACTGTGATAAAATCTTTTGTTCTTCTGGTGTGGCAATGCGGTTCTCACTTTCAATCTTCTCCAGAGTGCGGATTGCTTCCACATTCCGCCTGAATTTCTCTTTTGCGCCGCCAATGCCAAGGGCATCGTCTGTGATATGGAAATTAACGGCCTTTGACTTGTCAATCTTCGGTTCTGCCTGCTTTGCGGGGCTTTTCCCCTCCGGTTCCGGCAGGGTATTCTCTGTTTCCTCTGCCAACAGACGCTCAAAGTTCTCCCTGCTTTCTGCCCGGAAAATCGGGTAAAACAATGCCGGGTCACGGAGCTGTACTTCCCTGTCGGAGATATTTTCAATGATAAACTCCGTTCCCTCAATAGTCACCGTATCGCCGACCTTGTAATCCGGCTTTTCCGGTTCGGCTTTCTCCGGCTCCCCAAAGTGCAGCTTTTCAACAACTACATCATAGGGCAGGTTGTTTTTTTCACCTGGATAGACCTCCACCGTTTCCGTTGTGTAGCCCGTCTGTTCAGGCTCTTTTTCTTCCGGCGTAAACAGGTGTGCGTTCCGTTCATCCTGCCGCAGCAGCTTCTCGAAGTTTTCCCAGCTTTCCAAGCGGCGAGGGGGGATTGTACAGGGAGCGATCCATAATCTCCACATTCCAGTCATTGGTTTGGGTAATCTCATAGGGCTTATTGTCCAGATATACCCTAACCCCAATCCGATACTTCCGCTTTTGGACATCATGTCCAGAAGTTTCCTGCTCCGGGGCTGACAGTTCACTCTCTTTTTGTGAAAAATCTTTCCATACCCTCCCAGAAACAGCAGGAAATTCAGGGGATTCATCTTCCATGATCTCATACTCAAGCTCCTTCAAATCCTCAAGGCTTTCCGTTCCTGCTATCTTTTCACGGTATTTAAAGTACACTGCTTCCCGGCTGAGAATCCCTTCCAGGCGTTCCAGTTCCGGCTCCGGCATACGCTCCCATATATCATCCTTTTCCGTATGAATGGTAAAACCTTCCCCGTCATCATGGTACTCCAAGGTATATTGCAGGGAATCATGTTCCCCACGAATGTCACATTCAAAGTCATAGACCGTAGTACGGGAAGTTGCAAAATATTCCCTGTTAATCAAGACCAGATTCTTTATATCGTCTGCGGCCAGGGGCTTTTCGTCTGCGTCAGCGTCAATGTCAGGAAAATCATCACTGCCCTCAAAACGTGAGAATACCTCCGCTTCGTGGCGGTCAATATCCCGCATGGCTTCAAGGTCTATGAAATCATCTTCCACCTCCTCCCTGTCCGGTTTATGGTCATACTCAAAATGTATATCCCCGTTTACCTCTGCATAGAAGAAATCGCTGTCCTCCACGGAATTGCCAAGCACATATTTATTATCGCCTGCCTTCCATTCATCTGTCTTTACGCACTCCTGTCCGTCAATGGAAATCGTACCTTTGGACTTCTGGACATGATGTCCAGAAGTTTCTTCCTGTGCCTGCTCCCTTTTGTGTTCGCTCTGCCTGTGCATGGAGCCATATACCATCTCATCATATCCAATCACATCAATCAGGTCTGCATGGTTATCTATATACTCCTGCGCCAGCTCACGATTGATGAAGAAACGGTTATGTTCCGGGTAGGGTACAAGAAGCCCGTCCTCTGCCATTGTCACAAGGCGGTAACGCACACCTTCCCTGCCATCGGCATACTGGTGGGTATAAAAACCTATCGCCGGTTCTGAAAAATCCTCTGACGATTCCAGGGCAACCGTAATCCTCTCCACATCCACCACACCGGTAAGCTCTAAGGAATACTCTTCTCCGCTTTCCTTTGCCCCGTCCAGTGTTTCCGACACGGAAACCGGGCTTGCGTCTGTATTGTAGGTGTCATAAAGGGCATACCCTTCCGTTTCCTTATCAATCCAGAGAAATTCCCCGTCAGGCAGCTTTGCGCTCCATTCCGTGGGCTGTCCGTTATCATCGTCCATGTCATGTACGATATGCCAGTCTAATTCCCCTTCATAAACATCGGCAATATCATTCTGCTCCGGCTCCTGCGCCTGCTCTGCTTTTGCCTGGGCTGCAAGCTCTTTCTCACGCCCGATATATCTTCTTGTCTGGTTGATAAAGCCATTCAGCACGGCAGGGTGGGAAGCGGCAACAATATCCCGGCTCTCATACATGGCATAAGGTTCAATAGACATTGCCCATTCCTTATTTTCCGAGGAAATCCTTTCCTCCTGCCTGCGGTGCATAATGGTATTGGCAAGCACATAGCTGACACGTTCAATGCCGTATTCCTTTATCACGCCTTCCGCCGTTCCTTTGGGCAGGCGGTATCCGTCAAAATTCTCAGCGATAGCCCGGTCAATGGCATCCTTGCAGGAAACCTTTGTGTCACGCTCGATCTTTGCCTGCGCCTTTTCAAGCTCTTTCTGCGCCTGTTCCTCCTTATACTCCGCATAGGCTTCCTTGCCTTTCGGAGATAAATACTTATCTTCCTCAATGAGCTTGCGGATACGTTTCTCCACCACTTTCCAGGACAAAAGGATTTTTGTGTATGGTTCCATGATGCTGCCTTTTTCCAGACTGATTCCTTTTGCGTCATGGTTCTCGTAACTGTGGTCAGTTCCCGCAAGCGCATGGGTGCTGCCGCCTATTCCATATTCCTTTTTCAGAAAAGCCGCCGCTTCCTTGCTGTCATGCCCCTCCATGAAATAATCATAGATACGGAAAGAGCCATGCTCAAATCCGCTTCCCCTTCCGATCCTGTGGTCTATCTCGTCCTGGGTGATGAAGTCCTCTTTTTTTATTTCCACATGGTCAGATACGGGGAAAGTTTTCTTTTCTAAAAGCAGGTTGTCAAGCTCTGCCCGCAGTTCCTCTTTCGGCATAACAGAACGGTAACGCAGTTTCTTCTCCCCCGTTTCAAGCTGGTGCAGGACTTTATCCATACAGGAAACAACAAGGTCAATCCCCTCTGGTGAAGATAGAAGCTCCACCATTTTTGCATGGGCATCCGAACGGTTCCCAACTTTTTCAAATAGTTCCTGTGGCAGTTCCCCTATACCGTCATAGAAAAAATATGCTGCATAGGTAGCAATCCGGTCACGCTCCACCTCATCCACAAGATAGGCTTCGTTTGCGCCCATATAAATGCCATTTTCCACCTGAGAGCGGATCACCATTTCTATCTCCTGCCAGCTCATGGTAAACCGGGGATTTTCCAATGCAGATGTGCCATATCCGGCTGTCATTCCCTGCTCATTGAACCATACAGCTACCTGTTTCCCGTCAAACTCAAAACCTTTCCCGGTAGTTCCATATTCCTTTTTCAGAAACTCCGCCATTTCCTCCGGTGTCTTTCCCTGCTGGTACTTGGCATAAATACGTTTGCGGCTGTTATCCCTGCCGCCGCCGCTTTGCAGGATTGTTTCAAGCTGCTCTTTTGACAGCGCTTCTTTTTTCGGTTCCGGGCCTGCCTTTTCTGCCGGGATAATGCCGTCCTCCGCCTCTTTCATGGCGATACTGCCTACCTGCTCCGAAAACATGGAAAACAGGTCAAGCTGCTGGTACATCCCGTTTGTGTCGATCCGCTCCGCCTTTTCCCTCGGAAGCAGGTATACATCATCCTCCATATAGGAATTGACAAGGAAACGGGCATCTTCCCATGATATGAGGGCTTCATTTTCCACTCCCGGTTTCCCGCTCATGTTGAAGTGAATCCCTTCTTCATTGGCATAGAAACCTACCGGAATGCCCGCCGCTTCATACCCGTAATAGATGTTAAAATGGAAACAGTTCTTGAAATATTCCGTTTGCAGTTTTGTGTCCTGCTCCAATGCGAAATAACCCGCAATCTCTGGCCTTTTATGGATAAGAAAGCTGTCAGAGCATAAAATCCCTTTCTGAACCTCCATTGCTTTTTCCGCAAAGTCCGGATTATCCAAAAAAGAGCCGGACAATGAATCCTCTCCATTATCCGGCTCCTCTGCTTCCTTATTCTGCTGTTCTTCACTGCTTAAAGGCTGTACACCAGCTCCGTCAGCACGATCTCCTCCGCTGAGTTCCTGATGCTGTTCATTTTCGCCACCCATTTCATCTGATCGGACGCTTTCAGCGCTTCGTCCACTCCCTCGGCTTTTGCCATCTGCTCCGTCAGGAAGTCCATCCGCTCCTCTGCCTGCCTCTGTATCTCCAGACAGTGCGCTTTCAGCCTGCCTTCCATCAGAAGCCCGCTGTATATCCCCCTCCGGTGTTCCTTCAGGTAATTCTTCCGCATCAGGCCGTACTTGGTCAGCGGCTCCTCCGGCTCGCTGTCCGGTATCAGGTTGGGTATCAGATAATCCCCGTTCTTCTCGTATGTCAGTTCCATGCGCTATGCCCTCCGTTTCTTTATGATTGGCAGTTGTTTCGGTTTGTGGTTCGTTTTCGCTTTCACGCTTTAAAGCATTATAGCGTGGTTCTTCCCCATTTGCAAGCACTTTTTCAGGATTCTTTTCAGAATGTTCCGTCTGTGCCTTATCCGGCCTTCCTTTTGCCTTCTCCGAGGCCCTCTGCCTTGCCATCTGGCGGTCATAAGCCGCCACCGTCCTCCCGATCTCCATAAGCAGCGGCCTGCACATATCCGTGGTGGCATTGCCGATCACGGATAATGCCATTGACGTGTTAAACTCGCTGATATAGTCAAAATTCAGCTCATCTTTCCAAAAGTCCATGTCAGCGCCGCACCGGGATAACAGGGTATAGGCGATGCTTGCGGAAAGTGTTTCCCGGAGCCGCAGCCCCACATTCAGCTCGTCAAGTTCCTCTAAAAAGCTGCCCTCCTTGGAATAGAGCATATCCGGCAGAAGCTCCGTGTAATAATCTTCCGCAATCCTCCTGGCGATCTCCATGAGCCTGCTCTCAAAAGAACTGCCGCTGTCAGTTGCGCCGTATGTCTTTTCAAGCTGCGCAGCCACAGCCTCTTTATGCTCCTCCCGCATTTCCCACAAATACGGGTCTTTCCCTATCCGTCTTGCCTTATGCACGTCCGACACGTCAAAGACATATCTCAGCCTTGGGCGCTCGCTCTCCCGGTCAAAAAGCGCAATCCCCTTTGCCCCACGGTTTACCCAGCAGAACATTTTTTCATTCCATATTTCCATAGTGGCGCAGGCTTTGGCATCCGGCCTTTGTGCATAGATGAGCATCTGATCCTCAAACGGGTATTTATACAGCCTTGCGGCTGTGTCCAGGTACTTTGTCCATTCTTTCCCGTTCTTTGCCACCTGCCTTGCGGTTTCCCCGGCAAGCACGGAGATTTCATGGTATTTCTTTGAAACGAGATATTCTCCAGCCATTCTCACCCTCCTTAATCGTAAAACCCGTTTTCCTCAATGCCTTTTTCCAGAATGGAAGCCACCAGCGCATCCAGCTCCACACCGTTTATCTCACTGACTACAATGAGCTTTGCAAGGGTATTCTTATCCACCGGGAGAGAATACTGTTCTTCATCCGGGCACAGCTCCCGCACACAGACACCGAGCGCATCCGCAATCCGGCAGAGTGTGCTTATATCCGGTTCCCGGATACCCGCCATGATGTCTAACAGCGTATTCTCACGGACGCCGGAAAGCGCCACCAGGCCCGGAATGCTCATATCCATGTCTTTCATCATATTTAAAATCTTATCGCCTGTGCTTAAAACTCCTGTTCCCATTGCCGATCCCTCCTACTCTGCCTTGTTCCCGAAAGAAAATGCTGTGTTTTCTTTCGCTTTTGTTGCCGTAAACTTTGCCTTCACTTCTGCCACCTTAGACTCCAGAACCGAAAACATGGCTTCCACCTGCTCCGGCGTATAGTCATAGGCTGATCGGTTGGCAAGGTTCTCTATCCTCCCAATAGCGTCAATCGCCTTATTGATACGGTACTCCCCAAGACGGATAAATTTCTCCGCTTTGCTTTCCTCTGCCTTTTCTGCAGATGTATTCATTGTTGCATTCTCCATAGCTTCACTCATTTTATTTTCCTTCTATTTCTCCTACTTCTTTTTCCATTTCTGCATAAAAGCGCAGAGAGCTGTTATACCCCTGCGCCTTGTATGCATGTTTTACACAACCGACTGTATCCTCGGTAATATAAATTCCTGTATGTATTGTTCTTCTTTCTCTGCCGCCAGCCAGTTCCGCCCGGTTCTGATGCAGGCTTCTATCTCCGTTCCGCTTCCAGCAAACGGTATCAACACTAAATCGCCCGGTTTACTGCTTGCAAGCAGGATTCTCTCTGCCAGCTTTTCCGGCTTTTGCGTGGGATGACCTGTCCATTCTTTATAATTGGGCATAATGCGTGAAAATTCCCACACATTCCCGCAGGACTTCCCTTTCGGGTTTTTTCTTTTGTCCTTCTCACTTCCCTTGCTGTAAGCAATCCTGATTTCATCAAGATTGAGCGTATGCAGCTCCTTACTGTAAAACCACAGCAATTCCGTTTCATTGCGGTATGCCGTTTTTGCCGGACGACCTGTTTTATAATTCCATACAATCAGGTTCCTTTTTGTCCAGTCAAACCGTTCCAGGACAAGGACGGAAAGTTTATCTATCATCAGGCAGCTCCCCCAACAGTAAAACGCCCCTGTCGGCTTCAATACCCGGCAGCACTCAGCCACCCATAAGGAACACCATTCCAGATATTCTTTTTCTGAACGGAATACAAAGTCAAAGCCGCCTTTCATTCTGTAATATGGCGGGTCAGCAATAATCAGATCAATGCTTTCACCGGGCAGTTTGGGCAGTATGTCCATGCAGTCCGTTCCATACAAATGGTTCCCTCCTTTCTCCCATACCTGCCCGCTCTGTATTACGGAAGATGCTTCTTCTGCATACAAACAGATCACCTCCCTGTTATTTTTTCTTTTTGGGAAATTCCAGCCTGACCTTATACTGTGTGCCTTTGACCTCTTTCCCGTCTTTGGTATAGGAATAATCTTCCACGCCCTCCGGGATAATGTAGGCATCATAACTGCCTTTCTTCCCTTTTAAGCCTTTTACAAGGGTCTTTTTCCCTTCCAGCATATTTTTTACCTGGCTGTCGGTGAGCGCCGCCCCCATTGCCCGTGACACGTTCATGCCGCACTTGTTTTTACAGTAAGCTCCGAATTTCCCTTTCACCACATCGCCGCCGCATTTCGGGCATTTCCCAAGAGATTCCTGTGCGCCGCCCCCGAACATGGATTTCTGTTCATCGCTGACGCTGTGGTAGGTCTGCACAAGCCCTTTTACCATATCCTCTATGCCGCCCATAAATTCCTGCATGGAATACTCGCCCTTTGCCACAAGGGTAAGGGCATTTTCCCAATCAGCGGTAAGTTTGGGTGACTTTACCACATCCGGAAGCACTGTGATGAGCTTCACCCCGTCCTCCGTGGGGAGCATCTGCTTTTTCTCCCGCTTCACAAAACCGTCCTTGACCAACTTCTCAATCACGTCTGCCCTTGTAGCAGGTGTGCCAAGCCCCTTGCGCTCCACTTCATCTCCCATATCCTCCGCTCCGGCACGTTCCATTGCTGACAGCAGGGAATCTTCCGTAAAGTGTTTCGGCGGCTGGGTAAAATGCTCTGTTACCTTTGTCTGCACTCCTTCAAAAGCCATTCCCTCCGAAAGCTCCGGCAGCTTCTTATCCTCTTTTTCCTTATCTTCCGATGTTTTGTAAGAACGCCTGAAAGCCGCTTCAAAATCTTTCCACCCGTTCCTTATTACGGACTTCCCGGAAACCGTAAAATTAGCGCCGTTGCAGAGAAACTCTGCCTTGACCGTTTCGTACTCATGCTTTTCCCCTGTGGCACAGAGCAGGCGGTTTGCGGCAAGGGAAAGTATCTTCATTTCCCCCTCCGGCACAGAGGAAAGGTCAGTGACCGCAATCTCCATTGTGGGAATGACCGCATGGTGGTCTGATTTTGTCAAGATTAGTTGACACATTTTCCTCAAGGATTTTGTATCCTATGCTGCTTCTTTCAGGGAATCATAGTATCGCTGCCGTTTTATCATGGGAGGAAGACCTCCATTAG
>CAJTBF010000020.1 GCA_910574195.1 Lachnospiraceae bacterium | reverse complement strand
GTATTCATGGTCGTATTGTCTGTTTTCTGCCATTTTTGTTCACTCCTTATTCTCTTGATTATATCTCAATTCCTTGAGAATGGGCTGTCAACTTTTTTTATACCACATCAATTCTTCAAAGGTAACAAGGTTCTTGCCACCTAAAGCAGACGCATTGAATGTATAGGAAATTTCCACTTTCATTTCTTCATCATCAGCGACAAAAGTATAATCGTTTTCTACACGTTTCCCGTCAATGACAAGCTCGGCGTTTTCTTCCTTTAACATCTGCCAGCCTTTGAGCTGGTATTTTGTGCCTTTGGTAAGTCCGTCTAATTTGACCGTATCAACGATTGTAACCTCTTTTCCTGCAAGGATAGTCTTTTCGCCGTCCTTGCTGGTTGCTGTGGTATGGATAGAGATTTCTTTTTCGTATTCATCAGTCAAAGTCCCTAAATCAATCACAAGATTATTTCTTGATACCACGATTTCAAAAGGTGGGATAAGCTCAAAGCCTTTGTTACTGTCGCAACGCATTTCTTCTATGATGTAAGTATCATAAGGTAATGCACCCTTGCTGTCGTCTGGTTCAGAAGTTCCAAACCATACACCGTCCTCGCTGGTCTTTCCTGCGTTGGTATTATGCTTATGAGAAGCCCAGTCAGAAGAAGTGGAGAACTGCCCGTTATCATCAGTTACCACAACATGACTTTCGCCCGTTGTCTTGCTTGTGATCCTAAACGGAACATCAGCAAGACGCTTGTGTGTGCCTGCACCGATTTTTACGCCCTCAATATCCCCACGCTTAATCTGATTATAGATAGAATGGGCTTCATCGGTTAAATCCACGATTTTTCCATTTTCTGTGATTGTAAAATCAATCGGTTTTGCACCGTCAGTTAAGTAACCGTCGGGAGCTTCACTTTCAACGATACGGAATTTTCCATAAGGTAAAAGGTCAGCGGAAGTAGAAGCGACACCCTCAATATCTGTACGAATAGTTTTTACCACTTCATTTTTCTTGTATAGCTTGCCCTCAACCAATACTGCATTATCATTTAGGGAAATGATGTCAAAGGCAGTATCTTTCAATGTAGCACTTCCTTGTGGCTTCGTATCGCCCGTTTCTAAATCTCGTTTCTGAATTTTTACACCGCCACGGATAACCTTGTCTGATACAGAAAACTGGTTACTTCCAGATAGTACGGCAATGTCGCCGTCCTCGGTAATCTGTGTTACATATAAGCCCTTAATCTGTTCAGACTTATCACCAGCCTGCATATATGCACCGTCTAACAAGTAGCCGTTTGGAGCTTTTGTTTCTTCAACGGTTAGTGTTCCTAAAGGAAGAACTGCTTTACCGTCCTGCATATAGAAGTTATCGCCAGATACTTTGTATGTGTCCCCTAATTTTGTGATGTAATGAGTTGTCCCGTCGCTCTCTGTTTCAGCGACTGTTTTTGTAACCCATGTACGAGTAGCTTCGGCAGGGAGATTGTCTTTATTGTAGAAGCCAGCATAATACTTCCATGTAAATTCCGCACCTGCTAGAGAAGCGTTCCCCTGCGGATTGTTTTTCTGTGTTTCCATATCAATCTTGAAAAGCTCAATCAAAGTGTCTGTTACCTTTGGCGTATCAGATACTTTCAAGGTCGCTGTTTCGCCAGCTTTGATTGTCAATGGATAAACTGTTTTATCCACTTTATAGCCTGCTGGTGCGGATAGTTCCTTGATATAAACTGTGCCAGCTTTTACCTCGGCAACATCTGTATTTCCGTTTTCATCAGTCGTAAGGGTGGCAAGCTGTTTCGTGCAGTCCTTATTAGAAAAGACATCGTATGTTGCACCAGCGATATAGTAATTCCCGTTGCCGTCTGTAATGCTGGTATTACTGGAAGTCTTTTGCAGTTTTGCATTTCCAACATTTAACTTCGCCCAAAATTGCCCTAATTCCTGCCCCTCGCCAGAGTAGATATAACCGCCATATTCATAGCGTCCTTTATTTTCTTTGACAAAGGTTTTTGCACCAGAGAAAACTTCGTCCTGCGTAGCCTTTGGAATTTCATCATAAGAAGCTCGCACGTTATCACATTGCCAGCCGAGATGTACGCTCAATCTCTGCCAGACAACACATTGTTCCAACAGATAAACTTGTTTGTAGTTCAGTTCCTTGTGAGCTTCGCTATACTGTTTGACATACTCTAAGGATAACGCCACATCTGAAATCTGGTCGGCACTCATGCGTGAGCTTGCGTCAGCTCTGGTCTTGTAGCCGTTCTTAAAATCTGTGTTAATGTCAATACAATAAGCAGTTTCGCCCTCAACTTTCATCATGCCCTCATTGAATGTAGAACCGATAGAACCGTCATTCATTACTTTTTCAATGATACCGACACGCTCGGCACTTTCCGTCCAGTATTGCTTGCTTTCTGCATGAACGGGTGTCGTCGGCAAAGCAGTAACGACAGTTGCAAGAGCTAAGAAGCCTGTACACAATCGCTTTAATATCTTTTTCATAAATCTAATGCTCCTTTCATTTTGGGTAATAAAATAGCCGTCCAATAAGAACGGCTGGAAATAGAAAAGGAACGTCATGTTAGGCGTTCCATAGTCTATAAAATATTCCATTTTTTTCTTGTTTCAATACTGATGTGCTGTACCATATCTTTGCATATCTAGGAAAACTTGCGTATCAAGGCTCATTCGTTGGTAGTAAATAAGTAGTAAATTGATGTGTTTGTTTCCTTGAAAATGCTGATAGATACTGTGTTTTAGCGGATAATCAGATTTTTATTGTGTTTTTCATTTTTAAAAAAATGTATTTAAGCAAAGGAATTGCAAAAAAAGAAAATTATTTTTAGTGGAGTGAATTTATGAAAAAATGTGAATGGATATTATGTCCTATATGTGGTAATAAAACTCGTGACAAAATGCGGAAAGATACGGTTTTGAAAAATTATCCTCTCTACTGCCCGAAGTGCAAGCAGAAAACTTTGATTGAAGTAAAGGATTTACAAGTAACCGTCATCAAAGAGCCAGACGTATAAGACACAGAGCCAATGAACAAGTGAGAAACCACACATTATCGGTTTTTTATCAGAAATTCAATGTAGCGTTTACCATTTCAACGGAGCGTTTGTTGAATATAGTATTTCTTGTGGTAATATAAGAGGCAGAAAGAGGGTGTAAAAATTGAATGCTCAAAAAACAGGCAGCTTGATTGCTGCTATCAGAAAAGAACAAAATCGTACTCAGCAGGATTTATCTAACGAATTAGGAGTATCAAGTGCAGCTATTTCAAAATGGGAACGAGGGATTGGATTTCCAGATGTATCTCTTATTGAGCCATTAGCTACATCTTTGGGGATTACCATAGCGGAATTATTCAAGGGCGAAAGGATAGAAAACGGCGATGCTAACGAGTATGAGAACTTGTTATCAGATGTTGTGAAAGTATCAAAGAATGAAATAAGCAAGAAGAAAAAAATATCGAATTGGATTATCGCTATTACTGTCGCTGTCCTTTATTTATTGATTAGTATAATAACACAAAAGTGGGAAATAACTTGGATGGTATGGATTGTTTATTGCTTTTATCGGATTTTCACAGAATACATCTATAAGAAATATTAGAAATCGTTGAACTTACTATATTCATGCGAATTATCATCAAAGAGCCAGACGCATAAGACGCAGAGCCGATGAATTATGAACTTGTAATGAAGTCAAAATCAAGTAAAAACAGTAATTTAGGAGTGTGATGAAAATGCTTAATTTAAAGAAAACAAGAATGAAGAAAAATTTATTTTTGGCTCTATCCATTATATCAGCGTTTATATTTATAGCAGGTGTAATGTGTACTATAATGGGTGACGATAGCCCAGTTAAGTTTATAGTTAATGAAAGCCCAGTAAAATTAATCGTTCCACCATCATTAGTATTTTTTATAACATTCTCTTTATATAAAAATAGTAAAAAAGTCATAAAAGAAAATACAAAATAATTACCTAATCAACTGATGGTTGAATTGGGTGCAATCAACTGTTAGTTCGTTTCACAATCTGTTTTTAGCTTGTAAAATAACTGCCAGGAGGTGGAACATGGAACAAGAAATGATAGGAAAATTTATATCAGCCTGTCGAAAAGAAAAAGGGCTTACGCAAATGCAGTTGGCTGAAAAATTAAATATTACCAATAGAGCAGTCTCTAAATGGGAAACAGGAGTTTCCCATAGTTAAAGATACCACACCAAATATGATGAACCCACGCTTATACACTACCAGCTATAATAAACCGCAAGGACAGCAATTTGATGATACTGCTGTCCTTTCTTTTATAAAATTGCAGTACACATAAAAAAGCTGTAAAATGATAAATATATTTGTCCTTGTAACAATTCTCGGACATTTGCCTGTTATACTATCTGCAAAAAGCAAAGGAAGTGAGGATATGAAGCAGATTTTAATTGTCGAGGACGACAGTTTTTTGAATAAGATGTTAGCCTATAACCTGACCGCAGACGGCTACGGCGTGACTTCTACTCTAAATGCCAGAACCGCAGCCGACGCCATCCGCCAGCGGGAATTTGATTTAGTGCTGTTGGACATTAACCTGCCAGATGGGAACGGTTTTGAGCTGTGCAAGCTGATAAAGCCCCAGCACCCGGACACCATCGTAATATTCCTGACCGCCAACGATCAGGAGAGCGACCAGATACGGGGCTATGAGGTGGGCGCGGTGGACTACATCACAAAGCCCTTTGTGATCGGGGCCTTGCAGCGAAAAATCAAAGCCATGTTCGCTATGCTGGAACACCACAAACCGGCCAAGGACATTTACGACGACGGGCGGCTGTTTCTGGACTTCTCGGAGCAGACGGCGTCCCTAAACGGCAAGCCCCTGACCCTATCCCCGATGGAGTATAAAATGCTGAACCTGTTCCGCAAAAATCCCCGGCAAGTGCTGACCCGTGGGCAGCTTTTGGAAAAGCTGTGGGATATAGACGAGAGGTTTGTGGACGAACACACCCTGACAACCTCCATCAGCCGGATTCGCAGCAAGATTGAATCTGACGGCGGCGCACCCTACATCAAGACTGTTTACGGCATGGGGTATCAATGGACGGGAGGCGAGGCAAAATGAAGTTTCAAAACCTCTCGGTAAGGCGGCTGTTTGGCCGGGTGGCAATAGGGCTTGCCCTCTCCATGTCCGGGATCACCATAGCCCTGTTTTTTGTGACAAAACAGACGGCGGTGCTGCTGACGGGCGGGGCGCTGCTGCTGTGCGCCTTTGTGGGGATTTTTGTACTGACGCAGGCGTTTGGAAAGCGGCTGTCGCAGTTTACCGCTGACCTGTGCCAGACCTTAGACCACATGATCGCCGGAAATGAAGCGCCCCAGCGGCCAGAGGACAGCGAAACCCAGTTTGCCAGAATCGGACACCGGCTGGCAAGGCTTTATCAGATCATGCAGGAGAACCGCCTTCTTGTGGACGAGGAACGGCAGGAGTTACAGACCCTTGTATCGGATATTTCCCATCAGGTGAAAACGCCGGTAAGCAACCTGAAAATGGCGACGGACACCCTGCTGGAAAAGCCTATGACCGAGGCGGAGCGTACTGACTTTATCCGGGGAATCCGCAGCCAGACGGATAAGCTGGACTTTCTCTTTCAGGCCCTTGTGAAAACCTCCCGGCTGGAAACGGGCGTGATCCAGTTGGATAAGAAACCTGGCCACCTTTTTGATACCGTAGCGCAGGCTATGAGTGGGATTGTATATGCAGCGGAGAAAAAAGAAATCGCCGTGTCCGTGGACTGCCCGGAGGATTTGGCCGTTTCCCATGACAGCAAATGGACATCCGAAGCCCTCTTTAACCTGTTGGACAATGCGGTGAAGTACACCCCGGCAGGCGGGAAAATCACGGTGTCGGTGGTGCTGTGGGAAATGTATGTGGAGATCAAAGTGACCGACACCGGCAAGGGCATTTCCGAAAGCAATCAGGCCGCCATCTTCCGGCGCTTCTATCGTGAGGAAGAAGTACACGAACAGCAGGGCGTGGGCATTGGCCTGTATCTGGCCCGCGAGATCGTAACGCGGCAGGGCGGCTATATCAAAGTGGTTTCGGAGCCGGGCAAGGGTTCGGAATTTTCCATTATGCTGCCTACAAAATAGAACGCGGCGGACGGCCATTTCCGGCTGCCCGCCGTAAATTTTTTTGAAATGTCCGAGCGTTGTAACATTTCACCCCGATTTTCAATGAAATTTTTTGGCCGCTGTAACATTTCGCGGACATTTGGGTTTTACAATAGCCTTATCAACAGGCAGAAAGCCTTGAAAGGAGTTTTGAGTATGAGCGTTTTGCAGACGATTGATCTGAAAAAGTATTACGGCACAGAGCCAAATATCACCCGCGCCCTTGACGGCGTGAACTTCTCCGTAAATGACGGCGAATTTGTGGCCGTTGTGGGAACCTCCGGCAGCGGCAAGTCTACCCTGCTTCACATGATGGGCGGGCTGGACACCCCTACTTCCGGCAATGTGATTGTCCGGGACAAAGAGCTGTCGAAAATGAACGACGAACAGCTCACCATCTTCCGCCGCCGCAACATTGGCTTTATCTTCCAGAACTATAACCTTGTTCCTATCCTGAATGTGTATGAGAACATCGTCCTGCCGGTGGAGCTGGACGGGGACACGGTGGATCAGAAATTTTTGGACGAGATTGTTCACCTGCTGGGGCTGGAAGATAAACTGAAAAATATGCCGAACAATCTTTCCGGCGGCCAGCAGCAGCGTGTGGCGATTGCCCGCGCCTTGATTACCAAACCGGCTATTGTGCTGGCCGACGAGCCGACCGGCAACCTTGACAGCAAGACCAGCGCCGAGGTGCTGGGGCTTATCAAGCGCACCAGTGCGGAGTTCCGGCAAACCGTTGTGATGATTACCCACAATGACGACATAGCCCGTCTTGCAGATCGGATTGTCCGCATTGAGGACGGAAAGATTGTGGAGTAAGGAGGTGGCAGGCTATGACATGGCCTTTTGAGAATGATACCAGCGCTATTATTAAAAAATTAGCGTCTGCTCAATTAAAGAAAGAGCGTTTGAAGAAGATTTTTACGATTATTGCAATTTCATTAGCAACATTTTTGATGGCGTCTGTATTGCTTCTGGTTTCTGGAATTATTACAGTGAATCAAAATGGAGGTAATAACATTACGGGTTCCTATCATGCTCTTATTTCCAGCATAGAAAAAGAACAATATCAAAAATTGTCTGATGATGTGCGAGTGGATTTATGCGGATTCACAGCTTCTATTGGTAGTGTTAAATCTGGAAACGATCGTCTTAATATTTCGTATTCCAACAATGATGCACTTACATTAAATGGGCTATCTGTTTCCGAGGGGAAAATGCCAGAGAAAGATAATGAAATACTGATTGAACAAGAATACTTAATTCGGCAGAAGATAAATGCAAAAATTGGAGATACCATTTTATTGCCAGACCCAAACAACGGCGAGGAAAAATCCTTTATTATAACAGGATACTTGAAAACAGGGGCTAAAGGCACTGACCGCTCATTATATGCAGCTATGGTTTCTGAAGAATATTTCTTAAAAATGGATGGATGGAATAACTTTTCACCGGCAGTAATGCTTCGTGTAAATTTAGATGCAAAGACGAACTCTGAGGATGTAAAAAACTTAATATCAGAGATAGCGGCTGATGCAGGTTGTAAAGCGACTCCTTCTTATAATGAAGCATATTTGAATCTTAGCCAGCCTTCGGTATTGATGGTTATGGCGGCCGTTGCTGGGCTGGTTGTTATCGTAATCGCTGGTATTTTGGTAATATACAATATTTTCTATATTTCCATTATCAATTCAATTAAAGAATATGGACAGTTTCGCACAATAGGGATGACAGCAAAACAGATTCAAAGACTTGTTCTTAGGGAGGGAACTTTGCTGATGTTACCTGCAATTCCTATTGGACTAATTGCGGGAATTGTAGTGGCTTATATTTTAATTCCGCATGGATTTGAATTATGGAATGTGCTATGGATATGCCCGATTGTTGTTGCGTTAACCTATGCCACTGTGCGCCTGTCCATCAAAAAACCTGCTAAAATTGCCGCGACCGTTTCACCCATAGAGGCTTCCCGCTATGAACAAAATAATCAACCCAAATGTAAACATAGGCAGCACAAACTAACGCCGGGGTCTTTGGCAGTAAATCAAGCTCTGCGTTATAAGAAAAAAAATATACTGACAGTCGCCTCTCTTGTCTTGACTGGCGTTTTACTGTTAGGCTTATCTTCTGTCCTTTCTTCTATAAATGCAAAAGATATGTCTTTATCTGGGTTTGCAAGAGGACAGTTCATTTTAAGAATCTCAAATCAGGAGCTAATGGAAAATCCTTTGGAGATTTTACAGAAATCAAGTCCTTTTACGGAGGAAGTGGAAAAAGAACTCTCACAATTATCAGGTGTGCAAAGGATTATGAACGATCAGCATCTACCAGTTTCCTATGATTTGCAAGCAATGGAATCAGATGCTGAAATTGTAGGATTTGAGAAAGCAGATATGACTTTGCTGCAAAGCTGTATCTTAAATGGAGAAATATCAGATTATGAGCAAATGGCAACTGAAAATCAGATGGTTATTGGCCGGCCGAATGACTTTGAGAAGTATTTTGGTATTCGTCCAGAAGTCGGCTCGTCGGTACCCCTAAAGATTTTTGATGGGGAGCATACGAAGAATCTGGAATTTGAGATTGCGGCAGTTCTTGACGAAAGTAAGATTGGAAATAATGGCGATAAAATAGATATGCTGTTATTGCCGGTTGATTCAATGCAAAAAATTGCACACAGCAATTTAACATATCAGTATGTAATTTGCGTAGAGGATTCTTTTGAACAGCAAGCAGAAAATGAAATAGACCAAATCATATCAGATAATCCACGACTGAGTATTGATTCGCTTTCTGCTGCGATTGCCCAAAATGAAAACTTCTTGCAGGGAACACAGTTAGCCCTTGCAATAGCCATTGTTTTAATTGGTTGTTTTTCTGTGATGAATTTGCTAAATACAATTTTGACGGGAATTATTGTAAGGCGCAAGGAGTTTTCTCTCATGCGTTCAGTGGGAATGTCTCAAAAACAATTATCCGTGATGGTTCATAAAGAGGGATTGATCGTAGTTGGTATTGGACTTGTATTATCTGTGATAATTGGTGGAGGAATTGGATATGTTCTTTGCTCATTTTTGAAAAACAACCTAATTAACTATTTGAATTATCAATTTCCATTGGGTATTACAATCTTGTATTGTGCGATTGTTATTTTATGTAGTGTGCTGATTACAACAGGAGCCTTAAAGCAGCAAAGCAAGTTATCAATGATGGAAGCTCTGCGATAAATGTTTTTTTTAGAATATCAGAGGAGGCGACGCAATGGAACTGACCCCGACCTTGATTTTGAATCTGGCGCTGCTGATTGTCCCGCCGGTTGTCCTTGTGCTGGTGTTCCGGCAATGGCTGGCCCGGCACATCCGCTGGACGGTTGCCTTGACTGCTCTCTGTGATGTTCTCCTGTTTTGGGATGAACTGTTCTACTATGAGAGCTTCGGCCTGTTCGCTGTGCTGATTCTGGTACAGTTGGCGGCCACCGGCGCAGCAGCGTTCCGCATTTACAACAAACAAAGAAAGGATTGAATTTTATGAGCATTTTACAGACTATCGACCTCAATAATAAGCAAATCAGCAAAAATCTCAACTAAACAGTATGTCGAACATAGGGCTGTTAAAATGGAGTTATAGTAGTTTTTGCGTGTATCTGTCGGGTGAACGAATATTTGTTCTTTGCCTGCTAATATAGAATGTGTTATACTGTGTCCAGGTATGATAAAAAGATGCTGTGAAATTCATAATTGAATCAGGGAGGTGTGTACAATGCTGTATGAAAAACTGGAGGGGATTTCCGTCCCCCTGTCAAAGTTGGTTATGGGTTCGAATGCAGGAATGGTGACGGATGATCCGAAAGAGGCGGCGGAGTGCCTTGATATGGCATGGGAAATTGGTTTTCGTGCATTTGATACGGCGCATTCCTATGGGACTTCGGAGGAGAATATTGGAGCATGGATGGCCAAAAGAGGGAACCGCGGTGAGCTGGTTCTTATGGACAAGGGGTGTAATCCCGGACAGGCAGGATCCACGGATGTATTTTCAGGAGAAATGATCCGGGAACAGTTGAAGATGTCTCTGGACCGCTTGCAGACAGATTATGTAGATATTTACGCCCTGCACAGGGACGATGAATCCCGTCCGGTGGAGGAGATTGTAGAAACACTGCACGCCCTGAAGGAAGAGGGGAAGATCAGACGTTTCGGCGGTTCCAACTGGAAACAGTACAGAATTGAGATGGCTAACCGATATGCGAAAGAACATGGTCTGAGTGAGTTTTCTGTTTTAGGTCCGGCGTACAGTCTTGCGGATTATGTGCGGGATCCGTGGGGCGGCAGTGTGTCGCTCTCGGGTGAGGAAAACAGAAGTTATCGGGAGTGGCTTGTGGAAAACCAGATGCCGGTGCTGAACTATTCTTCCCTGGCCAGAGGATTTCTATCCGGGAGATTTCGTTCTGCCGACGAGGCGCATATTGATCAATATCTGCGGGAAGGAACCATAAAGGAATATTATGACGCCGCCAACATGATTCGTCTCAGGAGAGCGGAAGAATTGGCGGAAAAGAAAGGTGCGACGGTATCACAGGTCTGCCTTGCATGGCTGCTTGCGCAGGAGATAAATTTGTTCCCACTGATTGGAGCGTCGACAGAATCGCATATGCGGGAGGCGGCGGGAGCTTTTGATATTTCATTGTCCGAAGAAGAATGCAGGTGGCTGCATGATGTGAATTAAGTGAAAAAATGTTTTCTTACGTTTTTGTAAGAAGTGAAGGCGGAAATGTAAGCGGATTCGATGGCGGATCCGCTTTCTTTTTGTTAGTATAACCTTGTAATCCAAAGCAAGGAAAACAGACAGAGAACGAACAGGAGGAGTTATCGTGAGTATTTTGGAAGTCAGTGGATTAAAAAAGATTTATACAACCCGTTTTGGTGGAAATAAGGTAGAAGCATTAAGGAATGTATCTTTCAGTGTGGAAGAAGGAGAATATGTTGCAATTATGGGGGAGTCCGGTTCCGGGAAAACGACGCTTTTGAATATTTTGGCGGCGCTGGATCGTCCCACCGGCGGCATGGTAAAGCTGGACGGACAGAATCTGTCCGGAATCAAAGAATCAATGATTGCTGCGTTTCGCAGAGACAATCTGGGATTTGTATTTCAGGATTTTAATTTGCTGGACACATTTTCTCTGGAGGATAATATTTATCTGCCGCTGGTACTGGCCGGAAAACATTATAAAGAGATGCATCAGAGGCTGGAACCGATTGCCCGGCAGTTGGGAATTCAGGAACTATTGAAAAAATATCCTTATGAGGTGTCCGGCGGACAAAAACAGCGGGCGGCCGTGGCAAGAGCATTGATTACAGAACCAAGGCTGATTCTTGCGGATGAACCCACCGGGGCTCTGGACTCCAGGGCAACGGATGAACTGCTTCGGCTTTTTGGAGAAATCAATGGGCGGGGACAGACCATTTTGATGGTAACTCATTCGGTAAAAGCGGCAAGCCATGCCGGCCGGGTACTATTCATCAAGGACGGGGAAGTATTCCATCAGATCTACCGGGGGAACAGTACGAACGAGCAATTGTATCAGAAAATTTCCGATACGTTGACTGTGCTGGCAACCCGGGGCGGCCAGCCGGAGAGCGCGGGGGCAGAAAAAGGAAACGGACAGGAACGGACATTGGAAACCGCAGAAAGGAGAAGCAGATCATGAAGAAGCTATTTTATCCTAAATTGGCATGGACGGGTATTCGGAAAAATAAACGTCTGTATCTGCCATATATTCTAACTTGTGCCGGAATGGTAATGATGTTTTATATCGTAGCGTTTCTAAGTGAAAGTGAACCTCTTTTTCACACTCCCGGCGGGAGTGTGATGCAGTCCATGCTGGATTTTGGTATGTGGGTGATTACCGTGTTTGCACTGATCTTTTTATTCTATACCAATTCCTTTCTGACGCGAAGGCGCAAAAAAGAATTTGGTCTGTATAATATCCTGGGAATGGGAAAGAGGAACCTGGCACAGATTCTGATCTGGGAAGGCGTTATTGTTGCCATATTGGCTTTGAGCGGAGGACTTCTGGGAGGGATCGCATGCTCCAAGCTTGCAGAACTGGGAATGGTAAATATTTTGCAGTCGGAAGTTACATTTACGTTACTGCTTTCTCCAGCGGCGGTTTTAGAGACGATACGGCGGTTTTTGATTATTTTTGGTCTGATCTTGCTTCATACTTTATGGCAGATTTACCGGTCCGATCCGATTGAATTATTGCACAGCGAACATGCGGGAGAAAAACCGCCGAAAGCAAACTGGCTCCTGGCAATTTTGGGGGCGGTGATTCTGGGGGCGGCGTACTATCTGGCCGTATCGATTCAAGATCCGGTGTCGGCCCTGCTTTGGTTTTTTGTGGCGGTAATTATGGTCATCGTGGCAACCTATCTGCTGTTTGTGGCAGGTTCGGTGACCATCTGCAGAATTTTACAAAAGAATAAAAAGTTTTATTATAAGACCAATCATTTTGTGTCGGTATCTTCCATGGTATACCGCATGAAACGAAACGGCGCGGGTCTTGCTTCGATCTGTATTCTCTGTACGATGGTATTGGTAATGATGTCGGGGACGGTATGTCTGTACATCGGAACAGAAGATAGTCTGCGTTCCCGCTATCCGAGAAATATCAATGTAAGCGCCAAGATTCTGGGAACAGAGATGCCCACGTTGGAAGCAATGGAGGGAGTGCGGGAACTGGCAGAAGAGATTGTGGAGAAACATGTGCCGGGAGAAAAGAACGGAATGAAAAATGTTTTGGAATACCGGAGCGCGGAGACGGCCGCTTATCTCCAGGACGGACATTTGTCTCTGCATAACCTGGCGGAGATGGGGACGGTCTCCGGAGTCTGGCAGCTTATGATCGTTCCTCTGGAAGACTACAATCGTTTGATGGGAAAAGATGAGAGCCTGGAACCAGGGGAGACAATCGTATATACGACGAAGTCGTCTTACAGCGGGGATTCCATTACGTTGAGTGAGGGAAAGGAACTGCAGGTCCGGAAAGTGGCAGAAGAGTTTGTGGACAATGGGGTGGACGCAATGCAGGTCTTTCCCACCATATATTTATTTGTATCGAATCCGGACGAGGTTATTCAGCCGCTTTTGGATGAAGAGGACAAATGGGGAAATCGGACTCTGGGAATAAACTGGAATTATGCATTTGATTTAAAATGCGGTAATGAGACGCAGGTGCAGATTCAGAGCGAACTGGCGGAAGCGCTTGCACAGAGAGAGGATGAGGAAATCAGGTTTCTCTGTGAAGGCGTAGCAGAAAACCGCGCCGAGTTTTATGGATTATACGGGGCGTTGTTTTTCCTGGGCGTACTGTTGGGAATTGTGTTTGTGTTTGCGGCAGTGTTGATTATTTATTACAAACAGATTTCAGAAGGATATGAAGACCAGTCCCGGTTCGAGATTATGCAGAAAGTAGGGATGACGCAAAGGGAGATTCGTCAAAGCGTCAATTCACAGGTGCTGACGGTATTTTTCCTGCCGCTTCTGAGTGCGGGGATGCATCTGATCTTTGCATTTCCCATGATACACAAATTGCTGGTGCTGTTCAGTCTGACGAATGTAAAACTTCTGATTGGGATAACGGTCGGGTGCTATCTGGTTTTTGCACTGTTTTATGTGTTGGTGTACCGGGGAACTTCGAGAGCTTATTATCATATTGTGAGCGGCGTGCAGCATGCGTCGATTCGTGAGGAAAGGAAAGGATGAAGAAAAAAATGATGATGATTCTAAGTCGATTGGTTTTGTGGCTGGGATTTGTATTTGTAGGGATTCTTGCAGTCCCCACCGGAATGCTGGTTATTCTAATATCCCTGGTGGGGACGTGTACAGATCAGGCAGTGTCATGGTTTAGCAGGAAAAAATGAATTTTTATAGTTCTGAAGTACATGCTGAATTCGTTCATTTGGGCTGAGCAAAGAACTGATAGAGCCGTCATGATTTAACGTATCAACAATCAGAGCAATGTATTTACTCATATCACAATTGATATAGTAAGGTTTGGACAGTAGATTTGGAGTCTGATAGATCAGGTTCGTGGTCAAAACTCCGCTTATGATACCATCCGCATAAGCCTGATCGAAACCATCCAGTCCGTTCGTAAAAAGACCGAAGGTTGCAGCGGCAAAAATTCGCTTTGCTTTTCTGCGTTTTAGTTCCTTTGCAACTTCCAGGATACTGTCACCGGAGGAAATCATGTCGTCAATGATGATGACATCTTTCCCTTCTACGGAACTTCCCAAAAACTCATGGGCTACGATGGGATTCCTGCCCTTGACGATACGGGTATAATCCCGCCGTTTGTAGAACATTCCCATATCCAGCCCCAGAACATTGGCCAGATAGATGGCACGATTGGTGGCACCCTCATCCGGGCTGATGGCCATCATATGTTCGTTGTCAATCTGCAGATCATGAACAGAAGCAAGCAGATTTTTGATGAACTGATAGGTGGGAGAAACCGTCTCAAATCCACTCAGCGGAATGGCGTTCTGTACGCGGGGATCATGGGCGTCAAAAGTAATGATGTTGTCCACTCCCATCCGCACGAGTTCCTGTAAAGCCAGGGCGCAGTCCAGAGATTCACGGCCGTTACGTTTATGCTGACGGCTTTCATAAAGGAAAGGCATGATGACGTTAATCCGGCGTGCCTTTCCGCCGATGGCGGCAATGACGCGCTTTAAATTTTGAAAATGATCATCCGGCGACATATGGTTGATGTTGCCGGTCAGAGAATAGGTAACATTATAATTCAGGACATCCACCATCAGGTACAGATCTTTTCCGCGCACGGATTCTTTGATGATTCCTTTGGCTTCCCCGGAGCCAAAACGCGGAACGTTGCTGTGAATAATATAATCTTCTCTTACATAACCGTGAAAGACAACATCATCCTTGTACTGATGCTCACTTTCTTTTCTCCACTTTACAAGATATTTGTTGACCTTTTCGCCAAGCTCCTCACAGCCTGGAACGGTGATCAGGCCCAGTGCTCCAACCGGAATATTTTCTAAGTTACGTTCACTTCGACGCAGCATGGCTATTCCTCCCTGTTCATCAATTTTCTCTTGATTCGGATATCGTCTCCGAACAGTTTCAATAAGGTGTAGTTACTTGTAATTCTGGAAAAAGAACGCTCTGTGTAAAGATCCGCCAGAGATTCCAGAGAAAGATTAGTGGAGATGATCGTAGATTTATTTGCAAGCAGCCGTTCATTGAGGCAGGTGAAAAACTGAGTGGAAATAAACGCATTTGTAAATTCCGTTCCCAGATCATCTATGATCAGCAAATCACAGTCGAATATAGATTCATAAATACTCTGGGCATCCGGATCATTTTTCTGGAAGGTGCCCTGTGCCAGTGTATTAAAGAAGGAGGGTGCCGAATAATAGATCACAGAGAATCCGGCGTCCATCAGTTCTTTTGCAATACAATTCGACAAAAATGTCTTACCGATTCCCACATCTCCATAAAAAAACAGGTTCCGATGCTGATCGTGAAAAGTCTGGACGAATTGCTTGCATACAGACAATGTGTCCGTCATGACGGTAAGAGAGGAACGGCCGGACTTGGGATCGATGTATTGCTCTGAATAATAGTTTAATGAAAAGGTATTAAAATTTTCTTTCTCCAATATATCTGCCAGATGAGACTGTTCATAGAGAAGACGGGAGGCCGCCCTCTTGAAACAGCGGCATTTTTGTCCGTCGATGTAACCGGTATCCTGACAAAGGGGACATGCGAAAATGGGTTCCAGATAATCTTCCGGGAAACCGGCGGATACCAAAAGTTCTTTTTTCTTTTTTCGCAAAGTGGAAAGCTCTTTTTTCAGAGATTCTATGGTATGTTCTTCTCCACTGAGCAGCTTCTTTCCATGTTGTACGGACAGAATAGCAATGGACTCGTCCAGAGACTGGAAATCAGGTGATTTTTCATATACGTCGGCATAATGTCTGGCAACTCTGTCGTGACTGCGCAGTTGCTTTTGTTCATATTCTCTCATAATTGCCTGGTACTGTGAATTTGTTAAGCCCACGATAATGCTCCTTTTAATTACTTTTCAATAGCTGTGCTTCTAAAGAGTCCATGTCATAAGTACGTCTCTCGAAGTTGTTCAGATTCTTGTGGGAGACCTTCTGCCGATTGTTCGCGGCAGTTTTTTTGTTGCTTTTTTCTTTCTGGAAGGCCGCATCCAGTGCAGCAATATCCGGAAGATGCTGTACCTGCTTTGCATGCCAGTTCGTCAGAATGGTGTCGGCGTATTCGAAACTGGGCTGGTGGGTTGCGGAGATGGTCCGGCTGCAGGCTTCCTGAATAATATCCAGGGTAAATGCAAATTCCTCGGTCCATTTTTGAATGAAAGCAATCTCCGATGCGGCCGGCCCCCGGTTCTTGATGCCGAACGCCTGAAGCACGGTGTAGCAGTTCTTGTTATAAAGCATAGAATGTTGACGCGCCTGTTCTACGGTTTTTATACCCTCATCTGCCCAGGAGAGAGCAACCTTTTGAATGTAATGAATGCTTTTGTGTCCGTTCTCCACGCAGGTTTCAATCAGGTATTCAATAAGGTCGGCAGACATCCCCAATGTGTTATAGAAATAGGTGATGGCATCTACGTCTGTATGGGATAAGGTTTTCCCCAGGTATTGTTCCGCGATAAAAAGCAGGGATTTTAACTCCTTCTGTGCTTTAAACGAATCCAGAGGAATCGCTTTTTTTGTCTCATTCCGAACAGGAGTGACGGGGGCCTGTCCCTCCTGTTTTGTCTTGCAGACAGAAGGCGCTTTCTCAGCCGGAGACGGATACCTTTCCAATGCAATTCCGGTAATCTGATCTTTTGCATCTTTTTCCAGACTCAGAAGCCCCCTGGCTTCCCAGTAGCGGAAAGCGCGTAGTACATCATTCTCCGTATGATTCAGAAAATCTGCAATCGTAGAAACGGTGATGGACGGGCAGGTATCATCCAGGTGCCGCAGAAGGAATAAGTAAACTTTTACGAATTCCCCGTTGGCAGAAGCCATATAGTTGTCTATAAAATCATTTGTAACCAAAGTTGCGTTGGCCTGAAATTTGTTTTTTAGTTTTAATGTCATCATACTCTTACCTGTCCCCAAAATTCTTCTCTCAATACCTGTTGATTCAAAAGTTAGTACACGTATTATAGCATTTTAAAGGGAGAGGAAAAAGAGTTTTTTTTCCCCATTTGGAAGGATTTTGTAGATAACTGGGTGTGAAAAATGTGGATAACTTTTATTTCAGGAGGGCATCCCCGATATCTACGACGTTTCCGGCCCCCATAGTTATCAACAAATCTCCCGGAGCACAATGTTCTTTGAGGAAATTTTCAATTTCCGGGAAGGTGGGAAGATAGTAGGCATCTGTCCCCAGTTTCTTTACTTCTTCCGCCAGATCTCTGGAAGAAATTCCCAGAGTATCGGTCTCCCTTGCAGCGTAAATATCGGCCAGTACCAGATGATCCGTGTGGGACAACACTTCTGCAAATTCGTGGAAAAATGCTTTGGTGCGCGTATAGGTGTGCGGCTGGAAGACACACCAGAGTTCTCTGTGCGGATAATGTTCCGCGGCCTTGAGCGTGGCCAGAATCTCTGTGGGATGATGGGCATAGTCATCCACGATGGTAACGCCGTTTCGGGTTCCTTTGTATTCGAAACGGCGGTCTGTTCCGGTAAAGGACAGAAGTCCTTTTTTTATTGTTTCCATAGGAATATCCAGTAATTCCGCAGTAGCGATGGATGCCAGTGCATTGGAAACGTTGTGGCTGCCGGTCACAGAAAGATGTATATGGTCCGTAGTTTCTCCATGTTTGATCAGATCAAAGGAAACATAGCCTTTTTCATTGTAGGTAAGATTTTCTGCACTGTAATCGAAATCTGCAGAAGTTCCGTAAGTGGTGACATGGCACTCCAGGTCCTTGTAGATCTCCGGATAATCGGTAATATCCCCATTGATGACCAATGTTCCGTCAGAAGGCAGAAGGGCGGCAAACTCATGGAAAGAGTGACGGATGTCTTCCAGATCTTTGAAAAAGTCCAGATGGTCTTCCTCAATGTTTAAAATTACGCCAATTTTGGGGAAGAAATGAAGGAAACTGTTGGTGTATTCGCATGCTTCTGTGATGAAAGTACCGGAATTTCCTACCCGGATGTTCCCGCCGATGGCACGCAGGATACCGCCCACAGAGATGGTCGGATCCAGATCGCCCTCCAGGAGGATATGGGAGATCATGGATGTGGTGGTGGTTTTTCCATGCGTACCGGAAACGGCAATGGGGGTATCATAATTTTTCATAAGTTGTCCCAGAAGTTCCGCGCGTGTCAGCATCGGAATCTTACGGGCCACCGCTTCGATGAGTTCTGCATTATCCCGGCTGATAGCGGCCGTATAGACGACACAGTCAATCCCGTCGGTGATGTTGGAGGCGCGTTGTCCGTAAAAAAGCTGCGCGCCTTTTTCTTCCAGATGGTGTGTCAGGGCAGATTCCCGGGCATCGGAACCGGAGACAGTGAATCCCTCCTGTAAAAGAATCTCTGCGAGTCCGCTCATACTGATTCCACCGATGCCGATAAAATGAATGTGGATCGGTTTTTGAAAATTGATCTTATACATAAGTTTCTACCTTCTTTACATCAAAATTTTCTAAAAACAGGTTCTGATTTTTTCGTCTTTTCTATTATACTATATATGAGAAAAAAGAAAAGAAGTTCTTTTTGTTGATATCTCACAAAAAGGATTTTTTTTGAGTGAAAAAGATGTAAATTATGTATACGAAAGAAAAAAATAATGTTATAATAGAAATAATAACTAGAAATGGGGTGACGACATGATCAAAAAGGAAATGATTGCTATGTTGCTGGCCGGCGGCCAGGGAAGCCGGCTTGGAGTTCTTACCGCAAAAGTGGCAAAACCGGCAGTTTCTTTCGGCGGCAAGTACCGCATCATTGACTTCCCGCTCAGCAATTGTATCAATTCGGGAGTGGACACGGTAGGTGTATTGACACAGTATCAGCCGCTGCAGTTGAATACGCATATCGGAATCGGAATTCCATGGGATCTGGACCGTAATGTGGGCGGAGTAACGATTCTTCCGCCATACGAGAAGAGTGCGAATAGTGAATGGTATACAGGGACAGCCAATGCCGTCTATCAGAATCTGGAATATATGGAAAGTTTTCATCCGGACTATGTATTGATTCTTTCGGGGGATCATATCTATAAGATGGATTATGAGGTGATGCTGACTTACCATAAAGCTAGTAAAGCGGATGTGACAATTGCAGCGATGCCGGTGCCGGCAGAGGAAGCGCATCGGTTCGGAATCGTGGTGACGGACAGAGAGAGCCGGATTGAAAAGTTTGAGGAGAAGCCGGAAGAGCCGAGCAGTAATCTGGCATCCATGGGAATTTATATTTTTAGCTGGCCGGTGCTTAAGGATGCGCTGATCCGGCTTTCGGCACAGCCGAACTGCGATTTTGGAAAACACATCATTCCGTATTGTCATGCAAACGGACAGAGATTGTTTGCATATGAATATAATGGATATTGGAAAGACGTGGGAACTCTGAGTTCCTATTGGGAAGCGAATATGGGGCTGATCGATATCATACCGGAATTTAACCTGTATGAGGAATTTTGGAAGATTTATACCAATTGCAGGAATCTTCCGCCGCAGTATATTGCAGAGGACGGAGTGGTAGAACGGTGTATCATCAGCAACGGTTCGGAAGTATACGGGGAAGTACATAGTTCTGTTCTGGGAGCCGGCGTGGTCGTGGGAAAAGGGAGTGTCATTCGGGACTCCATCATCATGCGTGACGTTACCATCGGAGAGAATTGTGTGATAGACAAAGCAATTATTGCAGAGAATACGAAGATTGGAGACCATGTGGTCATTGGAATCGGAAGTGATGTCCCGAATCGGCGGAAACCGCAGATCTATCACGGCGGTCTGGCAGCTATCGGAGAGAATTCCGTGGTTCCCTCCGGCGTGCAGATTGGAAAGAATACAGCAATCAGCGGTATAACGGCTATGGCAGATTACCCGGACGGGATTCTGGAGAGCGGGGAGACATTGATAAAGGCAGGTGATCGTATATGAGAGCGTTAGGAATGATTCTGGCAGGCGGAAATCATAAGAGAATGCAGGCACTGACCGCAAAGCGGGCAGTTGCAGCAATGCCGATTGCGTCCAGTTACCGGGCCATTGATTTTGCACTGAGTAATATGACAAATTCTCATATACAAAGAGTGGCCGTATTGACACAGTATAATGCAAAATCGTTGAACGAACATCTGAATTCGTCCAAATGGTGGGACTTTGGGAGAAAACAGGGTGGTCTGTTTGTTCTGACGCCCACGATTACGGCGGAGAACGGTTACTGGTATCGTGGAACGGCGGATGCGATTTATCAGAACCTGGATTTTCTGAAGCGGTGTCATGAGCCTTATGTGGTCATCGCATCGGGAGATGCGGTATACAAGCTGGATTATAATAAAGTGCTGGAATATCATATTGCGAAAAAAGCAGATATTACGGTTGTGGTCAAAGAGTTGGAAGATTCGGAGGACGCTACCCGTTTCGGGACTGTTCGGATGAATGAATCGGCCCGTATCGAACAGTTTGAAGAAAAGCCTATGGTGGCGCAGTCTCGCACTGTTTCCACCGGGATTTATGTGATACGCAGAAGACTTTTGATTGATCTGGTAGAGCATTGTGTGGATGAGGAACGCTTTGATTTTGTGACGGATATATTGATCCGTTATAAAAATCTGAAAAAAATATACGGATATAAACTGGGCAGTTATTGGAGAAATATCTCTACGATTGATGCGTACTATCAGACCAATATGGATTTTCTGAAACCGGAGATCCGCAGATATTTCTTTCAGGAGCTTCCGGAGGTGTATTCCAGAGTGAGCGATTTGCCTCCCGCCAAGTATAATCCGGGCACGGCAGTGAAAAACAGTCTGATCGGAAGCGGCAGTATTATCAATGGTACCGTAGAGAACTCGGTTATTTTCAAGAAAGTTTTTGTCGGAAATAATTGTGTGATTCGGAATTCGGTAGTTCTGAATGATGTGTATCTGGGAGATAATACATATATTGAAAACTGCGTGGTGGAAAGCCGCGGGACGATTCGGGCCAATACCAGGTATGTCGGGGAGAATACGATAAAAGTTGTCGTCGAAAAGAATGAAAGGTACCTGATATAAAGGACAGAGCAGTAAAAAGAAGAGTGGTTATCTGTTGACTGGGCGGAAACTCTGCAGGGGCAGAGAATAAAAAAGTATAGTTCGCCGGGCAAACTATTTTGTACGGTGTGAGACTATAAAAAAATAGAGGTGAAGATTTAAAAAAGTCTTTTCGGTACGGATGATGGGATGAATGGACAGGCTTGCGAAGGGCTGTACCGGGGAATGCAGACAGAGAAAGGAGACTGGATATGCAGATCACAGATGTGCGTGTACGAAAAGTGGCAAAAGAAGGAAAGTTAAAAGCGGTAGTTTCAATTACAATTGACGATGAATTCGTGGTTCATGACATCAAGGTAATTGAGGGAGAAAAAGGACTGTTCATTGCAATGCCCAGCAAAAAATCATTGGATGGAGAATACCGGGATATTGCGCATCCGATTAATTCCGTGACGCGGGAGAAGATCCAGGGAATGATATTAGAGCGGTATCAGGATGCGGCGGAAGAGGAAGAAGAGTAAGTGAAAGAGGGCGCAGACCTTGGGGCTACCCGCTGCTTACGCTTATAAAGCATAATATAATATATAGAATAAAACCGTTTTAGAACCTTCAGGGGATTTCGGAAATTTGGAGTGTATGCAAAGACCGAAGAACCCTGAAGGTTTTTTGTTAAAATGGAAGGATGGGTGTATATGTGTAAGTGAGCGGTTCTTTTGTTTTGGGATGCCGGAAAGTAAGTCGGGCGGCATAGAGACACAAGGGCAGCGAAGAATCGGAACCGTATTTTCTGTCTCCGACGATAGGGCATCCGATCCGGGACATCTGTACGCGAATCTGATGATGGCGTCCTGTATCCAGTGTGATCTCCGTGATGGAAAAATCATCCTTTGTACGCAGAAGCCTGTAGTGGAGGCGGGCCCGCTTTGCACCGGGAGTATTCGGTGCGCATACGCGGGATGTGTTGGTACGGGTATCTTTTATAAGAAAATGTTCCAGATCTCCTTCGGCAGGAGAGGGGATTGAGTGAACGACTGCAAGATAATGTTTGCCGAAGCCGGATGTGGACAACTGCCGGTTCAAAGCGGCAGCAGCGGCAGGCGTCTTCGCAAAGACAAGGAGGCCTTCGACAGGCTGATCCAGCCGGTGGATGACGGCAAGGTAAGGACCTTGTTTCTGATAAGAGACATGGCGCAAGTGATTCTTCAGGATACTGACCATATCGGGAGAGCCGATTCGGCTGGTCTGAGTAGGGATCCCGGCCGGTTTTATGCAGACAAGAATCTCTTCATCTTCGTGTAGGATTTCTGATATCATGAAAAAATCTCCTTTTGGTAGGAAAAATTTAAAGTTTTCCTTAAATGTACAGTGAGGAAATAAAGAATTCCTTATATTTCTTGACTTTTTTCCCTAATCTGTCTAAACTGATTATGATATAAATTATTTTTTGAGTCAAGTGGTTTCAGAGGGAACATGAATTATGGAATGCCCTTTCGGGAACAGGGTATCATGTGGAAAGGAAATAGAAGATTACGATGAGCAGCCAGGAATGGGAAAGATTTGGAGAAGAGATTCGCAGAAATGTACAGGATGCGGTGGATTCCAGAGATTTCAGCAGACTGAATCAGACGATCACAGATGCGATTAACGGTGCGGCAGATGGAATTTCAAGGGGGATGAAAGATGCAGTACACTGGAACAGTGATGCATCGAAGCGCCACTCTTACGGAAAAAAAGGAGCGCAGACAAGAGGATACCGGTATCAGGAAAATTATGGGCAGGGTACAGATCATCACTGGAATCCGTCCGGGGGATGGAACTCACCGGGGAACGAGGGACATGATGCAGGGACTGCCGGTTATCGGGAAGGAACATATCATACGTCGGACGGCACGCAGGAACAGCCCGGGCCGGATTATCACTGGAATCAGGCATATTATTCCCGCTTTGGGAACAGAGACGGTTCCGAGATGGCAAAAGAGCAGGCGGCCGGCTATACAGAATCTGTGAAAACCAGGGAAGCAGCAGGGGCATCAAGAGTAAAACAGCTCCCGGCTTTGTACAGCGGGGCGCTTCCGGCCAAGATTGGCGGAACAGCTCTGTCTGCGGTGGGATATTCTATCAGCAGTATGTCATTGATTGCACTGGCGATTGTGATGATTGTAGGAGTTGCCGGAGGAGGAATCGGACAGGGACTGTGGATCGGCGGCGGGATTCTTGGATTGTCGGCGGTTGTATTTGGAGGTCTGGCAGGAATGGGCAGCCGGATTCTTGGAAGGGCAAAAAGATTCCGGACTTACGTTGGGAGTCTGGGGAGCCGGGAATATTGTAACATTAAGGAGCTTTCGGAACATATTGGAAAGTCCACAAAATATGTAGTAAAAGATTTGGAAAAGATGATAGAAAAAGGGTGGTTTAAGCAGGGACATCTGGATACGCAGAAAACCTGCCTGATGGTCAGCGATGATGCATATAAGCAATATACGGATCTGGTGATGCAGACAGAACAGAAGAAAAAGGAAGAACAGATAGAAGCGGCAAAGAGGCAGGCGGAGGAACGGAAAAAGCAGGCGGAAGATCTGGAATCCGATCTGGCCCCGGAAGTCCGGGAAGTGATCCTTGCAGGGGAGGAATATGTGCAGAAGATCCATGCATGTAATGATGCCATCAAAGGGGAAGAGATTTCGGCAAAGATTTCCCGGATGGAGATGCTGGTGGACCGGATCTTTGACAGAGTGGAGCAGAATCCGGAATCGGTGTCGGACCTGCATCGGATGATGGAGTATTATTTGCCGACGACGGTAAAACTTCTGGATGCATATGAAGATCTGGATGCACAGCCGGTACAGGGAGCAAATATTATCTCTTCAAAGCAGGAGATTGAGAAAACGTTGGATACGTTGAATGTGGCATTTGAAAAATTGCTGGACAGTTTATTCCAGGATACAGCCTGGGATGTATCGTCGGATGTCTCTGTGCTGCATACGATGCTGGCACAGGAAGGATTGACAGAAGAAGATTTTAAGCAGAAGTGAGAGGAAGACAAGGCAGGATATAGAGTAGAGATAAGAAAACAGGGAGGTTGTTATGAGTAACGAGTTTGAAGAATTTGCACCGGCGTCCGCCCCCACATTGACATTGGATCCGTTTATGGAAGAAGCACCGGCGGCTCCGGCTATGCCCACGGAGCCGGAAAAGCCGATATTTGATGAAAACGTGCTGTCAGAAGAGGAAAGACGGATGGCCATACAGTTTGCAGAGAAGATTGATCTTTCCAATTCACAGATGATTCTTCAATATGGAGCCGGGACACAGAAAAAGATGGCGGATTTTTCCGAAAATGCGCTGGAGAATGTGAAAACAAAGGACCTGGGGGAAGTAGGAAATCTACTCACCGGAGTGGTAAAAGAACTGAAAAGTTTTGATGAAGAGGAAGAAAAAGGTTTTTTCGGATTTCTGAAAAAACCGGCCAATAAGATCACGGCGATGAAAGCAAAGTATGCCAAAGCAGAGACCAATGTCAACCAGATTTGTAAAGTGCTGGAGACACATCAGGTGCAGCTGCTGAAAGATGTTGCATTGCTGGATAAGATGTACGAGACGAATCTGACCTATTTTAAGGAATTAACAATGTACATTATGGCAGGAAAGATGAAGCTGAGTCAGATTCAGGCAACGGAACTTCCGGAATTGCTGGCAAAGGCACAGAGCAGTGGTCTGGCAGAGGATGCGCAGGCGGCGCGGGATTTGGATTCCATGTGCAGCAGGTTTGAAAAGAAGCTGCATGATCTGGAACTTACCCGGCAGATTTCTCTGCAGACGGCGCCGCAGATTCGGATGGTACAGAGCAACGATACTTTGATGGTAGAAAAGATTCAGTCCACGATCGTAAATACGATTCCTCTCTGGAAGAGTCAGATGGTGCTGGCGCTTGGCGTGGAACATTCTGTACAGGCTGCGGCGGCCCAGCGTGAAGTGACGAATATGACCAATGAACTTCTGAAGAAAAATGCGGAGAAGTTAAAGATGGCGACGATCGAGACGGCGAAGGAATCCGAACGCGGGATTGTGGATATGGAAACGTTGCGGATGACCAACGAGACATTGATTTCTACGCTGGATGAAGTGATGCAGATTCAGCAGGAGGGGCGGCGTAAGCGGAAGGAAGCGGAAGTGGAACTGCACCAGTTGGAGACGGATTTAAAGAAAAAGTTGTTACAGCTGCAGGGATAATTGCCATATTCCGATTGTGTGATACATCGGTGCATTGTGACGTGTTTTTTGGAATCGTGACAGAGAGAATAGAAATGTAGGAGAGTTATTATGGGGAAAGAGAAAAAGTTAGTGGAATCAATTACTTCCAGGGAGAAAGATTTTGCACAGTGGTATACGGATGTGGTCCGGGAGGCAAAACTGTGTGATTATTCCGGTGTGAAGGGATGTCTGAATTATCTGCCGAACGGATATGCGATCTGGGAAAAAATTCAGGCGGATCTGGACAGGCGTTTTAAAGATACCGGGGTGGAGAACGTGTATCTGCCGGTTTTGATACCGGAGGCGCTGCTTCAAAAGGAAGCGGATCATATCGAAGGTTTTGCCCCGGAAGTGGCATGGGTCACACAGGGGGGGCTGGAACCACTGCAGGAAAAGTTCTGTATCCGGCCGACTTCGGAGACATTATTCTGCGATGTATGGAGTAAAACCGTGCAGTCTTATCGGGATCTGCCGAAGGTATGGAATCAGTGGTGTTCTGTACTGCGGTGGGAGAAAACAACGAGACCGTTCCTGCGTTCCAGAGAATTTTTATGGCAGGAGGGGCATACGATTCATGCAACGTTTGAAGAGGCAGAACAGAGGACATTGCTGATGCGTGATGTATACCGGGACTTTATTCAGGAAGATCTGGCAATTCCGCTGGTGTGCGGAAGGAAGACAGAGAGTGAGAAGTTTGCCGGGGCGCAGGATACTTATACGGTGGAGGCGTTGATGCATGACGGGAAAGCGCTGCAGTCTGCGACCAGTCATTTCTTTGGAAAAGCATTTCCGGATGCGTTTGAGATCAAATATTCCGATAAGAATAATGAGCTGCACAGTGTATATGAGACTTCCTGGGGGCTGTCCACCCGAATCATCGGAGCCATTATTATGGTACACGGCGATGACAGCGGGCTGGTACTGCCGCCGCGGATTGCACCGATCCAAACGAGAGTAATTCCCATTGCACAACATAAAGAGGGTGTATTGGAGAAGGCGCAGGAATTGCTGCATGCGCTGCAGACGGCCGGCTATACCGCCAGGATAGACGACTCGGACAAAGCGCCGGGCTGGAAATTCAGCGAGCAGGAGATTCTGGGGATTCCGACCCGGATTGAGATCGGTCCGAAAGATATTGAGAAAAACCAGGTGGTGGTTGTGCGCAGAGATACACGGGAAAAAATTGTGGTTTCTCTGGATGAGATTACTGTCAGACTGGGTGAGATTCTGGAAACGATGCAGAAGGAAATGTTTGAGAGAGCAAAGACATTTTTGGACGCGCATATCGATACGGCGGTGACGATGGACGAGATGAATCAGAAGTTCCAGGAAAACCGTGGATTTATCAAAGCTATGTGGTGCGGGGAAGAGAACTGTGAGGATGAGATCAAAGCTCAGACAGGAGGCGCGTCTTCCCGCTGCATTCCGGATGACGAAGAACAGTTGTCTGAAGTATGTGTCTGCTGCGGAAAACCGGCGAAGCATATGGTATACTGGGGAAAATCTTATTAAAAAACCCCTTGACTTTCCATAAAAAACGTAATAAACTAGTCTAGCGTGCACGAAAATGCAGTTATTTTTGTGTGCGGACTTAAGATAAGAAGATTATCTGCAACCATCTCTGCCGGGCGGAAAGAGGCATATCCCGGACAGAGACCACGAAAGAATCATAGGAGGTGAAAAAGAATGCCAACATTTAACCAGTTAGTTAGAAAAGGACGTCAGACTTCCGAGAAAAAGTCTACGGCACCGGCACTTCAGAAAGGATACAATTCTCTGAAGAAGCGTACGACGGATGTATCCGCACCGCAGAAGAGAGGAGTATGTACGGCAGTAAAGACTGCAACACCGAAGAAGCCGAACTCTGCACTGAGAAAAATTGCCAGAGTCCGTCTGTCTAACGGGATCGAAGTGACAAGCTATATTCCGGGTGAAGGACATAACCTTCAGGAGCATAGCGTTGTGATGATCCGTGGAGGAAGAGTAAAGGATCTGCCAGGTACAAGATATCACATTATCAGAGGTACACTGGATACGGCAGGCGTTGCCAAGAGAAGACAGGCTCGTTCCAAGTACGGCGCGAAGAGACCGAAAGATGCAAAAAAATAAGTAACTAAAAGTTAAATCGTATCACAAACAGAACTATGATGAATCGTAGGTTGCGGAAAAGGAATATACCCGGCCACGAGCACATGCTATGCGATTTCCATAGAGAGACACATGTGAGTACCGATGAATTAATCTCCGGGACAGCCGGAAAACTATGATTAAGGAGGGAAGGACCGTGCCACGTAAAGGACATACTCAAAAAAGAGATGTATTAGCGGATCCAATATACAATAATAAAGTGGTCACCAAGCTGATTAATAATATCATGCTGGATGGAAAGAAAGGTGTCGCACAAAAGATTGTATACGGAGCATTTGAAAGAGTTGAGGCGAAAAGTGATAAGGCAGCCATCGAAGTGTTCGAGGAAGCAATGAACAATATTATGCCGGTATTGGAAGTGAAAGCAAGACGTATCGGTGGTGCAACTTATCAGGTGCCGATTGAAGTAAGAGCCGAAAGACGGCAGGCGCTTGCTCTGCGCTGGCTTACTATGTTTTCCCGCAAGAGAGGCGAGAAAACGATGCAGGAGCGGCTTGCAAATGAGATCATGGACGCTGCCAATAACACAGGCGCATCCGTGAAGAGAAAAGAAGACATGCATAAGATGGCAGAGGCCAATAAGGCATTTGCTCATTATAGATTTTAACGGGAGGCAACAATGGCTGGAAGAGAATACCCATTAGAGAGAACCAGGAATATCGGTATCATGGCTCATATTGATGCGGGTAAGACGACGCTGACAGAGCGGATTCTTTACTATACCGGTGTAAATTATAAGATTGGTGATACTCATGAAGGTACTGCAACCATGGACTGGATGGAACAGGAGCAGGAAAGAGGTATCACAATTACTTCGGCTGCTACGACCTGTCATTGGACTTTGGAAGACCATACAAAGCCGAAGGCTGGTGCCCTGGAACACCGTATCAATATCATTGATACGCCGGGACACGTTGACTTTACCGTAGAAGTTGAACGTTCCCTTCGTGTACTGGACGGCGCTGTCGGTGTGTTCTGCGCAAAGGGCGGTGTAGAACCGCAGTCAGAAAATGTATGGCGTCAGGCGGACACGTATAATGTACCGAGAATGGCATTCATCAATAAGATGGATATTCTGGGCGCTGATTTTTACAATGCAGTAGACCAGATCCGTACCAGACTTGGTAAGAACGCAATCTGTCTTCAGTTGCCGATTGGCAAGGAAGATGATTTTAAAGGGATCATTGATTTGATGGAAATGGAAGCCTACATCTATAATGATGAAAAAGGCGAGGATATTACCATCACGGCGATTCCGGAAGAGATGCAGGACGAGGCAGAGCTTTACCGTTCTGAATTGGTGGAAAAGATCTGTGATTTGGACGACGATCTTATGATGGAATATCTGGAAGGGAATGAACCTTCCATTGACGATATGAAGAGAGTCCTCCGGAAAGCGACCTGTGAATGTACGGCAGTGCCTGTATGCTGTGGTACAGCGTATCGTAATAAGGGCGTACAGAAATTATTGGACGCAATTTTGGAATATATGCCGGCGCCGACGGATATTCCTCCGATTGAGGGCGTAGATGCAGACGGCAATGAAGTGGTAAGACATTCTTCCGACGAAGAACCGTTTTCTGCACTGGCATTTAAGATTATGACGGATCCGTTCGTAGGAAAGCTTGCATATTTCCGCGTGTATTCCGGTTCCATCAATTCCGGTTCCTATATCCTGAATGCGACAAAGGGGAAAAAAGAGCGTGTAGGACGTATTCTTCAGATGCACGCCAACAAGAGACAGGAACTGGATAAAGTGTATTCCGGAGATATTGCGGCGGCCATCGGATTTAAGATTACCACCACAGGTGATACGATCTGCGATGAGCGTCATCCGGTGATTTTGGAATCCATGGAATTCCCGGAACCGGTTATCGAGCTTGCGATTGAGCCGAAGACAAAGGCTTCTCAGGGTAAGCTTGGAGAATCTCTTGCAAAACTTGCAGAGGAAGATCCTACATTCCGGGCGCATACCAATCAGGAGACAGGGCAGACGATTATTGCAGGTATGGGAGAGCTTCATCTGGAGATTATCGTGGACCGTCTGCTGCGTGAGTTTAAAGTAGAGGCGAATGTGGGTGCACCGCAGGTTGCCTATAAAGAATCCATCACCAAGCCGGTGGAAGTGGACAGTAAATATGCAAAGCAGTCCGGTGGCCGTGGACAGTACGGACACTGTAAAGTGAAGTTTGAACCCATGGATGTCAACGGGGAAGAGACGTATCAGTTTGAGTCTACGGTAGTCGGCGGCGCTATTCCGAAAGAATATATCCCGGCTGTGGGCGAGGGAATTGAAGAGGCTATGAAGTCCGGTATCCTTGGCGGTTTCCCGGTGGTAGGAATTCATGCGAATGTATACGATGGTTCTTACCATGAGGTCGATTCCAGTGAGATGGCATTCCATATTGCAGGATCTCTTGCATTCAAAGATGCGATGAAAAAAGGAGCTCCCATTCTTCTGGAACCGATTATGAAGGTGGAAGTGACCATGCCGGAAGAATATATGGGAGATATCATCGGAGATATCAATTCCCGTCGTGGACGTATCGAAGGAATGGACGATCTGGGAGGCGGCAAGATCGTGCGTGGATATGTACCGTTGTCCGAGATGTTCGGCTATTCCACAGACCTTCGTTCCAGAACACAGGGACGTGGGAACTACTCCATGTTCTTTGAAAAATATGAGCCGGTACCGAAGTCTGTACAGGAAAAGGTACTGTCAAATAAAAATGACTAAATAGCAGAAAATGCTTGAAAAACCTATGACTTTGAAATATAATCAAAGTTAGCCGAGTAAAAATCGAAAACATGAAATTACCTGAAAAACAGGTGCTATTATTAAGGAGGACATTCAAAATGGCTAAAGCTAAATTTGAAAGAACAAAACCACATGCTAATATTGGTACCATTGGCCACGTTGACCATGGTAAGACTACTCTGACCGCAGCAATCACAAAGGTTCTGTCCAAGAGAGTAGAAGGAAATGCAGAAGTAGCTTTCGATAATATCGATAAGGCGCCGGAAGAGAGAGAGCGTGGAATCACAATCTCTACCGCACACGTGGAATATGAGACAGCAAATCGTCACTATGCACATGTGGACTGCCCGGGACATGCCGATTATGTAAAGAACATGATCACAGGTGCAGCACAGATGGATGGTGCAATCCTTGTAGTTGCTGCCACAGACGGAGTTATGGCGCAGACAAGAGAGCATATCCTTCTGTCCCGTCAGGTAAACGTACCATATATCGTAGTATTCATGAACAAGTGCGATATGGTAGATGACGAGGAACTTCTGGAACTGGTTGAGATGGAGATTCGTGAGCTTCTGGATGAATATGAATTCCCGGGAGACGATACACCGGTTATCCAGGGTTCCGCTCTGAAAGCACTGGAAGATCCAGACAGCGAGTGGGGCGATAAGGTAATGGAACTGATGGCAGCAGTTGACGAGTGGATCCCGGATCCGGAGCGTGATACGGATAAGCCGTTCCTGATGCCGGTAGAAGACGTATTCTCTATCACAGGACGTGGTACCGTTGCTACCGGTCGTGTAGAGCGTGGTACACTTCATGTATCTGATGAAGTAGAGATTATCGGTATTCACGAAGATATCAAGAAGACTGTTGTAACCGGTATTGAGATGTTCCGTAAGCTTCTGGACGAGGCCCGTGCAGGTGATAACATCGGTGCACTGCTTCGTGGTGTGCAGAGAACAGAGATCGAAAGAGGTCAGGTTCTGATCAAACCAGGTACTGTAAAGTGCCACACCAAGTTCACATGTCAGGTATACGTATTGACAAAAGATGAAGGCGGACGTCATACACCGTTCTTTAACAATTACAGACCGCAGTTCTATTTCAGAACAACGGACGTTACAGGTGTTTGTGAACTGCCCTCCGGTACCGAGATGTGCATGCCTGGAGATAATGTAGAGATGACAGTAGAGCTGATTCATCCGGTAGCTATGGAAGAGGGACTTCGTTTCGCTATCCGTGAAGGCGGACGTACAGTAGGTTCCGGTACCGTAGCAAAGATTATTGAATAATTGACAGAATCATAAGGTTATCAATAAAGTTAGAATTTAGAAAGGACTTTCCGGGTTTATCTGGAAAGTCCTTTTGGAAATTGGAATGATATTGTAGTTTGCCGGGAAAGGCTTGGTAGAAAATATGAAGATCGGAATCGGAAATGATCATTCTGCATTGGAACTAAAGGCGGAAATTATTGAATTCCTGCAGGAAATGGGACATGAAATTGTAGACTATGGGACGAATTCTCCGGAAAGCTGTGACTATCCGACTTACGGGGAAATTGTGGGGCATGCGGTTGCAGACGGAGAAGTGGACTGCGGAGTACTGATCTGTGGGACCGGGCTGGGAATTTCTCTTGCGGCGAATAAAGTCAAAGGAATTCGCGCGGCTGTCTGTAGTGAACCTTTTACCGCAAAAATGGCGAAGCAGCATAATAATTGTAACATTTTGGCGTTTGGCGCAAGAGTAATCGGCGCGGAACTTGCCAAGATGATTGTAGATGCCTGGCTGAATACAGAGTTTGAGGGCGGACGTCATAATCGGCGTGTAAATCAGATTATGGAGATTGAAGAAAAAAATAGTAAATAAGCAGTAGGACAGGGATCAATATATTATATATAGAAAGGAGATTATGATGGCAGAGAAAAAATTAGGATTTGGACTGATGCGTCTTCCTTTAAAAGATGCAAAGGATACGACCAGTATTGACCATGAGACGGTCTGTAAGATGGCAGATGAATTTTTGAAAGCCGGTTTTACTTATTTCGATACGGCGCAGCCTTATCATGAAGGAGCCAGCGAAATCGCGTTTCGTGAATGCGTAGCGAAGCGGTACCCGCGGGATGCTTATACGATTACGGATAAACTCAGTCTTTTTGTGCTGAAAAAGAAAGAAGAAATTCCTGGATTCTTTGTAAATCAGCTGGAACATTGCGGTGTGGAATATTTTGACTATTATCTGGTACATTCGCTTGATAAAGCTTCTTTCCAACAGGCGGAAGAATGGGGTGCTTTTGATTTTGTATCCCAGAAAAAGGCGGAGGGAAAAGTACGTCATATTGGTTTCTCCTTCCATGATAAAGCGGATGTACTGGAAGAGATTCTCAAAAGACATCCGGAGATGGAGTATGTACAGCTTCAGATCAATTATATGGATTGGGAAAATCCCAATGTGCAGTCCAGAAAGTGTTACGAAGTCTGTCAAAAGTACAATAAGACAGTGCTTATTATGGAACCGGTAAAGGGTGGGATGTTGGTAAATGTTCCGGAAGAAGCAAAACAGCTTCTGAAAGAGAACAGACCGGAATTATCGGTTGCTTCCTGGGCAATCCGGTATGCGGCTTCTCTGGAGAATGTCAAGATGGTATTGAGCGGGATGAGTAATCCGGAACAGATGCAGGATAATCTTTCCTATATGAAAGAACTGCAGCCAGTCAGCGACGAAGAAAAACAGGTGATACATAAGGTGGTAGAGATTCTCAATTCTAAAGCAACGATTGCATGTACATCCTGCCGCTATTGTGTGGATGGCTGTCCGCAGAAGATAGAAATACCGAAATATTTTGCACTGCTGAACGATTTAAGCAGATATGGTGATGCACAGATGGCTTCCTTGAGAGAGGATTACGGCTACTATCTGGATAGTGGATATGGAAAGGCTTCTTCCTGTATTAAGTGCAGGAAGTGCGAGAGTCACTGCCCACAGCATCTGCCGATTACAGCTTATCTGGAAGATGTTGCAAAGGTGATGGAAGTAAACGGAGAAATGGCATAATAAATGAAAAGGCTGTTGCAAAATGCAAAGAATCCACAACATATAGTTTGTAAGATTTCTTGTAATGAAACTATATATTGTGTGTATCCGCTATTTTGCAGCAGCCTCTTTTAATGCATGGTTTGTAGAAAAACCGCTGCCGGTCGGCTCTTTGTATATCATCGTATGCGGAAAAGCTGCCGGTGACAGTTTTTCCATATTAAAATGTTTCATGTGAGACTTCTTATAAACCGGATAAGATATCTTCCAGTACGTCTTCCACGGAATCCGTCACATAAGCAGAATAGTAGGAGATACCGGGAGCGCAATTGGCCATTGCATAGCTGGTTCCCACAGTCTGCAGCATTTCCACATCGTTATATTGATCTCCAAACGCTACACACTCCTCCGGCCGGATCTGTAAGACATCCAGAAGCCGGAGCAGTGCCGTCCCCTTGTTTGTGCCGGGTGTAATGAAGTCGATCCAGATATTTCCGGATGTGACTACTTTTATTTCTGATTGGAATTTTTTCTGAAGATGGTGCAAATATTTATCAATAATATGCGGCCCGTCTTTCATATTGCAGATTGCGATTTTCAGAAAGGGACCTTTTACATTCTGAATATCTTCTACGATTTCCGTAGTGTTTTTCATAACATTTACAATATGATTTACAAAAATAGGATCTCTATTTTCGATGAAACAAGTATCCTCACGGGAAAGAACAATCTCAAACAGATCATCCCGCTTTACTTCCCGGATAATCCGGTCTGCAAGATCGGGTTCAATGAACGTGTGGGAAATTACATTTCCCTCATGCATACATATGGATCCGTTTTCAGCGATATAAGAGATTTCATCCTTGATCGGCTCAAACAGGCGGCGTTCGTTGTGGTACTGTCGTCCGCTTGCAGCAACAAAACGGATCCCTTTTTTCTTTAGACTTCGAATCAGTTCGATGGCACGGGGAGTCAACTCCTGCGCACCGTTTTGGAGCAATGTTCCGTCCAGGTCACTTGCAATCAGTTTTATCAAAATTTTCTCATTCCTTTCCAAATTAGTGTGCTGTACCGTTTATATTTTGCTGAGCGGTACAGTGCACTAGAAGAATCCGGTAAAAAATCAAATAAAAAATAAGAGTACTCTGCTATATTAACGTAAAAATACGAATTTGTACAGTGTGATTTTTGATAAAATGCAGGCAAATGTAACAGTTCCGTCCTCAGCCCTCCTGTTACAAGGAATTCGCCCCATTAAAACTTTGCCTTACGGCAAAGAGACCGGATTCTATTCCAACTGTGATGCGTTCTCATGGATTTTGCAGCAAGTGCGAAGTCCTGGGCGGATAGTTACTGATAGTAACAATTGGTGTAAAAAAAGGTTGTATCTTGTAAAAGAAAAGAATATAATATGTAAGGTAGTGAAAAAAATGATAAGAAGGTAAAAAACAATGGGAAAATATTTTGGAACCGATGGTTTCCGTGGAGAAGCCAATGTTGTACTGACCGTAGAACATGCATTTAAAGTAGGGCGGTATCTGGGGTGGTACTTTGGCCAGGAACATAAGGCAAGAATTGTGATTGGAAAAGATACCAGAAGAAGCAGTTATATGTTTGAATATGCACTGGCAGCCGGATTGACGGCTTCCGGCGCGGACGCATATCTGCTTCATGTGACGACAACACCGAGTGTTTCCTATGTGGTAAGGACAGAGGACTTTGATTGTGGAATTATGATCTCTGCGAGCCATAATCCATATTATGATAACGGAATCAAGGTGATCAACGGGAAAGGCCATAAGATGGAGGCCGAGGTAGAAGAGAAGATCGAACGCTATATTGATGGGGAGACGGAGGAGCTGCCTTTGGCGACAAAAGAAAAGGTAGGTCGTACCATTGACTATTCCGCGGGAAGAAACCGCTATATCGGCCATTTGATTGCTCTGGCAACTCGGTCTTTCAAGGATATGCGGATTGGACTGGACTGTGCGAACGGAAGTTCTTTCAGTATTGCGAAGAGTGTGTTTGACGCATTAGGAGCAAAAACTTATGTAATTCATAATGAGCCGGACGGATTGAATATCAATACGAACTGCGGTTCTACGCATATTGAGGTACTGCAGGAATTTGTAAAAGAGAAGAAACTGGATGTAGGATTTGCCTATGACGGAGACGCGGACCGGTGTATTGCCGTAGATGAGAACGGCGAAGTAGTGAACGGTGATCTGGTACTTTATATGTGTGGAAAGTATCTCATGGAGCAGGGACGGCTTGCAGGCAACACGATCGTAACAACAGTAATGTCTAACCTGGGACTGTACAAAGCATGTGATAAGATTGGCATGAAATATGAACAGACTGCCGTGGGAGATAAATATGTATATGAAAATATGATGCAGAATGGTTTTGTTCTCGGCGGCGAACAGTCTGGTCATATTATTTTCAGTAAGCATGCGAGAACCGGAGACGGAATTCTAACTTCTTTGATGATTATGGAAGTAATCATGGAAAAGAAGCAGACGCTGTCAAAATTGTGCGAGGAAGTAAAGATTTATCCACAGCTTTTACAGAATGTACGTGTAACGGATAAAAAGACTGCGCAGGAGAACCCGGCAGTACAGAAAGCAGTTGAGGATGTGGCAAAAGCGCTGGGAAGCGACGGGAGAATTCTGGTACGCGAGAGTGGTACAGAACCGGTGATCCGGGTCATGGTGGAAGCGGCGGAAGATGCTCTTTGTAAGAAATATGTGACACAGGTAGTAGATGTGATTCATGCGGAAGGGCTGGCCGTTTCCTGATAAGATGCAAAACGTATTTTGATAAAATAGAATTCTGCGGAACCGGGCGGATGCAGCAAGCTGCACCGGTTTCGCAGAACTTTTTTATACCATATTATCTTCCGCAATAAAATGAAAAATTTCTTTAAAATCTGAAACGACCGAATAGTTCTCCCTGAAATCTTCCATCCATGATATCGTCATAATGCTTCATAAAAGCATTTCAGGCCTCTCGTATCATGACGCTTTGTATATATTTGTTTCGCCTTTGAATTATAGTTAATTCAGGTTTTTGTTCTTTGTTCAATAATTCTTTCTGATATATTTTCAGTAATTCGTCCAGATGTAGATCTGCGGTATCTGTTTCAGACTCTTTTTCACGGTTTTCTCGAAAGATTCCTATGATCTGTGAAAAGCTTATTACCTTTTTCACCATAGCGCCCTTCAAATCAGAGGTTCAATATGCGATATCGTCTGCCGCCTCCAGAAGATATGAGAGTGGATGGCGGTTCCTATGAAGTCCTATACTGAATTTTATCCGTTACTCAAACTCGGCGTGTCCCTTGTTAATATCAACTGTTTTTGTTTAAGTTTTATGCAAATACATACTCGTTTTTACTTCGATTACATTATTTATTATGGCTTACTGATTTTCTGTTGCCAAAATGTTGCCCCCTTTACTTATCTCTATAATGAGAACCGCATTGAACAATCTTTATCACATTATCTTCTATCCGATAAACAATACGGTTTGCATCATCTATTCGCCGGCTCCAATAGGATGCCAAATCACCGCTTAATCTCTCTGGCTTTCCTATTCTCTCGTATCCATTTCGGTCAATATCCTTCAATAGCTGAAGAATACGCCTTAATGTCTTTTTATCCTGCTTTGTCCAGTATTCAAAATCTTCCCACGCCGAATCTGACCATGACTTAATCATCAATGTCCACCTCATGTACCGTACCGCCTGTAGCCTCCATTTGCGCTACCGATTCTCTAAGTCTGGTCATATTCTCCTGCGAATAAAACGGATCAACAGATACTTCAAATGGTATCCGTTTCTCTCGTCCCAGTTTTTTTAGATAAATATTAATAGCTGTAGATAAAGACATTCCAATATCGGCACATACCTGCTCTGCCTTTTTCTTTACATCATCCTCTATGCGCAAGCTAATTTGAGCCATGACATCACCCCTTTCTTAATGATGACATTAGAGTATATCCTATACAACAGCATTTGTAAAGCGTTTTGCTATACGGCACTTTTTCTTTCGCTTTCACTGAATCCTTTTTCGTACGTTTCATATACTATCTTCATTATCTATTCGTCAATTTTATATAAATACCCATTTTTATTGGCAACAATCTACCACCTAAATTTTTCTGAAACAATAGATTGCAAATATAGCAGGTAATCTCATAGACTACCTGCTATATAAAATAAATAATATACTTTTGTACTATTCAAATTCAATTGTAGCCGGCGGCTTCGGGGACATATCATAGCATACCCGGTTGACATGCTTCACCTCTTCCAGAATTCGATTTGTAATTTTCTCCAGGATATCCCAGTCAATCTTTTCCACCGTGGCTGTCATGGCGTCTACGGTATTAATTGCCCGGATAATAACCAGATATTCGAAGCAGCGGGCATGATTTTTCATCCCTACGGATTTGAAATCAGGAACAACGGTAAAATATTGCCATACCTTTTTGTCTAAGCCGGCTTTTTCAAACTCTTCCCGCAGAATGGCGTCCGATTCCCTTACGGCTTCCAGACGCTCCCGTGTAATTGCGCCCAGACATCTGACGCCCAGTCCGGGTCCGGGGAAGGGCTGACGGTAAACCATGCTTTCCGGCAATCCCAGTTCGATACCGCAGGCACGAACTTCGTCTTTGAATAATTGCTTCAGGGGTTCCACAAGTTCGAATTGTAAATCCTTAGGAAGCCCGCCTACATTATGATGAGATTTTACCATCTTTGCGGTTTTGGTTCCGCTTTCGATGATATCGGGGTAGATGGTTCCCTGCCCCAGGAAATCAATCCCGTCCAGCTTTCTTGCTTCCTCCTCAAACACGCGGATAAATTCGCCGCCAATGATTTTTCTTTTTTCTTCCGGGTCAGAGACGTTCGCCAGCTTATCAAGGAAACGGTCTACGGCGTCTACATAAATCAGGTTTGCATGGAGTTGATTTTTAAAGACTTCTATGACACTTTCCGATTCGTTCTTCCGCATCAGCCCATGGTTTACATGTACACAAACAAGCTGCCGGCCGATGGCTTTGATCAGGAGCGCCGCAACGACGGAAGAGTCCACACCACCGGACAATGCCAATAGTACCTTACGTCCGCCAACCTGCTGCCGGATCAGTTCCACCTGGTCTGCGATGAAATTCTTCATATTCCAGTTGGGCTGTGCCTGGCATTGTGTAAAGAGAAACTCTTTCAGGGCAGATTCCACCGGCAGGGCGGACAGACAGGTGTCACATTTTGCGGTGGGGTGGTCGATGGCGATTACCGGACAGCCGCAGTCATAGATCTCCGGGAGGACATCGATTGCGTTTCCGTCAACGATTCGATTCTCGCCTCCATTTAAAATAATTCCTTTTACATTTTCCAGACGTTTCAGTTCTTCCGCAGTGATATCATGAGGATGAATCTCACTGTATACTCCCAGATCCCGGATGTTTCGTGCCAATACAGTGTTCTTTGTACTTCCCAGATCCAGGATTACGATCATGTCTTGCTTCATTTCGGTTCTCCTTTGTCTCACTTATCTTTGGATAGGTTTTTCAGTTTGTAAGTTACTTCTATTATTATAGAGGATACCGTAGGGATTTGTCATTATATTTTTTCGGAGATTTTTACGGGAACGGTAACACTATTCATCCTGTTGAAGTTTGCCTTATGGCAAAGAGACTGGATTCTGTTCCAAATGTTATGCGTTCTTACGGACTTTGCAGCAAGTGCAAAGTCCTGGGCTAAATAATTACAAGGGAACACCCATTACTGCCGTCAGTTTATGAGAAGAGTAGGATATCCGGCGCGTTTTAAACGTTGCTCCATTGCAACGGCGTCTTCCAGGTTTTCAAAACGGCCGACCTGTACCCGAAACAGATTATCTCCCTCTATGACAGAAGCAGGGTAATCCTGTGCCTGCAGCTCCTTTTGCAGTCGATTGGCGTAGACCGGATTACGAAAAGAACCAACTTGTATACGGTATATGGAGGTGTTGGAAGTGGAGCTGTCGATGTCCAGTGTGTCCAGAATTCCGGCGGCGATTGCCTGTGCGATATCTTCGAAATTTTGATCAAAGAGTTGGTTGTCGGTGTTGGAGTTGATAAATCCGACTTCCACCAGAACGGCGGGCATGGTTGTGCGGCGCAGCACAACGAGGTTGGGACGGGCTTTCACTCCAAGATTGACGAAACCGATGGCTTCCAATTGTTCATTGATATTTTCAGCCATCTCCAGCTTGATACCGGAGAGATCATAGACCAGAGACTCTACTCCGGATACGACATTGTCCGTCGGGAAGGAGTTTCGGTGGATAGAGACAAAATAATCTACCCCCGCATTATTTGCCTCCATTGCTTTTTCGTAGGGGGATTCATAGACATCTGTCGTTCGTGTATATTCTACATCAAGGCCATGGTTCTGCAAAATCTCACCGATTGCGAGGACCAGACGGAGTGTGTCATCTTTTTCCCGGCGTCCGTTGTAGACGGCTCCCGGATCTTTTCCGCCGTGTGCTGATTGTAGTTTACGCAAATTGTGATATGTATTCTCCAGTATATATGGGGAGTTAGAAATGTATTGAGATTAGATAGCCTTTTTCTCCAAGTCCTCACAGTAAACGCTTGAAAATAAATGTTCCAGCTCATTTCCGAAGTTGTATGAGATTTTAAGTTTGCGGTTTTCATAAACTGTTATCTGGTCTATCATTTCCACAATAATATCTCTGTCTAATTCTTCAATGTCTTTCAGTTCCAACAACCGCCTTAACCACGGTGTTTCAAACACATCTTCTGTTACACTTTCCTTTTTCTTTTCTTCCAGCGTTTCAATCTGTTTGGAGTAAAGCGTTTCTTTTTGTTGATAGTCCTCTCGATAAGAAAGAAATTCTTCTTTAGAAATCAGTTCGTCTTTGTAATCTTCATAAATTGACTTTTTCAACTTCTTCACTCTTTCAAGCTCTGCTTTTAACTTTGTCAGTTCTATGTCTGTTGATTTTCTGATTTTTGTTGCTGTGAAAGATTGTGATTTTACAAGTTCCTGCAAGTTCTCTACATTGCGGATAATCTGCTTTAAATCTCCCAGCACAATATCATTCAATACTTGAAACGGGAGCGTGTGCGGAGTGCAATAATCTTTTCCACTTCTTTTGTAAGTTCCACAATAGAATGAATAGGACTTACTTCCGTCAGCACGTCGCCAGAAATTTTTCATCATTGCCCGACCACAATCGCCACACTTGATAAAACCTGCAAAGATATTTTTATTTGTTTCTAAATCAATATCCCTATGCTTTTTCGTCAGCAGTTTTTGTACCTTATCCCACAGTTGACGGTCTATAATCGGTTCATGTGTATTTTCAACCCTTATCCAGTTTTCTTTCTCAACTGGACGCTGTTTGCTTCTCATACGTTGATGTTTCTTTCCTTGCACCATGTTTCCAATATAAAGCTCATTTTGTAACATCACTTTAATCGTGGAATACGTCCAATAAGAAGTTTTCTCTAAACGATTGCAATTTTTGTAATTTTCGCCGTTGAGCTTTTTATATTCCGACGGACAAAGGATACCCTCTGCATTTAGTATTTTTGCAATGCTTTGTTTTCCTATTCCTTGTGCATACATAGTAAATACTCTTTTTACAACTTCGGACGCATATTCATCAATCACAAGTTTATTTTTATTTGCAGGAGATTTCTTATAACCATAACTTGTAAAAGCTCCGATAAATTCTCCTGCTTTCTGCTTTGATTTTACAGTCGCTTGAATTTTATTAGAAATATCTCTGGCATACTGTTCGTTGAATATATTTTTAATAGGAAGTAACATATCGTATGCCTGCTTCATACTATCAATATTATCTGTTACAGAAATAAAACGAACATTAAGCTCTGGAAATATTCTTTCCAAATATCGCCCCGTATCAATGTAATCTCGTCCAAAACGGGAAAGGTCTTTTACAACAACGCAATTTACCTTGTTATCTTCAATGTCAGCAATCATTCTATGAAAGTCTGGTCTATTAAAATTCGTTCCCGTAAAACCGTCATCAATATAAACATCATATAAGATAAAGTCATCATGCTTGTTCACATATTCTGTTAAAAGTTTTCTCTGATTTCCTACACTATCGCTTTCTTCCTTATCTCCGTCCTCTCGTGATAATCTGATATAAATAGCCACGTTAAATAAGTTTGAACCTTTTTGATAAATCATTTTTCCACCTATTCAACTGCCGTACCTATGATAATATTATACCATAAAGTACGGCTTCTTTCCATTGTTTTCAAGGGTTTTACCCTCTTGATAGTCCTTTTTTTACATGAGATTTCACGATACGGACAAGCAATTCCTCTACGGAAAATTTACCTAAAAATTCCCGTTCTACGATATATTGTGCAGGTTCTTTTTTAGCCAAGTTATCAGCCCCCTTAGTCAGCTATCTATTCTCAACATACGCACATAGGCTTATCCAATATGCGTATTTTTCACAATGTTACAGAAGCAGACAGACGGCTTTGGATAGCTCCGTTAGTATCTCAACTATTCCCATTCTTGTGGGCAGAACCGCACCATGCGGACGTATCATTATTCTGTGAGGATAGGTCGTGGCAAAACGACTTTTCCAACAGTCGCTCTCGGATCACTGCGTGGGTCGCTCGCTTTCTTTTGAAAAGGTCGTGGCGTACAGTCCCCGTGGCTCGCTATCTCACAAACGTATCTGTCTGCTTTATTCAGTTGTCAAAGAGCTGTGGCGAAAGCGTGTTGCTTTCATGTAAAAGCAGGTGCAGAGCAGGAAAGAGGGGATTGAACAAATCATGCTCTGCGGTTACTGCTTCTTATTCTTCGGTTTCTAAAGGAATATCAAAGTCCAAAATCATTTTAATAAGTGCTTCTCTGATACGTCCTTTTAATTCCATGTCTACGACTATGCAGACATTACCATATCTGTCGTAGAACGGACGCAAACAACATTTTGATATGTACGGGTCATACAATGCCAGTATCTTTTCAATCGAATTTACGTTGCCGTCCACAGCCGACGAGATAAGGTAAAATGACGGGCGTGTGTTATTCATCATTCATGTTCTCCTTTAATTTTTTCTTGATTTCTTCAAGTGAGTTCTTCCTACTGCGGAACGACGTTGAACGGTTAATCTTTAATCTGTCGCCGATTTCTGTATCGCTCATGCCTAAGAAGAAATACATCAACAAGATTTCTCTGTCTTTTTCAGACAGATACTTATGATGTGGTATAAAAAAAGTTGACAGCCCATTCTCAAGGATTTGAGATATAATCAAGAGAATAAGGAGTGAACAAAAATGGCAGAAAACAGACAATACGACCATGAATACAAAGTACAGG
>CAJTBF010000019.1 GCA_910574195.1 Lachnospiraceae bacterium | reverse complement strand
CGATTGAAATAAAATATAATCAATCGGCTTCGTCGCAAATTTAGAGCGGTTTGTCAAGCGTTTTTTTGAAAAAAGTGGGTGATTTTTTGAAACAAGGGTCTGAAAGCCTTATAAAATAAAGGCTGAAGATTCCGAGAAGTTATTATCAACGAAAGGAGGACTTCATATGTCTAAGAAAGAAAAGCAGATTTTAGAGACGTTCGGTAAGATTATCCCGGATTTAACAGGAGTGGAGAAGGAAAAACTCCTTTCTTATGGGGAAGGATATGCGGACGGGATCAGAAGCAGGAGAAATATTATGAACAATCATAAGGACAAAGAGCCGGACAAGGTTCTGGTGTAAAGGAGGTGTTGTGAAGATGATAATAGTTTTGCTAGTGATCATTTTAGGATTAGCAATATGGTCAGTTTCATTAAAGCTGAGTCTGACAGCTTATATTGCATGGATGGAAGAGAATCGCTTTCAGCAACCATCCGATAAAGATATGCAAAGGCTTATCGGATGGTGTGCGATAAAGTATATGCAGGATTTATTTAGAAAATCCTAGCTGCTGATTGATGGCGGCGGTTGCAACACCCTCAGCTATTGCAGAAATAATCTTTAAACTGGCAAAACCAATATTGGAAGAAATGGATTTTATCTTATTCCAATTCTTGTCATCACGGACATTGGAAAGAAATTCATGGCCAGATGGCGTTAGGTCGTATCCATATGGAGCCATTTCATCAGGATTATAAATCATCTGTTTCATTTTGAGATATCTGAGATGATATGACAGTTTTTCTTTATCATAATTTTTAAGTCCGTTGGTGTCGTTTTTTAAAGGTATGTAACATGGTGATGTTGTTGTAGATTCTTTTTCGACAGCAAATAAAATATCGCGAACACATTCATTGTCAATACGCATATGTTTCATTCTCCTTTCTTTGGTACTTGGATCTGGCAGAGCCTGTACTTACAGTATAGGAGATAAGCAAAATAAATTCAACATAGGGAGGTTTTATGAACAGTAAAGACGTAATTGATATTATTGAGACGATTTGTGACAAATTAGGAATTGCCGCAAGTTCGTTTTCAGAATTTGTACCGGAATTAATGAAATACAAAGTTTCCCTGTCTGCATTTTGGATGATTTCATCCCTTTTGATTATTGTGATTTCTTCGATTGTGATTAGATATACGATCAAAAGAGCGCGAAAAATTTATAGCGAAACCCATGAGGGTGTAACAATGGATCTTTGGGATTATAACGAATTTCCATCGGTCTATGTATCTTCGGTTGTGGGCGGCATATTGATTCTTATTCTTTTGATTGTTTTTCTTTTTAATCTTAAAGAAATTGTAGTGTGGATAGCTTCTCCGAAGGCAAGCGCAGTGAATTATGTTCTTAGTTATTTTAAGTAATATTTATGGGAATAGAAGGAAGGTGATGGATTGAAAGAAGTTGTAAATGCTGCAGAGGCGGCCAGGATTCTTGAAAAGCCGGAATGTTGGGTTCGGTTTTATTCTCCGGGGTGGGAATTTGCCAAAGTACGGCGGGGCCGGAAAAACAAAGTGTATGACATAAGTACCCGGAAGCTGTGTAAAAAGTATGACATCCCTTTAGAAGAGGCAGAAAGGAGGCTCAGTAAGAATGGATCCATATGAACAAATACGAAGACAGAGCATCCGCCGCCGAAAACTGAAAGTATTCAAAATAAAGTGTTGTATACGATACACTTTGATCGGATACATATTAGGCTTTTTGAACTGCCTGGTGGCGGCAGGCATCTGTGGAATGATGTGAAGGAGGGCTATATGGAGAGAACGCATGGGAAAGCGCCCAGAAAAACGGCAGCAACCGCCTGGGCGCACATGCAAATAGACAACTTTATTTTACCGGAAAGGAAGGGAAATGTAAATGGAAAACAGAAAACTTTTAGAATTAATGAACCTGGCAATTGATATTTCCAAAATGGGGGATGGAAAAAGGGGATTTCCGGACATAAATATTTCCGGCTCAACATACATCCGCGGAATTACGATCAAGATTAGAGACGCCGGATTTGATCAGGCAGGCCCACGTGACGGGGATTACTGGTTTGGTTTTGATGCAGGGATCAGCGACCGGACATACAGCGATTGCAAAAGGCATCTGGAAGAATTGAAAGCACGGGCGGAAGGGTTTTCCAGGGAGGTGGCACAGCGTGATTCCGGGTTATGACGAATGGAAGACAACACCGCCAGATGATCCGGAACCGGAGGAGTATTGCAACATCTGCGGGCGGCCTTTATGCGAGGGGGAACCCTTTTATGCAGTGGATGGAGGAATATGTGAGAGGTGTTTGGAAAGAGACTACAAGAGGATCTTATAGATTCCGGGTCTAACATCGGAAACGAGATCGAATATAAACCGCCGGATCAGAAGCGTCTGAAACGGCAGGGACAAGCCTATGAAGAGGCAGAAAGGGAGGAAAGAGAAGATGGAGAATGTTATACCAGTGATTACGCAGGAACGTGCAAAGATATCCTGCAACTTTGAACAGGTAGAGAAAGAGATACAGTCGGTTCTTTCTGAATTTAAAGGGGCCGTATTTACAGAGGACAGTAAACCCTATGCGAAAAAACACGTGGCCGCTTTGCGGGCACAGAAGAAGATCTTTCAGGATAACCTTCGGGAAGAGAAGAAGAAATATATGATGCCCTGGGAAGAAATCGAAGCGCAGGCGAAGCGGTTGATTTCTCTTTATGATGAACCAATCAATTTTATTAATGGGCAAATAGATGCATTTGAAGAAAAGCGGATTGTAGAGAAGAAAAGGCTGATTCAGCAGATTTACGTGGAGTCTGTTTCCGCTCCCTTGCGGAAATACATTCCTTTGGAGCGCATTTATAACAAAAAGTGGGAGAATGCGACATTTAAGAGAAAGGATATTCAGGAAGAGATTTCAGATGCAGCGGATCGGACACAAAGAGAGATTACGATGTTGACTGATATGGATTCGGAAGCAGTGGAAAAGGCTCTGTCTTTGTACCGGACGAATCTGGATTTTACGGAATCTATATCCTACATACAGCGCTATGAACGCCAGAAACAGGAGATCCTTGCCAGAGAAGAAGAACGCAGGAGGCGGGAAGAGGAAGAACGGATCCGCAGGGAAGAGAGGGAAAAGACGCTGGCAGAACAGCGGGCAAAAGAAGCCCAGGAGGCGGCGCGAAAGGCGGAAATGGAGAAACAGGAAACAATCCGCCGGGCAGAGGAAGAAAAGGCAGAAGCAATCCGCCGGGCAGAAGAAGAAAAGACCGCGGCGGTGGAACAGGCGAAGGAAGAGGCAGCACAGGAAGTATTGGGCAGCCTGATTCCGGAGATGGAGGAAGAGACAGAACTTTATGAGTACCGGATCGCCCTTTCTTTGGATGCAAAAGAAAAGCTGGAAATGTATATGGACAGTGTGGGGATTGAATGGGAGAGGATCTGATGGAAAATCTTTACTATTATGATCTGGGCCGGGAGGTGCCGGAGGCAGCAAAGAAGAAAATCACAGGCGGAAGGATGAATGGAAAGACGGACATCAATCCCATGTGGAGGATAAAAAAACTGACGGAGTTATTCGGCCCCTGCGGAGTTGGATGGTATTACAATTCCGTCCGGGAATGGATCGAACCGTATGAAAAATCAGTGGCAGCCTTTGTAAAAATTGAACTCTATGTCAAAGTGGACGGAGCCTGGTCCATGCCAATCCAGGGGACCGGAGGCAGCATGTTTGTGGAGATGCAGAAAGCCGGGCCGTATGTTTCAGATGAATGCTATAAGATGGCCACGACCGATGCGATTTCGGTTGCCTGTAAACAGTTGGGAATTGGGGCGGATGTATATTGGGATAAGGACCCGACAAAATATTCCCCAACCGGAGAAAACAGGAAAATCGATGCTCCGGTTCGGCAGGAAGGAAAAAAGAAAGCGGCCGCTCCAGTCCGGCAGGGAGGAAACGGGAAAGCAGAGGATTCTGTCGAAAATGCACAGAATGCTTCCGGTATCAGCGAATATAGACGTTCTTTATTATTTGACCTCAGCGCAGAATTAACCCGTACAGGTTACGACTGGAAAGCAGTAACGAATACTTATAAGGTTGAAGATTTAAATGATGTGACGGATTTGCAGCTGAAAGATTGTATCAAAAGAACAAAAAAGCTGCCGGATAAGGTGGAATCATGAAGTTTACAGCAAAGATAAAAGACATCGGCCGGACGCTTTCCGGCAGTCTGACCATTACGCTGGAAAGCAGGGGGATAGATACCACAGCGGCTATGGAGCTTTCCGGGATTGACCGGCTGGATGTGGAGATAAAGAAGCAACGTCAGAAACGAAGCAAGAATGCAAATGCCTATTACTGGGAGTTGGTCACAGAGTTGGCGGGAGTGCTGCGCATTTCCAATGAGGAACTCCATAACATCCTTTTATCAAAATACGGTTTTCTTGAAGTTGCTGAGGGAAATAATTATTGGGCGGAGATTCCGGATACGGAAGAGGCCCACAGGAAGGTCATGGACTCTCCTTTCTATCATTTGAAACCGACAAGTAATGTGAAAATGGGAGAGGATGGAGTGATGTACCGAACCTATCTGATGATCCGGGGAAGCAGTACATACAATACCGTGGAGATGTCGCGTCTGATAGACGGGCTTGTCAGCGAGTGCAAAAATCTTGGGATTGAAACGCTGCCGCCGGAAGAATTGAAAAGGATGATGGCAGCATACGGAAAAAGACACGGAAAGGGGAACACATGCCGAGGGCAGACTACGGAGGAAAGAAGATAGAGACGGTGTACTGGATCCGGTGGGAGGATTTCAGCATCAGCGCCGGCAGTGTGGATCCGGAAGAAACAAGAAAGATTGCGGAAGAGAAAACAGTCAAAAACAGAATGTGTTATGTGATTATTTGAAATTTTGAAAAAGGTACCTCCGCCGTCAAAGGCGAAAGGATACACGGGATGTCACGACCCCGGTGAGCCATCTTCTTTCCTTCCGGGAGTCTGCCGGGAGGAAAGAGGATCCGGAAAAACGAAATCAAAAGAAGGAGGAACAGGATGGAACGAGTAAATTTGGAAACCTTCGCAGGAGGCGCCCTGCAGGAGAAGTTTGACGATGCGCTGGAAAAGGTCCTGCAAAACATGATGGATCCGAATACGCCTCATAAGAACAAACGGAAGATTCAGGTAGAAGTCACCTTTGCACAGAATGAGGATCGAAATGATACCAGCGTGGATGTGTCCGTTGTGACCAAACTGGCGGCGGTCAAACCGGCCAACACCAGAATGGCGATCGGAAAGGATCTGAAGACCGGGAAATGCTATGCGCAGGAGTATGGAAGCAGTATCCGGGGGCAGATGTCTTTGGAGGAATACCAGAGTGAAACAGAAGGAAAGGCCGTGGATCCCGAAACAGGAGAGATCAAAGAAACCACGGTGGTCAATTTCAGGGAAGCAAAACAAGGATAAAAGGAGGAACACAGGATGGAAAGCGGATTAAAAGAACTGGTACAGTATGGAAATGAGCTGGCAAAGCCGAATTTTGAGGATTATGGAAATGTCCGTTACTCGGATAAAAGGATGTATGAGCTGGACTTTAATCGGAGAGCGGAAGCGATCGAGATGAGTACGCTGAGCAGTCTGGTGGATTATATCCGAAGCGGCGTAGACGGTCCCAGAGAGGAAATGATCGTGCAGGTAGTTTCCCCGACGAAGGTCCGGCTGATCTCCACATTAGATTTGGACAGAAAGAGAGAAACCCTGGTCAATGTCATCGCACAGGTACCGGAATTTCCCTACGGAAGATACCTGGGAAAGGAGCAGTTTGTGATTGCGTTACAATCTAAATTCCTGAAAGGAGAGGATCGTGACCTGCTTTTGCGGTTTGCCGGTACCGTGGAGAACGGAACCGTGTCCCAGTATAAGGACGATGGCGTAACACAGAAAGCAACCATCCGGACCGGGATTGCATCCAAAGGCGAGGCAGAGGTGCCGAATCCGGTGACGCTGCGGCCATTCCGGACGTTTGTAGAAGTAGAGCAGCCGGAGAGTTCTTTTGTGTTCCGTATGAAACAGGATGACAGAGACGGAGTAGAATGCGCAATCTTTGAGGCAGACGGTGGCGCATGGATGAACGAGGCGATGCGCCGGATCAAAGACTATCTGCGGGAAGAACTGAAAGAATTGCCACAATACACTGTAATTTCATAGGGAATCTTATGGAGTATTTACTTACAATCCCCGGCAGACTTTCCGGCCTGAACGAATATATAGCCGCCGAACGCTCCAACAAGTACAAAGGCGCAAAGATGAAAGCCGACAATGAGAAAATCATTCTTTATGCGATCAGACAGTGTATGAGGGGCGTGAGAATTAACAGACCAGTATTTATGGAGTATACATGGGTGGAAAAGAATAAGCGGCGTGATAAAGACAATATCACGTTTGGCAGGAAATTTGTGCAGGATGCGCTTAAGAATGCCGGGGTATTGAAGGATGATGGATGGAATGAGGTTGTTGGATTTTCCGACAGGTTTGAGGTAGACAAAGAGGATCCACATATAGATGTTTTGATTAAGGAGATCTAAAGAATATGGCAGGGAGAGGGAATAAGGTAGGAATTGATTACTTTGAACTCGATTGCCACATGGACGAAAAAATAGAACTTATTGAAGCTGAATATGGATTAAAGGGATTTGCGATAGTCGTCAAGTTGTACCAGAGCATATATTCGGGACTTGGTTATTATTGTGAATGGACACCCGATATTTCACTTCTGTGGGCGGCGCGGCTCAGCGGTTTCCATGGCGGTGAAGCCGTAAGGCAGGGGAATGTTGGCAGTGTGTCTGAGAATGGTGCGCTGCCCGGATTCCCTAAAAACTTAATAAATGATGTGATCTCAGCTTCAATACGAAGGGGCATTTTTTCAGATGAACTTTTCAACAAGTATCATATCCTGACTTCGTCCGGGATACAAAAAAGATACTTGAACGCAACATCCAAGCGTGAAAAGGTTAGTTTGAAAAAAGAGTACCTTTTAATAACTATACCCGAAAATAGGTCTAATGTGGTAATAAATTCAATTTCCGGCGGAAGAAATTCAATTTCGGGAGTAAGAAATGAACAGAGTAGAGTAAAGGAGAGTAGAGAAGAGAAAGATAATACTATGTGCAAAGCGGACGCTTGTGCACTGTTTGAGCGTCTATGGAAAATGTACCCGGTAAAAAAGGGAAAAGGGCAGGTATCGCGAACACAGAAAACAAAACTGCTTCAGATTGGATTTGAGGAAATGAGCAGGGCGATCGAACGATACCTGAAAGGGCTAAAAGACGAAGAATGGAGAAAGCCGCAAAACGGCAGTACATTTTTCAATAGTGGATATGTGGATTATCTGGATGAGAATTATGAGAAGTATTTACCGGAGAAACCACAGCGATCCAAAGCAGCAAAAGGGCAGGACTTCCCCCAGAGGGAATATAACTTTGATGATCTGGAAGGGCAGCTGCTGCATGCGGACGGATCTGGGAGCTAAGGAGGAGGGAACCAGGTGGAAGGAACAAGGGAAGAAGAACGGACAGAAGAGATCATCCGGGAAATCCTGAACCATTGGGATGAGGAAGAGTGGGAAGCGCCGGATTGATCAGAGAATCTGTGCGAAGGAAAGAATACGGGAAAGGAGCCAAAGCCTCCGGCCGGGGTGACGTGTACACGGGCTTCTTTGAAGAATGAAAGAAACATATAAAAGCAAAGTTTATACAGAAAGACCGGACTATGCGGATTTTGACGCACCAGCAAAGTTTCAGGCAATTGAAAGTATTATTGCGAAGCGTTTACGGGAACATCCAAAAGCGATCTGTTCGTATTCTGGTGGATCTGACAGTGATATCTTGGTTGACCTCATCGAAAGAGTCCGGATGGTATTTCATCTGCCGGCGATCGAATATGTGTTTTTCAATACAGGTTTGGAGATGCAGGCCACCAGGGACCATGTAAAGGCAACTGCCAAAAAGTATGGAGTAGAGATCAGGGAAGTCCGGCCAAAGGTTGGGATTGTGCAGGCGGTCCGGGAACATGGTATTCCGTTTGTATCGAAGATCATGTCTGCAGGTCTTGAAGGATGGCAGAAAAAAGAAATTCCCCTGTCAATAGCAGAGGAATATACACAGGCAGAGGATAAGGCGGCAAAAAGGCAGGAACTGAGTGAGAGATTTCCCAAATGCGAGAGTATCATCAATTTCCTCTGCTGCTGCAATTCCGGAGGGGAGCCGCGCCCGAATATTCAGCTCGTAATTAATTCTTCGAAGTATATGCGGGATTTTATCGGCGAGTATCCACCGGATTTCCGAATCAGCGCGCAGTGCTGTGACTTCTGCAAGAAGCAGCCGGCACATAGGGTACAAAAAGACTATGAAATGGTTGTCACAGGGGAGCGCCGGGATGAGGGTGGTATGCGGTCTGTGCCGCGTAAGGATAATACGGCACTATGCTTCACAGAAACCAGTGAAGGACAGTACCGTTTGCGCCCATTGTATTACGTATCGGATGCAGACAAGGCCTGGTATAAAGAATACTACGGAATTCAATATTCGGATGCATACGAAGTATACGGCCTTACCAGGACAGGATGCTGCGGTTGTCCGATTTCGTATAAAGCGGTGGAGGATCTGGAACAGATCCGGCCGTATGAACCGAACGTAGTGAAAGCCGCATGGAATATATTTGGGAAAAGCTATGAGTACCGCGCGAAATATAACAGGTACAAGGCGGACAGGCTTATGGCTGAGCGGGAGAGAAAGAAGAATGTAGATGGACAAATGAGTTTAGAGGACTTTCCGGGGGTGATGTCATGAGCTGGGTAGAGAAAGCACACAGGAAAAATAGAATCCGAAAACAGATCGACGCAGAAATGAAAGATCCAAAGTATCAGATTGCAGAAATGAAAAAATACAGGATGCAACCAGAGAAGCGTTTGACTGTTTTCTTCTGATCAGCGCGGATTATCTGCATCGTTATTGTGGATATGGGAAGAAGAGGATGTTAAAATTCATAGATTTTGTAGTGGACCAGATGCACTGCATTGAAGAGGATCCGGAGTACTTTCAGTTGCTGAACAGTGAGCTGGCAAAGGAAACAGGTGTGGATATTTTGAATAATCTTGTGAGGCATGGGGGGAAATAGGAAATGTTATGGATGGCAGTATCTCCGGATCGGTTTGAATTCCCTCTTGCGGTTGAAGAGACGGCAAAAGGATTGGCAATATCAATGGGGACTACGGAGACAAATATAAGGTCAAAGAAAAGTAGGCGGCAGAACGGAAAGAATTGCGGCTATAAGGTGGTGACAGTCAGAGGTGAGTAGGAAAAGAAGGTATTTAATTGCAGATGAAAGGCACCCGTTTATGGGCCTGAATAACCGGATCTGTCAGAACCCGAAATATTTTTGCAGACTGCACTGTGTATGGATGTCGGAGAAGGATGTGAAAAAGAAACACTGCCGATGCAAACCGGATTTTGATTTAATGGGCGTGCATAGGTGCGGATGCCTGGAAAGACGAAACTGAGAATGGACAGATTGCAAGGGGGAAAATATGAAGAAATTAAGCGATAAAGCAAGAATATACGCAAGGGCATATAAGACTCTGCCTTATGGTCGGGAAATTGAAGGAACAGCCGAACTGCTATTGCAGCTGGCGGAAAAACTTGCAGAATATGAGGATTTAGAAGAACAGGGGAAACTGCTGAAACTGCCTGCGGCAATAGGAGATGAAATATTTTTTATATTCATGGATTGTCCAAAAGATTACAAAGAGGAATATTGCAGAGACCATGATGGAAGTTGTGAAAATTGCCCTCATAGAGTGCCAGAAATAGTGAGTAGGGATTTTCGGATGTTGGATATTCCAAATATGGATAGAATCTTTGTAACGAGAGAAGAAGCCGAAGCCGCATTGAAAGAATTAGAGAGGGGGAAGGAAGAATGAGACTGATTGATGCAGATGAATTTAAAAAGCAGATTGCTGGAATGGCTATTGTTAATAATTACCCGGCAGACAAGGCTAACAAGATGTGTGAGTTGATAGATGGCCAGCCTACTGCCTATAACGTGGATAAGGTTGCGGGGCGGTTGGAAGTAAACTCAATGTGTGCACGGGCGGATGATGAGCCGTTTGTTATGCTTGATGATGCGGTTGAAATCATAAAATCCGGCGGCATTGAATGAAAGCGGTGACCATATGAGTGATAAACAGCAGATTTCCAAAACGACGAAGGCAGATCCATCCGGCCAGGATTCCGGCAGTCTTCAGAAAGCATACGAGTGCCGCACCTTGCTGGAATATCTGGCAAAAAAGTATGATATAAAGGGGGAGATCCGAATTGGGGAAGATATCGGAGAGGAGCAGCGTGGACAAAAAGATTCTGTATGACTACATAGATGCCTGTGCGCTGATCCGGGAGACGGAAGAGGATATCCGGCGCCTGAAGCGAAAAAAGAAAACGGTGATCCAGACGAAGATAAAAGGCAGCAATCCGGATTTTCCATATCAGGAACAGCATTTCAAGGTAGAGGGCAGCACTTTCACATATCAGGATGACGGGAACCTTCGCCTGGAAGAAAAACTGCTTGAGAAGAGGAAGGAAAACGCGGAAAAGATCAAAAGGCAGGTAGAGGAATGGATGCCGACGATTCCGGTCAGGATGCAGCGGATCATCAGGCATAAGATCTTTGAGGAAAGGACGTGGGAAGAGACGGCGGCAAGGATTGGGCGGAAGGCTACGGGGGATAGCATACGAAAACAATTCGAAAATTTTATGAAAGAAATTTAAAGTTTTTCCGTTTTTTCCGCTTTTTCCGTTTTTCAAATGTTATAGTATAAACTGAAATCAATGGATGATCTGCATATGATTTCCTCCCATTTATAGAGGACGCTTTGTTTCGGCAGGGCGTTCTTTTTGTATGCTGAACCAGAACAGAATGGAGGGGTGGTGAGCCTGAATGACAAAGAAACAGAAGAGATTTGTAGAGGAATATCTGATTGATTTGAATGCCACTCAGGCAGCTATCAGGGCAGGATATTCAGTTGATAGTGCCAGTGAAATAGGATATGAAAACCTGATAAAACCTGATATTCAAACAGCTATTGCGAAGGCAATGGCAGAGCGTTCCAAACGAACAGGAGTCAATCAAGATCGGGTTATTTTGGAACTGGCAAGGCTGGCGTTTGTGAGAATGACAGATATCGTAGACGATAAGGCGAAAATCAAAACAACGGCGACGGAGGATGATTTATCTTGTATTGAGGGAATTAAATATAAACAATCAAAGTCAGATACCGGAACCAGTGTCGAGCGCGAGGTGAAGATCGGTTCAAAGATAAAAGCACTTGAATTACTTGGAAAGCATCTGGGAATGTGGAATGATAAATTGGATGTAAACGTTGCAATTCCTATTGTGATATCAGGTGAAGAGAACCTTGAAGATTAAGTGGTGATTGTTGGTGGTAAAGGATCAGATTTCTTCACAACATGTATTCGGATATATGAGATACATTCTGTATCCGGAAGAGTATAAGAAAACAGTAAATAAAGGGAGAGAAGAGCAGAAACTTCCAGATATTGTTGGAAAAGGTTATGGTACTTTCTGGCGCTGGAAGGGCAGATATCGGGTTGTAAAAGGATCTCGAGCAAGTAAAAAATCCAAGACGGCAGCACTGTGGTACATCACCAATATGATGAAATACCCGGATGCCAATACGCTGGTTGTCAGAAAAACATTCCGTACGCTGAAAGATTCCTGTTTTACGGAGTTAAAATGGGCGATCCATCGGCTGGGCGTGGATGCTTTCTGGGATATTAAAGAGAGTCCTCTGGAGATGACTTATCGACCGACGGGCCAGAAGATATACTTCCGGGGACTGGATGATCCTTTAAAAGTGACATCCATTACGGTTGATCATGGTGTATTGTCCTGGATGTGGATTGAGGAGGCCTATGAAATTAGCTCCGAAGATGATTTCAACATGCTGGATGAATCCATTCGTGGTGTAGTTCCGGAAGATTCCGGCCTGTTTAAACAGATCACTCTCACTTTTAACCCCTGGAATGAACATCATTGGTTAAAGAAGCGTTTTTTCGATGAACCGGATGAAGAAACGCTTGCAATGACCACCAACTATTTGTGTAATGAATGGCTGGATGAAGCGGATAAGAAAGTCTTTGACACGATGCGAAAGCAGAATCCCCGGCGCTATAATGTTGCAGGCCTTGGAGACTGGGGGATTGTGGACGGTCTTGTTTATGAGAACTGGCGGGAGGAAGCCTTTACGCTGGAACAGATCAGACAGCAATACAGGATTGAATCCGCTTTTGGTCTTGACTTTGGATATACCAATGATCCATCTGCATTGTTTGTCGGTTTCATTGATGTTCAGAACAGAAAGATTTTCGTATGGGATGAAATGTATGCGGCCGGCCTTTCCAACGAAAAGATTTGTCAGAACATTGTCGATATGGGGTACCGGAAAGAGAGGATCACCGCGGATTCTGCGGAACCAAAGAGTATTGACCAGTTGAAAGGGCTTGGTCTTAGGATCAGGGGTGCGGAAAAAGGCCGGGACAGTATAAACGCAGGCGTACAGTTTATACAGGACTATGAGATTATCATTCATCCCCGATGTGTAAATTTCCTGACAGAGATCAGCAACTACACATGGGATAAAGACAAGTTTGGGAATAAGCTGAACAGACCGATAGATGATTTTAATCACCTGATGGACGCAATGCGGTATGCCCTTGAAAAATATATTGCAAAAGGAAACAGATGGCTTTATTAGAGAGGAACCTGAAAATGAGAATCAAAATACACAAGGATATTTGGGAGATTAAACTGACCGATAGGAATAAAAAGAAAATGAATCCTGGTAGAGGTCGTTATAATTTAGGACTAACAGAATATGATAAGTTGCGTATTAATATCCGGAAAGGGTTGCCGGAATCTGTCACAAGATCAACAGTGATTCATGAACTGACACATGTTTTTCAATTTTCATATAGCAACCAGGTAGAAGGTGAGGAACAAATGTGTGATTTTTTTGGCGCACATGGTGATGAAATAATTTCCCTTACAGATCAGTTTATGAAAGAGGTGTTTGATCATGCTGACAACGGAAGAAATTAAAATGTTCATTGACGAGGATGCGGCCTCATTGAAAAAGCACTTTGCACGAATTGGGGAGCGCTATTTTGATGGGGATCATGATATAAGACATTATCGGATGTTTTATTTCAATGCAGACGGAGTGTTGGTAGAAGATACAACACGGGCAAATGTCAGGATCCCGCATCCATTTTTTAAGGAATTGACGGAGCAGGGTACACAGTATACGCTTTCGGGTGATGAGCCTTTCGTGTTGTCGGATATCCCGGAACTGCAGGAAGAGCTGGACAGACGGTTTAATAATAATGATGACTTTATTGATGAACTATCGGGGGCGATTGCGGACTGTCAATCCAAAGGATTTTCCTATATGTATGCCCTGAAAGACAGCATGGATAATATGAAATTTATTTGTGCCGACAGTATTGGTGTTGTGGAAGTGGAGGCCCGGTTTGCGGACGATAAAAAGGATCATGTGATCTACTGGTATGTGGATCGGATTGACAAGGAAGGCCACCGGATTAAAAAGATTATGGATTGGGATGATAAACAGGTTTATCATTATGTGCAGACAGACGATGGAGGAATTGAGACAGATACCAGTGCGGATATCAATCCAAGACCGCACATTTTGTATCAGGTTGAGGGGGATGAAAAGACGTATTATGAAAATCTTGGCTTCATTCCCTTTTTCAGATTGGATAACAACAAGAAACAGGTATCCAATCTGAAACCAGTAAAGGAACTCATAGACGACTATGATCTGATGGCATCCAGCTTATCCAATAATCTGATTGACTTTGATCATCCGCTGTATGCAGTGAAAGGATTCGAGGGAGATAATCTGGACGAGCTGCAGCAGAATCTTAAGACAAAGAAAATAATAGGTGTCGGGGATAACGGAGGCGTTGAAGTTCATACCGTAAGCGTTCCATATGAGGCCAGAAAGGTAAAACTGGAACTGGATGAGAAGAACATCTATCGTTTTGGGATGGGCCTGAATTTGTCAGGATTGAAGGATACAGCTGCGACAACCAATATTGCAATCAAAGCGGCATATTCTCTTCTGGATCTGAGGTGTAAGCATCTTGAACGAAATATAAAGCGGTTCCTGCGTAAGATTGTGGACGTGGTGATTGATGAAATCAATGAAAAGGAAGGTACGGCATATCAGACTTCCGATGTCTATTTTGAATTTACTCATGAAGTCATGAGCAATGAACAGGAGAATAAGCAAAATGAATTGACCGATGCACAACGAAAACAGGTGGAGGTAAATATCCTGCTGGGGCTGGCCAATGTGTTTGACCAGGAAACCATTATACAGTCTATTTGTGAGATTCTGGATATGGACTATGAGGAAATCCGGGATAAGCTGCCGAAAGAGGAAGAGCAGGGCACGGAAGAAGCGGAACAGGAATTAAATAAGATTGTTCCGGAAGACGGCGGTGATCCGGATGAATAAGAGGCAGCTTGAAGTTCTGAAAAGACAGATTCGAAATGAAAAGGAAGTTATTCGGCTTCTGAAACGAATCTATCAGCAGGCATCCCGGGATTGTGAGGTCCGGATCCGGGAACTGGCCGGCCGGACAGACATGCAGGATCTGGAATCTGTTATTTACCAAAAACAGTACCAGGAGGCGCTAAAAAAGCAGCTTGACGGAATACTGGATGCATTGCAGAATGAGGAATTTGGGGATATTGCCGCTTATCTTGCGAAATGCTATGAAGACGGATTCTTGGGAACGCTTTATGATCTGCACGGTCAGGGCGTTCCTTTTCTGTTTCCGATCGATCAAAGACAGGTTGTGAAAGCGGTTCAGACGGACAGTAAACTATCCACGAATTTATACAAGCGGCTTGGCGAGGATACAGAATATTTAAAAAGATCGATCCGGGCGGAACTGTCCCGGGGCATTGCAAACGGTTCGACGTGGCTGGAAATTGCGTCGCATATTGCAAATGGGATGAACAGCCCTTTTCATAAGGCGATGAACAACGCGATGCGGATCGCCAGAACCGAAGGGCACAGGATTCAGAATGAAGCCCAGTGGGACACTTTGAACAAAGCAAAGGAAAAGGGTGCGGACGTTGTAAAGCAATGGATTTCAAAGCTGGACAATCGAACTCGGGAATCTCACAGGATACTGGACGGCCAGATCCGGGAATTGGAGGAATACTTTGAGGTAAACGGACATAAGGCATTGCGACCGGGGGCGTTCGGGGTGGCGTCGGAAGATATTCATTGTCGCTGCGCTATGGGGCAGAGGGCCAAGTGGGCGCTGGATGAAGATGAACTTAAGACGTTGAAAGAAAGAGCGGAATATTTTGGGATTGACAAGGCGAAAGACTTTGAAGATTTCAGAAATAAGTATTTACAAAATCCTGACGCAATCAGAAAAATAGAAAACAATTCCGGAATTTCTAAAGATAGTATTGTAAAAGGATTGGATTCTGATATAATAAAATCAGGAGCAAGAATTACGAATCTTTTCAGTAAGGAAGCTGATGATTTTGCAGAAATGTATTACGAAGAAATTCGTAGTTTTTCGACAGACGCGAGAAAAATAGCGAAGAATCTGGGAAAGCGGGAATCGGATATTAAAAAGGTCAAGGCATATTTATTTGAAGATGATTCACTATTGGATTTGGATACGGGAGAGAGAAGAAGATTTGACCCTGACTGCGCAATCGCACAGAGCTGGCAGCGCTTGATGATAGGAGAAAGCATAAAACCTCATGACAGAACTTTAATAGAACATGAACTACTGGAAATGGAAATAAAAAGAAAGAATCCAAAGATGCCACATGAGAAGGCCCATGCGTTGGCTGCGCAGGAATATAACTATGGGAAGGAGGCCTTAGAATACTATGGTAATCTTGAAAAATATAATAAAAACAGAAACTGAAATTTCAGCAGAATATTTTCCAGAAAGCGATGAACCGAAAGGATTTATGAAAATGCGCTTGGCAGACGGGGAGATTATTGAGCACAAAGGATCAGTATATTCTATGGCACCGGCCCATGTAAAACGTGAACTTGTCAGACTTGCCAAAATGGAGAATCCGCCAAAAGAAAAAAATGTAGTATGGTATTGACATTGATCTGGAAAACAGAATCGCGTAACGATAACCACCGGTTGTAAAAAAATCGGTGGTTTTTTATGTCCGTTAGGGGGGGAGCAATAACATGGCAAGGGATGATTATCATGTAATCGTATATCAGGTACTGGCGTATTTATACCATTGCTTAAAGAATGGAAATCCTGTGGATATCTCTATGCTAAAGCCCGGGAGCCTGCTTCTTAAAGAACTGAATGAACATTACTGGGCGTATATCCTGTATAATATGTCGGAAACCGGGTTCATAGACGGCGTGACTTTCGCAAGACTTGACGGAATAAGAACACCCTATCCAGTGGAGTTGAAGGACTGCTACATTACACCGCAGGGAATTGAATATCTGTGTGACAATTCATTCATGGAGAAAGCGAAGGCGTTCCTGAAGGACATGAAAGAAATTACGCCGTTCATTTAGTATTACGGCTCATTATATAGGTTTATAAAGTGTAAAAAGACTGTATGAACGCATATGGTCTTTTTTATATGTCCGAAAAAAGCTTACGACGTTTAAACTGCTGCTGAAAATTCCCCTTGTCATGGGAGAATAACTGACATGATGGGACACGCAGTCTCAGAAAGAAGAAAGGATGAAGAAGATGAAACTGGAAGAATTACTGAAAGATTTTCCGGATACCCTGAAAGCAGTCAATGCGGCAATTGCAAAAGTCAATGAGGGCGAACCTGACAAGCTGAAACATGTCCGTTTTGCCGATCTGTCGGAAGGAGGATACGTTTCCAAAGATAAGTATACCGGTATGGAGACGGATCTGGCGGGTAAAACTGCCGAATTGGAAAAGGCAACCGGCCTCATCGAAGAATTGAAAAAGTCTTCCGGGCAGGATGAAGGCACACAGAAGAAGATCACGGAATATGAAACCGAGATCGCAAAGTTGAAAACGGAAAATGAAACGTTGAAAACAGAAAATGCACTGCGGTTTGCGTTGGCAGAGGCTGGAGCAGCAGATGTGGAATACCTGCTGTTCAAAGCGAAAGAAAAGGGAGAAATTAAACTTGGTGAAGATGGAAAAATTAAGGGAGAGGCAGATCTGATCTCCTGGTTAAAAACAAAACTTCCCAAGATGTTTCAGGCATCTGGTGATCCGCATGGAAACAGAAAGATTCTTGAAAATAATCTGCCCGGAGGGGATAAGAACAAGACCGTTACCAAAGACCAGTTTCTGAAAATGGGGTATGCACAGCGGCTGAAGCTGAAACAGGAAAATGCAGAACTGTTTAAACAGTTAAACACACATTAAAGAAAGGATAAAGGTGAAAAGATATGCCGAGAACAGGTAACTTTGGGGGATTTGAATTTGATGAAGAAGTGTTTTCCGGGATGATGCAGGAAGCGGATTATTGGTCTACGCCGATCATCGCATCCGGTATTGTGCAGCAGGATTCCAGTATTATGAATCTGATTGGAGAGCATGGGAACGTGGCCACCATTCCGATCTATAAACCGCTGGACGCAAACGAGGACGGTATGGATGCGCTGAATAATGACGGTATGACGGATAACACGCCGGTAGAGATCAGCGGTGATAAACAGACCTGTATGTTGATCCAGAGGATGAAAGCCTTTAAGGCGAAGGACTTTACAAAAGAACTGACCGGCGCAGATCCGATGACGTTGATCAGAAATAAGATCGCAGGATATTACAATCAGGTTTGGGAAAAAGAACTGATGAATATTGCACAGGCGGTTCTTGCGGTTTCTGCTTTGTCGGATCATGTGCTTGACCTTGGCGGAAAAGCAATCGAAGCAGGTACTGTGTACGATGCGGAGCAGGCGGCCCTGGGAGACATGGCGGGCGGTCTTGGTTTGATGGTGATGCATTCCATGATTTTCAAGGAATATAAGAAAATGGAAATGGTCGACTATGATAAATATGTGGTAAATGGTGTAATCCAGAAAGAAATCACGTTGCCTACGATTGCAGGGAAACATGTGCTCGTTACCGATCGGTTCACAGAAAATGGCGGCGTATATTCTACATATTTGTTTGGGGAAGGGGCTTTCTTATCCTGCGATAAAAACAATTATGAGAATCAGTATACGACGAATTACGATCCGGAAGCGTCCGCAGGTATTGATAAATTCTATACCAAGCAGGGTAAGGTTTTGCATCCAAACGGGCTTTCCCTTGCGGTGGATAATATCGCAAAAGAATCCCCGACATTCGCGGAACTGGGAGATACGGCGAACTATGCGTTAAAGTTCCATACAAAGAACGTGAAGATGGGGCTGATTAAGTCTAAAGTTGGCGTGGCCGTAGTTTAACGGAAACGAGGTGAATCGGATGATTGTACCGGTTGAAAAACTGCTTCAGATGCCGGAGTTCTCCGGGAAGTCAGAAGAGGAATTGAAGCGGAAACTGAAAGCAGTGGAGCATTTGATCCGATCGTATACCCATAACAATTTTCAGAACCGTGCGATCCGGTTTTGGGGAAATTCTGTCGGGGATACGATTATCGGGCAGCCCCGGTTTTTTAAAGTAGCGGATACAGTCCAGATTTCCCAGTCAGCGGTGAATGACGGGCTGTATGCAGTTACGGAGGTCGCAGAGACCTTCATCCGGCTCGACGCGCAGCTTTTTGACGTACCTGAAAACCTTGTAACAAAAGTGGAGTACCCAGTGGATGTACAGGAGGGTGTGATTGAGTTGATGAGCTGGGAAGTAAAGAACCGGCAGAAGGTAGGGATTAAATCGGAGACGTTATCCCGGCATAGTGTGACCTATTATGATCAGGATGCAGGGAATCAGGTAATGGGATATCCGGTTTCCCTGCTTGGTTTCCTGAAACCGTATATGAAAGCGAGATTTTGACAGCATGGGAATTGGCGGGAATTTGTGCGGGATTATTCAGGTAAAAGTAAAAGAAGGGTACAAAAACAGGATAAAGGAGTGGGTGCCAGCCTGGAAGGAATGTATGAGATTAACCGGATGGCTGGATTTATCGACAGGAGATTCCGGCAGAACCGTGTTCAGTGCAAAGATTCAGGAAAGCACCCACATTTTTTTGTGTGATTATCAGACATTGACAGGGAGAGTTCTGCTGGGAGAGAAAGAAACCGAAGTGCCTGTGACCAGCGAAAATGCACGGATGCTCATAGACGGGTCCGTCTACGAAATCCTGTTGATTGATGATCCGATGAATCGAAGGGAGCATCTGGAAATTTATCTGAAATATACAGGAGGTCAGGATGGGGAACGTAGAATTTACGGATAACAGTATGCAGGTGAAAGCGGCCCTTTCTGATGGAGTACGTGCTTTTTTGTATGAAGCCGGGGGCGAACTGCAGGCGCAGACCATGCGGAATTCGAGAGTGGATACCGGACAGACAAAGGGGTCCTATCAGTATAAAGTGGAAGAAAAAACAGGCGAGGCATCGGTTCATGTTGGCAGCAATCAGGAAAATGCGATCTGGGAAGAATATGGGACCGGAGAATATGCCCTTCAGGGGAATGGCAGGAAGGGAGGATGGTTCTACAAAGACGCAAAAGGGACAGGGCATTTTACCTATGGGAAAAAGCCGAACCGGCCTCTCTACCGGGCTTTTAATACTCTGTGCGGGAAATTGAAAGGCCGATTGGAACAGATCTTGAAAGAAAGGCTGGGATCGTAGAATGGTGGAATTGCTGGAATTTATCGGAGGGAAACTGGAGGAAGCGGGCATTCCCTACGAGTATGAAGAATGGACGCAGGCCGTATCGTATCCTTATTTTGTCGGTTCCTTCCTGGAATCGGACTACCGGTATGAGGATAATTGTACAGTTGGTACCTTTACTCTGGACGGCTGGATGAGGGGATCGAAAATACCGCTTATAGAAGCAGGTGACAGAATAAAGGCTGTTTTTCAGGATTTGCAGGAAGTACAGGGAGAGCGTCTTTTTCATGTCCGTTTTGGCAGCTCCTTACCAATACCTACGGGGGAAGCGGATTTGTTTAAGATCACAATTACATTGTTTACCAGTGAATGGAAAGGAGAATAAAACATGGGATTAAAAACACACGGAATCACCAGTGAAACTATTAAGAAGATGATTCTTGGCGCAGGGGTGATCTATAAAAATTTAAAGTTTGATGCGGAAGCGAAGGAATGGAACGGGACGCCGCTGGGAGCAACGTCCGGTGGAATCAAATTTCACTGGGAAGCGCAATGGCTGGATGTGGAGGTTGACGGGGCTACGGTACTGGTGAAAGGCGTGTCTAAACAGAAGGTCGGGGAATCGGCCTATATCGAAGGGAAGATGACGGAAGTGACGGACGGTCTGCTTGTTACGGCGCTGCATCTGGTCAAGGCGACATCCGAAGATACCAATTACGTGAAATATGTGTCTAAAGACAATATCACGGAAGAGGAGGATTATCTGGAAAATATCGCTTATGTAGGTACGCTTTCCAACGGGAAAAATATCATCATCATTCTGCCGAATGCTCTTTGTACCGAAGCATTTGAAATCGAAACCAAAAATGCGGAACAGACCACGTTCAGCGTAAAATTTGAGTGTACCGCGGATCTGGAAAACAATACGTTGAATAAGCTGGACATCGAACTTTACTATCCAACAGCGACAGTTTAAAAGAAAGGGTGGGCAGACATGAAAGTAAAAGTGACAAAGGAATATATTGACCGGCATGCCGGGGAATTTCATGCTATCGGAGAGATTGTCACGATGACAGAGAAGCGGTTTGCGGAGATTGTAAAGGCAGGTCCGTATGTGGAAAAGATCGAACAGGCGGAACCGGTTGAAACACCGAAAAAGATACGCAAAAACAGAGAGTAGGAAAGTGAGGATAAGAGATCATGTCGGAAATCAGATTTAATTTGACAGTGGACAGTATGTTTGACTTTTGTGGATTGCTCGATACAATCGGCATCGAATCCATTACAGGGGCATTGAAAGAAGATCTGAAAGAGATTCAGAAAATGAATACGGAAAAAGATGCGGAAGCTGTGGGGATGTTGGTTATCTCAAAAATATCCGGGATTCTTATCCGGAACCTTCCGCGTTTCCGGAATGAGATTTGTGAATTTCTGGCCGGGTGTGCCGAACAGGAAGATGGAACGCCGGTAACGGTTGATGAGATACGAAAAATGAAGCTCATGCAATTCGTAAAACTTATCCGCGATTTTCTTAAGACAGACGGAATTGCGGATTTTTTCGGGGAAGCTGCCGGATCACTGCCTACGGAACTGGCAGATTTGAAGAACTCTGTAACAGGAGGTATGGGGATCCATATGGGTATTTAGGCCGGGCAATAAAACAGAAACGATTCTATAAAGCGGTCAGCACGATCTTGGAGCAACAGGAGGAAGAGATGTGCTGGTCGCTTTATTGCGCTTCGGTTGCCAATGCATTCTCTGATCCGGGCAGCTTTGATGATTTTCTGAAAAAACTGAAAAATCCGGCTGTACAGGGCGAGGAAAAGACGGAATCCGGAATGAATGACAAACAGGTACGGAAGCAATTGGACGGGGCAGGTAAACTATTGAACGGGTTTGTACCTCCAATGAAAGGAGGGAATGGACCTTGAATCTCTTTTCCATTTTTGGAAGTATTACCGTTAAGACGGAAGAAGCGCTGAAAGGGATTGATGAGGTATCGTCTAAAGCTGGCGGCCTGGCCTCTTCATTGGGAAAAACAATGCAGGATGCAGGAACTAAAATATCGTCAGTTGGAAAGAAAACAGTTGATGCCGGAAAAGCGATTACTCCATTATCAGTAATTGCCAGCGGAGCTGGCGGGGCAGCCTTAAAAATGTCAATGAACTTTGATTCCGCGATGAGTCAGGTAAGTGCGGTTTCAGGAGCGGCAGGGAAAGACTTTGAAATGCTTCGGAACAAAGCTGTTGAGATGGGGGGAAAGACAAAATTTTCTGCATCAGAGGCAGCCGAAGCTATGAACTATATGGCAATGGCTGGCTGGAAGACAGAGGATATGCTCTCAGGAATTGAAGGTATTATGAACCTGGCAGCGGCATCTGGAGAAAATTTAGGGACAACATCTGATATTGTAACGGATGCATTGACCGCATTTGGACTGTCCGCTTCAGATTCAGGGCATTTTGCTGATGTTCTTGCAACTGCGTCCTCTAATGCAAATACAAACGTATCTATGATGGGGGAATCTTTTAAATACGTTGCTCCCGTAGCGGGTGCAATGGGTTATAGTGTGGATGATATATCAGTTGCACTTGGCTTAATGGCAAATGCCAGTATAAAATCCAGTCAGGCCGGAACATCATTACGTACATTATTAACAAATATGGCAAGTCCAACCGATCAAATGGCAATATGTATGGAAAAGTTGGGAATTAGCTTGTCAGATGGCGAAGGAAATATGTATAGTTTCCGAGAAATAATGGACAACTTACGTTCTGGATTTGGTAATTTACGCCCGGAAATAGAACTATCCGAGGAACAAATGGCCGAATTTGATATGCAGTTAGCAAGTTTGGCTGAACAGTATGAAAGTGGAACAATCAGTCAGGATGAATATGAACAATCAGTAAGTGCCTTGACTGAATCAGTGTATGGCACGGCGCAGGCAGAAACAGCAAAATATGCCGCAATGCTGGCAGGAAAAGAAGGAATGTCTGGCTTGCTTGCGATTATAAATGCTTCTGAAGAGGACTATAACAAATTAACGGGTGCAATTGATAGTTGTAATGGTTCTGCCAAAAATATGGCAGATATCATGCAGGATAACCTTAAGGGTGATGTTACTGAACTGATGAGTCAGTTGGAAGTGTTGGCAATATCTATTGTAGATTTATTTACGCCGTCTCTTCGAGGGATCGTAACACACGTTCAGGCGTTCGTGAGTTGGCTGATGGGGTTAGATGATCAAACAAAAATGTTTATCGGTACAATTACGATGGTAGTTGCTGCTTTAGGACCTGTACTTATCACTATCGGGAAAGTAATAAGCGCAATAGGATCAATAACAGGCGGTATTGGAAAAGTAATTACGATAGTTCCAAAGATCACAGGTGCAGTATCCGGCGTAATCGGATTCATTACCAGTACAGTCATTCCTTTCATCGGTACGATTGTATCCACGATCGGGCTTGTACCTCTTGCGATTGCGGGGATTATTGCTGTGATCACGGTTCTCTGGAACAAATGCGACTGGTTCCGGGAAGGAGTCATTGCGATATGGGAGGCCATTAAATCTGCGGCTGTTATGGTATGGAATGCGATAAAAGATTTTCTGGTCGGCCTGTGGAATGGAATCGTACAGACAGGGAAAGCAGTATTTGAGGGATTAGCGACCTTCTTCTCCGCCTGCTGGCAGGGCATCCAGATCATGTTTACCACGGTATTGAATGCAATCAAAGTGGTATTTGGCAGCGTCTGGGAAGGAATCAAAAATATTGTGACCGTGGTGGTGACTGCAATTCAGACATTCCTGACCACGGCATGGAATACGATTACGACGGTTATCACAACGGTACTGACGACGATTCAAACAATATTTTTCACGGTATGGGATGCAATCAAAACTGTAGTCACCACAGTAATTGAAGTAATAAAGAACTTTATTGTTACGGCCTGGGAAGGAATCAAATCAACGATAACCGGTATTCTGAACATAATAAAAGATGTGTTCAGCGCAGTATGGAATGCAATCAAAACAACGATCAGCAACGTGATCGACGGCGTGAAATCCCGGATATCGGATGGACTGAACGGCGCCAAAAGTATAGTAAGCGATGTATTGGGAGCGATCAAAGAAAAATTCAGTAATATTTTCGAGGGCGCGAAAGAGATTGTTTCCGGAGCAATCGAAAGGATCAAAGGATTTTTCAACTTCGACTGGTCTCTTCCAAAGCTGAAGCTCCCTCATTTTAAACTCAGCGGAGAATTCAGTCTGGATCCCCTGTCTGTGCCACACATCGGCGTTGAATGGTATAAAAAGGCGATGGGAGACGGCATGATCATGAACCAGCCGACGATTTTTGGTTATAATCCAAAATCGAATCAGCTTATGGCAGGCGGAGAGGCAGGAAGCGAAACCGTTGTCGGGACCGGGAGTTTGCTGGATATGATTAAGGCGGCCGTTGCAGCGGAAAACAGTATGGTTGCGGAGAAACTGGATGCTTTGCTTTCTCTGTGTCTTACCTATTTTCCACGAATGTCTCAGATGCAGATGGTTACAGATACCGGCGCACTGATCGGCGAACTCTCACCGGGGATTACAAAAGAAGTGAAGCGGGAAATCAGTCAGGAACAGCAAAATACCAGGTCACGGAAAGGAAAATAAACGATGATTGATTTTAAATTTCATGGTTTTACAGCCTTGCAGAAGCAGGTTTTTGTTGAAAAATTTATCTCCATTCCTACCGGAAAAGAACGATATACCGAGTGTGTCGTTCCCGGTAGGGACGGATGCCTGACTTATAAAGAAGGTACGTATGAGGATATCACGATTTCCGTTCAGCTTATGTATTTAGAGAAACCATACAATGTAAGGGCAAAATATCGTGAACTGAAAAAATGGCTGATGCAGGGGAGAGGCCCTTTAACATTTTCAGATCAGGGAGATTTTCATTACATAGTAAAAAGGGTAGAGATAGAGTCCAATGAAGTAGAGTTCTCTATACTTGGAAGATTTATTGTGAACTTTATTTGCAGACCGCATCAGTATGCGAATGAAGGAGATACCCCTGTCAGACTTGAATCTGAAATATACAATCCTTATGATGAAGCGCATCCGCTATATCTTATTCAGGGAGAGGGGATGTGTACGATAGGGGCGAATGGAAATACCATGACGGCAAACGTAGGACAGAATTTAACCATTGATACAGATTTGATGCTTGCATACAGGACAGATGGAGGCGTTATGAATGCGCTGGTAAACGGAGAGTATAAAAATCTGTATCTAAAACATGGATTTAATACATTGTCAGTAACGAAAGGATTTTCGGTGCTGATTACGCCAAGGTGGAGATGTTTATGATACAGGTATATGAAGCGTCAAATACAAATTATGAGATGAACGGAGACATGGTCCTGTTTCCGGATTCCTGTGAATTGGAGATGGAATTAAACGGAAACTGGGAACTGACTTTGAAACATCTGGTGGATGAAGAAGGGCGTTGGGAGTATCTGAAAGAAGGAAATGTAATTTGCGCACCGACACCCGTAGGGGAAAGGCAGCTGTTCCGGATACATAAAAAGCAGAAAACGTATACCCAGATCACGGTGTATGCCCGGCCGGTCTTTTTTGATGCGGCAAAAGACGTATTCCTGTTGGATACGCGGCCAACGGCAAAGAACGGTCAGGAAGCATTGAACATTATAACGGCCGGAACCCGGTATCAGGCGTCATCAAATATCACTGCGGTAAATACGGCTTATTACATCAATCGGAATCTTATAGAAGCGTTGCAGGGAGATATTGACCATTCCTTTCTAAACCGCTGGGGCGGAGAAATTTTATATGATAATTTCCGGGTGATCATAAATGACCGTGTCGGCGGGGACTATGGTGTACGTGCAGAATTTGGACGAAATCTGAATTCCATTGAGGAAACCATTGACAGGAATGAACTAATCACCCGGATTGTTCCCATGTCCTACAATGGACATATGCTGACAGGTAGTAAACCTTGGGTGGACAGCCCAAACATCAATAAATATCCGATCATATATACTAAACTCGTGAAATTTGAGGAAGTGAAACTTGCGGAAGACTGTGAAGAAGGGGAAGAAGGTTTTTCTACTCTTGCAGAATTGCGCGCGGAGCTGATTAAACGAAGTCGTGCAATGTTCGATGAAGGATATGACCTGCCGAAATGTAATTATGTGATTGATATGCTGGATCTTTCCAAAATGGAAGAATACAAGGATTACGAGGTTCTGGAAACTGTCATGCTGGGAGATACGATCCGCTGCATCCATCGGGCGCTTGGAATTGAAACAAAGGCCCGCGTGATAAGGATTACGTATGATTGCATTTTACAAAAGAATATCGAGGAAGAACTTGGGAGTCCGGAACTGGATTATTTTTCAAATATTGATGCAGATCTGGAAAGTATTCTAAACCGTGTTACCGACGCGATCCGGGAGGATGGTTCTGTTGTTGCCGGAGCCGTGAAAGGCTTTCTGGACGCCGCGAAGACGCAACTCTGGTATCAGAAAAATGTGGCGCAAAGGCAGGACGTACGGGCGATCCTCTTTGAAGATCTGGATCCGAATTCCAATTTATACGGCGCTTTGGCGTTGGGAACCCAGGGGCTGCAGATATCCAAAAGACGGACAGAAGACGGAAGAGACTGGGACTGGACGACTGCTTTGACTGCCAATGGTTTACTTGCAAACATCATTGTGACGGGAATTCTGTCTGATAAGCGCGGGAAAAACTACTGGGATCTGGACAGAGGAGAATTTTCATTGTCCGCACAGGGATTTATGGTTGATGGCCAGGCGGCAGAGGACTATTTCAAAGATAGCTGGACACAGGAAGACGCATTCAATAAAGTGACAAATAATGGGAAGTCAAAAGGCATTTATATGTCAAAGGGGGAACTGTATGTCAACGCCACTTATATAAAAGGCGGGACACTGGAACTGGGTGGCTCGAATAATGTAAACGGGAAGTTACGTATTCTTGATGCAGAAGGGGTAACAATTGGTCGTTGGGATAAAGACGGAGTCTATGTGAAAGGCGGTTCTATTTATTGCAAGACACCTACAACCGGGGTGTCTATTTATGGCGGGAGAATGTACTTGACTCATGGAGATACAGATGTCGGGTATATTGGGACCAATCAAATGAATGGGTATGAGTCATATAAAGGACTTGTATTTGATCTTGAAAGTACAGGAGCGTATATGGCATGGGCTTCGAGGACAGACGCTGCACTGGATTATTATATAGTAAGGTTACTTTATGCCAACAAAACATTTTCCACCTATAAATCCGGAACGTTTTATGTATCTTGTAATACAGATTTTATGGATCATGAAATTCAAAATGTGTATATAAAAGATTTAAAGGTAAGAGATTCTTTTAATATTCCAGGCAATACAGACTGTGATGTGTATTCTGATATGGATTTCCACAATTGGACGATTCAAAATGTGAAAATAAATAATCTTGTTGCGATAAACGGAATAACACCTTACAATGGCACATTCAAGTTTATAGAATCTATTGAGAATAATGCGGATGGCGGCATTTCCTGGCGCTGGCGTACAGCTACTGTAAGAAATGGAATTATTACAGACGTTTAAGTATAAAAGAGGAAGAGATTGTGGAAAAGAATAAAAAAGTAGAGGAAGTTCTTATTTTGGAAAAAGCGCCAGAAGATACATCTGTATATTTAGAAGGTGATCCGAAAGGGAAATCAGAAAAACCGGGAGTGTCAGGGGAAGGACATTTTGTCTTTCCACAGATAAAAAAGGAGAAGTAAAAAAATGGATGATAAAAATAAGAATCAGGCAATAAAGACACCGCTATATGTGATTCTGGATATGGCAAAAACGGATATTGGAAGTTATGTACTTTCTTGTATGCAGGCAAACAATATACCTGCCGGCCTGATGATGACCGTAGTAAAAGAAATTTTACTGGATTTAAGTATGGCAAAAACGGAACAGTTATCCGGGGAATTTTTGGAGCAGCAGAAAATTTTGGAAGAAATGAGGAATATGGATGAATGCAATTGAAAAAGACATTTTTGTAAAGCAAAATCAAAGTAATTTTGATCATATAGCTTATGTGCAGAGTACGAATGATCTTCTCATTATCTTTCATATCCGGGATTATGTCATTGCACAGGGAACCAGCGCACTGGTATATGTCCGCCGGCCAGATGGAACCGCAGAATACGACATAGCGGAAATCAGTGGAAATGATGTGACTGTGAATGTAAAGACTACGATGTTTTCTGTAGCCGGTAAAAATTTCCTGCAGATTAAACTGTCAAAAGGGGAACGGAGCCTGGTTACCTTTGCCGTTACTGTTCATGTCCAGAAAAATTATGCGGACGGGACAACGAAAAGTGAAAATGTAACGGACATATTTGATGAAACACTGAAAGGTCTGGAAGAGATCATACAAAAAGCAGATAATGGAGAATTTACAGGTACAATACAGATCGGAAAGGTGACTACGGGAGAGGCCGGGACACCTGCTTCTGTGGAGAATGTGGGAACCCCGAAGGATGCTGTATTAAACCTTACCATTCCCAAAGGGGATAGAGGGGAGCAGGGAGAGAAAGGGCAAAGCGGAGCATCCATGCGGATAAAAGGTACCTGGACATCCGGAACAGCCTATGTGAATGATGGATCCTATATTGATTTAGTTGCTTATGAAGGAAGTGCATATGCCTGTAAAAGATCCCATACTTCTTCAGAATCTATTCTTCCGGGAGATGAAACTTACTGGCTGCGTGTGGCAGAAAAAGGAGAGAAGGGGGAGAAAGGATCAGACGGGGGTTTTATTCCGGCCGGGACAATCAGGTATGAAGAACTTCCGGCAGAATCCAAGGTGGGATTTCTGTATAATATCTCCAATGATTTTGTAACGGATGACCGATTTGCAGAAGGAGCCGAGCAATCTTATACTGCTGGAAATAGTGTCTATTGGACAGTTGATGGAAAATGGGCGGTTCTGGCAGGAAATCAATCTGGTCAATTCGTAACGGATTTCATAGGAACTAAGGAAGAACTGCAGGGAAAGATCGAGGCCGGAGAAATGACGGAAGGTATGACGGTATTCCTGACAGATGGCGGCGTAGGTAACGGAGGAGGAGGAGGTATAACTCCGGAATTGCAGGAGCAGATCAACGCATTGGAAGAAAGGACGAAGATCAATACCTATGATAATGACGGGATTGTAAAAGCTGCGTTAAAACCAATGAAAACAGAATTGACAGGAGGATTTCCGCTACGACGGATATATAGCTGGTCGCAACTTCCGGCGGAGGGCGGCCTGCCGGAGTGGACGTTGGACTGGCGAGCTTATGAGCTTCTTCTTTTAATCAGAGGACTTTCCACAGGAAGGTATGTGATCCCGATGGGTGATACCAGGCCGGATCCAATGCTTTTTGAGATAAATTTCTATACCGCGGGTACGGGTGGGGAAGGGGATTCTCCACGCATAACGGATTACAAAGTTTTGCGTTGTGCAAGAAGTCTGTACAATGAAATGAATTACTATGGTGGATACGGGAGAAAGGCGAATTTTTCGGTTACAAGTCGCTATACAAATCCGATTGTAGAGGAATTTAATCTGTATTACAATGGTTCTTTTAAAGTGGCGGCCACGTGCAAGATTGCATATTTATTTCGGCCAGCGGCAAACGGTTCCGGTCTGGAAATTAATTTTTCGCTTGTTTCTGTGACATATGATTCCAACGTGGGGTATGAGAGTACCAGAAGTTTATATTGCGCAATTCGTGGAATTGGAACAAGCGAATACAACTGTGCGCAGATTGAATATCGTGGATAGGAGGTGCAGACCATGGGAGCAATCGGAAAAATCATAGATGGGAAGTACGCTGAGTTTGCCAATAATGAAGGCGGAGGTACAGCTTCCGGAGGCAATGCGGATACCATAGGCGGGAAAGATCTGCCTTATATTATGAATTTTGAGAATCTTACAAATAAACCGCCGCTTGATTTTGTGGGAACAAAGGCAGAATTAGAGCAGGCTTTAGAAAGCGATCTACTGCCGGTAGGAACAACCGTGTTTGTGGTGGATGATGGAGATGAGTCCTCTGGCGTTCCGGTGGGAAATGTACAGAACCTGTCTAAAAAAGAAGGGACAAATAGTCTGACTCTGACATGGGAGGACCCGCAGGACATTGTTTTTAACGGCGAACTGGTAGCACAGTGGGCTGGTACGAAGGTGATGCGGAAAGAGGACGGATATCCTGAAAATGAGAATGACGGAATCCTTGTGGTTGACAGCACTACCCGAGACCAATACGTGACAGAAGGTTTTCAGGATATAGATGTTTCATCGGATATTGAATATCACTATACACTGTTTCCTTACACAGATAAGAATGTTTATACAAGATCTGATCTGAATAAGGTGAGCGGGAGTCTGAAAGCATATGATCCGGTTTTGGAAAATAACACGTGGGCGCAAATTGATCAGGCATCACGGGAAGGAATTGCAAAAGAACTTTGGAATCTGGGGGATGAAAAGGACGGGTATACCATCATTGGTTTCGATCATGATGACCTGGCGGATGGAAGTGGAAAAGCGGGGATAAGTTTTGTAATTAGCGATGAAGAAAGAATGCCGCAAGGCCAATATTACACGCTCATGGCAAACATACAATATATGCAAAGTAAGGCAAATGAGATTTTGGATAATATGTACACAAACGGGGAAAACGGTATTGCAGATCCAAAGCCGTATATTAAAAAAGTATCAAAAAAAATTTATGGTGCAGTACCGTTGAATACATTATATGATGTGGAATTTTACTTATTTTTGTTAGCAGGGAGTGAAGTTGTAAATCCTTTACCGAATGGGGTAAAGGCAGAAGGAACCCAATACGAAGGGATGAAGTCAGATGAAATCAGAAATCTTGTCAATCGTGGTTATTGGACGAGAACACGTCATAATACGACCAGTGTTCATCAGGCCTTTGCGTGTAATACGAACGGAAGTTTGCAGAGTTATAACCTGACGGCATCATTTTATCTGAGATACGGGTTCTGCATTTAGGAGGGAAAATGGTGAGTATTGGAAAAATAGAGCTACGGGAAAATAAAAAAGAATATGTTAAATATGCAAATATGGGAGGTAGCGGTGGAACCGGAGATGTCTCGAATGCCCCCATCACCTTCGAGCAGGCAACAGAGCTGGCGAATGTACAGTCCGGGGATTCCATGAGTGTAGCACTTGGGAAGCTGTCGAAGCTGTATGAGACGTTGGAAAGCGGTTCTGCAAGTACATTGCTTGGAGAAAGTTTGGAAGCAAACAGAATTATGGAAACAGATGGCGGAGGGAAGGTTGCTACATCCGGTTTACCGAGAGATAGACTGGATAATCTTAAAATATTAATATTCGATTCGACACGTACGGAATTACTCGAAAACGGAAATGTTGGTGCAACGTATTTTTTAACAAATACAAACACACCTGCAGATGAGCTGCCCTCCGGTGCTCCGGAATGGAAATATGCAGGAGGATTGCTGATCAAAAGAACAAACATGATTGCTTCCATTGTGATATACGGTTACGGGACAGGCAACACAGCGATCACTACGACAGGTGACGGTGGACAAACCTGGTCTTCATATAAGAACGTACAGGAACAGGTTGGCAGCTTGGAAGCTGCACTGAACGCCACCAATTTTAATTTTAAACTGAAAAAGTATGTAGACACAGAATGCAGTTCCCATATTGAAGTTCTGCAGAAGTACTGGAATGAAGCATTTGCGGATGCAGGTACTGCCGGAGCATACAGAGTTGTGTTTACGAATTATGGAAGCAGCAATGTAGTTTGGACATGTTACTCGTATTATAATAAATTATACGGATACGCGTTAAACTTTTCGCATAATACTACACCTGCTTATTATACTATCAGCAACGGTACATGGTCGGGGATAAGAAGTTTAGCAATCGTTGATAATTTGCATAAATTAACGGCTACTTTATCCGGAGGAACGAAAATCCCAAGTGGTGCAGATCTGAACACGTATAGGACGCTTGGAAATTATTATTGCATATCTAATGCAGACGCCAATACATTACTAAATTGTCCTACAAATAAAGCATTTAAGATGATTGTTGATTATGCAACGGGGACAGGCTACACCAGACAAATCGTAATACCACATTTGAATGATGGAATCTATCTTAGAACGATTGAGGACAGTGGAAGTTCGTTCCGTGAGTGGGTGAAATTAGTTACAAGCAGTGAATTTGATCCGGTAGCTCAAAATGTGAAAGGAATAAAATCATGGGGTGTTTCAGAATGGGTGGCGGCCGGTGGCAATTTACCTCCCGGGACTTCTAACTACGGGGCTGTTTTAAGAACACGGGGACTTCTCGAACCGGGACAGGTGCATAATGGTTCGGATTCTTATTATATATTACAGGGATATGTGGATGCAAATACATTACGTACATGGTCCGGAATGAATGTTGCCAAAGGTGGCAAAGAAGTGAAATGGTTCCAACTGGGGTAAAACAATTATATCTTAATTGTACGCATAGAAACTTCATGATATAATGAAACACGGGAAACCAGAGAGCCGGGCGGCTTACCCTCTTCGGAGGGGTAACCCTCCAGACCAAAGAGGAAGGAGGGGATGACGATGGTTACATATGCGGATTTATTCCAATTTTGTATATTTATCGTTGCCCTTGTCGGATTGTGCTATACAATCTTTAAAGGGAAAAAGAAATAGCCGCCACTACTGCCAATAGTGACGGCATACTGCTTTTAGCAGTGTAATTGTTGCGTATTTGGAGGGTAGGCCGCTTCTCTGGTTTCCCTCTGTATGTTTATCATAACATGTGAATCCATTTAATTCAATAGTTTTTTAGGTATCCTTTCGGATGCCTTTTTTAGTTGGATGGTTCCTGTAAAAGGAGATAAAAATACAGCAGAAAGGAAGAGGAAAATGAAAAACAGGATAGAGATCAGAGCGGGGCCGGGAAGGTCTTTTTATTTTGGAAATGCGTGTTGGAAAAGAAAGGAGAGTACGTTATGAATGCAAATTATTTTAAGGCGGTCTTTGCCGCTTTTTTTGGCTTTCTATCCTCATTGCTGGGAGTGCTGGCATTGCCGGTTCTTCTGGTAGTGTCGTGTAACATCATTGATTATGCGACCGGTCTGATGGCTTCCATATACAGAGCACAGGATATCAATTCCTATAAAAGTATCCGGGGAATTATGAAAAAGGTAAGCATGTGGCTTCTTATTGTGGTAGGTGCAATCATTGACCAGATGCTGATTTATGCTTCCGAGATCGTGGGAATTTCGCTGCCGTTTACCTTTTTAGTGGCCTGTATTGTAGCGTTATGGATCTTGTGCAATGAGATTATCAGTATTTTGGAGAATATTAAAGATATGGGGGTAAATATCCCTGGTTTTCTGGAGCCGATTGTAAGAAATATAAAATCCCAGGTTGAGGAAATGGGCGAGCAGGGGGAAGAGATTGCAGGGAAACAGAAAAGAAACGATGATATGCCGGGATAAATAAAGATTGCCAGAACAAAGGCAGGATGATAATATAATAGAGAGATAACCGTGTTACAGGGTGGTAGCCTCCCGACTCACAAAAGAGGGGAGGTGGTGCGGATGGATACATACGAGGTATTAAGTTTATTAATTCTTTTCGGAACGTTTCTAATCGCATTGCTTGCCTACATTGATAGGAACAACAAGCGAAAATAAATAAGCCTACCTTGTACTTGGCGGTCTAGGTAGGCTTGTAGTTTACCACGGAGGCTAACCACTTTGTGGGCGGTTATCTCTTCCTAATTTGTATTATAGAGTAAATTGAATAAGATTGCAATGAAAATTTGGAGAGTCCGGGAATTTGAACGGGCTTTCTTTTTTGTGCCAGTGCAAACGCTGACAGGAAGGAGAAAGATATGTTAAAGAAACAGGCAGCAGTAGAATTGATGAAACATCTGGTAAATCATAACTGGCATGGATACAGTCAGTATAGCCGCTGGGGTGATGGAGAAGGTACCTGTGATGTAGTAGTTGATGGGAAAACATATAAAGTAAAACAGGGGGACCGGGACTGCAGTTCTGCGATTATTTCCGCATACGAAGCGGCCGGAATCTCCTGCGGCGGTGCAACGTATACCGGGAATATGCGGGCGTGTATGTGCGCTGCGGGGAATTTCCGCTGGCATCCAATGAGTTCCGGATATATTGCACAGGCAGGGGATATTTATTTGAATGAGGCATGTCATACGGCTATGTGTTTGTCTGCACAGCCGGATCTGCTGATGGAATTCTCAATCAGTGAAACAGGTGGAATTGACGGAGCAGAAGGAGACCAGACAGGATGGGAAAGTCACACATGTGCGTATTACAATTATCCATGGGATGGAATTCTGGAATGTATCAATACAGAAAGTACTTCCGGGGCATCGGGAACGGCAGGATCTAAAAAACCAAAGCAGATCCCCGGAAACGCAGCAAACAATCACGGCCTGTATTATCGCACTCATGTACAGGATCTTGGGTGGCTGGATCCGGTGCATGACGGGCAGGTGTCCGGAACAACCGGCTGCGGAAAACAGGTGGAAGCCCTCAAGATCGATACCCGGAAACTCCCCGGGGTAGCGCTGAACGTGAAAGCCCACATTCAGGACATCGGTTGGAAGCTGTATAAGAATATCCGGCATGATATCGTGATCGGTACGGTAGGAAAGAATAAGCGGATCGAAGCGATTGAGATTGAAGCATCCGGGCTTCCGGCAGGGAAGAAGCTGCTATACAGGACTCATTCCGCAAATGTGGGATGGACCGGCTGGATTGAGGCAGGATTTACAACCGGCTCCGTTGGCATGAAGCGGGCGATTGAAGCAATCCAGATCAAGATCACACCGTGATAAACAGGAAAGGGCGGCGAGGATTATCCCGCCGCCTGTACTCATTATTGGTATTTAAAAGTTACTTCATGTCCCGGATTTTCTTTGATAAGCTGCTCTTTTAGGCCGTCAACCATCATATGATTGTCAAGTGCCGCTTGCACTACATCAACTAGCTTTTTGCCGTCCAGATAAGCCCATACGGTTTTTCTTTTTATTCTTCTCATTTTCCCCTTCTTTCTCCTGACGTATCCCCCGCCGGGTGGGCGGTGTGGTTATTTTAATTTGAAAAAATGGTATGCAAAATCTCCGTTTACGTCTTTTGCGGTTCCTACGGTTGTCAGCTTTTCCAATGCTTCACTCATTGGAGTTCCATATCCTCCTGTATTTGAAGTTGTTTTGTGTCCCTCGTTGTGGTTATATTATACCACTAATATTAATGTTTGTAAACACTAAAATTAAAGTTTTTTAAAAAATATTTTTAAAGTTGATTTTTTGCGATTTGTGTATTATAATGAGTAAAAGAAAAGAAGAAAAAAGGAGTGATGATATGTGGCGATACAAGATTGATATTTTGAAAGAATTATCTAATAGAGGATACACCAGTACTAAAATGAGAAAAGATAAAATAATGTCAGAGGGTACAATGCAACATATTCGCAAAGGACATGGCATATCAGTAGATACGCTAAATACAATATGCTTAATCCTACGGTTGGAACCGTCCGACATAATAGAGATAATACCAACAGATGAAGAAAAGATAAAATACTTTTAAAAACACTAAAATTAGTGTTGACAAGTAGTGAAATATATGTTACTATATAATTGTCCAAAGGAACAACGGACAATAACCCAAAAGGGAGAAAGGAGAACAGATGGACGAGATGGATAAAAAAGAAATTAAAGAAGTCATCGAATGGTGTGACGAGAAAGGGCATAGCGAGCATGAAATCTTAGAATTGATAAGACGAATTGTAGATGCAAAGCCGAGAAAAGAAAAAGAGGCCGAATAAACAGCCCCAAAAACGCAGAAAAAGGCGGCGAACACAAGCCGCCCTTTCCATAAAGATTATAACATACTCCTCAAAATAAGTATAGAAGAAACATTTGTAAAGAATACTGAAAAGTCAATGACTGTATCCGGCGAGGGTGTCCTCACCGGCTTCTTTTATATAAAAATGCGACCTTATTTGCCTGTAACAACAAAATTTTTCACTGACGAAAAATGGATCAAATTCAGATCTATGTAATTTGTCGCTAACTTGTCACTAACGTAATTGATTTTTATTAATTTTTTTGCATGATTTTACCTGCTATTGGATGTTCAAAAAACGCCCTATTTCCGCGGGATTCCGAAAAAAACAGCGTAGTTTCGTTATGAAAGAAAATAGTAAAAATTTTAAAGATTCCTTAAAACAGTATTAAATATTTTGTACTTACGTTTGTTGGAGTAACCAGATGAAAAAAGTGGTCTGTACATTGTAGGAAGAATTTGTATGCGAAAATGGTTTACTATGTGTGATTTTTTAGGAGATAAGAATCATGTTTCGTTTTTGATATATCAGCAGTGGAAAATCCAGATAAAGAAAGTACCACGGTGACTCTTAGCCCATGTATACCATTTTGAAGAATGAGTTCTCCCTGCATCTCTTTCATAAAATGATCGGAGATATAGAGTCCCAGACCTGCTCCTTCCGTATGTTCTGTATGACTTCCGCGCTTGAATTTTTCTTTTAAAAGAGGCAGTTCTTCCACAGGAACACCGCCGCCATAGTCTTCCATCTGTATGAAAAGATGCTGTTTGTCTTTGGAGACGGACAGTAAAATTTCCGTATCTGCGTATTTATAAGAATTGGAAAATAGATTGTCCAATACCTGCTGCAGACGGAGGCGGTCTGCATAAAAAAGGCAATCGGGAATAACCGGAATCCGGGAGCGGTGCAGATAATCCGCATTTTCCAGCAAACGGTTCAATTCTTTGCTTTCCAGATCCTCCGGTGTGACGGAGAGTTGCTTTAACTCCTCTAACGTTGCAGAAAACAGATTATGGATAAGCGTGTTGATCTGGTCGGCTTTTTGAATGATGCGTAGATAATTTTCTCTGGTTCTTTCTTCGGCAGTCAAGGCAGCACCCACTTCGGAAGCGGCTTTGATACTTGCAACAGGAGTTTTGATGTCATGAGAAAGTTTGGCGACGAGTTCCTTTTTATCTGCATTGGCTTTTGCCTCTGCTTTCTGGGCTTTTTTCAATTCCGAACGCATAAGATCAAAACTTTCCGTAAATGCACCAAAGAGATTTTGCCGGTCCATGGCAAGAGGAATATCCAGATTACCATCTGCAATACGTTCTGCAAACCCTTTTAGTTTTTGAAAAGGATGGATAATTGTACGGTTTAAATAGAAGGTATAACCGATACAAAGACCGTCCTGCAAAAATATGAGCAGAGACAGGATGCAGATAAGGGAACGTTTTTGGCTCTGAAAGATCAGAAGGCTGCGGTTGTTCAGGAGAATTTTTCCAATTACCAGATCTCCGGTATAAAGATCCAATATGGTGTCACCGTGAAGAACCGCACTGTGAATACTTTCGTTTAAGCCTGACTTTGTTCGGAATACAACAGTTCCTTTTTGGTTCAGGACAACATAATCCAGACCGGTTTTGTCTTCATACATTTCCAGAGTATTCCAGCTATTCTGAATCGATTGGACTGCTTCATTGATCAAAATCATGTCCTGTCGATTTTCAGTATCCTGGAGTGCAAAGAAAAAAAGAGAAACAATTTCTGTAAGAGATAGAAATAGCAGAATCACCGGAATTATTTGCTTTCTCATGGCGTGCCTCCCTGGAAACGATAGCCGTCTCCCCATACGGTCAAAATATATTTTGGGTCGCTTGGTTTCTCTTCAATAGCCTCCCGTATTTTTCGGATATGTACATTCAGGGTGCCATCTCCCGTGAAGGAGTTCTCCCAGACCTGGGCGAACAATTCTTGTTTTGAAATAACTTTATTTTTATTTTGCACCAGATAAGATAACAAACGAAATTCAAGTGGCGTTAATTTCACAGGTTTTCCTTTTACGAGCACTTGTTTTGTATGAAAATCAATGCATAGTCGTTCATCAGAATATTCAGTTTGTGTCCCGTGACCATACCGTTTTAGTATAATTTTTACTTTTGCGAGCAAAACACCGAGGGAATAAGGTTTTTGAATATAATCATCGCCTCCGATATGCAGTGCGATGATCTGGTCGTCTTCACTGGTGCGTGCGGAAATGAATAAAATGGGGATCTTTGTTTTTTTTCGGAGTTCCTTGCAGAGTTCAAATCCGCTGCCGTCTCCAAGGTTGATATCCAGCAGAAGAAGTTCAGTGGTATGCCTCTGGAAAAAAGCGCGGCATTGAGCAGCAGAATATACGGCTGCTGTTTTTACGTCGAACAGATTAAAATATTCCGCTGTGCTGTCGGCAAGTAGTTTTTCGTCGTCTATGATTAAACAATGATATTGCATGAAATGCCTCCTGTTTCTGTATGATAAGTGCCTGTACAAGTATTATGGGCTGAGTATTACTGTTCACACTGCACCAGGCACCGTGCTGCCTGGTAGAGGAGATACACGTTCTGCCTGAGTACTTTCACTTTCTATTATAGTCTTTTCTTCTATTTACTTCAATTCTGTCTTTTGTTATAATGAGTCTGCTAAAAAAGGCTGGTTATTATTCACGGCCTGCGAGGCCGCTCATAGCAACGGTTCGGGGCGATACTTAAAGTTTTGCTGCGCAAAAATCGCCCCTTACTGTTGTCTCTGTGTAAATCTGTTCTCACGGAATGCGCTGGATTGCGCATTCCTGAACCGTGAAGAGTAATAAAGGATATTCATCTTTAGAAGTGTAAGGTGGTAAAGGAGAGAATGAGAGGATGAGCGGAATATGGTACGGCGCAGAGGTTGACCGGTAAAATTTCTGTTTTGATTTGAAAGAGGTTATGATGAAAAAGAAGACAACGTTTTTGTCCATTCAGGAGTTGACCATAGGCGGCTTATTTTCTGCATTGATTGCTGCCGGTGCATTTCTAAAAATTACACTTCCTACGGAACCCGTGCCGATGCATTTTACATTGCAATGGTTTTTTGTGCTGCTTGCGGGGCTTCTATTGGAAAAGAGACTGGCAATGGCCAGCGTTGGTGTATATCTGCTGGTCGGATTGGCCGGGGTACCGGTATTTGCTTCGGGTGGAGGCCTGTCTTATCTGCTCCGTCCGACTTTTGGATATCTGATTGGGTTTGCTGTTGCAGCTTATGTTATGGCATGGCTGCGCGAATGGTCCGGGACATGGAAATTTATAAAATTATTGTTTATTTCTGTTGTTGGACTATTGGTATATTATGGAATCGGGATGTTCTACTACTTTTTAATCTGTCGTTTTCTGCTTTTTCAGGAAGTTACCTGGAAGATTCTTTTGTTCCATTGTTTTTTACTGACAGTGGAGGCGGATTTCCTTCTGTGTGTGGCCGCAATAACTGTGGCGGTAAAATTACGGGGAATCGTGAAAAGTATACTTCTGGTGCCATAAAATTCATGTGGCGGCAGATTAGGAAGTCTAATATTCAGGGGTCATTGACGCAAATTGTCAGATCTGTTATTCTGTATTTGGAACAATAATCCAGGAAATTGATCAGGGGGAAGATTTAGATGACAAAAGAAGAATATAGGCAGAGATCGATTGATTATTTGGGACTGGAAGAGTATATTTGCCAGCTGAGTACATATCAGAAAAAAGGAAAGCTGCGGTTTCGGGATCAGGTAAAGACAGTGGCAGATATATTATCTTGGAAAATTATATTTCCTGCACTGCTTGCGATGGTTCCTTTTTTTATTATGCTTCATGTGGGAGTGTTCGGAATGTTGCTACCGGTGGTAGTCGGCATTGCGGCCTTAGCCGGTGGATTTCTTGTAGTATTTTGTCTGGGATTGGCTCTGTTTCACGGAGGGTTAGTTGAGATAGGAAAACTTCTTTTTCTACCCTTTGTAAATGAACAGAGACGAAAATCGGATTTGCGGAATGCGGATGCCCTGGAGCAGGCAATGGATGCACAAAAGGTTCTTCAGAAAGAACTTGCGGCTTATGATGCTCCGAAAGGGAAAAAGTCCGGCAATCGTCCGCCACATTTTTTGAAATTGAGATGCCGCAGGACGGAATGATACGGCGGAGCAGATCTCTGGATTATGGTCTGACCCATTATTTTAGCAGTGCCTGTGTCACGGGAATCTACGGAGATCTTCAGGTATCTCAGGAAGAGGGCGAGGCTGTTTTAAAAGGTTTTACGCCGGCTATCACCTGTACGCCGGCTAATCTTAGTCATTATACCGGTTACTGTCAATGGCTTTATCGAGCTCCGGAGTTGGATACAACGAAGGGAAAGACAAAGCTGGAATTGTATAAAATTCGTGAGATGATCCGACTGCAAACCACAGAGATGACGTCCACTACGGTTACAAATTCCTATAATATAGAGAAAGCAGTAAATGAATTTAGACAGGATGTGGTGCTGGCGGAAACAAGCGGGATGCTTGGAAGCAATTACGGTGCGACTGCTGTGATGACAGATATTATGGAAAAGAGAATGAGAAACCGTCTGGCATCCACGTATTCTACTACTTCCACGCGGCAATGTGTGGGTGAAGATTTGATTATGCTGGAAAAAGGCTGTGCGGTATTTTGTGAGAATAAACTGGTGGGAATTTGTCTTCCGCGGGGATTTGTGGACAATGTGTTTTTATCCTACCAATTAAAAGAGCCAATTCGTATAAAGGAGGTTATGGCGGATATTCCGAAGTCGCAGGAGCTTTGCGGGCGGGTTACAGCTTTTGATTCTCAGAAAATTATTCCTAATCATTATGCGACTGTGGATTATGTAATACAATATTTGGGTAAATATCTGCCGCCCTTGAATCTGGAACAGTCGCTGCCGGATAAAAATTTGGATCCGATGATTTGGCGTTACTGGATCCGTCGCCGTTTTTTACAGGAGAATGGTCGCGTCTGGAATCAGAAAGACTGTAACAAGTTGGTAGAAGGCGAAAAGAAGGGATATTCTGCTTCTCCTGCAACGTTAGTAAAGATGGCACTGAATGTGGCTGTGTTATTTTTTACTCTGTGGAGCGTATTGTCTATTTCAAATCTGTTACCGGAGCCGGTGCAATTTGATTTGGCCACAAGTGTCTGGAATAATATGACTCCATTTGGGAAGAAAGATATGACCAATTATGAATTCCGAAAAGAGAGTTATAGTCGTTATGTTAATTCCGGAAAGGATGCTAATGTGGGTGGATATTTTGATCAGTGCAGTGGTATTTTCCAGGATAAAATACTCTGGGTTAATAATTTGGAGGGACTTCATGAAGTTACCAGGGATGGTGAGAAATTGAAATCCAACTGGATTGGCGCAGGATGTTTCTATGGGGACAAAGCGATGCCGGTCCTTGAGGTGGAGGATTATATTTTTGCAGTATGTAGAACAGAGGAAGGACAGAGTTTCGCTTGTTTTTATGATACGGAAAATCTGGATGCAGAGCCGGTAAAAGTTGCAGAGGGCTGGAGTGCGGATTATGAAGAGGAAGGAGTGCTTTCTTTTGACAAGACGGCGGAAAAGCTCTATGGGATTCTGGTGAAGCAGGAGAAAGAGAAAATATCACCGGAGGAGATGGCAGGACTTTTATATTTTTCGGCACGAGGCATGCTCTTAAATTATGAAGATGGAAAAGCATTTTTTATATAAGTACAGATACGGAGGCGGGAACTCTTGGAATTTATCAGCAGACGAAGCCAGGGGAAAGAGAACATTTGGCTACCTTTTCTAATGAATATGCGGGTGTCGGAACAGGCCGCTTTATGGCAGACGGTTCTATTTATTTTGCAGAGAAACAGACTGTGGTCCAGTATGATCCGGAGACCAGACAGGGCGTAGAACATCATTTCGGAGAGGATGAACAAAGCAGTATGGAGCAGCCGGACATTCTTGCCATGAATTATTTGTATACTCCGGAAGGGGAACTGGTTATCGCCTGTATGCGGCAGGACGATACAGCGCTCTATCGGCCGGAAACAAAAAGATTGACGCCTTTGGCCGGCAATTCGGAAGACGGGCAGCAGGAATATATTTATGTAAGCGGCAATATCCTCTATTTTACAGTAAAGGCGGAATCTACCAATGAATTTGTGGAACGGAACAGTCATTTCTATATGGTAGAATAAACTAGGTAAGGGCTTTCCAAAGATTCTTCCCTCTCTGTCATGGGCGAAACGTCCAGAGGGCGGCCTCTCAGGCCGTGAATAGTGACAAGTAGGGTAGTTTTAGGGGTGATACTTGACAGATGATTTCAACAATAGTATGATTTTTAAATATAGAATCGAATTTTTTATATGGTGGATATCCTAGTGCATCATCGCATTAATAATCGAGTAAATATCGATCGCTGTGTTGGAGTCAGTCAACGATACTGCCGGTGTCGCTTCTTTCCTCCGCCTTGCGCTTAAACATCAGATGCTATTTACTTTGGAGTGGATGCAACGATGTACCAGAAGGAATCAGTTCCGGAAGTGAGGAAAAATAAATGGAAAATACACAGGAAGAACAAATTAGAATTGTACAGGAAACCGTAGCCGGCAAGGAAATTACATTTGCGCATGTGATGGGCGGTCCGGCTCCGATTATATATCAGAAATTAGGCTTAAATCCTCAAGTGGATTACCGCTCGTCTGCGATCGGAATTATGAATATGACTCCGCCGGAGTCCGCGGTTATTGCATCTGATATTGCGGTGAAAAGTGGAGATATTTATCTCGGATTTGCAGATCGTTTTACCGGAACATTGATTATCACAGGGGACATCTCCGATGTTTTTTCTGCAATGACGGAGATTGTGGACTATTTTCGGGATTCCCTTGGGTATGTGGTCTGTGATATTACGAAAAGATAGGAAGTAGAATTATGGCTTCAATCACAAGAGAAGAATTGTTGGAAAAGCTGTTTCATAATGATTATGAACATCTAAAAGGAAAGAAACTGCGCGTGACTCGTGTGAGGGTTCCCGGAAAGGAAATATGCCTGGCTCATGTAATTAGTCCTTCCCAGGCCTGCATTTATCAGAATCTGGCTTTACACATTGGAGTGCATGAGGGAGAGGATCATATGGGGGAATCCATAGGTCTTCTACGTTTTACACCCTGGGAAGCCGTTGTGGCCGCTGCTGATTTTGCAGTCAAAAGTGCAGATGTACAAATAGGGTTTATGGATCGTTTCTGTGGATCTTTGATTCTGACCGGAAGTTTGGTTCAGGTTCAGAATGCTGTGGAAGAGGTAGTCAGGTTTTTTAGGGAAGAGTTGGGCTTTCAGACTTGTAAAGTTCATAAAAGTTAAGATTATGGGACTGGATAATAAAGATGAAAAAACTTTTTTTGATGGGGAGAAGTGAAGCCGGAAAAACTTCTCTGACGCAGGCGCTTAGAGGGGAAGAACTCCATTATGTAAAGACACAATATACCAATACGGACGAAGATACGATTGATTCTCCAGGCGAATATGCAGAGTCCAAACGTTTCAGTGTAGGACTTGCCTGCTTTTCTTTTGAGGCCGATGTGGTAGCGATGGTACAGGCGGCGGATGAGCCGTTCAATCTCTTTGGCCCCGGTGGCCGTTCTTTTATTTTGCGTCCGCTTATAGGAATTATTACAAAAATCGACTCACCCTATGCCAATATTCCGATGGTCAGACAATGGCTATTGAATGCGGGATGTGAACGGATTTTCCTGATCAATAATGTGACCCGTGAGGGCGTGGAAGCGCTTATGGAGTATCTGGCGGAAGATTTGCCCTCTCTTACACTGGAACAGGCAAAATTCAGGCAAAGAATTGGATTGAACGAATGGGATCCTATGTTAGAAGGCAGCAGATGACCTGGAAAAGTCCATATACCAATATTGTAATATTGAGATAGGAAAAAAATTTCTTGAAATCGTGATTGTAACGAGTTATAATAATTTTTGTAAAAAAGAATGAATTCTTCGGGGTGAGGTGTAATTCCTAACCGGCGGTATAGTCCGCGACCTGCATGATGCAGCTGAACTGGTGACTTGTATGTATGACGAGAATTCCAGTACCGACAGTTAAAGTCTGGATGAGAGAAGAGATGCAGCCATAAAAGAGATAAGAGACGCAGCACGGCCCTGGATTTTTTCAGGGCCGTATTATAATGCTGCGATATATTCTGTCCGGATATGCCGTAATATATGCCTCAGTGGGGTCTGGCGGTCATATGGCAAAACTTCCATGAAGATTTTCTTTCTTTTCAAAATTTTATCATTTTAAAGGAGAGAAGTAACATGAGTACAGAGACAAACGTAGCAGTAGGCAGAGAGTCAAAAGTAGGGGTACGATTTATCGTACAGGTTGGGATGTTGTCAGCAATCGCAGTTGTGTTGATGCTGTTTGAAATTCCGCTTCCGTTTGCACCTGCCTTTTATGAGATCGACTTTAGTGAAGTGCCGGTTATGGTGGGAGGATTTGTGATGGGCCCGTTTGCCGGGGCGATGATCGAACTGGTGAAGATTTTGGCAAATCTGGTACTTACCGGGACGGATACAGCGGGAGTAGGGGAACTTGCGAATTTTATCATAGGGTGTTCGTTGTGTGTTCCGGCAGCTATTATTTATAAGAGAAATCACACGCGGAAAGGTGCGTTGGCAGGTATGGCAGTAGGAACCGTATTGATGACGATTCTGGGATCCGCTATTAATGCACTTGTCCTCCTTCCGGTTTATGCGAAAGCGTTTGGTATGCCGATTGATGCCCTGGTAGGGATGGGAACAGCGGTAAATGCTCATATCACCAGCTTGAGCACATTTGTGATTTTTGCGGTGGCTCCGTTTAATTTGTTAAAAGGAACATTGGTATCATTGGTAGTACTGATTATATATAAAAAAATTAGTCCCATTTTTAAGATGCATTAATTAAGAGGGCTGAATTCCAGGCTTTGATATTGTATCGACTGTGGCCGTGCTGCTGTACGGCCCAGCAATAAAGAGTAACACAAAAAGATACAAAAAACGAAAGATTTTCTTAAGATGCTTGACAGGGGATGAATAGAATGTTATATTCTTGTCAAGCAATAGAAAGGGAGTAGCTGAACATCCCAAAGGGATGGGTTTGAAACCGTCAACCGATATCGAGAGATATCCGTATCAAATGAGATAGCAAGACTTTTATTGTGGCTGATGTCATGATAAAGGTCTTTTTTATATACCTTAACCTTATCAGAAAACACTAGCTGGACGGAAGCCACAGACTATTGCCGGAATTCTGTTTGGTAAGCAGGCAAAATGTATCCAGGTAAGACACAGAAAGGTGAGGAAAAAATGAGTGACGAGATGATGAGACAGGAAGTTAGGGAAGCAATCGGGGCAGGTGCGCGGGCGCTTACGAGCTTGAAAATGGCAAGAGAAAAGCTGGAAAGTGCGAAAACATGGGGAATTGTGGATTTGCTGGGCGGGGCATTTTTTACAGATATGGTCAAACATACAAAAATGAAGGAAGCAGTGACCTGCATGGAAGTAGCAAAGACAGAACTTTTGAGGTTTCAAAAGGAACTGGGGGATGTACAGGTACCGATAGAACTGCGTATGGAAGTAGATCGATTTCTTTCTTTTGCAGACTTTTTCTTTGATGGAATAGTAGCGGACTATCTGGTGCAGAAAAAAATCAGAGAAGCAAGAGAACAGGTAGAGGATGCGATTTACCATGTCGAAAACTTGATGGAGGATCTAAAACAGATCCGGGAACCTTTTTAGAAAAAGTAAAATATATGTAGAACATAAAAAGAAATAAAATTTGCCAGGAATAGGCAAAAAAGAAATGGAAATGATAGAAGGAGGAAAACAGTGATGGGATGTCTTGGGAATGTATTGTGGTTTGTTTTTGGCGGGATGTTAACGGGATTAAGTTGGTGTCTGGCCGGGTGTCTGTGGTGTATTACGATTGTGGGAATTCCGGTTGGAATGCAGTGCTTTAAGTTCGCACAGCTTAGCTTTTTTCCGTTTGGAAGAGAGGTACAGTATGGCGGCGGCGCCGGTTCTCTTTTGTTGAATATTTTCTGGCTGTTGTTGTCCGGGATTCCACTGGCGTTGGAACATCTGATTATCGGTATGATAATGTGTGTTACGGTAATAGGAATTCCTTTCGGTATGCAGCACTTTAAGTTGGCGAAGCTGGCGCTGATGCCCTTTGGATCGGCCATAATTTAGAAGAAAGTTTTTGGTACATGAAATTATTTCTGTGAAGGAAGAGCCGAAAAGAGCAGATATAAAAAAGAAAGTAAAAAGGTGGTCCTGCAAAGTGACAGATGCAAAGAACAGGGCAGAAGTATCATTTTGTCGTGAGTTTTGTACCTGTGATATCATTCTGAAATTGTAAGAATGATATATACTTTACAGGAACACTTTTTTCGTATGTAGAAGGAATCTCAGGTAACAGAAGTTTTGAATTTTTTGAAAAATAAAAATCCTTTTGGAGATCTAACAGATTATATTCATTGTAAAACGTTTTATACAAAGGAAGGGGACAACCTTGAAAGACAGAGAGCTCATCCAGCGGATTCAAAACGGACAGAAAGAATATCTAAATGAAATTGCCGAGAGATATTATGATGATATTTATTATTTCTGTTGTTATCAAACCGGCAGCAGAGAGGAGGCATATGATTTAGCGCAGGAAACGTTTCTGCGTTTCATTCGGTATGTAGAAGTGTACCGTGATCGAAATCTAAAAGGGTATTTATTGACAATTGCGATGAACCTTTGCCGGGAATATTTCCGTCGGACTGCACAAGTACAGAAGCGGGAAAAAAGAATGGGATTTCTGGAGAACGATGAGGCAGTTGAAATAGAGAAGAACATAGGATATTCACAACAGGCGGCAGCAGAAACTGTGCTGCTTCTGGAAGAAGCATTTCTATTACTTCCGGATTTTCAGCGGGAAGCGGTCCTTTTACATTACTTTTACGGGTATAAGAATCGGGAAATTGCCCATATGATGGGAATTTCCTATGCAGCGGCAAAATCCCGTGTCAGCCAGGGAATAAAAAAATTACATCAACTGCTGGATCAAAAGGATTTTCAGGATGGATAGTTGCGAAATAAAAACGAAAATTGTATCAAGATTACTGATGGAGGATGTGGAGAAAATTGAAAAAAGGAGAAAAAGAAGAGAAAGGGAAAATGGATAGGAGAATTGGCAGAGAAGATCTGGAAAATACCGAAATTATATGGAGATTTCCATTAAACGAACAAAAAAAAGAAGAGAATTTAAAGACCATTCGTCAGGCGGTTCTGCATAAAAGGATCCGAAAGTTTCCTTCTTTTTGGGAAATCGTATGGTGTCAGATGCACTTTCAATCCTGGAGACATTGGATTGTTCAGGGTGGAGTTTTGCTTACAGCATTTCTTTTCACTTATATGCTTCAAAAGAGAAAATTTGGAGAAAACGACAGTCTGGCAGCATGTTCCGTTTTTCTGGTATTTGCCGGAAATTTTTGCCTGAACGGTGTAGCGCGCTTGTTTTCCAGAAATATGGCAGAGTTGGAACAAACCTTATATTTAAATCTGAAACAGATGGTATGTATCCGGATGGTGGAAGCCGGACTTGTAGATTTGGGGATATTAGCTTTGTTTGTTGGAACAATGGGGAGAGGATTGGAATCTGGCCTTTGGGGATCATTGTTTTATATGTCAGTGCCGTTTTTATGGTCCGCCGTTTTGTATCTGCATATGTTACGGATTTCCCGAAGCAGATTCTCTGTTTTTTGGCAGTTTGCTGTGGGGATGCTTTGTGGTGTAATGTCATTTTTTCCGGCTTGTATTGCACAGGCTTATGAACCAAAGTATATGCAGATCTGGCAGAGTTTATGTATCATAGGCGTGTTGCTGTTGGTAGTAGAAGTTTCCGGAATATTTGGGAATATAGAAAGGGGAGATAATCTATGCCTGAGTTGAAATTAGATCGGGTAACAAAGCGATTCAAAAACAAAACAGCGGTGAAGGAGGTTACGATTTGCTTGCAGGAAGGGGTTTATGGATTTTTGGGGGCAAACGGTGCAGGAAAGACGACACTGCTTCGGATGCTTTGTGGAGTGTTAAAGCCTACATCCGGTGAAATTCGATGTAATGGAATAGAAATTGGGAAATTAGATGGAGAATATCGGCAGATGCTGGGGTATTTGCCGCAGAACTTCGGATATTATCCGGATTTTACAGCAGGAAGATATCTGGAATATCTGGCAGCCTGCAAAGCGGTTCCCAAAGAGCAGGCAAAAGAAAAAATACAGGAAATGCTTTGGCTGACAGGATTGGAATCAGAACAAAATGTAAAGATCAAAGCGTTTTCAGGGGGAATGGTCCGGAGATTGGGGATTGCACAGGCGCTTTTGAATGATCCGGAAATACTGATTCTGGACGAACCTACTTCTGGTTTAGATCCGAAGGAACGGATTCGTTTTCGGAATATCATCAGTGCTCTTTCCAAAGGCCGGATTGTGATCTTATCTACGCATATTGTTTCAGATGTAGAGTTTATTGCCGGCGAACTTTTATTTATGAAACAGGGGAAAATTATCGTCCAGGGGGATATGGAGACAGTAGGCAGGTGTGCAGAGGGAAAAGTCTGGGAATATCTGGCAGATCCGGAAGAGGCAATGCGGCTGAATGCGGCTTTTGCGGTCAGTAATCTCCGAAATGAAGGAGAACAGGTTCACCTGCGGTTTATTGCGGAGGAATGCCCCTGCAAAGGCGCCCTTTCCGTGCCCCCAGGATTGGAAGATGTATACTTATATCTGATTGGACATGAATAGTCCGTCTGCTCCGGTAGGAGCATCAAATATGGGATGCGGGATGCCGGAATAGAGTATCGGATATGGAGTAAAAAAATATACAGGGAGGCAGGGAAGATGTGGACGATTTGGAGAGAAGAATTTTATAAAATTGCATCCAGAAAGATAATCTGGTTAGGAATATTTTTACTTTTGAGTTTTGTAACATTCCGTCTTGCAGCAGAAAGAGATACCTATACCATTACAAGGGATGGGGAGCGCTTCTGGGGAAAAGAAGCGGTAAAAAAGGACCGGGAATTGACGGCGGCACTTGCAGGAAGGTTGACGGAAGAAAAAATCCGGCAAATTTATGACCAATATGGTTTTTTCTATTATGATTTTGAAGGGAACCGTGTGGGAAATTTTTGTAATAGGTTTATTACGGAAAAATTTACTAATTTTATGCAGACAGATGGAAATAAACCAGAGGAGATCCAATTTTATCAGGGAGAGGAATGGGAACAAAATGTAGTCCCATATCTTGAGCAGGAAGTTCAATGGGATTATGTCTATGGGTGGAATGATTTATCAGAAATGCTATGGCTGTCATTTTTGATAGTTCTGATTATACTTTCCATTGGTCTGTCTCCTGTTTTTGCGGAAGAGTATACATTAGGAACAGCGGATATTCTTTTGACGACACGGAGAGGGAAACAGAGCGGGATCTGGATGAAAATGCTGGCGGCTTTGTTTTTTTCTATCCTGCTGACTGCTACGGTGATCTTGTATTTATTTGGTATTTATTTGAAGACTTATGGTACGCAGGGGTTGGATGCTTCGGCAGTACTTTTAAATTTTGCAGGATTTTATGGATATATTCCTAAGACAGTACAGGGCTTTTTTCTGTTTACAGTGAGCATGGAACTGATAGGAGTATTGCTTTTTACCGGAATTGTGATGGGGATATCGGCATGGTCCAGAAGTGCATTTTTAGCGGTGATTTTTTCTTTGATTTTGTTGGTGCTTCCCATAGTCTGGGTAAAGGTTTTTTCTGCCATGTGGATTTTTGGGGTTACTGTGACAAAGTGGATTACACATTTTATGGTATCTATGCCAGTCTATCTTTCCGTGAGCACGGGATTTGCATTTTCCAAAAGAGATATCATGTTGCATATACTGCTTGCAATGTTTGTTGGAACGGGAGCAATTCTGTTTGCATATCGCAGGTACAGGAATTATCAGGGATAATAGATATTCGGGATGTTCGGTTGGAATCATAGAAAATAGATTAAAATGTTTGGAAATTCTACCAGTTTACAAAAGTGCCTTTTTGTCGGATAATAGGATATAGTCAGAAACAGACAGGATAAAATACAAGGAAAGAATACTATGATTAAGAGGGAAGTGAAAGTTCTGACAAAAGGGATGGCGGGAGTGGGAAAACATAGAATGAGAGAAAAGAAGGAAATATGATATGCATGAATTGGGAATTGTGTTTCACATTGCGAAAACAGTAGAGAATATTGCGCTGGAAAACCATGCAGAAAAGGTGGGAAGAGTGGTTTTGGAGATCGGGGAAGTTTCCACCATTATTCCTTCTTATTTGGAGGATTGCTGGAAGTGGAAATGTTCGAAAAGTGAAAAAATGAAAGGGTGTGAACTGGTAATAGAAACGATTCCGGCAGTTACATTTTGTGAGGAGTGTAAACAGACTTATGGAACGGTGGAATATGGAAAAATCTGTCCTTATTGCGGCAGTGAACACACATATTTGGTACAGGGAAATGAACACCAGATTAAAGAAATAGAAGTATTCTGATTATTCGAATAAGAATAGGAGAAAATGATGACCTACGTTGCGTATTATCAGTCGCCTTTGGGCGGCATTACAATTTCAAGTAATGGAAATGAAATTACAGGGTTATGGTTTGACGGGCAAAAGTATTTTGGCAGTACACTGCCAAAGGATTATGAAGAAAAGGCGTTGCCTGTTTTTGAAGAGATAAGGCGATGGCTTACTGTCTATTTTAGTGGCAAAGTGCCGGATTTTACACCGCCTCTAAAAATGCAAACGACTCCTTTTCGCAGAGCCGTATGGGAAATTCTGCTTACCATTCCGTTTGGGCAGACAATGACCTATGGTGAGATTGCAAATCGTATTGCAAAACAGAAGGGTCTTGAGAGTATGTCTGCACAGGCGGTTGGCAATGCGATCGCACACAATGCCATATCTCTGATTATTCCCTGCCACAGAGTTGTCGGAACAAATGGAAATCTGACCGGCTATGCAGGCGGAATGGAGAAAAAAATATGGTTACTTACTATGGAAAAAGCAGAAATGTCAACATTTTTTATACCGGAGAAAGGGCCACGTTCTGCGGGAGATTTTTCGATGTAAATAAAAAATGACCTTGAAAGTTGTATACCTAATTGGACAGCATTAGCTGTCCACTCGTGCGAAGCGCATCAGATACGGGATGCCCAAATGAGTAGAAAGAAGGTGTAAAGTATCTGGCAATTTCATAGACATTACACCTTCCAGTAATTTTTAGAGAACATTACTTTTTAGGAAACTTTCTTTTTTAAGATATCGATTTCATCCTGTATCTTATCTGTACGCTGAATCAAGAGACTTAAAGTATCATTTTGTAACTTGGAGACGCTTAATTCTTTTTCAATTTGATCTAATCGTTTTTCTATTCGATCGAAATGATGATTTGTTTTCTCCTGAACCGTATCAATTTCTTCAAGTACATTATATTCTACGGAATCAGTTTTTTTGTCAAGAGAAGTGATCTTTTGATTGAGATTATTCTCCACGGAATCAATTTTCTTGTCGAGAGAACTGATCTTTTGATTGAGATTCTCTTCCATGGAATCAATTTTTTCGTCAAGAGAAGTGATCTTTTGATTGAGATTATTCTCTACGGAATCAATTTTCTTGTCGAGAGAAGTGATCTTTTGATTGAGATTCTCTTCCACAGAGTCAATCTTTTTATCAAGACTTTGAAACATTCCGGATATGGCCAGCAGTAACTCCTTGCTTTCATCAGTCATTATGTAATCACCACCTTTTCAGTGAAATTAATGGTATTGCAAAGTAATCTTATTATATCATCTGTAAGGTATAAAGTCTATGAAATTGTCAGAGTACATTTTAGATGGAAATTGTGCAGTTACTGTGCGTGTCCGTAGGGTGTGAATGGTAACATTATGCAGTATATGCAGGGAAATAAAAGAAAATATGAGGAAAAAGGAAATGAAAATCTTGTAGTATATGTCAGAAAATGCTATAATAATCATATTGTATTTACAAAAAGATAAAAACATTCGAAAGATCAATAAAACTAAGACTTTCGAATGTCTTACTTATAAAATAAAACGAAACAGGGGATGAGAGAATCGAACTCCCACCAAAGGTTTTGGAGACCCCTATCATACCATTTGACCAATCCCCTATCATGTCCACCGGACACTAGCTTAGTATAACAACCCTGGTTGTATTTGTCAAGAAAAAAAGAAAAGTTAAGAGGTAAATATAAGTCGAGGTAATGGAATAGAAAGAAAGTATTGTGGTTTGTGCTGACAGAAAACCCAAAAATAAAAAGAGTAAAGGAGGATATAATATGAAAGTGTTATTGATCAATGGAAGTCCGCATAACAATGGAAATACATTTAAACAGCTTCGGATTATGGAGGATTGCTTTAAAGAAAAAAATTTTGAGGTAGAATGGTTTCACATTGGAGCACAGATGGTGCGCGGCTGCATTGGCTGTGATTCCTGTGCAGACACATATCGTTGTGTGTTTCAGGATGATTGCTGTAACGCACTCATTGAAGCGATGGTGGAGGCAGATGCGGTGGTCATTGGTTCTCCGGTCTATTTTGCCGGACCAAACGGAGCATTGTGCGCATTGCTGGACCGGGTGTTTTATTCAGCAGCAGATTATGGACATCTGTTTGTACATAAACCTGCGGCAGCCGTAGTTAATTGTTACCGCGCCGGTGCAACGGCGGCGCTGGATCGTCTGAATAAATACTTTACTTACAGTGAAATGCTGGTGGTAAGCAGTAATTATTGGAATATGATTGTAGATGCACATTCCGACCGGGTGGAGAGAGATGAAGAGGGAAGAAAGATCATAGAAACGTTGGCAGCAAATATGATCTGGGTGCTTGAGCGTCTTCCAGGCCGTGTGTAGTAACCGGAATTATCTGACAGCTTCGTTTTTCTGGTAGGCGAGACGTTCGGAACCGTCTTCCAAATAAATGATGCCGCAATATGTAAATCCGTTTTTACATAGTAAGTGTTGCATAATATGATTATTTCGATGCGTGTCGATTTTCAGATTTTTGCATTGTTTCCATGCCCAGTCGAGACAAAAAGAGGCTGTTCCCTTTATGGTACCGTCGGCTGTAATACGATGGACCACGCCATAGGGTGATGTGTTCAGCCATTGTCCGTTGTAAATATGCGTGTAAGTAGGATCCGGGCCGAGATGATAGTAGAAAACGGCAATGATATTTCCATGTTCTTCGCAGACATAGCAATTTTTTGCATGGATATCGGATTCTAATAAAGAAACAGGGGGATATGCATTGCCCCATTGTGTGGGATTGCCGTGAGCGGCCATAAATGTACGTGCTTTTTCGTATAAAGCTAAGAGAACAGGCAAATCTGCCGGGATTGCTTTTCGTATATTCATGATAATCTCCGTTCTTTTCTTTTTGTGCAGGCACAAATCATAATGAAAACTTATTTTTCACAGGAAAGCTCTTTGGAATAATTTTCACTAATTTTTGCAAACTATCTCGTATCACATTTTAAAATGAGAAGGCCAAAATAGCAATAGAGAAAATAGGAAGGAGACTTTTTGTGATGGCACATTTCGAACAGTGGACAGGTTTTACGGGAAGAAACTGGAAAGATTCGGTGGATGTACGGAATTTTATTCAAAGTAATTATACACCTTATGAGGGAAATGAAGTATTTTTGGAAGGCCCCACAGAAGCAACAAATCAATTATGGAACCGACTGCAGGAATTACAGCGGGCAGAACGTGCCAATGGCGGGGTACTGGATATGGAAACGGAAGTGGTTTCCGGGTTGACGGTATATGGCCCGGGGTATCTGGATGAAAAGTTAAAAGAGAAGGAGGCCATAGTGGGTCTGCAGACGGATCAGCCTTTGAAAAGAGCGTTCATGCCATACGGTGGGATCGCTATGGCAGAGAAAGCCTGTACGACACACGGATACCAACCAAGTGAAAAGCTGCATGAGATTTTTACCCAATATCATAAGACACATAATCAGGGAGTGTTTGATATCTATACGCCGGAGATGAAAAAGGCGCGTCACAATAAAATTATCACAGGATTGCCGGACACTTACGGAAGAGGAAGAATTGTAGGGGATTACCGCCGCGTCGCCCTGTATGGAATTGATTTTTTGATTACGAGAAAGCAATATGATTTTGACCGTTTTGCAAGACATGGAATGAACGGAACCGATTTTCGCCTTCGGGAAGAAATTGCGGATCAGATTCGTGCGTTGAAGGAAATAAAAGAGATGGCACAGCTTTACGGTTTTGATATTTCCGCGCCTGCCAAAAATGCAAAAGAAGCGGTACAGTGGCTGTATTTTGGGTATCTGGCGGCGATTAAGACACAGAACGGTGCTGCAATGAGTGTGGGACGTATTTCAACGTTTCTGGATATTTATCTGGAAAGAGATCTGAAAAACGGCGTGTTGACAGAAAGCCAGGCACAGGAATTGATCGATCATCTGGTTATGAAATTCCGCATGGTAAAGTTTGCCCGGGTTCCTTCCTACAATGAATTGTTTTCCGGTGATCCGGTATGGGCCACGTTAAGTGTGGCAGGTTTAGGTCAGGATGGGCGTTCTATGGTGACAAAGACAGATTATCGTTTCCTGCATACGCTGGAAAATATGGGACCGTCACCGGAACCAAATCTGACGGTATTATATTCTTCACGGCTGCCGGAAAACTTTAAAAATTATGCGGCCCTTATTTCCGTAAAGACCAGTTCTATTCAATATGAGAACGATGACGTGATGCGGCCGGTATGGGGGGACGACTACAGTATCTGCTGCTGCGTGTCCGCTACCGAGACGGGAAAAGAGATTCAGTTTTTTGGGGCGCGTGCCAATCTGGCAAAATGTCTGTTGTATGCAATCAACGGGGGGATTGATGTAAAGACAAAGGAGCAAGTAGGGCCGGCCTATCGTCCGATTACTTCAGAATATCTGGATTATGAGGAAGTAATGGAACGCTATGACGCAATGATGGACTGGCTGTCCAAATTGTATGTGGATACGCTCAATATGATTCACTATATGCATGACAAATATAACTATGAGGCGGCGGAAATGGCCTTGATTGACACAGATGTGAGAAGGACATTTGCAACGGGAATTGCAGGTTTCTCCCATGTGGTAGATTCCCTGAGTGCTATCAAATATGCGAAGGTGAGAGTCATTCGTGATAAAGACGGACTGGCGGTAGATTTTGATACGCAGGGAGAATTCCCGCGATATGGCAACGATGATGACCGTGTGGATGAGTTGGCAGTCCGGCTTTTGAAAATGTTTATGCATAAGTTGAAAAAGTGTCATACCTATCGGAATTCAGAGCCGACCACGTCGATTTTAACGATTACTTCCAATGTGGTATACGGGAAAGCGACGGGGACACTTCCCAACGGAAGAAAGGCCGGGGAACCTCTTTCACCGGGGGCAAATCCTTCGTACGGCGCCGAAAAGAATGGTCTTCTTTCTTCCCTGAATTCTGTGGCGAAACTCCCCTATGAACTGGCGTTGGACGGAATTTCCAATACGCAGACGATCAGTCCGGATACGCTGGGAAGTATGGATGAGGAACGGAAAAAGAATCTGGTGCGGGTTCTGGACGGATATTTTGACAAAGGGGCGCATCATTTGAATGTAAATGTATTTGGGGTGGAAAAATTGATAAATGCCATGGAACATCCGGAAAAACCGGAATATGCGAATTTTACCATTCGTGTGTCCGGATATGCGGTGAAATTCATTGATTTGACAAGGGAACAGCAGATGGATGTGATTTCCAGAACCTGTCATGGAGGAATGTGAAAAACAGACGAAGAGACGAAAGTTTCACATGTCAAACAAGGGGGATAAAAGACGGATGGGAGCAGGAGGAGAAAGTGAAAAAGAAAAGTACGAATAAGAGAGAAGTCTTAACAGGCTGGATTCATTCCCTGGAGAGCTTTGGTTCGGTAGACGGACCAGGCGTGCGCTATGTCATTTTTTTCAGTGGATGTGCCATGCGGTGCCGGTTTTGTCATAATCCGGATACATGGAGGCAGAGAGCAGGCACCCCCTATACAGCGGATGAACTATTGCAAAAAGCGGTGAGATATCGTCCCTATTGGGGCAACAATGGAGGAATTACGGCCAGCGGCGGAGAACCGCTTTTGCAGATTGATTTTCTGACAGAGCTATTCCAAAAAGCAAAAGCACAGGGGATTCATACGGTATTGGATACCAGCGGAAGTTCTTATACGAAAGAAGAACCGTTTTTTGGAAAGTTTCAAAAATTGATGCAGTACACGGATCTGGTGCTTCTGGATATCAAGCATATAGATGAAATATGTCATCGTGAACTGACCGGACAATCCAATCAAAATATTCTGGAACTGGCAAGAGATTTGTCGGACAGAAACAAGCCAATCTGGATTCGTCATGTACTGGTACCTGAACACAGTGACGAGGATATCTGGCTGCTTCAACTGCGGGAGTTTCTTGATACGTTAAAATCCGTAGAAAGAGTGGAGGTGCTGCCTTATCATACGCTGGGAGTCTATAAATGGAAAGAACTGGGGATGGAATATCCTCTGGAGGGAATAGAGCCGCCGTCAAAAGAACGGATCGAAAATGCCAATCGAATATTGAAAACAGGGAAAAAATGAAAGGACAGACCGGAAATTACTCTCTTTGACATGGACGAACCTGTAAAGAGGGCGGATTCTGTAATAGCCGAAAAATGAATTGTCGTATGCCATGTGGAGAAGAGAACATACTTTTTCACATGGCATTATTTATATCATAGTCTCCCGTATTCTGTTTGCAAAAATGTATGCAGGGACTTTGAAGGCGGAGTATCGGAAAAGTTGTCAATGAGAGATACCTGGGATATTTTCCGCGAAAGCGCACATGCTATATCTTATACAAGAAAATCGAAAAGGTTGATAGATTGAAGGATGGAGGCGATTAGAAATGATGGAAAAAGAATCGATTTGGCAGCAGACGACAGAATTTCCCGTACGGCCTGTGTTGCAGAATGATATCCGCACGGAAATTGCAATTGTAGGCGGGGGAATGGCCGGAATCCTGACAGCGCATCTTTTGGAGCAAAGCGGGCATTCTTGTGTGGTTCTTGAGGCAGATCGAATCGGAAACGGGCAGACAGGGCACACGACGGCAAAAGTCACTTCTCAGCATCATATGATCTATCAAAAACTAATGAAATGTGCAGGACGAGAGAAGGCGGAACAATATGCCAGAATCAATCAGGAGGCGATCAGACGGTATGAGATTCTGATAGAAAAATACCAGATTGATTGTGAATGGACAGAATGTCCGTCTTGTTTATATATAAAGCAGGCAGAAACAGAAAAGGAAAAGATGCAGAGCAAAGCACTGACCAGGGCATTGCGGGATGAATATCATATTGTCAAAGAATTGGGGCTTCCAGCAGAATGGAAAAAAGAAACGGAACTACCTTTTCCGGTGGAAGGTGCATTATATTTTTCAGATCAGGCCCGGTTTCATCCATTGAAATTTTTGCGGGCAATTGCAGAAGAGATTCAGGTATACGAAAAAACAAGAGTGCTGCGGGCCGATTCCCATGTTTTGCTGACGGATCATGGACGAGTGGAAGCGGAAAAAATTGTTTTTGCCTGTCATTATCCTTTTGTAATCCGGCCGGGATATTACTTTTTGCGGATGCATCAGGAACGAAGCCATGTGGTGGCGCTGGAGCATGCCGGTAATATAGGGGGCATGTATCTGGGAATTGACGCGGAAGGGTTATCTTTTCGCCCGGCGGGGGATTTGCTGCTTTTGGGCGGGAAAGGATATCGGACAGGAGAGAATCCATGCGGAGGGCAATATGCATCCCTCATGCACCGGGCGGAACAGTATTGGCCGGATGCGAAAAAAAAGGCTTCCTGGTCGGCACAGGATTGTATGACTCTGGATGGAATTCCCTATATCGGAAAATTTGGCCGAGGCACAGAAGACTGGTTTGTTGCTACCGGTTTTGGAAAGTGGGGAATGACTTCTTCTATGGCAGCAGCAATGATTCTGACAGATCAGATCTGTGGGAGAGAAAATACCTGTGCAGAAGTATTTTCACCGCAGAGACTTCATGTGATGACATCTGTGAAACCGTTTTTGCAGGAAGGCGTATATGCAGCAGTAAATCTGGTAAAGGAAAGAATTCCCGTATCAGGAGAAACGCTTGCGAAGATTAAGCCGGGAAAAAGTGGAATCATAGAATACGACGGAGAAAAGAAGGGTGTTTATCGGACAGAAGAGGGGCAGGTATTTATCGTATCTCTGAAATGTCCGCATATGGGGTGTCAGCTTGCATGGAATGAAGAAGATAAAAGCTGGGACTGCCCCTGCCATGGCTCCCGGTTCGATTATCAGGGAAGGCTTTTAAATGAGCCGGCGCAGACGGAGATTGCTTGTTGTACATCTGCGTGCCGGCAGGAAGAATAGAAAAAGATAGAGGAAAGAAAATCAATACTTTTTTTCTCATGAAATTTGTTGTAAAATAACCTTGTCCTATAAAACAGATAAAAAAGGAACCGTTTGATAGGAATGTCCTTTGGGATAAAAATATGTTTTATATGGTTGAATTTCATCGGAAGCAGAGAGGGAAGAGGAATGAATAAGAAGGAAGTATTGGAGATCAGGAAGCAATTTACTCCGGCCAATTGTGCAATAACTAAGATCTGCGGCTGCTATGTGGATCATGAAAAAAACAAACGGATGCAGTCCAGGGAAGCGTTTTTGTCTTTGCCGGAGGAAGAAACCTTTAAATATTTTGATATTTTTAAAAAGACATTATCCGGTGGAATTGGACGAAATATGTTGAACATGGAGTTCCCGATAGAGCAGGAGATGCCGGGAGGAACCCAGGAATTTCTTCTGAAGCTGAAAAACAGCAGATTAGAAGATGATATGCTTTTGGAAGAGTTCTATGATCTGGTGATCGAGAACTATATATTTGAAGGGAATTATTACATTGTATTGATTCATGGTATGTATGATGTGCCGGGAAAATCTTCGGATAATCTGGAAATGTTTGATGCATCAGAGAATGTGTATGAATATATCCTGTGCAGTATTTGTCCGGTTACGCTTTCCAAAGCCGGCTTGTCGTATAATGCGGAAGATAACAGGGTGCAGGATCGAATCCGGGATTGGATTGTAGAGATGCCGGATAAGGGATTTTTGTTTCCGGCATTTCATGACCGGAATACGGATTTACATAGTATATTGTATTATACAAAGAAATCACAGGATTTACAACCGGAACTGATTGAGCAGGTACTTGGAGCCGGAATGCCGATGTCTGCGGATGTACAAAAGGAAACGTTTCAAACATTGATTGAAGAGACATTGGGAGAGAATGGGGACTATGAGATTGTACGCAATATTCACGATACGCTGCATGAGATGATGGAGGAACACAAAGAAGAGCCGGAACCGTTGGAACTGGACAGGACGGATGTGAAGAAAATCCTGGAAAAGAGCGGAGCCCCGGCGGAAAATATGGAATTTTTTGAACAGAATTATGAAGCGGCGGCAGGAGAGAAAGCATCATTTTTGGCAGAAAATATCGCGGAAGTAAGGAAGTTTTGTATCGAAACACCGGATGTAATCATAAAGGTAAACCCGGAAAGGGCCGATCTGGTAGAAACCCGTATGATTGATGGAAGACAGTGCCTGGTGATTGCAGTGGATGATCATATTGAGGTGAACGGTGTGAATGTCAGAACCTTGCAAAAGAAAAGACTTGACAAACAAGTAGAAGGTGTGGTAGAGTTTTCTAAAACCGATGAGGAAGAGTAAGTACTTTTTGTTCTTGACGCACAGAGAGTCGCAGGTGGTGGGATTGCGGCGGTACGGGCAGGAAGGAATGGGCTTCTGAGGGTGAACTGAAAAAGTAGTAGGTGAGCCGGAGAGAATACTCCGTTATCAAAGTACGCATATGTTAGTATGCATGAGTGGACGCTTTTTTGGCGTCAAGCCGGGTGGCACCGCAGGAGTCATGGAAGATGGAATTCATAGTGCTCTTGTCCCTGCAATAATTCTATTTTATTGTGAGGGATAAGGGTTTTTTTATGCTATACGGAAAAGCTGCCAATAGCGGGTTTTTTGTATATTGTTTGTATGCGGGGAGAGGTTTATGATTGCTTAGATTTCTCGAGAGCCCTTATCCCAGGAAAAGAAAGGAGAACATAACAATGAGTGAAAAGAAGATTCCGTACAAGATTTATCTCGAAGAGAGTGAGATGCCAAACACATGGTATAATGTTCGTGCCGATATGAAGAATAAACCGGCGCCGCTTCTGCATCCGGGAACTCATGAACCGATGACGGCCGAAGAACTGGAAGGTGTTTTTTGTAAGGAACTGGTAAAACAGGAACTGGATAATGACAACCGGTATATTGAAATCCCGGAAAAGATTCGGAATTTTTATAAAATGTATCGTCCCGCACCGTTAGTGCGTGCATATTGTCTGGAGGAAAAGCTGCAGACACCGGCAAAGATCTATTATAAGTTTGAAGGAAACAATACCAGCGGCAGTCATAAGTTGAATTCTGCCATTGCGCAGGCTTATTATGCAAAGGAGCAGGGGTTGAAAGGAGTAACTACCGAGACCGGAGCAGGCCAGTGGGGGACTGCGCTGTCCATGGCTTGTTCTTATCTGGATCTGGATTGTAAGGTGTTTATGGTGAAATGCTCTTATGAACAAAAGCCGTTCCGCAGAGAAGTGATGCGTACTTATGGCGCCAGTGTGACACCGTCTCCCTCCGAGACAACAGAAGTAGGACGCAAGATTCTTGCAGAACATCCGGGAACGACAGGGAGTTTGGGTTGTGCGATTTCGGAAGCGGTTGAGGTGGCGACACATTCGGAAGGATACCGTTACGTATTGGGAAGTGTGTTGAATCAGGTGTTGCTTCATCAGTCCGTGATTGGAGTGGAGACAAAAACTGCTATGGAGAAATATGGAATCAAGCCGGACATGATTATCGGATGTGCCGGGGGTGGTTCTAATCTGGGCGGATTGATTTCCCCGTTTATGGGAGAAAAACTGCGGGGAGAGGCAGACTATCAGTTTATTGCGGTGGAACCGGCATCCTGTCCAAGTCTGACGCGTGGGGTATATGCATATGATTTCTGTGATACCGGTATGGTATGCCCGCTGGCAAAGATGTATACGCTCGGAAGTGGCTTTATCCCGTCTGCAAATCATGCGGGAGGACTTAGGTATCACGGAATGAGTTCTGTATTGTCTCAGTTATATCATGAGGGATATATGGAAGCACGTGCCGTGGAGCAGACTGCGGTATTTGAGGCGGCAGAACAGTTTGCAAGAGTGGAAGGAATCCTCCCGGCTCCGGAAAGCAGTCATGCAATCCGTGTGGCAATTGATGAAGCGATGAAATGTAAAGAAACAGGGGAAGAAAAAACAATTCTCTTTGGATTGACAGGAACCGGATATTTCGATATGGTAGCATATGAAAAGTTCCATAACGGGGAGATGGCAGACTACATTCCAACGGATGAAGATCTTCAGGCAGGTTTTGCAGGAATGCCGAAACTTTGAGTGAAAGAGAGAAGGGCGTTGCTCCATAGATCAGGAATCCTCTATGAAGCAGCGCCCTGTTTTTCTCAAAAGGGCTTGACTGATAGTTGACTCTTAAGAGTATGATAAAAAATAGAAATGAAAAAGGCGGGGCAGATCAGGGGAGGATGTAAGGAATGGATGCAAGAGATGTTTTGAATCAGGTAAAAACCGGTGATATGTCCGTGGAAGAGGCAGAACAGTATTTTCAGAAAAAGGCATATGAAGAAATGGGATATGCGAAGTTGGATACATACAGAGAGAGGCGGTCCGGATTTCCGGAAGTCGTGTTCTGCGGCGGAAAAGCAGATCAGCATCTGACCAGTATTTACCAGAGACTATATGAAGCACATCGGGAAGTATTCGGCACAAGAGCTTCTTTGCATCAATATGAGGTTGTGAAAGAGGTACTGCCACAGGTGACGTATGATGAAATTTCTCATATTTTGAAAATTGAGAAACCAGGGAAAAAACGATGTGGAAAGATTGCAGTTTGTACGGCAGGGACGGCGGATATTCCGGTGGCGGAAGAAGCGGCGCAGACAGCGGAATATTTTGGGGCAGGTGTAGAACGGATTTATGACGTAGGTGTCAGTGGGATTCATCGGATGCTGTCTCATCTGGACAAGATTCAAAGTGCGAATTGTGTCGTTGCAGTGGCGGGAATGGAAGGTGCCCTGGCGAGTGTACTTGGAGGGTTGGTCAGCCGTCCGGTTATTGCGGTACCTACTTCGATAGGATATGGGGCCAGTATGCACGGGCTATCTGCACTGCTGACAATGATTAATTCCTGTGCAAATGGAATTGCAGTGGTAAATATTGACAATGGATATGGGGCCGGTTATATAGCAACGCAAATTAACAGGCTTGCGGTGAAGGGGGAGTAGAATATGGAACATGTGTTATATCTGGAATGTGCTTCCGGTATCAGCGGTGATATGGTGGCGGCGGCATTGTTGGATTTGGGTGCGGATGAAGAGAGGGTAAAAGCGGCAATCGACAGTCTGCCTCTGAAAGGGTTTTCGGTTGAAATCAGCCGGGTAAAAAAATCCGGATTGGATGTCTGCGATTTTCTTGTGAAATTGGAAACGGCCTTGGAGAATCATGATCATGATATGACATATTTATACGGAAGAAATGTAAAATCAGAAGAAACTGTTTCGGAGACAGCAATGCATTCTCATTCACATACGCATGAAAATGCGGAGACAGCAATGCATTCCCATTCACATACGCATGAAAATGCGGAGACAACAGCGCATTCTCATTTCCACCCACATGAAAATTCGGAACCGGGGGGGGAACATTCTCATGTGCATCGTGGTTTGAAAGAAGTTTTAGAAATTATCAAACAAGCAGATCTGACGGAAAGAGCGGCGGCAATTGCAGAACGTACCTTCCGGATTTTGGCGGAAGCGGAAGCGAAGGCACATGGCACTTCTTTGGAGCAGGTACATTTTCATGAGGTCGGTGCGGTGGATTCTATTGTGGATATTGTCGCAGCCGCTGTATGTTTGGACAATCTGGGTATCTCTGAGGTGGTGATACCCAGGCTCTGCGAAGGACAAGGGTTTGTCCGGTGCCAGCATGGACAGATTCCGGTGCCGGTACCGGCAGTTATGAATATCGTGCAGGCGCATGGATTGACGCTGCATATAACGGATACATATGGAGAATTGGTAACGCCCACCGGTGCGGCGATTGCAGCCGCTGTGCGGACTGCGGATCATCTGCCGGGGGAATTCCTTGTTGAAAAAATTGGAATGGGGGCAGGAAAACGAGCTTATGAGAGACCGAGTATCCTGCGGGCCATGCTGGTGAAGAAGGTACAAAAAAGAGAGGCGGTACAGGAGCGGATCTACTGTCTGGAAACAAATATAGATGACTGCAGCGGAGAGACACTGGGTTATGTGATGGAACGGCTTTTGAAGGCGGGAGTCAGGGACGTATATTATATACCAATCTTTATGAAAAAAAATCGTCCGGCATACCAGTTGAATGTGCTGTGTGATAAAGAAAAGATTGCAGAAATGGAGCGGATTTTGTTCCGGGAGACTACGACAATCGGAGTACGTCGGATTGAGATGGAACGAACTGTGCTGGAACGGGAGATTCGCAGGGTAAAGACAAAATTTGGAGAGGCAGATGTGAAAGTGTGTATGCTTCCAAACGGAGAAAAGCGTTACTATCCGGAGTATGCAACAGTGGCAGAACTTGCGGATAAATGTGGAGTCTCTTATCAGGAGGCGTATCAGGAAGTACAGAAAGCAATTTCCAAACACGCTCCAGACAATATCGAATAGAACGGGAACGTTTTGACGGGGAAAAGAATACAGTGGTTATAGGCCGATACCATAAAGGATGGTTTTTCGTCGTACCAAAAGGTGAAAGGTTATAGAAGTAAGTTCCGGGAAGGCGGAATACGGATGAGTTATGAAGAAAAAAAAGAACGACTAAAACAGAGGATAAAAGAATATATAAAATCGGATTGCATGGTCGCATTTTCTGGTGGAGTGGACAGTAGTCTTTTGCTTCGGATCGTATGTGAAGCGGCAGAGTCTTCTGCTTCCGGAGAGGATAAGAAAGCCAATATAAAAGTATACGCCGTGACCATGAAAACACGGCTTCATCCGGTGAAAGAGATCGAAAATGCGGCAAAAGTAGCTGCCGAAATAGGAGTACAACACCTGATTGTTCCAGTGGACGAACTTTTAGAGGCGGGAATTTTCGACAATCCGCAGGAACGGTGTTATCTTTGCAAGAAACACTTGTTTTCCCGGATTCTGGATGTGGCAAAGGAACGAGGCGTTTCTACTATATTAGAAGGAACTAATGAAGAAGATCTGCACATGTACCGTCCGGGACTGAAGGCGATCCGGGAGCTGGGTATAAAAAGTCCACTGGCGGAGGCCGGATTTACGAAGAAAGAAGTCCGTATCCTTGCGGCAGAATATGGATTGTCGGTATCAGATCGTCCGGCAGCCCCCTGCCTGGCTACCCGATTTCCTTACGGGACTCGATTATCCTATGAAAAGTTTCAAAGGGTAGAGCAGGGCGAACAGATTCTGAAAGCATATGGATTCTATAATGTGAGATTGCGGGTTCATGACGAGATTTTACGGATTGAGGTGGATCCGGAAGCATTTCCAAAGCTTTTATCTCACAGAGAAAAGATTGCGGCTCAACTGAAAAGGTTAGGATATTCTTATATAACACTGGATTTAGAGGGATTTCGGTCGGGGAGCATGGATATTGGTTTACAGGGAAGTAATAACGGTGTATAATAGAGAACGGTCAAAATATATTTTTGGAAAGTTTATGATACAACATTTCAAAAATAGGTAAAATACAAAGGAGGACAGAATTATGTTAGATCAGAAAGTAGTAGAGCTGTTGAATCAGCAGATTAATAAGGAATTTTATTCCGCGTATTTATATCTGGATTTTTCCAATTACTATTATGAGGAAGGTTTGGAAGGATTTGGAAGCTGGTACAAAATTCAGGCACAGGAGGAGCGGGATCATGCCATGCTGTTTATACAGTATCTGCAGAATAATGGAGTAAGACCGGTGCTGGAAGCAATTGAGAAGCCGGCGGTTGCTTTGACCAGTGCAAAGGCAGTTTTGGAGGAAGGATTAAAGCATGAGCAGTATGTAACGGGTCTGATACATACGATTTATGATGCAGCATATTCAGTAAAAGATTTCCGTACAATGCAGTTCCTTGATTGGTTTGTTAAAGAGCAGGGTGAGGAGGAGAATAATGCAGATAATCTTGTAAAGCGTTTTGCATTATTTGGAGATGACCCGAAGAGCCTGTATATGCTGGACAGTGAACTGGCAGCCAGAGTATATTCTGCACCGTCACTGGTATTATAGATAATATGATATAAACGAACTGCCTGCTATGAAATGTTTTTTCATGGCAGGCAGTTTTAAAAAGAAAGGAAAAGAGCGGACAGGGTGAGGGATAGAAAGAAAAGGAAAATGTGGAAAGAAAAATTAAAAAGAGTAGTTCTTTTTTTATGGGCCGGATGGTGCCTTTGCCTGTCAGAGCATGTTTTTGGAGCGGAACTTTTATCAGAACCCATATCAGGGGTAGAAGAACAAAAGGCAATGCAGGAAATCGATGCAGAAGGAGCGATTTATTATACGGCATTGGGGGATAGTATCGCGAACGGATATTATGGAGAGAATGAAGCGGAGGTGGTTGGTTATCCAAAACTGCTTGCAGCAGATCTGGAACAAATCAGCGGGAAGCATGTGGAGTTGAGTTCTTTTGCAAAAAACGGGCTGACATCGAAAAAGCTAAATGAAAAGATTCTGCAGGATTCTTTTGTGATAGAACAGATTACAAAAGCAGACTTAATCACATTGACAATTGGTGCGAATGATCTGCTGCAGGAATTTAAAAAAGTATCCAGAGAAATTTTAAATACAGAGACAAAATTTTATACAGCCGATGAGGCAGTGTCTGCACTTCAGGAAGGAATTACAGAGAATCCACTGCTTTTAGTAAACGTAGTATCCGCAATCAGTGCATGGGATTATGATTCTTTTGCTCAGCGCTGGGACGCTACAATGGAGTGTATTTGCGCTCATAAAAAAACAGACGCGCAGATGGTTGTAACCACGATTTATAATCCAATGGCAGGCAGAGAGCTGCCGGGAACGTTAAATGCAGTGATAGAAAGTGTGATTTCTAAAATGAATGAAATCATTCATAAAAATGCCCGTGTGTATGGATATCGAGTGGTAGAGTTATTGGGATCCGGTATTGAAGACTATATACAGTCCGATGGATTGCATCCAAACCGGACAGGACAAAATTTGATTCGGGAGTTGATGGAGTATCAATTGGATTTTGATGTGTTTTATGAGGAAAGTACAGAGAAGGAGGCACAGAAGGCTCTGGAGGAGACTGTAAAAAAGGCAGAAGCAGCGGAACGGAAAAGACAAGAAGAGCGCAAGGAAATGTATCATTTGACCGTGAGACGTGTTGTAATTTGTCTATTGGTGATAGCGGGATTTTTCTTTTTTTGGAAAAACCGAAACAATGAAGAACAGGAAAGACGAAAAAAAAGCGAAAAATAAAAACCGAAAAGCGTAAAAAAAAGAAAATCGGAAGAAAGATGTAAAAAAATAGAAAAAGATGTTGACAAGAGGAAAGGGGATGTGATATTATGTCTAAGCTGACTCGAGAGAGGCAGCGCCGAACCTTGATAATTAAACAATAGACAACAATCCTTGAAAATTTCTTAAGAGAATGAATTCAGAACAAAGAAGCATCAAAGAGATGCACCCCTCGTTCTGGTAAGAGAGGACGAGAGA
>CAJTBF010000018.1 GCA_910574195.1 Lachnospiraceae bacterium | reverse complement strand
CTGTTTCTGTGAACATCCCTGTTCACCGGCGAAATATGGCAGAACCGTACACATCTTTACCGATGACAACCCAAGGTTATTTAACCTACCGCCAAGGGACTCTAAAGCATAGGAAAAGGAATATGGCAGAAGAACTTCCGTGGAGCGCTCCAACAAGCGTGAGAAAGAGGACTATAAATTAGAAGACGGCAGGCACCGCTCTACAAAGATGTGGTACTGCCGCCTCTACGGCATCATGATGCTCCAACACCTTGATGCCTGGGAAATGCCCTCTGTCGAGGCATTTCAAGAATCATTATTAGGATTAGCCGCCTAATAATGATATCTTAAGCGATTCCATAAGATTTTTCAAGGCATAGTACCCGCTATGTCTAATGTTTATGTCCATTTTTCTCAAATTTCTTTTCCTGTACAATATTCAGTTGTCAATTTTCAGTTAGAATCTCATTCATTGAGATTCCGAGAAGTTATTATTCAATGCGTATCCTCCGCCACCAGGCAGCACAGTGCCGACATGGTGTGAACAACCGCACTCCTGTCTTTTGTCAGAACCCGGTTCCCTCCTCCCTGTCCTGCTCCTGTACAAAATATTGATTCACTTCCTCCAATAATTCCAGATATTTCATAGCCGGTTCCCTCGGACCCTTCTCAAACCATTTGCAGGATGGAATTCCAATGTACATATCATTTGCCGCATTCCAGTCTCTGCAAAGGATTTTATCCAAATATCTGAAATCCTCCTCCGGATTCCCCCGAATATACAGGAAGATCTCAATATTATTTTTCATGTAATCCAGATAACGATAAAAATAGGGTGCTCTTCCACACTGCCTTTCCCTCACAAACCGCATCAGGTTCTCCAACGCGTCATGCAGCGGCACCAACTGCTCCTTTCTTAAATTTGTCGTACTTCCTCTCCTGTTTTCCTTTTCCTCTTTCCCTCTCTTTCCCGCCGTCTTACCGGCTGAAAATTCTCGCATTGTTCCCTCCCCATAGTCTCCTGTCCAAACGCCACTTTCCCTTTTATCTAGCGTAAAATATTCCCCTGGCAAAAACAATATGGAGAAACAAATCTTGTCAATGATTTTACATCAGGCTATAATAGGAAAAGAAAAGGAGACAACCCTATGATCGAAATTCAGGAAATCACCAAATATTTTGATACATTCCCGGCTCTTCGCCAGGTAAGCTTTTCCATACCGGACGGAGCCGTCTATGGACTTGTCGGTACCAACGGAGCCGGAAAAACCACATTTCTTCGAATGGCGGCCGGAATTCTGAAACCGGAGGAAGGGCAGATTCTGGTGGATCGGCAGCCGGTTTATGAGAATGACCATATCAAGCAAAAGCTGTTTTATCTCCCGGACTCTCCCTATTACCTGTTTCATGCCACCCCACGGAGAATGGCCGCTTTTTACCGGCGTCTGTATCCGGACTTTGATCTGGAACGCTGCATGGAACTCCATGAACAATTCAGGCTCCCTCTTGCAAAAAAACTACGGACTTTTTCAAAAGGCATGAAAAAGCAAAGCGCGATCCTTTGCGCCCTCTGCACAAATGTGCCCTACCTGCTCTGCGATGAAATCTTTGACGGACTGGATCCTTTGGTGAGAAGACAACTCTGTGAAATTCTCCGACAGGAAAAGAACTTCCGGCCTCTCACCATGGTCATCGCTTCCCATAATCTGCAGGAACTGACGGAGATCTGCACCCATATCGGTATGCTTCATCAGGGGGGCATCCGCATGGCCAGAGAATTTCACCCGGAAGAATTCCGGGAAGTGACGCTGGAAGACTTATTTTTGGAGAAAGGAGGTCCGCTTCCATGAAACATTCTACCCTGTTCTTTTCCTATTTGAGGGAAGATTTTCATCGCCGCTTCTGGACTTTCGTGTTGTCCTTCTACCTCTGTCTGACCGGCGTCCTGGATTATGCCCTGTCTCTGCACGGCTCCCGCCTGTTCTGGGGAAGTCCCTGCCTGGGACCGGAGAATCCGGGATGGTTCCTGATCTCCGGTTTTCTTGCCGTTCTATGTGCTTTCCAGGGATTTTCCTATTTCCTTGCAGAAACACCATGCGATTTTTATCTGTCCTTACCTCTGAACCGCACACAGTTATTCCTGGCCGGCTATCTGAACGGATGTGTGATCGGACTATTCCCCTGCATTCTCGGCCGCGTCACCTGTCTGTTCGTAGAAGGAAGCCTGAAAGACGAAGCGCTCTATTATACGGCTGCCGGAATCCTGATCAGTACAGTTGGCTTTTTTCTGCTCTACCACACTGCTCTGTTCGTCTTATTTCTGGTAGGGCGAATGTCCGCAGCACTGATCGGAATCCTTTTGCTTTTTGCCTATGGACCGATCACTTTTGGTTTCATTTTTCAGACCTACGGCGCCCGCTTTTTCGAAACCTGGTATCAGGAAGACTGGATCGAAGCGCTGTCCGTCAACGCCTCGCCCTTTACCCTTCTTTCCTCTCTAAGCGGTTCTTCCCATGCCGGCAGCTACGATACCTGGAAATTTGCCGAACATCAGACTGCGTTTCTCCTGTCTGTTTTTCTGCTTCTTTTCTTCCTTGCTCTAAGCGTATATCTTTCCCGCAAAAGATGTGCCGAAGCATGCGGCAAAATATTGGTTTTTGCAAAAGCAGAATTCCCGGTCAAATTATTCCTTACGGTTCCCGCCGCCCTTTTGTGCGGCTGCTACATCATGCGCGCCTCCTTAGACGGCCGCTCCCTGTTCTGGCTCTTTTTAGGAATTGCCGGCAGCGCCTTCACATTTCAGGGACTTCTGGAATGCTTTTTCCGTTTCGATATTCACGCTTTTTTCCATAAAAAGCGGCAAACACTGTGTCTGCTCGCCTTCGCATTACTGATCGCCGCAAACTATTATTTTGACTGGCAGGGATACGACGACTTCCTTCCGGAACCACAAAACCTTACCGCCATCTCGGTATCTCCCTCCGGGCTGGATGACGATGACTGGCAGACTCTTGCAGAGACCCCTGCCGGGCTTCCTCTTTCCGCAGCCTGCAAAGAACGCCTGGCCTCTGCGCAATTCACCGGAAAAACAAAGGAATCTGCATGGAAATGGATACAGACTCTGCGAGAACAGAACGAACAGATTCTTCTGTCCAAAAACAGTGTCGCCCCCATTGCTTACACCGCGGTGGCATATTTTCTGGAAAACGGCCGCACCTGTTATCGGAAATACCCGCTTTACCAAACCGGGCAGCTGGAAGAGTTCGCCTCCGTGTATGACACAGACAACTACAAGAAGACGCACCTTCCGCTCTTCTCCTGTTCCTCCGTTGGCCGCCGCCATTTTGTCTGGTCCAACGGGGGAGACTCCCGGCATCTTTCTCTGAACGAGGATGAAAACCAGGCGCTGCTCGCCGCTTATCAACAGGACGCTCAAAAATTTTCTCTTTCTGACTTAAAGAAAAGTTTCCCTGTCGGGACGCTTTCTCTTTCAGACGGAAATTACAGCGGATCCGACTCTGTTTTCCTTTATCCGGAATTTACGGAAACACTGGATCTGCTGGAAGCCGCCAACCTGCCTGCCAGAGACACGTTGGCCGAAGATTACGAGATTCTCTCTCTCCTTCTCTATGAAGTACAGGTATCCTCCGACATCCGGCAGACACAGCGAAAAAAGGTACTGCGGCAGGACATCCGGGATCCGAAAATCATACGGCAGTTACAACCCTGGCTTCTCTGTGCCGATTTTGCCGTCAATCCCATTCTCCATCCCGTGGAGGAACAATTTGAAATTACGGTTCTCTACCGCGACACCGATGGAGCGACGTTCCGCTATCTGCCGGCACTGCTGACCAAAGGAAGTCCGGTGGAAACGATTTTAGACAAATAACTCCTGTTCCATTCAATAAGATATCGTATAACAAAAGGCTTTCCGAAGTTCCAATCCTCGAAAAGCCTTTCATTTTAACCATTTTAAAGCTGTCGAGCGGAATCGAACCGCCGACCTCCGCCTTACCAAGGCGACGCTCTACCGACTGAGCCACGACAGCAACTTACTGCTGCAAGACAGAATACTCACAACAAAATAAGTATACATAAATCTTGTCAGCTTGTCAATCCTTTTTCTAAAGTTCTTCCGAATCAAGTATCACCGTAAATGGTCCGTCGTTTACCAGACTGACTTTCATCTCTGCACCGAAACTCCCGGTCTCCACAACCGGAACCGTCTCCCGGCATTTCAAAATAATATATTCATATAGTTCTTCTGCATGTTGCGGGGCGCCCGCCCTGATAAAACTAGGACGGTTTCCTTTTTTGCAATCTGCATACAACGTGAACTGAGAAATCAGAAGCAAACTGCCCGCCACATCCGCCAAAGACAGGTTTGTTTTTCCGTTCTCGTCCTCAAAAATCCGTAGTTTTATCATCTTCTGCACCAACTTATCTGCCGTCTCATGAGTATCTTCCCCCGACACCCCGATCAAAACTGCAAATCCTTTTCCGATCTTTCCGATGATTTTCTCTTCCACAGACACCTCCGCCTGCGTCACACGCTGAATCACAAATTTCATCCTCTATGTCTCCTTTTCGCTTCCCGGTATTCCTCTTACTATTCAGCCTGCAGCTGCGCAGTTCGCAGCCAGCGGCGTTACATAACCATGAATCCGCCCCTTTACCACAGGCAAACTTTCCATGAGGCAGATTTACGTAACAGGGCGGCCGAAAACGGAATTGTTACGTATCCTTCAACAATTTTCCTGCTTTTGCCTTGATTCTCTGCAGTGCATTGTCCACCGTCTTAGGACTTTTATGCAGAATTTCTGCAATTGTCCGGTAATCGGTTCCCATCAGATGCAGATACAGCACATGATTCTCCAGACCGCTCAACAAAACCTTCAGATTCTCAATAAACGCCTCCGTATACTCTTTCCCAAAATACAATGCTTCGGGGTTATTATCCACTTCGGAACGGATCGTATCAATCAGGGGGGCTTCCCTGGTTTCCTCCCCTTCTTCTCCCGTTTCATAGAGCGACACATAAGAATTCAAAGGAAAATGCTTTTTTCGGCGGGAGGCTTCCACCGCACTGTACATCTGTCTGGAAACACAAAGATCCGCAAAACTCTGAAAGCTGTTGCCCTGTGCCTCATCGTAATTCTGCACCGCTTTCATCAGACCAATCATCCCTTCCTGGATCAGATCGTCGTTTTCCCCGCCGATGAGAAACATCTCCCGTGCTTTCCTGCGTACCATGGATTTGTATTTCGCCATCAGATAATCCATGATTTCTGATTCTCCGGCCCGCAGGCGCAGGATCAACTGTTCGTCTGTCATCGTGTCATATCCCGCCATGTAGCCCCTCCTTCTCTGCCGTCTCCTATTTTGTTTATGCTCTGTCTGTAACAGAAGAGACCGGATACTGCCTCTGACGCACGATTTCATAGGAAAGGATTCCCGCCGCAACCGAAGCATTCAGAGAATCAATTTCCCCTTTCATTGGAATTCCGGCCAGAAAATCGCAATTTTCCTTCACCAGACGTCCCACGCCTTCCCCTTCATTTCCAATGACAAGGCCGATCGGGCCGGTCAGGTTCAAACCGTACATGGGTTCCCCGCCCATATCCGCACAGACAAACCACAAACCTTTCTCTTTTAGTTCTTTCATCGTATTTACCAGATTGGTTACCTTTGCCACCGGTGTATAGTTCAACGCCCCCGCCGAAGTTTTCGCCACCGTCGCTGTCAGCCCCACCGCTCTGCGTTTCGGGATGATCACACCGTGCGCCCCGGCCAGATTCGCGGTTCGGATAATAGCCCCCAGATTATGAGGATCCTCAATATTATCCAGAAGAATCAAGAACGGATCTTCGCCTCGTTTTGCCGCCAGTTCCAGCATATCTTCCACCCGGGCATATGCATAAGCCGCGGCACAGGCGATCACACCCTGGTGTTTGCCTGTGGCGGAAATCTGATTCAGCCGTTCCTTTCCCACAAAATGCAGAATAATGTCTCTCTTCCTGGCCTCCCGGATGATGGTACGAATCGGCCCGTCCTGGCAGCCGTCCAACACAAACAACTTGTCCATAGGCCTGGAGGAACGCAAAGCCTCCAGCACCGCGTTCCTTCCCTCGATCAACAGCGTGCGCTCCTGATGATCCATATCTCTGCTCCTCTGATTGGATAACTCTTTTGTATCGTTTTGTTTCATAGATTACTTCTGCCCCTCCATACTATCCAGACCAATCTTCACCAGCTCCAACAAACGTTCATATTCTCCGTTCAGATACAGATATCCAAGCAGCGCCTCGAATCCGGTCGCTCTGCGGTAATCCGTAATCGACTGATTCTTTGCAGCCGATACCGGTTTCGTATTGCGCCCTCTGCGATACACCGTGTGTTCCTCCGCTGTCAGATGTTCCTGCATGGCCCGCATCATCAGAGACTGTGCGGATGCCTGCACATAACTGCTGGTCTCCTCATGCAGCTTATGCACCTGCCTGTTTCCTTTGCTGATCACCATACTTTTGATGACCAGATCATACACACAATCCCCGATATATGCCAGAACAAGCGGAGAATACACCTTCGCGTCCATGGCTTCCAGATGCAGCATTTCCTGGATGCAGCATCCGAAATCTGTCCTTATGCTCTCTTCCATTGTACTCCTTCTCGCGTATCTTTTAAAACAATCCCCAATTCCAGCAGTTCCTCCCGAATTTCATCTGCACGGGCAAAATTCTTTTCTTTCCGGGCCCTCTGCCTTTCCTGAATCAACGCTTCAATCTCCGTATCCAGCAATTCCTCTTTTTTCTCCACAACAAGCCCCAGCACATCTGTCAGGCAGACAATCTTCTCCAGAAGCGCCTCCAGATATGCTTTGGAGGATGTTCCGTCCGCCGTGGTGTTGGCATACTTTACCAGTTCAAACACGGCGGCAATTGCATCCGCTGTGTTAAAGTCATCTTCCATTGCCTTCTCAAAATCCGTCACATAGCTCTGTATTTTCTCCAGTGCTTCGTTCTCCGGCGCCTGTATCTCTTCTATGGATGCACTCTCCTGTAAGAATTTCAGATGTTCTACTGCCGTCAAGATTCTTTCCAGTCCGTTTTTCGCCGCTTCCATCAGATCTGCGCTGAAATTCAGCGGACTTCTGTAATGGGCGCTCAGCATAAAGAACCGAAGCACCTGCAGATCATATTTTTCTCCAATCTCCCGAACTGTGAAAAAATTCCCCAGCGATTTTGACATCTTCCGGTTGTCAATGTTCAGGAATCCATTGTGGAGCCAGTATTTTGCAAATTCTTTTCCGTTGGCCGCTTCGCTCTGGGCAATCTCATTCTCGTGATGCGGAAAGATCAGATCTTCCCCACCTGCATGAATATCGATCTGTTCCCCCAGATATTTTTTGGACATCTCGGAACATTCGATATGCCATCCCGGACGTCCCTCGCCCCAGGGAGACGCCCAGGCAGGCTCCCCTTCCTTTTTCGGCTTCCACAGTACAAAATCCAGCGGATCTTCCTTTTCCTCTTCTCCTGTCACAAGAAGAGAACGGTTTCCGGAACGCAGATCATCCAGATTCTTGTGAGACAACTTTCCGTAATCCTGAAATTTCCTGGTCCGGTAATACACCGTCCCGTTCTTTTCATAGGCGTACCCTTTTTCGATCAGGGTTCGGATCAGTTCGATCATGCCGCCGATCTCTTCCGTGGCAAGCGGATGTTTCGTAGCCGGTTTTATATGCATTGCTTCCATATCCTTTTTGCACTCTGCAATATACCGTTTGGAAATTTCCTCGGAAGATACTCCTTCCTCCAGCGCCTTTTTGATAATCTTATCATCCACATCCGTAAAATTGGATACAAAATTCACCTCATATCCTTTGTACTCAAAATACCGGCGCACCGTGTCAAACACGATCATTGGCCGGGCATTTCCAATATGGATCAGATTATATACCGTCGGGCCGCAGACATACATCTTCACTTTTCCCTCTTCCAACGGCACAAACTCTTCTTTTCCTTTTGACATCGTATTGTATACTTTCATATCCTTTTCCTTCCTCGCTTTCTCTTTCCTGCCTTTTTCCCTGCTTCTTCCTTTCCCTGCCGGAAAACCTGCTTCTTCACCGGTGCTTTTTCTTCCGTGCACACAGACGCTTTTCCAGTTCAGACATCTGCCTGCTCAGTTTTTCATTCTGATCCTGCAGTTCCCGGATATCCTGCAGCACCGGATCCGGCAGATGAATCTGATCCATGTCGGCACGCGGAACCTTCTGATCTCCCATCTTCACCACACGCCCCGGCACGCCAACCACCGTACAGTTGGGCGGTACTTCCTTCAGAACGACAGAACCTGCCCCGATTTTGGCATTCTCCCCGATGGTAAAAGATCCCAAAATCTTGGCTCCCGCACTGACCATCACATTGTCTTTCAACGTAGGATGCCGCTTCCCCTTTTCCTTCCCGGTTCCTCCCAGCGTCACCCCCTGATAGAGCGTCACATTGTCTCCGATAATTGTCGTTTCCCCAATGATCACACCGCTTCCATGGTCAATGAACAGCCCTTTCCCGATTCTCGCCCCCGGATGAATCTCAATTCCGGTCTTTCTGGCCGCTCTCTGCGAAATCCAGCGGGCAAGAAAGTAATGTTTCCTGCGATATAGTTTATGTGCCACACGGTAACTTAAAATCACCTTGAAACTTGGATACAGCAATACCTCCAGATTGGATTTGATTGCCGGATCCCGTTCGCGGATTACCTGAATTTCCTGTCTTATATAAGAGAGAATTCCCATATCCGACCTCCTGCTTTTTTAACCTCATTGAAACAGTTCTTACATGTTGACATAAAAACAGTCTGGATATTTGAGTCAGACGATTTCGTTCAGCCATACCGAACGAAGCGGCCGCAATTTCTCCAATTCTGCCGCCAGGTGTGCGGACAGAATCACATGCTCCTCCCTGCCGGTCTCTTCCACCGTCTGATATCCAAACAACAGACTCGTCAGTGCTCCGATTGTCAGGACTCCTTCCGAATCCTCCGTTTCTCTGACCTGTACATTCTCCCCGGTATCCCCGTCTCCCGACAAATGCCAGATTCGACTGTTCTGCGGCAGAAACGAATCCACCACCGCAAAGGAACAGTCCAATTTTTCTCCCGCACGAACCTCCATACAGGAAAACAGGCTTTCCAGATGCAGGATTCTCACCATAATCAGAGGTTCGCTTTTTTTCTGAAAACTACAGGACTCCCTCTGCCCCGACGGGATCTCTTCCGCCTCCCAGGCGTACACCGACACCCTCTCTTTTCCACCGTCAAGTAAATGTTCCAGCATCGCATGAAATGCCGCTTCCCGCCCTTTCCGAAACAATGGTTCCCGAATCTCCGGTTCGTCTTCCTCCGCATACAAAAACAAACCGACCAGCTCCCCCTGATCCCGCATCAGGCAGATTCCGCCGTTTTCACTCTGCTGTTCGAAGAGCAGCGTCTGATAGTAAACCTCGTCCCGTACCGCACAGACCTGCCATTGTCCCGCAAAATGTTGCTGTACAAACGCCGCCATCTCTCCTGCGTCCCCTAACGTGGCATCTGAAAATTCCGTCATGCTGTGCGTCTCTTCGTCCCAAAAACAGGGGAAAGCCCGTATCATTTCCCGAATCCCCCCTGTTTTGCATCTGTCTTGCATCAACTCTTTCGATTCTTCTCCCCGGGATACCTCCCTTTGCTCCTGCCGGTACACAAATCGAAAATCATAAGGAGTATAAATTCCTTCCGACGCAGGCATCAGAAATGTAAACGGTTCCTTTCCCACATACATTTCCTGCATAGAGCGGCACAAAAGCTTTCCCATATATCCCCGTCTTCGATGTGTCTTTTCCGTCGCTACGGCCACGATATAGTGGCAGCGTGCGGTATGCTCTTCTATCTGGAGAAGATAAGGGTTCAAATGCAGCATGGCATAAATCTCCCCTTCTTCCTCCACCACATAAATCTCGTTCTCTTTCGTTTTCAGAAAATAGTAATAATCCAGGAAAGCTTTCGTATCTTCCAAAAAAATTCTTTCCCACAGTGCTCTTGTCCGCAGATGTTCCCCGGATTCCAGTTTTCGCAGTTCCATCTCATTCTCCCCGCTGCAAACATCCGGTACAATGCTCACATGCCCTCTCTCCCGGCGTCACATCATAGCTGCTGTAATTCGTGATCTTTTCCAGAAGACAGACTGCCTGGGAAGAAATTCCTTCCCCCGTACCGGTAAATCCCAGTCCCTCTTCCGTCGTCGCTTTGAGATTCACCTGTTCCACAGACACGCCCAATACATCCGCAATGTTTTTCTGCATCTGTTCTATATACGGCCGCATCTTTGGCTGCTGCGCAATGATCGTTGCATCAATGTTCTCCACAATATACCGATGCTCTTCCAGCAGTTCTGCCACATGCTTCAGCAGCAGAAGACTGGAAATCCCTTTGTACCGGGAATCCGTATCCGGAAAATGCTTTCCGATGTCGCCCAGCGCCGCCGCTCCCAGAAGCGCATCCATAATGGCATGCACCAATACGTCTGCATCCGAATGTCCCAGAAGCCCTTTTTCATAAGGAATCTTCACACCTCCCAGAATCAGGTCCCGATCCTCCGCCAGCCTGTGAACATCATATCCCATTCCTATCCGCATGTTTTCTCTCCTTCTTTTCCGACTTTTTTCATCCTCTGCCGTACACCGGACTACCGCTGTCTCCTTTTTCGCTCCGGGAACCTGCCCGGTTCCTCTTCTTCCAGCACCGGCATCGGCGCTGTCCGAAAGATAGACGGATCCCGCAGCGGCAGTTTTGTCTGCCCTTCCATTGACCGTTCTTCCGCCGGTTCCCGCTCTGCTTCTCTTCCGGCTTTTCTTCCTCCCAGCATCTTTCCCGCCCGCCGGAACAGATATATCATTCCTGTCAACACAAATACAGCGGCAATTCCGCACATCCATGTTATATTTTCGGGCCGTTCCTCCCACATTCTGTAAGCCAGATATCCGCCCACAAAAATCAAATATATTCCGATCAGCACTTGAAACAAACAGGAACAGATCTTCCTCATGCTTCGCTTCCTCCGTTCTGTATTGTATGCCCCTTTCGTGGGAACTAGAGCGTGGTTGAAAATTGCTTTCTGCAAGATGTTGTCCCTATTTGCATCAGATTTTACGCTGGATTTTCAAACACACTCTAGTATCTTCCGTACTTTTTGCTCTCCCTTTCCCGCTTCCGGAAAGCTACCCGTTTATTGTACCACAAAAAGAGCAGATTAAAAAGAAAAAGAAGAGTCTCCTGCGAAACTCTTCTCTCAAGTAGCGGAAACTGGATTTGAACCAGCGACACCACGGGTATGAACCGTGTGCTCTAGCCAACTGAGCTATTCCGCCATATCTGACCTCGAAAATTCATGGGGCCTATAGGGCTCGAACCTATGACCCTCTGCTTGTAAGGCAGATGCTCTCCCAGCTGAGCTAAGACCCCATAGTTTTCTCTCTGCAAGCCGTCTCTTTACAACTTGCTTTGCTATTATACTATCACTTCCATATAGATGTCAACACCTTTTTACATTTTTTTCGTATGATTTTTTTGCGTGATTAAACTTTTTAAATCCGGAAAAAAGAAGTTATTTTCTTGTTGTTTTATTTACCGCAACCATTATTTTTATATAATCCTCCGATTTGCCATGCATGATTTCCAACCCCTGCGCCAGCCTTTCCAAAGAAAATCTGTGGGTAATCAATTCCACTGGCGCAATCCTTTTCTGTACAAGCCTGTTCATTACATAATGCCAGTCATCTCTCCTGTCATCTGTAAAAGAAGAATTCCATGTGCCCTTTATTGTAAGCTGATTTCTTAAAATTTTCCAGTACACGGCTCTGTCGAGTTTCATATCCGAATAAGGATTTCCTGCCAAAATCACCTTGCCGCTCACCGCCGTATAATTCACTGCCTGTTCAAATGTTTCGTTTTTTCCGACACACTCGAAAAACAGATTGGCTCCTCTCCCGCCCGTATGTTCCGTCAGCCATTTCCCAACCGGATATGCACTGCTGTCACAATAATACTCTTCACGAAGTCCCATCTTCACAGCCATCCTTCTCTGAGATTCCTTATTGCCGATCGCAAGAATCTTTCCCGAAAATTGACGGGACACTTCCTTTTCGAACTTTTTTCTTTCCAAAAGAAACATCAAAAGAAGAAGTCCTATCGTGCCAAGACCGCAGATTACGATTGTATCGGAAACAGAAATCCGGGCACGTCTCATCGCATGGACCGCCACAGCCATTGGTTCCAGCAGGGCGGCTTCCTCAAATGTAACCTGCGATGGCAGCTCCACTAAATTTCCTGCCGGTACCGACGCGTATTCCGCGAATCCGCCGTTCCTGCGTGAACCCAGATAGTCGTAATTCCTGCACATTTCATACGCCCTTTTCTGGCAGGAAAGACATTTCCCGCAGGGGATTAACGGAGAAATACCTACACGCTTTCCAAGCCATCCGACATCCACCCCCGCCCCTAAACCGGTCACGATTCCGGAAAATTCATGTCCGATAATCAGCGGATGCATATGTGCTCCTGTCTCATATATCCTCGGAATATCTGAGCCGCAGATACCCGCCGCTTTTACCGCAACGACTACCTCGCCGTCTGCCGGCATTGGATCCTCCCATGTTTCCAGTCTCATATTACGAATCCCATGTAAAACCCACGCTTTCATCTGTCGTTCCTCTCATTTTCCGCTTTTCCCCTGTATTTTCTGCCTTTTCTATACTTTTCCTTATTTTCCTGCGTTTTCTTCCTTTTTCCTGTATTTTCCACTTTTCTCCCGCGTTTCCTGCTTCTCCCTTTCGTTTTCTTTTTTGCTTTCTGCTTTTCTGTCCTTCTTCTCTTTTACAGAATGTTTTCTTTCTCCTCCTGGAGCCTCTGAAAACGCTTTAAATCGGCCTTTGTAGTAATTTTAAAATTCCCCTCGTCTCCGGGAATCATGGCAATATCCATTCCGGCCAGAACTGCCGGTTCCGCAGAACCATTCACATGCAGAATCTGTTCCGGCAGAAGCCTTATGTTTGCTTCATAATAAATCCCCAGTCGGAATACCTCCGGTGCTTGTCCTGCATAGATCTCCTTTCTTTCCAGCAGATCCGTAATCCTTTTTTGATCCCTGCTGCGGTACACAGTATCCTTCATCGGCAGGACAGGGACTGCCCCCTCATGGTTCCCGGCCGCATCCAGACAGGAAGTGATCTGCCCGGATGAGAGCACCGGTCTGGCGGCATCGTGAATCAGCACATAATCGTCCTTCCCGGCATATCTTCCGATATCCTCCAGTCCGTGCAGAACGGACAGCTGACGGGTAGCCCCCGGTCTGGAAAATCCTCTGAACTTTTTTCCTGTGTCAATTCTTTGCATCCATTTCTTTATCCTTTCCTGCCAGATATCCCCTGCGGCAATCTGAATTCCATGAATATCTTTATGGGCACACAGGCATTCCAGGCAATATAAAATAATCGGCCTGCCGCATACTTTTATGTATTGTTTCGGGATATCCGAATCCAGTCTCTTTCCTTCCCCTCCCGACAGAACTAACGCAATATTCATAAATCTCTGCCTCTCCTTTAAAACTGCAAATTCCGTATTTTCTTCAACGTCTCTCCATAGGGCCTGTCCTGTCCAAAGAGAAGCGTCGTTCCCAGTACGAATCCCTTTACTCCTTTCGGTGCATACTCCAGAATCTTATCCGCACTGCAGGCGCCGTCCCAGTAGATTTCAAATCCCATATCCTCTTTGAGGGAAAGAAGCTTCGTAATCTTTTTCCCTACATAGGGCAGATACATCTGTCCCGCATTGCCGGGATTGACCGACATCACAAGAACCCTCTTCACAATACGCAGCATCTCCATCACCATCTCAACGGATGTACCGGGATTAACGGCAATTCCCGGAATCATCCCGGCATCAATGATACTCTGCAATGTGGCGGACGGGTGATATTCTGCTTCCGGATGAATGTAAACCGTATCGCCCTTGCGCAGCCGGTTCAGAAACAAATGAATCCTGTTATTCGGATGTTCAATCATCAAATGCACGTCCAACGGCTTTTTCGAAGCCCTCGCTATATAATTCATATCGTTTAATGACATTGCAAAATTGGGAACATAACGACCGTCCATAATGTCTATATGAAATGAATCAATCCCGCCCTCGTCCAGATCGTTTACTTCCCTTTCTAAATTTCCATAATCGGCACACATCATAGACGCCATTAACTGAAACTGCATCCTTTTCACTCCCGTCATGATCTTTTATGTTTCTTCCGTCATCCGCCGTCTCACGGCCTGGTATTTATCCTGCGTATTCTTTCGATCCAATCTGTCTTCCTCCTCCATCCAGCCGCCATAGAAATGATGAACAGAGACGGTCGCCTCCTTTTTATGCATTTCACAGCTCATATAATCGTATGGATGGTTTATGTAGGAGGGATACACCGTGACATCATTTACAATCTGCAAAGTATTATCCGGTTTAAAACCACACTCCAAAAATATTCTTGTCTCATACATACCGCAGGTTTCCATATTCAGCGAACCGTCCTCCAAAACAAAGTGATACCGCTCCCTATGGTCAATCATCTTTTTCAGCATTGGATGCTTCGCCACAAATCCACAGCCTCCGCCGGTATTCACATTTCCCCATTTTTCTGTGCCGATAAACCCTTTTTGGAATAATAAGATATCTAAATTTTTCTCAAGTGTTACATCTGTATCCAGGTATATTCCGCCATTTTCATAAAGAATATCCAATCTTGCCGCATCCGTTACAAATCCGTATTTTCCTTTTTCAAACGCCTCTTTTGTATAATCGTGTCTGTTCACATCATAATTGCTCTCATTCCATTCTATCAGCTCGTAATCCGGACACATTTCCTTCCATGTCTCCATGCACTTTTGAAGAAAAACCGGTTTCTCTCTTCCGCCAAACCAGCAATAGTGGATTTTCCTGGGGATCAAAGGGAGTTCGCTTTGCTCACAAAGCGTAACAGACTCCGAATGTTCCATACTATAAATCTGCATCATCGGAATGATATACCCTTCGATTTCTTTTAAATTCGGGATCCTGTCAAGAAAACTCACCACCGGAAAAAATTTACTGTTGGTGATAAGGATTATATTATTCTTTCCGACTGTATCCAGATAATCCGGCGTTCGTATTTCATACTGACAGGCATCAATGGTCACGCTTTGTCCTGCTTTTCTCTTATCCGCATCAATAAAACAGTCCAGGTAATTGTATAATTTATATTCTTTCAGCAGATATGTTACGATGATCTGACCGATCACGCCTGCCCCATATACGAGAATTCGACAATTTTTTTTCGTGATTTTATTTACCAGACCGTCATATGTCGTATTCTTTAATTTCATAATGCATGTCATCTCCATTCCTGCTTTTCTATTTATTACATTATGAGAATTTCTTATCCAGCAGTTCGGATAACGTAATCACTTTACCTGCGCCCTTTCGGAACAAATATTTTTTTATCTTATCTTCATTATAAACTGTAGTAATAATAATCAGATCCAAATCCGAAAAATCATCATCCGGTTTTCGCTTATGGCTATGACAGACGGCGGTATCCTTTCTGTCGATTACATACAACGCATCGAATCCTATTTCCCTGCAAAGCAGCTTTCCCAAACGGCCATAGCCATACACTCCTACACGGTTGATATCTTTTTGTCTTAAGCAGGAGGAAATACACATCCCCTCCTGCACCTTTTCAAAAAATTTATCCATCAGCTCTAGAATTCTGTAATCTCTGTCCGGAGGGGCATCCCACACAGCATCCACATGAAGACCTACCTCCATCTCCATATAGTCGTCAATCACATTTTGATATTTCAGTATCGTATATATGTCCGAAAAATCTAATTCTCCTTTTTGGTTTTGTTTACTTATAACTTCATATAACAACTCCGTTTTATGCGCTTCAACCCAATCCAGATCAAACACTTTATCATAATGATGTAATTTGCCTAAAGCCATGAACTCCAATACCGTGCACCTACATTTTTCACACAATGAGGTACAATTTATGTCCTTCGCATATTCCTCTCCGTCTGTTCCGCACATCAGGGGCTTTCTGCATACTTTTAAGTATTTATATGTTATCGGGTAATCCGCAATATATTCTGCTTTTTCGATTCTTCGCTTATCCGCGCCTACCGGTTGAATCCTTTGCGCACTTGTTGTAAGACAGGCAAACAGCCATGGTTCGAATTCTCTGCAGCTTCCGTTTACGGTAAAATCTTTTAAAGAAACCGTCGTGGAAAAATAATACAATCCGATCAATTGTTTCAGAAGAAGAATCGCTCCCGCATCCCGGAAGGAACCGGCATCATATATCCTGATCGGAAATACTTCCTGTATATTGGAATGAACCGCCAGGATCTTCACCTCAGAACCGTATAAGTCGTTTAATTCCAGGCATAGTTTTTCCGCAATTTTGAAATCCCTTTCAAACATTTGTACCGATGCTTCTCCGCCATATTCCCCATAAGCCTGCGTATTAAACAACGTGAAATAATCTGGTTTATATGGTCCCTCAAAAGATTTCAAAATGGTATAAAAGGAATCCACCCCTCTCGAAATCCCCGTGGCAACTCCTGTTCCGTTTATAAGCGGTTCACGGACAGGGGCGGACAGGAATTCTATCCCCTGGAACTTATCGGCCATCGCCATGGTGGGAATTAATATACACCTGATTTGAAATAACAGATCTTCCGAAACACCCGTCTGCTGATCCACCTCTATATCAAAAGCGTTTTTCATACAGTAAGGCAGAACCGCCGTCACAAACGGATCCACTCTGTCCAGGTACAGATATTTTTCGAACTGTGAATCTACCTCATACCAAAGAGCGGACTTCCTCCAAACTCCTTCTTCCACAATCGTCACCGGCACAATCACTTTTCTTTTTTGTTCCTTTTTTTCCATATACGGCGCGCCAATCTTAATCCGGTTCATAATAAAATCCCTCATATATTACATTCGCAAGCAGAAAAAACAGTTTTTATGACAACAGCACATCCATAAAATTTTTTAAATCTGCCTCTTCAAACTCTTTTTCCGCAACGATTCCCTTTGTTTCCAACACCATTCTTAAGTTTCTCTTTCGACGTTCTTTCTCATATTCTTTTATTTTTTGTCTGAAAGAATCTGCAATATGGGATTCCATAATCTGACAGTTCCGATTTGAAATCTTTAATGTTCCGGAGCCGCTTGCAGACATAATCCATAATTGATTTTCCATTTCTCTTTTTCCTGCAAGTAACTTATACCCGGTATTTCTTATTCCGAAACCGGCCGGAATAGTTATCTCGAATTCTTTCTTTCCCGCAGCCGGGTCCATACTGAAAATATGAGATTTTGCAACCCCGATGATGTTCCCTTTATGCTCAACCAAAATCGTCTCCTCTTCCTGATCACAGTCGCAGAAAAGGGTGGCAAGTTCCTCCTTTTTCGGGTCATATTTCAGGACTGATTTTAAACCGTCAGAATACAGATACAATTTTTCTTCAAAATATACCATGGAATCTATGCTGCTGTTTTCTTTTATTTCCTTCCCGTCAACCTTATTATTTTCTACATCAATGCAAAGGATCTGATTCTTTTTGGAGGGCGCCATATAGACGGTTTTCCCGTTCGAAGTGACTGAAAACGGATCCAGCCAATATTCCACATCCGGAATGTATTTCCAGATTTTGTTTTCTAATGCATGCAATAGTTCATAGGATTCGTTTTCTGTATGAAAAACACAAAAATGGGAACTGTTGTTCATCGGAACTAAAAAAATATCTTTTCCGATCAGAAAAGCTCTTATAAACCTGCAATGCTCCACCTTTTTAAACAGAATCGTTCTCAATTTTCCGGTCTTCAGATCATATTTACTGATTCCCCGTCCCTCTAAAGGTATAAAATACAACGTCTCCCCTTCTATAACGATCTGGCTATGCAGATTATCCTGCATTTCATCCTCTTCCGTGAATTTGCATCGCAATTCTGCTTTATTGTCATCCAATTTCTGCACAAATAATCCGTTCATCTCGACAGCCGAAAAAAGGATCGACTGGTCATCCATCCGGTATGCATCTCTAAAATGAATTCTTTGTCTGTATTTCCCGCACATTCAATTCCCCTTTCCGGTTATTCCTGCATCCTGTCCGCAATCATCTTTTCTAACTCTTGTCTATGTCTTTCAAATATAAAATCAGATTCGTCATATTTATTCTGATGCTTCGCTTTTAATGCAGATACAAGCCATTCTATGGAATCCTTCTTATTTTTCTCAATCATCTGATCGATTCTTTTATAATCAATCCCCTTTTTTAAAATATCACTTACTTTATGAATCTCTCCGCTGGTCAGCATTCTGTCTCTCAAATCCAGCATACCTAAAATGGAGTCAAATCTGGTTTCCCCGCGATTTTCATTCTTTATGGCCGCAAATTTTTTGTGGAAAATCATGGCAAAACTGATTCCGTGAAAAGAGTCCGCAATGAAATATTTGCAATGAATCAGATAAAAAAGCCATTGTTCCACTGAAATAACTTCTTTCTCATTGAAATCTTCCAATTTTGCCGCATCTGTAACCATGTAAATCTCTTCCCCAAGCTCTTTTGCGGTTTCCTGCAATTTTTCCTGAATTTCAGAATTTAAATCTAAAATATAGGCAAAAATACCCTTCGTCTTTTTCGCCGTACAATTTTCTGCCAATGCAGCGTACCGGTTCCGATTACACAAAAATACAGGATCCAGAACCCATTTCGCTTCTACATGAAACAAATCCTCCATCTGCCGGACTGCGGATTCCTCCCGTACGGATACTGCGTCAAACTTTTGTAAATAATAGGAAATTTTCTTTCTGTCAGACTCGCTGTACTGTACTTTTGCGCTTCCTATGGACAGGGCATATCCGATTCTCTTTTTTTCCGGATGAACCCAGTCTAAAATGGCGCTACGTCCAAAAGCCCAATACAGGTCCGGATTCAACAGTTGATCCGAACCCAGAAGGAACATACGGCATCTTTCATTGTAATTCATCATTTTAAAACAGTTTTCTGCAGGTTGTGCGATCTCATCATTTTCATATGGTTCGATCTCAAATAACTGTGTACAGCCATAAGGTTTCCATGGACTGTTTTCCGGCCATTCAATGAGCAGTACTGTATACCCTAAATCTTTCAGTACATGATATAAAGCAAAATAGGTCAGTTCCGAACCATAATTCGGATAACTCCAGTTTCCCACAAGCCCTATATCATATAGATTCGATTGCGCATTATGGAAAGCTTTCTGAAACCCCTGCGTTAAAATTTCCCGATAAAACCGGTCTCTCCTTTCATGGGGATGTATACAGTCGACCGTTCTGTTTTTAAACGTCCATGCAAAGGGAATCCTTTTAAAAAATGTATGATTCCTTTCAAGAATCGAAACAAGCTGCGTACCTTTTTCGCTGTTCACCAGTACAATACTGGTACCATATCTGTCCTCACAGTTTATGCTGTTTTCCGGGACTCCCCATGCGTCGCCGATCGACAGATCTCCTATTCTTGATGGATTCACATAATTACAATGTTCACAGCCATAATCCATCATCATTCTGCTATGAAATGCCTGCTGTGAAATATCCTCCATATGCCTGATTTCCGACTCACGATCTGTATAATGAATCACCAGCGTGTCCGGCCGCCAGCCGTCCGCTTTCTCCCGGAAGCTAATGGACTTTATCATATCGAGATCCGTATTTTCGTGAAAATATTTTTCAAAAAACCAGCCCGACGGCGCTTCCGAACAGATTAAATCAATAAAATATACGGTATCTGCCAGCGTCCCCAAATACTCCTTCATCGCTGCAACCTGACAGGGGCACCCGACAAAGAGACCCCTTTGCCCTTTCAGAAGCCTTTCCCTTACCTGAAGCATTGCCTGTCGAATATCACTGCGAATATATTTGGACATCTGCAATTCTGTCAGACGGGACAGGTCATCAATGAGCAAATGTTCCACCTGCAGTTTATCCTTCCAGGCAGCGCCGCAGACAAATCCGCCGTCCTTTATGATTTTTGCTGCAATGGTCCCAAAAACGCCCCCACTGCTGCTATGTTTTCTGATCTCATCTTCCCCACTGTACACATAAGTAACCGGAACGCCGCCTGAAACACCCACCTTATAAACCGGACAGAAAGACAGACATTTCCCGCAATCTATACACCGGGTACGATCTACATGCGCTTTTTTACAACCATATTTATTTTCAACAAGCGTAATTGCGTCTCCCGGGCAATTTAATTCACAAAGTCCACAGCCGGTACACAATGCATCCTGCTCTATGGCCGAGATTTTTCTTTTCGTAAAAAAGAAAAGAACATCCTCTGTAAAATATTCTTCCTGACTTCGGTAAAAACGTTTCGTTCTGCAGACCTGCATTCCGCTTTTTTTTGCTTCCCCAATCAAAGAATATCCCTGCAAATGAACAAATTTATATCGGAACGATAAAACGACATTCTCATAATACGCAAAAGCTTTTCTGACCATGCTTTTCCAGTCCAAATCCCATCTTATCGAAAATATATATACCTTATCGAACCGTGAAAACGGTTCACCTGTGTAAAGCACATCGGATACAGGATGCCCGGACGGGGAGCCTTTATCGAGCACGGGCTCTTCACATAAAAACTGTGTACCGGATATTACCCTTGCATGTTTCCTTTCAAACAGTTCATGATCCGTCACAATGAGCGGATTTTGATCTTCCTCCCCCGCAAGCTTTCTCATCTCGCTGTACCTTAACTTCAGGGAAGCCTTTTCCCTTTTTTCTGAAACCAGACTCTTTCTCATTTCATAAAAAAATGTTTCGCTCACCGCATAGTAATTATGCAAAAACCGCTCATTTAACTTATCCGCGATTGCCTGGTGCAAATCCGATAAAGTCGCTATAATAATCTGTTCTTTGTCCCGCATTTTATGAACCGGGATAACGGGTATCCCGAAAAAACGCCGCCCTTCCGTGCAATCACTTAACAGAAAATTGATTATTATAACATTTCTTCTTTTTAAATATTGATAGAGAAGCCTGGCAACCATGCCTGTACCGTATATGTACACCGGGCCGTCTATATCCGACAATGAGTAAATATACCGCATCATGCAACAATCCTTTCCGTTGAATTCCCGTTAAGCGGGACGGGGAAATGAATGTGGAAGGAAACAGGTATTTTGTCCCCGCATAAATCAGATCCCCCATATTACATCTTCTATTGAAATAATCGCAGCCGTTGTAAGATTCGATAATTCTGACTGAATTGATGCAAAGTAATGTATCGGTGTCACCACAATCACATCCACGTCCGGTATTTCATCCACTGTTTTCCGGATATCCAGATCCAGATTTAATCGTTCCGGAGCCCTGTCCACCGCATATACGGCATCCAGGCCGCAGTCTTTTATCGCGTGATAGAGAAGCTCTCCGGCCTCCTTCATTCCATAGACAGCAACCGATTTATAATGATTTTCCTCAAAAAAATCTTTTAATCTCCTGCCCTCCTGATCCAGCGCAATCCATCTGGTAAAAAGGTCATAATATGCTATAAATTTGGCGACATTCTCTTTTTCTTTCGCAAAATCAGCCTCGTATTTTTCTTTATATTTTTTCCATACTGTGCTTCCTGTGATAAAAGTACAGATCAAAGCCGCACACAGCATACAAAAAAATTTAGTCATCCCATTCACCATTTTCTTTCAAAGCTTCTCTGACTGCCTCCAGATATCCGTATTTAAATTTTTCGTCCGGTTCAAGGTAACAGCCTTCTCCCCATTCATTCCAGGCATTCACAAATATATGATTTTTTCCCTCTTCTTTACTCAGCCGAATATGCTCCGAAAAATATCTGCCAAAACTCTTCGGGCTGCTTCCATAGAAAATCAATCCATTTTTCCCGGAACGGGCCGTATTATCAAAATCAACAAACACTCCTCTGAATTCATTCTCCGCATGCGGCGCTTTGAGCATCACCTTATTAATTCGAGCATAACTTTGCACATTGCAGGTGAGCCTGTTCCAAAGCCCAAAATGAAACATAGCCCGCAATTTTACCGGATCATATATTCTTTTTTTCATAATATTCATACGCTGCTCTTTCGTCGGCTCATAATCTACCATTGCATTCAGCCAGACACATGCCCTTGTCTCAAACTCCCAGTTTTTCATGCCGATTACATAGATTCCCGGTAAGCCATTTTGCCGGGCCATCTTATTCCAGCATGCCATCATCTGCTTTCCCTGCCGCATCGCACCGGGACGGTACACAATAAAGACGGGCTTCCCGTCTATCCTTATGTATCTGTCGTCTTGAAAATATGGAAGTAAATATTGAAAATGCGCTTCCCAGTTTTTCCGCGAGCCATAATTTTGATTCATCAAAATTTCATCACCCTGTCCATACCAATATTTCTTCCACTCTTCATTTGCCCAGGCAAGACAGTAGGGGATCTCCACTTCCGGTGTATGGAGCATATTTTCAACAGGTTTTTCCAGCAATTTTTTCCCGTCAAACCAATAATGATAATATGCAAAACCGGTGACGCCGTACTTTTTCGCAAGTTTTGCCTGCGCGGCCATCACACTTACATCTGACAAATCATAATAATTCTCATACAGGGGAACTCTTGGCTGATAGTGTCCGGTATACAAAGGTCTGGCCGACTTCACATTTTTCCATTCTGTATATCCCTGCCCCCACCATTTATCATTTTCCGGAATCACATGATACTGGGGCAGATAAAATGCAATAACCTCCATAATCAAACGAACTCCTTCATTTCTATTTCCTCTAATACCTGTCTGCCAAATCTGAATGCATCAATGTAATATAATTTCCCGCGAAGTTCCTCATATCTGTTATCATTAAATTCATGTAAAATTTCCCGCACATGACAGGGAGTGATTACAACCATCGTATCCTCATCCAGCTTTTTTAACATCTCGTCCACGGTTATAATCCGTACGCCTTCCACGTACTGCCCCGCCTTATACTTATCACAGAAGCAGTCTGTTTTCACTCCGAATTCCTTCAAGGCGCTCCATAACCCTCTTCCATTCTTTCCTGCGCCATACAGAATGACACGTCTGCCCTTTACTTCCTGTAACAGGGTTTCAAAACTTGCCATCACTCTCGGCATAATCCCTGCCGAAAATTCCTGTATCCTCGCAATATGGAATTCCGATAAAGAATCCGGAAGACGATAACGTTCATCGTTTAATATCAGTTCTTCGATACTTTTTATACAGTTAAAATCACGGCTCGGCGTGTCATAATCCCTGGCAGTCCATACGTATCCGATCTGTACATCCAGTCCTTTTTCATGGGCTTTCCTCTGAAGAAAGTGTGCGGCATGGAGTTCTTTTTCCGTAAAGCGCAGCAAATCAGGATAATCCGTCCATCCATACGACAACATATCTGTATCAATACAGATCGCTTTTATTTTCATCTTTTCTGCCAGGTTCAGAAAATCGTTCAATGACTTTTCATCTGAATTTGTGTTTGTAATTACATACTTCAGAAGAAGGTTCTCCGTCTTTTCACGATATTTTTTCACATTGGAAATCACTCTGTGAAACAGATTTCTGCCTTTTGTGGCCAGAAAAGATTCATAATTGCCCGAATCCAGTGAGATTCTTAAGGAGACCGGCCCCTTGTCCAGATTATGCAAAACAACATCCGACATTTTGACTGCATTTGTATTCACACGCTGCATATATCCCTGATGCAGTAAAAATAAAAATGTTTCCTCAAAAATATCACTGATCGTAGGTTCCCCGCCGCCCCAGTCAAATAAACAATGTTCCGCAATCATTCCCTCTTCCATAAACTGTTTTATGACAGGAAGCGGATGATACCTGCTTTCCATTGCGCCACGGAAATTTCCACAGTAAATGCATCGATTCTGGCAGTAATACATGGGGTTAATCGTTATGATTTCTATTTTTTCACTGGTTACATTCCCTTCGCGAAGGTTACTGCAGCCAGCACATGCAGGATGTTTTCCCTGATTTTTCTTATTCAGTTCCTCCGTTTTCTCCCGGTAATATTGGGGTGTAAATTCGCCGTCATCCCCCATTTTCCAGATAATCTTATCCCCGATGTCTATCCCATGGCAAAGACTCACCGTATCTTCATTAAAATTGATTCTTCCTCCAATTGCATAGCATTTTTTCGCCATTTATTTTTCCTCTCTGAATTCCCTGATTTTACTTTTCGCTCCGGCCCATGACCATGCACATTTATGAATCGAAATTGTCCGATCTGTTATTCTTAATCTATCGCTGTACAGACTTTTTGCATTAAAATACATAACCGGATATACGGACATATCCGCAACGACCTGAAAATCACCGTTTCTTTTTAATCCATGCTTTTCCAATATTGCCGTTTCGTAAACGGGACAGAGAATCATTTCATTTGCATTTGCTCTATTGGTAAATTCTACATTTTCATAATGATCGCGCATCTCCCGGATAAGCGGAAAACCCGCTCTTGCTCCAAAGCCTGAACCCGTATTTACAGTAGAAAGCCTTTCAAAACCGATAAACGCATCATTAAATAACAATTCATCCGGCCGTCTCACCAGCTCCACATCGGTATCAAAATAAATTCCGCCATATTGATACACAATATCCAGGCGGGCATAATCACTTACAAAACTCCATCTTTTCTTTTTATAAGCATCATACATGTATTTATTTGTACTTACGTCATAATTCTTTTCGTTCCAGCACTTAACCTCATAATCAGGACACAGCCTTTTCCAGCCTTCAATATTCTCCTGCAGTTCATTGGGAATTGGTTTATCTGAAAACCAGATGTAATGAAGCGTCCTGGGAATCGTCTCAACAAGGTTCTTTCTAAAGTCGGCATCCGGGGTTTTTGCACCCCATGCAGCCATATCCATAATATCAAAAAAATCTGTATATGGAATTTCGTCATACCTGCGATCCAAATTCAACTGCATAAGTATTTCGTTTTTATAAGAACTTGTTATAATTAATATCATTTTTTCCGGATTACATTCTGTCAGATATTCAGAAGAACGAATCGGAATCCGGCGGTTTCCGATCCTTCTGTTTGTCCCATGCAGATTCGAATTATTATCCAACACACAGGCGATCTTATTGATCAGTTCCGGAACATCCAGGCAGGTTTCATCTAATTGCATTCCTGCGCCAAAACAGATGCAGTCTCTATTTTCAATATAATTAAAAAAATCTCTCCTGTTTTTCAAAGTTTCTAGCTTTTTCATAATACTGTTTTCTTCCCTGCAACATTTACGGACAGATTCTTCTATGCCTCCGGATTTTGTATCATCACCGGCACCCCTTTTCTCCTGCACAGTGTCACCAATGAGCTGGAATCCCCATAATATCCGTCGCTTATCACGATTGCCCGGTCAAGTTCCGGCGTATCATCGTAAATCCCCCATCCTTCCTTTTTGTATCTTTGCATCGTCCTCTGGTACTCTGCCCATAGCTGCGGACACATCGCTTCTATCGTTGCCCGGCTCAACGGATGCGGACGCCACAATAGCGCCACGTCCTTTCTATTCTCCTGAAATATTCGAAACACCCGGCGCATTTTCTGTATCATCTCTTCCCCGTATTCTAACAGTGCACTCACACTTGTATTATACAAAATGATTTTCTTCCATTCCCCGGATGGTTTCCTGATCACCTTAAGCCATTCCTCCGGTATCCGCACATCTTCTTTTCCTGTACTTTGTATTTTATCAATCTTGGGAGAGCCCAGTCCCAGAATCTTATTTTTCCAGTACCTGCGCTGTTCTGCCGTGTTATTTGTCTGTCCCAGTAGTGCCCTGATATATGCTCTGCGCATATTTTCTGACTGTACGATGACCTTGTCCGCATGAATGACTCCCGGAACAATGCAGAATTCTTCGATTCTCTTTACCTCATCCGGATTGTCAGGATCAATTTCATCCAAAACAAAATAGGGAATATATACTAACTTTTTGGTAAATCGTTTCAGATTTTTTGAATAAAAGAATGGAAGAACACTTGTTACATAATTGCAGTCATCGTAAGGATTGTGAATAAATATCACATCCGGCTTTCTTTTCTCAAAATCATATGCTTCATACTTTACAATCGGTACATATTTTGGATACTGTTCTCCCTCATAATGCAGTTCTCCAAAACTTCCGTCCGGATTCTTATCATAATAAGGGATCGGAATCACAACCGCATGACAGTCCGGATTCTTATTCGCCGCCTGCCAGACACTTTCCAGACTATCCCACATAGAAGCCTTATAAGGAAGAAAAACGACTTCCAGAGATATTCTTATATCATGCTTCACACTATTCGCAATCCGGGTAAACACTCCCCGCAACGTCTTATACGCCTTATTTGCATTGAGTGTCTGCCCGGAAGACAGACACATATAAATCTGATAAAGCTGATCACAATACTCCTCGAGCACTCGAATCGTCGGAACCCCTTCTCCTTCCGTCTCTTCTATCATGTTTCCCAGGGCGACCGCTCCATTCTGGCAGTCCTCCAGCAAAGTCTGCGCAGTTATGACATCCTTCTTTTCCATTGCTTTTCGAATTTCGTCATGCGCGGTTTCCATAAGTTCCATAAAATCCTCTGCCTGTTTTTTCTGCTCTGCCCTCATTTCTGATCATTCCTTCTCTTTTTTCATAAAGCGGCTCTGTTCTGCTGCCTGTGTGGATCGGATCGCGGCGCCCTTCCCATATCTGTCCTGCCGGCACTTTTCCGTCGTCCCGTGGATCCTGTTTCTTCTTTATCCATCCGTGCTTATTATGCTCCACTTTCCGATTATGTGAAATAAAATGTATATTTCCGACATAGCGGGGTATAATAGAGAATTCGTGGATTAAGGAAATCTACGAAATGCCGTTACCATATTACAAAAAACAGCTCCTTTTCGACAAGAATGAAGAAATGACAATTCGCATCGAAAAGGAGCATTTTTATAACGGCTGCAAGGAAGCCGATCCGAATTTAAAACTTGTTTTTGACCATACAGAAAAGCTTCCGCCGGCAGCTTTTCCACATACCGGGGTATAATAAAAGGACACTTTCCTAAAATCTCTTTTAGAAAAATGTCCTTATCGTACAAAATAGGATGCTCTCCGGAAAAACACCGCATCTTTTATCGGAAATATGCCACTCCCGATTCAAAAATCTTCAAATCCTGCTCTCCGTATATATTGATCGCAACAGATCTGCCGCGCCGTTCGGAATGCGCCATCTTGCCCAACACCCGTCCGTCGGGACTCGTGATCCCTTCGATGGCCCGATAGGAACCATTCACATTCCATTCCTCATCCATCTGAATTTTTCCGTCCGGATCACAGTACTGCGTCGCAACCTGCCCGCCTGCGAACAGCCGCTCCAGCCATTCGTCACTGGCCACAAATCTTCCTTCCCCGTGGGATGCCGGATTGGTATAGACGCCGCCCAGCTCCGCCTGTGCAAGCCACGGTGATTTGTTTGTCACTACTTTTGTATACACCATCTTCGAAATATGCCGTCCAATGGTGTTGTACGTCAATGTGGGAGAAGCTTCCGTCTGTCCCACAATCTTTCCTTCCGGCACCAGGCCCAGCTTGATCAATGCCTGAAATCCGTTGCAGATCCCAAGCGCCAGTCCGTCCCGCTCCTGCAATAATTTTTCCACGGCTTCTTTTAACTTCGCATTTTGGAATGCGGTTGCGAAAAATTTTGCCGAACCGTCCGGTTCGTCTCCGGCGCTAAAGCCCCCCGGGAACATAATCATCTGTGCCTGTGCAATTGCTTTTTCAAATTCCGCCACGGAAGCACGGATTCCTTCGGCATCCAAATTCCGGAATACTTTCGTGATCACTCTGGCCCCCGCACGCTCAAACGCCCGCTTACTGTCATATTCACAGTTTGTCCCTGGAAATACCGGAATAAATACGGTGGGCTGCCCTATTTTATGACTGCAGATATGCATGTCGGAAGCGGAAAACAACTTCTCTTCCACAGCTTCCTCTCTGTTCGCTGCAGATTTTGTGGCAAACACACTCTCCAGCGTCCCCTTCCATGCGCGTTCCGCCTCGATCAGAGAAAGCTTCGTATCGCCGTATGCAAAGATTTGCTCTTCTGTCACCTCGCCGATCACCGTGTACGTTACATGCAGCGCTCCTACCGCCTCCGCCGGAACTTCCGCAATCAAATCTCCGAAGGCCGGTGCAAACGCATCCCGCGGATCCAGGTTGTGTTCGATCTTCACACCCATCCGGTTTCCGAACGCCATCTTACTTACCGCCGCCAGAATTCCATGGCGATCCGGCACGTAGGCCGAGAGAATGTTTCCTTCGCGGATATCTTCTGTAAATTTCCCATACTGTTCCTTCACCTGTTCATACACCGGCAGATCATAAGCATCCTTTTCCATCCGCACCCAGATTAACTTGCTGCCGGCCTTTTTCAGTTCCGGTGTAATGATCTCCTTCTCCGTCGCCATATCCACCGCAAAAGAAACCAATGTGGGCGGCACATCAATCTCCTGGAACGTTCCGGACATACTGTCCTTGCCTCCGATGGAGGGCAGGCCGAATCCAAGCTGCGCCGCATAAGCGCCAAGTAAAGCAGCAAAAGGCTGGCTCCACCGCCTGGGATCCTCCGTCATTCTGCGGAAATATTCCTGGAATGTAAACCGGATCTTCCGGTAATCCCCGCCGGACGCCACAATCTTTGCCACCGACTCCGTCACCGCGTACACGGCGCCATGATACGGACTCCAACTGGACAAATAGGGATCAAATCCATAACTCATCATAGACACGCTGTCTGTCGTTCCGTTCTGTACCGGCACCTTCGCCACCATGGTCTGCGTCTCTGTCAACTGATACTTCCCGCCATGGGGCATGAACACGGAACCGGCGCCGATAGAGCCGTCAAACATCTCCACCAGACCTTTCTGGGAACACACATTGAGATCCGCCAATGTGGACAGCCATTTTCCCCGCACATCCGTCACATCTTTTCGAATAAACAGAGAATCTTCTTTTTCCGGAATCTCCACTTCCACATCCGTCTCCTGATGCGCCCCGTTGGTATCCAGAAACGCCCGGGAAATATTCACGATCTCTTTCCCCCGCCACACCAGTACCAGTCGGGGAGACTCGGTTACTACCGCCACTTCCGTAGCTTCCAGATTTTCTTCCTTCGCATAAGCCAGAAACTGCGGTACATCTTTCGGGTCCACCACAACTGCCATACGTTCCTGGGATTCGGAAATCGCAATCTCCGTTCCGTCCAGACCGGCATATTTCTTCGGTACCCGGTCCAGATCCACCCGCAGTCCTTCCGCCAGTTCTCCAATGGCTACGGATACTCCGCCTGCGCCGAAGTCATTGCACTTTTTAATCAGCCTGCTGACTTCCTCCCGCCGAAACAAACGCTGGATTTTGCGCTCCGTCGGTGGATTTCCTTTCTGTACCTCTGCACCGCATGTCTCGATGGACTCCTCCGTATGCACTTTGGAGGAACCGGTGGCGCCGCCGCATCCGTCTCTTCCGGTACGTCCGCCCAGAAGTACAATGATATCTCCCGGATCCGAGGTCTCCCGGATAACCGCGGCTCTTGGCGCCGCACCCAGAACCGCGCCGATCTCCATCCGTTTTGCCACATAATTGGGATGATAGATCTCCTTTACCGCTCCGGTAGCTAGACCGATCTGATTCCCATAAGAACTGTATCCCTTTGCCGCGGTACGCACCAGCTTTTTCTGTGATAATTTCCCTTTCAACGTTTCTCCCACCGGAACCGTGGGATCTGCCGCTCCCGTCACACGCATGGCCTGATATACATAGGTTCTGCCCGACAACGGATCCCGGATTGCACCGCCAAGGCAGGTCGCGGCTCCCCCGAACGGCTCAATCTCCGTAGGGTGGTTATGCGTTTCATTCTTAAAATTAATCAGCCATTCTTCCGTCGCGCCGTCCACCTGAATGGGAACCACAATACTGCAGGCGTTGATCTCTTCTGATTCTTCCTGATCGGCCAGTTTCCCTTCTTTCTTTAACTTCCGCATGGCCATCAATGCCAGATCCATCAGGCAGACAAATTTATCTTCCCGTCCGGCAAAAATCTCACTGTGATCTTTTAAGTACTGCCGATAACTGTTCTCAATCGGTGCCCGGTATGCCCCGTCGCCAAAAATCACCCGCTTCAATTCCGTGGAAAATGTGGTATGACGGCAGTGATCTGACCAATACGTATCCAACACCCGAATCTCCGTCATAGAGGGATCCCGGTGTTCCTCTCCCTGATAGTAATTCTGAATATGCTGAAAATCTTTGAACGTCATGGCAAGTCCCAGAGAATCATATAACTTTCTCAGTGCTTCCTCCGACATCTCTCCAAATCCGGCAAAATACGCCACATCCTGCGGCTCCTCGAACTCTGTCACCAAAGTATCCGGTTTTTCCAGACCGGTCTCACGGGAATCCACCGGATTGATACAATGATTTTTCACGGCTGTAAATTCCTCGTCCGTAATGGTCCCCTCCACCACATACGTCGTAGCGGTACGAATCACCGGCTTCTCATCCTCTTTGATGAATTGAATACACTGCTCCGCAGAGTCTGCTCTCTGGTCAAACTGTCCCGGAAGAAATTCTACCGAAAATACTCTGTCACTTTCTTTGCGCGGAAAATCTTCCTGATACAACAGATCCACCGGCGGTTCCGCAAATACCCCGTTGCATGCTTTCTCAAATGTCTCATCCGAAACATTTTCCACATCATAACGAATCAGCACGCGGATACCGGTCACTGCCCGGATTCCGAGATAATGTCTGATTTCATGCCGAAGCTCCTTTGCCTGCACGGCAAAATCTGCTTTTTTCTCTACATAGACGCGTTTTACATTACTCATTCCCGTTCTCCTCCTTCGTTCGATTCCAGTTGCCTGTGTCATTATATCATATTCTCCGCCATTCGTAAAACCCTGCCTTTTCCGGCGTCCCGTAATTCATGCCCTTCAGGTGAACAACGGCTTACGCTGTCTGATAAGGTTTCTCTTTTTCTTTTTTTCTGCCGAACCATATACTAAGAAGCAGCAGAATTCCGAGTCCTGCCAGAAAAAGTCCCCCGATCCGAATCACCATATCATAAAACAGACCCTCCGGCAGCATCCGGATCATATAGTCTTCCGCCGGATCAAAGATCCACAGATCGTTGTCAAAAAAGATTTCATGGAATTTTGTAAATATGGCGTTAAAATTCTGCGACACGCCAATTCCAAGCAGTACGATCAATACAGTCAGAACTCCCAGAATCACCTGATAGCTTCGCGCCAGAATCTTCCGCAGATCTGCTTTTTTTACCAAAAGCCCTGCGATACAGCAGACAAGCACAATAACGGCCCCCCTGCGAAGAGCCAAACCTCCCAGAAACAATCCCTGCACATCCGCCATATGAATCCGATCCTGCTCATGAAAGAAGTCCTGTTCCTTTCCTTCCACCACAGTAATCACACTTAATTCCTCTCTTTCCCCTTTCAGGTAGGCCATCATCTCCCGGGTAACATGCATCACGTCATCCATTTCCATTCCCAAATCCCGTAGCACCTCATATTTCGCATATTCCCGTTCATACACGGAAAAATCCGCATACATCGCGATCTGAAAACTGCTGAGAAGCAGAATCACCACCACGGCCAGCGAAGCGATTCCGCCCAATATCCAATCTAATTTCTTCATATCCGCCTCATCATTCTACAAATATATCTTATTAGCCGGAAAATAATCGTCCTGCCCGGACTGTCTTTATGCCAACATATAAGAACTGTTTCAATCAGATATCCCTATCCAAGAAAAGAGACCGCAAATCTACGATCTCTTTTTCATTCTTCCATCCACTTTCACTCATTGTCATTGGATCATTGCAATCCGCATCATGTTGCTGACCCCGCCGATCTCTTCCTTCACATTGGGGGAAGGCATCCCGGCCGTCAGTACCACAATATCACCGGTATCCACATACTGTTTGACTTCTGCCAGTTCCACGGCGCCGTTGCATACATCCTCTGTCGTACTGAATTCCAGTGATTTCAACGGGGTAACTCCCCAGTAAATGGACATCCGCCGAAGCGCCCTCTCGTTGGGCGTCACTCCAAGAATCAACTGTCTGGGCTTCATATTGGATACAAACCGCGTAGTTGCTCCGGAAACAGAAGGTGTAATAATACATTTGGCGTTCAGATTCGCCGCCGTCAATACCGAGGAATACCCGATTGCCGTAGACACACTGGATTTCAGATGATCCCCCACCTGGGAAAGCAAGAGATCATAATCCAGATGCTGCTCCGTATTCTCCACAATATGTACCATCATCTGCAGCGCTTCCAACGGATATTTCCCTGCCGCCGTCTCACCGGACAACATGACCGCATCCGTACCGTCATACACTGCATTGGCCACATCTGTCACCTCAGCCCTGGTAGGACGCGGATTGCGCATCATGGAATCCAGCATCTGTGTCGCTGTGATTACAGTCTTAAAATTATGATTGCATTTCTGAATCAGAAGTTTCTGCAGGTAGGGAAGTTCTTCCGCCGGGATCTCCACCCCCAGATCTCCTCTGGCCACCATGATCCCGTCCGCTGCCCGGATAATTTCCTCGATATTCTGAATCCCTTCTGCATTCTCAATCTTGGCAATAATCGGAATATACGGCGCGCCCAAAGACTTCAGGTACGCTTTGATTTCCAGGATGCATTCCGCATTGCGTACAAAGGAAGCCGCAATAAAGTCCACATCCTGCTCCACACCGAACTTGATGTCCTCTCTGTCCTTTTCTGTAATAGCCGGAAGACGTACCGGCACATTGGGAACATTCACCCCTTTGCGCTCGCCCAGTTCCCCGCCGTTGATAATCTTACAGATAATCTCTTTTCCGTCCTTCTTGACCACTTCCAGGCCAATCAGTCCGTCGTCTATCAAAATCTTTTTTCCCTTATCCACGTCCTCCGCAAGACCTTCATAGGTGATGGATACTCTTTTGCTGTCTCCAATCACATTTTCCGAAGTGAGAGTAAAGGTATCCCCGGTCTTCAACGTCACTTTTTTCCCTTGCTCCAGTAATCCCGTACGAATCTCCGGTCCTTTGGTATCCAGCAGGATTGCCGTGTTCGCATGTTCCTCTTCCCGAACCTGTTTCAGCATATCCATCCTTGCCTTCTGTTCCGCATGCGTCCCATGGGAAAAGTTAAAACGCGCCACATCCATCCCATTTTGAACAAGACTACGCATCACCTCTTTCTCATCTGTCGCCGGTCCCATCGTACACACAATTTTGGTCCTTTTCATCTTTGCTTTCCTCCTCATCCCTGTAATATGCATATAAATTTCTTTCTTATTTTACATGTTCATGAGTAAACAAATGATCCTGACAGTATTCATAATTTCCGTTACATTTTGAACAGAAGCGAAATTCCAACGTGGGATCATCCAATTCTGTCCGTCCACAGACTGCGCATCGATGCATAGCGCCGTTTGCGTAAGTCATATGCGGCCGTACCTGCTTTTTGAATTTTCTTTTGCGGGCCTGCTCTTTCGGCGTATACGGCCGCAGGTTCCGACTGGAAAGGAAAAATAAAATAAAATTCAAAAGAGATGCAATAATCGCGGTTCTTGTCATCCAGTTTCCCATAGCAAGGGCATATAGAATATAAGCCACATAGACATATGCCATCCACTTGATCTTAATGGGCAATACAAAGTACAGCATCAGTTCCAGATTGGGATAACTGGCCGCAAATGCCAGAAAAATAGACATATTGATATAATACGTACTGAAGAAGCCCCCGTAACCAACCACATCCAAACCGAGAATCAGGGCCAGAACAAACGCCCCCAGGACCGTAAACAAAATTCCGGAAAAAATATACACATTATAGCGAAAAGCTCCCCAAGTCCGTTCCAGTGCCGTTCCCAGTTGATAATATAAGAGCAGCATAATAATTGTTGTAAAAATACCGCCCGACGGCGGCATCAGCACCCAGGAGACCAGACGCCATACCTGTCCTCTTAAAATGTAGGCCGGCTCCAGTGTCAACCAGGCAAGTATATTCGGAAATGTGAAGGAAAACAGATATCCAACCGCATATCCCCCAATCAAATACATCGTCAGATTATGAATCGCATACCTTCCAAATTTTCTTTCTAATTTATCCAACCAGTTCAAATTCCAACGCTCCTCACTCTGCCTTCCTCCCGCCGCCCACCGGATACCGATAGACAAAGAAGAAAGTCCGCTTTTTTCTGTCATGTGTAATTGTACCGTTATATGGCTTGTTTGTCAAATGTATGTTATGTTTTTTTCTGTAAATTTTGTATGAAATTCCCAAAGATTTTATATGATTTTTCAAAAAATAACCGTTCTTTTTCAAAACGTTCATCACTTTCACGATTGTCTTTTTGGAATTGTTGTCGTATAATGTAGGTTGTTGTCAGGTATGGAACACATTTAATAGGAAGTAATAAGAATACAATGAAAGACAACATGTTGCGAATCATAAGACAAACTTAAGCATAAAACTTTATAAAAAAGGAAGTGGAAATACGATGAGTTTGAATGAATTACATACCCTTGGAATTGATATTGGCTCTACGACTGTTAAGATTGCCGTACTGAATCAGGAACACGAAGTATTATTCTCCGATTACGAACGGCATTTTGCAAATATTCAGGAGACCCTTTCCGATCTGTTGGGGCGGGCCCTCTATACACTGGGACCGATTCGGGTGTCCCCTGTCATTACCGGCAGCGGCGGGCTGACGCTGGCAAAACATCTGCACATTCCCTTTGTCCAGGAAGTGATTGCGGTCTCTACCGCTTTGCAGGATTACGCGCCGCAGACGGACGTGGCCATCGAATTGGGCGGTGAAGATGCAAAAATCATCTATTTTGAAGGCGGAAATGTGGAACAGCGCATGAACGGCGTCTGTGCCGGCGGAACCGGCTCCTTTATCGACCAGATGGCTTCTCTTTTACAGACAGACGCCTCCGGTCTGAATGCCTATGCGAAAGATTATAAGGCGCTTTATTCCATTGCCGCACGCTGCGGTGTTTTTGCGAAATCAGATATCCAGCCTCTGATCAACGAGGGAGCCTCCAAGGAAGATCTCTCCGCCTCCATTTTCCAGGCAGTGGTAAACCAAACTATCAGTGGACTTGCCTGCGGGAAACCGATCCGGGGACATGTGGCATTTCTGGGCGGGCCGCTGCATTTTCTGTCGGAATTGCGGAAGGCATTTATCCGTACATTGAAGTTGGATGATGAACATACGATTGCACCCCATCACTCCCATCTCTTTGCTGCCATTGGTTCTGCACTTCACGCAGAACCCCATATAAAAGTCTCCCTGCGGGAACTGCAGGAACGTCTGGCCGAAAAGATTCAGATGGAATTTGAGGTAGACCGCATGCAGCCCCTATTTGCTACCACAAAAGAATACGAGGCTTTTATCCGGCGCCATAACAGGCATCAGGTCCCCATCAAGGACTTGGCATCCTATCGCGGAAAAGCATTTCTCGGTATCGACGCGGGCTCCACAACGACAAAAGCAGCATTGGTAGGCGAAGACGGCACCCTGCTGTATTCCTTTTATCATAACAATGAGGGAGATCCTTTGGGTACCACAATCCATGCCATCAAAGAAATTTACAGTCAGCTTCCCGAGGATGTGGAGATTGTGCACTCCTGTTCCACCGGTTACGGAGAAGCTCTGATTAAATCTGCCCTTTTACTGGATGAAGGCGAGGTGGAAACGGTGTCCCACTACTATGCCGCCTCCTATTTCGAGCCGGATGTGGATTGTATTCTGGATATCGGCGGACAGGATATGAAATGCATCAAGATCAAAAATCAGACGGTGGACAGCGTACAGTTAAATGAGGCCTGCTCTTCGGGGTGCGGTTCCTTTATCGAAACCTTTGCAAAATCACTGAATTATACCGTGGAAGATTTTGCCCATGAGGCGCTCTATGCACAGAATCCCATTGACCTGGGAACCCGCTGTACCGTATTTATGAATTCCAAAGTAAAGCAGGCGCAAAAAGAAGGAGCTGCCGTTGCGGATATCTCCGCCGGACTGGCTTATTCCGTCATCAAAAATGCCTTATTCAAAGTGATCAAAGTCTCCGACGCCTCGGAGCTTGGAAAACACATTGTAGTACAGGGAGGTACTTTTTATAATAACGCCGTGCTGCGCAGTCTGGAAAAAATTGCGGACTGTGAAGTGATCCGGCCGGATATCGCCGGAATTATGGGGGCTTTCGGCGCCGCTCTCATTGCGCGGGAACGTTACACGGAATGTGAAGGCACCACCATGCTTCCCATTGACCAGATCGAAGCTCTGGAATATTCTACCACCATGACAAAATGTAAAGGCTGTACGAATAATTGCCGCCTGACCATCAATCATTTCAGCGGCAACCGGAAGTTTATCACCGGCAATCGCTGTGAACGGGGGCTGGGAAAAGAAAAATCAAAAAATCAGATGCCCAATCTGTTTGATTACAAAATGCAGCGTTACTTCGGGTATACGCCGCTGGAAGAGGAACAGGCCGCTCGTGGAACAATCGGAATTCCACGGGTATTGAACATGTATGAAAATTATCCGTTCTGGTTTACCTTTTTTACAAAACTCCATTTCCGGGTTGTGCTCTCTCCGGCATCCAACCGGAAACTTTATGAACTGGGAATCGAATCCATCCCCAGTGAATCGGAATGTTATCCGGCAAAACTGGCACACGGACATATCCAATGGCTGATCAACCAGGGAATCACGCGGATTTTCTATCCTTCCGTCGCCTATGAACGAAAGGAATTTGAGGAGGCAAACAACCACTATAACTGCCCGATTGTTACCTCCTACCCGGAGAATATTAAGAATAATATGGATGCAATCATCCACAGAGAGATTGATTTCATCCACCCCTTCCTAAGTTTCCAAAGCGAGGAAATCCTTGCCCGCCGGCTGACGGAAGAATTGTCTGATCTGTTCTCCATTCCCGCCGGTGAGATTCGTACCGCCGTGCATGAAGCTTGGACGGAATTAGCTTCCTGCCGGAAGGATATGCAGAAAAAGGGGGAGGAAGCTCTTCGATTTTTACAGGAGACCGGAAACCGTGGCATTGTGCTTGCCGGACGGCCTTATCATATTGATCCGGAGGTCAATCACGGGCTTCCTGAGCTGATCACCTCCTATCAGATTGCCGTTCTGACCGAAGATTCTATCTGCCATCTGCATCCGGTAGAACGTCCTTTGAATGTGATGGATCAGTGGATGTACCATTCCCGTTTATATGCGGCCGCCAATTATGTGAAAACCGTAGACAATCTGGATCTCATCCAGTTGAATTCCTTTGGCTGCGGCCTGGATGCCGTAACCACCGACCAGGTGGCCGAAATCCTGACCAATTCCGATAAGATTTATACCACATTGAAGATTGACGAGGTGAATAATCTGGGAGCCGCCAGAATCCGGATCCGTTCCCTGCTGGCCGCCATCCGTGTCCGGGAGCAGCGAAAAACAGAACGTACCATCCGTCCTGCCTCCATTGAAAAAGTGCCGTTCACAAAAGAAATGAAAAAAGATTATACCATCCTTTGTCCGCAGATGTCCCCGATCCATTTTGAACTTCTGGAACCTGCTTTCCGGGCATCCGGCTACAAAATCAGCGTGCTGCCCAACGACAACAAACACTCCGTGGATGTGGGATTAAAATATGTAAACAACGACGCCTGCTATCCTTCTCTGATCGTAGTCGGACAGATTCTGGATGCCATCCTATCCGGACAGTATGATACAGATCATCTGGCCGTTATTATCACGCAGACCGGCGGCGGATGCCGGGCGTCCAACTACATCGGCTTTATCCGGCGTGCTCTGAAAAAAGCGGGATACGCACATATTCCGGTTATTTCTCTGAACGTAAGCGGTCTGGAGAACAATCCCGGCTTTCAGCTCTCCGTACCGTTGGTCCTCCGCGGCATCTATGCCATTGTCCTGGGAGATATCTTTATGAAGTGCGTCTATCGGATGCGCCCTTATGAAGCGGTAGAGGGAACCACCAATGCCATACATCGGAAATGGGTGAAAGCCAGCAGTGAATTTCTTTCCGGCAGTTACCCTTCCCGGCGCCGGTTTAAAAAACTATGCAGGGATATCATTGCGGACTTTGACCAGATTGCGCTGCGGGATGTAAAAAAACCAAGAGTAGGCGTGGTCGGGGAAATCCTTGTAAAATTCCTTCCGGCCGCCAACAACCATCTGGTGGAACTTCTGGAAAGCGAAGGAGCCGAGGCTGTCGTTCCGGACCTGCTGGATTTCCTGCTTTACAGCTTTTATAACCAGAACTTCAAAGTTTCCCATCTGGGGATGAAAAAATCCAAAGCAATGATGGGAAATCTGGGAATCCGGGCACTGGAATGGTTCCGGGCACCTGCCACAAAAGCCTTCCAGGCAAGCCGGCATTTTACACCGCCCGCCAAAATCGAAGACCTGGCAAAGATGGCATCCGATTTCGTATCTCTTGGAAATCAGACCGGAGAGGGCTGGTTCCTTACCGGAGAAATGCTGGAACTGATTCACAATCATGCGGAAAACATCGTATGTACGCAGCCTTTCGCATGTCTTCCAAACCATGTGGTCGGAAAAGGTGTGATCAAAGAACTGCGGCGGGTCTATCCACAATCCAATATCGTGGCCATTGACTTCGATCCGGGCGCCAGCGAAGTAAACCAGCTCAATCGAATCAAGCTGATGCTCTCCACCGCAAATAAAAATCTGGAAAAAGAGCCGGCCATTGCCGAGGACACCCAGATCCGTGAAAAAGAACCTGTCCTGTATCCACAGTTTGCGACAGGCAGCAAATGGCTTTAATTTATCTATATAGGGGGCGGTTACAAAATACAAAGAATCCGCAATACATCGTCGTATGATTCCTTATAATTAAACTATATATTGCGTGCATTCGCTATTTTGCAACAGCCCCTTCTGCCGATGTTCCTGCGCCCTGTGTTTCTCTCTCATCCCGTTTACATCTTGTCTGCTCTTTTATATTCGCTGGGTGACACTCCCGTCACCTTTTTAAAAACTCTGGAAAAATATTTTTCGTCTTTAAATCCCACTTTATATGCAATTTCATATATTTTATAATAATTCTGATTCAGGTAAATACATGCGTGCTCAATCCGGATCTGATTCAAACATTCTACAAAACTCTCTCCCCGCTCCTGTGTAAAAAGAGTGGAAAGATAGTTTGCCGAAACACCTGCTGCTTCCGCAACTTTCTGCAATGTCAAATCTTTCATATAATTTTCATTCATATATTCTCTGGCCCTGTTTACTGTGCCGCCCAAACCTGCCCTCTCATATTCGGGTTTCTGTCCTTTCTGTTTCTCCAGCTCATCTGCCATCTCACTGAGCTTTTTCAGTATTTCACCGGTTCTGCTTGGCTTGGTCATATACCCTCTTGCTCCCAGATTCATTGCCTGCTGCGCATAGTTGAAGCTTTCATATCCGCTTAAAATCACCGTCATCGGAAGAACTCCAACCGACTTTACTTCCCGCATCACCTCAATTCCATCTTTCACCGGCATATTGATGTCCAAAAGCATAATCTCCGGACAATACTGAAGAATCATATCCGTCGCTTCTTTCCCGTTCCTGGCCAGATAAATATGCGAAAAGCGATCCGTATGAAGACGGATATACTGTTCCATGCTAATACGAATCATATCTTCATCTTCTGCAATTAATAATTTCATCCCCTCACCTTTCTCCTATATCTGTCGGGATCTCTATAGTTACAACTGTCCCCACCTTTTCTTTACTTTCTATGAGCAGCTTAAATCCGGATCCATATTTCAGTTTCAGCCTTTCTCTGACATTTCCTTTTCAGGGAGAATTTTCCCTACGTACCATCCATGAACGGAAGCCTTTGTAATATAGATCTCCTTCCCTTCAAACTCACCCTGAAATGTATCCCTGCTTTCCAGATTCTTTTGCTGTATATACTGTCTGGTCTGATCGCTTACCTCTCCGTAAGATGCAATATACATGCCTCTCCTGTCATAGAGAATAATGCCCTCCTCCTCATTCTTTATTTCAGCATCGCACAAAGAGCGAATCTTCTCTTCCTGGATTCCAACCGTAATAAATCCCAGCGGCTTCTGTTCCAGAAAATCATAAACTTCGCGGCATAAAATCAATTTTTCCGAACGATTCGCATAATAAATCTCTCCTGTTCCTTTTCCTTCTTTTCTCCACACACCCTCTCCACACAACGCAGCCGTTTCCTGGTAAATTGAAGTTCCCCTGAGCTGTTCCATAGTTGGAATATACGAAGTAGAATCGATACATTTGAGATAAGGTACAATCCCGTTTTCGGGATAAACAGAAATTGTTTTAACATAACCCTTTAACGCGATGTTTTCCTCAAGCATCTGTACCGGCGCGTTATTTACCCACATTTTTACATCCTGATTCAGTATCTCGGGAGTCTGACATTTCAAAATATTCTGTATATCCTGACTGACGGCCATATTCAGAGAAAGAGTCTCCGCTTCTTTTTGAATGATCTCCAACGAAGAAGCCAGTGAGCTGATCCCGTCCTTTTGTAACTGTACATAGCTTTCGCAGGATGTAACATAACGGTAAATCGTCACCATAATACAAATCACAAAAAGGAGAGGAACGACACCTATATAAGCATACAATATAATTTTTTTCCGAATAGACATATCCTCAATCGCTGCTCTCATTTTCTTCACATTGCCCCTCCCGTCCGGTACCAGATCTGTATCCCAGCCTTCGGGATCACACTTTGTCCCAAATATACAGACACAGGGATTGCCGGAAAATAACATTTCCACACAATACATTGTTGTGATATTTCGAAAATCACATACACTATTGTGGAAATGTAGTCTTTTCCGACAACCCCCTTCTCTATTTCATTTGTTTCATTTTATTTACAGGCATTTTCCAGTCTGCTTAAAAATTCCTCTACACTGATGGAGCCATTTGCCGCGCTTTGTATTTCACTTTCCACACATGTTTTGAACGTTGACGTCCCGCAGTCATTAATGGCAATTCCCGATACATTTGTCGCGTCCTTTATGATTTCCAGAAACTGAAGCTGAAGATCGGTCTCATCGCCCGTCACAAATTCCGTCTGATCCTGCGCCGACATTCCTACACTGTTCTCCCATCCATATTTGGATAATTTATCCGGCTGATACATGAAATTCAGGAATTTAATCGCTTCTTCCTTCACTTTTGAGTTCTCGCACACCGCATATCCTGCGCCGGTAGCTGTCGCGATATCCGTGGCAATTGCTTTTCCCCCTTCTACAACCGGCATGGTAAATGCACGTATATTTGTACGAATCTCCTCCGAAATGTCTTCATTGACCGCCATGGAAGCTTCCCAGCTTCCCATATAGAACATCGCGGCCTGTCCATTTGTGAACAGATTCATAGCCGTTCCATAATCCTGAGAATCAAATCCATCCTGAAACAAGCCGCTCTCTGCGGACTTCCTCAAAATCTCCGTAGCCTGGGTAAAAGCCGGATCAGAAAAATCCGCATTTTCGATTGCGTTCCGGATCACGCCCCTGTAATCGTCCGTTATCTTAAACAAAATATCAGAATAATAAATGGACAGCGGCCATCCGTCGCCGCCATCCATTGCCAGTGAAATTACATCCGCATCCTTCATGGTTTTTGCCAACGCAAGAAGCTCATCATAAGTAGACGGCACCTCCCAGTGATTATCCTTGAACATTTTCTCATTATAGTAGAATGCAGCTACATCTGTATTTCTCGGAAGTCCGTACAGCTTGCCATCCTTCTTGAATCCTTCCAGAGAACCTGAGACAAATCCATAATCACTGTAATCTGCCTCGTCAAGTTCTGCCAGTACGCCTGCTTCCAGAACCTCGTCTAAAAAGGAGGGCTACCCCCAGATGCTTACAACGTCCGGCATCCCTTCCATAGAGTATGCCTTAAACTTCGTCTTGTAAGCTTCCTCATCAAGCGCTTCTACTTCAATACTGACATTCTCGTTTTCTTTCATGTACTCATCAATGATCGTCTGCTCCACCAGACCCTGTCCGTTCTTTCTGTCCGGCAGATTTGAAAAGATCTTCAACGTAACTTTCCCGTCCGCTGCTTCTGATTTTCCTTCCTTTCCGCTCCCTCCTGAGCCGCATCCCGCAAGCATCGTTGCTATCATAGCCGCGGTCAGCAAAACAGATACGATTCTTTTTTTCATTCTCATTTCCTCCCTTGTATTTATTTGATGAAGAAATTGTAACATCCAAAAAATACGAAAAACAGATATCATTTTTTCAAAAAGGGGGAAATTTTTCAGCTCTCTAAAGTAACCATAATTTCAGCGGAGCGCTCTTCCGACATATCCGGAACCGAAACGAATCCGGCATAAGCCAGGTGTCAAAAGCAATCCTTCAATGATCTGCTTTCTAATAATAACGGCTGCAAAAATCACCGATTTCCTCCGGCGTTTCCACAATCCGTTCCGCCCCGGCTTTTTCCAGTTCTTCCCTGCTTCCATAGCCAAACAAGACGCCCAGGGAATGGATTCCCACCTGCTTCGCACCCAGGATATCATGTTCCCGGTCTCCCACCATCAGCACCCGGCTTTTATCCTGCACCTCGCATTCCTGCAGGACATACCGGATCACATCGGCTTTTTTTGTTCGCCGTCCGTCCATCAGACTACCTCCGATGAAATCAAAATAACCGTCAATCTGAAAATATTCTGCAATCTGCAAGGCATAATGTTCCGGCTTGGAAGTTGCCATGCAGATTCGGAATCCCTTCTGCTTCAACCTCTGCAAGGTTTCCGGAATCCCCGGATACACCTGATTTTCGAAAATTCCTTTTCCCCCGTAATATTCCCGATAATAAGAAACCGCTCTGCGCCCTTCTTCCTCCGAAATATTGCAGAATTCCTGAAACTTCTTCTGCAAAGGCGGTCCCACAAAACCGCGAAGCTCCGCCTCTTCCACCGATTCCATTCCGTACCTTTTCAACGCATACCGCACGCCGTTCATAATGCCCGGACCGGAATCCGTCAAAGTTCCGTCCAGATCAAACAAGATTGTATCTATTTTCAGCATCTTTTTTCCTTTCTCAGCTTATAGCTAATAACTTCGAATCTGATCCTCTTCTTCGTCCTGCGTATTTTCAATCCGACGAACCACCACATCGTATCCGTATGCATCGTTCACCTTCACATGAACCCGGTCTCCCACCTTATGCCCCAGCAATGCTTTTCCCAAAGGAGACTCTATACTGATCCGCCCCTGCAAAGAGCTTCCCCGTATGGAGGTAACCAGACGATACACTTCTGTTTCATCCTCCTCTTCCATATATACTTCTACCGTATTATTGATTCCGATTTCATCCTCCCTGGAACGATCCTCTACGATCACCGCATTCTTCAACATTCTTTCCAGATAGCGGATCCGGCTTTCATTCTGATTCTTGTCCTTCTTTGCCGCATGATACTCAAAATTCTCGCTTAAATCCCCATGCGCTCTTGCCTCTTTTACCGCTTCAATCGCTTCTTTTCTCACCACCAGTTTCCGGTGCTCAATTTCCGCCTGAATCTTTTCCACATCACTTTTTGTCAGCCTGTCCTTCATTGTTTCTGCACCCCTTTCCTCTCTATTTTTGTAAAACCCTTCCGCTCTTCATATCCGCCTGTCGACGGCACCCGGAAGCCCGCCACAGGCGAACTTAATTGGCCGTACCAGTACAGGCCACTCCGGAACACGAAAGAAAAAGGACGAAGAAAATCCTCGTCCCTTTCTGTCACGTGAACAACTTCACATTCTTTCATATTCTGCCAAAGCAGCCTGCTTTTTATTCTTTACTGACCGCCGGTAAGTTTTACTTTTCTGCCCTTTCCCGACTATCAATAAACTTTACTTTCCTGCTTTTTCATAATAATCGTCAAACAGACTTGTAATTGCACTGTGTGTCTCGCCTGAAATGGACGGCAATGGACCTCCCCAGGCTGCTCCTGCCTGCTCGAATCCCTTTTCTACTGCTGCCTGCATCTCTTTCATCTTCTCTGTGTCGTCCCCTGCAAGCGCATATGCAAAGTCAAAAATTCTCTGAGAAGTCTGCTTTACACCCCAGTATCCATCCTCGGAAATCGCTGCCTGTGCCTCGGACTTCGTCTTTGCGTCTACCGTAAAGTTTCCGCTGGCAATCTTCTGCCAGAAATTATCTCCCTGCGCAGTAAGACCGGTAATTCCCTGCTTCTGGAATATCTGGGACATCATATTGGTAAAGCGTGTCATCTGATTATTCAGATCCGCTTTCAGACTCTGCACGAGCGCTGCTCTGTCCTCATCACTCATCTTCTGAGAAACTTTTGTGTCTCTGCTGAATTCTACACGATCCTTATTGCTCTTGGATGTACTGTTTTTCGTAGCCGCAGTATCCTTCCCCTGCTCTTCTGCTACCTTTGCTGCTGCCGCCGCATTCTTGGAATTTAAGTAAGCGTAGTCTGCATTCACCTGCATATTCTGACTATAAAGTTCATCGATTTTCACAATAAAATCCTCCTTTACTTTCTGTTTTGGAAAATCAAACTGTTTTAATTATTACACTCCACCGGCATAGAATAACTGCTGTACTAGTTATATCGGCAGGAAATGGAAAAAGTTAAGTGTGCTTCTTCCAGAATTCCTCCAGTCTTTCCGTCAGATTTTCCAGTCTGCACGTCTGCACTTTCTTCCATTCCCTTGGAAACATCTCCTGATACTGCATCCTCAGAAAACGGGAATCCAGCAGCAGAATCACCCCTTTATCTTTCTCGGTACGAATCACCCTCCCGGCCGACTGCAGAACTTTATTCATCCCGGGATACAAATAAGAATAATCAAATCCGGACAACCCCTGTCTGTCAAAATATCCTTTCAATATCTCTCTGTCATTGCATACCTGAGGCAGCCCCGTTCCCACAACAATCACCCCGATCAGACGATCCGCCGTCAGGTCGATCCCTTCGGAAAAAATGCCGCCCATAACGCAGAACCCTACCAGAGAATCTTCCCGTTCTTCCTCAAAATTCTCCAGAAAGATCTCTCTTGCCTCTTCCCCCATATATTGGGACTGCACCACGCATTCGATCTCTTCCCCTTCTTCCATCTCTGTTTGAAAAAATTCATAGACGTCCTCCAGCAAACGATAAGACGGAAAGAATGCGATGTAATTTCCTTTTTTCACACGGGCCGTCTGCAGGATATACTGAGCCAGCTTCCGAAACAACTCTTTCCCCCGCATAGTATACTTTGTACTGACATCCGCTCCCAAAAGCAGCAGCCTGTTTTCCTGTGGAAAGTGAGATTCTGCGTAGACGGCATAATCGTCCTTCTCTACGCTCAGCAGTCTTTTGTAATAATGAACGGGGAGTAATGTCGCGGAAAAAAAGATTACGGCATTTCCCTGCGCCAGATATCTCTGCAGATTCACTGCCGGATTCACGCAGAACAATCTGATCTGGAATCTTCCTCCATGCTCCAATTCTGCATAAATTTCGTAGTGCTCGTCCAGAATCTCATACATATTCAAAAACATCCGCACCTGAAAATAAAAATCCAGTACTGCTTTGCGCTTCTCCTGCTCCCGGCATTCCTCCAAAAACTTTTCCAACTCCCCCGTGATATTCATGAGTTTCAAAGAGATATGCGCGACGCTGTCCAGTAAAGTGTAATTTTCACATTCCCGCTTGATCTCCAGAAGCTGCTTATTACATTCCGCAAGCCGCTTCGCCAGCTTCGGCGCATCCTGCTGCACAAGACGCCTGATCTTCAGTATATCTTCTTTATAAATTGCGGCGCTGTACATTTCCCGTCCGCGGTCCACCAGATTATGCGCCTCATCAATCAAAAACAGGTAGCCACCCTTATTCCCTTCCGAAAAGAAACGTTTCAGGTGCGCGGTGGGGTCAAATACATAATTATAATCACAGATCACCGCATCCATCCATACCGAAACATCCAGCGCCATCTCAAAGGGGCAGACATGATAAGCCTCCGCCTGCGCCGTCAGCACTTCCCTTGTACAGAAATCCGCCCTCGTAATCAGATCAAATACCGCCTCATTCACCCGGTCAAAATGTCCTTTCGCATAAGAGCAGGCTTCCGGGTTGCAGTCCGTCTCCTCACAAAAACAGATTTTTTCTTTGGCCGTCAGCGTAATCGTCTTAAAAGAAAGGCCCTGCTCATGCAGGATCCGAAACGCCTGTTCCGCTACCGTTCTTGTGATTGTTTTGGACGTCAGATAAAAAACCTTTTCCCCTTTTTCTTCCCCGATTGCACGAACTGCCGGAAATATCGTCGCCATCGTTTTTCCCACTCCTGTTGGAGCCTGAATAAACAGCTTTTTCTTCTGTAAAATGGTATGATAAACGGCGGCTACTAACTCCCGCTGCCCTTCCCGATAGGGAAACGGAAATTCTGTCCTGCAAATCGACGTATTGCGGGTCTTTTTCCACTCCATCTGAAATCTGGCCCACTTTTCATAAGATCGGATGATTCCATCGAACCAGACCTCCAATTCCTTTTGAAGAAATTGTTGTCGGAATCTTTTGACTTCCTCTGTCTCCAGATTACAGTAAGTCATCTGTACATCTATTTCCTCCAGATCATTCTGCACCGCATACAGATACGCATAACACTTTGCCTGCGCCAGATGCACTTTGTAAGGTTCTCCTACCTGTTCCAGATCCCGCAGAATCCCCTTGATCTCATCTACAACCGTCCGCCCGTTTTCTGTAAAGATCCCATCCGCTCTCCCTTCCACCTGCAAAAAGAATCCCTCACACCGAAATTTCCCTTTTAAAAAAACTTCGGCACGATAAGCAGAACCCATCTGCTTTTGAATCTTACGATGGATTCTGCTTCCCTGCTGCATGGCGTCCCGGTCCATACCGCCCGATATCCGATTGTCAATATCCCCCTCCCGCAGAATAAATTCTACGAGATTCCGGACCGAAATCCGAATGATCTGTTCTTCTTCCATTCCTGCCTATCCGTCTTATTGTATCTGTATCGCTTCGAAGATTATCCTCCGTAAGATATGACGTCAAAAAATTTACTCTTCTGTCTTTTCTTCCATCTGTGCCACTTCCGCAATGGTCTTTGTCAGCCCGGCGATTCCCTGCAGATCCGACGGAATCACAATCTTTGTGGCCCTGCCGTCCGCTGCCTTTGCGAAAGCCTCCAGACTTTTTAACGTCAGAACTGCCTGATCAGCTCCCGCCGCTTTGATATACTCAATTCCTTCCGCAGTGGCTTTCTGTACGGTACGGATTGCCTCGGCCTGGCCTTCCGCCTCCCTGATCCGTCTCTGCTTTTCCGCCTCCGCTTTCAGGATTGCTGCCTGCTTCGAAGCTTCCGCTTCCAAAATAACCGACTCCTTTTCCCCCTCTGCCACAAGAATCGTAGACTTCTTCTCCCCTTCTGCCCGCAGGATGGCTTCTCTTCGCTCACGCTCCGCTTTCATCTGTTTCTCCATGGCATCCTGGATGGCTTTCGGCGGCATAATATTCTTTAACTCCACACGATTCACCTTAATGCCCCACTCATCGGTAGCGATATCAAGAATGGTACGCATCTTTGTGTTGATTGTCTCCCTGGACGTCAGTGTCTCATCCAGTTCCAGATCCCCAATGATGTTACGCAGCGTGGTCGCCGTTAAGTTCTCAATAGCGGCAATCGGACTTTCTACTCCATACGCATACTTTTTCGGATCCGTGATCTGGAAAAACACGACCGTATCAATCTGCATCGTAACATTATCTTTCGTAATCACGGCCTGCGGCTCAAAATCCACTACTTGTTCTTTTAAAGATACTCTTTTGGCTACCCGGTCCAAAATCGGCATCTTAAAGTGAATGCCCACACTCCAGGTATCTTTATATCCCCCAAGTCGTTCCAGCACGTAGGCATGTGCCTGCGGTACAATCTTTATATTGGAAATCAAAACCAACAAAATAAGAATCAAAACTACTACAATTGAAAAAATACCCATCTTTTCTTATTCCTCCTCATACTTTTTCACAATTAATTTTACGCCTGAAATCTCCAAAACTTCCGCCAGATCCCCCTGATGCAGAACTTCTCCGTCGTTCTGTGTCCGCGTGGTCCATTCCAGGCCATTTACAACTGCAGTTCCCTGCTCTCTGCGATTATCTACGGTCTCTGTTATTCTGACCACTTTTCCGATCAACCCCTCATAATTCGTCTTTTCTTGATGGGAATTTATGTATTTTATCGCAAATGGACGCGTAAAATACAGCAATACAAATGATACAGTAAAGAATGCACCAATCTGCCAGATCAGATCCAATCCGATCAAAGCCGCCAAGAGTCCGGCCAACGCTCCTCCGGCCAACCAGATGGAAGTCAGACCGACCGTCAGCGCTTCCACTACAAGAAACACGACCAGCAGTCCCAGCCAGATCAAAACCTCTTTTTCCATATGTCCCCCTTCTTTCTACATTTTCCTTCTACTTTCTCTTATACTATATCACATCATTTGTATTTTGGGCAATTGTGATTTATTCATATACATACAGGGAAAGCAGTCTAAATGTTACAGTTCACGGTCTAACCGTCCGCGAACTGTAACGCATCCAGCTCATTGAAAAGCCGCCGAAGGTGATTCAACAGTGAGGGACGATTTCTTTTGAAATTCCGTCATATCCTGCTGGAAATGAATTGGAAGATGGGTCCTCTGGCAGATCGGATTTTTTCGCTCCTGTATGGCAATGGCCTCAAAAAATACTTTCCATAGATTTTTAAATTGCTCCTCTGCCAAAGAGCATTTTTCCACCTCTTTCCAGTTCAGCTCTTCCCCCACCACATACACCCACCGACGCTTTGCCTGGTGTACAATCATTTCCTCATGTGTCTTATCATAAATCATCCAGTTCTCCAGTGGAAAGCGGTCGGAGAAATGATCGGCAACACAGGACAACACCCGATTCTTGGGGGTAATCTCTGAAAACAACACACCATTTTGCAGTTCCCGAAAACGAATGAACTCCAGAAACTGGTGTGCTTCATTGGCCACCTTTCTACTCAGTTCAAATACATGTATTACATAGGAGTCCGTCAAATGTTCCATCACTTTCTTGCTGTTTCGAATGGTCCTTGCAGTCTGCATGACATGAAACACGGCGTCTGCTTTTTGGGGATCCTCAGAAAGAAGTGCATGGTAAATATCCCAATATGCATCATACCCCAGATGATTCTGTATCAGCCGTTCCACTGCCAGCGCTTTTCTTTCTTCTTCTACCACTTCGGTATATTCACAGAATAACTGTGTCTCCAGCATTCCCCGAAGCGCAATTCCGGCATCCTTATCCCTGCTCTCCTTCCATGCGTCATAAAGTGCCGAAAAGATCCCGGTAATCGTATCATTACAAATATATACTTTCTTCATGCTCCTCTCCTTTTCCCATTTGTCTCTCCCGTTTTCTTACGACATAACTTTTTCCATACCGTTATTCCATCCCAAATCCGATCTCTGCCATTTTTATCCAAACATCCGTTTCTTATTCGACAAAGACTACCTCCCTGTGGAATAGCGGAACCCTTGTCTCTTTACTGCAAAAGCTGTACTGCCTGCGCTTTCGTATAATTCTGATCATCAAACAGAGATAACTGCCGATATGTCATACCGGTCACCGTATCAGGAAGCCGCTCTTTCGTATTGAGCAGATTCCTCGTAATATAATCCACATCCATTCTTGTCCGGTACATCATCTTTCCGTTGCAGGTCAGAAAATACAGTGCTCTTTTCAACACTACTCCCATTTTTTTCAGATCTTCAAACTGTAGATTCCCCAGCCTCCTCGCTTTTACAATCCGGGAAGCGGACTTTACACCGATTCCGGGTACCCGAAGCAGCATCCCATACTCCGCCCGGTTCACTTCCACCGGAAAATATTCCAGATGCTGTAAGGCCCAGTCACACTTGGGATCCAGAAAAAGATTAAAATTCGGGTGTGCCTCATCTAAGAGTTCCCCGGCTGTAAACTGATAGTAACGAAGCAGCCAGTCCGCCTGATACAAACGATGCTCCCGCAGAAGCGGCGGGCCCTCCCCCACATTTGCAGGAAGCGCGGTATCCTCATTTACCGCTACAAATGCAGAGTAAAATACTCTTTTCAGGTCAAATTTCTGATACAGTGATTCCGCCACATTTAAAATCTGATAATCACTCTCCGGTGTCGCACCTATAATCATCTGCGTACTCTGTCCGGCCGGAACGAACTGCGGCGCGTTCTTATACAGTATCAGTTCCTGCCTGTTCTCTTTTCTCTTATTCTGAACCAGGCGCATGGGACTTAAAATATTCTTTCTCGACTTATGAGGCGCCAGCATCCGCAATCCTTCCGCTGTCGGAAGTTCCAGATTCACACTCATTCTGTCTGCAAGAAATCCAATTCTTCGCAATAGTTCCTCGTCCGCACCCGGAATCGCTTTTACATGGATATAGCCCTGAAAATTGCAGACTTTCCGCAAACGGAATAAAGTGGCATAGATCAATTCCATCGTGTAATTCGGACTTTTGAGAATCCCGGAACTCAAAAACAGTCCTTCAATATAATTTCTCCGGTAAAATTCCATGGTCAGCGTACAGACTTCTTCCGGCGTAAAAGAAGTTCTCACCACATCATTGGAGGAACGATTGATACAATATTTACAATCATAGATACATTCATTCGTAAATAGAATCTTCAACAGACAGATACACCGTCCATCCGAAGAAAAACTATGACACAGCCCTGCGGTCTTACAATTCCCCATCCCGGTCCCATCTCCTTTACGGTCTACGCCGCTGGATGTACAGGCAACATCATACTTGGCTGCATCGGATAAAATCTGGAGTTTCTCATACATCGACATCTGTACCTGTATCTTTTCCGGCATCTGTCTTTCCCCCCATTCATCATGAAAATTCCTGTTTTTTTCTATAAATAATCCGGTCTTTTTTCAACTATAAACACTTTAGAACATTCGTTCTTTTTTCACTATAACATATATTTGAAACGATTGCAAGAAAAATAAGAACATTTGTTTTCTTTTGGGGATAATTTCCTCTCTATGCTATTCCGTTCATATCTTTCTGAATAGAGCGTTTCTGTATGCAATTATATACAGAAAATTGCAAATAACAGGGACGCGGTATGTCTGTATATAAGGAAATTCACAAGCAGAAAATTGAACGCTTGCCTTGCTGATATTAACGAACAGACAGAGGGAATATTCTCTCGGTTGGTTAAGCAGAGGGTAGAGCGTGAGAGCGTGACAGAGCAGCTCAAAGCCAGCAGCCAAATGGCGTGGACAGGAAAAATCAACAATCTTAGAGCGTGTTTGAAAATTGTAAAGGTTAACTTGATTTTTGTCCATGATAATTCATTTTTATACTCCGTAAATTGAATGATTGCGAGCATGTTCTAAACACATTGAAGACAGCAAAGCACCTGCAAGCGAACATTGGTCCGCAATGACAAGCTTTACATTGAGATTTTCGATAAAAATTTTTTCTTATCCCATTGACAGCGGCAAAAATCTGTGTTATAACATCTAACAGAGTTAGTAATCTTAGAAGGTACGAACAACACATGGACTACACTGAATTAGCAATACAGCTTATTGATATGCGCGCCTCTGCACCGCAAATTAAGATGGAGCGAACCATATCCCAAATAGCAAGAGGCGAAGTTTTAGCATTATATTATTTGGCAGCAAACGGAAACCGGGCATATCCTAAAGACATGAGCAAAGCGCTTATGCTGACTACGGCGAGAGTCGCGGCCATGCTGAAATCTTTAGAGGGACAGGATGTAATTACACGAACCCCTGACCCCTCAGACAGCCGACAGGTCATTGTCTGCCTGACAGAAAAAGGGATTGCCCTGGTCGAAGAGCGCCGAATCGGAATGATTCATTCAGTGGCAAAAATGCTGGAGGCTTTAGGGGAAGAGGATGCAAAAGCCTATGTCCGCATACAAGCCAGATTAATAGAACTGGGCGATATTTGGAGATGACGGTCTTTGTAAAAACACAGAATCAAACAACAAAATAGCTGAGGCGATATAGATTACTGATATAGATTACTATAGAGATAAGTCCTATGCGAGTCATTCGCATAGGACTTAATTTTTATAAATTACTATTAGGAGGTAACAACATAAACCCAATCATACAAGTGGAGCATTTCTCTAAAAAGTACGGGGATTTTACAGCGGTGGATAATATTTCCTTCACCGTGAACGAGGGCAGTATTTTTGCTTTTCTCAGCCCCAACGGCGCAGGCAAAAGCACGACGATCAATACCCTGTGTACGATCCTTGACAAAACGGAGGGAACTCTGACAATCAACGGCCATGATGTTTGCCAAGAACGCAGTTTAGTGCGCAAAGACATCGGGATCGTCTTTCAGGATTCCACTCTCGACGCTCAAATGACAGTGGAAGAAAACCTGAAATACTATTGCAGCTTCTACAAAGTACCGAAAAATGAGGTGCGTGAGCGCATCGACTTTGCCCTTGATCTGGTAGAACTTACAGAATGGCGACGGGCGGCAGTGAGCAGTCTGTCCGGCGGTATGAAGGGGCGGGCTGAGATTGCCAGAGGGCTGGTACACGATCCCAAGGTTTTATTTCTGGACGAACCCACCACCGGTCTGGATCCACAAACCAGAGCAAATGTGTGGGAATATATTCAGCGGCTTCAAAAACAAAAAAATATGACGATCTTTCTTACCACCCACTATATGGACGAAGCGGAAGTCTGCTCAAAAATCGTCATTATGGATTGCGGAAAAATTGTTGCCCACGATACGCCTGAGAACTTAAAACACCAATATACGGGCACGGAGATCGATGTTGTCTGCACACAGACTGAATCGTTGGAAGCCGCATTGTGTGAACGAGAGATTTCCTATCGAAAAGATGGGAACAAGCTGATGTTCCATACTAAAAAGGCCCCTGTCGCCTTGGAAATTTTATCGGCACACAGGAGCAAAATTACAGATTTTGAAGTAAAAAACGGAACGCTGAACGAAGTGTTCCTGGCAATTACAGGAAAGGAGATTCGAGAATGAACCCAATTACAGCTATCGTGCAGAGAAATCTGCTAAATTATGTCAGAAGCAAGGGACGGGTGCTGGGCTCGCTCTTTATGTCCATGTTTATGCTGGTAACGTTTTCGTTTTTGATGAAATCTTCCATGAGCGGCCTTGACGCACCCATGAACTATCTGATTTCCGGTGTGATTATCATGAGCGTGTTTCAGGTTAGCGTAAATAATTCCTCCGATATCCTGTCCGACATTTCCAGCGGCTATATGAAAGAGGTTTTGGTTGCACCTATTGCACGGACACAGATTTCCATGGGCCACATTCTATCAGGGGCAGTCATCGCCACGCTACAAGGCGTCGTTACTATGATCTGCGGCATTGTGCTTGGACTGCGGGTGGGCATTCTGCAAATCCTGTTTCTGACTGCGGTAATGTTGGTTTCCGCTATGGCATTCAGCGCCATCGGCCTGTTTCTGGCCACGGTTTCACGGAACTCGCCCGCCTTTCAGACCCTCAGTTCCATGATTATGATGCCCCTGACCTTTGTTTCCGGCGCATATATCCCCACCACCATCATACCCGGAGTTTTACTGCCCATCGTCTATCTAAATCCTCTAACCTATGCAACCTCGATTTTCCGTTATCTCACTTTGGGTGCGCACACGCTGACCACAGAGGAATTGGTTGAACAGGGCATGGCGTTCTCTATTTGCGGATTTGTCATCACGCCGTTGATGGGGCTGGCTATTACCATTTTTATCGGCGCCTTTTTCTTTGTGCTGTGCGTCCGCAAATTTGACCGGGCGGACTTCTCCACCATCAAGGTTGCCGCAGGTATGCGAGGTGGCGGTGCTCCGGCGAGAAGATAACTTATAAAAAGAGTAAAACAAAAATCGAGAGACCGCAGGAGGAATGGAAAAAGCGTTTCAAGAACATTTAAAAGAACGGGAACGCACCAAAGCAAAAACGGCATAGCCAATAGCTACACCGTTTTAACACAACTATGACTATATTTAAGCCCTCTATTTTCCAACATCCCCGGAAGTTATTTCAGATACGCGCAAAGCGGGATCACAAGATGCCCCAGAACCGTCATCGCCGCCATCTCACAAAACATCACTTTCCCGAAATACCGCGCATATGCTTCCTCCTTCCAGAAATACCGGATTCGGTTCACATAGATAATCATAAACGTCACACTCAATATGGTATAAATCCCCCAGATGTTGATATATTCCAGTAAACCCGTCTCCAATGCGTCCGGCACCAGATTGGCTCCCACCAGAAGATTGGTCACCACACCGAAAAATACCGGAGAAATCACACCGATGTTATCCAGTCTGTCATAAATACAGATAAAGAAACAGAAAAACACCCAGATCCCGGATCCGATCAATGCAATAATGCACTTGAAATATAGTCCCCAGGAAGCCCTGCTCAACTCGATACTTGTGAGAAGTTCCGAATACACCACCGGAACTTCTTCTCCCTCATAACTTCCGTACCTCGTTGGTAACGGAACTTCATAATAAAAGTCTGATACGTCGATCTCTTCCATCCGAAAACCCGCCACATTCAGCTGATCGTCCGCACCCACATACCCCTCTTCCAGCCGGCGCAGATGAATCCCGCCCATATCTTTTTTCGGCTGCAGATAAAATCGAAGCTGATATGCACTCAAGGGAAATCTTTTTGTTGAAAATACTTCTTTCACACTCCCCTTCAGATAAAAAAGCTGGCACCGCATCTCCTCTCTGTCATACTCATCCAACAGCAGATTCTCAGTAAATTTTCCATTATAGATTTGAAAATTGTCCTCCATTGTAAAATCCGGATATTTCTCCTTATCCCAGCAAAACAGCGCTTCAAAAGAAACCGAAAATTCCGATTTCCGGATGTCAATGGAATCAATACTTTTTACATACACGGAACCAAACACATCGACTGCTGAGGGATTTCCTTTCCCTGCATACTGCTCCGGCATCTCCTCACCGGCCGTCCGGTATTCTTCCCATTTCTGCCGGGAACGGATTCTGTCAGATACCAGCTGAAACCCGGTATAGCATAAGTAACAGGCCGCAATTCCAATCATAAGACAAGACCACTTCCATACATGTTTTTTCTTCTGCATCCTCTATCCCCTACACTCTTTTCTATAATTTTTCCAGCGCTTGATTGGAACCCATAATAATGAGAATCGTTCCGGCTTTCAACGGCTTATCGGCATCCGGGGTGACGTCCATCTCTTCCCCATCCCGGATTCCGATTACATTCATCTCATGGACCTTCCGTACATTCAATTCCTTTAATGTCTTTCCTACCCATTTTTTCGGCGTTTCAATTTCCATGACACTGTAATCCGGAGACAATGCAATCCAGTCCGCAAGATCTGTAAACAAAAGATTCTTCGCAATCCGTTTTCCAATCTCTTTTTCCGGAAAAACAACGGCGTCCGCCCCGATTTTTTTTAACATCTCCGCATGTCTTTTACTATTGGCCTTACAAAGAACATAAGGGACTCCGATTTCCTTTGCAACCAATGTCGCCATAATACTGGCTTCTATATCCCCCGACTCTGCCACAACAATACCGTCAAAATTCCTGGAACCCAAAGATTCAAGAAACTCCGGATTCCCGATATCCGCCTGCATCGCATAAGTAACCCTTTCTGCGATATCCTCTATGCGCTCCATGTCCTGATCCACTGCAACCACCTCACATCCCAGCTTCTGCAGGGTAACTGCCACGCTCGCTCCAAATCCGCCAAGTCCCAACACGGCAAATTGCTTTTTCATTCTCCTTCTCCTCTTCCTCTAAACTTTCCATACCTTTTATAATTATCCTACCATAATCTGCTCTTCCGGCAGACTCCGGATCCGGTCTCTGGGATGTGTCTTCCCGGCAAACGCCAGCATCAATGTCAAAGGTCCCAGACGTCCCATATACATCATCACCATCAAAACCACATGGCTGAGTCTGCTAAGATGCGGGGTAAGGTCTGCGGTAAGCCCTACCGTTCCCACGGCAGATGCCGTTTCATACAGGACATTTACCATCTGTATCTCGTCCGGCTCAATCATAAGAATCGCGATTGTACCCGTAATAAATACAGTGAATGCTACCATCACCACACAAAAACCCATCCGAAAATTCGGCACGCTGATTTTTCTTCCCATACATTCTGTTTCCCTGCCTCCCCGCACAAATGTAAGACATGCCAGAAACAGCATCACAAAGGTCGTTGTCTTCACGCCTCCCGCCGTTCCGCCCGGAGAACCTCCGATAAACATCAGGATCGCACAGAACAACTTCGTCTCCTCATGCAGCGCCCCCTGGGAAACTGTATAAAATCCCGCCGTTCTGGTCGTCACAGACTGAAACGCACTGGCCATTACCTTTTGCCCCAGTGTCAGATTCCCAATGGTATCCGGATTCCCATACTCTGCCAGAAACACAAATACTGTCCCTGCCGCCAGCAGGACTGCAGTCATGATGAGAGCCAGTTTCGACTGCAGTTTCAATCCGTTAAACCACCACCGCCCGCGGGACTTCCGACGAAATATCTTTTGTCCGTTGCTGAGCAGATCAAACCAGACCACAAACCCGATTCCGCTTGAAATAATCAGAAACATCGTCGTAAAATTCACCAGCGGATCCGTCATATAATCCGCCAGACTGTTCTCTCCTAATATATCAATTCCTGCATTGCAGAATGCGGAGACCGCATGAAACACACTGTACCAGATTCCCCGAATTATTCCGTACTCCGGAATAAACCGAAACGCATACAGCACCGCTCCCACACCTTCTACTGCAAGTGTTCCCAGGATTACCTTCTTTACAAATGCGACGATCCCACCAAGATGGTCTGCTCCATACGCCTCCTGAAGCACCACCCTCTCCCGCAGGGTAATCTTTCGACGCAGCAGGAAAAAAAAGATCGTTGCACACGCAATGACACCAAGTCCGCCAATCTGTATCAGCAAAAGCAGGATCACCTTACCGAACAGCGTAAACTGCGAGATTGGGGTGATCGTCACCAATCCTGTCACACATACCGCCGACACGGATGTGAACAACGCATCCAGAAATAAAACAGGCTGCGCATTGCTGACAGGAAGCCATAACAATACTCCGCCAAGCAAAATCACCCCAAAAAATCCTGCTGCCATAACACGCAGCGTATTCCATTTTACATTTTTCTTCTTTTCCATACCAAAACCCTATCCACGATACACCAGAATTTCGTAACAGTTCTACCTTCCGCCTTCCTGTTACAAAAATCCGCCCAAAAATAGCATTTATAATTATAGCGATCTTTTTCTTTCCTGTCCATAAATTTTTGTATAAAATTATTGGGGAATTCAGATTATCGCTGCTGTTCACACCCTACGGGCGCGCCCAGTAACAGACTATCTCTTTACTGCTTATTTTGGGTGCGCTTTCTAACATTTTGTCCTTGTTATGATACAACATAGAAACTGTGGGATAAAACATATTCATCAATGCGCCGCCTACTATCAAATACTCATTGTCCACATCAATACCAATGGAACCAGCCGTATGTCCCGGTAATGAAATGGAAATTGTTTATTTCTTAGTGATCTTTAAGATATACCGGTATGAAAATTCAATGCCTTTACAAGTCAGATTTTCACACATATGAGGCGGATCGCTTTCTGAAAAACCTGCTGGGCGTAATTCAAAACATCTTAACGAACCAAATATGCTGTCAAAAGCAGATGCAAAATCATAACAGGCAGACACAATTTCACTCTCTGTTTTTCCCAGTGCATGAAGATAAATCCCTATAAACATAAGCGTTCCTTCGACCAAACCACATTGCGCCCTATACCCGCCTGCACCATGCAAGCCAACTGCAGACCAGATTACCTGTGGTTCAATCGTGGTTCCAAATAATTCACTTAAACAAATGATCGCTGTCCTTGCACAATTTATATCCTCATTCCAGTACAATTCATGTACCCTGTTCTTTACATATTCCCGCATAATAGGCATCTCCTTGATACTCGATTTTAATACCTGATTTTCCAGTCATACAAATACGAATGTCATGCACCACTTTTTACAAACTCAATTCTGAAATGTGCCAAAGATTCAGATTCCCCCTTTTATTTCATCAATCCCTTTTTCTTAGCATAATCACAAATAAAAGAAACAATTCCTAAAGTGATCATACACCTTATTATATGTTTTTCGCACGAACCAACGGTCGGGTTGGGGAGATTCAACCATTGGCTGGGAAACATACAGGAACTTGTAATACACTGGTGCCGCAAAAAATGCAGACGCCATGTCAAAAAAGCGTACGAAACGTGAAAGAAGCTGCCAGGGGCAGCTTCTTTTGTACACTATGATCCGATCACTATACTTTGTTGAACATTAGTAGTGCAATAAGTATACCTTATTGGCCGTTACTTTTTTGCCTGTATATACCCCTTTGCCGCCAGTGCCTCTGCACAGAGTACGGCTCCGCCTGCCGCACCCCGGAGGGTATTATGGGACAGACCGACAAATTTATAATCAAACATAGTATCTTCCCGCAGACGGCCGATGGAAATTCCCATTCCATTTTCGTAGTCCACATCCAGCTTCACCTGAGGCCGATTGTCGTCCTCCAGATATTGAATAAATTGCTTCGGTGCGCTCGGCAGATTCTCTTCCTGCGGAAAACCTTTGAAACTTACCAGTTTTTCAATCAACTGCTCTTTGGAAGGCTTCTTCTCAAAATTGATAAATACGGCCGCTGTATGCCCGTTCAGAACCGGCACGCGGATACACTGGCAGGTAATCTTCGGGAACGCTGCTTTTACAATCTCCCCGTTTTCCACTTTTCCAAGCACACGTAAGGGCTCCTGCTCACTCTTCTCTTCCTCCCCGCCGATATACGGAATGATATTTTCCACCATCTCCGGCCAGTCCCGGAAAGTCTTTCCTGCACCGGAAATGGCCTGATAGGTTGTCACCACAAGTTCTTTGGGACCAAACTCCTTCCATGCAGCCAGACACGGCGCATAACTCTGGATGGAGCAATTCGGCTTCACCGCAATAAATCCGCGGGTAGTTCCCAGCCGCTTTCTCTGATCCGCAATCACATCAAAATGTGCCGCATTGACTTCCGGTATCACCATGGGTACATCCGGCGTCCAGCGATGCGCACTGTTATTGGACACGACCGGTGTCTCTGTTCTGGCATATGCTTCTTCAATGGCCCGGATTTCATCTTTGCTCATATCCACCGCACTGAACACAAAATCCACGGTTGCCGCTACTTCCTCCACTTCATTGACATTGTGCACCATCAGCTTCTTTACAGCCTCCGGCATAGGGGTATCCAGTTTCCACCGTCCCCCCACTGCTTCTTCATAAGTCTTGCCGGCAGACCGGGGACTCGCCGCAACCGTAACTACTTCAAACCAGGGATGATCCGCCAGCAGAGAAAGAAATCTCTGTCCTACCATTCCTGTTGCGCCCAAAACACCCACTCTCAATTTCCGTTCCATTTCGTATCCACTCCTCCTGCTGTAATCTTTTCTCTTCCATATCTCCAATTGATAGACCATCCGGCACTTATGTGCCAAAACCCTTCTTACCTTTCCTGTTTCACCGCGACGATTCTGCTGCCGCAGCGCAGGTTCATTCCAACGCCGGATTCTTCACCAGATATTCTTCCGCCTGCGCGATCGCCTTTTCCATGGCCGCTCTTCCCGGCGCTCCGGTGGTATTGCGCATCTCCACACAGGTTTTCATGCTGATCGCCTCATAGATATCTTCTTCAAATACCGGAGAAATGGCCCAGAATTCCTCCAACGTCAAATCATCCAGCGCCTTCCTGTTCTCAATTCCATACAGCACAAGCTGTCCCACAATCCCGTGAGCATCCCGAAACGGTACCCCGTGATTTACCAGATAATCGGCAGCATCCGTGGCGTTGGTAAACCCATGCTTTGCACTGTCCTCCATCTGCTGCTTTCGAAATCCCATCGTAGAGAGCATCCCGGTGAACAGAGCAAGACACCCTTTCGTCGTATCAATGGCGTCAAACACCAGCTCTTTATCTTCCTGCATATCCTTATTATAGGCAAGCGGAAGCCCTTTCATCGTGGTAAGAAGGGACGTCAATGCCCCATATACACGTCCGGTCTTCCCCCGTACCAATTCCGCAATATCCGGATTTTTTTTCTGCGGCATAATACTGCTTCCTGTACTGTACGCATCGTCCAGCTCCACAAACTGATATTCATTGGTATTCCAGATAATCACTTCTTCGGAAAACCGGCTTAAATGCATCATCACCGTCGCCATCGCGGACAATAGCTCGATCAGATAATCCCGATCCGAAACCGCATCCATACTGTTTGGCGCCGGCCCGTCAAAATCCAGCAATTGCGCCGTATATTCCCGATCCAGAGGATAGGTGGTTCCCGCCAGCGCTCCGGCTCCCAGAGGACAGGTATTCATCCTCCGGTAAATATCACCCATCCGCAGACGATCCCGCTTAAACATTTCAAAATAAGCGCCCAGATGGTGTGCCATCGTTACCGGCTGCGCCTTCTGCAGATGCGTAAAGCCCGGCATATAAGTTTCCACATGTTCCTTCATCTGACGCAGAAGTACATCCAGAAGTTCTTTCAGCAGACGGTCCAGCTCCAAAATCTCATCCCGGACATACAGCTTCATATCCAACGCCACCTGATCATTCCGGCTCCGCCCGGTGTGCAGTTTTTTTCCTGCCTCCCCGATCCGTTCCGTCAGGTTCGCCTCCACAAAGCTATGTATATCTTCATACTCTTCCGTAATTACCAGCGTCCCGTTCTCCACGTCCCTGCGAATTCCGTTCAGCCCATCTACAATTTTTTCTTTCTCGTCTTCTGTCAGGATCCCCTGCCTGGCCAGCATCGTCACATGCGCGATACTTCCCCGGATATCCTGCTCATAAAACCTCTGATCAAATGAGATAGACGCGTTAAAATTGTATACCAGCCGATCCGTCTCCTTAGTAAAACGGCCGCCCCATAGCTGTGCCATAATCCCCTTCCTCTCTTCTCTTTTCCTCTTCTCCTTCCGGAAATTCTCATCACTGCCGGAAATCCTCCGCCACCAGGCCTGGCGTGATGTGAACGGTAATCGGAAAGAGCCTGCTTTTATACGAATTACAATCGTTTTTGTTTCCTTTATATGTCGTTTTAGTGTACCATAGGAGTTGCTCTTTGTCCATAAAAAACTTTTACTCTTCTTTATCCTTCTCTGTTTTTACGGCTTTCCATGGAAAACCGGCAACCGCAGTAATCCTGCCGGTACAGATCATATTCCCGGGATAACTCGATGGACCGCTGATACCCGTTCCTCTTTTTAAAATCGGACACCAGGTAGGGAACCCTCGCTGCTTTTCCCACTGCCAGACCGATCTCATTTAACTTCTGCGCGTTTTTCAGCGGGCTGATACTTAACGTGGTGGTAAAATAATCAAATCCCCCCTCCTTCGCTTTTTCCGCCGTTTCCTTCAACCGTAGCGCATAACAGCGAAAGCAGCGTTCTCCGCCTTCCCGGACATGCTCCAGCCCTTCCGCCATCCTGCCGAACTTTTCCTTCTCATAAACGCCGGCCAGAAAAGAAACCGGATACTTCACTTTCATTTCCCGAATCAGCATCTGCTGCTCCAGCACCCGTTTTGTATACTCGCTCTCCGGATAAATATTTGGATTATAATAAAACACCGTGATCTCAAAATATGCGGACAGATATTCCAACACATAACTACTGCAGGGAGCACAGCAGCTATGCAGCAAAAGACGGGGAACGCTCTGCTCCTCTTCCAGTTTTTTCAATATCTTTTCCAGTTCCTTCTGATAATTAATCTTTCCGGGTTCCATTCCTTTCTCCATTCCTGCTTCCGCGAAAATATGCCTTTTCCCATTACTGTGCCTGCCCGTAACCGTGCAGCAAAAGTACATGGATATGGTATAAAAACTAACCTTTTTGCCTCTTCTGTAGCCTTACTTTTTATATTACCGCCGGAAATGCCTTTTTGTCAAACAGGAGCTGTCTGGAAATAGACAGCCCCTTGGGTGTGCCGCCGGTAGGCGGCAGGTATTTAATTTTTTGATGAGCTGTCAGTTTGACAAACTGGAATTCTGATAAGACACTTTATATAGCATTTAATAACTGTTATATCTTATCTTCAAAAAGTCCGCAAACCCTTGAAAATGCTAAATTTATAGCATGTGAGTTTGCCCTTAGACTTTCCCTTGTGTTATATCCTTTTCCCCTGTGTTACGAACCCTCATAAGGGCAAAAATAAGGGAAAGAAAAATCTGTAACAAATTATAACATAAAATAAATTGGGCAGGAAGAACTGATGGAAATGCTATCTTAAATTTCTCCGAAAATTCAATTAGCAAAGGAAGGACTGATAAGATATGAAATTCATATATGCAGAATACAATATGTACCACAACAGTGTTGATATAACCACATTTGACGGGTATCTTCTGCGGATTGACTGCAATAAGGCAGAGGACGGATTAAAGACTACTCCCTGCTCTGAATGTGCCTTAAATGCTCTGGCAATAGATGATCCTCTTGAATATGCAAGGCTGTATCTTGACAGGAATATGCAGATGTGGGTTGATGCAGAGGACAGCCTTGAACTGTGATAATTTTAATTCCCCCGAATTTGGGGGAATTAATTTTCCTCATCATATGGCAAAATCAGCCAATCACCCGTTTCGGTCACACGATAAAACTTACTGTTATCAATGTCTAACTTAATAACCGGAATAGTGCCGCTATCTAATACTGTTCCGTCAATATAATAATGACTTTCTCCATCATAATAAATGTCATGGAAATTCGGATCTCCTGAAATCACTCCTGTGCCTATATGTCCAGCAACAATGTTCATATAAAACTTTCCTGTTTGAGCAGGATATTTTTCTGTGAAAGTATAATCATCCGTTCCCCATTCCCATAAATCATCAGCTTCCTCATCAACTCCTGCATGAACAAAGATAGTATCTCCCTCCACATAATATCTCCGTAGATTTTGCATCCATAAAATGTACCTATCATCACTGTCATCATTGTCAACACCTGAACCAAAAAAACGGTCTTCCCCAATAGGCCATCTCCCATCAATTGCCATATCCTCATGATTGCCAGCAAGGACAATTATTTTATCAGAACCATATTTGCGTTCCAACGCTATAATTCTATCTAGCACACCATAGTTATCTTGTCCTCCATGTATGTAGTCCCCACAAAGAACAAGTTTATTATCTCCCGATAAATCAACAAGGTTCAATGCCGCATCAAATGATTGCAGACATCCATGGATATCACTCATTGCATATACAAAACTCATTTTATTTCCTCCTCAAAACTATCTAAGCTACGCAAAAACCAATCGGTTTCTTTTTATGAGGTTTCTTTGTATCCGGCTCTGGTATATCTCTCTCCTCAATAGTTGTAATAAGCTTTGGTGTAATCTCGGATTCGTCCAACTGCGCTACCCGTTCAGCCAGATTCATTTCTGCCTCTTCTAACATTTTTCGCACAAAACGTCCGTTTCCAAAATCTTTATCGCCACTTATGTTTTCATAAATATTTTTCAGCTTTTCCATAGCCGCATCCATAATCATCATCTGTTTCCTCGCAAGCATTAGTCTCGTGATGTCACAAAGTTCATCTGTAGAATAGTCTTTAAATTCCACATGGAACGCAATTCTTGATGCCATACCCGGATTTCTGTCAAGAAATTGCTTCATTTGAGCCGGATAACCTGCAAAAATGACAATCACATCATCTTTGTGGTTTTCCATCTCCTGAACAAGGGTATTGATTGCCTCATCTCCAAAGCCATTTTCATAGCTGTCACAAAGGGAATAGGCTTCATCAATAAACAGAACGCCTCCCTGCGCCTCCTTAAATTTTTTCTTCACAAGCGGTGCCGTAGCTCCTACATGGTCACCGACAAGATCCGCTCTCCCTGCTTCTACAAAATTTCCTGATGGCAGAATCTTTTCATCCTTCATGATTTCGGCGAACAGTCTTGCAACGGTTGTCTTTGCCGTTCCGGGGTTTCCGGTAAACACCATATGCAAAGAGAGGTTCCCTTTGCGAATACCCTTGTCCATACAGACCTTCTTTAATTTAAAGCCAGCGATTGCCTTATTAATGACTGTTTTCACGGAAGAAAGACCTATCATTTCATCAAGTTCCTTTCGTGCAGTGCCTATCTCTCTATCATTTTTAAGACATTCCTCCAACATGCTGATATCATCTTTTGTAATTAAAAAGAGTTCATTTTTCTGTATATTTTCTACATTTTCTCTTGCTGCAAGAAGCCTTACAGATTGATTTTGAGTAGCACGTTCTATCAGATTGCGCACATATCTGCCATTACCGAAGTTATCCATAAATCGTACCTTTTCAAATATATTACGGGCTTCCCTTATCGCATCTTCCGTAACAGCAAAACCACGGTCTTTTACCATCATATTAAATATATCGGTTAATTCGTCCACATTGTAATCGGGAAAATCAATCCAATAGGGTATTCTACTTTTTAATCCCTCATTGATTTCCATAAATGCCTGCATTCTTTCATTATATCCTGCAAGAATAACGATGACATCATCTCTCCTGTTTTCCATTTCCTGAATAAGTACCGTAACGGCAGTATCACTTTTTAAGGAATACGCCTCATCAATAAATAATATACCGCCTTTCGCCGCTATAAAAGCTTCTCTTATTTCTATGGTGCAACCTAAACCGTCAAGGTCCATTCCGCCACGTTCCACGAATGCGCCACTCTTTAGAATTCCTTTTTCCTTTGCAATTCCTGCGAACAGCTTTGCAACGGTTGTCTTGGCGGTTCCCGGATTACCTCCAAATATCATGTGCATTGCCCCAAACTCATACGCATTGCCTTGGCGTCTTTTTCTCTCTTTTTCCACAATATCTGCTGCAATAATATGATCTATCTGTTCTTTAACGCTTGTAAGACCAATCATCTTATTCAATTTATCATAGGAAGAATCAGTATTTTCGTCTCTGTCTAACAAAAAAGTATCCGGTAAGCTGTAATCGTAGGCATTCAGTACATTCTTATTAAGGCACCATGGTTCAAATTGCTCAAATGCCTCCAGTACATCTGTTTGAGTAAACTCATTTCCGGGAAATAGTTTCATAAACTCATTTGCCTGTCCCGCATACTTGGCATATTCCGAGGCTTTTATCAGGTTTTTCATGTAACAGATTGCCGCTTTTCTGTTGCCCTTGCCTTCCTTAAGCGTAATCGGTATGATATGTTTCCGAATCAAAGATAAAAGCTGGTAAGCAAACCCTGGCCTATCCATATTGTATGTAAATACAAAAAGACACCCATTTCTATATTTTTTTACGAGTTTTGCAATATATTTACAAGTCATTCCATAATCCACTGGTTCATACCCAAATTTCTCAGATAAATCAATAACGATTACACCCCCATAATTGTTTTCTATGAACTCTTCAAGGTGGTTGTTTACCTTATACAAATCAGGTTCTATTTCACTGATGATTTCCATACGTCTGCCGCTTAAACGGTTTGCTTCTGCCAGCCTCTGCATAAGGGTTTCCGTCATATCATTTGCCGCGTCCACACTCCTGCTTGAAAGGATGTAATGAAACATGTTCCCCTTAAAATCTGACACATTTTTATGAGATTCTATATTGATAAGTTCATCTATCATGCTCTTATCATACATCGGATTTCCTTTTCTGCTTTTTTCTGAAATAATCTTTTCTTTCAAATCATAGTGAAAAGAAAGAGGCTCATTGTTATAATAATTACAAATCCTTACATTTGCCGTTTCTACTATCTTCATATAACTGCAAAAATAGTCTCTTCTTTTGGCTTCAAGTAAATATTCATAAAACTGATACATTGTAATTTCACAAGGTTCAGCTTTCACTTTTTTTATACCGAATATATCATTCAGCATTTCAAGAATATAATCATAAGCATCACGAAATAAACCCTTCTTCTCGTCATAAGAAAATGCAGCCAATACAACATTTTCTTCTTCCCTATAAGCAAAAAGGCAGATACCATTTTTCAAATGCTTGTACATATAATTGTTCATTGCTGCGACAGGGCTTTGATAGTCATATTCCCTAAGTCTAATTTTAGAATTTTTCTCAATTTTTTCAGCACTGGTATTAAGTGCAAATCCAAAATATCTCATGATTTTATCCTCCATACTTACAAATCCTACCAAAGACCGTATCTCTGATTATCAATATAGCCATTTTCCCGTAGTTCTTTCAGATAATTCATGGCTGTATCTGCTTTCCAAGTATTCTTTGCCAGCATCAAAAGCGGAATGTGACAATCCGTAAAGTGAGCGAGGGGAAGGTCAAACAATTGCTTTCCGATTTCCTTCGTATAATGCTCTATCAGATATTCTTCTAGGATAAGCTCATATGCTAGGTCGAAGCATTCTTCATCAACCCAGAATCTACCCAAAGCATTTCCACGGTACAGATATTGATTAGCCACATTGGATAAGCGGACGAATTGACACACATTTCCACTGTTAATAATAATGGGAGAGGGAAAGAGAAGGGTTCGCACCGCGTCATCTTCGACACATATGCTCATCTGAAGTGGCAGGGAAGTCACTATAGGACTGTGCATCTCTATAAAGAGATGCACTTTGTCCCTAAGTATGGATACCACAGAATCTGAATGCTTAGGTTTCATTATTTCAAAGCCCAATTCATTTGATTTGGCAGTGACAATTTTATTAAGTAAATGTATATTATCTTTTTTCATGTTCCGTTCCTCCAATCAGATGGCTTTAAATACTTTCTTTTCAAGCATTTCTATCATTCTAGCACTTCTCTTTTCGATAATCTGCCAAGTATTTTTGAAAAAATCATCGAAGTCCTGTACTTGGGGATATTCCCATGAGTGTCCTTTGCATAATGGAATCGGCCGATTATTTACATCAACGAAATCTTGGAGAAAATTTTTATTGATAAAATCTTTCCAGCCATCAAAACTATTCAGCCATTTACAACAGCTAACAACCTCGCGATCGCAATGCAGCAGCTGCATTATTTTTACCTCGGGACTATTAAGGAAATCTCCAGAACCGCTTTGAGCTGCTCTGATATCATAGTATTCTTTAATTTTCATTAATGTCAAATCCCAGTAGTCATAAGAACCATAGTAACCGCTTCTGGCAATGTTGAAACCACAACAAACGGGAATATAATTTCCCAGAGTATGATAAGCCGCAATCACATGTGACAAATCTTCGCTTTTGTCAAGTAGCTTTCTAAATGCCGAATCCGTTTCATAAAGTTCTATACACATTTTGTTAGAAACTCTTTTTACCCCATATTTTTTAAATACTTCCGGCATTTTTCTTCCTATATAGTTATTCAAAGTAGTTTGGATACTTATCATCGCGTCCGAATAGATCCAAGAATTACTATTCATCATATATTCGCTTTTCAGTTCCTTGATCTCAGGCCATAAGTGTGAATATATGTTCTGCAAAAGCTTACTCTCCGAATCTGGATCGCCTATTTTACCATATAGCTGATAATTTTTTTCCATCACAGAAACAGCTATCGGATATATTTCTTTTCCATCAGGCTTCGGACAGCGATAGATGAAATATTTTTCATAGCCTTTCTTAGCCTGATATTCCGTACTTTCTGTACAATCGTCAGTAAAATCATAGTGCAATGGATCGTTCTGTAAATAATCTGTAATGTTTTTCATGATGCATTCCTCCAATCGTTAATTGAACACCGTATTCAAGTTACTAATTAAGTATAGATTGGTATATCTCGTTTGTCAACAACTTTTTGAATATTTTTATCACTATGTCCAAATTATCTTGAATATTTATTTTTCTCATGATATTATAAACCTAACATAACTAAACATGGAGGGAATAATATGTCGTATGTATATGAAGTAGAGGTTCAATTAGCTACAACTCAAAAAAAATTCAATTTAAAAGATAAACATATCATTATTAATGATGCTATTCAACGATACAATAACCGTTCATATGAAATGCAAAACCCTAAAACGTTAAAATTACAAGAGATTAATGATGATAGTATGTTTTTAATCCTTGAAAGTTCCCTTCCATTAAATAGCTTGGGGCGAGCCTTAAGAACTTTTTCTATTATTATCATTAAAGAGATAAAGGATGATGATTTTATTAATGCTATTACAGCAAATGGTCAATTATTTTCAACCAAGCAATTATGTAAAAACGAAAAAGAAACTAGCATGGAATTCAATATTGATTACGCACAAATAGAGGATTTAGATGTTATTAAATCCCTTATGGATTATGTCTATAAAAAGCGTGATCCTGATTCAACAACCTACAGAAAGAAAAAGGCAGCTTTTGAACAAATCAAAAAAATTGCTTTTGATTCTGGTATTATAAATAATATTTCATGATTATACTTACTATATATGAATATAGCTTCATTTTAAGAGGGGACGATTACCTCGCCCCTCTATCTTTGTTGTTATTTGTTCTTTGCTGCTGATAGTCCGATGTTCTCTTTGGCGAATTCTTTAACCGTTCAAGCACACTTTGCTTATCCTGCTTTTGATTATCCTTTCCGTAAGTTTTCTCCCGTTCAGCTACTTGTTCCCTATAATCTATATAAGCACTGTGGGATTTGTGATAAATACGATAAAACTCCTGCACATTCTTATAACCGTATCGTTTGGCAATACCGGATAATCCAATTTTTAAGATGTCAATTTCTTCATTCTTGCGGTCAATTTTGCTTTGCAGTTCGCCTCTCTTGGTAAATCTCGCAAGCCCTTTCAGGTCGTCACGCTCAAGTTCCAAAGCATTGCGTTCCTTTTCTGCCTCAAAAATGATTTCATTCTGTCGTTTTAGTTCCTTGTAAATCTTTAATAACTTTGGATAGGCGGCTGCTTCTGTTGGCATGACAGGCTTGGGCGGTATCTTCGGCTTGGTCTGTGTTTCCTTTTCGGCTGGTTGGCAGACAGTTTCTTGCACTGACATCTGCGGTTGCATCTGCTCTGTATCAAAGAGTTTTGTAGTCAGTTCCCTTGCCTTTTGTAGCACCTTTGAAATCAGCATTGTCAACACCGCAACAGCACTCATAAGTATAGTCCCTAACCGTTCCGGCTGGTTGCCAAATACATCAACGGATTCCCTGATACGATTGGAAATATACTCTTTTTTTATCTGTTGTATCTCCTTTTCTGCCACGCCGCTTACAATCGCCCTGTCAACTTCTCGGTTCCAACGCATACGATATTCGTTATCTGATGTGGTATAAAAAAAGTTGACAGCCCATTCTCAAGGATTTGAGATATAATCAAGAGAATAAGGAGTGAACAAAAATGGCAGAAAACAGACAATACGACCATGAATACAAAGTACAGGCAGTGAAACTGGCA
>CAJTBF010000017.1 GCA_910574195.1 Lachnospiraceae bacterium | reverse complement strand
CAGAGGAGCCGCTGACAAAATGTGTTACAGATATAACAGAGATCAAAGCCAGTGATGGAAAACTGTATGTTTCTGCTGTTTTTGACTGTTTTGATTCCAGCGTGGTCGGTCTGGCAATGGATACCAACATGAAGGCACCGTTATGTGTTCAGACACTGGAGAATATTCCCTAGTATGTATGACGGAGGACACACCTATAAACACAATTGAGAGAGAAGATGGGTGGAAAGGTTTCAGAATACAAGGAGTGTTAAATTTTTCATTGATTGGAATTTTATCTGAAATATCTGGTATTCTTGCTGATAATAAAATTGGCATTTTTTCTGTATCAACTTTCAATAAAGATTATATTCTTGTGAAAGAGGAAAATTTTGACAGAGCTTTGAAGGTATTAGCTTTTGCTGGATATAATATTGTCTAATGTGAAGCGATTTACAATCAAAATATTATCAGGTTACTTAGTTTGGAGGAAGTATGACATTACAGCAATTAAAATATATGATAATCGTTGCGGAAAGAGGTTCTATTACAGAGGCGGCAAAAGAATTATATATTTCTCAGCCGAGTCTTTCTGGTGCTATTAAAGAAGTGGAAAAGGAAGCTGGAATCACAATTTTCAGCCGATGCAGGGCGGGGGTAGCATTGACTAAGGAAGGAATGGAGTTTTTAGGATATGCAAGGCAGGTAGTTCAGCAGATGGAACTTCTGGAATCAAAATATATTGATAAAAAGCCCGCAAAACAGAGATTTTGTGTTTCCACACAGCATTATACCTTTACAACAAATGCGTTTGTGGAATTGATACAGCGTTTTGGACAGGAACGATTTGAGTTTATACTGAATGAAACGCAGACGCATCAGATTGCGGAAGATGTGCGAAACAGGTTCAGTGACTTAGGAATCCTGTATCTTTGTAACAGCAATGAAAATGTACTGAGAAAGCTGTTTGAAGAATATAATCTGAATTTTTTTGAGTTGTTTACTGCAACGCCCCATATTTTTATAGGTAAAGACCACCCGTTGGCAAAATGCACATCGGTCAAATTGGATGATTTGAAGCTATATCCCCGTCTTAGTTTTGTGCAGGGAACGTATGAATCCTCCAATTTTTCGGAAGAGCTTTTCAGCAATGAACCTGCTGGGAAAAGTATTAAGGTGAGTGACCGTGCGGCTATTGTAAATCTAATGATTGGGTTGGATGGTTATACGATTTCAAGTGGTATTTTTCCTAAATACCTGCAAGGGGATTCTATTGTTTCGATTCCTTTGGAGGAAGATGAGGTGATGCATATTGGGTACATACTGAACAAGGATAAAGAACTATCAGAGTTAGGGGAGATTTATGTTGAGGCTTTGAAGCAATACCAGACATAAGTGAAACATAGGCTCAACCTATGTAACAGCATATAAAACAGATATTACCTATTACATGGCATTCCGTGTTAAGATATAGAAGCGGAAAGGAGGCATAAAAATGCCAGTTTATGTATTAGGTAATTTTTTTGTTTACTCTGTTATCAATGCTTTTACGCCGGGACCGGGAAATATACTGGCGCTAAATACGGTAACGAACTATGGATACAAAAAAGGGAGACCGCTCTATTGGGGGATATTTGCAGGATATTATGTTGTGCAGGTGATATGTGCTATTTTCGTGTTTGGAGTAAGCGCTTTTTTACCTGATGTGCTTGGTATTATGAAATACATAGGCGCTGCTTATATTTTATGGCTGGCAGTCCATATTGCGTTAAGCAAACCAACTACAGGCACTGTGGAAAAGTCAGCTTCATTTCTGAAAGGATTTTTGTTGCAGTTTGTCAACGTGAAAATTTACTTATTCGGAATTACTGCATTAACAGGATATATCACGGAATATAGTACCTCTTTATGGGTTTTGCTCTTATTTGAGAGTATCATAGCCACGATTGGAACAATTGCAACGCTTACTTGGATTGGTATGGGTGTCCTGATACAGAGAGCATATCAAAAATATTACAGGATAATTAACATTATTCTTGCATTAGCGTTATCAGAGTGTGTGTATAGTATGTTGAAATAGCGAAAGGGGTGTTACAAATATGCAGATAAAGAGAAATGTTCTTTTAAATCCCGGTCCCGCAACAACAGATGCCGTAAAAATGGCGCAGGTTGTACCAGATATTAAAGGAAAATCACGATATTGCACTTTTCTATACAACACATAATGAAACAGGAACGGGTATTTTAAATCCGATAAGGGAGATTGGTTTTCTTGTACACAAATATAGTGCTGTTTTTATCGTAGATACTATTTCTACCTATGCAATGAAACCAATTGACATTGAAAAAGATAATATTGATTTTTGCATGGCATCGGCACAAAAAGGACTGCGATGACTGGACTTACATTTGTTATTGGAAATACAGAACTGAGAAAGAAGTCAGCAGCTTATCCAAAACGCTCGTACTACTGCAATCTGTATATGCAGTATCATTTTTTTGAAACAACGGGACAAATGCACTTTACGCCGCCTGTTCAGACGATTTATGCTGCCCGTCAGGCACTTGCTGCATATTTCAGGGAAGTCGAAGAAGCAAAATGGAAAAGGCATTCAGAGGTGTTTGAGGCGATACACGCAGGACTTGCTAAATTTGGCTTCAGGAACATTATCAAGAGGGAATTACAGGCAGGTCTTGGCGTTACAGTAAAATACCCGGATGATGAAAACTGGAGTTTTGAAAAGGTACATGATTATTGCTATGAACGTGGATTTACGATATATCCCGGAAAGACATCGGCGCAGGACACATTTCGGCTTTGGGCGCTTGAAGCTATCACAAAGGAGGATATTGAGGACTTTTTTATTGTTTTATATGAAGCACTTAAAGAAAACAATATGCAGATACCAATTCATTATGATGTTTAATAGTCTGTTTCATGTCAAAAAACAGAGAGAAAAATTTAGGAGGAATGATTTGAAAGACGAAACGAAATGCTTACATGCAGGTTATCAGCCTAAAAACGCAGAACCGAGAGTTATGCCGATTGTGCAAAGCACCACATATGTTTATGATTCTACGGAAGAAGTCGCAGCCGTGTTTGATGATCCGATGAAATCACCGATTTATTCCAGATTTGGGAATCCGACAGTTATGGCGGTTGAAGATAAGATTGCAGAACTGGAGAGCGGAATTGGTGCGATGTGTACAACTTCAGGTCAGGCGGCAGTGTTATTGTCACTGCTCAATATTTGCAATGCAGGGGACAGCCTTATCAGCACAATGGAAATTTACGGAGGATCTGTCAATTTGTTTTCACATACCCTTAGACGGTTGGGGATTGAGTGTATTTATATTAATAAAAACGCAACAGATGAAGAAATAGATGCAGCGTTTCAAGCAAATACAAAGGCGGTATTCGGAGAAACGATTGCGAACCCTGCATTGACAGTTTTTGATATAGAACGATTTGCGGCTATTGCACATAAACATGGTGTTCCTTTGATTATAGATAATACGTTTGCAACGCCTATTTTGTGTAAGCCCTTTGAATTTGGGGCAGATATTATCGTTCACTCAACATCAAAATATATGGACGGCCATGCCGTACAGATAGGAGGAGTGATTGTAGACAGTGGGAAGTTTGACTGGATAAATGGAAAATTCCCGGATTTAACGGAGCCGGATGAATCTTATCATGGTATTTCATATACGGAAACATACGGCAAGCAGGCATATATTGTAAAGGCAAGGATGCAGCTCATGCGTGATTTTGGTGTTTATCCTGCCGCACATTCCGCATTTTTACTGAATCTTGGTCTGGAAACATTGGCTGTCAGAATGAAGCAGTATTGTGAAAATGCTATGACAGTAGCGAAGTATTTGGAGCAGTCCGACAAAGTGGAAAAAGTAAATTATCCGGGATTAGAGAGCAATGAAAACTATGGATTGGCAAGGAAGTATCTAAATGGGTGCAGCGGTGTTATTTCTTTTGTTATCAAAGGCGGAAAAGAAGCGGCGGTAAAGTTTATGAATAAGCTACAGCTTGCATCAAATGAAGTTCATGTTTCCGATATACGAACCTGTGTATTGCACCCGGCAAGTGAAACGCATCGGCAGTTGACGGATGAACAGTTGGTGGCTGCGGGGATTGAACAGGGATTGGTTCGCCTATCTGTTGGCTTGGAAAATGTGGAGGACATTATTGCAGATTTGGAACAGGCATTTTCAGGACTGTGAAATTAAGATATTGAAGTTTTTATATTTTTGAAAGGAAGACCGGCTATGAGAATATTTTCAGAGGGCTTCTGAAATGTTCTGACTGCGGACATTCAAAATAAAAAAAGAATGTGGAGGTAACAGACAATGGCAAAGACGATTTTTGAGGAACTGGGCGGAAGATATGAAAGACAAGGCGATTATTTATTACCGTGTTTGACTGTACTCACCGAAGAAGAACAGACGATAGGCATATGGGGGACAGCGGCATCTGGACTATTTGAAGCAGTATCGCAGGGTTACATACACCAATCTTCTCACAAGCGGCAGCCTCAACGCTTACCTTGCCGACATCGACAGGCAGGCACAGGAACGCTTGGAAAGGCTCATAGAGGGCATGAAACAAGCACAGGGCATAACAGAACAGCTAAAGTCTGAAAATGCCTTAGAATGGACAGGACGGCACAATGATGTGAGGGCTTGTGCAAGGGAAGTTGTGGAAAGGGAAATCATATATTCATAGATTTATATATTGCAAATAATAATCAGGGGGCGAGGATATTTCCTTGCTCCCTCTGTATGTAAAATGTTGAATAAAATGGTATATCTTTATGAAATCTTCAAAACTGTACAGTACCCTTTTCCTATCAAAATCAAGAAAGGAAATGGACACTATGGATTTCATATTGAAAACAACAAATCTTAGTAGGAATTTTGGGAAACATTCTGCTGTAACGGATGTATCAATCCATGTACGGGAAAAAAGTGTTTACGGACTATTAGGTCCGAACGGGGCAGGAAAATCTACAATCCTAAAGATGATAACAGGTATGCTCCGTCCAACATCTGGCACGATTGAATTTTCAAGCCATGCATGGAACAGACAGGACTTAAAGCATATTGGGGCTTTGATAGAAAATCCACCTTTATATGAAAATCTGACGGCATTTGAAAATTTAAAAGTAAGGACTATTTTGTTAGGTTTGCCAGAGCAACGAATAAATGATGTATTAAAAATTGTAGATTTGCAAAATACAGGAAAGAAAAAGGCAGGACAATTCTCAATGGGAATGAAACAGCGGTTGGGGATTGCAATAGCATTGCTGAATCATCCATCTTTGTTAATTCTGGATGAGCCGACAAACGGATTAGACCCGATTGGTATCGGAGAATTGCGAAACTTAATCCGTTCATTTCCACAGCAAGGGATAACAGTTATATTATCAAGTCATATTCTTTCGGAGGTACAGCTTATTGCAGATGACATAGGCATTATTGCAAACGGTACGCTTGGATATGAAGGCGAAATGCAGCGTAGTGGAAATCTTGAGGAACTGTTTCTCAAAGTCGTTGAAGAAAGCAGGAGGTAACAGGATGAAAAAATATATACGCTCCGAATGGATGAAACACAGACGGACTTTTGCAATGAAACTTCTTATGCTTGCCCCTGTTATTACGCTGCTTATGAATGTTTTTGCACCAATGTGGTATCAGCAAAATTCATTTAACTGGTGGTATATTTTGCTTTTCCCCGGTTTCCTTACTTTGCTTTGTACGATATGCGAGCAGCGGGACGGGGGAAAGATGAAATACAGAAGCCTTATCCCTCTTTCCATAAAGCTTGAAAATGTCTGGATTGCAAAAGCGACTGTTATATTGCTTTTTGACATCGCAGCAAACTTGGTATTCTTAAGTTTGAATATGCTTGGCGGTGTGGCAGTTTTCCTTATTTACGAAATTCCAATCAGTATATCGCTGATTCAGGCTACAACGGGCATCTTTTGTATTATTGTGGCATCTATGTGGGAAATACCAGTCTGCTTGTGGCTGTCGAAAAAGGTTGGTGCATTTGCAACAGTTGTGATAAATGCAGGAATAGGCTCATTCTTAGGTGTAGCACTGGCGAATACTAAGTTTTGGATTTTTTGCCCGTATAGTTGGATATCCCGTTTAATGGTTCCTGCAATTGGGATATTGCCAAACGGTGTACTTGTTTCTGAAGAAGCAGGTAATTTACCAGTGCCAGTTGCAATGATTATTTTAGCATTACTATTTTCTGTGATATTAAGTTTTGTTTTGATAAGGCTTAGTGCTAAAAGTTTTTCACAGCAGGAGGTAAAATAGTGGGAACAATAGTTAGGTGTATAAGAGCGAATTATCTTAAAACGAAGCGTTCTATACTGAGCGTTATTTATGTACTTATCCCTTTTGTACTGGCTTTGGCATTTGCAGGCTATTTTCATATTTCAAATTGGGACAGGACACTTAAGATAAGCGCTTTTCTTGAAATGATGGGTATCATATATCCGTTTTTGATTGGAATCACCGTGGGAATCATTGCACAGCAGGAAAGTCGGGCAGGACAGTATCAATTTATATTGAGTGCTGTCCCGTCAAGGGTAAGCGTTTATATCGGGGAAATATGTTTCTTACTGATAAATTCCTTATTATTTTGTGTAGTTGCTGTTGCCTGTTTTTCGCTACTCTTTCCGTTTGCTTCCATGAATGGCTGCATTCAGATTGTAGGGCTTCTGCTTTTAGGCACTGCCCCTATATATCTGATACATTTCCAGTGTGCTTTCATGTTTGGTAAAAGTGCTTCTATGGGGCTTGGAATAGCAGGAAGTTTATTGGCGGCAATTATGCTCACGGGTTTAGGGGATATATGTTGGCAATATATTCCGTGGGCGTGGAGCGTCCGCTTTATGGATTTCTGGTGTCTTTCTGTCACGGACAGGAATGTTTATTTGCAGAGTTGCAATTCATTTTACGGTGGGATTATAATAAATATAATGGTGGTGCTTGTGTTGTTTGCTATCGGCATTATTTGGATTAAGTTATGGGACGGAGGAAAAGAAAATGATTAAGAAAATGCTATTGGTATGTGTATGTCTGATAGCTTTAAGTGTTTGTTTCACAGGCTGCAATAACAATCAAATATTGGATACGGCTGATAAGAATAATACGCTGAATGACACTCTTCCTAAATATGAGCTGAATACTGCTGATTATACGGAGATAAGCTTCTGACGGAAAGACATACACCATTACAGAAAGAACAACAAAACCCTCTGATTTAGGTGAAGAAATTGGGGAGGTTTCTCAAAACATCACAACGGTTGATGGGGATAAATTGCGGTATGGATATGTTTATATGCTTGAGGGGACAACGGATATTGCAGTAAATATCAATGAAAAATACTTTATTGCAGAATTGACAGATCTTCATTTTAGGGAACCGGTCTTTCGGGGAAAGGTTGTTGGAGTCATGCTGCCAGATGCGGGAAAAGAAATCATAAAAAGTCCCAACGCCTGGGGTATCGCCAAAAGAGAACCCGCTGAGGATGGCATAAAGGGGAGTTTCCTTAAGCATGCGGCACCAGACAGTGATGGAAGTAACTTTCAGTTTCAAAGCAAGCAGGTAGGAGCGCAGCATGCAGGAAGGGAGTCGTGGTTCCGGGCCAAAAACAGAGTAACATTCCTGCATGACAGAATCAGTCCTGGAAAGATCGAGATACCAGAACTGCACGATATAATCCCAGGTGCTTTTTGGAAGGACAAAGGGATCCGGGTAAAATTTAAGGAACTGGGATACGAAAGTATCCTGAAAGGCGGCATGACCGCCAGGGTTACAAGGTAACATCAAAAATCGCCTCCAATCAAAAAATGTACTTTTTGATCAAGGGCGCGAAGCGCCGCATTTTTTGACTGGTTTGTCAAGTGTTTTTGAGAAAAAAGTGGGTGATTTTTGAAAAATAGGTTCTGAAAGCCCCATGAAATAAGGGCTGAAGATTCCGAGAAGTTATAGATAAATAAAGGAGGATTTAAGTTGGCGCGGTTGTTGGTAATTGACGATGAAAAAGCCATTCTTGACTTAGTTAAGAATGGTTTGGAAAAAGATGGTCATCTAGTTGCTATATGCGAAAGTGCAACGGATGTTGCGGTAGACCGCCTGAAAGATTACGATTTGATTTTGTTAGATATTATGATGCCAGATGTTGATGGATTCACGTTATGCAAAAAAATCCGAGAGCTTGTGGATTGTCCTATTCTGTTTCTTACTGCAAAAGTTTTGGAAACAGACATCATCTACGGGTTAGGATTAGGGGCTGATGATTATATTACAAAACCTTTCCGAATAGGAGAACTGAGAGCCCGTGTTTCTGCCCATCTGCGGCGGGAAAGGCGGGAGCATCATAACACTTTAGGATTTGAGCAGGAAATCAAGTTTGATTTGTCCTCAAAGGAACTATCTGTAAAAGGGGAAAAAATCAGCTTAACCAAAAGTGAATATGAGATTTGCGAGTATTTAGCCAGAAACAGCGGACAGATATTCACAAGGGAACAGATTTATGAAGCGGTCTTTGGGTTTGACGGTGACAGTGATGATTTGACAATCGCAACACATATAAGGAATATCCGCAGCAAACTGGCAGGATATGGCATTGCTCCGATTAATACAGTCTGGGGGGTTGGATACAGATGGGAAAGGCAAAATTGATTTCATTGCAAAAAGTTTTCTGGAGGTTTTTAATCATTTTGATATCAGGTCTGTTCCTGTCAGTGGCAATTCCCTTCCTGCTTCTTGCACTGGCTTCAAGTGCAGGGTATGTGACCTATGCCAATAATGCGGAACATTCCGTGCAAAAAATATCTCCAATCATTGCTGCAGCTCCAGATATTACAAAAGTTGCCATCCCATCCTGTTGTGAATATTTAATACTTGATACAGATTACAACATCCTTTATACAAATATGGATGTAACAGAACAGAGCAATGCATTAAAATTTGCAAAAACTGGAGAAAACAGTGACCTCACAAGCAGGACGCAATATCAATTCATACCGAGGGAAGAAGAATATTGTGTATTAAAATATTATGTAGGCTCACAGTATAAAAGTAACTGGATGCAGAAATATTTACCTGCCCCCGACCCCCTGTTGTTGATGCTCATAGGAATCAATTGCATTGCCGTTTGCGTTTATCTGACGTTGCGATATTCCCAAAAGCTGAAAGTACAGTTAGCACCGTTGACTATGGCTACAGAACAAATTCAGCATCAGAATCTTGACTTTGAAGTAGGAAGTTCCGAAATAAGCGAGTATAACGCAGTACTGTACTCCATTTCAAAAATGAAAGACAGTTTAAAATCATCTTTAGAGCAGCAATGGAAAATAGAACAATTACAAAGAGAACAGATTGCAGCATTTTCCCATGATTTGAAAACACCTTTGACAGTAATTCAAGGCAATATAGATTTAATAAGCGAAACAAAGCTTGATGATGAACAACAGTTGTATGCGAAGTATATTACAGAAAGTTTGGAACAGATGCAGTTGTATATCAGAACCTTAATTGATATATCCCAGACGGTTACGGGGTATCAGCTCCATTTAGAAGATATTGACCTAATTGAATATATGAAGCGGATTGAATCGCAGGCAAATTCATTGTGTATTACAAATGGGATATGTCTGCACATGGAAATAGGAACAAGTGAAGGATATTTCAAAGCAGATAAATTGTTGCTGGAACGGGCAATTATGAACGTCATTCACAATGCGTTAGAGCATTCGCCACAAGGAGGAAACCTTTATGTAACGGCACAGAAAGCTGACGGATTTCTGAAAATATCTGTAACCGATGAGGGAGATGGCTTTACTCCCGAAACATTGCATCATGCAAAGGAACAGTTTTTTATGGGGAACAGAAGCCGAAATTTAAATCTGCATTTTGGTTTGGGACTTTATATTACAAACACTATTGTTACTCAGCATAATGGACAGCTCATATTAGAAAATTCTTCTAAAACAAAAGGCGGACAAGTCACAATTAAAATTCCATATTAGAATTTCATGGGCGATGCAAACAGTATCGCTCACTATTTTTAATCTTTATGAAATCTTCAAAAATAGCTTGTACTATTTTGAAAGTGAAAGGATGAAATGAAATGTTTCCCACCAAACAAAAAAACGATGTTTCGGTGAGCCGATTTGCCGTGCTTTGAACACTCTCGGACTTCGCCTTTTGGAGTTTGGAGAGATTTTTTATGTTCTTTTTTCGGGCGGTCATCCATCTGCTCATACAAAGTAAAGTTTATCAATACATAGCATATCGGGAAAAGGCAGGAAACCTGTTAAAAAAATCCTTGCCAATGCAGCGGGAATTCTCACCATGTATCCAGGCTAAAATGCTTGACATTGACAAAGTTATAAGCTAATATAAGACCATATTTCAAGAAAGAGCAGGTATGTGGATGTTAATTGTTTCTGTAATGACAAAGGACAACTAAATTTTATGAGAGGGTAAGCATGGAATAGAGTGCTTTATTTGTGTTACCCTTTTTGGCATTATTGAATGCCGGTTGTTTCTGCCTTACAGAATACTGCATACACCGGGAATAATTGTCTTATTATGATGGATAAGAAAGCGGGAAAGGTATACCCATTCGGGTATACCGTAATGCATGCTCCTCTGGAGCGGGCGCTTGCGCGGTAAGGTATGACTGTGGTGTCATGTTTTTTTATTTCTGCGAGCAAATGGGCTGCATTTTTCAGGTCATTGCTGCTTTCCTTTTATGTGGATGTTTTGCTTTTTTCATCATCTTAAGATATATACATCTGTGGTTTCAGTCTATGTAATGATAGGCAGAAACCACATTTTTTTATGCTAATATTTAAACTGGAGGTTTTCAAAATGAAGATAATTGAGACAGAGAATTTAACGAAAAAGTATAAACGGTATAAAAAGCAGGAGGGCCTGGCCGGAAGTATTAAGGGCCTGTTTCACAGGGAATATGAAGAAAAAATTGCGGTAGATGATTTTGATATTCATGTACCGGAATGGATGACAGCAGGCATGAGATTTCTGCCTTTCTATTATGTCACATATCTTCCCAGTATGCTGTTTATCGGGAAATGTGAGGAGGAGGCAGTCTTTTTCAACTCTTCTTAAATTTATCTTATCAATAATGTATTCCCTTTTTAATGGCTGAAGATTTTCCACTGGCAGCCTGGCAATAGGACGTTCATTTGTAGTGCCATGGACTTTGGCATTTATTTTATTACACCATGCATGTGCCTGACTGTTTAAATCTTCCAATGAGTTATATTTAACTCCTACCATAAAGTTTTCCCTTACATCTCTTACGATTTGTTCAACTTAACCTTTTGTCTGACCTCTGTATGGGCGACACAATATAGGTTTATAACTGTAAAATCCGGCAAAATCTTCAAACTGTTTATTTTATTCACTTTCAGATTGTTTCATCATCCTTTTTACAACAACCTGCTTCATGTTGTCATACAGAATTTCTTGAGGATCTCCACCAAAGTATCTGATAAGTTCGCTTTTCTTGTTGCAACGTACTGCCGTACAATTGTATATTTACAGTCACATCCCTGTTCCATTAGTTTTTCATGAAGACGTACTGCGCTGTATGGAGCTTCTTCCATCCACATATCGATTAAATGCTTGTATGGGGCAAGCTTTGAAGGTTTGGGAGCAGTAAGCGTATATACTGGTTTGGTATCTGATTGAGCATATTTCTTGGCTGCTCTTGGATTAATGTGATGTTTTCTGGCTATTTCAGTATAACTAAGTCCTTTTTTTCGTTCATTTCTAATTTCCATCCATAAGTTTCCTTTCATCTTTATTTACTCCTATAATGACAGTTTCTCCGTTTTTTCGTCGATTTTCCTTGCATTTTTACAATAAAGAAACGATGAAAACACAAGTTCTTTCGTATTGCAGAAGGATTCCATTGATGCTATAATAAAATAACATGCTGATATATACACAAATCATCCGTTTTTGAAGTATATTATGGAATGCAAAAAAGTAGAAATATAAAGGATGGAATACATATGGGAAGAAAAATATATGGATTACTTTTGGGGATTCTGTGTACTGCAGTGCTTACAGGATGTAATACTGCGAAGAAAACGGATTCCATGGATACAAAAATCCCGAAAGTAGAATTGACTGTGTGGGGAGCCGAAGAGGATATGGCTCTAATGGAACAGATCATGCAGGGGTTTCAAGCAGAGTATCAGGGCCAGGCGGATTTTCAGATTTTATTTGAAGCGCAGGGAGAGTCGCAGTGTAAGGATGCGCTGCTCGGCGGTTTGGAGGAAGGCGCGGATGTATTTACTTTTGCAGATGATCAGCTCAATGCGTTAGCGGCTGCCGGGGCGTTGGATCCGATTGAGAATGCCGAGGAGATCCGGGGGAAAAATCTACCGAGTGCAGTAGAAGCTGCGACTGTAAATGAAAAGTTATATGCCTATCCCTTGACTGCAGATAACGGGTACTTTTTGTATTATAACAAGCAGTATATTACGGAAGAACAGGCAAGAACATTGGATGGGATCTTACAGGCTGCGGTGACAAGCGGTAGACGGTTTACAATGGATTGGTCTTCGGCTTGGTATGTGTATTCTTTTTTTGGGAATACGGGACTTCAGATTGGGTTGAATGAAGATGGAATCACCAATTACTGTACATGGAATCAGGCGGAGGGAGAGATCCGGGGCGTTGATGTGGCGCAGGCGATGCTGCGAATTGCCAGTAGTCCAGGTTTTGCCAATCAGACCGACGAAGCATTCCTGGAAGGCGTACGAAACGGTTCCGTGATTGCAGGCGTCAGTGGGGTATGGAATGCTGTTGCAATCCAGGAAGCCTGGGGCGAGAACACAGGAGCCTCCAAGCTTCCAACCTATACCTGTAATAATCGTCAAATTCAAATGGCCTCTTTTTCTGGTTGTAAATTGATTGGTGTAAATGCTTACTCTGAACATCGGGAATGGGCAGTGAAACTTGCAGAATGGATTACCAATGAGGAGAACCAACGGCTTCGGTTTGAGATGCGTGGACAGGGGCCGTCTAATATCGCGGTTGCCGATTCTGCCCAGATTCAGGAGTCCCCGGCCATCGCCGCACTTTTGGAGCAGTCAGAATTTTCCCAACTTCAACGTGTGGGCGGGAAATTTTGGGATCCGGTTTCGAAATTTGCGGGAAATATGGCAGAAGGCAATCCCACCGGACAAGATTTGCAGGAACAGTTAAATGAGATGGTGGAAGGTGTATCTGCAAGATAATGGTAATACAAATCGAAAGGATTCATTGAAAGAAGATGAAAAAGAAACTCCGTATACAACAACGTCTGATACTTCCCATTGTACTTCTAGGTGTTGTGGCATTGATTTCAAATGTTTTGTCTGTTTTTAGTATCAATAATGTGAATTCAAATGCATCAAAAATCGTAGATAATTATATGGTGGGTTCGGAGACACTGCAGAATATTCGGCATACGACGACAAAGATCCATAAGATGGCATTGTCTCATATTGTTGCAACAGATTATAATACAATGATCACCGTTGTGGCAGAGATAAAAGAAGAAGAAAAGGCTTTGGAAACATTTTTAAAAAAATATGAGAGTTATATTACAGAAGAGGAAGAGAAAACCTATGCGCAACTTCTGGAAAACTATGTTTCCTTTCAGCATGCCCTGGTTGATCTGGTATGTGCAAGTGCGGACAGCAAGACAATGGACGCCTATGCGTATGCCAACGGTGATGTGGCGCATTTTGGGGATGCCATAGCAGAGAATACAGACGAGTTATATGCGGCTGTCAGTGCACGGACGGCCAGTGCAAGGCAAAAACTTCTGCTTGTCTATCTCATCTCCTTGATCATTGCTGCCGCATCGATCATAACATGTCTGGTATTGGTGTTTGCCGCGATTCGGATTATCAAAAGATATGTGATCACACCGATCAAGGGTACGGTGGATACACTTCAGGAGAGTTCCCAAACGCTTGACGAGGTGACTGGAGAAGTGCTCAAACATACCCGTACGTCAGGAAAGAGTGTCCGTGGACTTTCTTCCCTTGCGGATGCCTTATCCAATGCGATCCAGAAAGTGGCGCACAGTGCGGCGATTATCAATCGCAGTGCGGCGGATATCAAAGGTGATGTTCATGATATGGCAGAGGAATGTGGTACGATTACGGAGTATTCCTCTGCGATGAAGGCGCGTGCCAATGAAATGGAGGCGCTGGCGCAGACCAATACAGAGGTGATCCAAAAGAAAGCGGCAGACATTCTGGATGTGCTGGGAGAAGCGATTGAGAACAGCAAAAGTGTAGATCAGGTAAATAGTCTGACGAAAGAGATTATGTCGATTTCCTCTACGACCAATCTGATTGCTCTGAACGCCTCAGTAGAAGCAATGCGGGCAGGAAAGGCGGGAGAAGGGTTTGCCGTTGTTGCAAGGGAGATCAAAGCTTTGGCAAATTCTTGCAATGAAACGGCTGGGCGTATTCAGGAGGTCAATCAGATTGTTACAGATGCGGTGCATAATTTGTCCAGGCATTCTCAGGGATTAGCAGATTATCTAAGTGAAACTATTTTAAAAGAATTTCAGGGATTCGTCCAATCCGGCAGACAATATAAGGAAGATGCGGACTATGTGAAAGAAATGATAGATGCATTTAACAGTCGGACGGACAGGCTTCAAAATTCTATGGCTGAGATTGCCGATTCTATGGAAAGTATTACCAAAGCAATTGACGATGGTGCGGCAAGAATCAGCGGAGTTGCAGGCAGCACCAGGAGTCTTGTGGAGGATATGGCGGATATTACAAGTCGTATGGATGTGAATAGAGAGATTGTGGAGGAATTGAAAAAGCAGATGGAAGTATTTGCAGATCTGTAAATTTTTTCCGGAGCAGTCTTCCGGAGATGTGTGAAGAACACGGGCGGAACTGTACGGTTGGGCTGGTGGCATTTGAGTTATGAGGATATTATAATCGAGGCATATCATAATTTAGGAGGTTATGCCATGGATTTAGGAAATCATTTGTTTCATGCACGGAAGAAAAAAGGGTTGTCCCAGGAGGAAGTTGCGGAAAAGTTAGGAATCAGCAGACAGACGGTCTCAAAATGGGAGACGGATGAGACTTTGCCGGATATCCGCCAAACAAAGAGGCTTACAGTTTTGTACGGACTATCATTGGATGAACTGGTTGCGTTTGATATTGACACAGAAAAGATACAGGAAGCGATTGATAATACGAGAGCGGAAGTTTCAAATAAGATAGACTGGACAAAAGCATGGAGTAAAAAATACCTGGTTTTGAGTCAATATCAGGATAAAGTTGACATGGTCTATTATACGGCGGAATTAGATAAGCTGTTATGTGATCTGAAAAAGAAATATGGATATAGTGAACTGGATTCTTTTCTTGTTCTGAAGGACATTCTGGCATCTGTCTGGAAAGCTAGAGAGAAAAGTGGAAAATGATTTTGCAGGGTAGCACGGCGTCCCCGTGATTTTTTTAGAATCACAGGGACGCCGTGCTATGTTAGATCACTGGCTGCGTTTTAGATTAGGGCACTCCTCTGATCAGATTCCGGAGGATCTTGATGTAGGCAATTAGATGTTGTAAGATAGTCAATAGTTATGTTATACTTATAGATAATTACCACACATTGGAAAATACGGAAACAGTTTCGACTGGTGCCATGTTTTTGTGTGGATTTTTTCGTTACTATTATAAAGAAAGGAAGAAGTATAAGATGACAGAAAAGCAAAAAGGCTCCGTTTGGGGGAAGGAGAAGAGACGGAGTCTGAACGGACGAATATTGAAAAACACAATTCTTAATATTCTGGTGCTGGTGGTTATCTGCTGTGCGATCATGGCGCTCTCTATGCAGTCGCTGGCCAACAGTATCCTGTTGGACAGCCTGCAGCCCATGGTGCGGCAGTCCGCCAAATCCGTGGAGGCCAATATCCATATCCTGGCGGACCGGATGATGACGATCGCCGGCGATTATCGGATGACAGGCGAAGATGTTTGGGGCGCAGATGCAAACGATGCCGGGGCAGTCAGAGAACGCCGTGAAGCCGTTCTGGCCGAAGCAGCCGAGATCTACGAGCTGTACACCATTGCCCTCTATGGCCTTGACGGGAAACTCCTTCAGGGAATGGAAGGTGCGCCGGAAGCCCTTGACGATAGTTTTTTCGGACTTCTTAAGGAGACAGATAATCTGACGACCGATTCTGTCACGACTTTTCAAAGTAACCTTGGCATTACAATGGGTATGCCGGTGAAGGAAGCAGGAGAGACTTTCATGTATGTCGTAGGGGTTTACAAATATGATGCTATTGATGATATCATCAGCAGTATCAATCTGGGGAAGAACGGTACGGCATATATGGCGAACCGGGAAGGAATCATCACCGGGCATCCGGATCAGTCCCTCGTTCTTGAACAGAAAACGCTGGCTCAAATCAGTGATGGCAACGAGGAGGCCATAAGCCGGGTGACTACTGGAGAAACCGGCTCAGCGGAATTTCCTATCGACGGGAAAAAGATGCTGGTGGCATTCTCGCCGATCCGAGGCACGCAGTGGTCGTTGGTGATCCAGGTGCCGAAAGCGGATTACAATCATCTGATCAACAGGGCGATGTGGGTGGCTGTACTCTGTACCTTTGTTGTGCTGGTGATTTCTATTCTGCTGGTCCTCAAGCTGGCGCATTCCATCTCCCGGCCGGTTAGGAGCGTTACGGACCGGATGGTTTCTTTGTCCGACGGAGATCTGCATACAGAGGTGGTCGCTGTACATTCCGGAGATGAGCTTGGTGTGATGGCGCGGACGCTCAACGATACGGTGGAGAGCGTTAACCAGTACATATCGGATATCCGGCGGGTACTTACCCGGATTGCAGACGGGAACCTGGGGGTAGAGCCACAGATGGATTATAAAGGAGACTTTACCCTTATTCGCGACAGTCTGACTTCCATTATCCGGTCTATGAATGAGACGATTGCAGGATTCCGCGCAGCCGCCGTCAGGCTCGCCGAGATGGCGGAGGAGCTTAGCGGCCAGTCCAGCCAGCTTCATCAGGCGTCCCTTGAGCAGAATGAATCCGCCGAGGCGCTGGTAGGAGAGGTATCTACGGTGAAGGAACGGCTTTTAGACGTGACAAAAAGCAGCGGCCAGACCCGCAGCAAGACAGAAGAGATCACCCAGTGCATTGAAAAGGCCAATACGCAGATGGCCGCCTTGTCTGGCGCTATGAAGGATATCAGCGCCAATGCCGATGAGATCACGAAGATTTCCAAAGCGATTGAGGATATTTCCTTCCAGACGAACATTCTGGCACTCAACGCATCTGTGGAGGCGGCGCGGGCAGGAAGCGCCGGCAGTGGATTTGCCGTAGTGGCCAATGAGGTTCAGAATCTAGCCTTCAAAAGCGCGGAGGCGGCTAAGAGCGCTACACAGATGATCGGAAATACCATTTCTATTATCCGCACCGGTGTAAACCTGAATGAAGAGACAGCAAGCTCCCTGGAGGCAATATCCGATGTTTCCGCACAGATCAGTAGCATTACAGACCAGCTTGTGATTGCCGTGGAAGGTCAGGGAAGTGCTCTGACTTCTATGGAAGAGCGGATTGGGGGGATTACCGCGATTGCTGACCGGAACCTGCAGAATGCAGAAGGGACAGAGACATCCAGCAGATTGCTGGCGGACGAGGCAGAAAAGCTTCAGGCTCAGGTGAAAAATTTTGTTTTGAAGGGAGAGAGTGACAGATGAGACAGATCATTCGCAGATTTTTGCCGCTATTTCTGGTTTTGTTGCTTGCTGGGTGCGGCAAGACAGAAGGATTGCAGGACGGCTACTATACTGCCCAGGCGTCAGAATTTAATTTCGGATGGAAAGAATATGTCACGATCATGGTGAAGGGAGGACGCATTGTTTCCGTAGAGTACAACGCAGAGAATGCCAGCGGTTTTATCAAGAGCTGGGATAATGCCTATATGCAGACTATGCTGCATTCTAACGGTACTTACCCGAATGAATATACGCGTTATTATGCCGGACAGCTCCTGGACGGACAGGGCGAAAAGGAGATCGACGCCCTGAGCGGGGCGACTTCCTCCTACGGTTCTTTTCAGAAACTGGAAGCGGCTGTCATTGAGCAGGCAAAAAAAGGAGATTCGAGTATTGCGATTGTAGATAACAGCGCAGAAGAGTAGGAATAAAGACATCAGGCGATATACCAGAGTATGTTCTATGCAGATGGGCAGAACCGGATTTTTGGGTTCTGCCCATCTATATTATAATGGAAACAGTAATATTTTTGTTCGTCATTTATTTGTTCCTGCGTTTGTCGTGTTCTGTTCTTATGATTTGTCGACGCAGAACTTGACTTATAAACCTTAGAAATATAATATTTATATTAGATACACCGTGTGGGCATCTCTTCGTGAATATTCTGGTCCGGCCAGGGCTGAGGGATAGCACGGGATGTAACAGACACGGCGAAATCTATGTGGCGGAATGGGAGGAAGTCCTTATGGTATCAAAGAAAATCGCTATTTTGTTTCGTATGGTGTTGATCTCCGGCGTTCTTTTGTGTGCTTGCCAAAACGAGGGGGAAGGAAAGAAAACAGGACTCCATGTTGAATTTGCGGAATTTGATCCGGGAAAAGAAACAGGAAGCGATAGAGAAGAAGCAGAGCAATGGGAGAGGGGGGTACTGTCTTCCGATAGAGAAACAGGAACAAAAGGAAGCGGAGGCAGATTGCGACTACGTGATGAAGTCTTTTTTTCCTATTTATGAACAGGCGGAGAAAGGGAAGGCGTCGAATGTCGTGCTTTCCGATGACACTGTTTTTAAAATACAGAAAAAAGTGGGAGAAACAGGATCTCCGGTGTATACGATGATACGATATTCGGATATGGAAAATGAAAAGAAGATGGAACATTTCCTGGAGGCATGTTTGGATAGAAAAGAAGGTTCGATGGTTACATATGAGATACATTCTGACGGAGGAATCGGAAGGAAAAAGTATATTTTTGACGGAGCAGATCTGTATGTTCTCAGTGTAAACGCGGGATGGAATGTGGAAAATGAACCGGGAATTTCTGATATTTCGTATACCAGAATAAAAGAATGGCATTATTCAGAGAAAGGATGGTTCAGCTATGAGCTGTGTGTTCCGGAGTATCCGGAAGTAACGGAGGTGATGGAGGGAAGCTGTCTGATTCGGGTAAAACCAATCGCAGAAGAACAGCGGGAAATTTCAAGGAAGTGTGTATCAGGGCTGGGATATCAGGGAAATAATCTGCTGCGTTCGAACTGGGATGCAGCGCATTTGGATAAATTGGACTATAATGGAATATATGAATATTTATATGGAATAAAATATGGAAAAAAATTTGAACCGGAAGGATCACAGAATGGAATCGCAAAAGAAGAATTTGAATCTCTGCTGACGGAGTATCTTCCGGTAACAGCGGAACAAATACGAGAGTATGCAGTATTTGACGAGGAAAAGCAGAGATATGCATGGGTACGTTTGGGGTGCGGGAATTATATCCCCCATTTTTTCGGGGCCTCTTTCCCGGAAGTGACCGGCAGCAGGAAAAATGAAGACGGTACGGTGACACTCATCATTGATGCAATGTGCGATACGGCAGAGGGGGTGGATGCGGTAATCACGCATGAGCTCACAGTACGGTTTGCCGGGGATGGTAGTTTTCAGTATTTGGGGAACAAGGTTTTGAATGAGGGGGTACAGAGAATACCGGATTATCAATATCGTATCAGTGGAAAGAGTATTTTGGAGGATGACGAATGATAAAAGCCATATTTTTTGATATCGACGGGACATTGCTGTCCCACACGACCGGAAGGGTTCCGGAGAGTACGGAATTTGCGATCCATCAATTGAGGAAAAAGGGAATCAGACTATTTGTTGCCACAGGACGGCATAAGTTGGAAATAGAAGAATTGCCTGTAAACAAATTGTCCTTTGAAGGGTATATTACATTGAATGGACAGATTTATCTTAACGCATATGGGAAACTGATGCATAGTGTCCCGATCAAAAAGGCGGATATGTTAAAGATAGTTTCTATATTTGAACGGAAAGAAATCCCGGTTCTGCTTGTGGAACGGAACCGAATGTATATTAATTTTGTCAATGAATCTGTCTGTTATGCGCAAGAAGCAATTTCGACGCCGGTTCCAGAGGTGGGAATTTATCGGGGGGATCAGATTTATCAGTGTATCGTGTTTGATGATGGGAGCAGGGTGAATACGTTAATAAAAGAACTTCCTACCTGTAAGATGAGCAGGTGGAATCCGTACGGCGTAGATATTATTTCAAAGGAGGGAGGCAAGGTGGCGGGAATTCGATATTGTTTGCAGCACTTTCATCTTGCGTCAAGTGAAATTATGGCGTTCGGGGACGGAGAAAATGACAGGGACATGCTGCATTATGCCGGTGTGGGCATTGCAATGGGAAATGCGGACGATATTGTGAAAGGATCCGCGGATTATGTTACAGAGAGTGTGGATCGGGACGGTATTTATGCAGCATTGCAGCATTACAAAATGTTATAAGGAGAGTGAGGAATACAAATGAAGTATGATTTTACAACAATTATGGACCGCAGAGGAAAGGACTCTATTGCATTGGAGGAAATTCCCTATACAAATGTTTCCGTAAAAGAAGGATTTCAGCGGATCCCCATGTGGGTAGCGGACATGAATTTTGCGACGGCGCCGACAATTCCGGAAGCCGTGATTCAACGGATGGAACATCCTGCTTATGGGTATTTTGATCCCAGTGACGCATACTATGATTCCATCATCCGTTGGCAGAAGGAACGTCATAGGGTATCCGGCCTGACAAGAGAGTGTATCGGGTACGAGAACGGGGTGTTGGGTGGAGTAATCAGCGCATTGAATGTATTTTGTTCGCGTGGAGATAAAGTGCTTTTGCATACTCCTGCGTACATTGGATTTACGGAGAGCCTGAAGAATAATGGATATGATATGGTACATAGTCCGTTGTACCGGGATGAAGAAGGTGTCTGGCGGATGGACTTTGCAGATATGGAGACAAAAATCAAAGAACAGCATATTCATGCGGCGATATTTTGCTCTCCGCACAATCCATGCGGTCGTGTCTGGGAACGTCGGGAACTGGAACAGGCCATGGAACTGTTCCGAAAGTATGATGTATATGTAATATCGGATGAAATCTGGTCGGATATTATTTTACAGGGATATCGCCATCTTCCTACCCAGATGGTGTCGGAAGATGCGAGAATGCGTACTGTGGCGCTTTATGCACCGTCTAAGACATTTAATCTGGCAGGATTGATTGGTAGTTATCATATTATTTACAATCCATGGATCCGCGATCGGGTAAAAAAGGAAAGCTCCCTTTGTCATTATAATTCCATGAATGTGCTTTCCATGCATGCGCTGATTGGCGCTTACCGACAGGAAGGCTGGGAGTGGGTGAAGGAACTCTGTCAGGTATTGACGGAAAATGTGGCATATGCATACCGGTATATCAGGGAACATTTTCCGGAGATTTCGGTGGCAAAGCCGCAGGGGACCTATATGCTGCTTTTGGATTGCACAAAATGGTGCGAGATTCACGGGAAAACCATTGACGACGTGCAAAGGGCCGGTGTGGAAGTGGGGGTGATCTGGCAGGATGGGAGAGCCTTCTACAGTCCCTGCGGCATCCGAATGAATCTGGCGCTTCCGCGGTCGTTGGTGGAGGAAGCAATGCGCCGGTTGAAGGAATACGTGTTTCTCCCCTGAGGGCGTCCCGTGTTTTAGATGCCCGGATGGGTATAGAATCGGGAATTCTGCCGATTGGAGACATTCGTCCGGCATAGAATAGAAAAATGGGACAAAATTGGAAATTTATATAGGTATAGGAGCCGTTTTTTGGGTAGAAATCTGACGGGGAGTATGGTATAATCAGAATGTTATTTTTGAAAAGATTCTACGTGCGGAAGTTGTGAGAAAGCCGACAGGGGAAGCTGAAAACATACCGACGGTCAAATATAAGGGAGAATGAAAAGATGGATAAAACATATGCCGAAAGAAAAAGAAGTCTGTTTCTGCCGTTGTTGTTCCTGGCGTTGTTTCTGTTTCAGACGGATACAATTGCCGCAGGAGATGTGGAACTGGATTTGACCAAGGGAAGCATTGTAATCAGTGAGGATGGGTATACGCAGGATGGCGGCGCGCTTCAGGACGGACCGACCGGCAAGAACAGTTATGTTATTACCAGCGGTGGGAAGATGACAGAGCATACGATCACCGTAGAAAGCGGAAAAGGGCATGCCATTACACTGCAGGCAGTCGTGATTGATACGGATAATAAGAATGCCTTCTATATTGCACCGGGAGCCAGTGTGGATCTGACGTTAAAGGGAAAAAGACAATCCGACAAGGATCCGAGAGTGAATTCGTTGACTTCACAAAAGTATGCGGGGCTCGCCGTGCCAGAAGGAGCTTCTTTGCGGATTACCGCACAGAGCGACGGAGAATTGGGTGCGATGTGCGGGAAGGATTCGCAGAGCGCTGGAATTGGTGGAACATTGAAGGATAATGACGGGAAGGATGAAAGTAGTCCCAATTGCGGAACAATCGAGATTCGCAGCGGCGAGATCGAGGCGCACGCAGGGGGAGATATCGGTGATACGAGTACGCATCGCCGTCCTGGCGGAGCCGGAATCGGCGGCGCTGCTTTGGGAAGCGGCGGAAAAATTACCATTACCGGTGGAAAAGTGTATGCAGATGGAGAGTTGGGCGGCGGAGCCGGAATTGGCGGCGGCTGCCAGGGTGATGGAGGTCAGATTACCATCGAAGGCGGAAATATCCGTGGCGTAGGTGGAACCGGAGCCTGTACATGTAGTGATACTGCGGTAACTACACATACAAAAGAGGCCGGAGGCGGAGCCGGAATCGGAGGTGGATTTTTGGCCAGCGGTGGAAAGATTACCATCAAAGGCGGTTATATAAACCCACAGGGTGGAGAAGGAATTTGTACGTGTACCAGTTTGCCGACTGCCAGTGGGGGAGGACTCCAGTATCCCAAAGGTGCGGATATAGGGAGCGGGGAATGCCATGTATGTGACCAAAACAGACCGAGTCCTCTTCCCAACGGCGGCCAGATCGAGGTGTCCGGCGGTTATGTACTGTCGCTTTACAGTTCTATTGGGGGCGGCGCAGAAGCCGGGACGGACGGAACGTTGACTTCCAGGAGCGACGGGAGTGGCTGGGTGGATGCGGCGAGCGTGAATGCGAACCTGTCCGGTTTTACTTCGGGAGTCGTATTTAATGGGAATAATGGAGAAGTTTATGGAAACTGTGTATTAGATCGTCTGAAAAAGTACAGTGAAAGTAGTCCCTTTTTCATATATGATGGAAAAAGGCTGGTGATTCCGGCCGGAAGGTCTCTGGAGGTTCCTGCCGGAGAAAGTATAGGAGTAGCCGGCGGACTGATGAATTTAGGTACGTTTATCATTGGAGATCCCGGTGGAGTAAAGAAGGCGAACAGTGGAACTTCTGGCGGGGTGTTAGGAAGTATAGAAGGGAACGGAAAATATCAGATTCGTGGAAATGCATCGAATGTGAAGTTCCAGGTTCCGACCGATTTGTATGCGACGGGAGAGAATCATACGGAAGCAGCAAAGAAATTTATACGGGACAGCATCACGGCAGAGAACAGCGTGACGGTGGAAGGGATTACGTTCACCACACTTTTTGACAAGGATGACTGGGAGTTGGAGATTGATCCGGCATTGGTGAGGGAAGCGGGTACTTATAAAGCTACGCTCAAAGATCCGGACAATGAGACCGCATATGTAGAAAAGACGTTTGAGGTTCGTGATTTGGGTAATCTGGTCAGTATTGTAGTTACGACACCTCCTACCAAGCAACATTATGTATACGGGGAACTTTTCAACAAGGCGGGTATGGAGGTGACAGCCACCTATGACACAGGGATTTCCAGGGTGATTACAAGCGGCGACATTGCGATCGAGAATCGCAGGCTCCAGGTGGGCCAGACGTCCGTCACCGTGTCTTATGAAGAAAAAGGGAAGAAAGTAACCTGTGAATATAACGGAATTGAAGTGGGGCGCAAGGAGATTGACGTCTCTAAAATCAAATGGAAAGATACGCTTACTTCGTTCGGATATGACGGAACCGAGAAAAAGGTGAATTTTGAGCCGGAAAGTCTGCCGGCCGGGGTAAAAATGCAGTTGAGCGGTACAAACAGTGCAGTCAATGCAGGTACCTATTCTGTTACTGCAAAGTTTACACTGGAAGACGAAGACAACTATGTATTCGTGGGCGATCCGGTTTTGACAAAGGAATGGAAGATCAGTCCGATTGTTCTGACCTGGCTGACAGACGATCTGTTCGCAGTCGGCAATACCCGGGATGAGGAAGTATCGGTATATGGGGAATTGGGCGTGTCCGGAATCCTCCCGGAAGATCTGGATAAGCTGAATACCGTTTTTTCGGCGGATAGTATTACCGGTATTCATGAAGGCAACGGCGCAGGAGAAGAAGAGGATGTTTCCCTTTCCTGGAAGCCGGGGAGTCTGCGTCCTTCGCTTGGAACCGATGCGGCAGCAGGGAACTATGTTCTGCCGGAGGAGCCGCCGCAGGTGGGAACGGGAGTAATTCATGAAATGGAAGCGTTGCCCTGTCCGCCGGAACTTTCTTCCACCGACGGTACAAGTTACAGACTGGAACTGGAAAAAGGAATCTCCAGAGTGCCGGAGGCGTTGAAGGAACGTCCCGAACTGGATCATCCCAGTGAAATCCAGAATGCATTGATCGGAGCATTGATGGAGAAAGGGGTAGAGCAGGGCTATGCCTCTTCCTATGATCTGGCGTTATTATCCCGTGGGGATGGAGATTCCGGCTGGACACGGGTAAAGGCAGATCAGATGCCTTCCGACGGGATGACCGTAACGATTCCTTATCCGCAGGGAGCCACGAAGGATACATATGACGGAGTGGTGGCATTTATGTATGCGGAAGGAGAGAATGCCGGGAAGATTATTTACCCGGAAGTGATCAAGACTGATGAGGGAATTCAGTTTGTAGTCAGCGGTCCCTCGTTGATTTCTGTTGGCTGGAAGGAACCTTCGGATCCTCTTGGTGGCACTGTGAATAAAGGAGAAGGCGGTTCTGGCGACGGAGGCGGCGCCGGTAGTGGAGACGGATCTGGAAGCGGAAGCGGCGAAGGCGGTACCGGCGACGGGTCTGGAAACGGAGCAGGCAGTGGATCCGGTAATGGATCTGGAAACGGAGCAGGCAGTGGATCCGGTAATGGGTCTGGAAACGGTTCCGGTGGCGGCAGTGGTAGCGTGGCTTCCGGTGACAATGCGCAGATCGCTCTTTACGTAGGTTTAGTAGCTCTTACAGGCGGGATTCTGGGGATTCTGGTCTGGAAATGTCTGGGAGGCCGAAGGAGAACCCGCTCCGGGAAAAAGAATTCCAGGAAGAAAAATCAGAAGAAAAAAAGATAAAACCTGGCAAATTAAAAAATCAGAGAAGAGAAACATTCCGATGCTTGAGGATAAAAGTATCGGAATGTTTTTTGTATTCACAGTATGTGGAAAACTGACAGTAACGGGGGGCTATATCTCAGTAGAGGGATAAACGGGAATTATGGCGGTGTTTTTTATTGACAAATTATGGTGAAATGGTTATAATAAAGCACATCTTTAAATTGTTCGAATACAAACAATTTAGAAATGAACAGTTTTAAAAAGAACAATTCGCAAGGTGAACTATTTGCAATGGGATAACAAGACCGGCAGGAGGTATTGTGATGAAGGGAAAAGAACATCATGTGGGATTTGAGATCCGCAGACTGGATCATATGATATCCCGCAATCTGGAAGCACAGGTAAAAGCAGCGGGAATTGACGAAATTACATTGATGCATGGCTGGATTATCCGGTATCTGTATGATATGCGGGAACAGGACGTATTTCAGCGGGATATTGAAAAGCAGTTTTCTATTGGGAGATCTACGGTGACGAATATCATTCAATTGATGGAAAAGAAAGGATTGATTCAAAGAGAGTTTGTGACGCAGGACGCCCGGCTGAAAAAGGTGACTCTGACTCCGAAAGGAGTGAAGAGTCATGAGACAATCGAGAAGATGATTACCGCCTTAAACCAGAAATTATTAAAAGGAATCCGGGAGGAGGAACTATCCGTTTTTTTGGAGGTGGCCGGAAAAATCCGGGAAAATATACAGAATGAAAAAATGGAAGGAGGGATTCTGTGATTCGCAGAATATTAAAAGAAGTAAAGGAGTACAAAGCGGCATCTATTGCCACGCCGCTGTTTATGCTGCTGGAAGTTCTGATGGAGACGCTGATCCCCTTTTTGATGGCGTCGATCATTGATGAAGGCGTGAATGCCGGGAATATGAAACATATCTATCGTGTAGGAGCATGGATGGTAGCTGCTGCTGCTGTGGGACTCTTTGCGGGGATGGCCGGCGGACGGTATGGAGCGAAGGCCTCCGCCGGATTTGCCCGGAATCTGCGGGGTTCCATGTTCCACCAGATTCAGACATTCTCGTTTGCCAATATCGACAAATTCAGTACGGCCGGCCTGGTAACCCGGCTGACAACGGATGTGACGAATGTGCAGAATGCCTATCAGATGATTCTTCGGATGTTCACCCGCGCGCCGGCCAGTATGTTATGTGCGATGTTTATGGCATTTCAGATCAATGCCCGGTTATCCACAATTTATCTGGTTGCGGTTCTTTTGTTGGGAACCGTGCTGTTTTTTATTATCCGGCATGCAACGGCAACTTTTCAGCAGGCCTTTCCCAAATATGACGCGCTGAATGCCTCGGTTCAGGAGAATGTATCTGCGATCCGGGTGGTGAAGGCCTATGTCCGGGAGGAAGAGGAAACCGGTAAGTTTCAGAGAGCCAGTGAAAATATATACCGTATTTTTGTAAAGGCAGAGAATAATGTGATTTACAATGCGCCGTTGATGATGTTTACGGTATACACCTGCATCCTGCTGCTTAGTTGGATGGGAGCGAAGATGATTGTCAGTTCGGAACTTACGACGGGAGAACTGATGAGTCTTTTGGCCTACTGTATGAATATTCTGATGAGTTTAATGATGCTGTCCATGGTGTTTGTCATGATTTCCATGAGTATGGCCAGTATCCGGCGGATTGCGGAAGTATTGGACGAAGAGAGTGATCTGCAAAATCCCATGCATCCGGTAAAGGAAGTGGCGGACGGAAGTATTGTGTTTCGGAATGTAGACTTTACGTATCACAAAGACAGTGCACAGCCGGTATTAAAAAATATCAATCTGGAAATCCATTCCGGTGAGACCATCGGAATTCTGGGAGGAACCGGAAGTGCGAAGAGCAGCCTGGTGAGCCTGGTGAGCCGTCTCTATGATGTGACTGCCGGAGAGTTGCTGGTAGGAGGAAGAAACGTCAAAGAATACGATATGGAGGCGCTGCGGAATCAGGTTGCCGTGGTATTGCAGAACAATGTCCTGTTTTCCGGCACTATCTATGAAAATTTACGCTGGGGCGACAAACATGCGACGGAAGAGGAATGCCGGGAAGTCTGCCGTATGGCCTGTGCGGACGAATTTATCCGGAAACTGCCGCAAGGGTATGAAACACACATTGAGCAGGGCGGAAGTAATGTGTCGGGCGGGCAGAGACAACGGTTGTGTATTGCGCGTGCGTTGCTGAAAAAGCCGAAGATCCTGATTCTGGACGACAGTACCAGTGCGGTGGATACAGCGACGGACAGCCGGATCCGCAGGGCGTTTCGGGAAGAGATTCCGGATACCACAAAGTTAATCATTGCCCAGAGGATTTCCAGTGTTCAGGATGCGGACCGGATCATTGTGATGGAAGAGGGAAGGATCCATGGGTTTGGAACACATGAAGAACTGCTTGCCGGAAACGAGATTTACAGAGAAGTGTATGAATCGCAGACCAGCGGCGGCGGAGATTTTGATGAAAGGGAGGGCGAATAAACATGCCAGGACCAATGAGAACCGTGCGGGGACCAAAGCAGCAGGTGAAGAATCCCGGGAAGCTGCTGGCTCGTCTGATGAAGTATGTGTTCCGGGATTACCTGTTTCCTTGTGTGCTTGTATTTTTATGTATTTTTATCGGCGTGATTGCCAATGTACAGGGAACCCTGTTTACCAGGAATCTGATTGATGATTATATTACTCCTTTTTTGCTGACGGACACCCCGGATTTTACGCCTCTGGCCAGGGCCATAGGCCGGGTTGCCATATTTTATGGAGTGGGAATTGTATCCACTTATTTATATAACCGGATCATGGTGTATGTCACCCAGGGAACGCTTCGAAATCTGCGGAATGAATTGTTTGCGCATATGGAGAAGCTGCCGATCAAGTATTTTGATACCCATGCCCATGGGGATATCATGTCCATCTATACCAATGATATTGATACCCTGCGGCAGATGATCAGCCAGAGTATTCCGCAGATCATCAACAGTACGTTTACAATCATCAGCGTTTTTTTTAGTATGTTGTTTTTGAATATCCCGCTGACGGCGGTAACGTTGGTGATGGTAGCGGTGATGTTGGTCTGTACAAAAATGTCTGCGGGGCGAAGCGGAAAATATTTTGTAGAACAGCAGATTAACCTGGGCAGGGTAAACGGATACATTGAGGAAATGATGAAAGGACAGAAGGTAGTCAAGGTTTTCTGTCATGAGGAAGAAACAGAGGAACAGTTCCGGGAATGGAACGACGCCCTGTTTGTCAGCGCAGACCGTGCTAATACGTTCGCCAACTTTCTGGGACCGATCAACGCCCAGCTTGGGAATATCAGTTATGTAATCTGCGCCATGGTGGGAGGCGTGCTGGCGCTGCGCCATGTGGGCGGCTTTACATTGGGCGGGCTGGCCAGTTTTCTGACCTTCAATAAAAGTTTCAGTATGCCGATTAATCAGGTCAGCCAGCAGTTCAATGCCATCGTGATGGCGATGGCAGGAGCGGAACGGATTTTCCGGCTGCTGGATGAAGAGCCGGAGGCAGACAACGGGTATGTGACGCTGGTACATGTGAGAGAAGAGGACGGAGAACTGAAAGAGAGCGCGCAAAGAACCGGAAGATGGGCCTGGAAACATACCCATCAGGCAGACGGTTCCGTGGATTATAAGGAATTGAAGGGAGACGTGGTCTTTGACGGTGTGGATTTTGGATATACCGATGAGAAAATGGTATTGCACGATGTGAAATTATTTGCAGAACCGGGACAGAAGATCGCGTTTGTCGGTTCCACAGGCGCAGGAAAGACGACGATCACCAATTTGATCAATCGCTTTTACGATATTCAGGACGGGAAAATCCGGTACGACGGGATCAACGTAAATAAAATTCGAAAGGAAGATCTGCGCCGCTCCCTGGGGATTGTGCTGCAGGATACTCATTTGTTTACAGGAACCGTGCGGGAGAATATCCGGTTTGGAAAGCTGGACGCCACGGAGGAAGAAGTGGTGGCGGCAGCGAAACTGGCCAATGCAGACGGATTTATCCGCCGATTGCCCAATGGGTACGAAACCATGCTGACCGGGGATGGCGCGAACTTAAGTCAGGGACAGCGGCAGCTTCTGGCCATCGCCCGGGCAGCTATTGCCGATCCGCCGGTCTTGATTCTGGATGAAGCCACCAGTTCGATTGATACGAGGACGGAGCGGATCGTGCAGGAAGGCATGGACCGGCTGATGAAAGGGCGGACCACATTTGTGATCGCGCATCGTTTATCAACAGTAAAGAATTCCGATTGCATTATGGTTCTGGAACAGGGCCGGATTATTGAGCGTGGAACGCACGCACAGCTTTTGGAGGAACGGGGAAAATATTATCAGTTGTATACGGGAAATGCGATCGCCTGAACAGGAGCGTGAGGACGGAAGGGATTGGCTGTTACTTCACTTTGCATCAATCTGATCCAGGGAACGGAAGGTATATCCCATTTCTTCCCATTTGGTCAGAAGTTCATCCAAAATGGCGGCATTGGTTTTGGACGTGCTGTGAAGCAGGACGATGGCGCCTGGATGGATTCGTCCCAGCAGTTTTTCAAAGGCTTCGTCTTTTGTAGGCTGGTTGTTTTCGTACCAGTCTACATAGGCGAGACTCCAGAAGAAGGTCTGATAGCCAAGGTCGTGCGCCATCTGGAGATTACTTTCGCTGTATTTTCCCTGGGGCGGACGATACAATTTTACCATTTGTTTTCCGGTAACATTCTGATAAGCTGTTTCCACGTCCTGCAATTCTTTTTGAAAAGAATCCTGGGAGGCGATTTGTGACATATCCGGGTGATGGTATGTATGATTGCCGATCAGATGTCCTTCTTGAAGCATTCGTTGAATCAGTTCGGGATTGGTTTCAATGTAAGTTCCTACGACGAAAAAGGTAGCGGGAGCTTTGTGTTTTTTCAGGGCGTCCAGAATGGCCGGTGTATTTCCGTTTTCAAAACCGGCGTCAAATGTCAGATACAAAACTTTTTCTTTTGTTGTGTCGGCATAATAAGCGTTATATTGACGTAGTTCTTCTGCGCTGGCATTGCCCACCGGAGGTTTGCCTTCTTCTGGGAAACTTAAGCCCCAGTTTCCTTCTGCCTGTGCAATGCGGGTATCCTGCGAGGTGGATTCCAGGGAAATGGACTCCTGGATACTGGCAATTGTGCGGCCAAGAAAGAATGCCGCGGTGAAAAGCAGAGCCAGTTTTCCGATGCGGAAAAAGAAACGAGTTTGTTCCGAGGACGGAGTTTTGGGAAAATGTGCTTTATGGCAGGAAGAGATTTTAGAAAAAAATGTACGCATAGGCAAGTTCCTTGTAGGTTCCTGTTGCTGGTACTTAGAATACATTGCGAACAGAAACGCTTCCTGTGTTTTGGTATAGTGTATTCGGAATAGAGAAAGAGTATGTGAAAAATTGTAGGTATATGGTATGATGATAAGGAGAAACAGACGGTTATGTAATCAACAAAGGGAGCCGATTGCAGGTGGTTTCCAGAGATAAAGCGCAGGATAATGTAGGATAAGAGAGATTCCAGGAATACGGCAGGATAGGAAGGAATGAGAAAGAATGGAAACAGGGCAGATCAAAATCAGGGGGTACAGAAAAGAGGACATTCCGGAGATGGTGGAGATTTGGAACGAGGTGGTAGAAGAAGGCGTTGCATTTCCCCAGGAGGAAACATTAACGGAAGCCACTGGGGAGACATTTTTTACCGGGCAAAATTACTGTGGTGTGGCAGAGAATTCCGAGACGGGCGCAATTTTGGGTTTGTATATTCTGCACCCCAATCATATAGGGAGATGCGGACACATCTGTAACGCAAGTTACGCGGTACGTTCTGGGAACAGAGGATTTCATATCGGAGAAGGGCTGGTATTGGACTGTATCAGACAGGCTCACGAGATTGGATTTCGGATTCTGCAGTTCAACGCGGTGGTAGCGGATAATGTACATGCCAGACATTTGTATGAGAGGATCGGTTTTCATCAGATCGGTACCGTTCCGGGAGGATTCCGATTAAAGAATGGATCGTACGGGGATATTTGTCTTTATTATATTGAAGTGTAAAGAAATTCGTTGTTTTTTGGCGGAGAAATCAGCAGAATAAAAGAGGAGCTGCTGCGGAGAAAGACCGGTCCGCAGCTCCTTTTTGGTGTCGTCATATGTCGTGTCAGAACAATCAGCGCCTGAAATATTTTTCTTTGATGACCGGAACCGGCATGTCCTGTCCGGTCCAAAGGCGGAAGGCTTCCGCGCCCTGATACAACAGCATATATAGTCCGTTGAAAGTTGCGCAGCCAGCCTGTCTGGCCAGTTTTAAAAGCAGTGTTTCCTCCGGATTATAGATTACGTCCGATACGACCAGTCCTTTATGGAACAGGGATGGATCCGTAATGATGGAACGTTCGGTGTGCGGGGCCATGCCGACGGAAGTCGCATTCGTCAGAAGAAAACTATCGGCAATCTCCCGGCGAAGAACAGATTCGTCCTCGAAATCGTACAGACGTACCTTGCAATGGGTGCGCGCGTTCAGATCAGAAACGGTCTTTTCCGCTCGTGGATAGAATTCGTCGTGTATGCTGAATACAGAGATTTCCGCTAATCCGTCCAGAGCAGCCTGCACCAGAATGGAGGTTGCGGCGCCTCCGGCCCCCAGCAAAGTCATCTTCTTTCCGGTCAGATCATGCCCGGCGTCTTTTGCAGCATGCATATATCCGGCGCCATCGGTGGTGTATCCGGTCAGAATTCCATTGTCGTTTACAACGGTATTAACGGCGCCGATGATTTCTGCTGCCGGGGATAATTTATCACAAAGGCGGCACATCAGGTTCTTGTCAGGCATCGTCAGGTTGAAGCCTTTGACATGAAGAGCGCGAAGACCGTCCACTGCAGTTTCCAGATGATCTGTGCCGACATCAAATGCCAAATAGACATAATCCAGCCCAAGCTGGGAAAATGCTTCGTTATGCATCATGGGAGAAATGCTATGCGCGACCGGACTGCCTAAGAGTCCGGTGAGTCCGGTATGTCCTGTAATCTGTCTCATGTGATTCACTCCTTTTTCTATAATCGTTATGCGTTCTATATGTCATTCCATCTTTCGGTTATTCCATACTTCTAAACTTTAAAGTGAAAAAGTAAATTTGTCAATATATATTGAAAAGATTTTTCCATACATTTCCTGGAAATGGACCAGGAGGAACGGGGAGAATAGACTGGCTTTTGTCCCGCTTGACATTCTTTGTTCCGACTGCTATCGTAGTAACATGTGATTTTGGAGATATGTGGTCAGGAGGAAGAGTCAATGAAGCCGGTTGTAGTGAGAAATGTGACGATTGGGGAAGGAATTCCCAAAATTTGTGCACCGATTGTCGGAGAGACAAAGGCGGAGATTGTGACGGAAGCAAAGCATCTTTTGTCACTTCCCGTAGATATTGTGGAATGGCGTGCAGATTGGTTTGCACAGGCGACGGATGTAGAAAAAGTACAGGAGGTACTTGTGGAGCTTCGCAGCGTGTTGGAGGAGCGGCCTCTTCTATTTACGTTTCGTACTTCCGGGGAAGGTGGGGAAAAGTTTCTGGAAATCGAGGATTATGCAGCGCTCAATCTTGCGGTGGCGGAGTCGGGAAATGCGGATCTTGTGGATGTGGAAGCATTTATGGGAACGGGGACGATCAAAAGAGTCATTCAGGAAGTACAGAGTTTTGGGGTAAAAACAGTAGTTTCTAATCATGAGTTTGGAAAAACACCGCCACAGGAGGAGATCATACGCAGGTTATGTTACATGCAGGATCTGGGAGCAGATATTGTAAAGATTGCAGTAATGCCGCAGAGTAAAAAGGATGTGCTGATACTGTTGGCAGCAACGGAGGAAATGGCAAGGGAATATGCAACTTGTCCGGTCATTACCATGTCTATGGCAGGGGAGGGTGTGATCAGCCGGCTTTGTGGAGAGGTATTTGGTTCTGCGTTGACATTTGGCGCGGTGGGAAAAGGATCTGCGCCGGGACAGGTGGAAGTGTCAGATCTGCATACGATATTGAGATTGCTTCATAAAAACGTATAGAAAATGAAAAAAGTTGTGTACATTTATTATGAATGGCTGCAGCCTGGAAAATGAGCCGGTATGTTCATTTAACGGCGGCCGTGAGAGCATCGGGATTTTAAAAGGTGGGCTTTCGTTTTTGTGCGGAAGATTCTTCCTGACGGAGATGCAGATAAAGCTGAAATAGGTCGGAGGGTGTCATTTGTGGAAGAAGATCATAAAACTCTTTTTTCTCTTTTGTATCCTTATCCGGGCATTCTGTTTCTGATGCGCTTTGCACGGGCGGACAGCTTGTGCCGTCCGATAAGAGATGTGTGTCAATATAGCGGAGCATTTCAAACAATTCAAATTTCATAAGGCACCTCCTGTTATTGAAGCGGCGAAAAAGTGGAAATGATTTGTTCTATCTATTATTATATGGAATAGGACAGAAGAGATATATGTATATAATGCCAGAATTATGGTATAATATCGCCAAAAGCACATGCTTTTAAAACAGGAGGTTTTGTATGCGTCCGGAAGAAATTCAAATTACAGGAAATAAGCAGGAAGAAATATTTGAAATGAAAGCGGAATACCCGTATATTATGCGGCAGATTTATACAAGGGCAGGTAAAACACTCGTTGCGCCCTGGCATTGGCATGAAGAATTGGAACTTGTACTTGTCCGCTATGGAGTTGTAAATTATGAAACGCCGCAGGGAAATGCAAGAATTGCGGAAGGCAGCGGGGCTTTTGTCAACAGTAATATCCTGCATCGGGCGGCATTGGCTATCCCCACAGAGGAGTGTATGTATGAGGTACATATGTTTCGCAGGAACTTTCTGGCAGAACCGGGCAGTCTTCTGGATCAAAAGTATATCCGGCCGTTTTTGCAGAATCGTGCGCATTCTTTCTTTCAACTGGACAAAGGAGTAAATGCGCATAAGAAAATTTTGGACCGGCTGTCCGGTCTTTCTGCGTGTGAGGTAGAAAAATCATCAGGATATGAGATGAGGGCAAGAAATCTAATGTCAGAGCTTTGGCTTGATTTGTCGGATTTGGTAAAGGAGGATACGGAAGTGGAAGCGCTATACTCGGTATCAAAGGAGATGCGTCTGAAAGAGATGCTGTTATATATGCAGGAATTCTATGGAGATTCGATTTCTTTGAAAGAGATTGCCAATGCGGCGCATATAAGCGAACGGGAATGTCTGCGCAGTTTTCAGGAAGGGCTTGGCATTACGCCTTTCACCTATCTGCAGGAATACCGGATACAGGCGGCGTGCAGTCTGCTGAAAAATACATCCGATAAGGTTGTGGAAATCGCCGGGAAATGCGGCTTTCGTTCCAGCAGCTATTTTGGGAAAGTATTTCAAAGGCAGATGCACTGCACGCCCAGGGAATATCGAAGAAGATAACATATCCTTATGCCTTACAAAAGCAGATCTTTCCGGAAGAATTCGGTACTGGTCGGGTATACATAGCTCTCCCCGATCCGACGCAGTAAAACGACATTCAGGTGATTATTCAGGTTTTTTTTGTCCCGTGTGATGGCGGTTGTCAGTTCAGGAAGAGGAAGTCCGCAGGTGCAGGGAAGTCCGTAAGTATCCAGCAGGGTCTTGATGGATTCTGCACATCCGGCGGGAGTCAGCCCCTGTTCTTCCGCCATGCGGGTGATTTGATACATGCCGATGGCAACTGCTTCTCCATGGCTTTCCTTCTCATAATGGTGATACTGTTCGATCGTATGGGCAAGCGTATGTCCAAAATTCAGGAGCATACGTTCTCCGGTATCAAACTGGTCCTTTTCCACCACGCTTCGTTTGATGTCCACGCAGCGGTAAATGACAGAGGTCAACTCTGGTTTCAGTTCTGTGAACGAACGGTACTTTCCCAGAGTTTCAAAAAGGGAGGCATCCTTGATGCAACCGTATTTGATGATTTCGCCCATCCCGTCGCGGATAAAATGTTCTGGCAAAGTATCCAGGACGTTGGGATCGATCAGAACCATTTTCGGGTGGTAGAAGGCTCCCACCAGATTCTTACCCTGGGGCAGATCAACGGCCGTTTTCCCCCCAACGGAGGAATCGACCTGCGCCAAAAGAGAAGTAGGAATCTGAACCAGCCTGACTCCGCGCAGGAAGCTGGCGGCGGCAAAACCGGCCAGATCACCGATCACACCGCCGCCCAGTGCGATCACCAGATCGCTCCGTGTGATGCCGGCTTCCAGCATGGCGGTATAAATCTTCGGCAAAGTCTGAAAATTTTTAGTGGGCTCTCCGTGCGGGAGTACCAGAGAGTGACATTCATAGGCTTCCGGGCAGGAAGACAGGGTTTTTCGAAGCTTACTCCCGTACAGAGTATCCAGATGATCATCCGAAATGATCAGAATCCGCCTGCCGGTAAAGACCTGAGAAATATAGGCGTCCGCCTTTTTTAAAATCCCCGGTTCCATGTAGATGGGATAGCTGTTTTCTTTTAGATTTACAGTTAATTTCATGGGTATCCTCCTCTGGGCTTTGAAATCTCCCAGGACATTGCAATCTCTGTGAGGGGCGTGTCTGATTACATTTTCTTTACATTTTTTTTCCGATGACTTCTGCAATCTGACGAATTTCTTTTAAAAGTGCATCATATTTGGCGGGTTTTAAAGATTGCGCTCCGTCGCAGAGTGCACATTCCGGGTTATTGTGGACCTCTACCATCAGTCCGTCTGCCCCGGCGGCGATGGCGGCTTTTGCCATGGGTTCCACCAGCCACCATTTTCCGCCTGCATGGCTGGGATCGACGATGACGGGAAGGTGCGTCTTGTGCCGCAATACCGGAATACTTTGCAGATCCAGAGTGTTCCGGGTATAAGATTCGAAAGTGCGGATTCCACGTTCGCAGAGAATCACATGTTCATTTCCGGCTGCCATGATATATTCGGCAGACATAATCCATTCTTCATAGGTAGCGTTTAGTCCCCGTTTTAAAAGAATCGGTTTTTTCAGTCTGCCCAGTTGTTTCAGAAGATCAAAATTCTGCATATTTCTGGCGCCGATTTGGATAAGGTCCACTTTCTCGTCGAACAGTTCCAGATGATCCGGCGACATTAGTTCTGTGACAATGGGAAGACCGACCTCTTTTTTGACGGCACAGAGGATCTCAAGTCCTTCCACTCCCAATCCCTGGAATGAGTAGGGGCTGGTTCTGGGTTTGAAAGCGCCTCCGCGAAGCAGATTAGCTCCGGAAGTTTTTGCAGCTCTGGCGATTTCCAGTACCTGGTCAAAAGATTCTACAGAGCAGGGACCGGCAATGAGCGCCAGATGGGCGCCTCCGATTTTTACACCGGAGACATCGATCACAGAGTCTTCCGGATGAAAGGCGCGGTTGGCAAGTTTGTAGGGTTCCTGCACATGCATGACGCGCTCTACCGAAGAATCCACTTCAAATAATTTTGGATCAACGGCGGTGGTATCTCCGATACAGCCGATAATGGTAAGGTCTTCTCCCCGGATGGTATGGGTATCCAGGCCCCGCTCCCTGATCATGTGTTCCACACGGGCGATATTTTCCTCGGTGGTACGTGGTTTTAATACAACAATCATAATGTGTTTCCTCCCAGACAATCTCGTTTCAAAAATAGAATGCGTTTTGACTTCGCACAGTAAAATTTTATTTGTTTAAAGTGTAAAAGGCATAATTATCATAAAACATTGGTATGTAAATGTCAATGTGAAAAAAGGAGAATATAGAATACCGTGTAACACTGGATATTCGGAACTATCTCTGCTAAAATGAAGGGAAGCGAAAAAGAAGAAAGGTTTTTTGAGGAAGACGCTCAATAGTACGAACGAAAAAGATAGAAGCCAGACGAGGAGGACAGGAAAGGAAGGAATGGGAAATGGCAAAGTACATTATGGCATTGGATGCGGGAACGACGAGTAACCGTTCTATCTTATTTAACAAAAAAGGGGAGATGTGCAGTGTGGCGCAGAAAGAATTCGCACAGCATTTTCCCAGGCCGGGCTGGGTGGAGCATGATCCGGAAGAAATTTGGATGACGCAGCTTGCGGTGGCAAGAGAGGCAATGACAAAAATCGGAGCGTCCGCACAGGACATTGCGGCGATAGGAATTACGAATCAACGGGAGACAACCATTGTGTGGGACAGAAATACCGGTCAACCAGTCTATCCGGCCATTGTCTGGCAGTGCAGACGTACTTCCGGGTATTGCGACAGTCTGAAAGAAAAAGGACTGACGGGAAAGTTTCGGGAAAAGACGGGCCTGGTGGTGGATGCATACTTTTCAGGAACTAAGATAAAGTGGATTTTGGATCATGTGGAGGGTGCAAGGAAACGGGCCGAGGAAGGCGAACTCCTTTTTGGGACGGTGGAGACATGGCTGATCTGGAAGTTGACGAAGGGCGCCGTACATGTGACGGATTATACCAATGCTTCCCGCACGATGCTGTTTAACATCCGTACGTTGGAATGGGATGAGGAGATTCTGGAGGAACTTGGAATTCCTCAAAAAATGCTGCCGCAGGCAAGGCCGTCCAGCGAAATCTATGGGAAAACGGATCCGGAATTTTTTGGCGGACCGGTTCCCATCGCAGGAGCAGCGGGAGACCAGCAGTCGGCTTTGTTCGGGCAGGCCTGCTTTTCCAGGGGCGAAGCGAAGAACACATACGGGACAGGTTGCTTCCTTTTGCTGAATACAGGAGAGACGCCGGTGTTCTCCAGGAATGGACTGGTAACGACCATTGCCTGGGGAATTGGAGGAAAAGTGACCTATGCGCTGGAAGGCTCGATTTTTGTGGCCGGGGCGGCGATCCAGTGGCTGCGGGATGAATTGCGTTTGATTGATTCGGCGGCAGACAGCGCGTATTTCGCACAAAGGGTGGAGGACACCAATGGCTGCTATGTGGTTCCGGCCTTTACCGGCCTGGGCGCTCCTTACTGGGATCAGTATGCCAGGGGCACGATTGTAGGGCTGACGCGGGGAGTCAATAAATACCACATTGTACGGGCGACTTTAGAGTCCTTGGCGTATCAGGTCAATGATGTATTGGAAGCGATGAAGAACGATGCGGGCATTCCTTTGTCCGTTCTGCAGGTGGACGGCGGCGCCAGCGCCAATGATTTTTTGATGCAGACGCAGGCAGATCTCAGTCACGCGCCGGTGAAGCGTCCCCGGTGTGTGGAGACCACGGCTATGGGTGCGGCATATCTTGCCGGATTGGCAGTAGGGTATTGGGTGGATCAGGAAGAGATTCGAAAGAATTGGGCAATGGATCGCATCTTTGAGCCTGCGATGGAAGCGAAGGTACGGGAAAGGAAACTGCGAGGCTGGAGACGGGCTGTGGAGTGTGCCCATGGATGGGCGGAAGAAGAGGAATAGAATGTTTGGATATGTGATGATTTGTGAACCGGAGGTAAAAAGGAAAGATTATAGGACCTATCGTTCTTACTATTGTGGGCTGTGCAGAACATTAAAAGAGAAATACGGGGTTTTCGGGCAGATGACATTGAGTTACGATATGACATTTCTGGTGCTTTTGCTCCATTCGTTGTATGAGGTTCCTACCGTATGCAACTGTCACAGATGTAAAACACATCCGGTTCGAAAACAGGTGATGCGGAAAAATGAGATCACAGAATATGCGGCGGACATGAATCTGATTCTGTCCTATTACCATCTGCTGGACGACTGGAGAGACGAACGAAAACCGGGAAGTCTGGCGGGCTTACATGTTTTGGGCAGGAAAGTGAAAAAGGCAGCCCGGCAATATCCCGGAAAATGCCGGGTGATACAAAAGGAACTGCGTTTTCTCAGAAAACAGGAGCAGGCGGGCAGCATGCATATTGACGAAGTGTCCGGTTGTTTCGGAAGGTTAATGGCGGAGTTGTTCGTATATAAAAAAGACAGGTGGGAACAGGATCTTAGAAGACTGGGATTCTTCCTTGGGAAATTCATTTATCTGATGGATGCATATGAAGATCTGGAGAAGGATAAAAAGGAAGGGAACTATAATCCTCTGCTGACGCTTAGCAGGCGGCAGGATTACGAAGAGCAGTGCCGCCGGATGCTGTGTATGATGGCGGCGGAGTGCAGCGAGGCATTTGAAAAACTTCCCTGTCTGGAAAATGTGGAGATTCTTCGTAATATTTTATATGCGGGCGTATGGAACCATTATAATAAACTGCAGGAGGAGCGAAAAAGGAGTCAATCAAAATGAATCAGGATCTGACAAGTGGAAACATTACGAAATCTTTGCTGCGGTTTGCTTTTCCAATTATGGTAGGGAATCTGCTTCAGCAGCTCTATAATGTGGTGGATACATTGATTGTCGGTCAGTTTTTGGGAAAGGATGCACTGGCGGCAGTGGGGGCGTCCTATTCTTTGATGACGTTCCTGACTTCCATTTTGATGGGGTTGTGTATGGGGAGCGGCGTGGTATTTTCGATTTGTTTTGGGAGAAAACAGGAAGACAGAATGAAATCCAGCATTTATATGTCTTTTCTTTTGATTGCAACAGTCGCTCTTTTGGTCAGTGTGGTAGTGTTTGCCGGGATTGACAAGATTTTGGAGCTTTTACAGGTGCCGTTGGATATTTATGCATTGATGCGGGAATATTTATGGGTGATTTTCTGGGGGATTTTTGCGGCGTTTCTGTATAATTACTTTGCAGCCTTGTTGCGTGCCGTTGGAAATTCTGTAATTCCGCTTTTGTTTCTTGGCGTCTCTACCTTTTTGAATATCGGATTGGATCTTCTGTTCATTCTGGTATTCCATCGTGGTGTGCAAGGCGCAGCGGAGGCGACGGTTCTGGCCCAATATGTTTCCGGGGCCGGGATTTTTGTATATACGTGGATCGGATTTCCGCAATTCCGGCTAAAAAAAGAAAATATGAAATGGAGGCCGGAGGTGTTAAAAGAGATCGGCCAGATGTCCTTTTTGACCTGCGTGCAGCAGTCGGTTATGAATTTTGGAATTTTGATGGTGCAGGGTTTGGTAAATAGTTTTGGCGCGGTGGTGATGGCGGCGTTTTCTGTTGCGGTGAAGATTGATACCCTTGCATATATGCCGGTCCAGGATTTTGGAAATGCGTTCTCTACGTTTGTTGCACAGAATTATGGCGCCGGGAAGACGGAACGGATCCGGCAGGGAATCCACAGTGCGGTAAAGACTACCTTTCTGTTCAGTGTGGGAGTCAGCGCGCTGGTATTTGTATTTGCAAGACAGTTGATGTTGATTTTTGTAAAACCGCAGGAGATGGAAATTCTTAAAGTGGGAATCTCCTATTTACGGATCGAAGGGAGTTTTTATTGTCTGATCGGATTTTTATTCCTGCTTTACGGATATTATCGGGCGATGAAGCATCCGGGGATGTCGTTGGTGTTAACAGTAATTTCCCTGGGAATCCGTGTGGTGCTGGCCTATCTCCTGTCGGCAATTCCCTCGGTGGGAGTAACCGGGATCTGGGTGGCGGTGCCGGTCGGGTGGGTTTTGGCGGACGCAGTGGGATATGGATATTATCGAAGGGAATTTTCCCCAAGCGGACTGGACAATTGAAGAAATTTATTATATGATGATAATTATTCAGCAAAAGAAGAGAGGAAGATTGGAATGAATAAAGATCCATATGAGGTGCTCGGCATATCGAGAAATGCCTCAGATGATGAAGTAAAACGTGCATATCGCGACCTGACAAGAAAGTATCATCCAGATGCGAATGTGAATAATCCACTTGCAGATCTGGCGGAGGAAAAGTTCAAAGAGGTGCAGGAAGCTTATGATGTGATTATGCGGCAGCGGGAGCAGAACTCCGGCGGTTATCATTACGGATATGGCCAGACGGGAGGGCAGTCCTATGGTCCTGCGGGGGGACAGTCTTATAGTTCCGGTTCGAATCCACAGATGCAGGCCGTGTATAACTATCTAAATGCGGGGCGCTGCCGGGAGGCATTGAATGTATTGAACGGAATACCGAACCGGACGGCGGAGTGGTATTATTTGAGTGCGGCGGCGAATGCCGGGATCGGGAATAATATCATGGCAAGGGATCATGCAGGGCAGGCAGTCAATATGGAACCCAACAATTTGCAGTACCGGCAGTTCCTGACACAGTTGGAGTGGAAGGGGCAGCGGTATCAGAACAGCCCATACAACGGAGGATACGGTATGGGAGGGAATTCCTGTAGCACCGGGAATATGTGCTGTGATCTGATCGTGGCAGATCAGTTGTGTGAATGTATGGGGGGCGATTTGTGTTCATGCATGTAAAAGCAAAAAAGATGGCATTTAGTGGAATTCTTCTGGCTCTGACAGAAGTTTTTATCGCGCTGGGAAGCATATTAGAAACCAGCACCCTGTTTCTGCTTGCGGCTGCATCCTATTTTGTGGGAATTGTTTTCCGGGAATTCGGAAGAAGTACCGGAGGGGCATTCTACCTGGCCGGTGTGTTACTGGGCGTATTCCTGTCACCGAATAAATTCTATGTATTGACTTATGCCGGAATGGGACTGTATATTTTTGCCTCGGAGATATCCTGGCAATTTCTGGGTGGATGGAATCAAAAAGAAGGCGCTGGAACGGATGTGAATTTTATAAGAAAAAAACAGAAGATATTTCTGGGGATGAAATATGCAATATTCAATCTAATGTTTTTGCCGGCCGTATGCTTTCTGCAGGAATTCATATTCGGAAAAAAACTGCCCGGCGGAATACTTGCAGGCATCCTTTTTGCCGGACAGTTTGGATTATTTGTTTATGACTGCGCATACGAATATGTGCAAAGAGAATTATGGGGAAAGATAAGAGGCCGATTTACATGGTGATCAGGCTGTTATCAATCTCCAGCATATCTTCTTCTGCAATCGTCAGGACATTGTTGGAATCCGGTTGAATATGTACGGTAATGGTAGCGGGTTCCGCATATTCCGGTGAAGTGACCTTGGAAGATAAAATATCCATCATCAATGTTACCGTGTACTTTGTCTGTTCGTCTTCGTTTTCCTGATAGAACATCTGCTCTTCCGGGGTGAGCTGAGAGAAAGCGCTCATAATCTCTTCCCCTATGGCATTGATATCAAAAAGCAGTGGTTCGACGATTACATCTACGGTGAAGCCGTCGCCGTCTTCCTGTGCGTTCTCTACGGTGTATTTGCAGTTGTTCAGCATATCAGCATATAGCTGCCGGATTTGTTCCAAAGTTTCAGAATCAAGCAAACCTTCTTCAAAATCACTGGCCTCCATATTCTGGTCCAGCACGTCTTCATATAAAGCTTTGGCTTCTTCCTCGGTAGATTCTGTGATTTCCATGTAAGGTTCATAAATTCCCTTGTAGCATACATCCAGGGATGCCTGCACATATTTTTGTGCAAGTTCCGGCGTTGGCTTTTGTCCGCAGCCTCCCAGCAACATGGAAAGACAGATCACCGCCATTAGGATTGTTGACAATTTCTTTTTCATAAAACATCCTCCCTCTTCTGATATACAACGCATCTCAATCGAGCAACGAACGTACTTTTATTGCGGAAAGAGCCGTATATACAGAATTCCTTTAATATATTGATTTTCTTACACAATAGCATAAAATAATAGTGGATTCAAGCGGGAATTTTTCCGATTTTTTTGATGCGGTAAAAATAGTAAGCCGCAAACAAAATGGCAGATAAAAGCCAGGTAAGCGGGTAACTGAAAATGATATTCTGGATGGTGGGACTGAATTGTAGAACGCCGACAATCCAGACAATTCGAAGCAAACAGACGCCGCACAGTGTAATCAGGGTTGGAACCACCACGTCGCCAATTCCGCGCAGTGCACCGGAAAGCACCTCTACGAAAGCGAATACGGTGAACCATGGTACAATGTGCGTCATCATGATAGAACCGATCCGTAGAACTTCGGTGTCGGAAGTAAACAGACGGAATAACGGAATACGGGCCAGAAGCAGGAACAGAGTCAGGACGATGGACACGCCCAGATCCATTCCCAGACAGACCAGCGTACTCTTTCTGACACGGTCATATTTTCCGGCGCCAAAATTCTGGCCCACGAATGTGGTGATGGCGACACCAAAAGCGCCGCTTGCCATCCAGAAAAGCGCATCCAGTTTTCCATATACAGACCATGCGGCTACGGTATCCGTGCCGAAACTATTTAAGGCTACCTGGATGATAATATTCGTGATATTATATAATACGGACTGTATCCCGGCGGGCAGACCGATCCGAAGCTGCGCGCGCAGGACGGTACGGTGAATGCGGATTTCTTTTCGTTTTAGCTGGATCAGATCTTTCGAGGTCATCAGCCGGTGTGTGACAAGCAGAGAACTGACGGCCTGTGAGAGCAGGGTGGCCAGCGCGGCGCCTGTGACGCCCATATGGAAGAGGACAACAAATAGAAGGTCCAGAACGATGTTGACAAAGCAGCAGAAGATGAGATAGTAAAGTGGATGCTTTGAATCCCCGATGGCACGCAGGATTGCGGATCCCATATTATAAATAAATATAAACAAAATTCCTGCAAAGTAAATCCGCAGATAAATGATAGAACTCTTTAATAATTCCGGGGGTGTATTCATCCAGCGGAGAAGAGAGGGGGCCATCAGGATACCCAGAAGGCCGATCACGACACTTCCTATGACAGAAAAGGCATAGGCAGTGTGAAGGCTCTGCTGTACTCTCCGTTCATCCTGGGCGCCGAAAAACTGTGCGATGACGACAGAAGCGCCGGAAGAAAGACCGGTAAAAAATCCAACAATCAAAATGACAATCTGCGCGGAGGATCCCCCCACGCTGGCCAGAGCTTCTTTTCCCACATACCGCCCCAGAACCAAGGTGTCAACCGTATTGTAAAGCTGCTGAAACAGCGTACCGAATACGATGGGAAAAAAGAAAATCAACAGTTGTTTCCAGATGACCCCTTCTGTAATTTGATTTTTTATCTGTGTATGTTGTTTCATGAAAGATCCTTTCTAAAAATGGTAAGATATTTTTCAATCTTGTATATCTGGTTTATACTACGATATATCATGAAACGGAGAAACTGTCAATATGTTTCGGGCAAGAATCCCCGATAGTAGGAATAAGTAAGAAAAAAGGAGAAGGAAAACAATGAAATTCTATATGGCGCCGTTGGAGGGAATTACCGGACATGTATTCCGCCGGACATTTCATGCATGTTTTGGCGGGATGGATCAATATTTTATTCCGTTTATCAAACCGAACCAACATGGGCACCTAAGTTCACGGGAGCGTCAGGATGTGCTGCCGGAAAATAATACAGGGATGTGTGCCGTTCCTCAGATTTTGACCAATTCTGCGGAAGATTTTGTCCGTACGGCATATAAATTGCGTAAATATGGATATAGAGAGGTAAATCTAAACCTGGGATGTCCGTCCAGAACGGTGGTTACGAAGGGACGGGGATCCGGGTTCCTGGCGTTTCCGGAAGAGCTGGACCGTTTTTTGGAGCAAATCTTTGAGAAAACAGAATTGGAGATTTCGGTCAAAACAAGAATCGGCAAAGACAGTCCGGAGGAGTTTGAGAGGCTATTGGAGATTTACAATCGGTACCCTTTGAAAGAACTGATCATTCATCCGCGTATTCAGCAGGATTTTTATAAAAATCATCCCAATTGGGAGGTATTTGGGGAGGCTTGTGTTAAAAGCAGAAATCCGGTATGTTACAATGGAGATCTTTTTTCAGTGGAAGCATATCGACGTTTTACGAAAAACTTTCCGAACGTAGAACGGGTGATGCTGGGAAGAGGAATCCTGATGAATCCGGGACTTCTTGGGGAAATTCGGGAGGGACGATGTATGGAAAAGCAGACATTGCGTAGATTTCATGATCAGTTGTATGAGGAGTATCAACAGGTCCTTCCCGGTGCAAAGACGATCCTATTTAAAATGAAGGAACTGTGGGGATTTTTGGCGTCGGTATTTACCAACCATGCCTCGTATGCAAAAAAGATTAAAAAGGCGGAAAGACTGCATGTATATGAGGCGGCAGTAGAGGCATTGTTTGCGGAACAGGAGCTTCAAAATGTATTTTTCGGAAAATGAACTCATATCTTAATACGAGAGTGTATCGTATTGCAAGGAGAACTGCTGTGCAGGAACTTATGATTCATATTATGGATACCTATGGATATCTGGGCGTTTGTTTTCTCATTGCGGTCGAAAATCTTTTTCCGCCGATTCCTTCGGAAGTGATCCTGACCTTTGGCGGGTTTATGACGACCTATACCCGGCTGACAGTTTTTGGAGTGGTGGTGTTTTCTACATTGGGTTCCACCATCGGCGCTTTGATTCTCTATCAGGTGGGATTGATGCTGACGCCGCAGAAACTGGAACACCTGGCGGATAAAAGAATGGTTCGTCTGCTGGGGTTTGAAAAAGAAGATGTGGAAAAGACATTGTGCTGGTTCGAACGGCATGGGAAGAAAGCAATCCTTTTCGGACGGTGTGTTCCCATCATCCGCAGTCTGGTGTCTGTGCCGGCAGGAATGGCAGAGATTTCCATTCCGCTTTTTCTGGTCTATACGGTGATTGGGAGTACGTTGTGGAATATTATACTGGTTTCTCTGGGGGCGGCCCTGGGGGCTTCCTGGGAGACCGTATTGGTATATCTGCAGCAGTATGCGGCGGGAATCCGGCTGCTGCTTTGGACTGTCGGTGCAGTGCTTCTGTTCCGGTATTTGAAGAAAAGATTCCAATGTGTGGCGCGCAGGAAAAAGAAGACACAAATCGGACAATGAAGATGGAAATCGCCCCTTTTCATAAAATGTAGAAAATGCTATAATCAAGAAAATATGTGTTACTGCTCTATCCGTAGGGAGTGAACGGCAGCACGAGTGTGTATTGATGTAGAAAGAAGGGGATTGTAGCGATGAGTATTTATGATTTGACTGCGTATGAAGTGCAACAGGAGCAGGAACTTTCGGATTTAAAATCCAAAGGATATCTGCTGCGGCATAAAAAAACCGGTGCCCGTGTCCTGCTGATGGAGAATGACGATGTGAATAAGGTGTTTACTGTGGGATTCCGTACGCCCGCGCCGGATGATACCGGTGTGCCGCATATTATGGAACATTCCGTATTGTGCGGTTCCCGGGAATTTCCATTGAAGGATCCATTTGTAGAGCTGGTGAAAGGATCTTTGAATACTTTTTTGAATGCGATGACATTTCCGGATAAAACATTGTATCCGGTGGCAAGCTGTAATGAGAAAGATTTTCAGAATCTGATGCATGTGTATATGGATGCAGTGTTTTATCCGAATATTTATAAACATGAAGAGATTTTCCGGCAGGAAGGATGGAGTTATAAACTGGAGGAGACAGACGGAGAACTGTCCTATAATGGAGTGGTCTATAATGAGATGAAAGGGGCTTTCTCTTCCCCGGAGGGGGTTCTGGACCGGATGATTCTGAATTCCCTGTTTCCGGACACCACGTATGCGCATGAGTCCGGAGGAGATCCGGAGGCAATCCCGGAGTTGACATATGAGCAGTTTTTAAATTTTCACCGGACCTATTATCATCCCTCGAACAGTTATCTCTATTTGTATGGGGATATGGACATGGAAGAAAAATTAAAATGGCTGGATGAAGCATATTTGTCGGCGTTTGAGCAGAAAGCTGTGGATTCCCGCATTTCTGTCCAGGAGCCCTTTACTAAAATGCGGGAACTGGAATTGGAATACTCGATTTCCAGCGAGGAACCGGAGAAGGATAACACTTATCTATCCTATAATAAAGTGGTGGGAACCAGTTTGGATGAGACGCTGTGTCTGGCGTTTCAGGTATTGGATTATGCACTACTGTCCGCCCCGGGAGCGCCGTTGAAGAAGGCGCTTCTGGATGCCGGAATTGGGAAAGACATTATGGGTTCCTATGATAATGGAATTTATCAGCCTGTTTTTTCTGTGATTGCCAAGAATGCCAATCTGGAACAGAAACGGGCATTTATGGATACCGTAGAGCAGACACTTTTGGGAATCGTAGAAAAAGGAATCGACAAAAAGGCATTGGAAGCCGGAATTAATTATCATGAATTTCGATTCCGGGAGGCAGACTTTGGTGGATATCCGAAGGGATTGATGTATGGAATGCAGATATTTGACAGTTGGCTGTATGACGACACGAAGCCGTTTATCCACATGCAGGTAATCCCCATATTTGCTTTTTTAAAGGAGCAGATTGGAACAGGATATTTTGAAAGCCTGATTCGGAAGTGGCTTTTGGAGAATTCACATGGTTCTGTTGTGGTCGTAAAACCGGAACGGGGGAGAACGGCGCGTTTGGACAGGGAATTGGAAAAAAAGCTGCAAGAGTATAAAGAGAGCCTTTCAAATGCAGAGCGCGAAAAGCTGGTGCAGGATACTGAGGCGTTGCGGTTATACCAGGAAAGTGAGGAATCCAAGGAAGACCAGGAAAAGATTCCGATTCTGGCGCGGGAGGATATTTCAAAAACCATTGAACCGCTTTGTAATGAAGAGAAGCAAGTAGAGGGGATTCCGCTGGTATATCATGAAATTGAGACCAATGGGATCGGATATGTGTCCCTGCTATTTGATCTGTCCGGTGTGCCGGAGGAAAAGCTGCCTTATGTGGGAATGCTGCAGGCCGTGCTGGGACTTATTGATACAGAACACTTTGCATATGGCGAGCTGTTTAATGAGATCAATGTGCATACAGGCGGTATCGGGACATCACTGCAGTTATATCCGGATATGCGTTCTGACCAGGTACAGGAAAAAGAATTCCGGGCCACCTTTGAGATGAGAGGAAAAGCCCTGTATCCGAAGGTGGATGTACTGTTTTCTATGATGCGGGAGATTTTGGTGGAATCTAAGCTTGGGGATGAAAAACGTCTGAAAGAGATTCTTGCCATGTTGAAATCCCGCCTGCAGATGAGCTTTTTGTCTTCCGGTCACACGACGGCTGCGCTGCGGGCTTTATCTTATTCCTCTCCAATTTCTAAATTTAAGGATGACACGGACGGAATTGGATATTATGAAGTGGTAAAAGAGATCGAGGAACATTTTGAAGAAAGGAAAGAAGGGTTCATTTCGATTCTAAAAGAGCTTGCCGAGCGTATTTTCCGGGCGGATAATCTGATGGTGAGTCTGACTTCTGCAGAGGAAGGATTGGAGACCGTAAGAGAAAATATCCGGAAGATGAAAGACAGGCTGTTTGATGGAACAGAATGTACGGCAAAGGGACGGTGTGGAGACGTACAGAGCGAGGACACACGGTGTGTCTTGCATTGTGTGAAACAAAACGAAGGTTTTAAAACATCCTCCAAGGTACAGTATGTGGCGAGAGTCGGCAATTTTATTGACGGAGGAGCTTCTTATCACGGGGCGCTGCGTATCCTGAAAGTGATTTTGGGCTATGATTATCTCTGGCAGAATATCCGGGTAAAAGGCGGCGCGTATGGCTGTATGTGTAGTTTCAACCGGCTTGGGGAGGGATATCTGATTTCTTATCGGGATCCGAATCTGGAAAAAACGATGGAAGTATATGAGGGCGTTGTAGAATATCTGAAGAGTTTTACGGTGAATGACCGGGATATGACCAAATATATTATCGGGACGATGAGCAACATGGACCGTCCGAAATCTCCGGCGGCGAAAGGGGAACGTTCTATGTATGCATACATGTGCCGTCTGTCAGAGGAAGTGCTGCAAAAAGAACGAATGGAAATCCTGGATGCAGGACAGGAGGATATCCGAAGACTGGCGGAAGTCGTGGAGGCGGTGCTTGCGGCGCGGCAGTGGTGTGTGATTGGGAGTGAAGAAAAGATTGAGGCACAGAAAGCAAGTTTTGACGTCGTAAAGAACTTATTCTAAAAGAACTATAATAGATTATAGTAGAAGAGCGGCTTATGTAACGCGTCAGATATGCACGTGAAGAGGGATGCATTTTTACGGAAGAGGGAGGTTCCCCAATGGAGGAAAATTTTAAATCGGGTTTCGTGACGCTGATTGGACGGCCCAACGTAGGGAAATCCACGTTGATGAATTATCTGATCGGGCAGAAAGTGGCCATTACTTCGAACAAGCCCCAGACCACAAGAAACCGGATTCAGACCGTGTTGTCGAGGAAAGAAGGGCAGATTGTATTTGTAGATACGCCCGGCATTCATAAGGCAAAGAATAAACTGGGAGAATATATGGTACATGTTGCCTGGAGATCTCTCAATGAGGTGGATGTGGTACTCTGGCTGGTGGAACCGTCCACTTTTATCGGGGCCGGAGAGCGGCACATCATAGAACAACTGAAAAAAGTAAAAACACCGGTGATACTGGTCATTAACAAAATTGATATGGTCAAACGGGAGGAAGTTCTGTTATTTATAGACGCTTATCAAAAGGAATTTGACTTTGCGGCGATCGTACCGGTTTCTGCGCGCAGTGGGGAGAATACAGAAGAACTGGTGCGAGTGGTGATGCAGATGCTTCCGTATGGGCCGCAATTTTATGAGGAAGATGTGTTGACGGATCAGCCGGAACGGCAGATTGTGGCGGAACTGATTCGGGAGAAGGCTCTGCATTGCCTGCAGGATGAGATTCCACATGGCATTGCGGTGGCCATAGATCAGATGAAGATGCAGAAGAAGATGATGCACATTGATGCGACGATTATCTGTGAGCGTGATTCCCATAAAGGAATCATTATCGGAAAGCAGGGCGGTATGCTGAAAAAGATTGGGAGTACCGCGCGGTTTGAAATCGAAAAAATGCTGAAGACCAGGGTAAATCTCAAATTATGGGTAAAGGTGCAGAAAAATTGGCGTGACAGTGATTATATGATGAGGAATTTTGGGTATCGCAAAGAAGAAATATAAATGCGGCGGGGAACTGGCAGATTTTACGAGGTATAGGGAGCGGGAAATCGGAGAACCTAAAAATAACACAGATGAAGAGGTGATCCGATGGAGCAGAAATACTGGGAGCAGTTTATGAAAACAGGAGAAGTATGCGATTATCTTGGATATAAGATGGAAGTGTACGGACACAGTGAAGAGAGGAACACAGAAAGGCAGAGGGCGGACGGGGAGGAACAGAACCGGTGCGCCGGATATAGACAGGGGCGGGAATTTTGAATCAGATCGTGGTGACAGGAATGGTACTTTCTACTTCGCCGGTTGGAGAATATGACAGGCGGGTGGTGATTTTAACGAAAGAACGGGGAAAGATTGCCGCATTTGCCCGGGGGGCCAGAAAGCCAAACAGCCCCCTGGTCGGTGTGGTAAATCCCTGTTCTTTCGGGGAATTTACCCTGTATGCCGGAAGAACTTCCTATACGGTGCAGTCTGTTCAGATTACCAATTACTTTGCCCCGCTGCGGGAGGATATGGTCGGAGCGTATTACGGATTTTATTTTCTGGAATTTATCAGTTTTTATACGAAGGAAGAAAATGATGAGCGGGAGATGTTAAAGTTATTGTATCAGACGTTACGGGCGCTTCTGAATGAGAAAATTCCCAATCGTCTGATCCGTAGGGTGTTTGAATTAAAGGCACTGTGTATCAGCGGGGAGGGACCTCAGGTATTTCAGTGCGTCTCCTGTGGGGACAAAGAACGGCCGGCGGTATTCAGTGTAAAAAGGGGCGGACTTGTCTGTCAGGAATGTGAGCGCAACGAAGGCGACGGGATGAAGCTGATACCGTCCACGTTGTATACAATGCAGTACATAGTAGGCAGCGAGATCGGAAAGTTATATACGTTTATCGTAAGTGACCAGGTACTGGAAGAGTTGGAACATGTGATGAAACGTTATACAGAGAGGTATGTAGAGAAACAGTTTAAGTCGCTGGAAATTCTGGAGACATTGTTGTAACTGTTTTTGTTTGTCTGCGCAGGGCATAGATCCTGATGTATGCACCAGATTGACCGGGACAGGAACATCTTTACAAATATAAATGAAACCGTTATAATAAGTAGCATTGACAATGAAAAAAGAATGTGAGGAACGAAAAAAGATGGCAGAGAAAACAATGGAGAAGATCGTGGCTCTTGCAAAATCAAGAGGATTTGTATATCCGGGTTCTGAAATATACGGGGGCCTGGCGAATACATGGGATTATGGAAATCTGGGCGTAGAATTGAAGAATAATGTGAAGAGAGCCTGGTGGAAGAAGTTTGTGCAGGAATCCCCTTATAATGTAGGCGTGGACTGTGCAATTCTGATGAATCCGCAGACCTGGGTGGCGTCGGGACATTTGGGTGGGTTTTCAGATCCATTGATGGATTGTAAGGAATGTCATGAACGATTCCGTGCGGATAAGCTGATCGAAGATTTTTGTGAGGAGAATAAAATTGCCCTGGAGGGAACTGTGGACGCCTGGTCTCAGGAACAGATGACCGCATTTATTGAGGAGCATCAAATTCCCTGTCCTACCTGTAAAAAGCATAACTTCACAGATATCCGTGAGTTCAATCTGATGTTCAAAACATTCCAGGGCGTGACGGAGGACGCAAAGAATACGGTATATCTGCGTCCGGAAACGGCGCAGGGAATTTTTGTAAACTTTAAAAATGTGCAGAGAACTTCCCGGAAAAAGATTCCTTTCGGGATTGCGCAGATCGGGAAGTCCTTCCGAAATGAAATCACACCGGGGAATTTCACCTTCCGAACCAGGGAGTTTGAACAGATGGAACTGGAATTTTTCTGCGAGCCGGATACGGATTTGGAGTGGTTTGCATACTGGAAGCAGTTCTGTCTGGACTGGCTGAGTTCTCTCGGATTGAAAGAGGACGAGGTGCGGTACCGTGATCATGAGAAAGAAGAGCTTTCTTTCTACAGTAAGGCGACTACGGACGTAGAATTTCTGTTTCCTTTTGGCTGGGGAGAACTGTGGGGAATTGCGGATCGTACCGATTATGACCTGTCAAGGCATATGGAAGTGTCAAAACAGGATATGACTTACTTTGACGACAGTAAGAATGAGAAGTATGTTCCCTATGTAATCGAGCCGTCTTTGGGGGCGGACCGTATGGTATTGGCGTTTCTGTGCAGCGCTTATGACGAGGAAGAACTGGAAGGCGGGGACAAGAGGACTGTGTTGCATTTTCATCCGGCGCTTGCACCGGTGAAAGTGGGGGTACTGCCGCTTTCCAAGAAACTAAACGAAGGGGCCGAAAAGATATTTGCGGAACTTTCAAAGGAATATAACTGTGAATTTGATGACAGAGGCAACATTGGGAAGCGTTATCGCCGACAGGATGAGATCGGAACGCCATTCTGCGTGACCTATGATTTTGAATCGGAAGAAGATGGCGCCGTAACCGTGCGTGACCGCGATACTATGGAACAGGAACGGGTAAAAATAGAAGATTTGAAAGCCTATCTGGAAGAGAAACTCAGATTTTAGAGGGATTTACAGATGAAAACAGAAAAAGAGCAGAAAAAGGAAAATCTCTGGCTGATTTATGACGAGGAACAACTGGAACAGTTGGAGAAGGTATGTACAAATTACCGGGAATTTCTGGATGCAGGAAAAACGGAACGGGAATGTGTTTCGGAAATTATACGTCAGGCAGAGGAGAACGGATATCGGAATCTGTATGCTGTCGATACGTTAAAACCGGGGGATAAGGTATACGCGGCCTGGATGGAAAAATCTATTGCATTGTTTCAGGTTGGAACAGAGGCAATGGAAAAAGGGATGAATATTCTGGGCGCCCATATTGATTCGCCGCGTCTGGATCTGAAGCAGAACCCGTTGTATGAGGAGAGTGGGTTTGCATATTTTGATACCCATTATTATGGGGGGATTAAAAAGTACCAGTGGGTGACGGTTCCGCTTGCAATTCACGGAGTCGTGGTACGAAAGGATGGGACGAAAGAGACCATTTCTATCGGAGAGGAAGAGACGGATCCTGTATTTGTAGTGACAGATCTTCTGGTGCATCTTTCTTCCAAACAGTTGGAGAAGAAGGCTTCCGTGGTAGTGGAAGGAGAAAATCTGGATATTCTGATTGGCAGCAGACCTCTTGATGGGGAGGAAAAGGATGCCGCGGCAGCACAGATTATGAAACTGCTGAAAGAAAAGTATCAGATGGAGCGGGAAGATTTTCAGTCTGCAGAATTGGAAGTAGTGCCGGCCGGAAAAGCGCGGGAATGTGGGCTGGACCGTAGTATGATTCTGGCGTATGGGCAGGATGACCGGATCTGCGCATATACTTCTTTGGCGGCCATGCTGGAGGTAGAAGAAGTCAAAAGGACCTCCTGTTGTATTTTAGTAGATAAAGAGGAAATCGGCAGTGTAGGAGCAACCGGAATGAGGTCCCGCTTCTTTGAAAATGCGGTGGCAGAATTGCTGGAAAAATGCGGCCATTTCTCGGAATTAAAACTGCGGAGGATGTTGGCGCATTCCACAATGATCTCCTCCGATGTCAGCGCTGCCTATGATCCAATGTATACGGAAGTGTACGACAAGAAATCTTCCTGTTTCTTTGGAAAAGGTCCGGTTTTTTGTAAGCATACAGGCGCACGGGGAAAAAGTGGCTCCAATGACGCCAATGCAGAATATATTGCAAAGTTACGGAAAGTATTTGACGCCAACCAGGTCCGTTTTCAGATGTCGGAGATGGGAAAGATTGATGCGGGCGGCGGCGGAACGATCGCGTACATATTGGCGGGATATGGAATGGAAGTCATTGACGGTGGCGTGGCGGTTCTGTGTATGCACGCTCCCTGGGAAGTGTCCAGTAAGGCGGACGTCTATGAGGCATACCGCGGGTATTGTGCCTTTTTAAAAGATATGTTTTAAAAGAGCGTATGTATTGCGGGATGCCCGGAGGGAATACATAAAAATTGAAAAAGTCTTCATACTTTATAATAAAAGAATTTATATATAGAAGAAATGGAGAGAAAGTATGAAGAGAAGGAATGCATGGAAAGAATATAAGAAAAAGGATATGGCGGCGGTAGAGGAATTGAGCGTTCTGTACCGTCGCTTTTTGGATGCCGGAAAAACGGAGAGGGAATGTATTCGGGAGGCAATCCGTTTTGCAGAAGAGAACGGGTATCGAAATCTGGAGACATGGATAAAAACACGCACAAAGTTGAAAGAGGGAGACTGTGTATATCTGTCTCATATGGAAAAATCAGCGGTGTTTTTTCAGATTGGGGAAAGACCTTTGGAGGAAGGGATGTATATCGTTGGCTCTCATGTGGATTCCCCGCGAATGGATATCAAACAGATTCCCTGCTATGAGGAAGCGGAACAGGTTTACCTGGATACCCACTATTATGGCGGCGTGAAAAAATATCAGTGGCTTTCTCTTCCGCTGGCGCTGCATGGCGTGGTAATCAGGAAGGATGGTTCCCGGACAGAGATTCGGATAGGAGAGCAGGAGAAAGAGCCGGTTTTTGTGATTGCAGATCTGCTGCCACATTTGGGAAGAGAGAAAAACGAGCAAAAGGTGAAAGATTTTATTGTGGCGGAGAAGATGGATGTTCTGATTGGAAACCAGCCTCTTCCGGAAGAAAACGGAACGGAGAATGTGAAAAAACATATCCTTCGTATTTTATATGACAGATATCAAATACAGGAAGAAGATCTGTTGTCTGCAGAATTGGAGATTGTGCCTGCCGGAAGGGCACGGGAGTGCGGGTTAGACCGAAGTATGATTCTGGCGTATGGACAGGACGACCGCAGTTGTGCGTTTGCATCTCTGAAAGCGCTGATTGACTCCGGAATACCGGGAAGAACGAAGACAGGCTGCTGTCTGCTGGTAGACAAAGAGGAGACGGGGAGTAACGGCGCTACGGGTATGAAGTCCCGCTTTTTTGAAAATACGGTGGCGGAGTTGTTGGTTCTGCTGGAAAAGAAACAGAGCGGAGTTCCTTTTGAAGTCAGGTTGCGCCGTAGTCTGGCGAATTCGAAAATGTTGTCGGCTGATGTCAGCGCCGCATTTGATCCCATGTATGAGATTTATTTTGAAAAAAAGAATTCCGCATATCTGGCCAACGGATTGGTGTTCAATAAATACAGCGGCAGTGGGGGAAAGACCGGGGCCAATGACGCCAATCCGGAATTCATGGCACAGTTGCGCAGGATCATGGAAGAGCAGGATGTGGTATATCAGACTGCCGAACTGGGAGGGGTAGATCAGGGAGGCGGGGGAACCATTGCTTATATTATGGCGCGTTACGGTATGGAAGTGATCGACTGTGGAATCGCTGTGCTGGGGATGCATGCGCCCTGGGAAGTGACGAGCAAAGCAGATCTGTATGAAGCAGTGAAAGGGTATACGGCGTTTTATAGATGGGGACAGTAAATGGCGCTTCGGATTTGCAATGGTTTCGTATTTCTGTACAAAAATAGTCGGTAAAAAAGAAAGATACGCATCGTCGGTTTCCTGCGGATGGCGCGTATCTTTTTCTTTCTCTGTACGGAGTGGCTGGTTGCCAAATAATGTATGTTTTACATACAAATATCTTGACGAGATACGACAAAACCTTTAAAATAGATATGCGACTTAGTCAAGCATATTGCAAATTTTAATTGAGGAGGTCATTAGAACATGGCAAAATGGGTTTATATGTTTACAGAAGGTAACGCAACCATGAGAAACCTGCTTGGTGGGAAGGGTGCGAACCTTGCTGAGATGACGAATCTGGGTCTCCCGGTACCGCAGGGCTTCACAATCACGACAGAGGCTTGTACACAGTACTATGAAGATGGCAGAAAGATCAACGATGAGATTATGGGACAGATTATGGAAGCCATCACGAAGATGGAAGGTGTTACCGGCAAGAAGTTCGGCGACAAGGAGAATCCGCTTCTGGTTTCGGTGCGTTCCGGCGCAAGAGCTTCCATGCCAGGTATGATGGATACCATCCTGAATCTGGGACTGAATGAAGAAGTGGTAGATGTTCTAGCGGCAAAGTCCGGCAATCCGCGCTGGGCATGGGACTGCTACAGAAGATTTATCCAGATGTACTCCGACGTTGTTATGGAAGTTGGTAAGAAGTATTTTGAAGAACTTATCGACAAGATGAAAAACGAGAAAGGTGTCACACAGGATGTAGAATTGACGGCAGAAGATCTGAAAGTGCTTGCCGATCAGTTCAAGGCTGAATATAAAGAAAAGATTGGGGAGGACTTCCCCACAGATCCGAAGGAACAGTTGATGGGAGCAATCAAGGCCGTATTCCGTTCCTGGGATAATCCGAGAGCGAATGTATATCGTCGTGATAACGATATCCCGTATTCCTGGGGAACCGCGGTAAACGTACAGATGATGGCATTTGGTAATATGGGCGAGACGTCTGGAACAGGTGTTGCATTTACCCGTGATCCGGCTACCGGAGAGAAGCATCTGATGGGTGAATTCCTGATGAATGCACAGGGAGAAGACGTGGTTGCCGGTGTGCGTACTCCGCAGAAGATTGATCAGTTGAAGGAAGTAATGCCTGCAGTTTATGATCAGTTTGTAGAAATCTGTCATACATTGGAAGATCATTACAGGGATATGCAGGATATGGAGTTCACGATTGAAGACAAGCATCTGTATATGCTGCAGACAAGAAACGGAAAGAGAACGGCGCAGGCAGCGCTGAAGATCGCCTGTGATCTGGTGGACGAAGGAATGATCACAGAAGAAAAAGCGGTTGCAATGATTGATCCGCGAAATCTGGATACTCTGCTTCATCCACAATTTGATGCAGCTGCGTTGAAAGCTGCAACGCCGGTTGCAAAGGCATTGGGCGCTTCTCCGGGAGCAGCATGTGGTAAGATTGTATTCTCTGCAGATGATGCAAAAGAGTGGGCGGCAAGAGGAGAAAAGGTGGTTCTGGTTCGTCTGGAGACTTCGCCGGAAGACATCGAAGGAATGAAGGCTGCGCAGGGAATTTTAACGGTTCGTGGCGGTATGACAAGCCATGCAGCCGTAGTTGCCCGTGGTATGGGTACTTGCTGTGTATCCGGATGCGGCGACATTGCAATGGATGAAGAGAATAAGAAGTTTACATTAGCCGGAAAGGAGTATCACGAGGGAGATCCGATCTCTATTGATGGTTCTACCGGTAACATTTATGATGGAGTTATTCCGACCGTAGATGCGACAATCGCGGGAGAATTCGGAAGAATTATGGCCTGGGCGGACAAGTATAGAACGATGAAAGTCCGGACCAACGCAGATACGCCTGCAGATGCGAAGAAGGCACGGGAGCTTGGCGCAGAGGGAATCGGTCTTTGCCGTACAGAGCATATGTTCTTTGAAGGGAACCGGATTGATGCATTCCGTGAGATGATCTGTGCAGAGACAGTCGAAGAAAGAGAAGCTGCTCTGGAGAAGATCCTTCCGGAACAGCAGGGAGACTTTGAAAAGTTGTATGAAGCTCTGGAAGGAAATCCGGTAACGATTCGTTTCCTGGATCCGCCGCTTCATGAGTTCGTTCCGACCGAGGAAGAAGATATTAAAAAGCTGGCTGACGCACAGGGTAAGAGCGTGGAGCAGATTAAGACGATCATTGACAGCCTGCATGAGTTCAATCCGATGATGGGACATCGTGGATGCCGTCTGGCAGTCACCTATCCGGAGATCGCGAAAATGCAGACAAAGGCTGTGATCCGTGCGGCAATCAATGTGCAGAAAGCACATGCGGACTGGAAAGTTTGCCCGGAGATTATGATTCCGTTGATTGGCGATATTAAAGAGTTAAAGTATGTGAAGAAGTTTGTAGTTGAGACTGCAGACGCAGAGATCGCGGCGGCAGGCATAGAGCTGGAATATGAAGTGGGTACCATGATTGAGATTCCGAGAGCAGCTCTGACAGCAGATGATATTGCAAAAGAGGCGGACTTCTTCTGCTTCGGTACCAATGACCTGACGCAGATGACGTACGGTTTCTCCCGCGACGATGCAGGGAAGTTCTTAGAGGGATATTATGATGCGAAGATCTTTGAGAACGATCCATTTGCAAAGCTGGATCAGACCGGTGTCGGCAAGTTGATGGAGATGGCAATTACATTAGGAAAACCGGTAAATTCCAAGCTGCACATCGGTATCTGCGGCGAGCACGGCGGAGATCCGACTTCCGTAGAATTCTGTAATAAGATCGGTTTGGATTATGTATCCTGTTCACCGTTCCGTGTACCGATTGCGAGACTGGCAGCGGCACAGGCGGCTATACAAAGTAGGTAGGAGTTCTCTTTCCTTTGAATTACCGCTTTCTTTCGAGCAGGCAGCAGCCTATCGAAAGGCTAACGGACAGTATGTAAGGAAAAATCAATGGAGAGAAACGAATGTAACCGTTTATATCGACCTTGATTAGAGAATGAATTATGATAAGCGTATCATTAGAAATAGTGGTACGCTTATTTTTTGTCTGAATCGTACCTTTGATTGGATTGCTATTTCTCTTTATAATGAAATCAAAAAAGGTTGGTGTTGATTATGAGAGAAAAGAAAAATCATTTATATGTGGATAGTCAAGAAAGAAGCATTTTATTACATAGCCTTGTGGAGCTGAAAAATCAGCTTATTCAGCAGGGCAGATATACGGTCTGCGTTGACGAGCTGATATTCAAGGTCGTCAACGCACCGATTAAGAGAATGAAAATTGAATATGTCTAAGGCACATCATTATGAAGCCGCTTATTCTTATTGTTTTTTTTAGAGTAAGCGGCTTTTTTGCGTGTTGCAACGAGCCAAGCGGAAATGCTTGCATTTCCATTTGGCGACTGCCACGGTCAGCGAGATGTTAATCGAGCTGCGTTCTCTGGTACTGTTACATAGCCACCTTGACAAAGTGGCTAAATCTATGCGAAAGGAGGACGCACCTATGTCAAATTGCAAAGTAATCGCTCTGACAAACCAGAAAGGCGGTGTCGGCAAGACCACCACAGCGGTCAATCTGGGAGTAACTTTGGCACAACAGGGCAAGAAAGTCTTGCTCATTGATGCTGATGCACAGGCAAATTTAACAATGTCCCTCGGTTACAACAGACCTGATGATTTATCCGTCACACTTTCGACTATCATGCAGGACATCATTGATGACAAATCTGTTGATGTTACCAAAAGCATCCTGCACCACGACGAGGGAGTTGACCTGCTCCCATCTAACATTGAACTGTCGGGACTGGAAGTAAGGCTTATCAATGCCATAAGCCGTGAAAGTGTGCTGAAAACCTGCATCAATGAAGTAAAAAAGAATTACGATGTGGTTCTTGTGGACTGTATGCCGAGCTTAGGTATGCTCACAATCAATGCACTTGCAGCGGCTGACAGCGTGGTTATCCCGACACAGCCCCATTATCTTTCTGCAAAGGGTTTAGAGCTGTTGCTTCGCTCCGTGTCTAAGGTCAAACGGCAAATCAATCCCCATCTGCGGATTGACGGTATCTTAATGACGATGGTAATGCCACGCACTAACATTTCTAAAGAAATTACCGCTACGGTAAAGAGTGCCTACGGGCAGAGAATCAAGGTATTTGATACCCAGATACCCCATTCTATCCGTGCGGTGGAAGCAACCGCAGAGGGAAAGAGCATTTTTTCCTATGATAAGGGCGGCAAGGTAGCCGCAGCTTATGAGCAGTTCGGAAAGGAGGTAGCAGAGATTGGCGAGAAGCAAAAGAACAGGAATCGAGCTGACCGCATACGATGACCTCTTTGAAACAGACGAGAGCCGAGCAGAAGCGAATCTAAGCAAGATTAGGGAAATTCCTATTTCCGAGATTGACGAGTTTCCAGACCACCCATTCAAAGTTTTAATGAATGAGGATATGGAACAGCTTGTTGAAAGTGTCAGTCGGAGCGGCGTAATGACCCCTGCGACGGTTCGGCAGATGTAGGACGGATTTTGCGGACATTCAAAATAAAAAAGAATGTGGAGGTAACAGACAATGGCAAAATCATTATTTGAGGAACTGGGCGGCAAATACGAAAGGCAAGGGGATTATTTGATACCGTGCTTAACTGTACCCGCCGAAGAAGAACAGGCAATAGGCATCTGGGGGCAACGGCATTTAGATTATCTAAAACAGTACCGTAAAGTTACATACACCAATCTTCTTACAAGCGGCAGGCTAAACGCCTACCTTGCCGACATCAACAGACAGGCACAGGAACGCTTTGAAAGGCTCATAGAGGGTATGAAACAGGCACAGGGCATAACGGAACAGCTAAAGGCAGAAAACGCCTTAGAATGGACAGGATGCCTCAATAACATAAGGGCTTGTGCGAGGGAGATTGTGGAAAAGGAAATTATTTTTGCATAAACAGATGATTAGTGGCAGGGGGAAATCCTGCCGCTTTTTCTGCTTTAGTTTGTCAGCTTGACAAATAAAGGGTTAAGGAATATAATTAGATTCAGTATTATACAAGGAGTTAATAAATATGCGGCAAGGTATTCTTAAATAAACTGTCAATTTGATAGTGGGAACAAAAAGTAGCAGTCCCGTTTCACTTTTAATATGGGGCTTAGTTTTTTGTACCCAGTTTAAGAATACTTTTATCATGTAATTTTATATGCCCGAAAACATATAAGTGTTTTGGGGCTATTGGAGTTATTTACCCAGTGATAGGAGTATTTATCACTGGGTATTTTTATGCCCTTTTTTGGGTGTTGATAGGAGGAAAATCACATGAAAATAATTAACTTAGGCATTCTGGCTCACGTTGACGCAGGAAAGACAACATTAACGGAAAGTTTATTGTATACCAGTGGTGCAATTGCAGAACTAGGGAGCGTAGATGAAGGCACAACAAGGACAGATACAATGAATTTGGAGCGTCAAAGGGGAATCACTATCCAGACAGCAGTGACATCTTTTCAGTGGGAGGATGTAAAAGTCAACATTATAGATACGCCAGGCCATATGGATTTTTTGGCGGAAGTATACCGTTCTTTATCCGTATTAGACGGAGCAGTATTATTAGTTTCTGCAAAGGATGGCATACAGGCACAGACCCGTATACTGTTTCATGCACTACAGATAATGAAGATTCCGACAATTTTTTTCATCAATAAAATTGACCAAGAGGGGATTGATTTGCCAATGGTATATCGGGAAATGAAAGCAAAGCTTTCTTCGGAAATTATAGTGAAGCAAAAGGTTGGGCAGCATCCCCATATAAATGTAACGGACAATGACGATATGGAACAGTGGGATGCGGTAATTATGGGAAACGATGAACTATTAGAGAAATATATGTCAGGGAAACCGTTTAAAATGTCAGAACTGGAACAGGAAGAAAACAGGAGATTCCAAAACGGAACGTTATTTCCCGTTTATCACGGAAGCGCTAAAAACAATCTGGGGATTCGGCAGCTTATAGAAGTAATTGCCAGTAAATTTTATTCATCAACGCCTGAAGGTCAATCTGAACTATGCGGGCAGGTTTTTAAGATTGAATATTCAGAGAAAAGGCGGCGTTTTGTTTATGTGCGTATATATAGCGGAACATTGCATTTGAGGGATGTTATTAGAATATCTGAAAAAGAGAAAATAAAAATCACAGAGATGTGTGTTCCGACAAACGGTGAATTATATTCATCCGATACAGCCTGCTCTGGTGATATTGTAATTTTACCAAATGATGTTTTGCAGCTAAACAGTATTTTGGGGAACGAAATACTGTTGCCGCAGAGAAAATTTATTGAAAATCCTCTCCCTATGCTCCAAACAACGATTGCAGTAAAGAAATCTGAACAGCGGGAAATATTGCTTGGGGCACTTACAGAAATTTCAGATGGCGACCCTCTTTTAAAATATTATGTGGATACTACAACGCATGAGATTATACTTTCTTTTTTGGGGAATGTGCAGATGGAAGTCATTTGTGCCATCCTTGAGGAAAAATATCATGTGGAGGCAGAAATAAAAGAGCCTACTGTTATATATATGGAAAGACCGCTTAGAAAAGCAGAATATACCATCCACATAGAAGTCCCGCCAAATCCTTTCTGGGCTTCTGTCGGGTTGTCCATAGAGCCGCTCCCTATTGGAAGCGGAGTGCAGTATGAAAGCAGAGTTTCACTTGGATATTTAAATCAATCGTTCCAAAATGCGGTTATGGAGGGGGTTCTTTATGGCTGCGAGCAGGGGCTGTATGGATGGAAAGTGACAGACTGTAAAATCTGTTTTGAATATGGATTGTATTATAGTCCTGTAAGTACCCCCGCAGACTTTCGGCTGCTTTCCCCTATCGTATTGGAGCAGGCTTTAAAAAAAGCAGGGACAGAACTATTAGAGCCATATCTCCACTTTGAAATTTATGCACCGCAGGAATATCTCTCACGGGCGTATCATGATGCTCCAAGGTATTGTGCAGATATTGTAAGTACTCAGATAAAGAATGACGAGGTCATTCTGAAAGGAGAAATCCCTGCTAGATGTATTCAAGAATACAGGAACGATTTAACTTATTTCACAAATGGGCAGGGAGTCTGCTTGACAGAGTTAAAAGGATACCAGCCAGCTATTGGTAAATTTATTTGCCAACCCCGCCGCCCGAATAGCCGTATAGATAAGGTTCGGCATATGTTCCACAAGTTAGCTTAACAGCTTGCAAAAGTCATATAAAATGAGATTTGAAAGGATTAGAGACTAATTATGATGAAATGCGAATGGATATTGTGTCCTGTTTGTGGGAGCAAAACCCGTAATAAAATTAGGAAGGACACTGTTTTGGAGAATTATCCCCTTTATTGTCCAAAATGCAGACAAGAAAGATTGATTAAAGTTGACAACTTGAAGATAACTGTCATCAAAGAGCCAGACGCTTAAGACGCAGAGCCGATGAAATTGTGGAACAATTCACGAATCATCGGCTCTTTTTGTTTCGTATTTGAAAGAACAAACTCACCAAATAAAAAAAACGATATTCGGGTGGGTTATTTTGTTATACCCTAAATTACCCTCTGAATTTGTTTTTAAATTTGGAGGGATTTTTTTATGTCCTTTTTTCGGGCAGTTATCTATCTGCTCATACGAAGCAAAATTTATCAATACATAGCATATCAGAGAACGGCAGGAAACCAGTTAAAAAAATTTCTGCCAGTGCAACGGTACTTCTCACCTTGAAAGTAGAAGTACAATCTCCATACAATAGAATTACTATTTCCTATAACCGTAAAGGTCACAGAGCCTTTGCGGTTTTTCTTTTGTCGATTTTTGTTGGAAAGTGCCGTAGGGCTGTTTCTGATATGCGGTGTCGTTCTCCGCCTCTCCATCTGGATTTTTTACATTTCAAAAATTCAGATGGGAGGTATTTATGGTGAAATATGCACCAAGAAAGGTATATATCAGAGAAAGTGGCGGCTATGTGGAATTATCCTACACGGAGTTCTGCCGTTGCAGGGAATCCGACCAGACCTATATGGACAAGCTGTTTATCCCCATTCAAGGCTGTCTGCTTGAAGTCGTGAGGGAGCAATACACAGACTTCTACCGTGACAAGGAACGGTGGCGTTATCTGCAAAAATTAGATACAAAGAATAGACTGCTATCTCTCGACGGATTTACGGACAGCGAGGGGAATCCTCTGGACTTTATCACTGATGAAGCGGTGGACATTGCAGAAACCGTTGTCAATGCGGTCATGGTGGACAGGCTGAAAGCCGCCCTGCCTTTGCTGTCGGATAGTGAACAGGAGCTGATACAGGCAATCTTTTTTGACGGACTTTCCGAGCGTGAAGTCGGGGCGAGGTTGGGCATAACCCAGAGCGTTGTAAACAAACGCAAAGCCAGAATCCTAATAAAACTAAGAAAGATAATAGAAAATTAAAATTTAAGGCGTTCAGCCCCCTTGTTTTTTCCTTTGGGAAGATGAGGGGGCTTTTCTCTGCCCTCTCAATCAATTCTGATTGGAGGAAGTAAGAATGGCATACAACCACGGACGGGAGGACAGGAAATGGCGTATCTGGAAAGAAGCGGAGGAAAAGCTGCTGCGTGAGTGCGGCGTTGATGAAGCGACCATTGAGCAGATACGCATGGCGGACAGGGCAGACTTCAATTCCAACAGGCGGTTTTACCGATGGACGAATGACGTTGCGGAATATCTTGAGGACATGGCAGGCAGGGAGCGGCAGGCGGAAGTGGGTACGGTTGCGGAGTTACTGGAAGAGATTGAGAGCGAAAATCTCTATCAAGTATTAGTCACGGTGGACGGGCGTACCTTGAAAATCGTCCTGCTGAAAATGCAGGGGTATTCCACAAAGGAGATTGCCCCGCTTGTGCATTTGACGACTGGTGCCATCTATGCGAGGTTAGACCATCTGCGGAAGAAGCTGCGGAAAATTTTATAGCTTCTAAAACAGCCTGCCATCCTGCGGGCTACTGGGTGAGGGATGGAAATCCCCTCACTCATTTTTTGCAGGAGGACAACAGGATGGCATACAGGGTTAAGGCATACACGCTTCGGGAGGAATCCACGGAAAGCGGCACAAGGTATTTTATCAGCTTTAAGGACGGGCAGGGCAAATCCCACGAGTTGGAAGTGTCGGAACAGTTCTTTATGGAGTTTCGGCAGATGGAGCGCAGGAACAGGAATCTTTTCTAATGGGACGAGCGGCACAGGGAGTTTAACGAGGTATGGGACGAAACCCTTTACAGACGGGCGTTGCGTGTGCCTAAGAGCCTTGATGAACGCATGGTTGAGGAAGAACGGAATGAAACGCTCTATAAGGCGGTTGGGAGCCTTCCAGAGATACAAAGGCGGCGTTTCCTGCTCTACTACGAGTATGAGTTCAATTTTTACCAAATCGCCGCTATGGAGCATTGCACCGCTTCGGCAATACAGAAATCTGTTGCGATTGCAAAGGAGAAAGTAAAGGCGGAAATTGAAGAAATATCTCCAACCGTGACCGACACCGCCCGAAAAAGAAATCTGTTTTTTATTTGTGTGGGATTGGCGGCATTACATACTCTCACTTTTTTCCGTGGGAGTAAATCTATTTTTAAGGAGGTCAACGCCTATGTGCAACGAAAACAAAGACACCGCCCGAAAGGAGGAAAGCCATGCAGAAGTTACAGACAGTCAACGCCGAAACGCTCCTTTATGAACCGCTTGAGAAACCATCCTTTGTGGTGGACAGCCTTATCCCGACAGGCTTATCGCTGTTCTGCGGCTCACAGAAGATAGGCAAAAGCTGGCTCATGCTGAAGCTATGCTTATGCGTGTCGCAGGGAATCCCTTTATGGGATATGCCGACAATGGAGGGCGATGTGCTTTACCTCTGCCTTGAGGACACGTTCTGCCGCATACAGGACAGGTTATTTCGTTTGACGGACGAAGCAAGCGGGCGGCTCCACTTTGCCGTGGCAAGCTGCAAGCTGTCAGACGGTCTTATCGTGCAGCTTGAAGATTATCTGAAAGATTACCCAGACAGCAGGCTCATTGTCATTGATACCTTGCAGAAAGTCCGTACAGCTTCAAAAGACAATGCCTATGCAAGCGACTATGGGGACATCTCCCTCATCAAAGACTTTGCCGACAGGCACTCTCTGGCGGTCATTGTCGTACACCACATCCGAAAGCAGAATGACAGCGACGTGTTCAACAAGGTGTCTGGGACGACAGGATTAACGGGGAGTGCGGACGCTACCTTTGTTCTGGAAAAGGAGAAACGTGCGTCTGACACCGCCAAGCTGTATGTGACGGGCAGGGACACGCCTTATCAGGAATACACGCTGCGTTTCCGTGATTGCCGTTGGGAGCTTGTGGAGCGGAAAACGCAGGAGCAGCTTGCGAAAGAAACGATACCAGATGTCCTTTTTCGGTTGGTGGATTTTATGAGGGATAAGGAAGAATGGATAGGCACGGCAACGGAACTGTTAGCCGCTATGGGGGAAACGGAAACCATACCCACGGTGATTACGAAATGGCTGAATGAATACCGCACCACATTTTTAAGCGAGAACCGTATCTGCTACCAGTACAGCCGCAGGAAAGACGGCAGGCGGATTGCCCTTGCAAGGAGGGCGGGTGACAGCGGTGATGGTGGTGACAGCGATATTAGGATACCCCCCTGTTACTGTCATTGACGCTTAAAGCCATGTAAAGCTGGCGGCTCTGCCCTGCGGGTGACAGCAGTGACGGTGGTGACAGTGATTTTAGGATACCCTGCCGCTGTCATCCCTACGGGAGAACACCCCGTAAACGCAAAATGCAGGCGTGAGATTTACTCGCCCTTTTCGGTCGTGTAAAACCACCCCTGCGGTCAGAAAAATCATTCCGATTTTTCCGACTGCGTTTACAGGGTGTAACACACTACACTTTGCCCTGCAAAGTCGTGTGCCAGACGTTCCCTCTGGACTCCCTTAAGGCAGGGCTGTGCCCTGCTATCCTACGCCTTACGGCTTCGGATAAAAGAATGGCGGCATGACGGTGACGGCTCTTGCGAGGGGGGTATCCCAAAAACACCGTCATCATCGACATGACCGTCATGCAGGGGGTGAGGGTGACAGTTGCGGCAGTCGGCAGGGGGTATCCCAAAACTGCTGTCACCACCGTCACCGCTGTCACCCCAAAGGACGGTCACCCGCCGAAAGAAAGGAGGAATCCGCCTATGCCTTATGCAATCCTGCGTTTCCAGAAACGAAAAGCGGGCGGCGTTGCGGCTTGTGAACGCCACAACGAGCGGAAGAAAGAAGCCTACAAAAGCAACCCAGATATAGATATGGAACGCTCTAAAAACAATTACCATCTCATAGCACCACCAAAGTACACCTACAAGAAAGAGATTAACCGCATGGTAGCCGAAGCGGGGTGCAGGACAAGGAAAGACAGCGTGATGATGGTGGAAACGCTCATCACAGCTTCACCAGAATTTATGAACCAGTTACCGCCCGAAGAACAAAAAGCGTATTTCCAGACGGCTCTTGACTTCATTTCGGAGCGTGTTGGAAAGCAGAATATCCTCTCCGCTGTCGTCCATATGGACGAGAGAACGCCCCATATGCACCTCTGCTTTGTGCCGATTACGCCAGACAATAAGCTGTCAGCGAAAGCTATCTTAGGCAACCAGAAATCATTATCCGAGTGGCAGACCGCCTACCATGAGCGGATGTCCTCACGGTGGAATCAGCTTGAACGGGGGCAGTCCTCAATGGAAACCAAGCGGAAACACGTCCCCACATGGCTCTATAAATTAGGCGGCAGGCTTGATAAACAGTATGAAGAAATCGTGTCTGCCCTATCCGACATCAACGCCTTTAACGCAGGGAAGAAAAGGGATAAAGCGTTAGATTTACTCTCTGCATGGCTGCCAGACGTGGAGAAATTCTCTAAGGAAATCGGGAAACAGCAGGCGTATATCGACAGTTTGAAAGAGAGAATTGGGCAGGAATCAGACTATGCGGGGCGTATGCGTGATGAAAAGTACGAGCAGGAACTAAAGGTGCAGAAAGCGAATCAGAAGATATTTGAATTGCAGAGAACCAACGAGCAGATGGGGCGGCTGCTGTCAAAAATACCGCCCGAAGTGTTGGAAGAATTGCAGAAAAATCATAGAAGCAGAGCGAAAGAAAGGTAGATATGTGAATGAAGAAACAGGATTTTAAGGTGTTAAAGACCAAAGACTTGTACCCGTTCCCCGACAATCCGTTTCATGTGGCAGAAGATGAAACACTGTCAGAGTTAGCGGAAAGCATCAAGGAATTTGGCATTGTCACGCCGATAATCACACGCCCGAAAGAGGACGGGGACGGTTATGAAGTGATTGCAGGACAGCGGCGTGTCCGTGCTTCTGAACTTGCAGGGATAAATACCGTGCCTGCGTTTGTCCTGCCCTTAGACCGTGACCGAGCCATCATCACCCTTGTAGACAGCAATTTGCAGCGTGAGAATATCCTGCCATCGGAGCGGGCGTTTGCTTACAAGATGAAATCCGAAGCCATGAAGCGGCAGGGTTTCCGCACAGACTTAACCTCGTCACAAGTTGTGACGAAGTTGCGGACGGACGACAAGGTGGCACAGGGCTTCGGCGTGGGCAGGATGACCGTGCAGCGTTTTATCCGCCTGACGGAACTGATACCGCCGATTTTGCAGATGGTGGACGAGGGGAAAATCGCCCTCACGCCTGCGGTGGAACTGTCCTTCTTGAAGAAAGACGAGCAGGAAAACCTCTTTGCCACGATGGAGAGCGAAGAAGCAACGCCCTCACTCTCACAGGCACAGCGGATGAAACAGTTAAGCCAGAGCGGGCGGCTTGACATGGATACGATATTTGCGATTATGACGGAGGAAAAGGGCAACCAGAAAGAAACCTTGAAAATCAACACAAGCAAGCTGAAAAAATACTTTCCGAAGAACACAACGCCGAAGCAGATGGAGGAAACCATCATCAAACTTTTGGAGCGTGAGTTGCAGAGGAAACGCAACCGTGACAGCCGCTAATCTTCTTTTTTCGGGAAGTAAATACAGAGAGTTGAGGTATGGAGAATGAGAGAAATCCAGTATGAAATCGTAAAGGAAATCGCAGTATTGTCTACGGGCGACAGTGGCTACACAAAGGAAATCAATCTCATTTCATGGAATGGGAAAGAGCCGAAGTATGACATCCGCAGCTTTTCCCCGAACCGTGAAAAGTGCGGCAAGGGAATCACGCTGAACGCTGATGAAGCGGCGGCACTCCTTAAAGCATTACAGAAAGAATTAAACAGCGAGGATTAATGGTATCTGATTGGCAGGGCGGGGACATTTCCAAACTCTTCCCTGCCCTGTCTGGAAAGGAAGATTTAAGTATGGGCGAGGATAAGAAAGCAGATAAAAAGAGAAAGCGTATCGTGCCAAAAGCACCAGTGCAGATGATAATCAGCCGTGAATATGTCGGCACACAGACCGTTACAGAAGCGTTTGTCCCGATTATCTCCGAGGATATTCGGAAGAAGATTGCCGAGGGCGACACCTTCGACAATGAGGGGCTGTCCGCTTAGAATGTACGCAATGGGACATGAAAACAGATAGGACAGATACGGAGGTTTTACAGTATGGCAGGAATCAAAGAAGAAAAGAAAATCTATTTAGTCGGCATTTATTGCCGCTTATCTAAAGACGATGGTACGGATAACGAGAGTGCGAGCATTGCGACACAGAAATCCATCCTCACGGATTATGTGAAAAAGCAGGGATGGCACATAGCAAAAACGTATGTGGACGATGGTTATTCTGGTACAAATTTCCAAAGACCAAGTTTCCAGAATATGATAAAAGACATTGAAAGCGGTCTGATAAACTGCGTGATTACGAAAGATTTATCCCGTCTGGGGAGAAACTATCTTGATTGTGGGTTATATCTGGAAGTTTTCTTCCCAGAGCATAACGTGAGGTATATAGCGGTCAATGACGGCGTAGATACCTTGAATAAATCTGCTATGGACATCACGCCTTTCCGCAACATTTTAAACGAAATGTATGCCGCTGACATATCTGTTAAGATAAAATCGGCATATCGGGCGAGGTTTCAACAGGGGAAATTCATGGGAACTACCGCCCCTTATGGCTATATCAAAGACCCTGCCGACCACAACCATCTGCTGATAGATGATAAAGTGGCACATGTTGTAAAAGAGATATTCGACCTTGCATTAAAAGGGAATGGAGTTGCCAAAATTTGCAGACATCTTAATAAACAGCATATCCTACGCCCTGCCGCTTATGCGGCGGAGCGTGGCGAAACAGGCTTTGAACGTCATTTTGAGGGGAACGAGGACAAACGCTATATTTGGAGTGGGAACAGCGTGAGGAGCATTTTAAGAAGCCCGATATATGCGGGAAATCTTGTAGGCTACAAACGGATTGCCGCCAATATGAAAAGCAAGAAACGCCCCTCTAAGCTGCCCGAAGAATGGGAAGTGATACCCAATACCCATGAGGGAATAGTCACGCAGGAGGAATTTGATATTGTCCAACAGCTTATTACAAGTCGTAGGCTTCCACAGAACAAGGGAGGATTTGTAAATATTTTTGCAGGCGTTATCAAGTGTGTGGACTGCGGATGTGCTCTGCGGGCAATGAACGTACACAGGAGGAAACGCCCAGAGATTATCGACTGTGTACAGTATTCATGTAATAATTATGCAAGAAACGGAAGAAGCGAGTGTAGTGCCCACAATATAGAAGCAAGGGATTTATTCAATGCCGTTCTTGCCGACATCAACTGTTTTGCGGATATGGCAGTGAATGATGAAAAGGCGGTCAGGGCCATAGAAAAGCGGCTCACGGAAACAGACCAGAGCAGGGCGAAAGCATTAGAGAAAGAACGTAAGAAGCTGAACAAACGCCTTGCGGAACTGGACAGGCTGTTTTCCTCTCTCTACGAGGATAAGGTCATGGAGCGTATTACCGAGCGGAATTTTGAGATGATGTCGGGGAAATACCAGAAAGAGCAGCTTGAAATTGAAGCAAGGCTGAAAGAGGTGACGGAAACTCTTAATGAAAGCTACGAGAAATCACGGGGAATCCGTGACTTCCTCGCCCTTATCCGAAATTATCAAGGCTTAAAAGAACTGGATGCAACAGTTATAAACGCACTCATAGACAAGATACTTGTTTCGGAGCGTGAGAAGATGGCAGACGGAACAGTGAAGCAGGAAATCAAGATTTACTATAAATTCATCGGCTTTGTCGATGAATTACATATCATACCTACAAAACGGTGGGCAGCAATGCCCGCTAAAAATTGTACGGTGTGCGGCGTTGAATATGTCCCGGGCTCTGGTGCATCAAGGTATTGTCCTGCTTGTGCCAAGAAGATACGGAGGGAGAAATCAAACGAGAGCAAACGCAGGAGCAGAGAACAGAAAAGGATAGCATGTATGAACTGTCCGCAAAAAATGACCGACTGAAAGAGGATGGGCGGTATGAGTTAATCAGCGGTCACAGGCGTAAAAAGGCTTGTGAGCTTGCAGGACTTGAAACGCTGAAATGTGAGGTTAAGGAGCTTACCCATGATGAAGCGATTATCGTCATGGTTGAAAGTAATCTCCAACGCTCTGTTATTCTTCCGAGTGAAAAAGCCTTTGCATATAAGATGCGGTTAGAAGCCATGAACAGGCAGGGGGAAAGAACAGATTTAACTTGTTCCCCAATGGGGAATAAGTTGCAGGGAAAAAAATCAAGTGATGAACTTGCTGAAAAAGTCGGAGAGAGCAAAAACCAGATTTTTCGCTATATTCGTCTTACCGAGCTTGTACCCGAAATTCTGCAAATGGTAGATGAACGCCAGATTGCTTTCCGTCCTGCGGTGGAACTCTCTTATCTTTCCGAGGAACAGCAGTACACGCTCTTAGAAGCGATGGGCTACAACGATGCCACGCCCTCACTTGCACAGGCTATCAAAATGAAGAAGTTTATGCAGGAGGGAAAGCTCACGGACGAGGTTATCCAGAGCATCATGCAGGAGGATAAGCCAAACCAGAAAGAGAAGCCTGCCTTTAAGGACGAGCGGATAACCAAGCTCATACCGAAATCCGTACCCAGAGGGCAGGAAACGGATTTTGTCGTAAAGGCGTTGGAGTTTTATAATCGCCACTTGCAGCGGAACAAGGCTCACGAGAGGTAGAGCAGGCAAAATGGGGATTCTGGCATGGAACACCGAGGGAGAAGTCTGCCCTTTGGGGAACAGCAAATTTTTTTCCGCTTCCCCCTCTCCACACCTCTCCCCCTTGATACTGTCAGTAACTATCCGAGAAAAGAAATATTAAAGGCTGTCCAGACGGGCAGCTTTTTTCTGTCAGAAAATCAGTCAGCAACTATCAACATGAGAACGAACAGGAGGTAACGATGAAGATTCGTAAATTATTCAAAAGGGCTGCGGCATTAGCGTTGGCTGCGGTCACGGCATTGTCCGCCATACCTGCCACGACAGCAAAGGCAGCAGGCGACATCGGCACGATTTCCTTTACCCACGTCTATGACGGTGCAGGGAACGCCATCCGATATAATTCCAGTGCGAACATCGGCGGTCATACCGCAGGAGGGACGGGCGAATATAAATACCGTATGTATGTGGACGGGGAAACGGCGTTCTGATTTTGTCAAGATTAGTTGACACATTTTCCTCAAGGATTTTGTATCCTATGCTGCTTCTTTCAGGGAATCATAGTATCGCTGCCGTTTTATCATGGGAGGAAGACCTCCATTA
>CAJTBF010000016.1 GCA_910574195.1 Lachnospiraceae bacterium | reverse complement strand
CCTCTAATGGAGGTCTTCCTCCCATGATAAAACGGCAGCGATACTATGATTCCCTGAAAGAAGCAGCATAGGATACAAAATCCTTGAGGAAAATGTGTCAACTAATCTTGACAAAATCAAAGCCTTTGTTGCTTTCAGAGCGTAATTCCTCGATGATGTAGGTATCATAAGGTAACGCACCCTTGCTGTCGTCTGGTTCAGAAGTCCCAAACCACACACCGTCCTCGCTGGTCTTGCCTGCGTTTGTATTGTGCTTATGAGAAGCCCAGTCAGCAGAAGTGGAGAACTGCCCGTTATCATCAGTTACCACTACATGATTTTCGCCCGTCGTCTTGCTTGTGATCCTAAACGGAACATCAGCAAGACGCTTGTGTGTGCCTGCACCGATTTTTACGCCCTCAATATCCCCACGCTTAATCTGATTGTAGATAGAGTGGGCTTCGTCGGTTAAGTCCACGATTTTTCCATTTTCTGTGATTGTAAAATCAATCGGTTTTGCACCGTCAGTTAAGTAACCGTTGGGAGCTTCACTTTCAACGATACGGAATTTTCCATAAGGTAAGAGGTCAGCAGAAGTAGAAGCGATACCCTCAATATCTGTACGAATTGTCTTTACCACTTCATTTTTCTTATATAGCTTGCCCTCAACCAAAACAGAATTATCATTTAAGGAAATGATGTCAAAAGCAGTATCTTTCAAGGTTGCACTTCCTTGTGGCTTTGTATCGCCCGTTTCTAAATCTCGTTTCTGAATTTTCACACCGCCACGGATAACCTTGTCTGATACGGAAAACTGGTTACTTCCAGATAATACGGCAAGGTCGCCGTCCTCGGTAATCTGTGTTACATATAAGCCTTTTATCTGTTCGGACTTATCGCCAGCCTGCATATATGCACCGTCTAACAAGTAGCCGTTTGGAGCTTTTGTTTCCTCAACAGTTAGCGTTCCAAGTGGAAGAACCGCCTTACCGTCCTGCATATAGAAACTGTCGCCAGATACCTTGTATGCGTCCGTTAATTTTGTGATGTAATGAGTTGTCCCGTCGCTGTCAGTTTCAGCGATTGTCTTTGTAACCCATGTACGAGTAGCTTCGGCAGGGAGATTGTCTTTGTTATAGAAGCCAGCATAATACTTCCATGTAAATTCCGCACCTGCTAAAGAAGCGTTCCCCTGCGGATTGTCTTTCTGTGTTTCCATATCAATCTTGAAAAGCTCAATCAAAGTGTACGTTACTTTCGGTGTATCTGATACTTTCAAGGTTGCTGTCTTTCCAGCTTCAACCTTTAAGGAATATACAGTTTTATCCACTTTATATCCTGCTGGTGCGGATAATTCCTTGATATAGACTATGCCTGCTTTTACCTCTACAATATCTGTATTTCCGTTTTTATCAGTCGTAAGGGTGGCAAGCTGTTTTGTGCAGTCCTTATCAGAAAAGACACCATAGTTCGCACCTGCAATAGAGTAATTCCCGTTACCGTCTGTAATGCTGGTATTACTGGAAGTCTTTTGCAGTTTTGCATTTCCTACATTCAGTTTTGCCCAGAATTGTCCCAATTCCTGCCCCTCGCCAGAGTAAATATAACCGCCACATTCATAGCGTCCTTTATTCTCTTTGACAAAGACTTTTGCACCAGCGTACACTTCGTCCTGCGTTGCCTTTGGAATTTCATCATAAGAAGCTCGAACGTTATCACATTGCCAGCCAAGATGTACACTCAATCTCTGCCAGACTACACATTGTTCCAACAGATAGACTTGCTTGTAGTTCAGTTCCTTGTGAGCTTCGCCATACTGTTTGACATACTCTAAGGATAACGCCACATCTGAAATCTGGTCGGCACTCATGCGTGAGCTTGCGTCGGTTCTAGTCTTGTAGCCATTCTTAAAATCTGTATTGATGTCAATACAATAGGCAGTTTCGCCCTCAACTTTCATATAGCCCTCATTGAATGTCGAACCGATAGAACCGTCATTCATTACTTTTTCAATGATACCGACACGCTCTGCACTTTCCGTCCAGTATTGCTTACTTTCTGCATGGACGGGTGTAGTCGGTAAAGCAGTAACGACAGTTGCAAGAGCTAAGAAGCCCGTACACAATCGTTTTAACATCTTTTTCATAAAATCTAATGCTCCTTTCATTTTGGGTATAAAAATAGACGCTCATTTCTGAACGTCTACATTATTGAAAGGCTTGTCCTCTCACACATATTCTATTTTAATAGGTACAACAGTTGCCTTTCTCCTTGTATTTTCGTTGTTTTCATCACTTGCGTTATCTACAACCTCCATGACCGGCATCCAGCATAATTGAATAAGGCATAGCAGTGCTTCCTTTCCTGTTGTTCTACATTAAAATATGAAGAAAGTAAAAAAATGTGACAGGAAAGCATAGAAAAGCAGTTCCTGAAAACAAAAAAAGCTGCTACCTTCGCAGCAACTTTTTAGATCAATCCGATATAAGAGATAATCGGAAAAAAACGGAGACGGTGGGATTCGAACCCACGTGCCGCTTACAGGCGGCAAAGCGATTTCGAGTCGCTCTCGTTATGGCCACTTCGATACGTCTCCATAAATATACCCCTTCGGGCATCCTGTATGGAATGCCTTCCGGCGGGCGAACCGCTGACACTGTCCAATTAGGTATACCCATCCGGGCATCCCGTATGGAATGCCCTTTGGGTGAGCGGATCAATTTATTCTTCTTCTTTTTCTTCCTTTTCCCGATGATGATGTCTTACGGGCTCGTCATGAGATTCTTCGTCATCACATTCTTCTTCTGCCTTTTCTTCCGGCAGATATACATGTACCAGTTGTACCCGATTTTTGTCCATCTGCTCTACAATCATACGGATTCCTTCTTCCGTAGTGAATTCGTCTCCGGCTTCCGGAAGACGGTCGAGCTGCTGAATGATAAAACCGCCGAGAGAGTCATAATCTTCGGCTTCCAACTCCAGATGGAGCCGGTCGTTGAGATCATCCAGACTCAGAGAACCTTCAATCATATATTCCCGTTCTCCAAGCTGCCGAACAAACTCTTCTTCATTTTCATCGTATTCATCATGAATCTCACCGACGATCTCCTCCAGAATATCTTCCAGAGTAATCAATCCGGCTGTCTCTCCGTATTCATCCAGAACGATGGCGATATTAAAGGAGGCGTCCCGCATCTCCACAAGGAGTTCGGAAATACTCTTGTATTCATGTGTAAAATAAGCTTCCCGCAGGATATCCTGTACATGAAAATGTTCCTTATTCTCAAACAGAAGCAAATCCTTCATGTTGATCGTTCCGATCACATTGTCTGTGGTTTCCTCATAGACAGGAAGGCGGGTATATTTATCTTCTTTAAAGATCTCAATGAGTTCATGGTAGGTACTGTTGACATCTGCGAAGGTTACATGCACCCTCGGGACCATAACGTCTTTTGCACGTGCATCTCCAAGATCAAATACGTTGTAAATCATTTCCTTTTCTTCGGATTCGATTACACCGTCCTCGTGACTGACGTCCACGATCGTGCGAAGTTCGTCCTCAGTCATGGCGTCATTCTTTGCGTTCGGATCAATCCGAAGTAAAAATAACATGCCGCGGGACAACAGGTTTACGAAGAAAATAAACGGCGTCATAATAGTCATAAATAATTTGACGACCGGAATATATATCAGAGAGAGCTTTCCTGCATTAATCTTTGCAGCATTCTTTGGGGTGATCTCACCGAAAATGAGAATTGCAAATGTCAGGATAGCAGTTGCAATACTGACCATATATCCGCCGAAATGATAGGCAAGCGAAGTGGTCAGGGATGCAGCGTAGAGGTTGACGATATTATTTCCGATTAATATAGCACTCAGCATCTTGGCGGAATGATTCTCGATAATGTCCAATACGGTAGCCGCACGATTATTGCCGTCTTCTGCAAGAGAACGCATTCTGATTTTACTTACTGTGGTGAGTGCTGTCTCAGCGGAAGAAAAGAAAGCGGATAGCAGCAATAGGACAAACAATATAATACATTGTATGGCGTCACTCGAGTCCAATGCGATGTTCAACTCCTTTAAAAAATGATAGTTTACAATGAGTACACGAATTTAATATACATCATTCTGTTGAAATTTGCAAGTTGAAATTCCGCATGTTTTATTGTAAGATAAGGAAAACAAAAGAACAATAATGGGAAAATGAGAAAGAATGGAGAACATCTATGGAGATGTATAAAGAACTGTGCAGGATATTGGATAAAGAAAATGTACAGGTTGAAGAACCGATGCACAGACATACGACTTTTCGGGTTGGCGGCCCGGCAGACTATTTTCTGACTCCGGCATGTGAAGAGCAGTTAAGAGAGACGATCCTTTTGCTCCAAAGAGAAAAGGTTCCGTTTTATCTGATAGGGAATGGAAGTAATCTGTTGGTGGGGGACCGGGGATACCGGGGAGCGATCATCCAGATCTGTAAAAATATGAACCGTATTCGGACAGAAGGGACTCATATTTATGCGCAGGCAGGCGCGTTGTTGTCGAAAATCGCTGCAGAAGCTTTGACGCAGGGACTGCGCGGATTTGAGTTTGCCTCCGGAATTCCAGGAGCGTTGGGAGGCGCAGTTATGATGAATGCAGGCGCTTACGGCGGAGAGATGAAACAGGTTCTGGTGAAAGCAAATGTAATGAAGGAATCGGGAGAGATCTATGAGATCCCCGTAGAACAGATGGAACTGGGATATCGGAGCAGTGTATTTTCCAGGAATGGGGAAATTGTTCTGGGCGCGGAGATTCATCTGGAAAAGGGGGAGAAGGAACAGATTCAGAGCCGGATGGAGGAATTGAAGAAGCAGCGTACAAAAAAACAGCCCCTGGAGTATCCCAGCGCCGGAAGCACCTTTAAGAGGCCGGAGGGGTATTTCGCAGGGAAACTGATCCAGGATGCGGGACTGCAGGGCTTTCAGGTAGGCGGCGCGCAGGTGTCGGAAAAGCATTGTGGATTTGTGATCAATAAAGAACAGGCGACAGCCAGGGAGATTCTTTCTTTGATAGAACAGGTTGCAGACAAAGTGGAAGGTGAATTTGGGGTGCGTCTGGAACCGGAAGTGAAACGGATCGGAGAATTTTGACTATTTTGTTTTGGAAAACCCGTGGGAAAAAGGGTGTTTGGTTTCGTTTTCAGATGTCGGATGACAGAGAAAGAGGAAAAACGGATGAGAATTGTGATTGTAACAGGGATGTCCGGTGCCGGAAAGTCTTCTGCATTGAAGATGCTGGAAGATATGGGATATTTTTGTGTGGATAATCTGCCCATTCAGTTGATGCCAAAGTTTGCAGAGATGTTGACGGCTCCGGATACAGAGATCAATCAGGTGGCCTTGGGAATTGATATCCGAAGCGGTCAGGCGCTGGAAGGGATAGAAGAACAGCTTATGCGGATGGATGCACAGGGGATACGGTATGAGATTTTATTCCTGGACGCCCGGGATAATGTGCTGGTAAAGCGGTATAAAGAAACCAGACGGCAGCATCCTCTGGGTGGTGTCGGCAGAGTGGATATTGGAATTGCAAAGGAACGGGAACGGATTGCATTTTTAAAGATCCGGGCAACCTATATACTGGATACCAGTATGATGCTGATTCGGGAATTGAAGCTGGAGCTGGAAAAGATTTTTATAGAAGGAAAGGCATTTAAGAATCTATATATTTCTGTGATGTCTTTTGGATTTAAGAATGGAATTCCGCAAGATGCGGATCTGGTATTTGACGTTCGTTTTTTACCGAATCCGTATTACATTGACGAATTAAAAGAGAAAACAGGAAATGATCTTGAGGTGCAGGAATATGTGCTGCACAATGAACGGGCGCAGTTTTTTTTGGAAAAGCTGAAGGAAATGATGGATTTTTTACTTCCGAATTATATATTAGAAGGAAAAAATCAATTGATAGTTGCCATTGGGTGTACAGGCGGAAAGCATCGCTCGGTGACACTGGCCAATGCGTTGTATCAGTTTCTGGTAAAAAAGGAAAGTTATGGTGTGCGGATAGAACACCGGGATATCGGGAAAGATGCAATTATAAAAGCACAGTAAGTATTTGTAATACAGAAAAGTTATGGTTCACAGTTATGTGGAAAGGAAAGTCAGCATGTCATTTTCCGGAAATGTAAAGGAAGAAATTTCAAAAAGTCTGTCCCCGGCAAGGCACTGCAGGATCGCAGAACTTGCGGCGCTGCTCAGTATGTGCGGCTCTGTTTCCATTGGAAGTAAAGACAGGTATCGTGTAAAGATTCATACGGAAAATGAGGCTGTTGCAAGAAAGGTCTTTACATTAATAGAAAAAACATTTAATATAGATGCTGATATCTCCATTCGAAAGAACATGACGAGGAAAAGTGTGTTATATATGCTGGTTGTCAGACGGCATGAAGATGCTTTGCGTATCCTTCAGGCGACAAAGCTGATGGAGGGACGTACAGGATTTTTCGAGGAGGTTCATATTGTGAATCCCATCGTGGTACAGCAGACCTGCTGCAGACGTGCATTTCTCAGAGGTGTTTTTCTGGCGGCCGGTTCGATGAGTAATCCTGCAAAGTCTTATCATTTTGAGATTGTCTGTGCAGCGGAGGCGATGGCAGTGCAGATACAGGAACTGATTCGGAGCTTTTCTATGGATGCTAAGATTGTGCGTCGAAAAAGGTCCTTTGTTGTATACCTGAAAGAGGGTTCTCAGATTGTAGATATTCTGAATGTTATGGAAGCACATGTTGCACTTATGGAGTTGGAAAATGTGCGGATTTTTAAAGAAATGCGGAACACAGTGAACCGGAAAGTGAACTGTGAGACGGCGAACATTAACAAAACCGTCTCTGCTGCTGTAAAGCAGATGGAGGATATTACATATATACGAGACACCATCGGTTTTGAAAAACTGCCGGAGGGACTGAGAGAAACGGCGCTTGCCCGCCTCTCGCATCCGGAAGCGACACTCAAAGAATTGGGGGAACTTTTATCACCGCCGATCGGGAAGTCAGGTGTGAATCACAGACTTCGTAAATTAGGAGAGCTGGCGGAAAAAGTAAAGCAAGAACAAGGAGGGTTACATTAGTTATGATTAAGACACCGGTTGTTATAAGACATGAAAAGGGGCTTGACGGAAGACCGATTGCACTGCTGGTGCAGGAGGCAAGCCAATATGCCAGTAAAGTGTACATCGAAGTGGACGATAAGAAGATCAATGCGAAAAGCATTATGGGTATGATGAGTCTGAATCTGACAGAGGGGGAGGAAGTAACAGTATTAACAGAGGGGGAAGACGAAGAGAAGGCTGCAGAAGGGATCAAAACATTCTTTATGGCTTCAAAATAAAAAGGGGTTCCGTTTTTTCGGAGATCGAGCGGGAAGCAAAAGGGGTCGCTGACTATGAAAAAGATGTTATTTATTTATAATCCAAATGCGGGTACCGGCTTACTGAAACCCAAGCTGGCAGATGTGCTGGATATTTTTGTAAAAGGCGGTTATGAGGTGACGGTTTATCCGACACAGTGTTATCATGATGCGCTGGCGAAGACGCTCACGTATAAGGAAGAATATGACATTGTCGTGTGCAGTGGCGGGGACGGGACACTGGATGAAGTTGTCACAGGAATGTCCAGGCGGATCAAAAAAGTACCGATCGGTTATATTCCTGCAGGTACGACCAATGATTTTGCACATAGCCTGCACATTTCCAGAAATATACTGGAAGCGGCAGACATTGCGGCGAATGGAGTACCGTTTCCCTGTGATGTGGGAAAGTTTAATCGAGATTACTTTGTATATATTGCTGCCTTTGGGCTGTTTACGGATGTATCTTATGAGACAAAACAGAGTATGAAGAATGTGCTGGGGCATTTGGCTTATATTCTGGAGGGTTCGAAGCAGATTTTCAATATTCCTTCCTACCATATCAGAGTGACGTATGATGGGGAAGAGATTGAAGAAGACTTCATGTTTGGCATGGTGACCAATTCGCGGTCAGTCGGCGGTTTTAAAGGAATTATCGGAAAAGATGTGATATTTGACGACGGGGTGTTTGAGGTCACGTTGATTAAAACTCCAAAGAATCCGATTGAGCTGAATGAAATCATTGCTTCTCTTGTCATCAAGCAGATGGATTCCAAGCATGTATATTCTTTCCGGACAGGGGAAGTACACTTCGAATCCATGGAGGAGATTTCCTGGACCTTAGACGGGGAGTTTGGCGGCGAGCATGACGAGGTGATGATTTCGAACCAAAAGCAGGCGCTGCAGATTATGGTCAAGGAGACAATTAAGGAACATCTGGAAGAAACGCGGGGAGAGATTCTGGAAAAGATAAGAGAAGAGGAAGGCGAAGAAGTCGTAGAAAAGATTATTGCGGGGGAACCATAAGAACCCGGCCTCTTTGCCATAAGGCAAACTTTAATAGGCCGGATTCCGTAACTATTTAGTCTATGGCTGAATGGTTGCCAAAAAAATTGTAAAAGTATAAAAATCTCTTGCAATATAAAATTTCATATGCTATAATCAGATTTGCCTGTGGACGGGAAAGATACAGGTAAAAAAAGGACATGGCTCCATGGTCAAGCGGTTAAGACGCTAGCCTCTCACGCTGGAATCAGGGGTTCGATTCCCCTTGGAGTCATGAAAGCGCACCGGATACCGTAGATTTTTAAGGTATCCGGTGTTTTTTGTGCATGAGAATGTATTTTATCGGGCATGGTAATTTACGGTCAGGAGAGGAGGAAAGGGAGAAGTATGATTATTGAGAATGTACAGGTTTTCCGGGAGGAACAGTATTTTGCACCGGGAGAAATTGTGATCCATGACGGAGTCTTTGCAAAAACTGCGAATTCTATGAAGGAAGAGGTGATAGACGGGGAAGGATGCTATGCGGTTCCGGGTTTGATTGATCTTCATTTTCACGGATGCGCGGGGGTAGATTTCTGTGATGCAAAGGGGGATACACTCAGGAAAATGGCAGAATATGAGGCTTCGGTAGGAGTGACGTCGATCTGTCCGGCTGTGATGACCATGGGGGAGGAGGAACTTCTTGCGGTGATGCGTACCGCAAGAAACAATCAAGACGGAGAAGGTGCAAAACTGACAGGGATTAATCTGGAAGGCCCCTTTCTCAATGAAAAGAAAAAAGGCGCGCAGGCGGCAGAGCATATTCGTAATTGTGACTTGAAGCTTTATCGAAGCCTTCAGAAGGAATCCGGCGGACTGATTCGGATTGTGGATCTTGCTCCGGAAAAAGAGGGCGCCATGGAATTTATTGAAGCGATTCGAAGTGAAACGGTGGTTTCCCTTGCACATACGCTGGCGGATTATGAGACGTCGATGGAAGCTTTTCGAAGAGGCGCCAGCCATGTTACCCATCTTTTTAACGCCATGCCGCCGCTGCATCACCGGGAACCCGGTGTGATCGGAGCGGCATATGATACAAAATCCTGCCGGGTAGAGCTGATCAGCGACGGTGTCCATGTGCATCCGGCGGCAGTGCGGATGGTATTTCGGATGTTCGGCGCAGAGCGTGTAATTTTGATCAGCGACAGTATGCGTGCAACGGGGCTGGGAGACGGGCAATATACACTGGGAGGACAAGAGGTATTCGTAGAAGGGGCGAGGGCGGTACTGGAAGACGGGACGCTGGCCGGCTCGGTAACGAATCTGATGGAGTGCGTGCGCAAGGCCGTAAAAGAAATGGGAATTCCATTGGAAGAAGCGCTTACCTGTGTTACAAGGAATCCGGCGCTGGAGCTTGGAATTTATGACAGATGCGGAAGCATCGCACCGGGCAAAGCGGCGGATCTGGTGCTTTTGGATACCAAATTACAGGTGAAGGCCGTGTATATAAACGGGAAGAAATTTATCCCGCCCTGCTAAAAGCAATTAAGTTATACTTGTGAAAGCCAGGAAGGCATTGTATAATAAAGAAAGATTTGAAACAGGAACGCGGGGAAAAGGACGGAGGAATGAAGATGAGAATTATTCAGGCAAAAGATTATAAGGATATGAGTCGAAAAGCAGCCAATATTCTGGCGGCTCAGATTGTAATGAAACCGGACAGTGTACTGGGTCTGGCCACAGGTTCCACTCCGATTGGTACATATGATCAATTGGTGGAATGGTATGAAAAGGGAGATTTGGATTTTTCCGACATTAAGTCTGTGAATCTGGATGAATACAAAGGATTGGATCACGGGAATGATCAGAGTTATTACTATTTCATGCATGAGCATTTATTTGACCGGGTGAATATCAAGGAAGAGAATACGAATGTGCCGGATGGGACAAAGGAAGACGCGCAGGCGGAGTGCGGACGTTATGAAGAACTGATTCGGTCGTATGGCGGTGTGGATCTCCAGCTTCTGGGACTGGGGCATAACGGACATATTGGTTTTAATGAGCCGGCGCCGGTATTTGAAAAGGAGACGCATTGTGTGGATCTGACCGAGAGCACGATTGAAGCGAACAAAAGATTTTTTGCTTCTGCAGAAGATGTGCCAAAGCAGGCGTATACTATGGGGATCGGGACCATCATGCGTGCAAGAAAGATCTTAGTGGTAGCCAGCGGAGAGGATAAGGCAGATATTGTGGCAAAGGCATTTTTCGGAGATGTGACGCCGGAAGTTCCGGCATCCATTTTACAGATGCATCCTGATGTAATCGTAGTATTGGATGCGGCGGCCGCCTCGAAAATTGCGGAAGAATAGATTGTCTTTTTTTTACGAATGGTCTATAATAAAAAGCGAGTAAAACATATTTCCCGGCGGGATAGACTGACGGTGGAGAAGAATTGGAGGAAAAAACGATGTTAGTATCAGCAAAAGAAATGCTTCAAAAAGCAAAAGCAGGACATTATGCAGTTGGACAGTTTAACATTAATAATCTGGAATGGACGAAGGCAATCCTTTTGACAGCGGAAGAGTGTAAGTCCCCGGTTATTCTTGGTGTGTCTGAGGGTGCAGGAAAGTATATGACAGGCTACAAGACAGTAGTCGGTATGGTCAATGGAATGCTGGAAGAACTGAATATTACGGTACCGGTTGCACTGCATCTGGATCATGGAAGTTATGAGGGATGCCAGAAGTGTATCGAAGCAGGATTCTCTTCCATTATGTTTGACGGTTCCCACTATCCGATTGATGAGAATGTGGCAAAGACAAAGGAACTGGTTGCCATTGTAAAGGAAAAAGGAATATCTCTGGAAGCAGAAGTTGGCTCCATTGGCGGAGAAGAAGACGGCGTGATTGGAAGAGGCGAGTGCGCAGATCCGGAAGAATGCAAGAGAATTGCAGATCTGGGTATTGATTTCCTTGCGGCAGGTATCGGTAACATTCACGGAAAATATCCGGACAACTGGGAAGGGTTAAGTTTCGAGACTCTGGATGCAATCCAGAAGCTGACGGGCGATATGCCGCTGGTATTGCACGGAGGTACAGGTATTCCGGAAGATATGATTAAGAAAGCCATTGATCTGGGTGTTGCAAAGATTAATGTAAATACAGAATGCCAGCTTTCCTTTGCGGCGGCGACACGGAAGTATATTGAAGAAGGCAAAGACCAGCAGGGCAAAGGATTTGACCCGCGGAAGCTGTTGAAGCCGGGGACAGATGCAATTATGGCAACTGTGAAAGAGAAGATGGAGCTTTTCGGATCTGTTGGAAAGGCATGATGATCTGAATAGTAAATAAGTATTTTTATAAATTTTACTTGCGTTTTTTGTGCAGTTGCGTTATACTGACAGACGTAGAAACGAACAAGGGCGTTCCAAGGTTGCTTGGAGTGCCCTTTTTGGTCATATGGGGATGATTTTTACAGAGAATCTCCGGCGTGATCAGTTTCCAGGGATTTTATTTGCCGGTGTTTGGGTGAAGGATTCTCGTAAGAACTTGTAAAAAGTAAGATGAGCAGAAAGGAAAGAGTGTATGAGTGCAGAATTGTTCAATGTAGCGGATATTTTTGGTGAAAACGTATTTAATGATACGGTAATGCAGGAACGTTTACCCAAAAAAGTTTATAAAAATCTAAAGAAAACTATTGAGGAAGGAAAGGAACTGGATCTGGAGACGGCGGATGTCATTGCACATGAGATGAAGGAATGGGCCATTGAAAAAGGAGCGACTCATTATACACACTGGTTTCTGCCGCTTACAGGTGTAACGGCGGAGAAACAGGATTCCTTTATTTCTGCACCGATGCAGAATGGAAAAATTCTGATGAGCTTTTCCGGAAAAGAATTAATTAAGGGAGAACCGGATGCATCTTCGTTCCCTTCCGGAGGGTTGCGGGCGACCTTTGAAGCGAGGGGATACACGGTATGGGATTGTACCTCGCCGGCATTTGTAAGGCAGGATGCGGCAGGCGCGACACTCTGCATTCCTACGGCATTTTGCTCTTATACGGGAGAAGCACTGGATCAGAAGACACCGCTGCTACGTTCCATGGAAGCGATCAATGTACAGGCGCTGCGGCTGCTTCGCTTATTTGGAAATACGACTTCCAAAAAGGTAACACCGTCTGTGGGACCGGAGCAGGAGTATTTTTTGGTGGACGCGTCCAAATTCAGACAGAGAAAAGATCTGATCTATGCGGGACGTACTTTGTTTGGCGCTATGCCGCCGAAGGGGCAGGAATTAGACGATCATTATTTCGGAACAATCCGCCAGAGAATCGCTTCTTTTATGAAAGACGTGAACACGGAATTATGGAAGGTTGGAGTAACGGCAAAAACGCAGCATAACGAGGTGGCTCCGGCGCAGCATGAACTGGCGCCGATTTATGCGGAAGCGAATATTGCGGTAGATCATAATCAGATCGTAATGCAGACTTTGAAAAGAGTGGCATGCCAGCATGGAATGAAGTGTCTGCTTCATGAGAAGCCTTTTGCGGGGGTGAATGGTTCCGGAAAACATAATAACTGGTCTATTATAACAGACGACGGTATTAATATGCTGGAACCGGGAAAGACACCGCATGAAAATACACAGTTTCTTCTGGTGCTGAGCTGTATTTTGAAGGCGGTCAATACACATGCGGACTTACTGAGGGAATCGGCTGCGGATCCGGGGAATGATCACAGACTTGGAGCCAATGAAGCGCCGCCGGCAATTATTTCTGTTTTTCTCGGAGAACAGCTGGAAGATGTGATGGAACAGCTGGTCAGCACCGGGATTGCGACCCACAGTCTGAAAAGCGGAAAGCTGCAGACAGGTGTTGCCACGCTGCCGGATTTGTCCAAAGATGCGACAGATCGAAACAGAACTTCTCCGTTTGCATTTACCGGAAATAAATTTGAGTTCCGTATGGTGGGGTCAAGGGATTCCATTGCAAATTCCAATATTGTGTTGAATACGATTGTAGCGGAAGCGTTTGCAGATGTATGTGATGTGTTGGAAAAAGCGGAAGATTTTGAACTTGCAGTGCATGACTTAATCAAAGAATATATGATTGAGAATCAGAGAATCGTGTTCAATGGCAACGGATACTCGGAAGAATGGGTTGCAGAGGCAGAGAGAAGAGGATTGCCGAATATTCGGTCTATGGTAGAGGCAATTCCGGCGATCACAACGGAAAAATCCGTAAAATTATTTGAACGTTTTAATGTATTTACAAAAACGGAACTGGAATCCCGTGCAGAAATTCAGTATGAGACTTATGCAAAGGCCATCAATATCGAAGCTCGTACGATGATTGATATGGCAAGTAAGCAGATTATCCCGGCGGTTATGGGATACACGAAGGTATTGGCAGATACGGTTCTGGCAGTAAAAGAAGCTGGCGCGGACACCAGTGTACAGTCCGATACACTGGCAGAGGTGACAGAACTTTTGAAAGAGACAAGAACCGCTTTGTCTGTTTTGAGGAATGTGACCGAAGAGGCGGCGGCAAAGGAGGAAGGCCCGGTGCAGGCAAACTTCTATCATACGGATGTATTCCCTGCTATGGAGGCTTTAAGAAGCCCGGTAGATAAGCTGGAGATGATTGTGGATAAAGAATTATGGCCGATGCCTTCCTATGGAGACCTGATTTTTGAGGTTTAAGAGGAAACGGCGGGCAGTAAAAATAGTCCCTTTCCCGGAAAGAATGTGTTCCTTTCCGGGAGAGGGGCATTTTTTGTTCTGTTTCTGATATCTTTGTTCTGCTTCTGATATCTTTGTTCTGCTTCTGATATCTTCGTTCTATTTCTGATATACAATCTTCCCGTCTACGATCGTCATGGCTACTTTTACTTCACGAATCTGCTCCATCGGAGTATGGAATACATCGGCATCCAATACAGCGATATCCGCAAGTTTGCCGGCTTCCAGAGTCCCCAGTTCTTTTTCACATCCCAGATTATACTGGCCGCCATATGTCCACGCGCGTAACAATTCACCGACGGTCAGTGTGTTCTCTGTATTAAAAGGTTCTCCGCCTTCCGGGAATCTTCCGCCTACACTGTGATAGATAGATTCCGGGATATCATCATACACAAGTGGAAGATCGGTTGCGCAGGATACTACCACACCGGAATCTACCATTTTTCTTCTGTTCCAGTAATGCTTTCCGCGTTCCTCTCCGATCTTTTCCTGAATCATGGAGAGTTTGCTTTCCCGATCTGCAATAGCCATAATCTGCGGATATACTTCGGCGGTAATGCCAAGCTGTCCCATCCGTTCCAGGTCGGCCGGATCGGAACATTCCAGATCTGTGATGGCATGCCGGTTTACCAGTTTTCCGTCTGCACCTTTTTTACAATCCTCAAAAATATCGACTGTTTTTCCGATGGCTCCGTCGCCCTGTGCATGAAGAGAGAAACGGAAATTTTCCGCGTCTGCAGCAAGTGCGTCGCTTCGCAGAGTATTCCAGTCAATGTCCTTTACGCAACAAGTATCCGCACAGAGATAAGGTTCTTTCATGTCCCCTTCCAATTGGCTGATGGAACCGTCTGTCATCTGATTGTATCCGGAGAAATGTACAAAAGGTCCGGTGAACATATGGCGCATGCGTTTCCCATATTCCAGGTTCATGGGAGCGCCGACAGGCTGGCTCATAAAGTGGACGCGCAGGGTGAGGGCGTTCTGTTCTTCCAGTTCCTTAAGCACATCAGTAAATCCATAAAAGTCATCATATCCCATCTCTTTTACGGAAGTAATGCCGCGGGCATTCATCAGTTTGAGATATTCTTTGAAATTAGGAACAGAGAACTCTTTTTCATTTAAAATGTATTTTAAAAGTTTCCAGTAACTTTCAGACCAACAGGTGTCCGGGGTGAATTGATAGGTATCTTTTGCGGCCGTGTTCATGTAACAGCTTTCGCCGCCCTCGTGGAAAAGAATCACCGGAAGTGTGGGAAATGCCCGATCCAGTTCCTCTGTTGTCAAAGCAGTGAAATCTGCTTTCAGACCTCTGGCGAGCAGGGGCTGGCCGGGTTTCAAAGTGCTTTGGAGGGAGGAAATCTTCTCCAGTACTTCCTGTTCTGTTGTACAGGTATGTAAGTCTGTTCCGGCCAATGTCAGTAAATGGCCTGTGAAAAAGCAATGAGCGTCCACGAAACCGGGACAGATCACTTGATTGCCCAGATCGAAAACACGGGTATCTTCCCCGATATATTCATTGCCGTCGTCTTCTCCCACCGCCGCGATTTTATTTCCTTTGATTGCGACAAAACCGGGCTGGGGAGAATCTTCCTTTCCCGTAAAAATATGATTTGATTTTAAAAGAATGTCTGCTGCTTGCATAAGTACCTCCTTTGTTTTAAGATAAGTTTCTATAAAAACATACCAATTTTAGAAAATGATATCATGGAAAATGATTTTATTCAATGAAAATAAGAAAATAAATATAAAAAGGTAGAATTTCACAAAAAAACGGATAAAATCTTGTGAAAAACAGAAAAAAGGAAAAAAAGTGGATTGAAAAAGAAATGATATTATATAGTAGATTGATGATGTATGGATGGGAAATTGGTATGAAAAAGTTTGGATGATATTATAAAAATAAAAAAATATAGTAGGTAAAAAGATGAAATTATCGAGAGAAAAAAGAGATAGAAAAAGAGTACAAAAAGAAAAATAAGATTAAATTATACAAAATGCACAAAATAAAGTGGTGATACTGTACAAAAAAGGATGTAAAAATATGTGAAAGTTGCAGAATTGACACTTATATATAAGTATGCTATATTTAAGACATTCAAACCGGTATGAAAAATAGATAAACATATTTAGAAAAGGGTGATGCAAAGAAGAAATTGACTTTTTTGAATAGATGCTCTAAGATAAAAAAAGAATGCTATATTGGACATAAGCAATCCGGTAAGCATGTGCTCATAATATATGTCTTGCGGAGCGAATGTACTGCATCCGACAGGTCGCAGGGAGGAAGTATTATGAAGTTAGAGCGTCAGAAGCCTCGCGATGAGGCGATTGAGAAAATAGAAAGTTATATAATAAAAAACAGACTGCAGGCACATGACAAGCTTCCTTCGGAACGTACGATGTGCAATATGTGGAATTTGAATCGCTCCACGCTTCGGAGCGCTATAAAGCAGTTGATCTTGCAGGGAAAGATTTATAATAAGAATGGATCAGGAACCTTTGTTGCACAGGAAAAAGTGGTCCGGAACCTGCAGGATGTACGGGGAATGCACCGGACGGCAGCGGATGCCGGTCGGGAGATGGTGAGTAAAATGCTGGATTTCTCACTTTGCGAAACTTCCAAAAGTATCGGCCGGAAGATGGAATTGCCTCTGGGACATAAGCTTTGGCGTCTGGAACGTGTATGGATCATGGACGGGATTCCGGTTATGATTTCAGTGATTCATCTGGATGCCGAACGTTTTCCGGAGCTGGATACCTACGATTTTGGAAAAGTATCCTTATATGATGTACTGAGAGAGTATTACGGCGTGGAGATAAGGACGGGATATGAAAAAATCAGTATTTCCAGTTGTGATGAAAGGGAAGCGGGGTATCTGCAGGTGGAGGAAGGGACGCCGATTCTGTACCAGTCCGGTGTTTCAAGAGACGATGCAGATAAAGTATTTGAGTGTTTTCAGGAAGTGACACGCGCAGAGTATATCTGTCTTGGAAGTGAACTTACAAATACAGTGCCTGTGAAGTAAAATTACCGGTATATCAGTCTGTTTTTTGCGTCACTGTTATTTCTAAGGAACAGAAAAATAAGAATGGAGGGATTTGGTATGAAATTAGCAGCAGTCGGTGACAATTGTATGGATGTTTATGAAAATATCGGAAAATCATATCCGGGCGGGAATCCGGTGAATGTAGCCGTATATTTTGTGCGTCTGGGCGGAGAGGCATCCTATACAGGCGTAGTAGGAACAGATGAGTACGGAAAGATCATGAAGGAAAAGATGGCGGAGAAGGGCGTAGACGTATCTCACATCCGGTTTGAAGAGGGCAGTACTGCAATTACACATGTGGAATTGATTGATGGCGAGCGGGTGTTCGGGGAATACGAGGAAGGCGTTCTGAAAGATTTCAAACTGACCAGAGAAGAGATTGATTTTCTGTGTGAGCATGACATGGTAGTTACCGGTCTTTGGGGATATATTCATGAGAATCTGGCAGAAATACAGAGCCGGGGTGTAAAGACTGCATTTGATGCGGCTACCCGTCCCGATGATGAGGCGGCACGCATCGCAATTCCGTCCACAGATTATCTGTTCTTTGCAACGGATGACGGAGATACCCCGGAGCTCCGTGCACAGATGAAGGATATTTTTGACCGTGGGCCGAAACTGGTCATCACGACACTGGGAGATAAGGGCAGTATTGTCTATGACGGAAACGAATATAAGACATTTGGTATTATTCCGTGTAATGTGGTGGATACGATGGGCGCCGGAGACAGCTATATCGCCGGATTCTTAAAAGGAATTCTGGAAGGAAAACCTGTGGAAGAATGTATGAAAGACGGCGCTTCCAACTCCAGCGTGACATTGGAGTATAACGGAGCCTGGTAAGAAAGGGGACATGGGTGTTGGCAGAATCAAAAGGAGTGGATTATCTCGCACCGGTATATATACAATTGCGGGAAGTGGTACGTTCCAAAATCGAAGACGGGGAATATGCGCCGGGAACAGCGATCCCTTCGGAAAATATGCTTGCGGAGACTTATGGTATTAACCGCCTGACCGTGCGCAATGCCATAGATGCGCTGGTCAGTGAAGGATTACTGAAACGGGTACAGGGAAAAGGCGTTTATGTCATGGCAAAATACGAGCGTGATCTGGAAGCGCTGGGCGGTTTTTCCCAGACAATGAAGGAACGGCAGGCATCTTCCGGAAAAAAGATTCTGCAAAGAGGACAGAGAGCAGCGGGTGCAAAATACGCCTCTATACTGCATATTCAGGAGAATGATCCGATTTATTATATTAAACGTCTGGATTATGCGGATGGGGAACCGATTGCCCTGCAGGAGATTTTTACGCCGTATTATCTGGTGCCGAACGTGGAAGACATCGATCTTTCCGTATTCAGTATGTTTGAGATCTATCGGTTTTACGGGATTCATCCGGCGAAGGCCTGGCAGGTACTGGATCTGGCGCAGTTGGCGCAGTCCGAAGCAAGGATGTTAAATATTGAAAAGGAACAGGCTGTATTTTTGTTCTCGTGCACGACATGTGATGAAAATGATCGGATTATAGAATACTCCCGATCTTATACACGGGGAGATAAGTGTAATTTTACGGTACATTTTCATAAAGACGAAGAGAAGTAAAAACAGCAGCCGGGAAGCGAAAACAAGTCAAGTACCCGGTAACGGGCTGCGGGACATGAAATTTGTTATGCGCAGCAAGGCGCTTCGCGGAGACAGAGTAAAGCGCAGTAAAATTAAGATTATAAAAGGATCAGCTCAAAAATAACAAAAAATAAAACAAAAAAATAAAAAGATCAGACAGAATGAAATCAGGAGGAACGACAACATGTTAAAATTTGATGAACAGAAACAGATCAACAGTGTAAATGGCGGACTTGCTTTGAGAGGAGAGATCGAAAAAGTAGTCGATGAGATTCAGAACAAAGGTTTTGACGGAATCTATTTTATCGGTATCGGCGGGACATGGGCTTCCAGTCTTCAGGTAGAAGTTTATATGAGAGGAAGAAGTGCGCTTCCGGTATATGTGGAGAATGCGGCAGAATTTATCACGACAGGAAATAAGCGCTTTACCAAAGATTCTATCGTGATCTTTTCCTCTGTAACAGGAAGTACAGAAGAAATGGTAAAGGCTGTGGAAAAAGCAAGAGAGATCGGAGCGAAGGTATTTGGTTTTGTAGACAAGGCAGACGCAGAGATCGTAAAACTTTGTGACTGGTGCATTTCTTATCCGGAGAATGAACAGTTGAAGTTCTTTATGGTTGCAAATCGGCTGATGTACAACAACGGGGAATTCCCGGAATATGACCGCTACAATAAAGAAATGGATGAAAATCTTGCATTGGCATTGGTAGAGGTAGAGAAGAAAGCGGATGAGTGGGCAGCAGGATATGCAAAAGAAGTGTATGACTATGTGAAAGCGAATCCGGATATGCCGCATTATTTCGTAGGAAGCGGCGATCAGTGGGGAGCAACCTACTCCTATGCAATGTGCTACTGGGAGGAACAGCTCTGGATCAGAACCAAGTCCATTACCTGTGCGGAATTCTTCCACGGTATGTTGGAGGTTGTAGAAGCAGAGACACCGGTTACCCTGTTCATGGGTGAGGACGAGCAGCGTCCGCTGGCAGAACGTGTAGCAGGATTCCTTCCGAGAGTTTGCAAGAATTATGTGATTATCGACAGCAAAGATTATGAACTGAAGGGAATCAGCCCGGAATTCCGCGGTTCCATTTCCCATCTGGTAATGCATGCGGTAAATAACCGTGTAGACGCGCACCTTGAGGATGAATTCAGACATCCGATGGTAATCCGCCGCTACTATCGTCAGTTTGAATATTAAAATTTTGTCAGAAAAATCGGCTGTTAAGTAGGTTGAATCCGTCACTGTTTACCGGAGCATCCGTGAACAGTGGCGGATTTTATGTTGTATGTATATCAGAAAATCCGGATAGTAATGAACTTTTTGTATATTTATATGTAAGAAGCTGTCGGTAACAGGTTTGCCTGGAAATTGTACAAGACAGAAAGTGGAGGAGAAAAGATGCGGAAAAGGATTCTGTGCTTTGGGGATTCCAATACCTGGGGATACATACCGGAGACGGGAGAGCGCTATACTGAGGAAATCAGATGGACCGGGATTCTCGAAAAGGAGCTGGGAGATTCTTTTCGGGTGATTGAAGAGGGACTAAATGGAAGGACGACCGTGTTTTCGGACTTGATGGAACCGGAACGGTGCGGGATTACGCATTTGCTTCCGGTGATTTTGTCACAGCTTCCTCTGGATTATATGATTGTGATGCTTGGTACCAATGATGCAAAATCTCATTTTCATGTGAATGCGACGGAGATTGGCTACGGGATGGAAGAAGTAATTCTGAAAATCAGGCATATATTATATGTAAGAAATTCGGCGGCGAAAGTAGTGCTTGTCTCACCGGTGCCAATCAAAGAGGCAGAAGACGCTATGTTTGATGAGAAGTCTGCCGGGAAGACCAGAGAACTTGCGTCTATCTATCGGGCCATTGCAGAGCAGTGGGGATGTCTGTTTTTTGACGCCGGTTCCGTGGTAAAAGAACCGGGGGCAGATGGAATTCATATGACAGAAAACGGACACAGGATGTTGGGAGAAGCGCTTGCAGAGTTTGTAAGAGAACAGGAAAAATGAAAGAATAGAAAATGGGAAAAAGAAGTCTGGAGTGATGATATTTTCAGGTTTCTTTTTCTGTTTTTTGGATGGATGAGGAGCCGGCGGCTGTCCGGACAGGAAATATATCCGCCGTTACCAGGCAGCGCAGTATATGGTGCGGTGTGTAACAGTTTAGCCCAAAACTTTGCACTTGCTGTAAAGTCGTAACAGTTCAGCCTGCAGTTGCGCAGTTGGCAGCCAGTAGTGTCATGAATCCGCTCCTTTGCCGTAGGCAAACTTTTCGTGGGGCGGATTTGCGTAACAGAGAAGACGAAGGCTGAACCGTTACTATGAGCGGCCTCCCAGGCCGTGAATAGTAACGAACTGTTACGCAAAGTCCGTAAGGACGCATAAATTTTACTGACAGATCAAAAAAAACATGGTATGATAAGTGACAGATTCATGATCGGAATTTCTGTAAGATATGAACCTTAACATAGATCCAGAGGAGGAACACAAAAAATGCAGACATCAACAGAATTACGGAATTTACTAAGACGGATTGATCATAAAGGTTATCCGGCCTATAAAGATACAAAGGGAATGTATCAGTTTCCGGGTTATGTGCTGTCCATTGATCATGTGCAGGGGGATCCGTTTGCCTCTCCTTCCAAAGTCAGTGTGCATATCAAGGGGGGGATTGCAGGGTTCCCCCAGGAGTTATATTGCGGAAGATGTCAGAGGGTCGCGCTGCAGGATTATCTGACACGACAGTTTTACCGGGCGTCCCAGCGATATGCCTTTCAGGCAAAGGGCTCTGGAAAGAGCGGTCTGCTCTCTGTCAGCAAATGCGGACAGGAAGTTCTGGAACGGACCGCCTGCCAGATGGAGGAGAAGAGCGGAGATCTGGTATTGCGGATGGAGATTGGGTTTCCCGCAAACGGGCGGACGATCAATGCAAGAGAACTGGAGAAGATTCTCTATGAATTTCTGCCGGACTGCGTGGAACAATCTTTATATTACAGGACATGCGATAAGAAGAAAGTCCGCAGTGTGATTGACCTGGCGGAAGATCAGCAGTATATTCGGGAACAGTTGGAGGTACAGGGATTGACGGCGTTTGTGGCAAACGGAGCCATATTGCCGCGGGAATCTGGTATTTCCTCACGCCCCATGCGCGGAGCGGTTGCATTTCGTTCCCCCAGGGAGATGGAGGTGACCATGGAACTGCCCCATAAGGGGACGCTGGCCGGAATGGGCATCCGGAAAGGAATCACCCTGATTGTGGGCGGCGGGTATCATGGGAAGTCTACACTTTTGAAAGCATTGGAACTGGGAGTGTATGATCATATTGCAGGAGACGGAAGAGAATATGTGATTACGGACGCCTCTGCGGTAAAGATTCGTGCCGAGGACGGAAGAAGTATCAAGAAGACGGATATTTCCATGTTTATTAACGATCTTCCCAACGGAAAGGATACGAAGGGATTCTATACGGAGGATGCCAGCGGAAGTACGTCTCAGGCGGCCAATGTGGTGGAAAGTATGGAAGCAGGGGCAAAGGCGCTGCTGATTGACGAGGATACCAGCGCCACCAACTTTATGATCCGGGATGAACTAATGCAGCGGGTGATTCACCGGGAGATGGAACCAATTACCCCGTTCATTGACCGTATCCGGGAATTGTATGAAGGGTACGGGATTTCTACGGTCATCGTGGCGGGCAGTTCGGGCGCCTATTTCCATATTGCGGATACCATTGTGCAGATGGAGAAATATGTGCCGAAGGAGATCACAGCTATGGCCAAAAAAGAGGCGGAGAGTTTTCCGGCTCTCAGCGGTCTGGAAACTCCGGCGCAGACACCGGTGTACACCAGATATCCGGGGCAGAATAAGGCGTACCGGGGGAATGAACGGATCAAGATGAAGACCATGGGAAAGGAAGCGGTGCAGATCAACCGGGAGCAGATCGACCTGCGCTATGTGGAACAACTGACGGACAGCGAACAGGTTACGGCGCTGGGATACTGCGTGCGGTATGCGGAGAGACATCTCTTCGGGGGACGTACCAGTATCCAGGATGTGGTAAAGAAGCTGGAAGAAAAAATGGGGGCGGACGGATTGGCCGGATTGTGCGAGAGTAGTTCCAGTGTGGCATGTATGGCCATGCCAAGGAAGCAGGAGATCTATGCCTGCCTGAATCGCTACCGGGGACTGATGCTGTAGGACGCTGTAAAAAAGCAGCGCCGCCTGTGAAAAACAGTTGTGAAGAAAAATGATTATGAAGAAAAGCTGTCATGCAGGCGTGCGATGTTATAACAGAGGAAATCAATCGGGAGCGGATCGACCTGCTGTATGTGAAAGCTGGAGGGAAAAACAGATGGAGCAGATTTATATGACCGAACTTTATCTTGAGAAGGTAAGGCATTTAAAGGATATCCGTATTCCTATATCTGAAAACGGTTTACGGCATTTGATCCTGACGGGGGAAAACGGAAGCGGGAAAACCAGTGTCTTAGATGCCCTATCTCACTTTATCAATGAGATAGCCACATCGGACAGGTGGATGAGGATGGAGTCAGCTTTGGATGCTTCTATGAGAAATGAGAAGCGTGCCAGACAACAAAAGAAATCAGAAAATGAAATTTATGCAATAGAAAAGGATGTTCAATATTTTAAAAATGTAGTAGAGTCCATAAGGCAGGGCGTACGCCCCCAATTTAATTATCCGCTGGATTCTTTCAATGCGAAGTATGAAAAAGGGGAATATATTATCGCATATTATAAGGCAGAGCGGGCGTTTTATGCAGAGCCCCCAAAACACATTGAAAAAGTGGAACTTCAGGAACATTATAGTGCGCTGGAACAGCCGCGCAATGATTTTATTAAATACTTGAGGGATTTAAGTGTAACGGAGGCGCTTGCGTTCAAACGTGGGAACGTGGAAAAATCCAGGAAGATTAAGAGTTGGTTTGAGAAGTTTCAGGAGTTATTAAGAAAGATTTTTCATGACGAAACGCTAAGATTAGAATTTGATGACGATACCTTTTCCATTACCATATATGAAGCTGGAAAGGAACCTTTTGATTTTAATACACTTTCCAGTGGATATGCGGCTGTTTTGGATATTGTCGCAGATCTGATTATCCGGATGGAAAAGCAGACAAATCAAACCTTTGACTTTTATATGCCGGGGATTGTATTGATCGACGAGATTGAAACACATCTGCATGTAGAACTTCAGAAGGAGATCATGCGTCTGCTTACGACAATATTTCCCAATGTACAGTTTATTGTGTCCACACATTCTCCGTTTATTTTAAATAGTATTGAGAATGCAGTAATCTATGATCTGGAAAAGAAAATTCTGGTAAAGGACGGACTTGCGGATATCCCTTATGAGGGGATTGTAGAAGGGTATTTTTCGGCAGATAAGCTGTCCGCTTCTTTAAAGGAAAAATTTGAACGATATAAAGAGTTGATTCATCGAAATACCGTAACAGATGAGGAACTGGAAGAAATTACACGTCTGGAAATGTACCTGGATGAGATTCCGGATTATCTGGAGCAGGATTTTCACAATAAATGTTATATCTGTGAATTAAAAGATTTACAGGATCCGCAGGTTGAACATCTGCTTCCTCATAAAAACGGAAAATATCCTGACAGAAAATTTGATTGGAATAATCTGTTCTGGGCGTGTGGACATTGTAACCGAGTAAAGAATCAGAAAAAGTATGAAGAGGGGATTCTGGATTGTTGCAAGAAGGATCCGGAACAGTATATTCGTTTTATGCTAAAGGAAAGAGAAGTGGTTGTCAGGGCAAGAGAGCAGGGAGATGGGGAGAGTCGTTTGACTGCGGAATTGGTTTGGGAGATATTCAATGTGAAAAATACCGGGATGCGTATACGCAGCAGCGCACAGAGAGTGAAAGCGCTTATGGCGGAGATGAATCTTCTCTATGACAACCTAGAAAAAGTAAAAAAGAATCCGACAGGACTGGTTTTAAGAAAATTAAAAACCTTGCTTCGAAGAGAATCTGCGTTTGCAGCATTTAAAAGAAATTATGTGCGGGAGCATATCAGGGAATATCCTGCATTGAAAGAGTACCTGGAATGAGACGGATGCTGTAACAACATTCTCACATTTCTAACACAAAAACTTCACAAAAACCTGTTACCTTAAATTTGCTGGCAAGATCATCCATTGCAGCCTGTGACTGTAGTCTGTGGTCTTGTGAATGCCATATCTTATGGAACATAGTTCAATAAGTATGCCCGAATGGGTATACTTATTGGACTACTAATCTCCAAGTAGGTATAGTATGGGGAAGAACCGTCAATGGCGGGGATTTTGTATCATGGAAGACAGGAGGCAGAGATGTGATTGAGGTAAAGAATTTAGTGAAGAAATATGGGGAACAAGTGGCCGTAGATCACCTGGATTTCCGATTGGAACCGGGAAGGATCTACGGCTTTTTGGGCCCAAACGGCGCCGGAAAATCTACGACCATGAATATGATGACCGGGTATCTCGGCGCGACAGAAGGTACAATAGAGATTAACGGACATGATATTTTGAAAGAACCGGAAGCGGCAAAAAGACACATCGGATATCTGCCGGAGATTCCACCACTATACACAGACATGACGGTATCGGAATATCTGTATTTTGCGGCGGAATTGAAGGGGATTGCGAAAAAGGAGTGGGAGAAGGCCGTGCAGGAAGTTATGCAGGCGGTACGGCTGGAAGAAGTGCAGATGCGTCTGATCCGGAATCTGTCCAAGGGATATCGGCAGAGAGTAGGGCTGGCGCAGGCGCTGCTTGGGTTTCCGGAGATTTTGATTCTGGATGAACCCATGGTCGGATTGGATCCGAAGCAGATTATCGAGATCCGGGAACTGATACGCGGACTGGGTAATAAGCACACGGTTATATTAAGCTCTCATATCCTGGCGGAAGTGCGGGAAATTTGTGATTATATTCTGATTATTTCCAGAGGAAAACTGGTTGCCGGGGATACGCCGGAAAATCTGGAGCATCTGCTGAATGGGCAGAACACACTGGAACTGGAAGCAAAAGCAGGGCTGGAAGAGACACGGGATATTCTGAAAAAAGTGCCGGAGATCATAAGAGCGCAGATTGAAAGAACGGAAGAAGGAACTGCGTTTGCGAAAGTACATACAGAACCGGCGGGAAGGAATGGTTTAGGGAAAAAGACGGACGTCCGTGAAAAGATCTTTTTCGCATTTTCCGAAGCGGCATGTCCGCTTCTGCTGTTAAAGCCCTCAAAAGCCAGTCTGGAGGAAGTATTTATGCAGTTGACACAGGGAGGAGAACAGATACAGGAAACAGGAAGCGACGCCTCTTTTTCTATGAAGGAGGAAGAGGGCAGTGAAGTCTCTTCTGTACAGGAAGAAGGAACGGAAGCATCTTTCGTACAGGAAGAAGAGGGAACGGAAGCATCTTTCATACAGGAGGAAGGACAACTCGAGGGATCCGGTATAAAAGGAGAAAAGAAAGAAGGGGGGCGGTAGCGGATGTGTGCGATTTATAAGAGAGAATTGCGTTCCTATTTTCGGTCCATGGTGGGATGTGTATTTGTTGCTTTTCTTGTGGCATTTACGGGAATTTATTTTACGGCATATAATCTGACAGCGGGGTATCCGTACTTTTCTTATACGCTGTCCGGCTCTTTGATTGTATTTCTGGTGGGGATCCCATTGATTACCATGCGGAGCTTTTCCGAGGAACGAAAGAATAAGACGGACCAGCTTTTACTGACCGCGCCGGTGAGTCTTACAAAGGTAGTTCTGGGAAAATATCTGGCGATGGCCAGTGTGATAGCGCTGCCGAACCTAATCTTCTGCTTGTTTCCACTGTTGATTAAAATGAACGGAACGGCGTATTTGAAGGTGGATTATATCTCCATTGCGGTGTTTTTTCTTCTTGGATGTGTCTATGTAGCCATAGGAATGTTTTTGTCTTCCTTGACGGAAAGTCAGATGATTGCTTTTCTCAGTACATTTGGAGTGTTGTTGGTGTTATATCTTTGGGATGGGATCCTTGGTTTTCTTCCGTCTTCCGCTCTGAGTTGTATGATTGGAGTGATTTTGATTCTCAGTATTCCCGTATTTTATATCTGGCAGATGACTTCGAACTGGATTGTGAGTGCTGTTCTGGAGGCGATCTGTGTGGCCGGATGTGTGGGAACTTATGTTATGCATGCGGAATTGTTTGAGAATCTACTTACAAAATTGCTTGGAAACCTGGCGTTTGCAGATGTATTTACAGGAATCACAGAGAATCAGATTGTAGACCTTGGCGGAATTGCTTTGTATATATCAGTGATTGCAGTCTTTATTTTCCTGACCATACAGGCAATTCAGAAGAGACGTTGGAGTTAGGAGGAGCAGGCCGTGGAAAAAAGAAAGAAGATAAATGGGGCTGTATTTCATACGACGAAAATGAGACAGGGGACATACAGTATAGGACTGACGGCGGTGGTGATTGCGATTGTGGTCGTTCTGAACCTGATCCTCGGTCAGCTTCCGGAAAAATACCGGAATCTTGATGTGAGCAGTACAAAGATTTATGAGATTACAGATACCAGCAGAGAATTTCTGGAAAAACTGGATCAGGAAGTGAAGTTGACGGTACTTGCAGTGAAAGAAGAGACGGATGAACGGATTCAGACATTTCTGAGCAAATATGCCTCCCTCTCCAAACAAATTTCTGTGGAATGGATTGATCCGGTTCTGCATCCATCCGCGCTGTCCCAGTATGAGACGTCGGAAAATACCATTATAGTCTCTTCCGAACGGACGGGAAAGACGACTACCGTAGCGTTTGGTGATATCATTGTATCCGATATGTCGTCTTATTATTATACGGGCAGCGCTTCCGAATCGGAGTTTGACGGGGAAGGGCAGCTAACCAGCGCGGTGTATTATGTAACCAGTGACGTACAAAAGAAGATTTACCGTACCACAGGGCACGGGGAAAGTACCTTATCCGCTTCCATGACGGATCTGTTGGATAAAAATAACCTGGTACTTTCGGAGTTGAATCTTTTGATGGAGACAGAAGTTCCGAAAGACTGCGATCTGCTGTTGATGTATGCGCCTGCCAATGATCTGGCAGAGGAAGAGAAGGAGACGATTCTGTCGTATCTGGCCGGAGGCGGCAAGATGCTGCTGCTTTTCGGGGAGAAAGCCGGGACGGAACTTCCGAATCTTGCGGCGGTAACAGAAGAATATGGAATAGAAACGGTGGAAGGATATATTGCGGATCCTACGCGCTGTTATCAGGGAAATGCCTATTACATTTTCCCGGAACTGCAGATATCCGGAGATATGGCGAAAGGGATTTCTTCGGAAATGGTACTGCTGATTAATACACGGGGACTGTCTCTGACAAATGCGGCCAGAGATACGATCTCGACAGAATCCTTTATGACAACCGGCAGCAGCGGCTACGCGGTGACGGAAACAACGGAGACGCCGGGAACCTACACACTGGGCGCGGTGGCAACGGAACCGGTATCCGGGAAAGATGAGACAGAGGAAGAGGGAGCAGAAGAACATGGAGAGAACAAGACCGAAGAAAGTGAAAGCAGCGGGAACGGCACGAAAGAGGATGAGACAACAGGAAATGAAATGAATGAAGCACGTCTGACGGTCATTTCTTCGGCAAGTATGATTGATGCACAGATTACAGACACGTTTCCCACACTGGAGAATACTACATTGTTTTTGAATGCGGTCATGGCAAATTTTGAAGGGGTGGAGAATTTGTCTATTGAACCGAAAAGTTTGGCGGTACAGTACAATGCAGTACAGTATGTAGGTTTCCAGAGCCTGCTGGTGGTATTCGGAATTCCGATTTTGATTTTGGCAGGAGGATTTTTCGTCTGGCTGAAAAGGAGAAAAGCGTGACCGGGTGCTTTGCAGTAGACGAAAAAGGAAAAGAGAGATCTGATACCGGGTGGAAAAAGGGAAATTGACACTGCGTGCAAAGAAAAGTGGGATTCAAAACTACATGATGAGTGCGAAAAGGTGAGAAAAGAAAAATAGAAGAGAGATTGAAAAAGAGTTGCAGGAGGAGGTGCCTATGGAGAGAAAACAAAAGCAGTTATGGATCCTTCTTGGTATCTTGCTCCTGCTTCTGGCGGGATGGCTTGGACTTCGGAAATTCAACCAGAAGCAGGAAGAGGAACAGGAAGCGAAAGACGCAGAGGCGGTTGTTTATGCAACGGATTTGAAGAACGTAGAAGCCGTTCGATATGAGGCAGGGGAAGATGTGTTTTCATTTGAAAAGCAGGATGGAAACTGGACGTATACGCAGGATCCGGATTTTCCATTGAAACAAAGTTTCCCGGAAGGACTGGTCCTCACGTTTGGAAAACTGACGGCAGACAGAGAATTGTCAGACGGAGATAAACCGGAAGATTATGGATTGACAGAACCGGCGTATACCGTGTGGCTGCGGGAAAGCGGCGGAGAGGATGTCTGTCTGAATTTTGGGAATATGACCGGCGACTGCTATTACATGCGTAATGAAAATACAGGAAAAATCTATACGGTCAGCAGTACCGCGGTACAATCTCTGGATAGTACATTGGAAAGTATGGCACAGTTAGACGAATATCCAAACATTGGCAGCGGGAACCTGAAAAAAGAAGTAATCCGGCAAAATGGAAAAGAAACGGTGTATGATTCTGAAAACGAGGAAGATGAGCTGCATATTGCATCTGTGGCCGGCGGCCTTGGAGCGGTATCGCTGGATACGGTGGCAGACTATTCGGTGGAAGATGAAGCGTTGAGCGGCTTTGGACTGGATGGGGAGTCCCACATTACGGTGGAAGCGACCTATACAGAGCAGGAAGAAGAAAAGCTGCTTACATTATATATAGGAAAAGAAGACGGGAACGGAAATCGATATGTGATGCTCAATGAATCCAGGATTGTATATCTGATCAAAACGGAGGTATGTAATAACATTCTTAATGTAGAGGAATAGATGTGTTATTTTCAATTTATGACATCCGGATGGGCATACCCTATTGGACACGAGGTGTCCGTTCATGTGGGGCACATCAGATATGGGATGCCCGGATTCCGTAACTATTTAGTTTATGGCAGAATAGATACTATTTAATAAGAATTTTAGAGGGAGTTTATTGACAAGACAGAGAAAGCGGAGGAAAATAGAGCGCATAGGAAATCTAGAAAGAGGTTGGGCAACAGATCATTTTGAAAAGAAAAGCAAGGTGGAGATGAAATGAAAGAGAAGTTGGTTCGGTTTATGCAGGGAAGATACGGCGCTTACGGTGTGGACTCCCTGACAAAGTTTATGCTGGTATTGGGATTGGCGGTGATGTTTGCATCTTCTGCTTTTAGGGGAAGAACGGTGTATTTGTCCTTTTATATCATAGGCTGGGCAGTAATGATTGCGTGCTATTTCCGATTGTTTTCTAAAAATGTAACAAAACGGTATGCGGAGAATCAGGCTTTTCTTGCCCGCACATATAAGTTCCGCTGTTTCTTTCAGCGGCAGAAAGAGCTATGGAGACAGAGAAAAATATACCATATCTATCGATGTCCGGGCTGTAAACAGAAAATCCGAATCCCAAGAGGAAAAGGAAAGATTGAAGTAACCTGTCCGAAATGCAGTACGACGTTTGTGAAGAAGAGTTGAGTTCGAATCCGTATAGGATAAAATAAGGGGATTGTGTTACAGGATGTCTGCCGAAGGGGTATCCCTTATCAGATGCAGATAATAAATATGTAGAACGGATAAAAATATAGGCTGCTCCATGGAGGGAAAATCCTCTGTGGAGCAGCCTGTTTTTTTGTCTGTAAGATGTTTTCTCAGATCAACGGCGCCGTTTATTCTTCTTTCTGATATAAACAATAATTCCAATACATGCCGCGGCTATGAGAATCCATGGAATGAAGGAAACCGGATCACCGGTTTTTGGCAGTAGAGAAGATACTGCGTCTTTTACAGCGTTTGCATCATTTTCACTGTTTTGTGCGTCCGCTGCCAGGCTGGAAGGAGTTCCGTTTGCCTGTGCATTTCGTGGATCATCGGGGTCGGAAGGGTTGCCATCGCCCCTATTGTTATCGTCTGGGTTATCACCGCCCGTATTGTTGTCATCGCCTGAACCGCTTGATCCACCGGATCCAGAGGTATCCTTCCATGCGATTGCCAGAGGCGAGGTACTCTTTACCGTAAAGGTGATTCCGTTTGGCGTTTTTTGTATCGCCTGCATTGCCTGTGTATTAGCCGGGAGTGTCGAAAGGCCGCCTGTCGTCACTCCAACTTCCGTTACGCCTGCTGCGATATGAAGCCGTTCGCTGTCTTCCGCAAACATATGCCCTACGGCAAAATCCTGTGTTTCCATGCTGGTACCTGCCGGATATGGCATGGTAATGGTTACGCCTTCCTCCGGGAAATTATCCAGAGTTCCCGGAACCCAGGTTACTCCACCGTCTGTACTCAGCATCACGCTGATATCGTAGAATGCCATCCGCTCGTAACTATATCCGGGTATGGAGGAGAGAATACTGGTCAATTGCGCCATAATGGATTCCGGACTGTTGTATTCTGTATTTGCAAGCCCCGGATAGGAGTCCAGGATTCCTTCCGAGAAGGTTACCTGCCCTTGTACGGCTGCATCTCCGGTCTTATTCAAAAGCACAGCAACCGCTTTACTTTGCGTCATATTTTCACGAACCGCAACGGCTTTGACGGTAAGCGTTGTGCTGACCTCAAATGGTTCTGCATATAGAGTCTCTTCGGAAATCTCCGGTTCGCTGCCATCAATGGTGTAGTAAATCTCGGCTCCGTCGGTAGCGCAGCTCAAGGAGACATTGATCGTACCGACAAAATCGCCGGACGGGCTTACCTCGGGCGCGGCCACCTCGGAATCCGGGGTAGTCAGTTCATCGGAAGCCACAATCGCGCTTGCTTTGTAAAGTTCGTCTGCCGGTACCCGAATATAGCCGGTATAAGGCGTATTGGGTTCACAGTCTGCTTTTGTGTTGTTTTCGCTGAAGTCTTCTTCTTCTCCGGTAAAGCTATACTGCACATTCGCAACCGGCGGATCTACGGTGATGACTGCGGTATACAGTCCGTTTTCATTTTGTGTATAGGAGATCACCGGTTTCGGTAATTCTCGTTCCAATTTCTCAAAGACAACGGTCTTCGGTTCGGACTGCCCCTCTTTTACATCGTCCGTCTCTACGGTACGAATCGCAAAGGTGTATTCGTCTCCCGGTTTGATATCGTCTAATGTATATGTGCCGTCCGGATTGTTGGCCGGCCGCCAGGTTTCCTCTCCGTCAATCTGGTATTCATACTGATAACTGAAACCTTCCGCCTCGATGGCGTTGTCTATGAATTCCGGTTTCAAAACGGCACAGAATCTGTTCTCAAAATTGGGGCTGACGTCATAATCCACAGCGACTTCCAGTTCCGGACCGTCTGCCTGACTGATGGTGACGTGCGGATCCAGCGGTACGGTACCGCCTTCTCCGGTGCCCTTTAAGAGATAGTTGCAGCCCCGGTCATTAGAGCCGGCGTCTTTATCGGCAAGCGTCATATTCTCAAAAGTAATATGATCGTAAGTACCTACATGGGAACTGGAAATCTTTCCGGTTACTCCGTTGAAATCTTTCAGATTCACCAGCCCATTGTCCACGGGCAGAATTTTACTCTTGTCATATTCCATGGAAAGGATCTTCACGTCGTCGGTTCCGTCAAACTTCCGGTCCTGTGCGGAAGCGGCGGTGACGTCGACGATGATCGGTTCAATGGTATAGGTTACGGTCGGCGGGCTTCCTCCGTAGTTACCCATTCCGACGATCGTGAGAGTAATTTCTCCGGCATTGACATAATTATCTGCGGATGCCTCCACGGTGTAATCCTTGTCTTTTTCCAGTTCCTTGGCTCCGACAAAAACGGAGATCTCCGGTTCCTGAGCTTCCCCGTTATAAGGAACTACGGGTTTCGCCAGCAATACGGTGGCATTCTCAAGAGGAATCGGTTTGATCGCGAAATTGACGCTCTGTGTATCTGTAAAATTGCCGCTTGGTCCGGCATAGACGATGACCTCGGCTTTTTCGGTAACATTGGTGTTGTTCTGATAATTTACCATATAATCCAGTCCCTTGGTGAGACGAAGATTATCATACTGTACGATCGGTTCCGGAGAGATTGCGTTGCCGGTGTATATGGCGTCCGGAATCGGATTGATGGTACATTCTTTCAGAGAACGCGGTGCAATGGTAAAATCGTCTATGACAAAATTATACTGATCTCCGTTTGGCTGTTCAAAGGTAAGGATGTAAGTGCCGCTGTCCGTAACATCCGTATAGGTTGCGGCAGGGGGCTGGGCGTTCTTTTTCGTGATGGTACAGGTCCAGCCGGCGTAGCTGACGTCAAAGTTCTTTCCGCCGATGGATCGCTGGGGCCGGATAGAAAAGCCCTTCGGGTCACTTAAGTTATTATTTAATAAGACCTTATTTTTCCCTTTGTAAATAAGCCCTTTTTCCGGTATAATGTCACTCTTTTCAAGCATGACCTCCAGATTGATATTCAGAATAGATCCGCCCATTTCATCCAGAAGGTTGGCGTTGATGATGCTGCCGCCGCCGGTAACGGAACCGGCAAAGCCCCAACGGGTTCCCGGTGGGATGATTACGGCATTTCCGGGTGGAATATTCAGGATCTCACCTTTATTTACTTTAAAATTATTTGGCGGAATTGTCGCATATCCGTAAACCTGACAGGTATCATGGACTTCTACGTCGTTTCCCTGATCATCCTTTACGATCTTGGTAGACCAGATCATACCGTTAAAGTTAGAAGTGTCCATGGTTTCCAGAGGTAACTGATTGGCCTCAATTACGATGGTAGCGCCTTCTTTGGAAGAAAGGGAACCGGCATTGATACAGTAATTGGAATTACCATTAGGGGTGGTGCCGCCCTTTACCGTGACATCTCCGCCGTTGAGGATGACGTCGCCGGTGCCGCCGTTGGAACCGCCCCCGCCGATGCCGGGGCCGGGAGAAAGACCGGAAGCGTCGCCGTTTCCGCCATATGCCTCTACGGTAGCTCCTTCATTGATCGTAATGGTTCCGGCGCCTCCATCCTGGTTTCCGCCGATACCTGCCCCGGTTGCTGCGCCGTATGCTTTTACGGTACCGCTGTTGATTGTGATATCTCCGGCAGAGTGGTCTGGTGCGAATCCCTCCCCACCGATACCGGAACCTGTATTGGTGGCCCTGGCTTCCAGAGAACCGCCCCATGGTTTACCTGTACTGGAATTTTCTTCAGTGGATTCATCAATGGTCAGTCTGGCACGTTCCGGGACACGAACACCGGCCTTATAATTTTCACTGACCAGTTTATTGTCTCCCTTCAGAGTAAGGTGCACATCTGTATATTCTATCTTCGTAGGGTCATCCGGATCCATATCACCAGAATCAAGGGAAAGTGCGCCTCGTCCGGACGCATCTTCGGGTACTTTGATATTCACGTCCCAGAGAGTGATTTCATGGGTACCGCTCAATACGGCGATTGTGTTGGATGTTTCCTTACCGGATCCCTGAATGGTATGACCTTTACATCCGCCGGCGCATTCATCGGCAGTGATTGTGAAAGATCCTTCTGTCTCTATATTCCAGGTGGATTTGACACCGGTACCGTCCGCCGCAGTAGTAGCCAGTGGTATAAAAAGCGATGCCGCGCATGTACTCAGAAACATCGCCAGAGATTTTGCTTTGTTTTTCTTTCTCATCGTCATTTCCTCATATCCTTTTTGACTTGTTATCGTCTTATCAGTATACCGCAATTTGCCACAAAGCACAATGCCGGAAATCTTCCGGACGCGCGGGGCTGTTTTTGGGTTACTGTTTACGCTCCGGTCAGCGGTTGCGCTAATGAACCGGAAAGATACATATATATTGGCTGAAATGGCAGTACATCCGGATACAGGATTCTGCCGTATTCATTCTTCTGCCGGTGAACGACTGTGGGGAAGGAGAGACACAAGTCGACACGGCGGCCGGATATTAGATGTAGCGCTTTCTCTCATAATATGCATGACTCCTTTTTTCTGTAACTAACTGATACAATTTGAAAAACCTGCCGCTGGCAGTTTTGAAGCATCCTGCGGCAGGAAAATTCTTTCTTGCCCTATGGGAACAGAAAGAATGAAACTTTCTTGTTTGTTAAAAGTATGACTATGTTAGATTTAGCCCTTAAAATTATATCGTCATCTTTCCAAAACTTCTTTAGTGGTTCGAGTCATTTATTTTCGGGAAAACGGAATTTATAATAAGAACCATTCGGCGGCCAATACCGCGGCGCAGCACAGAAGGGCCGTTTTGAACAGATCGGCTCCGAACCAGGCGGCAGCGATTCCCAGAATCAGGGCCAAAAGGCCGGAAACGGGACTTTGCGTCGCTTCGATAATAGCCGGGAAGGTCATGACGGCAAGAGTCACATAGGGAACATAATATAGAAAAGACTGGAAAAACTTATTTTGAATAGGCTTGCGGATCAAAGTCATGGGAAGAACCCGGATGATATAGGATACCCCGGCCATAATCAAAAGGTAAATATAGGTACTTTGCATCAGGATTCTTCCTCCTCTTTGGTTTCTTTTGGAAATAGAATAGCAGCGGCCGAGGAAAGTACCAGCGTCAGGATGATGGTACGTGTTCCGCTGGACGCTTCGGATACCACGGGCAGGTAAGACGCGCCAAAGCTTGTGAGAAAACAAAGGAGAATCAGACCTGCGATGACTTTGCTTTGCCGGGCTGCCGGGATGATTACGGCGAGAAACATCCCATAAAGCGCCACACTACATGCGCTGACCAGCCGAAGAGGCAGTAGATTTCCGGCTATGGCGCCCAATGCGGTCCCCAAAGCCCAGCAGGGGGAAGCAATCAGTACGGCTCCGTAACTGTAATAGGGATTCAGGTATCCCGGACGGGCGACGGCGATTCCGAACAATTCATCTGTAATGTGAAACGCCATCAGAGGACGGTGATAACCGGGCATTTTTGGAGAAAGACGCTGGCTCATCGCACAACTCATTAAGAGATAACGGGCATTGGTGATCAATGTTACAATGGCGATCTCAAGATAGGACGCGCCTGCTGCGATCAGAGTAAATCCGGCATATTCTCCGGCGGAGGCGTTGCATAAAAGACTGGCAAGGAATCCCTGAAACGGGGTAAGCCCTGCGTTTTTTGCGGCGATTCCAAGTGAAAAAGAAACGGCAAAATACCCCAGGCCGATGGGAATGCCGTCGTGAAAACCGTTTCGAAGTGCGGTAAGGTTTGTTTTTGTAGTCAGAGAGTAAGTTTCTTTTGTATAATTCATAGCTGCACCTGCAATTTTATAGTTTGGAATAAATATTACTGTTCACATCCTATGGGCGTGCCCGGCAACGAAGGGATTCTCCTTAAAGAGAAATCTTCCCTATTATAACGCATTTGCAAAAAGAAGTAAAATAAAAGTATCAAATATTTGGAGGGATGCCGGGAAATTTCCGTTGCCATACACTAAAGTGCATTTTATAATTATGAATAGAAAGAAATAATTGCCTGTGATGTGGCTGGTCTTTGGGAAAACAAGAGTCTGCCTTTACCGGATAAACGACCGGGCAGACCTCTTTATTATTTGTATTTATCAGAAAGGGGAGGAGAGAGCGGATGGAGTTTTATCAAAAAATGGCATATGTATGTGCACAGATTCCGGCAGGGAAAGTGGCCACCTATGGACAGATTGCACTGCTCTGCGGAAACCCGAACCATGCCCGGCAAGTGGGTTATGCGCTGCGTAAAGGGCGTGCGGGGGAACAGGTGCCGGCGCATCGGATTGTGAATGCAGCAGGCAGGTTAAGTGGAGCGGCAGCTTTTGAGACTCCGGATATGCAGAAGCAATTATTGGAGAAAGAGGGGGTACAGGTACAGAAGACGGACGCAGGGTGGAAAGTAGATCTGAAAAAATATGGCTGGAAACATACGATGGAGCAGGCGGAAGAATTTTACAGGCTGTTTTCAAATATGCTCTAGCTTTGCAGCGAGTGCAAAGTCCCGGGCCGAATTGTTCCACATATTCTGACAATAACGAAAATAAGATGGCTTTTCCTGGAATATAGTCGTATAATAGAAAAAATATGACTTTACGGAGGAAGAGAGTATGGGATTTGATCCAAATAGTACAATTTTATTTCTTCTGGCAGGGCTGGTGATTCTGTTTGTAATTGCACAGTCCATTTTCTTTTTGGTGCGTGCGTACCGGCACGGAAAAGAAATTGGCGTGAATCCTGCACAGATGCGGAAAACCATGTTTTCCACGGCGGTGTTTACCGTTGCACCGGCAGTGTCGATTCTGCTGGGAGTAATTACGTTGTCAAAATTTCTGGGGCTGCCGCTGCCCTGGCTTCGTTTAAGTGTGATCGGAGCAATTACATATGAATTGCCGGCAGCTACATCTACGGCGCAGGCGTTGGGCATTTCCTTATCGGAGACGGTAACGGATCCCAAAGTGTACACCGCTATCTGCTGGGTGATGACATTGGGGATTTTTCCGGGATTGATTTGGGTACCGCTTTTTATTAAGAAAATACAGGGCGGTTTGATGAAGATTAAGAATAAAGATGGAAAATGGGGCGACATTGTGATGACGGCTATGTTTCTTGGGATGATTTCTGCGTTCCTGGGGATGGTGTTTGCGGATATCCGTTCCGGTTTGGTTGGATGGATCCCGATTTTTGTCCTTCTGTTTTCTGCATTGGTCATGGGAATCTGCGGATTGCTGATTAAAAAATGCGGGATGAAATGGCTGGAGAATTATGCATTGCCGGTCAGTATGCTTTGTGCGATGGTGTTTGCAGCAGTAATTACGCCGGTGATCAGGGGGTGAGTGGAATGAAACAGAAAAGTTATGCGGAACGGACACATATTTATGGAAGAATCTGGATTTTAAGCGCGCTGGGAATGATTTTTGCATATCCAATCGTGACTTGTTTTTATTATGGGGCATGGCCGGGCTGGAAGCCGGTGCTGACAGGACTTTTGGGAGTAGCGCCGATTTTCTGGACGGTGGGACTGATCGAGGTCGTGACCTTTGTTCCCATGTTGGGTACGGCAGGCTCTTATCTGGCATTTGTGACAGGGAATTTGACGAATTTGAAAGTGCCTGCCGCTCTGACAGCCATGGAAAATGCAAAAGTCAAACCGGGGAGTGAGGAGGGGGAGGTAATATCTACGATTGCAGTAGCGACCTCTTCCATTGTGACAACGATTGTGATTGCACTGGGAGTGGCAATGCTGGTGCCCTTGACGCCGATTTTGAATCATCCGGCCGTGAAGCCGGCATTTGATAATATTCTGCCATCATTATTTGGCGGACTTGCGGTGGTATATGTGAGTAAAAACTGGAAAATATCGATTGCGCCGTTGGTGTTCATGGTGGTTTTGTTCTTATTGGTTCCGTCGCTCTCCGGTTCCGTCGGCGTGTTGGTTCCGGTTGGGGCGCTGATTGCAATTGGATCGGCGAGAATCCTTTATAAAAAGGGGATGTTGTAAGGGCGTTTCAGGAAAATGATATGTCTTCCGATTTTATAAAAGAATTTGATTCCGGATGAATTCCGATGAGGAACATGGAAGATCATTTTTGCGATTAAATGAAATGATATATTATAGTAAGAAAGGGATAGTCAAAAGATGGGTTGGACAATAGCAGGGATTATTTTGTTGATTGTAGTAGCGTTTTTTGCGGTGCTTGTGATTCGCGCCGTTATGTTTCAGCCGCGAAAGGAACTGGTTCCGGCGGGGGATGAAGTGAAGCTGAATGAAGAAAAGATTGTGCGGGATATGCAGGAACTGATCCGCTGTAAAACAGTTTCCTATAATGACGAGACACTGATTGACCAGGCAGAATTTCAGAGATTCCGGGAGTTACTGCCGAAGTTATATCCGCAGATTCATGCCCGGTGCGAGCGGAAGTTTTTGGGGGTGAACGGTCTTCTTTATCGTTGGAAGGGAAAACGGGAGGGAGATCCTGTGGTACTGATGTCCCATTATGATGTAGTGCCTGTGGAAGAATCCCAGTGGGAGAAACCGGCGTTTGACGGCCTGGTGGAGAACGGTGTGTTATGGGGCCGTGGAACATTGGATACGAAAGGAACTTTATGCGGGATCCTGGAAGCGGCCGAACAATTACTTGCAGAAGGATATACACCGGAACACGATATTTATTTTGCATTTTCCGGACAGGAGGAGATCAATGGACCGACTTGTCCGGCTATTGTGGATTGGTTTGAGGCACAGAAGATTCATCCGGCTATGGTTGTGGATGAAGGCGGCGCCGTGGTGGAACATGTATTTCCGGGAGTGGAACGGGAATGTGCGTTGATCGGGATTGCAGAGAAAGGTTTGGAGAATATTGAATTTCATATCAAAAGCAATGGCGGACATGCTTCCATGCCGCCGGTGCATACGATTGCAGGAGAATTGGCGCAGGCAGTGGTGGATGTGGAGGCGCATCCATTCCCAAGACAGCTGACTAAACCGGTGCGGGAGATGCTGGATATTTTGGGAAGGCACTCCACATTTCTATATAAAATATTATTTGCAAACCTTTGGTGTTTTGAGGGACTCTTTGACAAAGTGTGCCAGAAATCAGGCGGAGAGCTGAATGCCATGCTGCGGACGACCTGTGCGGTGACCAAGATGGAGGGAGGAAAGGCATTTAATGTGATTCCGCCCAAAGCTTCTGTTGGAATGAACCTTCGTCTGATCGGGACGGACACGGTGGAATCCGCCAGAGATTATCTGGAGAAAGTGATTCAGAATCCGAAAATAGAGGTATCTATTTTTGAGGGGAGAAATCCCTCCACAGAATCGGATACTTCCTGCGCAGAGTGGGGGACTTTGTGTCAGGCAGTGGCAGATACCTGGAAGGAAGCGTTGGTTTCTCCGTATCTTATGATGGCGTGCAGTGATTCCTGGCATTATTGCAGGATTACGGATCGGGTATATAAGTTCTCGGCGATGAAACTATCGAAAGAGGAACGGGGAATGATTCATGGGAATAACGAGAGGGTTCCAATTGCCACACTGGTAAAAACGGTGGAATTTTATGTTCGGCTGATGAAAAAATGCTGAAAAAACGGTTGACATTCCATTTGTGGCATACTATAATATTACAGCGTGAAAACGGGAGAAACAGTATACACCAAAGCCCCGGAGTATACTGATTTCATATAAAAGCAGTAGAAGCCGGATGGAATCCGGCCAAGAATATCCGTAACATTTCCGACCCGGTATCCTGCCGGTAAGAGAAGGAAGCGTTGTAACGTTATGTATATACGGATAAGAGAGAAAATGAAAAATAACAGGAGGAACTTCCATGAAAACTTATATGGCGAATCCAGACAAGATTGAAAGAAAATGGTATGTAGTGGATGCAGAAGGCTGTACGCTGGGACGTCTTGCTTCCGAAGTTGCGAAGGTGTTGAGAGGAAAGAATAAGCCGGAATTTACACCTCATGTTGATACAGGTGATTATGTAATTGTTGTAAATGCAGAAAAGGTAAAGGTAACGGGAAGAAAGCTGCAGCAGAAGATTTACTATCATCATTCTGAATATGTAGGCGGTATGAAAGAGACGACTCTGGCAGAGATGATGAAAAAGAAACCGGAGAAAGTTGTGGAGCTGGCTGTAAAAGGAATGCTTCCGAAAGGACCTTTGGGAAGAGCAATGATTAAGAAACTTCATGTATATGCCGGACCGGAACATGCACAGCAGGCGCAGAAGCCGGAAGCGCTGACATTTTAGGAAGAGGTTGAAAGGAGGATATTACAGTGGCTAATGCAAAATACTACGGAACAGGAAGAAGAAAAAAATCAATCGCAAGAGTATATCTTGTGCCTGGAACAGGCAAGATCACGATAAATAAAAGAGACATTGATGAATATTTGGGACTGGAGACATTGAAGGTGGTTGTTCGTCAGCCTCTTGTAGCAACAGATACACTGGATAAGTTCGATGTACTGGTGAACGTACACGGTGGTGGCTATACAGGACAGGCAGGAGCAATCCGTCACGGAATTTCCCGTGCATTGCTGGAAGCAGATGCAGAATACAGACCAATTCTCAAGAAAGCGGGTTATTTGACACGTGATCCGAGAATGAAAGAAAGAAAGAAATACGGTCTCAAGTCTGCAAGACGCGCACCGCAGTTCTCCAAGAGATAATCAAAAGAGAATATCGAAATGCTTACAAACCCTGGAAACTCCTTATGTTTCCGGGGTTTTTCACTTCTCCGGAAACATTGTGGAATGTCGTGAAACGGAGTGAAATTTGCTCCGTTTGTAACGCATTTGCAACACGTTTGCAACAAAGTTATTCCTCTAATGTTCTGTTTATGGCATCAACAAGTATCTGTACATCCAGATGCGTATAGACCTTTTCAGTCAGGCTCATAGCTCCGGAGTGACCTACAATTTTTTTGATAGTAGTGTCCTGGACTCCTGCCTCCGATAGCATGGATATGCATGTATGTCTGGTACAGTGAGGCGTCCGGTTAATTCCAATCTGCTCTGTAAGCGGTGTCCAGTAGCTGTCATAATAATTGCGGTACTTAAAAGGCTTGCCATCCTCTGTATGCAGAAGATATTCACAGTCCGGACAGGATTCATACCAGCCTTTATAGAACGGAAGGAGTTTGTCCGCAATCGGAACCTTTCTGATGCCATTCTCTGTTTTGCTTTCAATCACATCAAAGTATTGCTTATCCAGATGCACGTTTCCCTTTTTTAAGGAAAGAAATTCTGAAATACGTGTACCGTTATAGAGAAGCATGAGAATGATCTGATAATATTTATCATCTTTCATCGTCCAGATTTTGGCGATTTCATCTTTTGTAAATTTATTTCTGCTGTGCTTATTCGGATTTCTGTCCTTGTACTGAACGATATCAACGAAAGAAGAATAATCTTTGTTGCAGATGTCATTTTTTAAAGCAAAATCATATAACTGATTAAACAGTATCTTTATTTTCTTCAGTGTCGGATAATTTTTCCCGCAGGTGTCGATGACCTGCTGAAGGTCTGCCAGTTTCAGGTCTTTAAAGACTCTGGAATAAAGAATGGTGCAGGCTTTGTATGATGCTGAATACCCTTTTACGTTGCTTTCTGATACAGTCGGATATTTCTTTTTAGACCATTCTTCATATACTTCCGAAAAAGTCATTTTTGCGGCTCTGGTATCATATGGATTATGATTGTAATCTGCCAGCATCTGCAGACCTTCTGCTTTGGTGGCGGTATATCCGATAATAATATAGTCAGCGACTTTCTTTTCTTTTACAGGATCAATATGATATCCGGTAGTCTTTCGAACCATATAGGGTTTTCTCCTTTTTCCGGATAATTTTACTACGCTGCCATAGCCATTGGGTAATTTCATAAAGTTAAGTCTCCTTTCTTTTGGCGAGACTTATTCTCCGAACTGTTTGTTTAAAATAGCATTTCTTCGTTTTATATGTTCCTCCTCTGAAAGTTCTACCTGCTCTTTCTCTGATAATGGGATAGTGGAATAGTAGGCTAATGTCTTATCTTTCCAGTCCTGATAGGATTTTGCAGTGTGCCGGTAAGCGGTATATTCTTCTCTGTTTTCGTTAAATTCCTCTAAAAACAGGCACATATCTGCGTTTTCTGATGCCGACATATCTTTACCATTAAATGTAATGGAACACTCCCAGTTATTGTGCTCAGGCGGACGCTTAACATCTATACGAAAGCCCAGTTCCTGAATTTGATCGAGCTCAAAGAAAAACTTCATAACATCTGACATATATGCCAGTGGTCTGCTATCGGTTTCGTATCCGATCAGATAGGTAGAAGTAGTATCAAGCAATCCGGCAAGTTCATTGATCATGGCAATAGATACTTCGATTTCACCACTTTCGTATTTCTGGATCGTGCGAAGTGATTTGCCAAGTGCATTTGCCAGTTGCGTCTGATTCATGCCTTTTTGTTTCCTGGCAGTTCGGATCCTAAGTCCAATCTGTTTTGTGTCATATTTCATGATTGATTTCACCTCTCTTTCATCCATATTAACACATAGAAATACGAATTGCAAGTGCGTATTTATAAAAATATATCTTGACATATGTATTTCTAATGCATATAATGAAATACGAACTAAAAATTCATATTTTTAAAAATTGGAGGTGATAATATGAGGGTTAATGCATTGAAAATGCAGATTTTGATGGGGAAGAAAAATCTGACCATTAAAGAACTTGCGTATAAAAGCGCTGTATCAAGACAGACCATATCCTGTATCAAAGCGGGGAAAAGCTGTTCTCCACAGGTGGCATATAAGCTGTCACAGGCGCTTGATATCGATATGCAGGAATTATTGGAATAGGAAATTATGAGAAATACAGCCAGGACAAGGAGGTGACGTGAATGGAAAAGAAATTATATGTTGAATTCCCGCCCTTTACGGGAAGAAATGTTCCGATTAAAGAAATTGCACAGGCGATCGGTAAGGATCCACATTATATCCGGCTCGGGATCCGGCAGGGAATCTTTAAATTTGGCGTTGCAATGAAGATGGAAAACTCAAATGAGTTCAGCTATTACTGCCCGGATCGAAAAGTCTGGGAAGAAACAGGGTATTTCCGTGATGTAAGAAAAGAAAAAGCCCTTGCGTAGTTTGGCAAGGACTAAATTCCGCAGAGTCAATGATATGCTCTGTCTCGCAAATCAAGTATAGCAAAGACTTCTGCGGAATACAATCAAAAATTTCAAAGAAGGAGGTTATACGTGAACATATTTCAGGAAATTAAGACATTTGTTTCGGCCGGTAAGGCGGCAGAACAGTATGGGATCAAGATCAACAGGAACAAGATGGCGTGCTGTCCGTTTCATGATGATCGGCATCCAAGTATGAAGATCGATCAGAACTATTTCTGCTTTGCCTGTGGTGCAAAAGGCGATGTGATAGATTTTACTGCCAGGCTCTTTGGAATCTCTCAGTTTGATGCAGCCAGAAAACTGATTGGAGACTTTAGACTTCCGATCAAATTGGAAAAGCACAAGAACACTCAAAAGAACTTCAGGAACAGGAAGCCTTCAATGGTACAAAGTCGGTATCATTTTTCGGTAAAAAGCAAGGTTTTAACCTGGAAAAATCACGCCGTAAAGGTTTTGACTGACTATCTGTCGTGGATCCGGTTCTGGAAACAGTTTTACGGGTCTGAGCCGGATCCTTTTGAGCAGGAACGCTTTCGGGAAGCACTGGATAATGAGAGGAAGATCAATGATTATCTGGATATCCTTCTGACCGGCGACGGAGAGGAAACAGCGGAATTTTTCATTTATAAACGGAGGGAGATGGAGAGGATTGAGCAGCGAATGGAAGAATATCAGCGAGGAGTCGTTGAAGAAATTAGAGCATATTGTAGAGCAGGAAATGCTGACACCGGAAGAGATCCGGGACAATCTGGAAGTGACGGAGAAAGGCAGGATCCGGCAGACCATCCAGAACTGCAAGTATGTTCTGGAACATGATCCCTGTCTGCGGGAAGCTGTATGCAGGAATGAGATGACCTGTCAGATCGACATTAAGAAAAAGGTGACATGGAAGCGAAGGGGCGTCCAGATGACAGATACGGATATGAACAACCTGTCCTTGTATTTGGAAAAGAATTACGGGCTGACAAGCGACCGGGTGATCGCCAAGGCGATAGATATTGTAGCCAACGATAACAGTTTCCATCCGATCATTGACCTGCTGGAAAGCCTGAAGTGGGACGGCAGGCCGAGGATTGCCGGGATGCTGACTCATTTCTTCGGGGCGGAGAATCCGGAATATTCCGGGGAGGTTATGAAGATGCACATGCTGGCGGCCATCAGCCGCCTGTATGAGCCCGGGAAGAAATATGATATCATGCTCTGTCTGGTTGGCGGGCAGGGAACCGGGAAGTCAACGTTCTTCAAATATCTGGCGATCAAAGATGAATGGTTCACCGATGATGTAAAACGGCTGGATGATAAGAAAGTTTATGAATATCTTCAGGGGCACTGGATCGTGGAGATGTCGGAAATGAATGCGGTGGCGAATGCCAAAAGCATTGAGGAGACCAAATCTTTCCTGAGCAGACAGAAGGACACTTACCGGATCCCTTATGAGAGAAGAGCGGAAGACCGTTACCACCAGTGTGTATTCTGCGGTACCTCCAATGATCTTGCCTTTCTGCCTTTTGACCGGACGGGAAATCGTCGGTTCGGGCCGGTAAAAGTCTGCCCGGAGAAAGCGGAGACTGCCATATACCGGGATGAGAAAGCCTCCAGAGAGTACATCATCCAGGCATGGGCGGAGGCTATGGAGATCTACCGCAGAGGCGAATTCCTTCTGACATTTTCTCCGGATATGGAAGAATATGTGAAATCTCTGCAAAAGGACTTCATGCCGGAAGACACCCAGACCGGGATGATCCAGGCGTTTCTGGACCGTTACGAAGAAGATTATGTATGTTCTACCATCATTTATCAGGAAGTCTTTCATCAGGAGGGAATGGTACCGAAATGGCAGTCAAAGGAGATCGGGGACCTGATGGACAATGAGATCTCCGGCTGGGAGAAACACGGAACTCACCGGTTCCCCGGCGGGCTTGGGATTCAGCGCTCCTGGAAGCGGATTCACCCGAAAAAAGACAGGGACGGTTTTGTAAAAGTAGATGAAGATGCAAAGCTGCCCTTTGAATAAAAGATAACTTTTCAAATGTTTTGCGTCTCGTTTACAAAGGTTTGTTTACAGAAGAGAGTGAAATTTGTAAACAGGAAGGCGTAAACAGGAGGAGAAAAACTTTGAAAGTTAAAATCTTCAGAAGAAGAAAAAGCCCGGATACGGGCACAAAATATCAGGCGGGTACGCCGGAAACTCAGCCCTCGGCGACTGAGAGCGAAATACACCCATCGCACAGACCTGACGGTCTATGCTCTGTGTATTTCGCGACTGCGTCGAGCTCTTTCTCTTATGAAACTGTCTCTGGCAGTTCCTAAAGAGATCCTTCGGAAGACCCTGCAGGGCAAAGCAGCATTGTAACCAGCGGGCTGATCTGACGTACTACCGCCGGAAAGGAGATCTATGGCAAATGGAAAGAATTGCTTTATCCAGACAGTCAAATTGCCACACGTCAGGGGCAGGGTACGTTATATCTCAGATCCCAGGAGACAGGAAAATCTGTATGCCACCTACAGCAATGTGGATCCGAAGTTCTGGCGATACCTGTCAAAAGAAAATCAGGCAGACTTTATCAGGAGCGGGACAAAAGGAAAATGTATTGAAGCCAGAGAGCTGATCATCATGCTGCCACCCAGCCTGATCGGATACGATCATGATATGCTGCTGAAATATTTTACGGCAAAGTTTGTGGAAAAATATGACGTGGCAGTGGCAAGCGCCCTTCATCACAATAAGAGAAAAACGAACCTCCATATCCATCTGATCTTTTCGGAAAGACAGGCATTTGAAATACCGGAAGAGAAGATCGCTTCGAGAAATCTGTTCTACGATGAAAGTGGGAAGCATGTCCGGACGAAGAAAGAGATACTGGATGAGAGTGGAGAAATCCGTCCAGGGTGTAAGATCATCAGAAAAGGGGAAGTCTATGAAAAACATTATTTCAAGCCGAAAAATCCGGAGTTCAAATCGAAGAAATTTACACAGGATATGAAATATTTTTATACGGAGATCATCAATGATCTGGTAAAGGATCCGGCAGAGAAACTGAAGGTGTTTGACAGGAACAGCCCATATCTGCCAACCAGAAAGATCGGGAAGAATAATCCAAAAGAAAAAGAAATCCGGATCGACAATTATCTCCGGCAGGAATGGAACAACATGGTGGATCGGGCTGTGGTGGAAGGTGTTACGGAAGAAGAACTTTGTATCACTAAGGGTACAGAGATAGTTGAGCCTGTTGCCGAATCTATCCGCAGTGAGGGCTGGAAACCGGATCTGTTCAGGAAGATCCTGCAGACAGCAATCGGGAAGCTGAGAGGTTTTATCCAGTATATCAAAGAAACCAGAAATGCGGAATTTGATGAAAATGGGAATCCGCTGCTCAGTCATGATCTGAGGATTGATGTGACACCGGAACCTCTTCCGCCTATGGCCGGAGGAGAAAGACCAGGTTCAGAAATACAGGAAGCGGAAGTCATGAAACTTGATAATATCCTGAAGAAGATGAAGAGAACGGAGCAGAGAATCTATGCCATTGAACAGGCAATAATTAAACTGGAAAAAGAAATGAAGGAAGTACAGAAGAAGTGGTTTCATGGAAAGGAAAAGAAGGCATTGGAGCAGAAAATTGCCGGGAAGCAGCGGGAACTGAGCAAGTCAAAGGATACCTTAAGCCAGATACCACGGATGAATGGATATGAAAATGCACTGGAAGTGAAGAAAGCTTATAAGGCTGCGAAGAAAGAACTGGACAAGGTACGGGAACAGCAGAATGCATGGGATCAGGCAATGAAGCCGTCGGAGAAAATGTATCTGGTAATCCGAGCAAACAGACCGGAGCAGACAAAAAAGAGAAGTATTCACGAGCGTTTAGAAGAAAAGAAACGAGAAGCAACACAGCAACAGAGGAAAGAGCGGAAACGAAGTTATAATAGAGATTGCATTTAGAAAAAACAGCCGGAACAGTCAATGAAGCTTGGAAAGGACATTGACAGTTTCGGCTGTAATTGCGTAATTTGGCGTAAATGATTAAAGTAATCCGGAAAAGAATTCGGCGATATCAGCATCAAAGATCTTGCTGAGTGCTACAAGTTCACTGACCTTTATATTCATTCGGTTGGTCTCCAGTTTGGCGTAAGTGCTTTTGGAGATTTCAATTCCCATAAGCTGTAAGTGAGCAACAACCTGCTCCTGTGTCATATTTGCATTTCGTCTTAGACGTTGGATATTATGACCGATATCCATGTCGGGTCTGATCTTCTGCATATCTGAACTACTCCTGAAAATTCGTAATAAAGAAATATATCTTGATTGTAGGTAGTATTCAGATTATAATGTTTCGTAATAACGAAAAGTTTCGCTATAAGGAAAGGATGAACCAGAGAATGAATGTTGATAAAATATTTGAAAGAGCCACAATACGGGGGATAGCAGATTATCTTTTGTTTGGGCCGGGACCGGATGAAGATGATCGGAGCTATGAGGAACGATTGGATGAACCGTACATGAGGTTTGAGAAGGCTGTAGAAAAATATGATAAGAGTAAGACTTCGGAACTGTTGGATCTGTGCAATGAAGTCAGCAGTGAGACGGCCAGTGTGTATATGGAGATTGGATTGCAAGTGGGGATACTTCTGATGACGGATATGATTAAAAATTTCGGTAGAGAGAAAAATAGAGAAATGGGATTGGGTAAAGAAAAAGAGAATCTGTGATATAGGAGTTTAATCTTTTGGATTTCAGACACGCTTAGTTTTCGTTTAGTTTTATCATGGAATAAAGTGACTTAAAGAAAAGGTCGTGGTAGAATATAACTAATACAGAAAATATGGAGATGGTCTTCAATGGACAGACTTACGCCGGAACAACGGCATAAGAATATGCAGGCGATTAAAAATAAAGATTCCGAGATAGAACTGCTTTTGCGAAAAGAATTGTGGAAGCGCGGTTTACGCTACAGGAAAAATGTAAAAAATGTTTTCGGACATCCAGATATTGCATTTATCGGTAAAAAAGTAGCAGTTTTTTGTGACAGCGAATTTTGGCATGGATATGATTGGGAACATCGTAAGGAAGATATAAAAAGCAGACGAGATTTCTGGATTCCGAAAATTGAAAGAAATATGCAAAGGGACATAGAAGTAACCGATGTGCTCAAGTCTGATGGGTGGACTGTTCTTCGATTCTGGGGTAAGGAGATTAAAAAGGATGTTTGTAAATGTGCTGACATTATTGAAACTGCTGTGAAAAACAAATAAGAGGGAACGATGGTATATAAGACAATTGATTTGTGTGCCGGAATAGGAGGAATCAGAAAGGGATTTGAACTGACCGGTTCGTTTAAAAATGTGTTGTCGGCAGAAATTGATACTGCCGCAGCTGCAACGTATAAGCATTTATTCAAAGAAGATCCTACAAATGATTTAACTTCAGAAGAATTCAAAAAAAAGGTTGTAGAAACGGAGTATGATGTCCTATTAGCAGGTTTCCCGTGTCAGCCTTTCAGCAGAATCGGGGAACAACTAGGCTTCAGAGATACAACCCGAGGAACAATATTTTTTGATATAGCGGATATTATATCGAGGACAAACCCGAGAGCTGTTTTCCTTGAAAATGTTGAGAACCTTGTCTCACATGATAAGGGAAATACAATCAAGACGATAATAAAAACGCTTGAAGATGAGTTGGAGTACCGTGTTATCGGTGTGCTGGTTAATGAGAACGGAGAATACGAGTATAGCAGAAGCTCTCTAGTCAGAAATACCAGATATTTTGGTCTGCCTCAAAATCGTCCGCGGGCTTATATTATGGCATTTAGTAAAAAAAAATACGGAAAGGCAATTAAACTCCTGAATCAACAGTTACCAGAGTCATCAAATGAAATTATTTATAGAGATATCAATGAGATACTTGAGAATAATGTTGATGATAAATATTATATTGCGCAAGGGTATTTGGACACACTAAAAAAACATAAGATTCGTAATCATAAGAACGGTAATGGATTCGGATATTGTGTTGTAAACATGAAGGGTGAAGAACATCCGATTGCAAATACCATTCTTGCTACAGGTGGTTCCGGAAAGGAAAGGAATCTGATTTATCAGCCAAAAGATGGCGTCGCCGGAAAAATGTTGAAAGGGAGAAAAACGGTACTGAATTCAGAAGGAATAAGAACTATGACTCCGACCGAATGGGGACGTTTACAAGGGTTTGTGGGGTACGCCTTTATCGATGAAGACGGTAACGATACTTTCAGTTTCCCGGAAGGTACAACAGATGAACAGAAATATAAGCAACTGGGAAATTCTGTTTCAATTCCGCTTATTCGGACAATGGCCGAATTTATGCTGAATTGTTTTAATATTCTTGAAGAGCAGCAGGATGATGTAGTTCGCGCTTTAGCAAACAATAATGAGTTTTTTACGAAACGGGATGTTATGGATTTGTTGGATATTAAGTCGGCGCAGGCCGGAGTACTGCTAAAGAGACTGATTGATAAGGGTGAACTTATTCGTGTGTCACGCGGTAAAACAACACGATACGTAAAATACCGAGAACATTTGAATCTCTCACCATATAGCCAGAAAGAGAAAGTGTTGAAGCTGATAAATGATAAGAAAATTATTACCAATAAAGATGTTCAGACAATATTAGAGATGACAAGTGGAAGCACAAATGTTCTTCTTTCATGCATGGTAAAGGAAGGTGAAATAAAAAGGGTTTCCAGGGGAAAATATACATCAAAATGCGTAGAGAAGAAAAACGTCTGTTACAAAAGAACATTTAATGCCCGAGAAAAAGAGAAGGATTGAGGAGTTGGGATTAATGGACGGCAGAAGACTTTCACAAATATTGATAGAAAAATGTAATATCTTTTATAAAAAGGAACTGTTATCTGATGATGAGATTTTGAACAGATATATAGAGTTCCTTACAAGTGAATTTTTTGCTGAAAAAAGAAGTATAAGTTTCAGCCTCCATACAGGATCCAAATGTTTTGATGTGCTTTCCATAGTAATCGCAGCGTTGAGATGTATTATGCTTGAGGTAGAGTCAAATAAAAGTTTTATTCCTGAATTTATGGATGGAGACATTGTTGTATATAGCAATGAGAGATTTAAATGGAGAGGGCTGGAAACAGATCCGTTTCAAAACAATGAAAATAAGTCTTATTATGTACTGCAACAGGATGCAAAAGGGAAAAACGGTATTTCAATTAGATATGTTCCGGTTGAAAAAGGTAATTTGATTAAACCGTATTATGGAACTTCTGTTCGGACTGACGGGATGGGACTCAGACGGAAAAAATCCAATCGCGAGGATTTTTTGGCGTACCTGTTTGAAGTTCCAGATAATGAAATACCGGCTGTTGTTAACCGATCGATGATTATTGTTTGCAGTAGAGAATATTTTACTGATTTGGTGAGGAACACTCATATCCGATTTGAAAATAAGACCGTTGATTTGTTGGATATTATACCGGTATCTTATTATACATCATCAGGAAAAGAGTATCAGATAGGTTCAAATCAATTAAAAATAGATTCGGTTTTGAAGGTAACAGGTGATATTTCGACCGCAAGAGAGCTGCTTCTTGATAAAAGTAATAACCCCTCCGGACTGGAGATTATCAATGCCGGACCTCGTGTTACGGAGAATACCGAATTAGATGACTTGCTGAATCGCAAATCTATAAAATGCATAAATGTAAGCGGTGTAATCAATCCTGTTCTTTGCAAATATGCGCTGGAAAGGGTAAAAGATAAATCTGTCTTTGCGTGTACCAAGGATTATTTAAAGCAATTCACCATATTAAAGCATAAAGATGGTGACGGAGCTAGTTTGCTGGAAGAATTTCATCATCAAGCACAGAACATTATTTATAATTATGTCGTTTGTGAAAATGTAGACGGCGGATGGACATGGAAACAGTATAAGGAACTCCGAAATGCTTTAAGAATCATACAAGACTCGACATTGGATGATAACAAAAAGAATAAGTTTGTACTTATTGCATATTCACTGATAAATCTTTTAAATACCTCTTTGTTTTCGATGGAATACATGGAATCGGCTATCGGCAAAAACATGGTTAATGCCAGTGTCATTTCACCGAAAATCCGTATCGGAGAACTTCAGGAACTTGCCGAAGATGCTGGGGCATATCAGGAAATATGCTTTAAAGTGGTTGGAGGCATAGAAGAGCAATATAAAAAGGAGTATTTGAAATGCCCTAAGTTTGATTCGATGAAGCAGTATGTGAGTAATTATTATAAGCGAGATTCTCAAATTGCTCTTATTGTTCCTAAAGCATATTACATTGATCTCCTGAAATCATATATGCGAATAGCAGAGAACATAGAAATAATTACTCCGAGTCGTTTTAATTCAAAAAAAAATTATGATGGGGTTCTGGTTGCAGGCAATATAAAGAATAAATTATTTGATCCGATGAATTGCAAAACTGCTGCTGAAGTCGTTTTTTTTGCATATGAAAATGAACAAAAGATATTTCAGTTAAAAAAAGCAAAACTCGAAGAACTCGATTATGAACTAAATCGAGTAATAGGCATTACCGGAGATAAAGGTATTGATACAGGATATTTTCCTGATAGCGAGAAGAATATTAAAAATATAGAACATGATGTCAATATGATAGAAGAATCGGATGACCTTATAGACAGGCTTCCTATTTTCGAACTTTCGAATTTTCATAGTACCGTTAGTGAGTCGAATTCCGCTCAGACCTCAGCAGAGATTGTTGTAACGGGATCTTTTCTGAGTGGTGAATTAATATTGTTCACAAAGTATTACAGGGCGGTTGTTTATAACTCATCTTCGGGTACAATAATTGAAAAGGAACCGGAAAACATTATCCCCAGTGATACCTTAATTTTTATGTCCAGGGATTCATATACAAAAAATATGGTGGATACGATTTATGATCAACTTTTGTCAGGTGGGCGTTTTAGTGAAAATATCGTAGATGCCAGTGAAAAAGCGTCTTATTGGAAAGATGTTCTTCGTAAATATAAAGATAATAACAATATTACATACCGGGAGCTGGCACGCCGATTGAAAAAATATGGGAGCACCGTTCAAGAAATGGCTGTTAGGCAATGGCTTTCTGAAGACAGTCATATTGTCGGGCCTAGAAATGAAAAGACTATACAGCATATAGCAGAGCTAACGAAGGATTCACATCTTTTGGAGAAGCCACATGAATACTTTGAGGCGTGCAGGATGGTTCGGAGGGAGCGAAAAGAAATTTTAAAATTAATCGGAGTAGCGATTACAGAGAAGCTGAAAGGAACGATTCCGAGGGGAAATATAATTCTCGGGGAAATATATGAAAATGTAGATAAACTGTCAACAACATTAGAGATAGACAGGATATCTGTTTTGGAAAATCCATTTATCGTTCCTGTAAGGCTGGCGAATAAACCTGTAGAAGAGGAGGAAATTCTGTTATGACTAATGGAGAAATTAAAAAAGAGTTGATCTCGGCAAGAGAGAAATATATTAATGAGATTAAAGCTGAACTTGCCGGTCCCGGATCGGAATTTTCCGTTCCGGATTCAGAACATGAATTAATCTCTGCCTCTCCTATCAGCAGATACTCTGTCGGAATACTGTTCCCTCAGGGGGATAGAGTTGGATTAGACAATGACGAAGTTGATCAAAAAGAGAATGATGGTTCAGGTCCCACTGATACTAATATCGCTGATGAAACGAATAAAAGTGTTAGGACAGCAGAATCAAAATTTCATCATTATGAAGAAGATGATATAGCAGATGAAGGGTTAGATGAAGAAATCAGTTTAGCTACTCAATATAAGCCGTCTTCTATGGGATTGACTTTTCTTGTAAAAGGGAAAACAGATATAATAAAGTGTGTTATTAAATTTGCAACATATCGTAAAGCGGTTGTTACAGATTGCATGGTTCCTTATAACCCAAAAGACCTAAATAGCTATGCAGTACCACCTGAAATATCACATAAAATTATATTTGATAAAGAAAAGAATGTTCTTCGTCTTATTTCTCAGCTTACGGGAAAGGAAGTTAGAGACATTTTTGAAAAGGATACAATACCGGAAGATGAGGCAGGTGATCTTAAAAAACGAGCTTTTCGGCTCGTTGATTGTTTAAGCAGAGGATATGTAAGGCAACCACATGAGATCAATGACTATGCAATTAATTTTGGTAATGAGGACTTTGTTGACGGAACGCCGATTGAATTCGATGGTGTTTCGGTAAAAATTTCCGCATTGCGTACAAAACTCAGGGATGACACATGGAGCATTACCATTATGCTTGTAAATAATATGGAAGAGACCCCGTCAAAACCGCATCACTGTCTTTTGCAGCCAGAGGTGAAAGTTTTATCGCAAAATAATGAATTTATTTTTATTGAAAATAAAACAGATACATCACCTGAATACATGGATGATGAAGAACAAGGGCTTGCGATGCTGTATCGTAATAAAAAGATATATGGAATCGGTCTTGGCATATCTGCAGATTGGAAAGTTGATGATGATGGTTGCGGTTTCGTAAAGACAGACTATTTCCCAATTTGCGAAGTCCCGGCAATGGATTTTTCATTACCGCAAAATGATGATATATCTGCCTCTGAACTTTCCATGAAATATTATTCGGATCTTGTTTTATCCGATAAAAATGAAAGGATTAACTCGTTAAGGAAATTCGTAAATTTGTATAAAAACTGGATTGACGGGCTTTATTTTGAGGCAAAAACCCTTGATCCGAAGTTCTCTGCACCGGCTTCAAAGAATATTGATGCATGTAAAAAATCTTATGGGAGAATGCGTGAGGGAATCGAAACTCTGGAAAAAGATGAAACAGCTTGGAATGCATTCATGCTCGCTAACAGAGCTATGTTTATGCAGAGAATACACATAGGAATGCAGAATAAAATGGCGGAAGAAAATGCTGACAGATATCCGGGAGACAGTGAAATAACAGACTGGTTGAATAATTTGGATTATTCGGTTGCAGACGATACGACTTCACGTTGGCGCCCATTTCAGCTGGCATTCCTTTTGATGGATATTAACTCTATAGTATTTGATAACAGTGAAGATAGGCTGTTGGTTGATCTGATATGGTTTCCGACAGGCGGTGGTAAGACAGAAGCTTATTTGGGACTTACTGCGTTTACCATCTTTTACAGGAGACTGAAGTATACAGAAGAATCGGATGGAACGGCAGTGATTATGCGATATACACTTCGTTTACTTGCATCACAGCAGTTTACAAGGGCTTCGACTCTAATCTGTGCATGCGAATATATAAGACAGGATTCTCTCAAGAAAAAACACAAATATCCGGCATATTTATTGGGAAACAGCCCTATTACTATCGGATTATGGATTGGAGATACCCATATTCCGAATAAGAATGATAAGGCAGAAGAGTATCTGAAAAAATTAAAAAATGTTACAAAACCATATGAGGTGAGAAATGCAAAGGAAAGAAATAATAAATTTCAGGTTTTAAAGTGCCCGTGGTGTGGTACAAAACTTGTAAAAGATGAGAAGGATAGAAAAATAGTCGGCGAGTGGGGCTATAGTATGAAGGGTAAGCACTTTTATATGTTTTGCCCCAATGAAGATTGTGACTTTACTCTAAAACTTCCTATTCAGATTATTGATGAAGAATTGTATGATAATCCGCCGACCTTGCTGTTCGGTACGGTTGATAAATTTGCCATGATGCCGTGGGATGGGAGAATCGGTGCTTTCTTTGGTGTAGATACTAAAAGAAGAACTCCCGAATTGATTGTACAAGACGAGTTACATCTGATTTCCGGCGCACTCGGAACCATGGTAGGACTTTATGAAACCGCAATAGACGGTTTGTGCCGGTTAAAGGGAGTTCCCGCTAAGATTATTGCTTCGACTGCAACTATACGTAGGGCAAATGAACAATGCTCTGTTCTTTATGATCGCGATGTGGCACAATTTCCGGCTCCCGGGTTGAACGCAGAGGATTCTTTTTTTGCAAAAGAAGCACAAATAGATTACGATAGAGGATTATTTGGCAGAATATATGTAGGAATAATGCCGGCAGGAAAGACTAAGGCAATGACTGAAATCAGAACCATGGCTGCACTTTTACAGAGGGAATATATGGCTGATCTTCCTGATCCGGTGAAAGATAAGTTTTGGACATTAACGGCGTATTTTAACAGCCTAAAAGACTTAGGTAAAGCGTCTACTCTCGTAGACGATGATGTGAAAGATTTCATTATTCGTACTGCGAACAGACTCTTTACGTCACGTAGACAAATTATATCGGCTGATGAATTGACGAGCCGAGTAACCACAACTGAATTGAATGAAACATTGGATAGGCTTGAAAAAATAGAATATTCAAAGGAAAATATCGAGTCCAAACATTATGCTTCAAATATCTTGCTGGCTACTAACATGATATCCGTCGGAATTGATGTGGCACGTCTGAATGTTATGTTGATGGTAGGACAGCCAAAATTGACAAGTGAATATATACAGGCCTCCAGCCGTGTCGGAAGATCCTATCCGGGTGTGGTTTTTGTCCAATACGATGCTACAAAGAGCAGGGATCGGTCACATTATGAGCAATTTAGACCTTACCATGAATCCTTCTACAGATTTGTTGAGCCGACAGGAGCAACCCCGTTCTCAAAACCTGCCAGAGAGAGGGCCTTACATGCTGTCATTGTCACATTAATTAGACAAATGGACAGTCTGATCTCTGACAAAGATGCAGGTAATTTTGATGAGGAGTATTTTAAGACGGATATTGAGAAGGTAGAAAATTTTGTCGTAAATCGAATGAAAGACATTAATGAAAGAAGCTTTCCGTTATTACGTGACGAATCTGGTCTTGCACGACATGAAATCAAAGAATTCGTTGATAAGTGGCAGGAAATAGTTGATGAGTGTCATTCTGATGAACCTGAAACACAGTTGTATTTTGGAAGGCGCTTTATGGTAACGCCGCCTTCAAATCTTAATTTGGAGAAGCGCTTGTTAAAACAATTTAATTCAGATACTTATGATGATGCAATTGAAACTATGACTTCAATGAGAAATGTAGATATGCAGGTAAATGGGCAGGTTGTTATCTGGGAGGATTAATATGCAGGTACAAATAAAATCAAAACAGGATTTAAATAAAGTTACACATTCGGTAAGAGCTGCACAGGCTGTTTTACAATACGGCGTTGGTGCAATGGTTGATTTTCAGGATCAGACACTTGTTACTGCCGCTCCCGAGTATTGGACGAAAACAAAGAGAATATATGATGATCGTTTTGCCAAAGCACTAAATGTTGATTATTTCGCAACGCCGGAGAATATAGCATATGACAGATTCCCACAATGGTATTTCTGCCCGAAATGCAGAAGGTTTCAGCCTTTATCGAAATGGCAACAGGAGTACAGAGAAAAGGCCAAAGACAGGGATCTTGCAAAAGATCCGTATATGATAAAACATATGCAATGTCCCAAATGCCATCAGGATCTGGTTGTTTCTCGTATTGTTACAGTATGTGAAAAGGGTCATTTGAATGATTTCCCATGGGTGGAATGGGTCCATGATAAAGCCAAGAAACCTATCTGCTCTTCACCTTCACTGGAATTTAAAACCGGTGCATCAGGGACTGAAGGACTTGAGGGATTGTCAGTACGATGTACCACTTGCGGTGCCAGAACTACATTAAAAGGAGCTTTTGATAAGGATTGCTTTCAAACAATGGATGAGAAAAACGGAAGGAGTGATTTTATATGTTCCGGTAATCATCCTTTTAAGCATGTAAAAGAAAAATGCAACTGTTATCCTCATACGGTACAAAGGGGAGCATCTTCTGTATATTTCCCTCTGGTTTACAGTTCGCTTGTAATACCTCCATATGCTGATAAAATTAATAAAAAAATTGAAGGGAGTAAAGCTTTTGCGGATTGCATTGCCAGAATCAGCGATTATGATGAGGATGAACGAGAAGAAAGAGTAAGGAACCGCCTTAGGAAATGGTCTGAAGAAATAGGATTAGAAGTCGGACTCCCGGCTTCTGAAGTGTCGAAGGTCCTTGAGAGAAAATGGTTGACTGAAAATGACAATAAAGTAAATGATGTGACAAGTGTAAAGTACAAATTGGAAGAATATTATGCGCTCAACGGGATTGCACCGAATCCACCGGAAGACATATTAGGTGATTTTTCAAGGGAAGAGATGAATGTTGCTGAATATCACATTCCACACATCAAGTCAATTGTATTAGTTGATAAAGTGAGAGTAGTAAATGCACTGGTCGGTTTTTCAAGACTTACACCTGTGAGCAGTACCGAAGATTGCGGGTATGTTGATATTAAAGAAAAAGAAACTCGATGGTATCCTGCATATGAAGTTAAAGGTGAAGGGATTTTTATAGAATTTATTCGGGAAGATATTAATAAGTGGGTTGAGAGTTGCCAGGAAGTAAGAGAGCGTTGTGCGAGACTTCAGCAGAATTATGATTTTTCGTTTATCGGACGTAATCATCCTAAAGACATTACTCCTCAAATGGTTATGTTACATACTTTGTCACATATTTTGATCTCTCAATTGAGTTTCGAATGCGGATACAGTATTGCATCATTGAGTGAGCGTTTGTACTGCTATAATGGAAATAGGGAAGAATCTATGGCAGGAATCTTTATTTATACAGCCAGCGGAGATTCTGAAGGAACTTTGGGAGGGCTTGTAAGGCAGGGGAGACCTGATGCATTTCCTAATATTTTTCGTAAAGCGCTTGAAAAGGCGAAAGTCTGCTCAAATGATCCGGTTTGTATAATGAGTAAAGGGCAGGGGCGTGATTCTTTAAATCTTGCTGCGTGCCACACTTGTGCATTACTTCCTGAAACATGTTGTGAAGAGAGGAATGAATTTCTGGATAGAGGTTTGCTTGTCGGAACATATGATAATAGGGATACCGGATTTTGGAGTGATTTTATCTGGTGATTTTTTATTATAGTGTATTTCTTTAATTAAATGATAGTTAAATCAATATACAGTGATGAAAAATTAAAGCCTCAAAATTAGGACATAATAAAAGATTTTCGGCTAATTATAGACTGAAATGGAAAGAAAAAGAGAGTAATAAAAGTATTAAGTTAGAACAAATGAGAGTGATGAATATGGCGGATCATTATATACTTATGACGTATTATGCCAAATACCTTAAAGAAATAAGAAGAGTTTCAGATTCGACAGTAAAACATTACCAAGGCGCATTAAAACATATTTCCAGATATTTGGTAAAAAAAGAAAAGTTAAAAGAAACTGTATATGAAATACAAAATATTGAAAGCTTGGAGCGTATTAGAGAATATCTTTATGCTGATCCTGAATTTCTTTCTTTAGATAAACGAGGACATCAAATGTATAGTGCTGGTCTCAATAACTATTATAAATTTGCCAAAGGAGTTGGATTTTATAATATTCATAAACATATACAGGTTATGGATATGGAAGTACCTGTCAAGGGGAAATATACTTATTCATCAGACACCTGGAGAAGATCATCAATAATAAAAATGCAATCTATAGAAGCAGCAGGATACCTTTGCGAGATAGATGAAACGCATGAAACTTTTACTGCCAAAAGTACAGGACATCCTTATATGGAAGGGCATCATGCATTGTCTATGAAATATCAAAATAAATTTTCAAAAAGTCTGGATGTTTATGCAAATATTATTTGTTTATGTCCGATTTGCCATAGATTATTACATTACGGCATAGCAGCGGAAAAAGAAACTGTGCTAGATAAAATCTATTTTGATCGTTCCAAAAGGCTTACTGCTTGTGGAATTAAAATAAGTAAGGAAGATTTTAAAAAATTAGCTATGTAGTGTGTATTCACAATTAAGAGACTCATAACGGATTGGACGAACTTGGTTTGGTATCGGTGGATTAGAAGTGATGATCGCTGTTTTACTTGCTGTATCTATGACAATGCCATTAGTTTCTACCTGCGTGGTAGATACGGCTGGGGGCATGGTTGACAAAGGTTAATAAAAAAGAAAGAATGTAAATAAGTGACCTTGAATGAAATTAAATTATGATAACAGCTGGAAAAATGTAGGATGGAAACGTCAATTTTTAGAATGATTTTATGGGAGATAGAGCAATTTTTTCATCATCGGTACTGCAATTAATAAAGAGTGTTTCAAGGGGATTAAACTGGCTGATAATGATAATCCCTAATATCTTTCGGCGAAATTTTGAGCTTTATTTCTGATTACAACATAGTCTGAGGAGGAGTAGTAGTTAATGAGTGATGTTAAATCTCGAATAAATCCAATTTTGACATTATCATATATAACCCAAGAAGATGAAAATAAATATTTTGATAGAAAATCGGCAAGAATTAAGCCGTCCGACATCGCAGATCTGATTTCCGCATTTGCAAATGCAGAAGGAGGAACTGTTGTTATTGGAATTAGTGATAAAACAAGAAAGCTGGAGGGCATAAATAGCTTTGGGGCGGATAAGATAAATAATTTTGTTTCCGCACCCAAAGATTACTGCAGGCCTATGCCACAGTATAAGGAAGAGTTTATAAATGTCATCAATACTGAGGGAAATCCAGATAGATTACTTTTGTTGCATATTTTTTCAAGTGCAGACCAGGTTATCCGGACAAACAATGGCTCAACATTTCTCAGAATCGGTGATCGTACTAAAGAACTAAAAGGTGAAGATTTAAGAAATCTTGAATATAGCAAAAGTACAAGACATTTCGAAGATGAATGCAATATGGATGCAGAAATCTCAGATCTTGATTCTGAATTAATTGCGCTGTATAAGGGAAACATCGGAGCAGAAGATGTTGATACAGAGCAGATGCTTAGGGCAAGAGGCTTTATAAAAAAGATAAATGGAGAATCACATCTGACAAATGCTGCGGTACTTCTTTTTGCTGAAAATATTCAACAGTTTTATCCAAATTGCAGAATTCGTTTTTTAAGATATGATGGAACGGTAGAACAAGTAGGGACAAATATAAATATAATTAAAGATGTTAATATTGAGTATCCGATTTTAAGAATTATAGATAAAGCGAAAGATTTTATTGCCACACAGTTACGTGAATTTACAGCCCTTAATCCGAAAACAGGTATGTTTCAGATAGTACCGGAGTATCCGGAGTTTGCATGGTTAGAGGGCGTTGTAAATGCAGTCGCGCACCGTGAGTATGGAATGGCAGGCAGTTATATAAAGGTGACGATGTTTGACGATCGTCTTGAAATTCAAAGTCCGGGGAAATTACCCAATATTGTTAATATAGAAAATATACAGGTTACGCGTTATTCCAGAAATCCAAGAATAGCTCGTGTGCTTACAGAATTTGGATGGGTCAGGGAATTAAATGAGGGTGTCAAGAGAATTTTTTCCGATATGAAAGCGTTTTATCTTGATCCTCCAGTGTATTCCGAACCGGAACAGACAGTTAAGCTCGTCCTTAAAAATAATATTGCTGCAAGAAATTTACGACAAAAGGATAGGGCTAAGGAAATCATAGGACAGAATGAATGGAGTAGCTTGGATGAATTGGAAAAATTGATTTTAACATATATGGCGGGAAAAGTTACAGTTACGCGCTCTGAATTATGTGAGATTTCAAAAAAGTCAAATGCCACAATTTCAAAACGTCTTAACCATTTGTTGGATATGGGAATTATTGTGATAAATGGTAATAAATATGATGCAGCACACACTTATTCATTAAAATAAAAGGCAATTAAAAGGTATTAAAAGGTGTTACAAGGTGTCTACAAGGCGTATAGAATGCTGAAAGAAAAGCATTCTATTATAAAATAATAATATGCGACAAAAAGAAAGTAGAAATTCCAAAACATCAAAATGATGTTTTAAAAGATGTTTTGGAAAAACAGATAATCCAACTTTTGACCGAGGATAATAGACTCAGTCAAAAGCAAATAGCTGCAAAAACAGACCGCTCCATAACAACCGTACAGCGGGCAATGAAGAAGCTTTCCGAACAGGGGAAGATTGTTCGTGAGGGTGGAAAGCGTTTTGGACATTGGAAAGTGAAGTAGAGTTATATTGACAAAAAACCGTGTAAGCTACCAGATGAAAATTGTTTTGTATACGACTTGAAAAGTTAAGTCGTATAGTAGAAATCTAGACTGATTAAGATCCCGGGTACTTATCAGCACCCGGGAATAAGAGAGGTGTCCTCAATCGCTGTGAGATGCTCTGGGTTTGTAACATATTTGCAACAACTTTCCGTGTAACCCCTTGATTTTCCAGTATTTTCGGTTACCCAAACGTTAATCTCGGTTACCCAAGAGATAATTACAGACAATATAAGAGATTTTATAGAACCCTTGAAAGTCCAGTATTTTCAAGGGTTTTCTTTATATCTGTGTTTTTTAAAATTGTGGTAAAAAGTGCTGAATTTTGAAGCGTAGTACACACATAGCACACAAACGAGGGTATAAAAATCTTGTGTCTTGCGTAAGACTTTTGTATAATGCGGTTATTAAGAAAAGGGCGGTGTTTTCATGGATAGAACAGCATATAAGAACCGGCATATCAAAGAGCATTACGACAGGATAAATTTTGTCATACCCAAAGGCGAAAAGGATAGGATAAAGAAAATATGTTCTGAAATAGGGGCAAGCGTCAATGAGTATCTCTATATGCTTGTTTGTATTTAAAATTTCATTTTAGGCACACAAACTTAACGGAATTTATTCTTGAATTTATCCGGGGATTATGCTATATTATAGAAAAGGGAAAGCCAGAGAAGCGGCTACCCCTCACAATAACATTAGCGTGTTACAAAGTAACAGCCGTCAACTATTGCGAGTAGTTGGCGGCTATTTTCTTTTGTCCTTAAAAATCTGATAAAGCAGACTGATAAGGGCAACAAAGAACGTACAGAATAAAAATAAGTCCTGATATGTAATCATTGTATCGCCCTCCTTTCTTTCGTCTGGAGGGCTTTTATACCCTCCGAAGAATAAGAGGGGTAATGCCGCCTTTGGCTCTCTGGTTTCCTATGTCACAAAGTATATCATAAGTCTGTTTATCCATCAATTGCATTTTAATAATAAGTATCAAAAGTAATGTATACAAAAATAGTATCAAAAGTTATTAACAACAATAACAAGAGGTAAAATAGAAGTATCAAAACAGATGAACGATAGAAATGATACTAAAAGAGAGGACATTGCTTATGTGTATGTATGGATATTGCCGGATAAGTACAAAACAGCAGAGTATTGGCAGGCAGATTAGAAATATTAAGGGCAGTTATGATAAGGCTGTGATAATACAGGAAGTATATACAAGAACAAAGCAGGACAGACCGGAATGGAATATGGTGTATTTCTGAAAGAGCCGCATATCAACACAAGCATATATAAGAAAGCATTAGAGAGCAATATATCAATGACCGGAACAAATGTTGACTTTATCTTAGAGGGTGTAAATAAATATCTTATGTCACTTGCAAAGGAACAGATAAGACTTGCTTTTGAGCAGTCGGAGAAAGAGGTACAGGATTTGCATCAGAGAACGAAAGAGGGCATAGAAACAGCGAGATTAAACGGGAAGCAGATCGGACAGAAGCAGGAGGCAAAGCTGACGACGAAAAAATCCATTGAAGCAAAGAAACAGATACAGAAGCATAGTAAGGATTTTAACGGTACTTTGTCAGATACCGATTGTATGAAGCTGATAGGGCTTGCAAGGAATACATTCTATAAGTATAAAAGAGAATTAAAAGCGGAATAAGGATTGTTTAGGCAGGGTTCATAATGGATTGCTACCTTTTTACTTTCTTTAAAATACAATGCCGTGGGGGTCTTATAGGAAAATGCTTAACACACTTGTAGCACACAAATAGCCTGTAAAGCCTTATTTTATGCGGCTTGCAGTTCTCCAAGAGATGACAAATGGAGTATTTCAATCCCCAGAACATATATGCTTTGGGGATTTTGTCTGTTTTTTTGTATAAAATGTTAGTAGATATTTGGTAGAAAATGAGTATAATATAAGTAAGAAGTTCGGTTGAACCTCTTATTATTCTGCCGGGACTGCATATCGGTATTTATAGAAAAGGTGCAGATACAGATATTTTTGCAATTTCGTTGGTAAGAATAAAGAAAGAAGGTCTCCATTAACCTTTGGTAATCAATCTGTAAAGAGATGAACATTAACGAGTGGGAAGTTGCTATAACTTCCCACATTTTTTGAAAAAGAGGTAAAATAGTGTTTGAGTTTGATGGGAATATAAAGTTTATTAACATAGATTCAAATTATATCAAGAAGTTAAATCTTGTATGCCCAGAGAAAAATTATGATCAATTAAAGGAGGAGAACAGATGACAACAGAACTGATTTGCGTCGGAACGGAATTGCTGTTGGGAGATATCCTGAATACCAATGCGCAGTTTCTCTCGAAGGAGCTGGCAAAGTTGGGATTGGAGATGCATTATCAGACCGTGGTAGGGGATAATCCCGGACGGATTGTAGAATGTATCCGCTTATCGCTGTCCCGGTCGGATATGGTGATTCTATGCGGCGGCCTGGGACCGACAAAGGATGATATGACGAAAGAACGGATTGCGGAGTTTTTGGGCAGAAAGCTGGTGCGCGATCAGGCGGCATATGACAATCTGGTGGAACGGATTCATGCATTCGGGGTACCTGATATATCGGAGAGCCAGAAGAAGCAGGCAGATGTTCCGGAGGGCGCGGTTGTACTGCAAAATCATCATGGAACGGCGCCGGGGTGTATCATAGAGAAGGAGGGAAAGACGGTGATTCTTCTTCCCGGGCCACCGAAAGAACTGGAGCCGATGTTTCGGGAATCCTGTGAGCCTTATTTGCGAAAATTGTGTGGCGGCACCATTGTTTCCGTGAATATAAAGCTGAAATCTGCGAAGGAGGCTCCGCCGGAGATAGTCGGAGAGGCGCCGGCGGCAGATTTGCTGGGGAGTCTGCTGGATTATACCGATCCGACGGTTGCAACCTATGCCAAGGACGACGGCTGCCTGATCCGTGTGACGTCAAAAGGAGAGAGCAGGGAAGAGGCGCTGGGAAAGATACGGCCCGTGGTGGAAAAGATACGGCAGATTTTTCCGGATTACATAAAGAGTACCTACGAGTCTTAAAATATATGGAGAAAAGAAAAAGAGAGTCCCATGGAATTTCCAAGGATCAAAAGCCTTACATATTTCCAGGGAGTCTCTCTTTTTCGGGATTTTTTAAGAATCAGAGGTTAAAATCATTTCATGCTGTTCCACAATACCCCTCCACGTTTTGTATATTCTTCTGTATGTATTACTTCTTTGTCATACATATGACTGTTTTCAATTCCCTTTAAGAAATGCAGGATATTATCTGTGGCCGCTTTGGAATGAAAATTGATTCTTTCAACGCTGCATCCTGCGAAATGCGGGGATAATAATACACGGGAAGGATCCAGTTTAAGAAGCGGGCTGTTCCGTGAAATGGGTTCTGCGTCATACACATCAAGAGCAGCTCTTATTCTGCCGTTTTGCAGAGCTTCCAATAAAGCGGCATTATCAACCAGGGCTGCGCGGCCTGTATTTACAAAACAGGCATCCTGCTTCATGGCGCTGAATTCCTTTTTTCCGATCATGCCGGTAGTCTCCGGCGTCACCCGGGCCATCATGCTGACATAATCTGAAGCGCTCATTAATGTCATCAGATCAACCAACTCTATCCCGAGAGAATCCATTCTGTTTTTATCGGCATAAGGGTCGAAAGCGATGATTTTCATGCCGAATGCCTGCGCGCGCTGTGCAAGACCGACGCCGTTCCTGCCGGCGCCCACGATACCAAGTGTTTTTCCGTAGATTTCATGACTCTCGTCAATCCTTTTAAAAAAGTTGAAATAACGCTCCGGCTCTTTGATCTGGGTTTCTTTTGACCAAAGACCGCTGTAAAGCGCATTGTTCGCCCAGATCAGAGGACGTGCGGAGGCCAGAATCAATAGCATGGTATGCTCAGGTACGACGCGCGCGCACCTTCCGGCGCTGAAAAGAACAGGAATCCCCAATTCTTTGCAGGTTTTTACATCGATATTTTCTTCCGGGCCGTCCCGAACGCTGAGAATCAGCTTTAAATCCGGAGCGGATCTGATAATTTCGTCTGTAACCTTATCATAGCCGACAATAAAAATATCCGCGTCGCCTAATTCGTTGATCAGTTCTTCTTTTGTGAGCATTTCGCGAAAATCCTGATTTACACTGAATCCCCGCTGTCTGACTTCTGCGAATTCGGATAAAATATCCAGATATGTTTTATCAAATTCTGCTGTACATAATATTTTTAGCATTTTAATAACCTTTCTTATTCAATGGGTGTCAAAATAACTTTTGTAGCTTCCTGGCTGATGGTAATCTGAAATCCTTTGTCGAATTCATCGAGAGGCATATGGTGGGAAATAATGCTTTTTAAATCCAGGATTCCGGCCTCGGCGAGAGCGATGCACTGTCTCCAGGAAACGGTGTTGTATCCCATGTGTCCGCGGATAATCAGGGATTTTTCGTTTAAATGGTTCATTCCGTATCCATAGGGAGCGTCGTTCATGCCGATTCTAATAACGCGTCCGATAGAACGTGTTATTTCTGTTGCCTGGTAGAGGCATATCGGGGCGCCGGCGGCGTCAATGGTCAGTGCAACTCCGATCGGTCCTGCAAGCTCTCTTACGACGGAGACAATATTATCCGTCTCGTCGGCTGCCAGGCAATGTGTCGCACCGAGCTTTTGGCCTAGCGGGAAGCGCGTTGTTTTATCTCCCGATAATCCGATTAGAATAATTTTGGAAGCTCCCGCGATTTTGCTTAGCTGTACGCTTTGCAGCCCGAGAGTGCCTGCACCGAACACGACGACTACATCACCGGGCATAATACCGCCCTCCTGAATGACTGCTTTATAAGCGTTGCTGGAAGGTTCCAGCACAGTTGCTTCATCAAAACCGATATTTTCCGGAATATGGAAGAGACAATTCGGATAGAGACGAAGGATCTGTTCAGGGATTTTTACATATTTTGTGAAACCACCGTCCATACTTACGCCAAGGGTTCCGCGTTGTTCACAGCTTACGAAATTCCCTTCCTGACATGCCGGGCAGCGTCCGCAGGCATATCCGGTGTTCTCTGATACGACTCTGTCGCCGATTTTCCAACAGGGATCTACATTTTTTCCTTTTTTTGCGATAATACCGGCGAATTCATGGCCTAATATCATGGGATATTCTCCCATGCCTTCCATTGTACCGTCATAAAAGTGGATATCGCCTCCGCAGATGCCGGCGGCTTTTACTTCAATGAGAATGTCACCGTCTCCTATTTCCGGTACAGGCATATCACGAAGTTCTGTCTTTCCTGCGTCATATAATACTACTGATTTCATATCACAACCTCTCCTTTCAAATCGTTGATTTAATGCTAAAATACCACTATATTATGGAAAAGTCAACAAAAAACTAGAAAATAATTCAAATAAAATGAAAAGATAGCACAAAAATAGGTTGACAAAATAGTGTAATATGATTATGATAAAAATATATAATAAATCTATTTTCATATTACTTTTATGCGCGCGGAAGGAAATGTGTTCCAAATCGTTTTATTATGTGGAAAAAAGTGAAAATAATAATGGAAGTGAGGAAAAGAATATGGATAACAGTAAACTTTCTCTTCGTGAGAAGATATGTTATGGTGCGGGGGATGTGTCGGCAAACTTGATTTACACAACAGCTTCTACATATCTGATCTTTTTCTGGACGACGGTATATGGAATATCCGCGGCCGCAACGGCAACACTCTCCCTGGCGGTTGGAATCTGGGACGCCGTGTTTAATCCGGTTATGGGAATTATCGCTGACCGTACAAAGAGCAGATGGGGGAGTTACCGGCCCTGGCTTTTATGGGGGTCGGTTCCTCTGGGAATATTTTCCACGTTATGTTTTATGACACCGAAGCTTGGAGACGGCGGCAAACTGGTTTGGGCCTATGTTGTATTTTTTGGAATGAAAAGCTTTTTCAGCGCGGTAAATGTACCGTACGGGGTAATGTGTAATGTGATGACTCCGGACATTTCGGAGAGAATGAGCCTGTCCACCTATAAGAATATGGGATCGGACGTGGCAAATATTTTTGGTGCATACTGTCTTTTGCCGCTGGTGACCTTTCTGGGAAAAGGAGTGGAGACTGACGGATATTTTAAAGCTGCGGCATTGCTCGGCGTGATCGGATTTGCCTGCCTGATGCTTACGTTTGCGGGATGCAAAGAAAGACTGGTACAGCCGAAAGAGAATATGCCGCTGCGTGAATCTGTCCGTTCATTAAAAGGAAATAAAGCGGCGGTAATTATGATGCTGGTTATGCTTGTGATGAATACGGCGGTTATTTTCAAATTTGGATTTAACGCATACTATTGTGCGTACTATCTGAATAATGAAGCGGTAATCGGGATTACAGCGGCGATCGCATTTGCGGTGGGCCTGGTTTCCAAGCCGCTGGTTCCGATTGTGTCGGATAAAATCGGAAAGAAAGGAACATTGATCTTCGGCTGCTTTATTATGATTGCCGATGGGGGTGTCTTCTATTTCGGAGGAGTAAGCGTTGCGGCTGTTTATCTGGGCGCTGTGTTGTTTGGGCTTACCCTTACCTTTACCTTCACACCGATTTGGGGGATGGTGCCGGACAGTATTGAATACGGGGAATGGACAAGCGGTGTGCGTGCTCCTGGATTTATTTACTCTACGGCAACTTTTGCCAATAAACTGGGAGTGGCTATATCCGGCTGGCTGATCGGTGTTGTTCTTGCGGCGACCGGGTTCGACGGTATGGCAGAGGTACAGGCTGCTTCCGTTGCGCCGGCGGTTCAGATTGCCATGACGGCAGTACTTGTTGTGGGAGGGATTGTGACAATAGTCTTGCTCATTCCCTATGACCTGAACTCTGAAAAATACGATAAAATTATGAAGGAAATTGCAGACAGGAAGAATGCAGCGTGAAATGCATCGTGAATGCAGAGAGGGAAGAATTATGCAGGGAAAGCTAAAATTAGGTGAAAAAATAGCATATTCGATGGGAGATGTTTCTGCAAACCTCCTGGCGACATTTATTGCCAGCTATGCAATCTATTTTTATACAGAAATCGACGGCATTTCGGCGATGGCGGTAGGAACAATGTGTCTGGTTGCGAATATCTGGGACGCGGTAAATGATCCGATGATGGGTTTTATAGTAGATAAGGGCAAACCTACAAAGCATGGCACATACAGGCCCTGGATCCGAAGGGCGGCTATACCAATCGCGATTTTGTTTGTTCTGCAGTTTACCTGTCCTGATCTGGGGCAGGGAGGAAAGCTGGTATGGGCCTATGTAACATATATTGGGGTTGATATGTTGTTCACAGTGATTAACGTACCATATGGCGTGCTGAATAATGTGATGACAGAAGATATGAACGAGAGAACCGTGCTGTCTACGTTCCGGAATATTGGTTCCAATATCGGGAGCCTGCTTGTAACCTATGCGACGATTCCACTGGTTGCATATTTCGGGGCGGGAGATGACGCGCAGGGGTATCAAAGAACGGCAATTTTGTTTGCGGTTATCAGTACGGCGGCGTTATTCTGGCTGTTTTACGGGGTGAAAGAACGGTTAGAGCCGGCGAAACCTGATCTGCGGCTTAAGGAAACTTATCAGTCGATTTTGCATAATAAACCGGCGCTGTGCCTTGTGATTTCGATGTTTTTCTTTAACACGACCGTAAATTTTAAGTTTGCGTATAATATTTATTATTGTGTGGTCTATGTAGGGCGGAAAGATTTGGTAGGAATCATTGGTTCTTTGGTGTTTTTCGCGGCGATGCTTTCCCTGGTTGTGGTTCCGAAGATGACGGAAAAGCTGGGAAAAAGAGGAATGCTTTTGTTTGGGGGCGGATTTTATGCGCTGACAGGGATTGTATTTCTGCTTGGAACGAAAAGCGTTTTGATGCTTTATGTTACAGCAGTGATGTTCGGCCTGTGTCTGACATTTAGTTTCCCGATCCTGTGGGGAACGATTCCGGACGCCGTAGAATACGGTGAATGGAGGACAGGAGTGAGAGCGCCGGGGTCCGTGTATTCGGCATGTACTTTTGCGAATAAGCTTGCACAGGGAGTTTCAGGCTGGCTGGTCGGTGTTGTGCTCACAGTTATCGGATACGTTCCGGGAGCAAAGCAGCAGGCGGAACATGCGGTAAACGGGATTTACTGGTCTAACGCGGCGGTATTGATCATCGGCGGGCTGCTGGGCGCGGCGGCGGTTATCCCCTATGCGCTTGACAAAAAAACATACGACGGTATTTTGGCAGAATTAGAAGAAAGAAGAAAGTAGAGGATAAAGAGATGGCATTCGTAACATTAAAACAGATTTTATTAGAAACCCGTGAAAAAAAGTATGCGGTACCATCCATTGGGGCGGACAACCATGTACTTTTTGAGGCAGTGCTTCAGCAGGCGGAGGCAGAAAATAAACCTGTAATCCTGATGATTCCGGGGTTCTTATTGAAGGAAATGGATCCCTGTTTCTTTGAATATGCACGGCTGCGGATTATACAGTCTTCTGTTCCGGTGTGTCTGCATCTTGACCATGCGGCGTCCTATGAAGAATGTATGAATGGGATTAAATACGGTTTTAGTTCTTTGATGATTGACGGCTCTTCACTCTCCTATGAAGAAAATGTGACACTGACAAAACGTGTGGTTGAGGCGGCGAGGCCGTGCGGAATCAGTGTGGAAGCGGAAATCGGCCATGTAGCGGGCGGAGAAGGAAATAATAACGACGGCAATGAGGTTGACGTTGATGCTTTTACCAATCCCGGGGAGGCGGAACGATTCGCGAAAGAGACCGGGGTAGACGCGCTTGCGATTGCGTTTGGAACAGTTCATGGAGTGTATAAGGGAACACCGAAACTCAATCTGGAGCTTCTGGATGAGATTCGGGGAAGGGTAGAGATTCCAATTGTTATGCACGGCGGATCCGGCCTTTCTGATGAGGACTTTAGAAACGCGGTTTCCCATGGAATCAGCAAAATCAATTTTTGTACAGGCCTGTTTCTGAATACAACAGAGGCGGCGCGGGCGGCAATTGAGGCTAACGGCAATAAAATGCAGCTTCCCGCCGTACTTGGAGTGATTCAGAAACGTGCAAGGGAAGAGGTATCTCATTTATTTGAAGTGTATCATACACAATCTGTCGATTTGAAGAATATCGCGCATAAATAGGAATTGTTCACAGAACGGCGTGTTACATGCATCGTCCCGATTAATCGCGTGCGTTGATGGGCCGGAAGGGACATGTGTTGGTTTGAACAGAGGCCGGGCCTGTCTGAATTTTGCATTTAGACTGCGCCGAACAAGCGCCGCCGGAGGCGCCTGGAAGGCTGGAGCCGCGCGGTCATAAGGAGAATAATGGGAGAACGGCAATGAAAAAATACTTACTGGGTATAGATCGCGGTACTACAAATGTAAAAGCGGCGATTTATAGTCTTGACGGAAAAGAAAAAAAGATTAGCAGCCACTCGTGTGAAAAGGTAAAAAGCGAAAAGCCGGGATTTGCGGAGCAGAATATGGAACAGATGTGGCGGGATGCCGCCTGCAGAGTTCTGATTGTATTTTATGGACAGCCATACGAGCGGAAGCTGATAGATGAGATCGAACAGTCCTTGAAGAAAGAAAATCTGCCTTACTGGGAGTTTACCGGAGTAAAACCAAATCCGGAGATGGCGCCGGTTCTGAAGGGAATCCGGATTGTAAAAGAAAAGCAGATTGATTTTATTCTGGCTGTCGGCGGCGGAAGTGTGATAGACACGGCAAAGGGAATTGGCGCGGGTGCGCTACACCAGGGAGAAACGAGAAAATTATGGACAGGCGAAGAAAGCCTGGAAGCGACACTTCCCGTAGGGGTTGTGGTTACGTTTCCGGCCACAGGAAGCGAATCTTCCGGAACTTCAACGATTACGGACAAAGAGGTGGGAGTAAAGCTGGGGCTTGTAAACGATATGATCCGGCCGGTATTTGCAATTCAAAACCCGGAGCTTACCTATACGCTTCCGCCGTACCAGACCTTCTGTGGTATCACGGATATGATGAGTCACGCAATGGAACGCTACTTTTCCAGGACAAAGCATACGGATCTGGTTGACAGGATGAGCGAGGGGCTGCTGAGAACGGTGATGGATGCCGCCCTGGTTCTTCTTGAAAATCCGCAGGATTACAACGCGCGCGCGGAAGTGATGCTGGCGGCGACAATTGCCCATAACGATTTGCTGGGATTCGGAAAAGAGGCGGACTGCGTGTCACATGCCGTCGGGATGGCGATCAGCAGTTTTAACGACACGGCGCACGGCGCAACACTGTCGGTCATTACTCCGGCGTGGATGAAATATGTGTATAAGGATAATATAGAATTATTTGCGGTATTTGCGTCTAATGTGTTTGGGGTATCCCCTGATATGGAGAATATGGAGAGGAGGGCGAAAGAAGGAATCTGTCGTCTGGAAGCGTTCTTCCGGAGAATCGGTATGCCGACGCGTTTACACGAAGTCGGAATTGACGGAAGAGACGAGAAAATTATGGAGACGCTTGTAGAGATGGCGCAGCTTCAGATGGGCGGTTTTACCTGGGGTTCATTGGTGAAAGCGACTCCGGAAAACTGCTATCAAATATTAAAGCTTGCCGTTTAAAATATATAGCAACGATGGAAAGCAGCAGTATAAAAATGGTAAAATCCCAAAATGATACAATATAAGAGAGACATGGCCTGCATAAACTCTCTTATATTGTATCATTTCTGCTTTGCGGTAGTATACGTATCAGTTGTTTTGGGGCAATAGACAGGCTCAGAAAGTTTCTTTTCCCTGCCGTTTTTGCCGTTTTCTGCTTTGAGCTGTATTATAGGAAGCTCTGCATTTTGGGGAGCAGTATTCGGAGCGGGCGTCCGTGGTAATAAAATGCTTTCCGCAATGCTTACAGATATGTACTGCTTTGTGGTGTCCTGTGGTGAAAGTGATGAAAGCCAGTATGATACTGGGTTTCAGGCCGGTGGCGGCGGCGGTCAGTTCTGGTTCTTTGCCCGGTTCATTACGGAAAAACAGGCGGCAGTGCTCTACCCGTTTTAATTTGCTGGTTCGGTTGATTGTAAATATATTGTAAAAATCGAGAAAAAATAAGGTCAGGCTGCAGACCGGGAAGGCGATTTTTTCCTGCTGGGCAATCTTATCGGTAAGAAAAGTTTTTAAATAATCGTTGGAGGCGGCATATTCTGATTTTGAGGAGGAGTTGATACAATATTCCGGGGGGAGGATTGCCTTAGTATCCCGTTCAAGTTCCCATTCAGGAAGGCCGTATTTTTCTACAAAGACCAGAAGCGCATTTGTAATAGTGATGGCTTCCGGATGATTTTTGTTTTCGAAAAAATCAGGGTATCTCCAGAAATGTTTTTCAAACACAAAAGTATTTTCGGAGATTTTAGACAAAAACTGCATATATTTTTTACAGGAAGAGATAACTTGAGCCGTATCCAGAATATCCATAATCAGGGTGTCAATATCCTCTAAAGGATTTATTTTTTTTGTTATAAAATTTTTAGCCGGTTGTATATACATAAAATGATTATAAGGTTTGATTGTGTATTTTGAATGAACGATGTTTTCACCTTGTATACTGGAAAAGTGTAAATCTATCATGATATCCTCGCATGTGAATAAAGTAATAATAATCAGCAGATTCATATTAACATTGTGATAAATGAAAGTCAATAACGAAAAAACATCTTATCAATCTGCAAAAAAAGTGTTAATATAAAAGTAGAGCGAAAATTGTAAGCCGCTTGCGGTACTGATAGGGGACGGGTTTTATAATTGTCAGAACGATACGGTGTGGAAATGCCGGAATCAGAAATGGAAGGTTAAATTACTCATCGTGTTTTCAGGGAACAAAATGATTGTTTGGAAAGGAGGCTATGCATGATCAGACAGGGCGATGCTGTCGTTTATAAGTGGAAAGGAGTATATAAGGTGGAAAAGGTCGGAACACTGGATTTTACGTTTGCCGACCGGAAAAAGCAGTATTACACGCTGCAGTCTGTAGTAAATGAAAAGGATCGGGCCTATGTCCCGATAGACGATGAGAAAAACATCAGGAAGCCTATCGAGCAAAAAGCGATTTTTGAATTAATTGACAGAATGGATGACATTGAGATATTGTGGGTGCAGAATGAGAAGTTACGGGAGAGAGAATACAAAGACTGTATTTCAGGCCACTTGCCGGAGAGCTGGATCAGAGTATTGAAGACGCTTTACGAGCGCACGGTACGCAGAGGCAGCATCACGAGTATGGATAAGCGGTATCAGCAGCTTCTGGAACATGCGCTTTACAGTGAATTTTCCTATGTACTGGGAATTCCTGAAAGTAAAGTAGGGGATTTTATTTACGAACACCGAAAAAGGACAGAAAGCAGGAATTGATATTGAACTTCAAAGGGTTCACAGTTATAATGAATACACTGGCAGAAAAAAGATGCAGGTTAAAAGGGCAGATGAGAAAAGGAGAGACATCGAATGAATATGTTATCCATTGAGCAGGAATTGAGGAATAATTCTTATCCGGGAAGAGGGATTATCATTGGGAAGAGCACGGACGGGACAAAAGCGGTTACGGCCTATTTTATTATGGGGCGCAGTGAGAACAGCCGGAATCGTATTTTTGTGGAAGATGGAGAAGGGATCCGCACACAAGCGTTTGATCCGTCAAAGCTGACCGATCCCAGTCTGATCATTTATGCGCCGGTTCGCGTTCTTGGGAATAAGACGATTGTAACCAATGGGGACCAGACGGATACGATCTACGAGGGGATGGACAGGCAGCTTACATTTGAGCAGTCTCTGCGTACCAGAGAGTTTGAACCGGACGGTCCCAATTATACCCCGCGTATTTCGGGAATTATGCATCTGGAAAACGGAATGTATAATTATGCCATGTCGATTTTGAAGAGCAATCAGGGAGATCCCAGGAGTTGCTGCAGATATACGTTTGCCTATGAGAATCCGAAAGCCGGAGAGGGGCATTTTATTCATACCTATATGCATGACGGAAACCCGCTTCCGAGCTTTCAGGGGGAACCGAAACGAATTTCCATACCGGACGATATAGAAGCGTTTACGCAACTTCTCTGGGACAGCCTGAATGAGGACAATAAGGTGTCTTTGTTTGTACGTTATATCGAGATACAAAGCGGAACTTATGAGACAAAGATTGTGAATAAACATCAATAAGGAGAAGATACAGATGAAGGAATTAGAGTTGAAATACGGCTGTAACCCGAATCAGAAACCTTCCAGAATTTATATGCAGGATGGAAGCGATCTTCCGATTGAAGTGCTGTGCGGCCGTCCGGGATATATTAATTTTCTGGATGCTTTTAACGGATGGCTGCTGGTCAGCGAGTTGAAAAAAGCGACCGGACTTCCGGCGGCTACTTCATTCAAGCATGTTTCTCCGGCCGGGGCGGCGGTAGGGCTTCCGCTCACGGAAGATCTGGCGAGGATTTACTGGGTGGATGATTTGGGAGAACTGTCCCCGTTAGCCTGTGCGTATGCGAGAGCGCGGGGAGCGGACCGGATGTCCTCTTTCGGTGATTTTATCGCGTTGTCGGATGTCTGTGACGTGGATACGGCAAGGCTGATTAAGCGGGAGGTGTCCGACGGTGTGATTGCGCCGGGATTTGAACCGGAAGCGCTGGAATTGTTAAAGCAGAAGAAAAAGGGAAATTATAATGTAATCCGGATTGATCCGGCTTATGTTCCGGCGCCGTTGGAACATAAAGAGGTGTTCGGTATCACGTTTGAACAGGGAAGAAATGAGCTGAAGATTGAGGAGGATTTTTTCTCCAATGTGGTAACGGAGGTGAAGGAGATTCCGGAGTCGGCAAAGATTGATTTGGCGATCTCTATGATTACGTTAAAGTACACGCAGTCTAATTCGGTCTGTTATGTAAAGGGCGGACAGGCCATTGGGATCGGCGCGGGACAGCAGTCCAGAATTCATTGTACCCGGCTGGCAGGACAGAAAGCGGATAACTGGTGGCTTCGGCAGTCTCCGAAGGTGCTGGGATTACAGTTCCGGGAGGGAATCGGGCGCGCAGACAGAGATAATGCGATTGATCTGTACATTGGAGAAGAGTATATGGATATTCTGGCGGACGGTGTATGGGAAAAGACATTTCAGGTGAAGCCGGAAGTATTTACCCGGGAAGAGAAGCGGGCATGGCTGGATCAGTTGACAGAGGTGTCTCTGGGATCCGACGCGTTTTTCCCGTTTGGCGATAATATCGAACGCGCCCATAAAAGCGGCGTAAAGTATGTGGCGCAGCCGGGTGGCTCCGTGCGCGATGATCATGTAATTGAAGCATGTAATAAATATGGGATGACGATGGCATTTACCGGAATCCGTCTGTTCCATCATTGAGAAAGGAACGGCTTACCGGTTTGTCAGTAACAGGGTGAGGACAGGGACAGAGATGATACTGGAATCAAAGAGTCCAAAAGAGACATATCAGATTGGAAAGCGGCTTGGCCGGGAGGCGAAAGCAGGGGAGGTTTATACACTGACCGGAGATCTTGGAGTCGGGAAGACAAAGTTTACTCAGGGGTTTGCTGCCGGGCTTGGAGTTACGGAACCGGTGAATAGTCCCACTTTTACGATTCTGCAGATCTATGAAAGCGGCAGAATTCCGCTGTATCATTTTGATGCCTATCGCATCGGCGATATAGAAGAGATGGAAGAAATCGGTTTTGAAGAATATGTGATGGGAGAGGGTGTTTCCCTGATTGAGTGGGCCGATTTGGTGGAGGAGATTTTGCCGTCAGATTGTATCAGGTTACGAATAGAAAAGGATCTGGAAAGAGGCTTTGATTATCGAAAGATTACCCTGGAGGTACCAGAAGAATAAAAATCAGAGACTGCCGGCGGATATTTTGCAGACGGCAGCAGGAGAATGTGAGAGGGGCTGTTGCAAAATAGCGGATATGGACAATATATAGTTTGGTTATAAGGAATCTTACAACTATATATTGTGTATTCTTTGCATTTTGCAACAGTCTCTTTCCGGGTGAAAAAGAAAGGGCAGAAAGCATGAGAGTACTGGCGATTGACAGTTCCGGGCTGACGGCAACTGTGGCGGTTGTGGAAGAGACACAAACCATTGCGGAGTATACGATAAATTATAAAAAGACGCATTCCCAGACATTGCTGCCGATGATAGATGCTATGGCAAAAATGACGGAACTGGATCTGGCGTCGGTGGATGCCATTGCCGTGGCGGGAGGCCCGGGATCTTTTACCGGGCTTCGGATTGGTTCGGCGACGGCAAAGGGGTTGGGGCTGGCATGGAAAAAGCCGTTGATTCACGTGCCTACTTTAGACGGGCTGGCCTATCAGGTGTACGGATGTGAAGATCTGATTTGCCCGATCATGGACGCCAGGAGAAACCAGGTGTATACCGGGATTTATACATTTTCCAGAAGAGCGGGAACGCAGGAAGATTCCCGGAAGGTTGCACCGGTATTTCAGGTGCTGCGGATGCAGATGGCTGTGTCGGTGGAGGAATTACTCCGGCGGTTGAACGTGTACCGGCGTCCGGTGGTGTTCGTAGGCGACGGAGTGCCGGTTTATGAGAAGGCGCTGGCAGAGGGTTTAAAAGTTCCTTACTCGTTTGCACCGGCCTATATGAACCGACAGCGTGCGGCGGTAGTCGGAACGTTGGGAATTCAATATTTCAAAGCGGGAAAATACGAAACGGCAATGGAACATCAGCCGGAATACCTGCGGATGTCGCAGGCGGAGAGAGAACGTCTGCAGCGGGAAAAATCAGAAAAGATTTCTATACGGAATTTGGAAGTTCGGGATGCCGCGGCCGCGGCAGAATTGGAATATCAATGTTTTTCAGATTCATGGAGTGAGAATAGTATCATGGAGACGCTTGCCAATCCCCATACGCTTTGTCTGGCAGCGGAAAAGGCGGGAAAGTTGATCGGATATGCGTTAGTTTATGCCGTGGGGGATGAAGCAGAGATTGTAAGAATTGCCGTAGAAAAGGAACAGCGGAAGCAGGGGTATGGCAGCAGGCTTTTGGAAGCGCTGGAAGAATGCTGTCGGGAAAAGCAGATACGGAGACTTTTGCTGGATGTGCGCCTGGGAAACCAGGAGGCCAGAAGGTTTTATGAAAAAGCGGCGTTTCAGGAGGATGGAGTTCGCCGGGGATTTTATGAAAATCCGCCGGAAGATGCGGTTTTGATGAGTAAAGAAATCGGAGACTGTTCACGGAAAAATCACGAAACGGCAATACTTCCCAGTAGGAAAGGAAGAGAAGAATCGATTATAATATAGGCGTACGAACCATTTAAAATGCAAAGGAGGATATGATGGTATGCGCCAGTATCAGATAAAAGGAACAAAAGAAATTCAGGAGATCAGTAAAATAATTTGTAATCGCTGCGGGAAGGAAATTCCGGTGGTCAATGGACTGCCGCAGGAAGGGGTATTCAGTGCGGATTATACATGGGGATATTTTTCACAGAAAGACGGAGAAAAACATTCTTTTGAATTGTGTGAAGCGTGTTATGATGCGTTTTTGAAAGAATTTCAGATTCCGGCAAAGGTTGAGGGATGAATGGAGAAATAGGATGTTAGATGTATGTTTACTTGGATGCGGCGGGATGATGCCGCTTCCGTACCGCTGGTTGACAGCCCTGATGACCAGATTTAACGGCAGCAGCCTGTTGATTGATTGTGGGGAAGGAACACAGATCGCAATTAAGGAGAAAGGATGGAGTTTTAAGCCTATTGATGTGATCTGCTTTACCCATTATCACGGGGATCATATCAGCGGGCTTCCGGGGCTGCTTCTTACGATGGGGAACGCACAGCGGACAGAACCGCTGCTTCTGATCGGCCCCAAGGGTCTGGAACGGGTGGTCAATTCTCTGCGTGTGATTGCACCAGAGCTGCCGTTTCCGATTCGATTTCAGGAGATTGAAGGAGCAGAGCAGACATTTTTGCTGAACGGTTACAGTCTGAAAGCGTTTCGGGTTCATCATAATGTGTTGTGCTACGGTTATACATTGGAGATCGCACGTGCAGGAAAGTTTGATCCGGAACGTGCAAAAGAGCAGGGAATTCCCCAGAGATATTGGAGTATCCTGCAAAAAGGGGAAACCGTGGAGGAACAGGGGAGGAATTTTACGCCGGAGATGGTATTGGGGCCTTCACGGAAAGGAATTAAGCTGGCTTATACAACAGATACCCGACCGACCAGATCCATTGTGGAGAATGCAGAAGGGGCAGATCTGTTTATCTGTGAGGGAATGTACGGAGAAAAAGAGAAAGCGGCGAAGGCGGTAGAATATAAGCATATGACTTTTTATGAGGCGGCGCAGCTGGCAAAAGAGGCGCAGGTGAAAGAACTGTGGCTTACACATTATAGTCCGTCTTTGACAAAACCGGAGCCTTATATGGAAGAGGTGCGGAAGATTTTTCCGGCGGCGAAAGCCGGACGGGACCGAATGTCTGCGGAGATGAATTTTGAGAGTGAGTGATATAAGGGAAGGAGTCTTATGAAAGAAATCAGAAACATTAATATCCTTGCGATTGAGAGCTCCTGTGACGAGACGGCTGCGGCCGTCGTGCATAATGGGCGGGAAGTGCGTTCCAATGTAATCTCCTCGCAGATTGATCTGCATAAGTTATACGGCGGGGTGGTTCCGGAAATTGCATCACGCAAGCATATTGAAAAAATCAATCAGGTAATCGAAGAGGCGCTGAAGCAGGCAGAGACGACGCTGGACGAGATGGACGCCATCGCCGTAACATACGGACCGGGCCTGGTAGGAGCGCTTCTGGTGGGGGTGGCGGAAGCGAAAGCAATTGCATATGCGAAGCATCTTCCCCTGATCGGTGTACATCATATTGAAGGACATATTTCAGCAAATTATATCGAGCATGCGGATCTGGAACCACCGTTTTTGTGCTTGGTGGTGTCGGGTGGACATACCCATCTTGTCTGTGTGAAAGGGTATGGAACCTATGAGATTCTTGGCCGTACCAGAGACGATGCGGCGGGGGAAGCCTATGATAAGGTGGCGCGGGCCATTGGTCTGGGATATCCGGGAGGGCCGAAGATAGACCGTCTGGCAAAGGAAGGAAATCCGGATGCGGTCACATTTCCGCGGGCGCATATGGAGGATGCGCCTTATGACTTTAGCTTTAGCGGTTTAAAATCTGCGGTGCTGAATTATATCAACGGATGCCGGATGAAAGGCGAGGAGTTCCGGCCGGCAGATCTGGCGGCGTCTTTTCAGAAGGCAGTGGTGGATGTGCTGGTGGAAAACTCCATGAGAGCAGTAGAAGAGTATGGAATGTACCGGTTTGCAATTGCCGGCGGAGTGGCTTCCAACAGTGCATTGCGGAAAAGTATGAAAGAGGCATGTGAAAAACGGCAAATTCGTTTTTATCATCCCTCGCCTATATTCTGTACGGACAATGCGGCCATGATCGGCGCCGCCGCCTATTATGAATATCTGGCGGGAACGCGTCATGGCTGGGATTTGAATGCCGTGCCGAATTTGAAATTAGGGGAACGTTAAATGGAGAAGAAGAAAAAACCATATTGTACGGCAATTGTGTTGGCAGCAGGACGGGGCAAACGGATGGGGACCAAAGTGCAAAAACAATATCTTTTATTGGCCGGCCGGCCGGTTTTATATTATGCACTGCGCGTCTTTCAGGATTCGGAAATCATAGACGAGATCCTTTTGATTACGGGAAAGGGTGAAGAGGCATATTGCCAGGAAGAGATTGTGGAAAAGTATGATTTTACGAAAGTGAGCCGGATCCTTGCAGGAGGGGAAGAGCGCTACGATTCTGTCTGGAAGGGGCTTCAGGAGACAAAACCGGAAGGATATGTATTTATCCATGACGGTGCAAGACCGTTTATCGAAGAGAAGATGCTGGAACGGGTATTTCAGGAAGTACAGGAACAGAAAGCGTGTGTGGTGGGTATGCCGGTAAAGGATACCATAAAAGTAGTAAATTCCCGATGCGACGTAACGGAAACTCCGGACCGCAGTACATTATGGCTGGTACAGACACCTCAGGTATTTGAAACAGAACTGATCCGGAAGGCATATAAAATGCTGATGCAGGGAAGAATATCGGCAGAGGCTGATCCGTCGGAAACAGAAAAGAAGCAGGAAAAGGTGGAAAAAGTTTATACGGTAACAGATGATGCAGGTGTAGTAGAAGCGATGTTGAAACATCCGGTTCGATTGACAGAAGGTTCTTATATGAATATTAAGATAACCACGCCGGAAGATTTGCTGATTGGAGAGGCGTTTGCGCAGAGAAGGCAGAAGGAAGGGGAAAAATAAGTTCTGCTTTGTAAAGAGAACAATTTATAAGGAAGGGACAGCAGAGAGGAAATGAAATTTTACAGTTGAAATAGAATCCGACCTCTTTGCCGTAAGGCAAACTTCAATAGGCCGAATTCCGTAACCGCGAAACCATAGGCTGACAGTAACCAATAGTTACAAGTTACAAACGGGTAGGAATACAAGGAAAATAGAGGTTGACGTATGTATAGATATATGATAGAATAGCATTGCTTTTGGCGGGAACAAAAGCAGGATAATAGAATAGATGGAGAGGTATCGAAGTGGTCATAACGAGGCGGTCTTGAAAACCGTTTGTCCGCAAGGGCGCGTGGGTTCGAATCCCACCCTCTCCGCTGAAACTGTCATAGAGAATATGGCAGTTTTATTGTACCGCATATAGAAAATAAAAAATATAGAATAAAAAGTAAAAAAATACTGGACAAGACGGAAAGAATCGTGTATATTAAATAACGGACATTTTGGAGAAGTACCCAAGCTGGCCGAAGGGGCTCCCCTGGAAAGGGAGTAGGTCGTTAGTAGCGGCGCGAGGGTTCAAATCCCTCCTTCTCCGTTTGTTTTATCTTCCTGGATGATAAGAAGATAAAACAATTTTTATATCCATAGTATGCGGAAAAACCGCCGGCGGCGGGGTTTTTGTATAACTGGGTATATGCTGTATGGTATGGACAGGAAGTTTTCCGGTTTAATGGAAAGAATTTGAAAAAAATGTCTTGACATTAAATAGGGAAAATGCTAATATATTAAAGCTGATTCGAGAAGAACTGACGAAGATCGACAAAAGCAGTTGAGAGATTCGAAAAAAAAGTTCTTGACAGACAGGGAATGATATGTTAGAATACTAAAGCTGTCTTTAAGAAAACAGCGCCGAACCTTGATAATTAAACAATAGACAACAATCCTTGAAAATTTCTTAAGAGAATGAATTCAGAACAAAGAAGCATCAAAGAGATGCACCCCTCGTTCTGGTAAGAGAGGACGAGAGAGAG
>CAJTBF010000015.1 GCA_910574195.1 Lachnospiraceae bacterium | reverse complement strand
TATACATTCGTATCAACAGCAGATGCGTTTGTATTGCGTGGAGCAAAGATTGTGTTTGTGGATATCCGGCCGGATACCATGAATATCAATGAGGAAATGGTAGGGGGGGGCAGTTACAGAGAAAACAAAGGCAATTGTTCCGGTTCATTACGCGGGAGTATCCTGTGAGATGGATACGATTATGGATATTGCAAAACAACATCATCTGATGGTAATTGAGGATGCCGCACAGGGAATTATGAGCACATACAAGGGGAGAGCCTTGGGAACCATAGGAGATTACGGCTGTTATAGTTTTCATGAAACGAAAAATTACAGCATGGGAGAAGGCGGCACCTTATTAATAAGGGATGATGCTCATATTGAACTTGCAGAAATTATACGGGAAAAGGGGACAAACCGGAGTAAGTTTTTCAGAGGGGAAGTGGATAAGTATACTTGGGTAAATCCCGGCTCTTCCTATTTACCAAGTGAATTGAATGCCGCTTATCTGTGGGCGCAGTTGGAAAATGCAGAAGAGATTTTGAATGACAGAATGAAAAGCTGGAACCTGTATTATCAGGAATTAAAAGATCTGGAGCCGGTAGAACTCCCAGTCATACCGGAGGGGTGCGTACATAATGCACATATGTTTTATATCAAAGTAAAGGATTTGGAGACAAGGACAGAATTGATTGATTTTTTGAGAAAAAATGATATTTATTCTGTCTTTCATTATGTCCCCTTGCACTCTTCGACGGCAGGGAAAAAGCATGGCATGTTTTACGGTGAGGACAGGTATACGACAAAAGAGAGTAACCGCTTATTGAGATTACCCATGTATTTTGGATTGAAAAACTCAGACATTCTGTACATAGTGGAAAAAATAAAGGAATTTTATAAGTAATATAATTTGAAAATATTGATTTAAAGAGGAGTGAATAGTTTGTGGTATGTGAGAAGAAAATTTCAATAGTGATTCCTGTTTATAATAGCGCAAAATGGCTGGGAGAATTGACTAATAGAATTCATCGGGCACTTGGAAATTGCGTAAAAGAGTATGAAATTATTCTTGTAAATGATGGAAGCACCAATGCGGATGTATGGAACAGGATTTCTGAAATCTGTGAACAGGATAATCAGGTTAAAGGGATTGACCTTCTGTACAATAGCGGCCAGTTTATTGCAACGATGTGCGGATTGGAACATACGTCGGGAGATTATATCATTACAATGGATGATGATTTACAGCATCCCCCGGAGGAATTACCTAAGTTAATAAATGAGATGCAGAACAGTACATATGATTGCATTTTTGGGGTATATGAAGAGGTGAAAGAGAATTTTTTCAGGAGGGCAGGTTCAAGACTCACGAATAAGATAGTAACAATATTATATAAACGTCCTAAAAGCATAAAAAGTAATAGTTTCAGAATTATGACTAAGAAACTTGCAGAAACGATTTCACTTTATAAGACAGCAAGACCACAAATCAGTCCACTGATTTTTATGTGTACAAAAAATATAGGAAATATTGTAGTAGAACATAAACCACGACCGTATGGAAAAAGTGGATACAGTATGAGGAAACTAATAACGGCTACATTTAATTCTATCATTAATATTTCGACTCTTCCTTTGGATTTTGTGAGTGGTATTGGGTTAGTATCTTCGGGAGTTGCATTCTTAATTGCAATGACATATCTGATCAGATATTTTCTTGGTGATATTCATGTTCCAGGATTTACAGCGCAAATTTTGGTAACGGTTTTTTTTAGTGGTTTAGTATTAATGAGTATTGGAATTGTTGGAAAATATATAGGTAGGATCATCATAGAAATTACAGGACTACCGAGGTATGTGGTTCGGGAGATAAAAAACAAATGAGAAAGGGCAATAGCATGAAAAGCATTCTAATATTAGGAACAGGTAATGCACAGGAGGATCTGATAAAATTATGTAAAGAGAAGGGGCTTGAGGTATATGCATGTAGTTATAGTCAAGGTGAGAAAGCGGAAAGGTATGTAGATCATTTTGCTCAAATTAATATTATTGATACAAACAAAATAGAAGAATATGTTAAGAAGCATCAAATAGATTATATCTATTCGGTAGGCTCTGATCTAGCAATGCCGACAGTTGCTAAAGTTGCGGAAAATAGAGGCATGATATGCCCGGTTTCTTTTAATATTACATTTATTTGTAATAATAAGGGAGCATTAAGAGAATATTTAGGGGGAAATTTTGACGGGAATCTTAAATATATGATATTATCGGACATTCCGGATAAAATAAGACTGGAATTTCCAGTGGTTATGAAACCGGTAGACTCTCAGGGACAACGGGGGGTTGTTACCGTATATAACATGAAAGAACTGACAGAACTTTTTGAAGGAACTATGTCATATTCGCGAGAGAAGAAAGTGATTATTGAAGAATATGTTGAAGGAGACGAGGTATCAGTAAATGTTTTTGTGAAAAATGGTGAAATCATATTTTCTTTGATTTCTGATAGGATTGTATGGGAGGAATATCCAGGCGGGATTATTAGAAAACACGAACTACCAAGTAAATATGCCGGATTGGAGGAAGAAAATAAAATTAATAATTTAGTAAAAAGAGTAATTAATAAACTGGAAATTTTAAATGGTCCGGTATATTTTCAAATTAAGTTGAAAAATGGAAAGGAACCGAAATTACTTGAAGTAACTCCGAGGCTGGATGGGTGTCACATGTGGCGTGCAATAAAGGAGTATACAGGGATTGATTTATTAGATGCATGCGTAAAATTATTATTGGAAGAAAAGGTTTGTTTACAATATAGTAAACCAGCTTTCTCGAGTATTTCACTTGAATTTATATGTGCGGAACCGGAAACTGAATTTGATAAAAATAAATATAACACAGAGAACACTATATTTTCGAAATATTATTATAAAAATAACGAAAAAGTAAAAAAAATGAACGGGTATATGGAAAAATGCGGGTATGTGATACAAGGAGATAAATAAATGCGAATAGGAGTTATAGGATCATCAGGATTTATAGGAACCGCCTTTATAAAAGAGGCGTTAAAGTTCGGACATATTGTGTATGGATGGGATCTGATAGAACCGCAACAGATATTTAAAGATAAAAATTTCCAATTTCATAAGTGGGAGAAAGATGTCGTTGAAGAACAAGAGTTATTAAAAAAATGTGATGGAATTTTGATATTGGCATCTAGACGTTTTACAAGTGATTTTGGAACAGAAGATTATGTATACAATATTCAGATAGTTTTAAATATATTGAACATATGTAAAAAATATAATATTAAGAATGTAGTATTGTTATCATCTATCAGTGTATATTCTGAAAAAAACTATCCATGGAAGGAAAAAGATTCCAACATAGCTTTAAATTTATATGGTGCATCGAAAATAGCAATTGATGAGTTGATCAAATTATATAATGTACAGTATGGGTTTACTATCAAATCCTTACGTCTTGCTCAGGTGATTGGAATGGGAGAAAGAAAAGGATATCTTTTAAATACTTTTATAGAGAAAGCACGAAAAAAAGAAACTTTGAGTATATGGGGAGCAGGAGCAGGAAGAAGACAATATGTTTATATTAAAGATGTCGTTTCGGCAATTTTTGCAGCGTTTGGTTATAATAAAGGAGCAATATTCAATATTGGAATAGAAGGAAGTATCTCTGCTTATGAATTAGCAATTGTGATTAACAGAGTGTTTGGAAATGATGGAAATATTCAGTTTGAAGAAAATAGGATAGAAGATTTGCAGCACCGGGAAATGGATGTATCAAAAGCAAAAGAAGAACTTAAATGGAGAACACAATATACAGTGGAATCCGCAATGATAGATCTGAAAAATATAATTGACGGAGAAAAAAAGAGTGCAAAATAAAGAAAGTGTAAAAATTATAGATTCAATATTAGATGATACGGTAAAAATATATAAAGATATCAGAATTAAAGGAAGTAAAATAGAAAAAAATAGTTCTGTTGGAGATCATGCCAAAATTGATTTTTCCACTTTAAAAGATTATGTGCGAATTGATCGATTTAATCATTTATATTATACCAATATGGGAAGACATTCTTACACAGGACAAAATACAGTTGTGATGCATGCAAATGTGGGGAATTTTTGTTCAATTTCCTGGGGGGTTACAATTGGTCCGGCAAACCATAGCTATGAAAGAATGAGTACGCATTCTTTTTTATATAATGATGTAGATGGTTTACGTCCTGAAAGTGCAGAAGCAGCTTATGATAGGTTTGAAAAGCAATGCAAAATAGGAAATGATGTATGGATTGGCGCTGGAGCAACTGTTCTTAGAAATGTGGAAATTGGAGATGGTGCGATTGTAGCTTCCGGTGCCGTTGTGACAAAAAATGTACCACCGTATGCTATTGTGGCCGGAATACCGGCTAAAATAATAAAATATAGATTTTCAGAAGAGATTATAAATCAATTGTTAGAAATAGAATGGTGGAATTGGGAGGATAAAAAAATATATGATAATTATGAGTATTTTGCTGAAAAGATTACAAAGGAACGGCTGGCGGAATTGAAAAAAGCAAATCATACTTAGATTTTTATTGATCTAGGACAGGGTCAACAATTCATATGAAAAATCAGATCATGCGTTAAAATATGAAGGACAAATATATGAAGAAATTATCAAATATAAAAAAATACGTGGTGTTACATTTCTGTATATTGCTATATACATTTGTAACTGTTTTATCAAAGTTTGCAGCAAGATTTTCATTTTTATCAGATAAATATATTTTATGTGTTGGTGGAGTTTTCGGAATTTTAGGTCTCTATGCATTATTTTGGCAACAAATTATCAAACAGTTTAAAACATCGGTTGCATATTCTAATAAAAGCGTTACAACTATTTGGGTTGTATTTTTGTCAAATATTTTTTTTGGAGAGAGTATTACTTTCCATAATATAATAGGTGCAGTGATTATTATTTTAGGAGTGATTATGGTGACATATAATGAATAAATATTGTATATTGATTTTTTTTACTGCCTTTTGTTCTGCTATGTCTCAGATCTTGTTAAATCTCAGCAATCAAAAAAAGCATCGAAATAAAATAAAAGAATATATGAATTTTTATGTTATTCTTTCATATATAATATTGGCTTTTGTATTAATTGCCAATATTTATATAATGCAGTTTGTTCAATTAAAAATAGCGCATGCGTTATCGGCATCTACATATATTTTTGCAATGTTTTTAAGTGCACTGGTTTTGCATGAAAAGATCACGGTAAAGAAGATGATTGGAAATAGTTTGATTTTGGCTGGCATTTATATATTTGTTACATAAGAAGAATTTAAGATATGTGGGAGTAAAAATGTTTGAAAAATGGAAGAAATATATATTAAAAAGTAAAGTTGCTTATATAACACAGAGAGCAAGCTATATGGCAGTGATTTTAAATGTCTTTTTTTTGCTTTATGTTTTCCTGTTTTTTGATTTAAAGTATGAAACAAATGATGATTCTACTATGGCACTGATTGCATACGGAGCGTCAACAAATTATTATAGTACACATTTAGTTTTTATTAATATTATTGTAGGGGCTATATTAAAAATATTGTTATCTGCGGTTCCGTTCATTCCATGGTATCCCATATTTATGTATCTGTTATTGTTTTTATCCTATTGTGTAATTTCTTATTGTCTGATAAAACAGAATTCTTTATACGGTAGTTTTATTAGCATTGTTGTTTTAGTATACTATGGATATTATACATATACATCTTTGCAGTTTACAGAAGTTTCAGCTGTACTGACGATTGCCGGGATTAGCTTACTTTTTTTGTCTATCGAAGATATCATACATAAAAAGAGACGCATAATTATGTCTGTTTTTCTGCTTATTCTGGGTGCTGCATATAGATTTCACATGTTTTGCGCGGTCTTTATAGTTATGAGTGGGTATGGGATATACCAACTTATAAAATATTATAGGATGAAAGACCGAAGAAAAATAATACGTTATGTGATTATATTTTGTTTTGTTATAGCGACCTGTTTTTGTGTTGAACTTTTAGATAAATATGAATATAATAGAAAGTCGGTGTATCGAGAGTATATCGAATTTAATTCATACCGCGCTATTTTGTTAGATCATGGCTTCCCTGATTATGAAGATCATGAGGATGTTTATCAAAGTTTAAATATTTCAAATGAGGATTTGGATTTATTTCGGAGTTGGGACTTTGCTGATCCGGATGTATTTTCAAAAGAAGCATTGTCTGAACTTGCAGAAATAAAAAGGAAAGAGTATCGAAAAGTAAATAGTGTTTTTTTAGAAGAGTTTTTCTCATGGTTTCCCAAAGAATTGTTAAAATATAACTGGATATCGGCAGCTCTGATCATCGTGTTTATTTCGCTTATGCTTTACTATGTGAATATTATTTGGATAGGATATGAAGTTTTTGTGCTGAGTTGCTTGCAACTCTATTTTTTTTATATGGAACGATATTTACAAGGACGCGTAGATATAGGTCTTTTTTTTGCGGCATCTATTGTCATAGCGATGATTTCACTTCATTATATCCCTTTAAATGAAAAATCAAATAAGGCGCTTATAATGGTATCTTTTGTAATTATACTTACATTGATACCTGGATGGTATCAAAATAATAAGCGTAACGAAGATACATTAATCAATAAAGAGAGAGCAGAAGAATTACTTGCTTTGCTTAATGAAGACAAGGAAAAGCTTTATCTATGTGCTTCAGGAAGTGTTACATCATATTCAAACGCATTTGGAATATGGGATGTACCACCGCTTGGATGTCAGGACAACATATATAATCTTGGTGGATGGAGAGTAAATTCCCCCTTTACAAATCAAATTTTAGAAATTTATAATGTATCTAATCCATTTGTAGATGTTATAAATAATTCCAATATTTATCTTATAGATAACAATCATATAAATGCTATTGTTGAGTATATACGAAGACATTATTATGAAAATGCATATGCTGTTTTAGTGAAACAGATTTATGGGACATCTATATATAGTATCCGGACAGATCCGATTAACATTAATATGTCTTCCTGCAAACTTGTGCCTGCCGACTTACAGCACGGTTTTGATATCGCCATAAGTGATGAAGAAATGCATGTCATGGGGTATGCATATATGAATGAGGTTAGTTCTTACGATACAAAAGCATATGTACTTTTAGAAGATATATATGGGGATTTAACGTGTTATCAAATGACGCAGTCTGAAAATACAGAATGTATAGGAGATATGAACGGGCAATATTCGTTCTTTTCATTCGAAGCTAGAATAGATAGAAATAATTTTTATAAGCTAAAGATTGTTTATGAAGTGTCTGGTTCTTTGTATTGTGTTTATGAGGAAGATATCAATATGTGAAAAAGGAAAGGAGTAAAGTAGGAACGAATCGTGGAAGAAACAAAGGGAATCATGAAAAGAAAAATATGTGAAAAAGATTATACATTGGATTTGGAAAATGATGATTTAAGAAGGATACAGGCAAAGATCCAATTTCAAGCATCATATAATGGGGCGATTTTGCTTCTGGGAGATAAGAAGTTTTTTGTGAAGGATATGAAAAATATTGGAAATCAATTTAAAATAGTAGGAATTGAGGGAGATAAAGTACATGTTGAGAAAATAGAATCGTTTGATTGGCGCAGGGGCATATGCATTTGAATCTACGCGAAAATATCAGGTGATTGTACCGATGAGATCTACAGTATTGGAAGGAAAAAAGAGCGTAGATTTAATCTAAATAAAAACGATGAAATGGAGATCAGTTATGAATTTTACCACCCCCATATTTCTATTTATTTTCTTACCAATTGTGGTACTTGTATTTTTTGTATTGATTGGATGGAACGAAGAAAGATATTAGGTCCTTTTTTGAAAAATTTCCGTATCAAGGATTTGAGTTTAATCGCAATGAGCCTGTTGTTTTACATGTGGGCCTGCTTTGACGATGTGATAAAACTCCTGATTTATATGCTGGGAGTCTGGATAGCGGGACACTGCATTTGTCATGACAATAGATTTTATGTGACTGTATATGAACAGAAAAAAGGGGAGGAAGATCGTGTTTCTAAAAAGATCAAAGTATCTGTATTTATTTTGTTTTTTGCAATCTCACTCATCGTACTTTGCCTGATTCATTTTAAATACACGTCGTTACTGACGACAATTTGGAATTACTTATTGAGAGATACAATGGTGAAAGAATTCATTCTGGCGCCTGTTGGTATCTCTTTTATTACATTTTCTGCCATATCCTATTTGGTAGATATTTACCGTGGAGATACCAGGGGGGAGTTTTATCGATTGTATGCTTTACCTCTCATTTTTCCCAAAAGTGATTTCAGGTCCGATTGTATTGTGGAAAGATTTTGCACCGATGCTTGAGAAACGGGTGGTTACGAGCGAAGGCGTTGTATTCGGTCTAAACCGGGTGATGATCGGATTTGCTAAAAAGCTGATTTTAGCGGATCAGTTTGGACACTGGCATATTTCTTTGGGCCGATGGTTCCGTGAATATATTTATTTTTCCCTTGGGGGAAGCCGGAGGGGGGAACGCAGGGCAATCTGCAATGTAGCCGTGGTATTTGCCGTAACAGGGATATGGCATGGCGCCGGATGGAATTATCTTCTCTGGGGCGGAATCAACGGCGCAATGGTAATTGCAGTCCTGTTTATGATTAATTCTACTTACAGTCCGTTTATTTATTTCCAATATTAAGGAGATACAGGATAGACATGAAAGCGTTGAGAGTTTTGACAATTATAAGTTTCTTTATCTTGATCTTATTGCCGGTTTTGGCATTTGATTTTCGGGAAGACGCGGTGTCGGAGATTGACAACCGAAAATTGTCTGGGAACCCATTTTCGGAAGAAGCGATGGCTTCCGGTGATCTAACGGGGAATATAGAAAAATATGTGGAGGACCGGATTGGGTTTCGGGATAAGATGATTCTGTCCTATACGGTGTTTTAAATGACCGGATTTTTGGGAAAATAGTACATCCTTCTTACGTCTATGGGAAGGAAGAATATGTATTTGGTGCAGGATTGAATGTGTATCCGTGTTATAGCGAGTACCATGAAGTGTTTGCGGATATGGTTCTGAAGATACAGGAATATTGTGAGGAGAGAGACATTGGTATAATCGTTATGCAGTGGGGATCTTTTTAAAAGATGTAGAGAATCTGGAATATTCTATGAAAGAATTATTGGAATGTGAGAACGTAAAGCTATATTTTCCATCAGATTATAAGATGATAACAGATCTTGATTGTTATAAAGATCTGGGACATTATAATATGGAAATTCAGTATCGGATATTTGAAGAAATGAAAACCGGAAAGAATTTGCTGACAAAAGAAAATTATCAGGGCTATTATAGAAGAATTTCGGAGATCCGTTATGGAATGTGATTTTGGGCGGTTCTTAATTTTTTCAAAAGTGAAACAAAGAACAGAAAAGTTTTTGAAATAAAATTTGTAAATAGTTACGAAAGGGCAGAACTGGATTTTTTGGTTCTGCCCTTGTTTATATTACAGCTTTTCTTTACCGGAAATGTTGGAAATGAGCAGTCCTGGAACAGGATACCCGAAAATTTCTGGAAGCGGAATGATACCGGGGACATTATGTTTTAGAAAAGTTTTTTCCATAATGAAACATCAGTTTTTATACCGCGAAAGTTTAATTAAGGTGTTGACAAAATAAAACTTCTCAGATAGACTGGGGATAAAAGAAGATCATTTGCGGATTATAGTATATATAATTTGTAGATGTTCTTTTTTTGCGGCGGTAAAAAGGGAAAGGACAGAAGAATGGTTCTGACAGGTATACGGCAGATAGAGAGTGTAATAAAACAAAAGCAGAGTATACGGTCATCCAGAAGACTGGACAGCCCACTCACCTCGCCGTGATTTGTAGTGTACCGGTTATCCCTATGGTAAGAATTATAAAAAAAAACCGCTGAGAAACAACTTGTTTTTTCATGGCGTTTTGTGCCTTGAGCGGAGCGAAAGGAATGGATATAAAGATGACAAAAAAAATAAAAAGCTGGAACTGGCGGAAACTGGGGTATGATCTTCTGATCGACATATCGGGAGGGCTTCTTGTCGGAGCAGGTATTTACAATTTTGCGGCAAACGCCGGTTTTCCTTTGGCCGGTGTTTCCGGTTTGGTGTTGATCTTATACAGACTGTTTGGATTTCCCCTTGGATGGGGCACGATTCTGATGAATATCCCGATCGCACTGGGATGCTATAAAACACTGGGAAGGACCTTTTTTCTGCGTTCTGTGCGTTCTCTGGTGATTACATCTCTGATTACGGATTATGTGGTTCCGTTTTTTCCGGTATATTCCGGAGACCGTATGCTGGCGGCAATTGGAACAGGGGTTCTTTCTGGATTAGGGTATGCATTGATTTTTATGAATAATTCTTCCACGGGGGGATTCGATTTTATCTCCATGACGATCCGGGTGAAAAATCCACATATTTCTCTGGGAAAGATTGTATTTGTATTGGACTGTATTATTGTAGTGTTGGGCGGAGCAATTTTTAAAGACAGCGAGGCTACGATCTATGGTCTGATTATTACGTATCTGATGACGCAGGTAATTGATAAGATCATGTACGGACTGGATGTGGGTAAAATGACATTGATTGTAACAGATCAGGGAAGCCGGGTGGCGGAGACGATTGACGAGCATACCGACAGGGGCGCCACAATTTTAAAGGGGAAAGGAAGTTATACCGGAAAGGAAAAAGATGTGGTGATGTGCGCCTGCAATAATAAACAAATGTATGCCATCCGTAAACTGGTAAAAAAAGTGGATCCGCAGGCTTTTATTGTGATCATGGAATCCAATGAAGTGGTAGGAGAGGGCTTTAAGAGAGAATAGCGTGGACCCGGTACAAAGCCGGAAATCTGGCTTCGTGCCGGGTTGGGTACCAGAGGGTGTTTGAAAACGCGTTCCTGCCATCTGCACGCCTCACTTTGCGTAATATTTGAGTCAAATTGGTTACTTTTCTTAGTTCAGGAAGGCACAATCCGGCGCATTCCGTGAGAACAGACTTACGCAGCGATAATTCAAATTGTGACGCACATCTGCCGGGAAGCAATTTTTAAACATGCTCTAATTCATCCAGGTAATCTGCTGGGTACGGAGCAGAGGGAAAATTTTCAGTTTCTTTGCGTCCAGAGATTCCTTTCTCATGTCAATAGCCGTGAGTTGCTGATTGGAATAGGTTCTATAATAATAGATTCCTTTTGAAGCATTGATACAGGAAGAGTAGGTGGTGATACTGCAGTTCTCTTCCGAGGTGATCACGCTGCCTCTTGGAACCGCTACTGAGCCAAGAAGGTGGAAAAACTGAGAAACACTGCTCTCTTCATCCGGCATACAGATCGAATTTAATTTCAGATAGGATGCCCGGACAAAACGAGATGCCGGAGAAAAATCTCCGGGCAGGCCGAAACTTCCCAATCCCTGTCCGAAGGGCTGAATACCGGAAAGATCACTGAAACAGTTTTTGGGACAGCCGGAAATCAGATTCATATATTGACATAGATTTGTCATCTGAAAGGGAAAAGCGGGGTTGTTCGTGAGAACGCCGGCCGGATTTTCGTGCACAAAAAAGCCATCCCGTGTAGATTCCACGGCGAGGGAACGCTCCCGGTCCGCAATGTGCCAGTGCAGCGGGGAAAGAGGGAGTTGCCGGCTGAAAGGCAGATTGATTAAATGCGTGTTGCTCAGCAATTGTTCGGCTTCAGCGACCGTGGCACATTGTCCGAGTATCCATTGGGGAAGTTCAAAAGGAGAAATGTTTGTTTTATCAGAGCTTTCTTCTTCCGGATAAAACGCCTGATCCGGAAAGTTCAATCCGGCGATACATAATCCCTTTTCATTGACGGCTTCCGCATAAAGGGGAAATCCCTCTGCGATTGCCGCCATTCCAAGCAGAGCAAAGTGTTCATTCATCGGTTTTGTTTTGCGGAAAGGAAAAGGAAAATTTCTGGGTGTGATTACGACGTTGGTATTCAGTTCATAGTTGAGATCCATGGTGCGTCCAAAATAAAAATCCTGTGTTGTCATGGCAATACTGGTGCACATAGGTGTTCCTCCTGACGTTATTTTTATGTGTATGGCAGTCGGACTGTCCGGCAGAACTGCCGTGCCCGTGTAATAACCGTTCTGTTCTGCTATATGCAGTTATTCCACGATTTGTTCTATTCTATGCAGAAACAAAAAGAATTGTGCCGGCAAATATACGGTACAGATAATGAAAAGATAGATAAGGGTTGCGGACGGAAAAATTCTGTGATAGAATGAAACACGAATAAAAAGACGGTTCTTTTGCCACCGGGTAAAGGATGAAAACGTCAGGCTTTCTATCGACAGGTCTTAGCAGATAGGAAGTTCTGGCGTTTCTTTTGTATGCAGCAGTGCACGGAAGAGTCGCCAGTGGCGGGAGTTCTGTGTCGGGGAAGATGTGTTTTGGGAGGGAAAGAGATGAAGCAGGAGGCGGACCGAAAATCTGTAGGGGCAGAGTTTGCCAGATACACGATCTTTAACATTTTGGGAATGACAGGGTTGTCCTGTTATATTCTTGCGGATACTTTTTTTGTGTCCAGGGGATTAGGAACGAACGGTTTGGCAGCATTGAATCTGGCGCTTCCGGTTTACAGTGTGGTGCACGGCTGTTCCCTGATGCTTGGAATGGGCGGTGCAACGAAGTATGCGATCTGTAAAGGACAGAACGACCCGGAGCGTATGGATGCGGTTTTTATGAATACGGTGTATCCGGCGGTAATTCTGGCAGTATGTTTTGTGCTGGCCGGTTTGTTTGCTTCCCGGCAGATTACCATGTTCTTACAGGCAGATGCGGAAGTGGCGGAGATGACGAGAATATATTTACAGATGATTCTGTTTTTTTCTCCGGTGTTTCTTTCGAATGACATTCTGCACTGCTTTGTGCGCAACGATGGGGAGCCGCGTCTGTCGATGATGGCCATGCTCGCCAGCAGTTTTTCGAATATTGTGCTGGATTATGTATTTATATTTCCTTTGCACATGGGAATTTTTGGTGCGGTATTTGCGACAGGAATTGCGCCGGTTATCAGCCTGTTGATTTTATCCCGATATTTGCTGGGGAAAAAGAAGGGGTTTCATTTCCGAAGGGTAAGGCCGGAACCGGCTTTGATCAAAAGTGAAGTTTCGTTAGGGATTCCTTCGCTGGTTATTGAACTTTCTTCCGGAGTTGTAATGGTTGTTTTCAATTTGATTCTGTTGAGGCTGGCGGGAAATGTGGGAGTTGCGGCCTATGGAGTGATTGCGAATCTGTCTCTGGTGATGACTGCCGTCTATAATGGGCTTGCTCAGGGAATGCAGCCGCTTTTGGGCCGGGCATACGGCAAGGGAGATATACAGGCCAGAAAGCAGGTTTTTACATATGGACTCATGACGGTGCTTCTTTTATCTATCATAGTATATGTGGGAATGTATTGTTTTGCAGATCCCATTACGGCGGTCTTTAACAGTGAGAAAAATGCAAAGCTTCAGAAGATTGCGGCGGCAGGGATACGTCTGTATTTTATATCTGTTCCTTTTACCGGATTTAATATTGTGGTTTCTACGTATTTTACTTCCATGGAAAAAGCGCTGCCGGCACAGGCGATCTCCATGATCAGGGGATTTCTTCTGATTCTGCCGATGGCATATGTATTATCTATGCTGGCGGGACTTACCGGAGTCTGGATGGCCGTTCCGATTACAGAGGCGGCAGTGTGTTTTTTGGGTGGGACATTTTTACTTTCCGGGCGTTCTTCAAGGGAAACTCCATAAGCGGCAAATCGGCTCCCACTGTCGGGAACAGATTTTTTGTATGCCTAGTACGCGGAAAAGCTGCCGGCGGCAGATTTTCTGTATATGTAATAGAAAGGAAAAGTGAGTAAAATGTGGGAATCTTTTCGCAGTAAGTTGATCGGTGATAAAAAGTTTTACCGGAAGGTGCTTCTGATTGCGATTCCGATTATGATTCAGAACGGGATTACCAATTTTGTTAGCCTCTTGGACAATATTATGGTTGGACAGGTGGGCACAGAGCAGATGTCCGGTGTAGCGATCGTAAATCAGTTGATTTTTGTCTATAATTTGTGTATTTTTGGCGGGGTGTCCGGCGCCGGAATTTTTACAGCACAGTATTTTGGGCGGAAAGATCAGGAAGGAATCCGGAATACGTTCCGTTATAAGATTTGGATGGCGGTGATTCTGACCACGTTTACGGTTCTTTTGTTTCTTGTCGGGGGAGATACCTTGATTCAGATGTATCTGCAGGGAAAGCAGGATGGAGGGGATATGGCTGCGGCATTGCGTTATGGGCGGCAGTATCTGTTGATTATGTTGACCGGTTTGGTTCCGTTTATGCTGGTGCAGATTTATTCCAGTACGCTGCGGGAATGCGGGCAGACCGTGGTTCCAATGAAGGGCGGAGTTGCGGCAATTGTGGTGAATCTGGTATTTAATTATCTGCTGATCTATGGGAAATTCGGTTTTCCGAAAATGGGAGTGGCAGGCGCGGCCGTGGCAACGGTTCTTTCCCGGTATGTGGAAGCCGTGATTGTGCTGGGCTGGACGCATATGCATAAAGAGCAGAATCCATATATTGAAGGATTGTATCGCACGCTGAAGGTTCCGGCTTCTCTTGTGAAACAGATTCTAATCAAAGGGACACCGCTTTTGGTGAACGAGACTTTGTGGGCTGCTGCAATGGCGATGCTGCTGCAGTGTTATTCTATTCGCGGATTGTATGTGGTTGCCGGGATGAACATTGCCAATACGATCACCAATCTCTTCAATGTGGTATTCATTGCGCTGGGAGATTCGGTAGCCATTGTGGTAGGACAACTTCTGGGCGGCGGGAAGATGAAAGAGGCAAAAGATACGGCCACAAAGATGATTGCATTTTCCGTAGCATGCTGTACCGGGGTGGCCATTGTTATGCTGTTGGTTGCACCGGTTTTCCCACGGTTTTATAATACGGCGCAACTGTCCCGGGAACTGGCGGCGTCCTTTATCGTGGTTTCGGCCATATTCATGCCGCAGCAGGCGTTTCTTCATGCAGCGTATTTTACCTTGCGCTCCGGCGGGAAAACGATCATCACATTTTTGTTTGACAGTGCGTTCAACTGGTGTGTCAGCGTGCCTGTTGCCTATCTGCTCAGCAGGTATACGGGTATGCATGTAACCTGGATTTTTATTTGTGTGCAGCTGGCGGACAGTATCAAATGTATTATTGGGTTTCTTCTGGTGAAAAAAGGAGTCTGGCTGCAGAATATTGTGGAGAAGTAGTTGTTACTAGTCACGGCCTGGGAGGCTGCTCATCGTAACGGTTCGGGGCGATATTTAGAGTTTTGCTGCACAAAAATCGCCTCTTACTGTTGTCGTTGCGTAAGTCTGTTCTAACGGAATGCGTTAGATTGCGTATTACCGAGCCGTGAAAAGTAATAAGTAGTTACATCAAATTTGAAAAAAAAGAAGTTTCTTCTATACTTCTCTGAAAATTAATGTCATAATAAGAGAAAGAGGCGGCTGCCGGACATGTTTCAGGGTGCAGGCGGCAGGAAGCAAACAATCAGGAAAAGTCAGAAGACGGATCAGATATCGGAATGCCGTCCGCAGGGCGGAGGAAGGGAGGCCGGGATGAAGAATTATTCAGAAGATGCCAGCAGACAGTATCACATTCAGGTGGCCAAAGGAGAAGTGGGACGTTATGTGATTCTGCCGGGGGATCCAAAGAGATGTGAAAAGATCGCACAGTATTTTGAGAATCCGGTTTTGATTGCGGACAACAGAGAATATGTCACTTATACGGGGACGTTAGATGGAGTAAAGGTGAGTGTGACTTCCACCGGAATCGGAGGACCGTCCGCTTCCATTGCTCTGGAAGAATTGTATCGGTGCGGCGCGGACACGTTTGTTCGGATCGGGACCTGTGGTGGGATGCAGACAGAAGTAAAGAGTGGAGATGTGGTTGTTGCGACAGGCGCCGTTCGTATGGAAGGAACCAGCAGGGAATATGCGCCCATTGAATTTCCGGCTGTGGCGGATCTCTCTGTAACACAGGCATTGGCGGCAGCGGCGCGGGAAAAAGGAGTTCCGTTTCATGTGGGCGTGGTGCAGTGTAAGGATGCCTTTTACGGACAGCATGAGCCGGAGACAAAGCCGGTCAGTTATGAATTATTGCATAAATGGGAGGCCTGGAAGCGGATGGGCTGCCTTGCTTCGGAGATGGAATCGGCGGCGCTGTTTATTGTGGGGAGTTATCTGCGGGTGAGAGTTGGTTCCTGCTTTCTTGTGGTTGCCAATCAGGAGCGGGAAAAGCTGGGCTTGGAGAATCCGGTGGTGCATGACACAGATCTGGCAGTACAGGTGGCGGTGGAAGCGCTGCGAATGTTAATTCAGGAAGACCGGAAGAAACAGAACTCCGAGAATAAGGAATAGAAAGAAAACAGGAATCTTAAACAGAAGGGAGGTGCCGGAATGGAGGAAAAAGTGATAGAAAAGATGATTGAGGCGGCCATAGGGCAGATGCGTTTTTCTTATGCTCCTTACTCCGATTTTAAGGTGGGAGCGGCGCTTCTTACCAAGGACGGAACGCTTTATACGGGATGTAATATCGAGAATGCAGCGTATACCCCGACAAACTGCGCGGAACGGACCGCATTTTTTAAAGCAGTCAGTGAAGGCGTGAGGGAGTTCCGGGCAATCTGTATCGCAGGCGGAAAGGGCGGAGTCCTGACAGAGTATGCGGCACCCTGCGGGGTGTGCCGGCAGGTGATGATGGAGTTCTGCGATCCGGATGCATTCCGGATTATTCTGGCGGTCAGTAAAGAACAATACGAGATATTTACATTGAGAGAACTATTGCCCAAAGGATTTGGGCCGCAGAATTTGGAGGTGAAAAAGGAATGAAGCAATATAAGAGAATTTTTGTCATTGTTCTGGATTCTCTCGGAATTGGTTCCATGCCGGATGCAGCCCGATTCGGGGATGACGGTGCAGATACGTTCGGGCATATTCTGGAGAGAAGAGGAACTTTGGACATTCCTCATTTGCGGAGGCTTGGGATGCTGAACCTTCATCCGGCAGGAGAGATGAACGGCGTCGAAAAGCCGATGGGGCGGTATATGCGCATGGCGGAGGCGAGCAGCAGCAAGGACACCATGACCGGACATTGGGAGATGATGGGCATTCGAACCGAAAAGCCGTTTCACACGTTTACGGAAAACGGATTCCCGCCGGATCTGATTGCCGAGCTGGAAAAGCGGTGCGGGAAACGGGTGATTGGGAATAAAAGCGCCAGCGGGACGGCGATCATTGAGGAACTGGGAGAAGAAGAGATTCGTACCGGCGCCATGATCGTATATACTTCTGCGGATTCGGTCCTTCAAATCTGTGGAAATGAAGAAACGTTTGATCTGGAAAATCTGTATCGCTGCTGTGAAATCGCAAGGGACATTACACAAAAGGAGGAATGGCGGGTAGGACGCGTCATCGCAAGACCTTATGTGGGAAAGAAAAAGGGGGAATTCCGCCGGACAAGTAATCGGCACGACTATGCGTTGAAACCGGATCCGACGGCGCTGAATGCATTGAAGGACGGGGGATATGACGTGATCGGTGTGGGAAAAATCCATGATATTTTCTGTGGGGAGGGTATCACAGAGACGTACCATTCCGACAGCTCCGTGCACGGGATGGAACAGACAATTGCCATCTGTAAAAAGGATTTCCATGGTTTATGTTTTGTGAATCTGGTAGATTTTGACGCATTGTGGGGACATCGCAGAGATGTGGAAGGATATGCAAAAGAGATTGAGAAATTTGACCGGAACCTGGGAATTCTTCTGGAAGAGATGCGGGAAGAAGATCTTCTGATTCTGACGGCAGATCATGGAACCGATCCGACCTGGCGGGGGACGGACCATACAAGGGAGCATGTGCCGTTTCTTGCTTATGCGAAATCCATGACGCAGGGAGGAGCATTGGAACCGACGGACACTTTTGCCGTGATCGGGGCGTCCATCGCTGAAAACTTCGGGGTGGAGATGCCCCGGGGGACGATTGGCCACTCTGTTTTGCAGGACCTGGTGTAGAGAAATCAGGAGATCCAGATGCCATAGTATTCTGTGGAAAAACTGCCGGAGGCTGGTTTTTTATGTGTCATTGTATGTGGAAAAGCCATCGGCAACAGGGTTTTTATAATTTGAATTGATAGAAAGAAAAAGAAGGAGAAATAAAAAATGAATAAAGTATATGAAAAACTGACAACCTGTCTGAAAAGTGTGAGAGAGAAAACGGATTTTCAGCCGGAGATTGCGCTGATTTTGGGTTCCGGTCTTGGAGACTATGCAGAGGAGATTCAGGTAGTGCAGACCATAGATTATACGGAGATCGAGGGCTTTCCTACTTCTACGGTACTGGGACATAAGGGCAGGTTTGTATTTGGATATGTAAAAGAAGTGCCGGTGGTGATTATGCAGGGAAGGGTACATTACTATGAGGGATACCCCATAACGGATGTGGTGCTGCCGACGCGATTGATGGGAATGATGGGGGCGAAGAAACTGATTTTAACCAACGCAGCGGGCGGTGTGAATTTTGATTACCAGCCGGGCGATTTTATGCTGATTACGGATCATATTACGACGGCGGTGCCCAGTCCTTTGATCGGAGCGAATGTGGAAGAATTGGGAGTGAGATTCCCGGATATGAGCGAAGTGTACAGTCTGCGTATGCGCGATCTGATCAAGGAGGAAGCGGAAAAGCTTGGAATTGCGTTGAAAGAGGGCGTTTATGTACAGCTTACAGGTCCATCCTATGAGACGCCGGCGGAGATTCGGATGTGCAGAACCTGGGGCGCGGACGCTGTGGGGATGAGTACAGCCTGCGAGGCTATGGCTGCACGCCATATGGGAATGGAAGTGTGTGGAATTTCCTGCATTACCAATCTGGCAGCGGGAATGAGTAAAAAGCAGTTAAGTCATGCGGAAGTGCAGGAGACGGCGGATCGGGTGGCGATGCAGTTTAAAGCGCTGGTCACTGCAGTGGTAAGCAGGATTTAGGTGATACTTGTTCCGCAGCGACCGAAATGGAGTGTAGGCCAATTACCCTGCAATTTCATGCCCCGTAGCTTGCTACGGGGCATTTGACTTAACAGGGAAGAACAAGGTGTGGGCAGGAAAGGCGCATGCCTTGTTCTGCTTTAGGTGATTTCCGGGCATCCTGCAATATAGGCTTTCTGGTGGGAGTGGGTAAATTTTGTGTCCGTCATGGCAGAAATACCTGTCCACATCACCCCGCTTTCGCTTCGCAAAAAACGTAACAGACGCTAAACTCGAAAAAACCTCGTTAAGCGCTGACGTTTTTTGAGAGGTTCTTTAGGACAGGTATTTCTGCCATGACTATTTTCTACAAAAATGGAAAACGTATTTCGGTAAGGTATACCCACATGGTGTCCTGCATTGAGTGTGTTTCGTATGAGCGGACGCTTTGCGTCCAACAAAGTATGCGAAAAAGGTGTCGGCGGGGGGCGTGATCGGTGTGAATGTACGCCCGTTTTTCGGAGAAGAAAGAACAGGAAGGGAAAAAAGAATTGAGGAAGAGTTCTCGAAAAATAGATTTAATCGGACGCTTTTTTGACGGGGCGAAAAGATATTTTGTAGCGGTGCTGGTGTTTTCTCTGGCCGCCACAGCGTTGAATGCGCTGACTCCGCAGATTTTCCGTTTTGGGGTGGATTCCCTGCTGGAGGATGCAGAAAGAGTTGGCCTTGGGGGAAACCTGTGGTTTCTGGCGGTTTTGTTGATTGGAATTGCTGTGGCAGCAGGAATTTCACAGTATATTTTTCGGTTTTGTACGGCGCAGGCAGGGGAAAATTTTGCGAAAAATATGCGTGATGTTTTATTTTCTCATGTACAAAAATTGCCGATGAGCTGGCACGACCAAAACCAGACGGGGGATCTGATTCAGCGTTGTACTTCAGATGTGGAAGTGATTCGGAATTTTGTTGTCACACAGCTTCTGGAAGTGTTCCGCACGGTGTTTCTGATTGGGATTTCTTTTGCGATGATGCTGTCCATGAATCAAAAATTGTCTTTGATTGTATTGGCCTTTCTTCCGGTGGTGATTCTTTATTCTGCTGTCTTTTATCGTTTGATTGCAGAACGATTTGTAGCGGCGGACGAGGCGGAAGGAGAATTGTCCACTGTGGTACAGGAGAATGCAACAGGCGTGCGGGTGGTTCGTGCGTTTGGACGGGAAAAGTTTGAGATGGACCGGTTTCACGAAAAAAATGAACGTTTCGCAGGATTGTGGATTCGTCTGGGAAGATTGTCCGGTCTGTATTGGGGGATCGGAGATCTGATTACCGGCTTGCAGGTAGTGGCTGTCATCGTGTTCGGTACGCTGGAAGCGGTGCAGGGGACGATCTCGGTGGGAGAATTCATCGCATTTGCCTCTTACAATACAACGCTTGTGTGGCCGGTTCGCGGTCTGGGCCGCATTCTTTCCGATATGAGTAAAGCAGGGGTATCCTTTGCCCGTGTGGATTATATCATACAGGCAGAAGAAGAGGATTATCAGGAAGAAATGGGACGGTCGGAGGAGAACAGAAAAGAAGCGGCCGGGATTGTGTTTGACCATGTAAATTTTGGTTATGAGGCCGGAAAAAGAGTTCTGACCGATCTCAGCTTTTCGATTCCGCCGGGGACAACGTTTGGGATTCTGGGCGGAACCGGGAGCGGAAAATCCACCATTGTACAGCTTTTAACCCGTCTGTATGAACTGGAGGAAGGCCAGGGAAGTATCTGGTTTCACGGAAAAGAGATCCGGGAGGTTCCTTTGAAGAAGCTCCGGAAATCTGTGGGAATGGTACTGCAGGAGCCGTTTTTATATTCAAAAACGATTCGGGAAAATATCGCCGCCTGTGCGCCGGATGCCTCAATGGAAGAGATTCGCCGTGTTGCAGGCATTGCCTGCATGGAGGAGACCATTCAACATTTTCCGGATGGATATGACACAATTGTGGGAGAGCGGGGAGTTACGCTTTCCGGAGGACAGAGACAGCGTGTTGCCATTGCAAGGATGTTGCTGGCAGAACCGTTGGTGATGGTATTTGACGATTCTCTGTCGGCGGTGGATTCCCAGACGGATTCCCTGATTCGAAAGGCATTGGAAGAAACCCGGAAGTCCGCCACCGTGATTTTGATTTCCCATCGGATTACTACTTTGATGGGGGCGGATCAGATTTTGGTATTGAATCAGGGGAGAATGGCAGAGTTGGGGACGCACGCGGAACTGATTCAAAAGCAGGGAATCTATCGCAGAATCTATGAGATCCAGATGAGCCGGGACGATCGGAAGAAGATGAAAGTCTATTCCATGGAAGGTTTCGAAACAGACGTAGAAATAGAAAGATTGAGGTCAGAGAGGGAAGCGCTGGCAGGAACACAAAAGGGTATAACCAAAGAAGGGGGTGAAGAAGATGGCAGTATATGAGGAACAGGAATCTCCCAAAGCATTCAGTTTTCGGGTATGGGCAGAATTGCTGCCTTTTTTCAAACCTTATCGAAAATATTTTGCGGTGACATTGGGGATGAACATTTTCCTGGCAGGGGTAGATATCATTGTTCCTCTGTTTCAGAGTTATGCCATCGATTTTTTTATTACCCCCGGCAGGCTGGGAGGAATCGGGAAGTTTGCTTTGATTTATGCAGCGGTGATTGTGGCGCAGACAATCTGCGTATATATTTCAGTATCTGCGGCGATTACGATTGAGATGAATCTGGGGAGAGATTTGAAATGGGCGCAGTTTTCTCATTTACAGACGTTATCTTTTTCTTATTATAATACGACGCCGGTAGGATATATCCACGCACGGGTCATGAGTGATACGTCCCGGATTGCTTCGACCGTGGCCTGGGGGCTGGTGGATATGTTCTGGGCGTTGTTATATGTAGTTTGTGTGTTCGGGATTATGTTTGTATTGAATCCCGCTCTGGCACTGATTATTTTACTGATTGTACCGTGTATTGCGGTACTGACGGTATATTTCCAAAATAAGATTCTTCGTTGGAACCGGAAAGTACGGAAGATCAATGCGCAGATTACCAATGCGTACAATGAAGGAATTACCGGTGTGAAGACGTCCAAAAGTATGGGGATTGAAAAAGAGAATGAAGAGGCATTTTACAGCCTGACTGTAACGATGCGGCAGGCGGCATGCCGGTCTGCAAGATTAAATGCGGTGTATGTTCCTGCCATTTTGCTGTGCAGTTCCGTCGCGGCCGCGGTGGTTCTGGCACAGGGCGGGTGGATGGTAAGGGAACAGATCATGCAGCTTGGAACATTGTCTGTATTTATCTCATATGCAGTCATTATCTTTGAGCCGATTCAGCAGTTGGCCCGCCTTCTGGCAGAAATGATTTCCTGCCAGGCCAATATTGAGCGGGTGACAGATCTTTTGAAGCAGGAACCTAATGTGGTAGATCGGCCGGAAGTTATGGAAAAATATGGGGACGCGTTTCACCCCAGGAAAGAAAACTGGGAAAAAATCCGGGGAGAGATTTTGTTTGAGGACGTCTCCTTTCGGTATCCGGATGGAAAAGACTATGTGTTGGAGCACTTTAATCTGCATGTGCCGGCGGGGATGAATGTAGCCATTGTGGGGGAAACCGGGGCAGGGAAGTCTACCCTTGTAAACCTGGTCGGCCGTTTTTTTGAGCCGACAAAGGGGCGGATCCTGATTGACGGCGTGGATTATCGGGAGCGCTCCCAACTTTGGCTGCACAGTCAGATCGGATACGTACTGCAGAATCCGCACCTGTTTTCAGGGACCGTGCGGGAAAATATCCGGTACGGGAGACTGTCCGCAACGGATGCAGAGATTGAAGCAGCGGCAAAGAGTGTCTCTGCAGATGAAGTGGTAAGGAAGCTGGAGTACGGCTATGAAAGTCAGGTCGGGGAGGGCGGCGGCAGGTTGTCCACCGGAGAAAAGCAGTTGATTTCCTTTGCAAGAGCGATACTGGCGGATCCGGCCATTTTTGTATTGGATGAAGCGACTTCCTCCATTGATACGCAGACGGAAGAATTGATTCAGAGGGCGACGGAAAAGCTATTGAAGGGACATACCTCTTTTGTGATTGCACATCGGTTATCTACCATACGGCGGGCGGATTTGATTCTGGTAGTGAAGGATGGAAAGATCATCGAACGGGGAACGCATGGGGAACTGCTGGAAAAGGAAGGATACTATTATGAGCTTTATGCGAAGCAGTTCGAGGAAGAGGCGGCAATGCAGGTGTTTGCGGGGGAGAATTTCGGATAAAAATATTTTTGAGGAATTACCAGTTTCCATAGATCAATTAGGAAAGTTTGTGTAGTAGTGTAAGTTTGTAGTTTTCTGTAAGCAGTTAGGAACGATAAGGAAGATGTAATCATAATTTTTTGAGATGCGGTAATTCTTTTTAAGAGGAAGACGGAGTTTCATCAAACAATATTATGTTACGGAAAATCCGTTTAAATGGACTTACAAGGGAGTACCATTAGTAGTATGGTTTTACCCGATTATTTGTGCAATAATGTACCGGGATGGTACTTTTTGGAAGGAGAGGGCAATTGTAAGCTGGAAAATAGGAGGATTGAATATGAATAGGATAGACGCAAGTATAGAGGGTTAAAGGTATACCAATGCACTGTGTCCTACTGATCTTGAAATGTTTCGGATTACTACCACCCGAACTTGTGTGTGAGGTAGGAGATGATAAGTCCACTGACAATTCCGAGAATGTAAGTAATTACGAATTTCAAAAACGATACAGAAAGTTTAAGGAATGATTTTCTGGCTTTCTTCTGTGGACTTTCATAAATGGAATATGCGAGAGGAGTGATTTGAAAATTTCCCAGGTCAATTTTTTGTATGATTCCTTTGTTGGTTAATGATTGAATGAAAGGCAAGCATTGCATATCGGACATTCCAGACCGTTCAATAATCTTACCAACATTGCAAATATCCTTTTCGTTTTTGCATTTCATCATAATACCTATGAAGTCGTTTTCGTTAGTAACCATGTCAAACCTCCTATTCTTTCGTGATAGTCTGATTATATCACAAAAACAGGAGGGATTGCCCAAAGAATCACGAAAAAAATATTGCCTGACAGGGGGAAATTGTGTTATATTTCCGATATGGGAAACCATAGAGCCAAAGGCGGCTTTACCCTCTTTTTTCGGAGGGTTCAAATAGCCCTCCAGACGAAAGAAAGGAGGGTGATTCAATGGTTACATACTCTGATCTGATTCAGACTGGAATATTCATTGTTGCCCTTGTTGGTTTATGTTATAGAATCTTTAAGGGAAAAAAGAAATAGCCGCCAACTACTGCCAATAGTTGACGGCTTATATCTGCAAAGCAGAATGTAAGTAAAAACATGATGGGGTAGAGCCGCTTCTATGGCTTTCCCTTTTTCTTATGTCTAATATAGCATATCCGGGGACGAGATTCAAGCGTTTTTTGTTTCCTCATTTTTGGCCCGAAAAACAATTACAGTCATTAAGGTATCAGGCAAAACAGAGTAGAAGGACGGCTGAGAAAGAGATACAAAAATTGAAGAAAAGAATGAAGCTGCAATCAGAGAAAATAAGTGAAATAAAATTCTTCTGTGGAATTGGATATGCTGTTGCGGTTGTATTTGCTGTCTGCCATATTGGAATGTGTTTTCTATGATTTTAAAATACGATATTTCAGAATTTAGTTGTGATTTTTAATATATCAAATTGCCCAAAACGCATTTTTATGATATGATAATAAATACAATATGAACAGACATTTTAAACAAATAAGACTGAGGTGAAAAAATGGCAATTAGTTACAAGAAATTGTGGAAATTGTTGATTGATAAAGACATGATGAAGAAAGATCTGCGTGCAATGACAGGAGTCAGCACAACAACGATGTCCCGATTATCAAAAGACGAAAATGTTAGTACTGAAATTGTGTCGAAAATTTGTTCTGTATTAAATTGTGATGTTGGAGACATTATGGAATTTGTTCCTGATAAAAAAGAGGAACAGTAGGAGGTACGGTAGTATGGATCATTCTTATCCTTATATTGCGTCTTTGACCAGAGAACCGTTCCTTTTCTACGAGATGCGTTCTACCGCAAAGCTAATGGCAGAAGGAAATTCAGATGATGCGATTGTTAAAGAAATTGTAGAGCAAAATCTTTTCCAATACCCAACGGAAAAATCTATCACACGCATGGCGAAAGCCTGCATCAAACGGCTTCATGCTCTGGAAGACGATTCGTTGGTTTCTTCAATTGCATCACAGCCGACGGATGTAGCAAAACAGATTTGTTTGTATGCTATGATGAAGCAGAGCCGATTAGTCTGGGAATTTATGCTGACAGTTATTGGCGAGAAGTATCGCTTAAGGGACATGTCTTTTGGTAAGATGGATATGAATACATTTTTTATGCGTTTGCAGGAACAGAATAACACCGTAGCTTCCTGGAGCGATACCACAATAACAAAGTTAAAACAAATTATTGCCAGAGTGCTTGTCGAAACGGAATATATCGATAATCTTAAGGCAGATCATTTGAATCTAGTATGGCTGCATCCTGTTTTGAAGAATGCCATCAAAAGCAATGGTGATATGGTAATACTGCCAGCGTTTAATTGCTTTTTGTACACTTAAACGTGCAAAGAAATGTTCCGGTGGAGTGTTTTGTGTAGGAGGTAGTCAACAATGAGTGACAAGGTGAATTTCGGCACAGCCGAAAGAGAGAGCGGTTTGGGTCGTATAAAAAAACGCCTGGATAAAGTTCGGGCATTGATCCAGGAACCGGAGTTTCTGGAAGGCAAGGGACTTAGCAATGAGGTGAATATCAGAATCTTTTGTTATGAACCGGAGAATGAAATGGTTGTCCGCCATTTTGTGAATCAGCTGGAAACCGATCAGTCCTTAAATTGCCATTTGATTGTTTGTAATTTATATAAAATATTTCTTTCAATCTGTGATGATATGGACATCACAGATGCGATTCCTGACATGGAAGAAGCTGACGGAAGTGCTTATCTTCTGGAGCAGCTTAACTCCGCAATCGGCAATGGAGAGTTCATTGATAAAATTCAGTATGAGCCACACGAACCGGGTGATGTGCTGATGCTGACAGGTGTAGGCGAGGTGTTTCCATTTATGAGAATTCATACGTTACTGGAAGCCCTGCAGCCGTATTTTTCAGATGTACCGATTTTGGTTATGTATCCGGGTGAGTTTGATGGTCGTCGTGTAAAACTGTTCAATCGTCTGATACCAAATGATTATTACCGGGCATTCAATGTTATAGATTAAGGGGGATAAAGTCATGATAATTCGAGATATGTTTTCGGATGATATCAACCGCAAAATCAATGGTGTAATTAAAGTAGATCAGGCTGCTGACGATGTAATTGAGCAGGAATTAAATGAATATGTCATCACCAGAGAATTGAAGAAACATTTCATTACCTTTTTCAACTATTATGGAGATGCCTTTGACCAGCCAACCGCCGATATGGGAGTTTGGATTTCTGGTTTCTTTGGAAGTGGTAAATCTCACTTCCTGAAAATGCTTTCTTATCTGTTGGAGAATAAAGAGGTAAAAGGTGTCCGCAGTGTAGAGCGTTTCCGTAAAAAGTTTGAGGACGACCCGGCAACCTTTATGCTGATCGACCGTGCCACAAAGGGATCGACGGAGACAATTCTGTTCAATATTGATATTGAGGGATTCAGCAATAAGGACAAGACAGCTGTTCTTCGTGTATTTGCCAAAATGTTTTATAACCATCTGGGTTTTTACGGTGAAAATCTGAAAGTTGCCATGATGGAGCGTTATATTGACCAGCAGGGCAAGACGGAGGAGTTCCACAGAGTTTTTGAAGAAAAGAAGGGAAAGTCCTGGTCGGAAATGCGCCGTGCCTTTGCTTTTAATGGTAAGTTCATCATTCCGACTCTGATGGAAGTTCTGGATATGAGTGAGGACGATGCGCGAGTCTGGTTTAATGATAAAACCGCAACAGAAATTTCTATCTCACAACTTGTAGAAGATATGAAAGCCTATGTGGATACAAAGCCTGCGAACTTCCGTCTTCTTTTTATGATTGACGAGGTTGGGCAGTATGTCGGCACAGATACCGATATGCTTTTGAACCTTCAGTCTCTGACCGAGAAAATCGGAAGTGAGTGCGAGGGCAAGATTTGGGTGATCTGCACTGGACAGGAAGCCATTGATGAAATCATCAAAGTTCGTGCCGATGAATTTTCACGTATTCAGGCTCGTTTTAAAACAAGACTGAGCTTATCTTCTTCCTCCGTGGATGAAGTCATCCAGAAGCGTATTCTGAAAAAGAAACCGGAAGTAGCCAAAGATTTGGAAGGTGTTTATGAGCAGAATGATTCTGTTTTGCGTAACCTGTTCAGCTTCAGCGGCTCTATTCTGGATATTAAAGGCTACTCCGGTTCGAGAGAATTTACAGAGAACTTTCCGTTCGTGCCGTATCAGTTTATCATCATGCAGAAGGTATTCGCTGAAATTCGCAAGCATGGAAATTCCGGAAAGCATCTGTCTGGTGGTGAGCGTTCCATGCTCTCTGGTTTCCAGGAAGCTGCACAGAAAATTCAGGAGAAGGACGAGTATGCGCTTGTTCCATTCTTTCAGTTTTATGATACCGTACATACATTCCTTGACGGTTCTATCCGTCGGGTGATTGAGCGTTGCCAGAAAGCTGCTGACAACGGTGATGGTATTGAGCAGCAGGATGTAGATGTGCTGAAACTTCTGTATCTGATTCGCTATATTGATGATATTCCTTCCAATTTGGATAATATCGTTATCCTCATGGCAGACGATATTCGTGTAGATAAGATTATCATGCGTGAAGCTGTCCGTGGATGCCTTGACCGTTTGATGAACCAGAACTATATTGGCAGAATCGGTGACACTTATAACTTTTTGACTGACGAAGAACAAGATATTCAGCGTGAGATCAGAGATACCAATGTAGATACTGCTTCTATTGTGGAACGTATTTCTCAGATGATTTACGGTGATATTTTCACGACCAAGAAGTTCCGTTATGGAAAATATGACTTTGCTTTCGATCAGATGGTGGATGGCATTACTGTTGGTGTGGCAACAGGCGGTATGCGTCTGCGTTTTCTGACTGTTGCTACCGATGCCATTGAAAAAACAGATTATCGTCTGATGGCAGAATCTAAAGGTAACGAAGCAATCGTGGTTCTAGCTGATACACCTTATTATGAATCGCTGGAATCGGCGATGAAGATTCGTAAGTATGTAAAGCAACGAAATGTAAGCCAGCTTCCAAAGAGTGTGCAGAAAATCATCAGCGATCAGCAGGATGAAGCCGGAAAATATGAGCTGAGTGCCATGACCGAATTGCAGAACGCTATTGAAAGGGCGCAGTTCTATGTAGATGGGGAACATCTGGAAATCAAAACCGGAAATGCCAAGAGCAAGATTGACCAGTCCCTTGAATATTTGGTTGTTCATGTATATAACAAGCTGGATTTGATTACAGAAAATGCAGGCAGTGATGCAGATATTATTGCGATTCTGACAGGTGCGGTAACGGCACTTCCGGGCATGGAGCCGAACCGGGATGCTGCTTCTGCTATGGAAGAATATCTGGAAATGCAGGATGCAAAGAAACTGCCTACTTCTATGGCAGATGTGCAGAGCAAATACAGTGCGATCCCGTATGGCTGGAAAGAAATTGACATTGCTGCGGTTGCGGCACAGCTGATTTATTCCCAGAAAGTAACCATCAAGTATGCAGGCAATACAATTCAGCCGGATGACCCGAAACTGCCGAATATGCTTCGTAAAAAGAGCGAGATCGGTAAAACTTCCATCAGTAAGCGTAAAACTATTTCCGCTACGATGATGCGTGATGTAAAAGCAATGCTCCGTGAGTATTTTGATATCATGGATGTGCCGGATGATGAAGATGGTCTGATTCGCTTTGTGACTGAGAAATTCAGTGAACAGCGTGATTACTATGCTTCTTTGGATGCCCGCTATGATGGACATAAATACCCGGATCGTGCATTGGTACAGGAAGCTATTCATCTGATGGATGATGTACTTTCTCAGAAGAAAGACAATATTGCCCTGATTGAGCGTGTCTTGAAAAAAGAGGATGCTCTCTTTGATAACAAAGAAGCCATGAGCAACGGCATTGAAAACTTCTTCAAGACCCAGGTAACGGTATTCGACCAGGCAGTACAGTTTGAAAAATCTTTGCATGACGACCTTGACCGGATTGCAGAAAATGAAGAAGCATACAAGGCGCTGAATACCATTCGCCTGATTACTATGGTTCAGACCGGAAATAAGTTCAACTATAACCGGATTCGGGAACTGAACCCGTTAATGGGGACAGTTCGTACCGCCCATGACAAGATGTTGGAAGAAAAACGTGCCGAGGTTCTGGAAACTGTTCGTCAGTGTATGGAAGCCACTCACACTGCAGCAAACGGCGATGCTAAGGCATCCTATCTGATTGAGAAATCAGACCGGTATTTCAGCCAGTGCAAGGAGAAAATTGCAGAATTAAAGAGCCTTGCACTTTTGGATGCTATGTTCCTACCGATGTGTCAGTATAAGGATGATACGGTTAGCAATATTGAGTCTGTTCTGGCTCCACCTGCACCGAAGCCGCCAATACAGCCGACACAGTCGGGAAAAGAAGCTGCTCCGGTAAAGAAAAAAGTGGTTCGTGCTTATAACCGTCAGGTTGTATTCCAGGCAAAGACCTTACAGACGGATGCGGATATTGATGATTATGTAGAGAAGATTCGTTCTCAGCTGAAACAGTTGCTGAAGAATTGCGACGAGATCAAGCTGAATTAAGGAGACGAGTATGGATAAGAATGCGATTAAAAAATTTGCTGTCTGGGCAAGAACAGAGCTGATCGCCCGTGTTTCCCTGAAAGGTGTGGAATATGGTATCACAGAGGAAGGTTATGGAGAAACTGCTGCAGAGATTATATCGGGCACAATGAATGGCAAAGTCCTTACTACGGATGAAAAGAAACAGCGACAAGCCTTGATTACTGAGATCAATAATAAAGGATATCAGCAAGTCATGGAGGAGGTTGCCTATACCTGGTTTAATCGCTTCTCTGCCCTGCGTTTTATGGAAGTCAACGGTTATCTTCCTTCCCATGTGCGTGTGTTCACGGACGAGGAAAACAACTTTAAGCCGCAGATTATAGCCGAAGCCATTCATTTGGATTTGGATGGATTGAATATGGCAAAGATCTATGAGTTGAAGGAAGCCGAAAAGACAGAAGAACTATATAAATATCTGCTGATTGTACAGTGTAATGCCCTGAATAAGATTCTGCCGGGAATGTTCCAGAAGATTGCAGATTATACCGAGCTTCTTCTACCGGACAATCTGCTCCGTGAAGGCAGTGTGATTCAGCAGATGATCGAGCTGATACCGGAGGATGACTGGAAAGATGCTGTCCAGATCATCGGCTGGCTGTATCAGTATTATAACAGTGAGAAAAAAGACGATGTTTTCGCAGCACTGAAAAAGAATGTGAAAATCACAAAAGAAAACATTCCTGCAGCAACCCAGCTTTTCACACCGGACTGGATCGTCCGCTACATGGTAGAGAACAGCCTTGGTCGTTTATGGCTGGAGGGACACCCGGATGCTAAGAATCAGCTTTTGCCGACAGAGGAAGAACAGTCTGCCTATGTTGCTGGAAATCGTGCCCCAGAAGATACCAAATGGCACTACTATCTGGAAGAAGCCGAGCAGGAACCGGAAGTGCAGGTACAGCTTGCCGAGATTCGCAAGGAATATGCCGCATTGACACCGGATCAGTTGAAAGTCATTGATCCCTGCTCCGGTTCTGGTCATATTCTTGCGTATATGTTTGATGTGTTGATGAAGATTTATGAATCTTACGGCTATACCGTCCGTGAAGCGGTGGCAAGCATTGTAGAGAACAATCTTTACGGTCTGGATATTGATGACCGTGCAGCACAGCTGGCTTACTTTGCGGTAATGATGAAAGCACGCCAGTATGACCGCCGTTTCTTCAGCCGTGGCATTCAGCCCCATGTGTATGCCATTGTGGAGAGTAACCATGTAGATAAATTTGCAGTGGATTATTTCTGTAATGGTGATATGAAGCTGACTGCCGCTATTGATACCATCATCAAAGAGCTGCATGATGCAAAGGAATACGGTTCTATTTTGACCGTAACACCGCAGGATTGGTTTGCTCTGTATGACCGTTTTGCAGAAATTACAGAAGATATAAATATGTCTCGTGAGACGGCATTGAGAGAATTACTGCCGTTGGTACAGGTGGCAGAAGTACTGGCACAGAAATATGATGTGGTAGTGACAAATCCGCCGTATATGGGTAGCTCTGGCATGGGTGCAAAACTTTCAGATTATGTTAAAAAAAGTTATCCAGACAGTAAGAGCGATCTGAGTACAGTATGTATGGAACGTTCGACAATGCTTTGCAAAAATAATGGATTTTGGTCGATGATCAATATTCCTGTATGGATGTCCCTTTCCAGTTATGAGAAGTTGCGAGGTAAGTTATTAGGCGTTCAAACACTTGTTAATATGGTGCATCCAGGGCGAGGTATTTTTGGTTCTGATTTTGGTACAACCTCTTTCGTTTTTGCAAAGCGATTGAGTGAAGGATATAAGGGCAGTTATCGGCGCTTGTTTGAAAAACAAGGAGAAGTTGAAGGTGTTGAAGCCCGTGAAATGGCATTTTTATCTGGAAAAGGTAACTTTATTACCGATCAGACTAATTTTGCTAAAATTCCAGGAAATCCAGTTGCATATTGGGTGAGTGAGAATTTTACAGCTCTATTTGCTGGAAAAACTATCAGGGATATTGCGTTTGCTGGTATTGGAATGAGAACTGGAGATAATGACCGTTTCTTACGTTTCTGGCATGAAATTGAACGAAACAAAATGTATTGTTCATGTGCCAATGCAGAAGAAGCATTACGGGTTCATGCAAAATGGATTCCTTATAACAAAGGTGGAGAATTTAGACGTTGGTACGGCAATAATGAATACGTTGTTAATTGGGAAAATGATGGAAAAGAAATAAAAGATAATACAAGAAGAGTTTATCCACAGCTTGGTGATAATTTGGGCTGGAAAATTTCAAATGAGCAATATTATTTTCATGAAGGTATTACATGGACGGTTGTGTCATCAAAAAAGACCAGCTTCAGACGGTATTATCAAGGGGCGATTATAAGTAATAGCGGGCAGTCAGTGATTTCAGATAATACTGAATTATTAGATTATCTGACAGGACTTTTGAATACAAATATTGTTGCAGATATTTTAGCTATTATTAGTCCAACAATAGGTTTCGAGTCTGGATATATTAACAAGATTCCGATTATTTACAATGACAATAAGAGTGTATCTATTCAAAAATTGGCAAAATGTAATATAAATTGTTCTCGTGATGATTGGGATTCCTTTGAAACCTCATGGGACTTCCAGCGCCACCCTCTGCTTCGTAAAGTTTCTACTATTGCTGAAGCCTTTGACCAGTGGCAGACTGAATGCGATAACCGTTTTAACCATCTGAAAGCTAACGAGGAAGAACTGAATCGTATTTTCATTGACATTTACGGTTTGCAGGATGAGCTGACACTGGAAGTTGAGGATAAGGATGTCACTGTCCGCAAGGCTGACGTTGGCAGAGATATTCGTTCTTTCATTTCCTATGCGGTTGGCTGCATGTTTGGTCGTTATTCTCTGGATGTGGATGGTCTTGCCTATGCAGGTGGCGAATGGGATGCCAGCAAGTATGCTTCTTTTGCGGCTGATAAGGATAACATTATCCCGATTTGTGACGATGAATACTTCGAGGATGATATTGTCGGTCTGTTCGTGGAATTTGTGAAAACCGTTTACGGTGCAGATACGCTGGACGAAAATTTGAAATTCATTGCCGATGCACTGGGCGGCAAAGGCCAACCGAAGGACGTAATTAGGAGTTATTTCCTGAGTGACTTTTATTCTGACCATTGCAAGATTTATCAGAAACGCCCGATTTACTGGCTGTTTGACAGCGGCAAGAAGAACGGCTTTAAGGCGCTGATTTATATGCACCGTTATCAGCCAGATACCATTGCCCGTATCCGTACCGACTATGTGCATGAACAGCAGGCTCGTTATCGCACTGCCATTGCCGATCTGGAACAGCGTATTGCCAATGCTTCCACTGGCGAGCGTGTGAAGCTGAATAAAAAGCTGACCACCTTGCAGGCACAGGATACGGAAATCAGAACTTATGAGGAAAAGATTCATCACCTTGCCGATCAGATGATTTCCATTGATCTGGACAAGGGCGTGAAGAAGAATTATGCAATTTTCCAGGATGTTTTGGCTAAAATAAAGTAAGGAGGGCTTGCGTATGATGACGGATGAAAAAATCAAAAATTCCAGTGAGCTGGAGTTTGTTGTATTTTGCATTGAAAATGTGGCGGCAAAGCTGGGTGTGGATGCTGAACGTGTTTATCAGGCATTTACCAAACAGAGCGATATTTTGCATGGCTACATCGTGCCGGAATATGAAGTGCTGCATACCCAGAGCCGGGAATATATCGTTGATGATCTCCTTGACGTGATGAAAGAAAGGGGTGTGGAAGTATGATTCTCTATCATGGCTCTTTCTTAGAGATTGCAAAGCCGGATTTGGTTCATTCCCGCTCCAATGTAGACTTCGGACGTGGCTTTTATGTCACGCCGCTGTATGAACAGGCGACGAAATGGTGCGGTAAGTTCAAACACCGTGGGAAAGACGGTATTATCTCACAGTATGAATACGATGAAAGCCGGGAAACCGAACTGAAAACACTGAAGTTCGATTCCTATTCCGAAGAATGGCTGGATTTCATTCTGTGCTGCCGTAGCGGAAAAGATTCGACAGATTATGACCTTGTTGTGGGTGGTGTTGCCAATGATAAGGTGTTTAATACCGTGGAGCTGTTCTTTGATGGACTGATTGATAAGACGGAAGCCATCAACCGCCTGCGCTATGAAAAGCCGAACCTGCAAATATGTTTCCGCACAGAGAAAGCATTGTCTCTGCTGCATTTTGAAGGGAGTGAAACACTATGACAGCAAATCCGATTTTGCTTCAGAAAAAATATAGCCGTGTCATTGAGTGCTTTGCCAAACAACAGGGACTTTCACTGGATGCGGCATTGGATTTCTTTTATCATTCCCAGGTTTATCAGCTGATTCGTGACGGTGTTTCCGATATGCACTGCATGAGCGATGCGTATCTGGCGGAGGAACTGGAACAGGAATATCAGATGAAATAGTAATTTGAGTAAAAGCTGATGGACTGAAAATAGTGTAATTTTATAAAATAGAAAGATAGCTATATGAAAAATAAATTGATTCTCATTGTAAACAGAGGAAGGTAAAAAAGATCAAGATACGGTAATTGTGTGTTAGAATTTACAGATTTAGAGAAAGTAAAACCTAAATTACGGATTCATGTGAGTATGAATTGAAAAATCCGAAACTAATCGTAATTAAAAATGTTTGATAAAATATTTGAAGTAATAATACCAAAGATATGGTAAAGATCAATACGGAAGGAGTAGCTTTAATGGTATATAGAGTGGTTATATCTTTGGTGGAAATGAAACATATTTTAGAAATGTTGGGTAAACAGAAAATTATGGAAAGTTCCGATTTGTTAGAACAGGAAGACTATCTATTTATCAGAAAAGGTGATGAAATTAAATTAATAGTGGCATTGAATAAGATTGTTTCGCTTTACATGAACAATATGAATAAGACATGTAAAATAAGGAGAAGGTCATTTTATTGTATTGTGATTGATTTATCTGAAAGTAGAGTATGCTTGGAACTTGAAGAATTAGTATTGCGATATTGCAAAGGAGAAAAGACTATGGCAGCTAAACAAATTAAATTAGAGGAAACAGTGGAAGAACTAATGGCATATTCAGATGATGATTTGTACAATATCAATTCATGGGGAGCTGATTTGTCATTTCGTGAAATTATTACCATGTATGAAGAGGGTGAATTGCTAAAGCCAGAATTACAAAGAAAATATGTTTGGACAAGGACAGAAGCTAGTAGATTTATTGATTCCATATTATTAGGGTTGCCTGTGCCAAGTGTGTTTTTTGCTAAAGAGCAAAATGGAACAATGCTAATAATAGATGGATTTCAGCGAATTATGACAGTATATGATTATGTAAAAGGAGTTTTTTCTGGGGACGGAAAAATATTTAAATTATCTAATACTGAAAATATAAATGCCAGATGGAGAGGAAAAGCTTTTGCTGAACTTGATACTGAAGAAAAGAGACGCATACGCAATACTACTATTCATGCGATTATTTTTGAACAAAAGTATCCTAGAAATGATACTGGTATGTTTCAAATTTTTGAGCGAATCAATACAGGAGGAAGGACATTAAAAGCACAAGAAATACGAAATTGTGTATATCAAGGAAAATGTAATGACTTACTTTTTGAATTAAATAAACATAATTCATGGAGAACGATTCTAGGGTTAGATGTAGAAGATTCCAGAATGGCGGACTTAGAATTAATTTTAAGATATTTTGCTATGAGAGATTTACATGTCAGAAATGAGGGACAATTAAAGCAAATAAATTTAGCCAAGTATCTTAATCAATATATGAGTGAAAAGACGGATTCAACAGAAGAAGATATTCTTGATATGAAACAAGATTTTATCAAAATGATTGATAAAGTGTTTGAATTATTTGGGGAAAACGCATTTAAGAATTTAAAAAAAGAATCAGAAAATTTTGCAAATAAAATAAACCCTGCGATTTTTGATGCCATATCTGTTGCAACTTCACATGCAATTAGAACAGGATGTAAATTCACAGAAGAAAATTATCTGGAGAAATATAAGAATTTATTGAAAGATGAGGAGTTTCATCGAGTATCTAGTAGTAGAACTACTAATATTGATAATATTAAAATGCGTATTCAATTAGCTGCTGAGTTCCTTTATGGAGTTACTTATGAATGGTGAATTTTTACAAATGATTGCGGATACAAGAGGAGAACTTGATAGTATTCGAAAATGGATCAATGATGGAAATCAATTTGATTCTAAAACAAGATATTTGATTTCCTATGCTGTTGTCAAAGCAAGTGGTACAGTTGAAGTTATTTTTAAAAATATGATTTATAATTATTTGATTGTTGGTGCAAATGAGAAAGCAAAAGGATATCTTGAAAAAGCGATTATTGATAGTTCGTGTAATCCTAACACAGGAAATATGAGCAATATGTTACAGAACATTTCTTCGGAATGGAAAAATATTTTTGATCAGCAGATAAAGCAAAGTGGAGAAAAGGATAAATTGAATTCCCTTGTGCAATTAAGAAACGATTTTGCCCATGGTGATAGTATATCTGTTTCTATTGATACGGTTATTAAATATTTTGATTCAGCTGTTAAGATACTAAATATATTAAATAACGTGTGTACATAGGGAAAACGAGACGAAAATATTACGGCCGTCCACTCCATTTGGAAATATTGAGATGTACTGGAATACTTTGAAACTATATTTGGAGAAATTGAGAGCGAGGTGTTATGATGACCATGGAAGAAATTCTTGCAGGAGAATCGAAGAATGTGGAGTTCAAAGAGAACTTGCCGGATAAAAGTATCAAATATATGAAGTCTGTGGTTGCCTTTGCAAATGGAACCGGCGGGAAAATTATTTTTGGAATTGCTGATAAAACCAGAGAGGTTATCGGCTTTGACAAGGAGGATGTATTCAAGAAAATGGATGCCATTGTCAATGCTGCATCAGACAGCTGTGAACCGGCAATCATCCCGAATATTACGTTACAGACGGTTGATGGTAAAACGGTTGTTGTGGTAGAGGTTTCTGAGGGCAGACAGCGTCCATATTATATCAAAGCTCTTGGCAGAGATGGCGGTGTATATGTCCGTGTTGCCGGAACTGCGATGGTACATCGTAGTTATCTGGATCATGGTACGATACAGATTGCGGTATATGACAACCGATTGGAAATTACTTCCCCAGGAAAGCTGCCAATGGGACAAACTATGGAGCGTATGAAAGAGGGGTATTCCAAAATCAGAAATGAAGCTCTTGCTCATGCGTTTGCTTACATGAATCTGATCGAGCATTGGGGAAGCGGCATTCCGAGAATTATTGATAAAGTAAAAGCTGCCGGACTGCGGGAACCGGAGTTTATTGGTGGCGAAGTTGATTTGCGTATCAATATTTATCGAGGTCAGGCTGATATAAACGACGCCACAATTAACATAAACAACGCCAAAAGTGACATAAACAACGCCAAAAGTAATGTTAGCAATGTAGAAAATGGCGTTAATAGCAACGAAAATGGCACTAATGGCGTTGAAGTGCCACTTAATAAGGAACAGGCACAGATAGAAAAATTGTTGCAGATTATAGCGAAAAATCCATCTGCAACACAGGCGTATTATGCGGAAGAACTGGGTGTATTAAAAAGAACGGTTTCTCGAATGTTCGCTTCTTTACAGAAAAAAGGTAGATTGGTACAGAACGGAACAACGAGAAAGGCAAAATGGACAATTATAAGGTAGGAGGAGCAGCATGGATACAGACAAAGTAATACAGGACTTAAACCGCAGGTTTGCTGCGCCTCTGCCGGAGTTTTATCAGCGGCGTATTATCTTCTGGTATGATGAAGATAAGGAATTTGAGGATAAGCTGGATGAAGTAGTTCTGGAAAACGCAAAGGTGATTCCACTGACCGGCAACAATGCGTTTTCGGTGAAGAAACTGCTTTCGATAGATGATTTGACCACAAACTATCTGGTTTACAGTCCGTGTGTCTATAACCGCCCGGATGATAACTGGCTTCTGGATGTGGAGCTTTACAGTGAAGAGTTTCGGGCGGACCTGATTTCCATTTGGATGGATGAGATGGGGCTTACATCGAATCCGGCCATGCGGAAGCAGGTCAAGAATTATCGAGCCTATTTCAATGCGAAAGACCGCCGCTTGAAAGTCAGCACACAAAATAAAGTTCCGGCAACTCCGGCACAGTTACATATGGCAGTTATGGCGGCAATTAGCGGACTGAAAGACGCACAGCCGAATATGATTCTCCGCAGTGTGTTCCGTGCCGGATTGGATTTGAAGAACAATACTATATATCAGGATTTTGTAAAATATCATGCTGACAGTGCATTTTGGGCGATGGTTCGCCAGGGCTGCGGATTTGCAGAGGAAGAACCAGACCTTGGACGGCTGGCAATTCATTTGCTGTTGACCGCCGCTACCCGTACCATGCGGCAGGAGTATCTTGCCGGACTGGACAGTTTTATTTCTATGCCGCATCAGGCATATTGCTATGATTTTATTTCTGAATGGCTTCATAGTGACAAGGTGAATTCCAGCGAAGCTGGAGGAGAGGGCGGCCTGGGTCGGGACATTCAGCAGTTATACGATGTAGCACGATATGTTGAGGAGGAAGCCCGACTGCATCAGCGGTTTGAGAAGCTGACAGTGGACGATCTGGTAGGAACGGAGTGTTTTCCGTGTATCAATGAAGTGATTCTGACCAAGCTGATGACAGAGATCAGTGACCATATCATTGATGTAGACACTATAATTTCCACCGTTGAAAAGCGGAGAACCTGTGCATGGTATGAGTCGTTTGAGAATTTCTATGACGGTATCCTGCAAGTGGCAAATATGCAGAGCTTCTTCAAGGAACACTCTACCGGATTTCATACCGCAGAAGCAAAAGGCATCTGGAAAGAATATACAGAAAGCTACTACCAGATGGATACCTATTACCGTTTATTCCACCTGAGTTTTCAAAAGAGCCTGGAGACTTCCAATATTCTGCTGGACGATCTGTTTAAGCATGTTGTCGATAAAGTGGAAGGACTCTATACGCATTGGTTCTTAGGTGAGTTGGGTAACAACTGGTCAGATGTGTGTGCGGACGAACTGGCAACTTATGGTAAGGTTCTGGAAGTACCGCAGCAGGAAGAATTTTATCGTTCCCGCATTAAGACTTTGGATACCAAGGTGTTCGTGATTATTTCGGATGCGATGCGGTATGAAGTGGCGGCAGCTATGGCAGATCAGCTTCAGAGAGAAACACAGAGCAAGGTTTCTATCAGCAGTATGCAGAGTATCTTCCCTTCTATTACAAAGTTTGGCATGGCAGCGTTGTTGCCGCATAAAGAACTGACGGTAGAGGTTCGAAATGATATTCTGACGGTTCTGGCAGATGGACGGTCTACGGCAAGCACTTATCGGGATAAAGTTCTGAAATCAGAAGATTCGGCGAGTGTAGCGTTAAAATACAATGATATTGTTGCCATGAAGCGGGCGGAACGAAGTGCGTTGGTGAAAGGAATGGATGTGGTTTATATTTACCACGATACCATTGATGAAGCGAGCCATACCTCTGACACGGCTGTCTTTTCTGCTTGTGATAAGACGATTTCAGAATTGAAGAATCTTGTGCGTATTATTGTAAATGAGTTCGGCGGCACGAATATTTTGATCACAGCTGACCATGGATTCCTCTATACATACAGTTCTTTGAAGGAAGAAGATAAGGTAGATAAAAGAGGCTTTTTTGATGTGAATGTAGCAAATGCTGATACTATAAAAAAAGAAAGTATCAGGCGGTGTGTGGAATATGGCAGAAGATATGCAATTATGCAGAAAGGTGTGCAACCTGATTATTTGATGCCTGTAAAATTCCTGAGTGGAAATACAAAATTTGAAGGGTTTACTCCAAGAGAAAGCATTCGTATTAAGATGAATGGCGGCGGTATGAACTTTGTACATGGTGGTATCAGTTTGCAGGAAATAGTTGTTCCAGTGATTGAATACCACCATCTCCGTAGCGATTCTATGGAATACAAGCGTAACAAGCAGAAGTACGATACTAAGCCGGTAACAATCAGTCTGCTGTCGGCAAATCGTAAAATCAGCAATATGATTTTCTCATTGAACTTCTACCAGAAGGATGCTGTTAGTGCAAACCGTGAAGCGGTTACTTATCAGGTTTACTTTACGGATGAAGATGGTAAGCAGATTAGTGATATTCAGAAGATTATTGCAGATAAGACCAGCGATAACGGTGCAGAAAGAACATTCCGTTGCCAGTTCAATCTGAAATCTATGAAATACAGTAATACTGCTACTTATTATCTGGTAATTGCAGATGAACAGGGATTGCAGGTGCCGCAGCGTGAGCCGTTCCAGATTGACATCGCCTTTGCGGTGGATGAGTTTGATTTCTTTAGTTAATGCTGCAGGAGGATAGAAAGATGGAGCAATTTACAGAGGGTGAAAGCACCCGTGAAGAAATAAAGAACAAGCTTCGTCAGTACTTTGACGGCAAGATTGTTCGGAAAGACTTGACAAAGAAAATCAAGGAAGGGGCAAATGTCCCGGTATATGTTCTGGAGTTTTTGCTGGGTCAGTATTGCAGTTCAGATGATGAAACGGTCATTGAAAAGGGTGTACAGAATGTGAAACGTATTCTGGCTGACAATTTTGTACGCCCGGATGAATCGCAGAAGATTCTATCTCAACTGCGTAAGAAAGGCAGTCACACGATCATTGACATGGTGACTGTTCGCTTGGATATGAAAAAAGACTGCTTCTTTGCAGAATTTTCCAATCTGGGAGTCGGCAATGTGCCAATTGCTGACGAATACCCGGAAAAGTTTGATCGCCTGCTCTGCGGCGGTATATGGTGCATTGTTCAGTTGGATTATGAGGTTGAAGGCGACAATAACTTTGGTATTGAGGATATTGATGGAAATCCACTTCGTTCCAAACAGAAAAAGCAGAAAGATATTTCTCCAATCAGTATCCGCAAGTTGACACCGATCCAGATGCCACACATAGATATTGACGAACTGAAACAGGGGAGAAAAGCCTTTACAAAGGATGAATGGCTGGATATTCTTCTTCGTTCTATCGGCATGGAGCCGGATGAATTTACATACCGTGAGAAATGGCTGCTCCTGACTCGTATGATTCCATTGGTTGAGAACAACTTTAACCTTTGTGAGCTGGGCCCGAGAAGCACTGGTAAGTCCCATCTCTACAAAGAAATTTCTCCGAACAGTATCTTGATTTCCGGTGGACAGACGACAGTTGCGAATCTGTTTTACAATATGGGACGAAAAATGGTCGGACTGGTCGGTTTATGGGATTGCGTTGCTTTTGATGAAGTAGCTGGTATCAAATTCAAGGATAAAGACGGCATCCAGATTATGAAAGACTATATGGCATCCGGTTCTTTTGCCCGTGGCAAAGAAGAAAAGGTTGCTACTGCTTCCATGGTCTTTGTGGGAAATATCAATCAGAGCGTGGATGTGCTGTTGAAAACATCCAGTCTGTTTGCACCGTTCCCACCAGAAATGGGAACGGATACGGCATTTCTTGACCGTATGCACTGTTATCTTCCAGGCTGGGAGATTCCGAAGTTTAGACCGGAGCATTTTACGGATGATTACGGTTTTATCAGCGATTATCTGGCAGAATTTATCCGGGAACTTCGTAAGGAACAGTATGGTGATGCGCTTGACCACTATTTTCGTCTGGGAAGAAATTTGAATCAGCGTGATACGATTGCAGTCCGCCGCATGGTAGGCGGTTATCTGAAGCTGATGTATCCGAATGGTGAATTTACCAAAGAGGAACTGGAAGAAGTGATTCAGATTGCATTGGAAATGCGCCGCCGTGTCAAAGAACAGCTGAAAAAACTGGGCGGCATGGAGTTTTACGATGTGAACTTCTCTTATATTGATCTGGAGGATATGTCAGAGCATTATGTTTCTGTACCGGAACAGGGTGGCGGTAATCTGATTCCGGACGGTATGTGCAATCCGGGGCAGGTTTATACTGTATCCAGAGGAAAAAGCGGAATGATTGGTGTATTTCGTCTGGAAAGCCAGATGCTTCCCGGAAATGGAAAGATTGAACGGACTGGTCTGGGCAGTGATTCTAAATGTAAGGAAGCTGTGAATACGGCATTTAACTATCTGAAAGCAAATGGCAGTCGAATCAGCGGTGCTATCAGTACCTCGACCAAAGATTACATCATCAATTATCAGGATTTGCAAGGGATTGGCATGACTGAGAAGCTGGTACTTCCTACGTTGATTGCTCTTTGCTCGATTGCACTGGGAAAACCAGTAGTCAGCAATTTGGCAATCCTGGGAGATATTACAATCAGTGGTACGATGATAAAGGTAGATGAACTTGCCAACACGCTTCAAGTATGTCTGGATAGTGGCGCAAAGAAGGTGTTGATTCCAAGTACCTCGTTTGTTGATTTCGCAAATGTTCCGGCTGATCTGATGAGTGCATTTCAGTTGATTCCGTATCAGAGTTCGGAAGATGCAGTGTTTAAGGCATTGGGGGTAGAGTAAAACCGAAGATAGGAGACTACGAATGGCTATTGAGAAGGTAATTATTCAAAATTTTAAGAAGTTTAAAAATTCGTTTGAAATAAAAACATCAATCTTCTGGTTGGGGATAATGAATCTGGAAAATCTACTATTCTCGAAGCCATTCATGTGGCTTTAACGGGGGTGTATGTCGGTCGAAACATTAGAAGTCAGCTGTCAACATATTTATTTAATAGAGAAGCAGTTGAGGAATATCTGACATCAGTGGAAAGTGGACATCCGATTGCACCTCCAGAAATAATGATTGAGCTATATTTCAAAAGTGGAACATTGCCTGAATATGAAGGAAATGGTAATTCCGAAAAAAGTGATGGCGTAGAGGGAATCAGATTCTCAATTAGTTTTTCTGATAAATTTAATTCAGAATATGAAAGTTTACTGAAAACTGAAAAACTTACAAGTTTGCCAATTGAATTTTATGAAGCAAAATGGTTCTCTTTTAGCAGAGATGAGAAAATGCCTAGATTCATACCGATAAAATCTGTAATGATTGATTCATCGAATTACAGATACCAAAATGGGTCTGATGTGTATATTTCCAGGGTAGTAAAAGATTTCCTTGAACCAGAGGACATAACCGCCATAATACAAGCACATAGAAATATGATAAATGAGTTTGCACAAAATGAAGCAATTCAGTCAATCAATGAGAAAATTAGTGTAGCATCTACTGTTATGAACGGGAAACTATCATTGAGTGCTGATCAGGGCGTTTAAAATTCTTGGGAGTCGAGTTTGGTTACGCAGGTGGATGGGATTCCCTTTACTCATGCTGGAAAAGGGGCACAATGTATTATAAAAACACAATTAGCTTTAAGCCATAAAAAGGCAGAAAAGGCAAGAATCATTTTGATTGAAGAACCTGAAAGCCATTTGTCTTTTTCTCGATTGAGCGAATTGATGGGAGTTATTGAAAAAGCTGCATCTGGTAGACAAATTATAGCATCAACACATAGCAGCTTTGTTGCTAATAAGCTCGGACTGGAAAATCTGATATTACTTTCAGACAATAATTGCTGTTCGATGCAATCGCTTAAGAAGGGAACTTTTGAATTTTTCAAAAAAGTGGCAGGTTATGATACACTGCGATTGATTCTTTGTAAAAAATCAATTTTGGTAGAGGATGACTCAGATGAATTGGTTGTTCAGCGGGCATATATGGATACGCATGAGGGTAGACTTCCTATCCAAGACGGAATAGATGTAATGACCGTAGGAGGAGTGACCTTTAAGCGGTATCTTGAAATTGCGCGGGCATTAAACAAAGAAACTGCTGTTGTTACGGATAACGATGGAAATATTGAAGCTGTTAAGAAGAAGTATAAAGAATATGAAGGAATATCATTTATCCATATATCACAAGTCTGTGGTCAGTTAATTTTCCATTTAAAGTATTCATCTCTGGTAATTTCAACGAATTTTAGTTTACTTACCTGCCCTTCCTGTTCTTTCAAAAAATCATTTAGAACTCCATAATAAAACCACATGCAAACGGGAACATGGGGCAGGCAATGAGAAGAGAGAATTAGAGTTGATTCCTCATATTTCCCCAATATCCTCTGACATACAGAATGTACCAGACTGGGGAAGAATACACAAAAATGTGTTCAAGTCAAAAAATTAGCACTCACTACTTGACAGTGCTAATAATGCGTGTTATTGTTATACCGTGAGTAGAACAATAGAAACCAGAAATAAAGAAACCAGAACAGCAAGGAGGTTTTCGTATGAATATAAATAAGTTTACCCAGAATTCTCTTCAGGCGGTACAGGCGTGTGAGAAATTAGCCTATGATTACGGCAATCAGGAACTGGTGCAGGAACATTTGCTGTATGCGCTGGTGACGCAGGATGACAGTCTGATTTTAAAGTTATTGGAAAAAATGGGATTTCAGGCAGCCTATGTTGTGGACCGGGTGGAAGAATTATTGAAAAAGCGTCCCAAGGTACAGGGCGGAAAAGTTTACATGGGACAGGATCTGAACAACGTTCTGATCCATGCGGAAGACGAGGCAAGGCAGATGGGGGACGAGTATGTCTCCGTGGAACATCTGTTTCTTGCGCTGCTCCAATACGCAAGCCGTGAGATCAAAGCGTTCATGAAAGAAATGGGAATCAGCCGGGAAGGATTTTTACAGGCGCTTTCTTCCGTCAGGGGAAACCAGCGGGTGACCAGTGATAATCCCGAGGCAACCTATGACACTCTGAATAAGTATGGGCAGGATCTGGTGGAACGCGCCAGAGATCAGAAGCTGGATCCGGTCATCGGGCGGGATGAGGAGATTCGGAATGTGATTCGGATTCTTTCCCGGAAAACGAAAAATAATCCGGTGCTGATCGGGGAACCCGGCGTGGGGAAGACGGCCGTAGTGGAAGGCCTGGCGCAGCGAATCGTAAAAGGGGACGTGCCGGAAGGGTTGAAAGAGAAGACGATTTTCTCTCTGGACATGGGTGCACTGGTCGCAGGAGCCAAGTACCGGGGAGAGTTTGAGGAACGTTTGAAAGCCGTGTTGGAGGAAGTGAAAAACAGCGACGGCCGCATCATCCTGTTTATTGATGAGTTACACACCATTGTAGGCGCCGGTAAGACGGACGGCGCTATGGATGCGGGAAATATGCTGAAACCCATGCTGGCCAGGGGAGAACTACACTGTATCGGGGCCACCACGCTGGACGAATACCGGCAGTATATCGAAAAGGACGCGGCATTGGAACGGCGGTTCCAGCCGGTCTTAGTGGAGGAACCGAATGTGGAGGATGCCATTTCCATTCTCCGTGGTTTGAAAGAACGGTATGAGGTCTTTCATGGGGTAAAGATAACAGACAGCGCATTGGTGGCAGCGGCCATGTTGTCCCACCGATACATTTCGGATCGTTTTCTTCCGGATAAGGCCATTGATCTGGTGGACGAGGCATGCGCATTGATCAAGACGGAACTGGATTCCATGCCTACCGAGCTGGACGAGCTGAGCCGGCGGGTGATGCAGTTGGAGATCGAGGAGGAAGCCCTGAAAAAAGAGGACGACCGTCTGAGCCAGGAACGGCTGATCCATCTCCAGGAAGAGCTGGCCGAGCTGCGGGAAGAGTTTTCCGGCAGGAAAGCACAGTGGGACAATGAAAAATCATCCGTGGAACGGGTGCAGAAAATCCGGGAAGAGATCGAGCAGGTAAATAAAGAGATTCAGAAAGCACAGCAGGAATATGACCTGAATAAGGCGGCGGAACTGCAGTACGGACGTTTGCCGGAACTGAAAGAACAGTTGGAAGCGGAGGAAGACCGGGTAAAAGAAAAAGGATTGTCCCTGGTACATGAGGCGGTGACAGACGAGGAGATTGCCCGGATCATTTCCCGGTGGACCGGAATTCCGGTTGCGAAGCTCAATGAGAGTGAACGCAGCAAGACACTGCATCTGGGAGAAGAGCTGCATCGGCGTGTGATTGGACAGGAGGAAGGCGTGGAACTGGTGACGGAGGCCATCATCCGTTCCAAGGCGGGCATCAAGGATCCCACGAAGCCGATCGGTTCCTTCCTGTTTCTTGGTCCCACCGGCGTGGGGAAGACAGAGCTGGCGAAAGCGCTGGCACAGAGTCTTTTTGACGATGAAAACAATATGGTCCGGATTGACATGAGTGAATATATGGAGAAATATTCCGTGTCCCGTCTGATAGGAGCGCCTCCGGGATATGTGGGATACGATGAAGGAGGACAGCTTACAGAGGCAGTCCGCCGGAAACCCTATTCCGTGGTACTGTTTGATGAGATTGAAAAGGCGCATCCGGACGTATTTAATGTGTTGTTACAGGTTCTGGATGACGGCCGGATTACAGATTCTCAAGGGAGAACCGTCGATTTTAAGAACACGATTCTGATTATGACCTCCAATATTGGAGCACAGTATCTGCTGGAGGGAATCCGGGAGAACGGGCAGCTTACCGAAGAGAGTCAGTCTCTGGTTCAGGCGGAGTTGCGCTCTCATTTCCGACCGGAATTTTTGAACCGTCTGGATGAGATCATTATGTTTAAGCCGTTGACGAAATCCAATATTGACGGTATCATTGATTTATTGATACAGGATGTCAACAGACGGCTTGCAGAGAAAGAACTGCAGATCCGTCTGACAGAGGCGGCGAAGCGGTTTGTGGTAGAGGGCGGTTACGATCCGATGTATGGTGCGAGACCTTTGAAGCGTTATCTGCAGAAGAATGTAGAGACGTTAGCCGCACGATTGATCCTGGCAGGAAATGTGGGGCGCGGGGATACCGTCTGTATTGATGTATCGGACGGGCAGCTGGAGGCGCATGCAGAGCGGGAATAAAAAGCAGAGGAGCGAAAAAAGAATGGCTTCCATCGTATTTCATATCGATGTAAATTCTGCCTATTTAAGCTGGACGGCGGTGGAACAATTGAAGAAAGGCGCGGAAGTGGATTTGCGGGAAATCCCGGCGATTATCGGCGGGGATCAGAAGTCCCGTCATGGGGTAGTGCTGGCCAAATCCATTTCCGCGAAAAAGTATGGCATTCGCACTGGGGAACCTGTGGTGAATGCCTTTCGAAAATGTCCGAATCTGGTGATGGAACCGCCGGATCACAGGCTTTATCGTGAAAAAAGTGCCCGGCTGATGAGATATCTGCGTGGATTCACACATGAAATCGAGCAGGTCAGCGTAGATGAATGTTACATGGATTTTACAGGAATTGCGGATCAGTATCCTTCCCCGTTGGAGGCAGCGTTTTTGATCAAAAACGGGATTCGGGACCGTTTTGGCTTTACGGTGAATATCGGAGTTTCGGAAAATAAACTGCTGGCAAAGATGGCGTCGGATTTTGAGAAGCCGGATAAAGTCCATACATTGTTTTTGAAGGAAGTACCCAAAAAGATGTGGCCTCTTCCGATTGGAGATTTATTTATGGCAGGGCACTCCAGTGTGGAGGTCTTAAAGAAACTGGAGATTCATACGATTGGAGAGCTGGCGAATGCGGATCCGCAATTGATCGAGCTGCATTTAAAAAGTCACGGGCGGATGCTCTGGGAATTTGCTAACGGAGTGGATCATTCTGTGGTACAGTGGGAACAGATCGAGGCGAAAGGAATCGGAAATTCCACCACACTTTCGGAGGATGCCAAAACAATAGAAGTAGTAAAACCGGTGTTGGAAGAACTGGCGAATCGTGTAAGTGAAAGACTCCGGAAAGCGGGACAGAAGGCCGGCATGGTCAGTGTGGAGATTAAATATGCAGATTTTCAAAGTATGTCTCATCAAACCCGGCTCGGAAAATCGGCCAACGAACAGGAAGTGTTGTACCGGACGGCTTGTCAGTTGTTTGAAAAGGCATGGAGCGGGGAACCGGTACGGCTTCTTGGGATTCGGACGGCCAAATTGGTGGATGCAGCGGAGCCGGAACAGCTATCGATTTTCGATATAGAATTTCCGGAACCTCCAGACGAGAAACATCAGCGTTTACAAAAGGCAATGGAAGAACTGGAAAAAAAGTACGGTAAGAATGCGGTAATAAAAGCAAGTCATCTGAAAAGAAAAAAATAGAAGATAGTAATAATCAGAATAGAACTTTGAAAACCCTCAGAGAGAAACGAATAAAAAAGAAACGGAAACTTGAAAAAAGAAATATTTGAGTTTCTGTTTCTTTTTCTGTTATCTTAATAAAAAACTGCCGGACGAAGAAGTTTTCCCCTGCCGAATATTTATTTCCGCGAAGCAACTGCCGTGAGGGTTGTTAAGTGCCAGCGGCAATTTTCAAACACGCTCTAGCAACGACCAAAACGGAATGTAGACCCAACACCCTGTAGCTTGCTACGGAATATTTGAATTTCGTCTAATAAGATATGTATTTAAGAAACAACCAGTATTAATAATCATCGTAGTAGTCGTCATCATAATCGTTATCGTAATAATTATCATAATCATCGTCATACTCTCTGTCACCATAATTCCGTCTGCGTTTGGCCTGTGCCCTTCGTCGTTTTTGCATTTTTCTATATGCGAATTCTTCCTGCTTTCTGGCGACTCTTGTGGGTGTCAGGAAAATCCAGCAGATGATTCGGACAGTCAGAATTCCGAAAAATGCCCCTACACTGTCGATCATGACATCTTTCACAGAAGGGCCGCGTCCGGCAACGAAGGATTGATGGTACTCATCTCCGGCAGCAAAAGCGACGCAGATCATACCGGCAGTCAGCATTAAAGGAAATCCGCGCAGTCCATATACATAGAAAGGAAACGAGACGGCAACCGCCAGCAGGAAATATTCGGTCATGTGTGCAAGTTTCCGGACCGGATATTCAATTCTTTCAGCGAATACCTGAATCTCTTCCATACTGAGTCCTTTTTCCAGTAATTCATTTCCGATTTCCACGATCTTACAACTGACCTCATAGCTTAAATTTCCGGAAACCTCCCCGCTCTGTGCAGAAAAACTGTAGATTGCATACATCATAGCCAGTGCGGGAAGAAAAGAAAGTGGTTTTAAAAAAAAGAACAGGATTTGTTTCAATGATCATCCCTCCTTGAAAAAAGAAATAAAAAAGCATCTTAAGCATATATATTTGTTATGTATAAGCTCCCCTTGTTTGTTTAAAGAATCAAAATAGCGTAATTCCGTTTTTAGCAGGAACAGGGAATATAGTTTCTAAGTATGCCACGTTTTTGTGGATTTGTACAGCGTTTGAAAGATATTTTTCTTCTTTTTATAGTAGAAATTTTGCAACGCCCCCTTATTTGTGGTATACTTTGTTGGACGCAAAGCGTCCACTCGCCTGAAGGGCCTGAGATACGGGATGCCCGGATGGGTATACTTTGTTGGACGCAAAGCGTCCACTCGCCCGAAGGGCCTAAGATACGGGATGCCCGAATGGGTATACTTTATCGGACAGTGGTAGCTGTCTATCTGAAGGGTATGTGATACAAGACAGGCAGAAAGGAAAAGGAGAATTCGGTAATGAGACTAACGCAGTTATTGGAACGATTAGAATATAAGGTCATACAGGGAACTGATGACAGAGAGATTACGACACTGATCAATGATTCCCGGAAAGTGGAAGCAGGCTCTGTGTTTGTCTGTATCAGCGGGGCTGTTTCGGACGGACACAGGTTTGTGGAAGAGGTGGCCAAAAAGGGTGCGGCGGCGGTGATTGTGGAAAGAGAAGTGGATGCGCCTGAAAATCTGACAGTGATTCAGGTTTCCGATACGCGCTATGCCCTGGCGCTGATGTCAGCGGCTTATTTTGGTTATCCGGCCGAGAAATTAAAGATCATCGGGATCACCGGTACCAAAGGGAAGACAACCACAACGTATATGATCAAATCCATTTTGGAAAATGTGGGACATAAAGTGGGATTAATCGGGACCATAGAGACCGTCATCGGGGAAAGAAAAATTCCGGCGGCTAATACGACGCCGGAATCTTATACCATCCATCAATATTTTGCAGAGATGGTAAAGGCAGGCTGTGACAGCGTAGTAATGGAAGTCTCTTCTCAGGGGCTGATGCTGCACAGAACAGCAGGAATTCCGTTTGAACTGGGGATTTTTACGAATCTGGGACATGATCATATCGGTCCCAATGAACATAAAGATTTTGAGGATTATAAGCGTTGCAAAGGTCTGTTGTTTCAACAGTGCAGGATTGGCATTGCCAATATCGACGATCCTTATTTTCCGGAAGTATTTCAGGGGGCAACCTGTCAGGTGGAGACATTTGGACTTTCCCGGGAAGCGGATCTGCGGGCGGTAGATACGCATCTGGTTTCCAGGCCGGGGTATCTGGGCGTGGCATATCATGTTCAGGGTTTACTGGATTTTGATGTGGAGATTGACCTTCCGGGGTTGTTCAGCGTGTACAATTCGCTGACGGCCATTGCGGTGTGCCGGCATTTTTCCGTGCGGGAAGAGGCTATTTGGCGAGCGTTGAAAGCGGCCAAAGTAAAAGGGCGTATCGAGATAGTGAAGGTGTCGGACGATTTCACGTTGATGATCGATTATGCACATAATGCAATGAGTCTGGAAAGTCTTTTGACGACGTTGAAGGAATACCATCCCTCCCGGCTGGTCTGCTTATTTGGATGCGGCGGAAATCGTTCCAAAGACCGGAGATATGAGATGGGAGAGGTGTCCGGACGTCTGGCTGATCTGACAATCATTACTTCCGATAATCCGCGGTCTGAGGAACCGCAGGATATCATAGACGATATTAAAATCGGGATGGAAAAAACCGAAGGAAAGTATGTGGAGATTTGTGACAGGAAAGAGGCAATCCGGTATGCCATTGCCAATGGACAGCCAGGAGACGTGATCGTGCTCGCAGGGAAAGGGCACGAGGACTATCAGGAAATCAAAGGGGTAAAGTATCCGATGGATGAGCGGGTGCTGATTGCGGAGGTTTTGAAGGAACTTCATGTTTGCGAACATAATCATTGATATTACACATGAAAAACTGGATAAAATATTTCAGTATCGGATTCCGCCGTCGCTGGAAGAGACGCTTTCTGTCGGGATGGAGGTTCTTGTTCCGTTTGGACGGGGAAACCGGCTGACAAAGGGATATGTGGTCGGTTTTTCCGAAACCAGCAGTTATGATCTTTCCAAAATCAAAGAGATACAGGGTATTTCACGGAAAGGAATTGCAATTGAAGGAAAACTGGTGGCTTTGGCGGCATGGATGAAAGAAAACTATGGCGGTACAATGATTCAGGCGTTGAAGACTGTGCTGCCGATTAAGCAGCAGCAAAATGCAAAAGTAAAAAAGAAAGTACGTCTTTTGCTTTCGGAATCGGAGGGGCAGAAAAAACTGGATTTTTATCTGGAAAAAAATCAGCGGGCCAGGGCAAGACTTTTGGCGGCGCTTCTGGATGATCCGATTTTGGATTACGAACTGGTCAGCAGGAAGTTGAATATTACCCGTTCGGTGATTCGTGCGTTGGAAGAGCAGGGGATCGTATCTCTGGAAGAGGAACGGATTTTTCGAAATCCTGTCCATGGAGAGATCCGGAAGAGAAAAGAGATTGTGTTTACCGGGGAGCAGCGGAATGCCATTGATACGTTCTGGAGGGACTATGGGACGGGACGGTATGGGACCTATTTGATTCACGGGGTGACGGGAAGCGGAAAGACGGAAGTCTATATTGAGATGATTCGCAGAGCGGTTGAGCAGGGAAGACAGGCTGTGATGCTGATTCCGGAGATTGCACTGACGTTTCAGACGGTGATGCGCTTTTATCGTTGTTTTGGAGAACGGGTGTCTATCATGCATTCCCGGTTATCGGCGGGGGAACGTTATGATCAGATGATGCGTGCGAAGGAAGGACAGATTGATGTGATGATTGGTCCCCGGTCCGCGCTGTTTACGCCGTTTCCTTCGTTGGGATTGATTGTGATAGATGAGGAGCATGAAAATACCTATAAAAGTGAGCAGGTGCCACGTTATCATGCCAGGGAAACCGCGATTGCCCGGGCGGAGATGGAACAAGCCAGTGTGGTGCTGGGGTCCGCCACCCCCTCTCTGGAGGCGATGTACCGTGCCAGAAAGGGAGAGTACCGGCTGCTGGAATTAAAGAGTCGTTCCGGACAACAGGAGATGGCGCAGGTATATACGGTGGATCTTCGGGAAGAATTAAAGAATGGAAATCGTTCCATTTTGAGTCGGCTGTTATGGGAGAAACTGGCAGAACGTTTGGATAAGAAGGAGCAGATCATGCTTTTTTTAAACCGGCGCGGCTATGCCGGGTTTCTGTCCTGCCGGGAGTGCGGGTATGTGGTGAAATGTCCCCATTGTGACGTATCGCTGTCTTTTCATAAGAACGGGAAAATGATTTGCCATTATTGCGGCTATGAAGAGGAAAGAAAGCCAATCTGCCCGGAATGCGGCTCACGGCATATCGGAGAATTTAAAGTGGGAACCCAGCAGATCGAAGAGATTGTGAAAAGAGAATTTCCCGAAGCACGGGTACTTCGAATGGATTTGGATACGACGCGGGAAAAAGACGGACATGAGAAGATCCTTGCCGCTTTCGCCAATGAAGAAGCGGATATTCTGATCGGAACGCAGATGATCGTGAAAGGACATGATTTTCCCAATGTGACGCTGGTAGGTATTCTTGCAGCCGATATGTCTTTGTACGCCAATGATTACCGGGCGGGGGAGCGGACATTTCAGCTCCTGACGCAGGCAGCGGGAAGAGCCGGCAGAGGAAAGAAAAAGGGGGAGGCCGTGATCCAGACATACAGTCCCGAACATTATGCAATTGTGACAGCGGCAGCACAGGATTACGAAGCCTTTTATCAGGAGGAAATTCGATACAGAGAACTGATGGGGTATCCGCCGGTACAAAATCTTCTGGCAGTACTGGTCAGTTGTGAGGATGAGAAATATCTGGAGAAAGGCTGCCATTTTCTAAAAGAATATGCGCAGCGGATCCGGCGGTACTGTACCATGGAATTGATTGGCCCGGCCAGTCCCGGAATCAGTAAAATAAACGATGTATACCGAAAAGTGCTCTATCTGAAAGCAGAAAGATATGATACACTGAGAAAGGCGAAAAATCAACTGGAACAGTATATCGAGATCAACCGTGGATTTGATGTGATGCGGATTCAGTTTGATTTTAACCCCATGCAGGTAATCTAAGTGATGTGCCGGATGCCGGAGAGGGATTTTTCCTCCGGCCGGTATTTGGGCGCTGTCTTAAGAAAGAGAAACCATAAATTTGTAGTAAAGAAACCATAAATATATTGTAGCGGGAGGATGAAAGGACAATGGCAATACGAGAGGTACGGGAAATTGGGGATGAGATTTTAACGAAACACTGTAAACCGGTAAAGAAGATGACATTGCGCACAAAGATTTTGATTCACGATATGCTGGATACCATGTATGAACGGATGGGAGTTGGTCTTGCGGCGCCCCAGGTAGGAATTTTGAAGCAGATCGTAGTGGTGGATGTTGGCGACGGACCGTATGTACTGATCAATCCGGAGATTGTGGAGACGTCCGGGGAGCAGACAGGGGAGGAAGGCTGTTTGAGTGTTCCGGGCAAATATGGAATTGTGACCAGACCGAATTATGTAAAGGTACGCGCTTTGGATGAGGATCTGGAAGAATTTGAAGTGGAGGGGGAAGAACTTCTGGCCAGGGCGTTCTGTCATGAGATTGATCATTTATCAGGAGAATTGTATGTCAATAAGACGGAGGATGGAATTCATGACGTACCTGCCGGGGAGGACGAAGCATAGATGAAAGTGATATTTATGGGAACCCCTGATTTTTCCGTGGGAACATTGGAGGCATTGGTGAGAGCCGGACATGAGGTATGTCTTGTGGTGACGCAGCCTGATAAGCCGAAAGGGCGGGGGAAGGATGTGCAGTATCCTCCGGTGAAAGAAGCGGCTCAGCGATTGCAGATTCCGGTGTTCCAGCCCAAACGGGTACGGGATGCTGACTGTGTGGAATATTTAAAAAATTACCGGGCGGATGTTTGCGTGGTAGTGGCATTCGGACAGATTTTACCAAAAGAAATCCTGGAGATGACACCTTATGGATGCATAAACGTCCATGCCTCCCTTTTGCCAAAGTACCGGGGAGCAGCGCCAATCCAATGGGCGATTCTATCCGGGGAAAGAATCACCGGTGTGACAACCATGCAGATGGATGAGGGACTGGATACGGGCGATATGCTTTTGAAAACAGAAGTGGAAATTACACCGGAAGAGACCGGAGAGAGCCTGCATGATAAACTGGCTCAGGCGGGGGCTGCGCTTGCCGTGCGAACCCTGGAAGAGATGAAGTCCGGAAATCTGTCTCCCGAAAAACAGGGAGATAGTCCGACACCCTATGCAAAGATGTTGAAAAAGGAGATGGGAAATATCGACTGGAAGACATCGGCAGTGGAGATTGAACGTTTGATCCGGGGCTTAAATTCCTGGCCCAGCGCTTATACACACTGGAATGGGAAAGTTATGAAAATCTGGAAAGCAGGGATCCAAAAGGCAAAAGCAGGAGCAGAGATCCAAGAGGCGGAAGCAGGAAAGGAATGTGCCGGCGGTTCTTGTGGCGCACTTCCGGGAACCGTTCTGGAAGTGGGAAAATGCAGCTTTTCCGTGCAGACCGGAGAGGGGATTCTTTTGGTGAAGGAAGTACAGCTTCCGGGAAAAAAGCGGATGGATGTGGGAGCATTTCTGCGAGGAAATGTGCTGGAAGCAGGAACGCTGCTGGAAAGGATCTGAAACCAGCCGGATTTTATAAGGAACTAACTTTGTGGATATATGGATATATAATGCATATATACTATAAATCAGGAGGCAGTGATGTATTATTATCGATTTGATTCTACGTATATACTTGTATTGATCGGTGTGGTCATCTGTATGTTGGCATCTTCCCGCGTAAACAGAGTGTTTCGGAAGTATTCCCGGGTGAAAAGTGTCTGCGGGCTGACCGGCCGGGAGGCGGCGGAGAAAATTTTGCGTGTAAACGGAATTTATGATGTGCAGGTGCAGCATACAGCGGGAAATCTGACAGATCATTATGATCCCAGAAGCAGAGTTCTGCGTCTGTCGGATTCTACTTATCATTCTTCTTCCGTGGCGGCAATCGGAGTGGCGGCCCATGAGTGCGGACATGCGCTGCAGCATGCGGCCGGGTACGCGCCGCTGCAGATTCGGGGCGCGCTTGTTCCGGTTGCGAATCTGGGGTCTTCTCTGGCCTGGCCGTTGATTCTGATTGGTTTTCTGATCAAAAGTGATGCGGCGCTGCTTTTGATTGATCTGGGAATTCTATTGTTTTCGGCGGCCGTATTGTTTCAGATTGTGACGCTTCCGGTGGAATTCAATGCCTCCAACCGTGCCGTAAAAGTATTGGAAAAGACGGGAATGCTTCGGGCGGAGGAAGTGAAGCAGACGAGGGCGGTCTTAAGTGCGGCGGCGTTGACATATGTGGCAGGTGCAGCGTCTTCTATTTTGCAGCTTCTGCGTCTTATTTTGATCGGGGGACAAAGAAGAAGAGACTGACGAATAAGCGGAGAGGCGGCGCATATGAAAAAATCAGACAATGAACGGGAACTGGTGCTTGGGATACTTCTGGAAGTGACGGAGAAGGGGGCATACAGTCATCTTATTCTGCGGGATGTACTGCAAAAATATCAGTATTTGGACAAAAAAGAACGTGCTTTTATTACAAGAGTGACGGAAGGGACGCTGGAGCATCTACTGGAGCTGGATTATATATTGAATCAATTTTCCAGTGTAAAAGTGGAGAAAATGAAACCGGTCATTCGGAATATTTTGCGAAGTGCAGTCTATCAGTTAAAATATATGGATACGGTTCCCGATTCTGCGGTTTGTAACGAGGCCGTGAAACTGGCTATAAAAAAAGGATTTGGCAGTCTGCGGGGGTTTGTCAACGGAGTGTTGCGGAATACGGCAAGGAAGTTAGCGCAGGTAAAATATCCGGCAGATCCGCTTGAAGGCTTGTCGATACAATATTCCATGCCGATGTGGATTTTGAAACAATGGCTTTCCGATTATGACAGGCAGACAGTGGAACGGATGTTGGAGGCATTCTGTCAGGAGAAATCGTTGGTGATTCGCCGGAACTTGTCCAAAGGAGCGGACAAAGACGCGGGGGAATTTAGAAACATGTTGAAGAAAGAAGGGGTACAGATTACGCCGCACCCTTATCTTCCCTATGCATTTTATATAGCAGGCTATGATTCTTTGGGAGAACTGGAGAGTTTTCGAAAAGGGGAATTTATGGTACAGGATGTCAGTTCTATGTTGATTTGTGAAGTGGCAGGCGTGAAAGAAGGAGATCTTGTATTTGATGTATGTGCGGCGCCCGGCGGGAAAGCGGTTCATATGGCGGAAAAACTAAACGGGACAGGAAGAGTGGAAGCCAGGGATTTGACAGCATATAAGGTAGGGCTGATTCAGGAGAATATCGAACGGATGGGACTGACCAATATACGGGCCATACAGCAGGATGCCAGGATTTTGGACGGGAATTCCATGAAAAAGGCGGATATTGTCCTTGCGGATTTGCCTTGTTCCGGTCTGGGGGTACTGGGGAAAAAAGCGGATTTGAAATATAGAGTGACAGAAGAGGATATTTTCGGACTGAAGAAACTGCAGCAGGAAATTTTATCCACAGTGCAGAACTATGTAAAACCGGGAGGAACGCTGGTGTATAGTACCTGTACGATTCATCCGGCGGAAAATATGGATAATGTACATTGGTTTTTGGAAAAATATCCCGAATATACACTAAAAGATATCCGGGGGAACCTTTGTGCAGAATTGATGCAGGATGTGCAGGAGGACGGATGTCTGCAGCTTCTGCCGGGGATTCATCAGAGCGACGGGTTCTTTCTGGCAGTCTTACAGAGAGCCTGAATTTGTTTTTATTGAAGAAGCAGGAACAAAAACAAACAAGTAGAGAAACAAGAACAAAAACAAACAGAATTATGGGAAATGAGACATGAAAAAGGACATACGTGTATATACATATGAACAATTGCACAGGGAAATGGAGATACAGGGAGAAAAAGCATTTCGTGCAAAACAGATCTATGAATGGCTACATGTGAAGTTGGCGGATTCTTTTTCGGAGATGACAAATCTTTCAAAGGAACTGCGCAGTCAGTTGGAAGCATCCTGGCAGATCGCGCCGGTCTCTATGTTGGAATGTCAGGAGTCCCGCCTGGATGGAACCAGGAAATTTCTGTTTCGTCTTGGGGACGGGAATGTGGTGGAAAGTGTGCTGATGCCCTATAAACATGGGAATTCCGTCTGTATTTCTTCCCAGGTGGGCTGCCGGATGGGCTGCCGTTTTTGCGCATCTACGATCGGCGGGCTGGAGAGGAATCTGACGGCCTCCGAGATGTTGGGACAGGTGTACCAGATACAGAAGCAATCCGGAGAGCGGGTATCCAATGTGGTTGTGATGGGAACCGGTGAGCCTCTGGACAATTATGAAAATCTGCTGGTGTTTTTGCAGATTCTTACAGGAGAACATGGACTGCACATCAGTCAACGAAATGTGACCATTTCAACCTGCGGGATCATTCCGAAAATGTATGAACTGGCAAAGGAACATCTGCAGATCACACTGGCCATTTCCCTGCATGGCGCCACACAGGAAAAGAGAGCACAATTGATGCCGATTGCAAATCAGTATAAACTTTCGGATTTACTGATAGCATGCGATGATTATTTTCGGGAGACCGGACGGCGGATTACATTTGAATATAGTCTGGTGCATGGAATCAATGATACGGAAAAGGATGCGGAGGCATTGATTTTTGTCCTGAAAGAGAGAAATTGTCATCTGAATCTGATACCGGTCAATCCGATCAAAGAACGGAATTTTCAAAAGCCGGATCGGAAAATTGCACAGAATTTCAAAAATAAACTTGAAAAAAGTGGAATAAATGTTACTATAAGAAGAGAAATGGGTGCAGATATTGATGGTGCCTGCGGTCAGCTTCGAAGAAGTTATGTGCAGAACGGAGGAGGGAAGGCATGAAAACGTTTTCAATCACTGATGTAGGAATGGTAAGACAGGTGAATCAGGATTATGTCTATACCACGGACAATCCCGTGGGAACTCTTCCGAATTTGTTTGTAGTTGCGGACGGGATGGGCGGACATCAGGCAGGAGACTACGCTTCCAAATATACGGTGGAGGTTCTGCGTAAAGAACTGGGGCAGAGTAAGGAAGAAGATGTAGAGAAAGCACTGGTTTCGGCAATCAAGAAAGCGAATACGGAGATTATCAAAAAGGCCTCCGAAGATCCACATTTGAAAGGGATGGGAACCACAATCGTGGTGGCGACAATCATTCGTCAGATGATGTATTTTGCCAATGTGGGCGACAGTCGTCTGTATCTGATCAATCAGGGAATTACCCAGTTGACGAAGGATCATTCCCTGGTGGAGGAGATGGTCCGTCTTGGAGGAATCCGGCCGGAGGAGGCAAAGAATCATCCCGATAAGAATATCATTACCCGGGCCATCGGGGCGAAAGACAGTGTGGAGGTTGATTTTTACGAGCATCGTCTGAAAAAGGGGGACATTATATTGATGTGTACAGACGGTCTCAGCAATATGGTGGAAGATGAAGAACTTTTCCATATTGTGCAGGGGGGAAGGGACATCGTGGAAGCAGGAACGTCCCTTGTAGCGGCAGCAAAGGAAAACGGCGGCACGGACAATATCGGAGTCGTGCTGACAGAACCGTTTACAGATGAGGTGAGTATATGTTAAAACCAGGTGTGATTTTAGGGAAACGCTATGAGATTCTGGATCCGGTGGGGACCGGCGGCATGGCGGAAGTATATAGGGGGAAAGACCACAAGCTGAATCGGTATGTGGCAATTAAAGTTTTAAAAAGCGATTACCGTTCGGACGAAGTATTTATCCAGAAGTTTTTGAGTGAGGCGCAGGCAGCAGCCGGGCTGATGCATCCCAATGTGGTGAATGTGTACGATGTGGGGCAGGACCGCGGGCTGTATTATATGGTCATGGAACTTGTGGAAGGCATCACGTTAAAGGATTATATTGAGAAAAAAGAAAAGTTATCGCCAAAGGAATGCATCAGTATTTCCATTCAGATGGTGACCGGAATTCAGGCGGCACACAGCCATCATATTATTCACCGGGATATTAAACCGCAGAATATCATTATCTCAAAAGACGGAAAAGTAAAGGTGACGGATTTTGGGATTGCCCGGGCGACCACTTCTACGAATACGATCAGTACGAATGTGATGGGATCCGTACATTATACTTCGCCGGAACACGCCCGGGGCGGTATTGTGGATGAGAAAAGTGACATTTACTCTGCGGGGATTACCATGTATGAGATGGTGACGGGACATGTGCCGTTCGACGGGGATTCCACGGTGACGGTGGCCATCAAACATCTGCAGGAAGAGATCCAGTCCCCGGTGAAAGAAGTGCCGGATATTCCATATAGCCTGGAGTGCATTATTCTGAAATGTACGCAGAAAAGTGCGGCGCGCCGTTATCAGAATTGCCAGGAATTATTAGATGACCTGAAGCATTCGTTGGTTGACCCGGACGGAGATTTTGTGGATAATCCGGACTATGTGCCGGAGGGCGATGAAACCGTCGTGATGTCGGAGGAAGAACAGCGTCGTCTGCAGAATCAGATGTACCAGGATGGGTACGGGGATGATTATGAGGACGACTATGACGGCCAGGATGGGTATGAAGAAGATTATATGGATGACTATGAGGATGAAGATTATGATTATGACCGGAGGTATGGGGGCCCGGACGGAGACGGTGTCAATGACAGTACAAAGAGGATCATGAAGATTCTGATGGCCGTCGCTGCGGTGATCATTGCTTTTGTACTGCTGTTTATGGTAGGAAAAGCTACGGGGATCTTCAAGTCCTTCTCCAATCCTTTACAAAAGGAGGAAGAGGCTGCCAAAGTGGAAGTGCCGGATCTGGAAGGAATGACGGAAGAAGAAGCGAAGAAGGCGCTTTCCAAGCGGAATCTGGGATATATTGTGGAAGGCAGAGAGGCTTCGGACGAATTTGAGAAAGGGGAAGTTATCAGGCAGAATCCGGAAAAAGGGACCGAGGTGGATAAGAATACCGAGATCAAAGTTGTGGTGAGTACGGGAAAAGAAATCCATAAAGTACAGGTACCGAATGTGGCCGGACAGGATGAGGCCAAAGCCCAGCAGATGTTGGAGGAGAGCGGCCTGGTTGTGCTGGTGGATTATAAGAGCGATGATAACGTGGAAGCCAGCAAAGTGATCTCTACGGATCCGGGTGCGGGAACGGAGGTAGAGGAAGGAACCAAAGTAAAGATGTATGTAAGTACAGGAGCGGAAAAGGTAGAAGTACCGGAACTGGTAGGACATTTTCAATCAGAAGCGGATGCGGCGCTGGCAGCGGCGGGGCTTGGCGGAAGCGTGTCCGGGGAAGATTACAGCGACCGGTATGAGGCGGGTGTGATTATGTCCCAGGATCCGAAGCCCGGAAAGAAAGTAGAGAAAGGCACTGTGGTGAGTTATGTGCTGAGTAAAGGACCGAAGCCCAAGATGGTAGATGTGCCCAATCTGTCAGGTCTGACGGAAGAGCAGGCAATGAAAAAACTCGGCGATAAAGGTCTGGTAGGGTATGTGGTGGAATATCAGTACCATAGTACGGTAACGGCCGGATATGTGATTTCCCAGACTGCCAGCGGGCAGGTAGAGCAGGGAACTTCCATAGGTTTTGTAATCAGTATGGGACCGGAGCAGACGACGCCGGTACAACCGCCGGAACCGTCAGATCCCGGAAATTCCGGAGATGGGGGCGATGCGGAGAATGATTATTCTGCAGAGTAAAAGAGAATGAAAGGAAAAATTATGAAAGGAATCGCCGGATTCTACTACGTCCACGTAGCGGGATCCGGCCTTTATGAGTGTAAGGCGAGAGGAATCTTCCGGAAAGAAAAGAAGAAACCGCTGGTTGGAGACGAGGTAGAGATTGAGATTCTGGATGAGGCGGAAAAGACGGGGAATCTGGAGCAGATTTTGCCAAGGAGGAATGAACTGATCCGCCCGGCTGTGGCGAATATAGATCAGGCGCTTGTGGTGTTCGCCGTGACAGATCCAAAACCACATTTGAATTTGCTGGATCGATTTCTTGTGACAATGGAAAGTAAGAAAATCCCGGCGTTGCTCTGCTTTAACAAGAAGGATATTGCAGACGAACAGGATCTGGAAGAGTTGGAACAGATCTATGGCGGATGCGGCTATCCGCTTTTTCTAATCAGTGTGCATACACAGGAAAACGTAGAACAGATTCGCGGGATGCTGAAGGGAAAAACAACGGTGATTGCCGGCCCCTCAGGGGTGGGAAAGTCGTCTCTGATCAATTCTTTACAGACAGAAGTACAGATGGAGACGGGCAGTATCAGTGAGAAGATTGCAAGAGGAAAACACACGACAAGGCATTCGGAGTTGATTCCGCTGGGAGAATATTCTTATATCATGGATACGCCGGGGTTTAGTTCTCTCTATGTCCGGGATTACGAAGAAAAAGAGTTGAAGTTCTGTTTCCGGGAGTTTGCACCCTATGAAGGACATTGTCATTTTTGTGGCTGCGATCATATACACGAGCCGGGGTGTGCAGTGAAGGAGGCGTTGGAACAGGGGAAACTTTCCAAAAGCCGATACGAAAATTATGTGGCAATGTATCAGGAACTGAAAGAAAAGAAGAAATACTGAGTGGAAATAAGAGCAATAGAAGTTACGATTCACAGTCTCCCAGGCCGTGAGTAGTAACCAAGAGAGTTAGAACAATAAAACGGGAATGGCAGAACAAGGAGGAGTAAGCAGAACATGGAACCGATCTTGGCGCCGTCGATACTGGCGGCTGATTTTAAAAATCTGGGAGAACAGATGCATCTCTGTGCAAAAGGAGGCGCAAAATACATTCATTTTGATGTGATGGACGGGATGTTTGTACCGAACATTTCTTTTGGAATGCCAGTGCTGGCATCCATTCGGGAGAGCGAAGATCTGGTGATGGATGTGCATCTGATGATTGAGAAACCACAGCGGTATGTGGAAAGCTTTCGAAAAGCAGGTGCGGATATTTTAAATGTGCACTATGAAGCATGCAAAGATCTGCAAGGGACGCTGAATCAGATCCATGAGGCAGGCATGAAAGCAGGAATCACGATCAAACCGCAGACACCGGTGGAAGTGCTTACGCCCTATCTGGAACAGGCGGAATTGTTTTTGATTATGTCCGTGGAACCGGGACTGGGCGGACAGGCATTCATTCCGGAATCTTTGGGTAAAATACGGAGATTGAAAGAGCTGTTACAGGAACGCGGCCGGGAAGCGGATCTGGAAGTGGACGGCGGAATTTATCTGCACAATGTGCGGGAAGTTCTGGATGCGGGGGCCAACGTGATTGTGTCGGGTTCGTCGGTTTTCCGGGGAGATATTTCCGAAAATATTTCACAGTATATGGAGATATTTAAAGAATATAGGAAAAGCAGGGAATAAAAATAGAAGTTTTGTGGTCCCTGCCGGTTTTTGTTTCCGCCTGTGGCGTGAGCAGAAATAGTTTGTGGAGGCATAATGCATGGGAAAACGTACGGTGATCGTCAGCGGGGGAGTGCTGGAAGAAGAATTGGTTTTGCGGATTTTGAAAGAAGAAGAGACGGAATTTATTATAGGGGTAGATAAGGGATTACTGTTTCTGTATGAACATCAGATTCAACCGGATTATATTGTGGGGGATTTTGACAGCGCGCCGTCGGAAGTTCTTTCCTATTACCAGCAGGAGGCGAACATTCCGATTCGCAGGTTCAATCCGGTAAAGGATGCTTCCGACACGGAGATTGCCCTGCGCCTTTGCCTGGATCTCCGCCGAAAACAAATTTTGATTCTGGGGGCTACCGGAAACCGGATGGATCATTTCTGGTCCAATGTGCAATGTTTGAAGATTGCGTTGGATGCCGGGGCACAAGCATGGATTCAGGATGGGTATAACCGGATCCGTCTGCTGAATCAGAGTATTGTGCTGAAAAAAGAAGAGGCGTTCGGCCCTTATTTTTCGGTATTTCCATTGGGAGGAACGGTGAGAGACTTTAACATAAAAGGAGCGAAATACCCATTGCATCATCATACCCTGACGCCTTTTGACAGTTTGTGCGTCAGTAATGAATTTGTGGAGGATGAGGTGGAGATCTCCTTTCCACTGGGCGAGGTGATCCTGATGGAGACCAGGGATATGCCGTAAAGTATGGTACAGGCTTCCTGGAGTTGATGTCAGAAAAAGAGTATATGTAGGAGGAAATGACAGAATATGAAACTAGGTATTGTAGGATTGCCCAATGTGGGAAAAAGTACGTTATTTAATTCTCTGACAAAGGCAGGAGCGGAATCCGCCAATTATCCGTTTTGCACCATTGATCCGAATGTGGGAGTGGTGACGGTGCCGGATCATCGGCTGGATGTGCTGGGGGAGATGTATCACACGAAAAAGATTGTACCGGCGGTGATTGAATTTGTAGATATTGCAGGGTTAGTAAAAGGCGCATCGAAAGGAGAGGGATTGGGGAATCAGTTCCTTGCCAATATCCGGGAAGTGGATGCTATTGTGCACGTGGTACGGTGTTTTGAGAACAGTAATATTGTGCATGTGGACGGCAGTATCAATCCATTGCGGGACATTGAGACCATCAATCTGGAACTGATTTTTTCCGATTTGGAGATTCTGGAGCGGCGGATTGCCAAAACGGTGAAAATGGCCAGAAATGACAAAACAGCGGCCAGAGAACTGGAACTTTTGCATCGGATTCAGGCACATCTGGAAGAGAATAAAATGGCTAAAACATTTCGGCCGGACAACGAGGATGAGGAAGCCTGGATGGCGGAGTATAATCTATTGACGGCGAAACCGGTGATTTTTGCGGCCAATGTATCGGAAGAGGACCTTCCGGATGACGGTGCTTCCAATGCGGGTGTACAGGAAGTGCGTGCCTATGCGAAACAGGAAGAATGCGAGGTGTTTGTGGTCTGCGCACAGATTGAACAGGAAATCGCGGAACTGGAAGAAGAGGAGAAAGCGTTGTTTTTGGAAGAACTGGGCCTGGAAGAGTCCGGTCTGGAAAAACTCATAAAAGCAAGTTACAGTCTGTTGGGCCTGATCAGCTACCTGACGGCCGGGGAGCCGGAGGTGCGTGCGTGGACGATCCGGAAAGGTACGAAAGCGCCGCAGGCAGCCGGAAAGATTCATTCGGATTTTGAACGCGGCTTTATCCGTGCAGAGATTGTAAGTTATGAGGACCTCATGGCGTGTGGAACCCATGCGGCCGCGAAAGAGAAAGGCCTGGTCAGACTGGAAGGCAAAGAATATGTGGTGCAGGACGGAGATATTATTCTGTTCCGCTTCAACGTATAAGTAAAGGAGTCTGCAAAAAGCATGCATGAAAGTATCAGTTTTCCAAATCTTGGAATTAATTTTGAACATGTAGGAAAGACCATCACGGTATTTGGGTTTGAGATTGCGTATTATGGGATCATTATCGGCATGGCGATCCTGATCGGGTTTGCCATCGCGTCGGCCGAGGCAAAACGGACCGGGCAGAATCCGGAAGACTATCTGGATATGGGGATCATTGGTGTAATTTGCGGGATTGCCGGGGCGCGGATTTATTATGTGATTTTTTCCTGGGAGACGTATAAGGATGATTTACTTAGTATTTTAAATTTGCGGGAAGGCGGACTTGCAATTTATGGCGGGATCATTGGCGCTATTCTGGCGGTTCTTGTCTGTGCAAAAATAAAAAAATTATCGGCTCCTCAGATTCTGGATACGGTGGCAATGGCGTTAGTCAATGGACAGATGCTGGGACGTTGGGGAAACTTTTTTAACCGGGAAGTATTCGGAGAGTATACCGATTCTTTGCTGGCCATGCGGCTTCCGGTGGATGCGGTTCGCAGGCAGGATATTTCAGAGAAGATGTGGCAGAATCTGGAGACGATAGAAGGGGTTTCTTATATCCAGGCGCATCCCACATTTTTGTATGAATCACTCTGGTGCGCGGCGGTTCTTCTGCTCTTGTTCTTTTATCGGAAACATAAGAGGCGGGAAGGAGAATTGTTCCTGCTGTATCTGTTCGGATACGGTCTGGGGCGTATCTGGATTGAGGGAATTCGGACCGACCAGCTCTTTCTTCCCGGAACAACCCTTCCGGTATCCCAGCTTCTTGCCGGAGTGATGGTTGTGGGAGCGGGGGGACTGTTGGTCTGTCTCAGAAAGGGAATCGTCTTTCGCGGGAAAAAGAAAGAGGAAGATATATCGTAACTATGTACAAAAAAATAAACAAAATTCCCGGGAGTTTCTATGGACTTTTGCGATTTTTGGAGATATAATTACAATACATGTGAAATGTGAACTATTTTTACAATGTACAAATAAGGAGGAACAAAAACAATGGCAAGAAAAATGAAGACCATGGATGGTAACCAGGCCGCGGCTCACGTTTCCTACGCGTATACCGAAGTTGCAGCAATTTACCCGATTACCCCCTCATCGGTAATGCCGGAGCATGTGGATGAATGGGCAACAGAAGGCAGGGAGAACATCTTTGGACAAACTGTACAGGTGACAGAGATGCAGTCTGAGGCAGGTGCAGCAGGTGCTGTGCACGGTTCCTTATCTGCAGGAGCACTGACAACCACATTTACGGCATCGCAGGGATTGCTTCTGATGATTCCAAACTTATATAAAGTGGCAGGCGAACAGTTACCGGGTGTGTTCAATGTATCTGCACGTGCGATTGCAAGCCATGCTCTTTCTATTTTCGGTGATCACTCCGATGTATATGCATGCCGTCAGACCGGTGCGGCGATGCTTTGTGAATCCAGTGTGCAGGAGGTTATGGACCTGACCGCAGTTGCACATTGTGCGGCGCTGGAAGGAAAGATTCCGTTTATCAATTTCTTTGACGGATTCCGTACATCCCATGAGATTCAGAAGATTGAGACCTGGGATTATGAAGATCTGAAAGATCTGGTGAATATGGATGCCATCGATGCGTTCCGTGCACATGCATTGAACCCGAATCATCCCTGCCAGAGAGGTTCCGCGCAGAACCCGGATATCTTCTTCCAGGCAAGAGAAGCATGTAATCCATATTATGATGCACTGCCGGGTATTGTGCAGGAGTACATGGATAAGGTAAATGCGAAGATCGGTACAGATTATAAGCTGTTTAACTACTATGGCGCCGAAGACGCAGAGCGCGTGATCGTTGCCATGGGATCTGTATGTGATACTATCGAAGAGACCATTGATTATCTGCTGGCAGCAGGCGAGAAGGTTGGCGTTGTAAAGGTACGTCTTTACAGACCGTTCTCCGCACAGGCATTGATTGATGCAATTCCGGATACGGTAAAGACCATCTCTGTTCTGGACAGAACAAAAGAGCCGGGAGCTTTGGGTGAACCATTGTATCTGGACGTGGTTGCAGCGTTGAAGGGTACTAAGTTTGATGCGGTTCCGATTTTGTCCGGACGTTACGGTCTTGGCTCCAAGGATACGACACCGGCGCAGATCGTTGCAGTATTGAAGAACACCGAGAAGAAAGTATTTACAATCGGAATCGAGGATGATGTGACCAATCTGTCACTGGATGCAGGCGCACCGCTTGTTACCACACCGGAAGGAACCATCAACTGTAAGTTCTGGGGACTTGGAGCAGACGGTACCGTAGGTGCGAACAAGAACTCCATCAAAATCATCGGTGATAATACGGACATGTATGCGCAGGCATACTTTGACTATGATTCTAAAAAGTCCGGTGGTGTAACCATGTCCCATCTGCGTTTTGGAAAGTCTCCGATTAAGTCGACATACCTGATTCGTCAGGCAAATTTCGTGGCATGCCACAATCCTTCTTATGTAGATAAGTACAATATGGTACAGGAACTGGTAGACGGCGGAACCTTCCTTCTGAACTGCCCATGGGATGCGGAAGGTCTGGAGAAGCATCTGCCGGGACAGGTAAAAGCGTTTATTGCAAATCACGGAATCAAGTTCTATACGATCGACGGAATTAAGATCGGAAAAGAGATCGGACTCGGCGGACGTATTAATACCGTATTGCAGTCGGCTTTCTTCAAGCTGGCAGCGATCATTCCGGAAGAGGAAGCCATTGATCTGATGAAGAAAGCGGCAAAAGCGACTTACGGAAGAAAAGGCGATAAGATCGTACAGATGAACTATGACGCCATCGACGCCGGTGCAAAGCAGGTTGTGGAAGTAACGGTTCCGGACAGCTGGAAAGATGCGGCGGACGAAGGTCTGACCACTCCGCATGTGAATGAGAGCGGAAGAAAAGACGTTGTTGATTTTGTAAAGAATATTCAGGCAAAGGTAAATGCACAGGAAGGAAATACGCTTCCGGTATCCGCATTTACGGAGTACGCAGACGGTTCCACACCGTCCGGTTCCTCCGCATATGAGAAGCGTGGTATTGCGGTAGATATTCCTGTTTGGAAACCGGAGAATTGTATCCAGTGTAACCGTTGCGCATATGTATGTCCGCATGCGGTTATCCGCCCGGTTGCATTGACCGAAGAAGAAGCGGCAAAAGCGCCGGAAGGATTGGCAACTCTGCCGATGACCGGTATGCCGGAACTGAAGTTTGCAATCACCGTATCTGCGCTTGACTGTACAGGCTGCGGTTCCTGTGCGAATGTATGTCCGGGCAAGAAAGGTGAAAAAGCATTGGTTATGGGCAATATGGAAGCCAATGTGGGCAGCCAGAAGGGCTTTGATTTCGGTATCGAGATTCCGGTAAAACCGGAAGTAGTTACCAAGTTCAAACCGGCAACGGTAAAGGGCAGTCAGTTTAAACAGCCATTGCTTGAATTCTCAGGCGCATGTGCCGGCTGTGGAGAGACTCCATATGCAAAACTGATTACACAGTTGTTTGGTGATAGAATGTACATTGCGAACGCAACAGGATGTTCTTCCATCTGGGGCAACTCTTCTCCGTCCACCCCGTATACAGTGGATGCAAACGGAAGAGGACCGGCATGGTCCAACTCTCTGTTTGAAGATAATGCAGAGTTTGGTTATGGTATGCTGTTAGCGCAGAATACGATCCGTGACAGACTGAAAGTGAAAGTAGAGAAGCTGGCAGAGAGCGGAGATAACGAAGAAGTAAAGGCGGCTGCAAAGGCTTATCTGGATACGTATACCATCGGCGCAGAGAACGGAGCGGCAACGGACAAGCTGGTGGCGGCACTGGAAGCATGTGGATGCGGCTGTCCGGAAAGAGCAGAACTTCTGAAAGAAAAAGACTTCCTGGCAAAGAAATCCCAGTGGATCTTCGGTGGAGACGGATGGGCGTATGATATTGGATTTGGCGGTGTAGATCATGTACTTGCAAGCGGCAAGGACATCAATATCATGGTATTTGATACGGAAGTATACTCCAATACAGGAGGACAGTCCTCCAAGGCAACGAAGACCGGCGCAACGGCACAGTTTGCGGCAGGCGGAAAAGAGACCAAGAAGAAAGATCTTGCAGGAATTGCAATGAGCTATGGTTATGTATACGTGGCACAGATTGCAATGGGTGCAGACTTCAATCAGACCGTGAAAGCAATTTCGGAAGCAGAGGCATATCCGGGACCGTCACTGATCATCGCATATGCTCCATGTATCAATCATGGTATTAAGAAGGGCATGAGCAAGGCGCAGACAGAAGAACAGCTTGCAGTAGAGTGTGGATACTGGAACAACTTCCGGTTCAATCCGGCTGCAGAAGGCAATAAGTTCTCCCTGGACAGCAAAGAACCGAAGGCAGAAGAATATCAGGCATTCCTTGACGGAGAGGTTCGTTACAATGCGTTGAAGAGAGCAAATCCGGAAAAAGCAGCAAGACTGTTTGCGATCAACGAGAAGGAAGCAATGGAAAGATATGCTTACCTGAAGAAGCTGGTAACCGTTTACGGAGAAGAATAAGAATATGGATTCTTGTAACAGTGAAGCCACAGGCTAAACTGTTACCAGAGGAGATGAGAGAGGGGAAGAATGCTTGAAAAAGTGTTCTTCCCTCCTTTTCTGCATCTTATGGGACATTTGTAGTCCGGTAAGAACAGTGTGCGGAAAAGTTGCTGGCGACGGAGATTTGGGTGTGAGGGGAGGCTGATCAAATGAGACGAATGAAAAAGGATGTATCTTATACAATTCGGCGGGCACAGAGATTTCCGGTTATTTTAATTGGTGAGGGATTGCTGGTTGGCGCAGTGGGCGGTCTGGTTGTGCTTTTATATCGAATTGTATTGGAGTATGCAGGAAAATGGTTGATTTGGATTCTTGATTTTATCAAAGGAAAGCCGCTGTGGATCCTGGGGTGGTTCTGTGTTCTGTTTCTGTTGGGTGTTCTGGTGGGACAGCTTGTAAAATGGGAGCCAATGATTTCGGGAAGCGGAATTCCACAGGTGGAAGGAGAAGTGACGGGAAAGCTTTCCCAGGATTGGAGACGGGTGCTTCCGGCAAAATTCGCAGGTGGATTTTTATGTCTTTTCGGGGGACTGTCGCTGGGACGGGAGGGACCGTCTATTCAACTGGGAGCTATGACCGGACAGGGGATTTCCCGACTGCTGGAACGGGGAAAAACGGAGGAACGCTATCTGATGACCTGTGGGGCCAGTGCAGGGCTTGCAGCGGCGTTTCATGCGCCTCTTGCCGGAATGATGTTTGCGCTGGAGGAGGTGCATAAAGGTTTTTCCATGTCGCTTATGATTTCTGTGATGACGGCCTCTGTCACTGCCGATTATATTTCTTCCCATCTGTTGGGACTGGAGCCGGTGTTTCAGTTTCAATTGGAACATGTTCTGCCGCAGAATTATTATTGGATGTTGATTCTGCTGGGGATTCTTTTGGGGGTCATGGGAGCGTTCTACAATTGGTCTATGTTAAAGGCGCAGGAACTGTACAGGAAACCGAAATGTTTGAATGAAACGACACGTCTGCTATTTGCATTTTTTATGGCAGGGATTCTGGGACTTGTGATGCCCTCCGTTCTGGGCAGCGGTCACGGACTGATTACTGCGCTGACAAACGGGGAGATGCTATTGGGGGCGGCGGTCACGGTGTTTGTGGTAAAATTTTTGTTTTCCGCAGTCAGTTTCGGATCCGGTGCACCGGGCGGGATTTTTTTCCCGCTTTTGATCCTGGGGGCATTGCTGGGCGGGATTTTTGCCATGACAGGAGTACATTATTTTGGATTGGATCCCATGTATATCAACAATTTTATATTGCTGGCTATGGCAGGATTTTTTACGGCCATTGTACGCGCGCCGATTACGGGAATTATTCTCTTGTTTGAGATGTCCGGTTCTGTCAGTCAGATGCTTTCGTTGTCTGTCGTATCGGTAACTGCGTATATCGTAGCGACATTGTTGTGGTCGGAACCGATTTATGAAAGTCTGCTGGAACGGCTCCTGCCGGCGCAGGGAGAAGAAGCAGAACAGTCTTTAAAAGCAAGCAGACAAAAGGTACTGCATACTTTCGTGATCATGAGCGGCTCGGTGCTGGAGGGCCATACGGTGCAGGAGATTGCCTGGCCCCATAACTGTCTTCTGGTGTCTCTGGAGCGGGAAGGCCGGGAGCTGATTCCCAAAGGAAAAACATGCTTGATGGCGGGGGATATCCTGACAACCATGATGGATGAGAGAGATGCAGGATATATACATGACAAAATGGAAAAGTTATGTTATACTTCCTTTTAAGTAGTAGAATGATTTCCGTTGTCGGGGAATCACGATAATGCATGGAGGAGAAAGACAGACAGATGAAAAGAGTACTATTAAAGTTGAGCGGAGAAGCACTTGCCGGAGAAAAGAAAACCGGGTTTGACGAGGAGACCTGTCTGGGGGTTGCGCGGCAGGTAAAGCAGTTGACAGAGGAAGGGTATCAGATTGCAGTCGTGACCGGCGGAGGGAATTTCTGGCGGGGGCGTACCAGTGAAACGATTGACCGGACCAGAGCAGATCAGATCGGAATGCTGGCGACGGTGATGAATTGTATTTATGTATCGGATATTTTCCGGTCCGTGGGGATGAAGACAGAGATATTTACGCCGTTTGTGTGCGGCGCGTTTACTACGCTGTTTTCGAAAGATGCGGCGGTTGCGGCTTTGACAGAAGGGAAAGTGATTTTCTTTGCGGGAGGAACAGGGCATCCGTATTTTTCAACGGATACCGGCGCGGTACTCCGGGCGATTGAGATTGAGGCAGACGCCATGCTTCTGGCAAAAGCCATCGACGGTATTTATGACAGTGATCCGAAGCGCAACCCGGAAGCAAAGAAGTATACGGAGATTTCGATTCGGGAAGTCGTTGATCAGAAGCTGGCGGCAGTGGATTTGACTGCCTCGATTTTGTGCATGGAGAATCGGATGCCGATGCTGGTATTTGGGCTGAACGAGGAGAACAGTATTGTGGAGACGATGAGCGGAACATTCACCGGGACGAAGGTGACAGTATAAAAAAGTAAGGAGAAGAGAAAAATGGATGAAAAGATGAAAGTATACGAGGGGAAGATGGAGAAGACGATGAAAAATCTGGGCGGGGAGTTCGGAGCAATTCGAGCAGGACGTGCGAATCCGCATGTATTGGACCGGATTGTGGTAGACTATTATGGATCTCCGACTCCAATCCAGCAGGTGGCGAATGTTTCCGTACCGGAAGCACGTATGATTCAGATTCAGCCCTGGGAGAAAAATATGCTGAAAGTCATTGAAAAAGCAATTCTTGTATCAGACCTTGGCATCAATCCGACCAATGACGGTTCTGCAATTCGTCTGGTTTTCCCGGAACTGACAGAGGAACGGAGAAAAGAACTGGCGAAAGAGGTAAAGAAAAAAGGAGAAGCGGCCAAGGTTGCGATACGCAATATCCGCCGGGATGGGAATGACGCATTCAAAAAGCTGAAAGGCGGCGATATTTCGGAGGACGGAATCAAGGATCTGGAGGATCAACTGCAGAAGTTGACGGATAAGTTTATTAAGGAAGTAGATAAAGCAGTGGATGCGAAGACAAAGGAAGTTATGACTGTTTGAGCATTTGGGGGGGCTTGTTACTCTTTACCGGCTTTTACCGAACCGTAATGTTTCCGACAAGCGCTATATCATGGAGGAGCCTGGATCATGGCTCCTTCTTTGCAGGTTTTCGGAAAAAAGACAGGAGGAATTGTACATGAATGTACCACGACATATTGCAATTATTCTGGATGGGAATGGCCGCTGGGCAAAGTCGAAAGGAATGCCCCGCAATTACGGGCATGCCCAGGGCAGTAAAAATGTAGAACGGATCTGTGAAGAAGCGTGGAGAATGGGAATTAAGTATTTGACTGTCTATGCGTTTTCCACAGAAAACTGGAACCGCCCGCAGTCCGAGGTGGACGCATTGATGAAGCTGCTTCGGAATTATATGAAGACATGTTTGAAGACGGCGGAAAAGAATGATATGAAGATTCGGGTAATCGGGGATCTTGCCCCTCTGGATGAGGATATTAAAAGCCGGATTCAGGAGCTGGAGGAGGCCAGTAAACACAATGGCGGACTGAATTTTACGATTGCGCTGAATTATGGAAGCCGGGATGAAATGCTCCGTGCGGCCAGGAAACTGGCCAGAGATTGTGTGGACGGAAAGGTGAATCCGGACGAGATTGACGAAACGCTTTATACGTCCTATCTGGATACGTGTGAGCTGCCGGATCCGGATCTTTTGATCCGGACCAGCGGAGAGCAGCGGTTATCCAATTACCTGTTATGGCAGCTTGCCTATTCGGAATTTTATTTTACGGATGTACACTGGCCGGATTTTACAAAAGAGGAATTAATTCGTGCCATTGAGCAGTATAATAAACGAGAACGGCGATTTGGCGGAATAAAGGGGGAGCAGGATGTTTAAGACGAGATTGTTGAGTGGAATCCTGTTGGTGATCCTTGCACTGGTGACGATCCTGACAGGCGGGACGCTTTTGTTTGCCACGGTTGCGGCAATCAGTGTGATTGGGATGCGGGAATTATATCGTGTATTTCAGATGGAAAACAAGCTGATGGGAGTCTGTGGGTATGTGTTTTTGCTGTTGTACTATGGCCTTTTGCTGATGCGTCCCTATATGGGAGAAAATGCACAGGAATATTTGACAGGGCTGTTTTTGGCCTTTCTGATCTGTCTCATGGCAGTGATGGTATTTTCCTACCCCGGGTATCACGCGAATCAGCTTTTGGCAGCTTTTTTTGGATTATTCTATGTGGGAGTGATGTTGTCCTATATTTACCAGATTCGGATTCTTCCGGGCGGGGCTTACACGGTCTGGCTTGTGTTTATCTGCTCCTGGGGATGTGATACCTGCGCGTATTGCGTCGGCATGCTGATCGGAAAACATAAGATGGCGCCCAGGCTCAGCCCAAAGAAATCGGTGGAAGGAGGCGTTGGCGGAGTGGTGGGAGCGGCCCTGCTGGGCCTTCTCTATGCGGCAGCCATAAACCACTGGGGAAATGCAGGAGTGGACGTACTTTCTTTTGCCGTCATCGGGGCGGTTGGCGGCGCCATTTCCCAGGTGGGAGATCTGGGGGCTTCCGCTATTAAGAGAAATTACGACATCAAAGATTACGGAACATTGATCCCGGGACACGGCGGAATTCTGGATCGGTTTGACAGTGTAATTTTCACGGCGCCGATTATTTATTTTTTATGGGTTTTTCTGAGATAATATATATGGACCGCGCTTGAGATACGGGATGTCCGGATAGGTATACTTATGGGGCTACTAATATTCATTAAGGTGTACTTTGCCGGAGAAAGTCCGCCTGCTCCCGTCAGGGAGTCTGTAATACAGGAAGGTCATACAAAGAAAACGAACTTCGGGAGAACGGAGAAAAGAGGAAAACGGATGAAGAAGATTGCAATTTTAGGTTCTACTGGTTCCATTGGAACGCAGACACTGGAAGTTGTGAGAGAAAATGGAGATATCGAAATTCTGGCGCTGGCAGCGGGAAGAAATATTACACTGTTGGAAGAGCAGATTCGGGAGTTTCATCCCGCACTGGCGGCGGTGTGGGAGGAAGAAAACGCCAGGGAACTCCGGCAGCGGGTGCAGGATTTGCCGGTGAGAGTGGCGTCCGGAATGGAAGGGCTTTTGGAAGTGGCGGCCATGCAGGGGACGGAGATTTTGGTTACGGCGATTGTAGGAATGATCGGAATTCTTCCCACGATCGAAGCCATAAAGGCGGGAAAGGATATTGCACTTGCGAATAAGGAAACCCTGGTTACGGCCGGCCATCTGATCATGCCGCTGGCAAAGCAGCATGGCGTATCAATTCTTCCGGTGGACAGTGAGCACAGTGCTATTTTTCAGTCTTTGCAGGGCGATCAAAGGGGAGCTCTGCAGAAGATTCTGCTAACGGCTTCCGGAGGACCTTTCCGGGGAAAGAGACGCGAGGATCTTGCGCAGATTCGGGTGGAGGACGCTTTGAAGCATCCGAACTGGACGATGGGGCGAAAGATTACGATTGATTCTTCGACAATGATCAATAAAGGACTGGAAGTTATAGAGGCAAAATGGCTGTTTGGAGTTTCCGTGGATCAGATTGAAGTGGTGGTACAGCCGCAGAGTATCATTCATTCTATGGTAGAATACGTAGACGGGGCGGTGATTGCGCAGCTTGGAACTCCGGATATGAAATTGCCGATTCAGTATGCCCTGTATTATCCGGAAAGGCGATATCTGCCAGGGCCGCGTCTGGATTTTGGAACTCTTTCGCAGATCACATTTGAGAAACCGGATATGGAAACTTTTTATGGATTGAAGCTGGCATTAGAAGCCGGAAGAAAGGGAGGTTCCCTTCCCACCGTGTTGAATGCGGCAAATGAAAAAGCGGTCTCTCTTTTTTTGGAGGGAAAGATTTCCTATCTGCAGATTCCGGAGATTATCCGGGAATGTATGGAACGGCATAAAAATATTACCAATCCGACGGTGGAACAGATTCTGGAAACAGAGCGGGAAACATATGAATATATTGCGGTATAATTTAATTTAGAAGGTGGAAATATAATGGGAATTGTAATAGCCATATTGTTATTCAGTACAATCGTGATTTTTCATGAGCTGGGCCATTTTACGCTGGCAAAATGGAATGGGATTCGGGTGGATGAGTTTTCACTTGGTCTGGGTCCCACTTTATTTGGGAAAGAGATTGGAGGAACAAAATTCTCACTGAAATTGCTGCCTTTTGGAGGGGCCTGCATGATGGGGGAAGATGACGTGGACAATGTGGGAGAAGGCAGCTTTCAAAGTAAATCTGTCTGGGCAAGAATTTCCGTAATTGTGGCAGGCCCACTGTTCAATCTGCTTTTAGGCTGGATCCTCTGTACGATTATGGTAGCCTGGGTGGGGTATCACGCCCCGGTGATCGGTGCGGTGGATGACGGGTACTCCGCAATGGAGCAGGGGATACAGGAAGGGGATTTGATTACTGCGATAGACGGAGAGCGAGTCCATCTCTGGAATGAAATTTCCTGGAAGAACATGTTGAACCGTGAAGGAAAGGAAATGGAGATTACGTATCGGCGGGAAGGCGAGGAGAAAACAGTTGTGTTGGAGCCGCGTGCGTTGGCGGGAGATACGGGAAAACGACTGGGGATTGTAAGTTCCGGTGAAATGACAAGACCTGGAATTCTGGGCTCGATGCTGTATGGCGCCTATACGATGAAATTCTGGATTGCAGATTATACGTTTACCAGTTTGAAAATGTTGGTGAGCGGTCAGGTAGGGATTCAGGATTTATCCGGTCCGGTGGGAATTGTGGATGCGGTGGATACGACGTATCAGGATTCAAAATCAGCCGGAGTACGTTCCGTCATTCTGAGTCTGATGAATTTTGGAATTCTGTTGACTGCAAATCTGGGGATTATGAATTTGCTGCCGATTCCTGCACTGGACGGAGGAAGATTGGTTTTTCTGCTGCTGGAGGCGGTACGCGGAAAAAGAATTTCTCCGGAAAAGGAGGGAATGGTACATTTTGCAGGCTTTGCGCTGTTGATGGTTCTGATGGTAGTTGTGATGTTTAATGATATTGTAAAATTGCTTTAGAGTGTGTTTGAAAATTGTTTCCTGGCGTGAAATGGGGCGGTAGATTGTGGGAATGAATTTTCAAATACGCTCCGGCAGTAAGAAAAAGCAGAAACAGAATGTCCGGGATCTCTTCCTTGAGAAAAGATTCGATGTTCTGTTTCTGCTTTTTTGAATGCGGCGCCGGTTCTTTTATGTGATTTAAGAATAATTCCAGTATACGGTGAATACATTCATATCCGTGTCTTCCAGGTAAGTGTACCATACAGTGCCCAGTCCGTAATAAGCGGCCAGATTCTGGGCGGCCTGGGGAAGAATATTGTTGATCAGATCGTCACGGGCCTGGGCATACACTTCATCCCCGGCAAACTGACAACTGAAAGAGGGCTGCATCGCATAAATCGATTGGTTCATGCCTTCCAGAACAGTATAACCGTCATAGTTATCAAAATATCTTCCGTTTAGCAAATAGTAATTCAGATCAAGGGAGGTACAGGGAGGATATACAATAACGGGATCCGGCGTATGGTTCTTATATAATGCATCGTCAGTACAGCAGAGGTAAGCATAATTTACACTGTCTGCCGGGATATCTGCGCTGCTTTCGTCCTGCTGGAACACGGGATCCCCAAAAGTGACATCCATTTGGTAATATTGTCCGTTGCATTTTACGATGTTCCAGGCGTGAGGACCCTGTTGGGGAATCGTTCCGATGGCATAGATACATTCTATGCCCAGTTTCTGCAGAAGATATTGTGCGGCACGGGAATATCCGGCGCATACGGATGCTTTGTTGACAAGGGCGCTGTAGATATTCTGATTGTCGGGGGCTTCCATATTATAGTCTACGGTTCGTATGATATATTCATATACATATCTGACTTTATCGTATTCGGGCGCGTCCATGGAAACTCCGGCCAGGCATGCGGCGGCCGCGGATTCCACTTCTGCTTTTTTCTGCTGCCATTCTTCCCCTTGATAAGTATAGGAGGGACGCAAAGTCGAGTAGGTATCATAGTTAATAAGCTGCATTTCCCCTGTACACCAGAATAATTCAGGATGATCATACAAAAGAAAATGGAAAACATCTCCGATCTCATCGGAATCCGGGGAATGAACGTAGATAAATTCCTGCTGATCCCGCACGCCCTGAAAGATTTCTTTGTAAACGGTTTTCTGATCTTCTGTCAGGCTCTGATAATAGAAACCGGGAGATACTTCTGTCTCCTCCACGACCAGGTCCGAAAAGGGGATATCCGGTTCGGTGTTTGTCAGCGTTCCGATGACTTCCTGTGTGATATCTGTATCTACTGATAGTTTTTTCACGGAGAGCCAGAGGGCGCTCAACATAATTCCCACACAGATCAACAACAGGACAATTAAGGGAAAAATACTTCTTCTTTTTCGTCTTTTCATAGCAGCTTCCTTCCTGAATCATAATAAGTTTTTCCTTTTCGTTATCCGATCCTGACGGAATGAAAGGGAGAACATACGCATAGCCAAAGAAAAATAACTAGAAATCAGCCTTTTTTATTATAGCAAAGGGACCGGAATATCACAAGACAGAAAAAAAGATTGCTTTTTTGGAAAAAGTTTCCTATAATAGACGTACATAATATTTTTCAAATCAATTTTCTCAGGCACGTTTCAGTGCCAGGTTTTCCCATTTTAATATAGACGGATGCGCAAAAGAAAGGAGTAAAATGGAATATCAGGAATTTGTATGCGCAGTAGAGGAAAGAATGAATCAGCTTATGGAGGGAGGTCGAAAGGCAAGTCAATATACGGTAATTAAGAATAACGGAACGATGAAAACAGGGATTGTGTTGGAGACCCCGGGGGTGAATGTTTCCCCTACGATTTATCTGGAGGAGTTTTATCAGGGATATCTGGACGGGAAGCCGTTTGCTCAGATTGTAGAGGAAATTTTTCGATTTTATCATAAGATAAAATGTGAAGAATCCTGGAATTTATCCAAGATAGAGAGTTACGACAGGATACGGGACAGAATTGTATTTAAAATAATTCATACAAAGCGGAATGAAGCATTATTGGAAATGCTGCCTCATCTTGAATGGCTGGATTTAAGTATTGTATTCTATGCACTTTTAGATGTTGACCGGCAGGGGACGGCGACCATGACGATTAGTGAAGGGCATCTGCAGCACTGGAAGGTGACGAAGGAGGAACTGTTTCGTGTGGCGTGCGACAATGTAAAACGGCTGCTTCCGGCGGAACTGTATACGATGCAGCGGACGATGGAGGATATTTTGTGTTTTTCGTCCGGGAAAAGGCAGAATTTATTGGAAGAGAGGACGGAAGGAGAAAAAGACTGGATGTATGTTTTGTCCAATTCGATTCGGAGTTTCGGAGCCGCCTGTATCGTATATCCGGAAGTGTTGGAATTGGCGGCACAGGTTCTGAAAGGAGATTATTATATATTGCCGAGCAGTGTCCATGAAGTAGTGCTTGTTCCGGTTTCCCGGGGAATGGAGCAGGAAGAGATGAATGAGATGGTGAGAGAAATCAATGCAACGCAGTTAGAGGAGGAGGAAATTCTAAGTGATCATGTATATATTTACAAAAAAGAGGAAGGAAAAGTGGTTATGTAACGGGAATATGGAGAAAAAAATACAATTTATCAAGCCCCCTTGCATTTGAAAAGATTCTTCCCTATAATGTGATGGTAACTTATGTGCCGTTAGGGAGAAGACAGAACATGTCTCGGATAACAGGAGGAGATTATGGGGTTTGAAGATTACAGCAAAGCATATAAAGCGGGAAAAAAGGAATACCAGTCACGGATGTTCCACGGTATAAGACCGACGTTAGAAGTCCTGGATGAGATTATGCCTCCCAAAGGCTCTTATTCGGAAGTTCCCCTGGGGCTTGTGCAGATTCCGGCGGATCAGATTGTGGGGACCAAAAGCGGAGGAAGAAGCAACGCTTTTGCAGGGAATTTTATGCCCATCCTTCGGGAAAATACAGAGTTTGCTTCTAAGTGGTCTTCTTTGAGTTCCAGTCATGTGGAGGAAGGGATCCGGGAGCCGATCAAAGCTTATGAGTATATGAATAAATTTTATGTGGAAGAAGGAAATAAACGCGTCAGTGTTATGAAATTTTTTGGCGTGGTTTCCATTCCGGGAAATGTAATCCGGATTATACCAAAGCGGACGGGAGAGAAAGAGAATAAGATTTATTTTGAATTTTTGGATTTTTATAACCTGAATCAGATTAATTACATATGGTTTTCGAAGGAAGGGAGCTTTGCGAAGCTGCAGGAGGCGGTAGGGAAGGCGCCGGGTGAGATGTGGACTGCGGATGAGCGTTTGTCATTCAGTTCGGTTTATACCCGCTTTACTGCAGAATTTGAAGCAAAAGGCGGAAAAAAACTGGAGCTTACTCCGGGGGATGCTTTTCTTGCTTTTATTGAACTTTATGGTTATCAGGAAGTTTGTGAAAAAACGGCCAGTGAACTAAAGGCATTGGTGGCAAAAAGCTGGGAAGAGTATGAAGTATTGGAAGAAGGAAAAGGAATTGAACTGAAGATGGATCCGGCGCAGGAGAAAAAGCCGCTTTTTAGTATTTTACTTCCTTTGAATGCAACCAAGCTGAAAATTGCATTTATTTATGAAAAGACGCCGGGAACTTCCGCATGGACGTATAGTCATGAATTGGGACGCCTGCATTTGCAGGAGATGTTTCCCGACGAGGTGCATACGGTTTGCTATGAAAATGCGACGATAGACAATGTGGAGGTTTTTCTTGCAGATGCGATTGAGCAAGGCTGTAATTTGATTTTCACAACTACGCCGTCTTTTGTGCAGGCCAGTGTGAAGGCGGCCATTGCGAATCCGTCGGTACGGATTATGAACTGTTCCCTCAATACCTCTCACCGTTATATCAGGACATATTATCCGCGGGTGCATGAGGCAAAGTTTTTGATGGGGGCGATTGCAGGTGCTATGGCTGAGAATGACCGATTGATGTATGTGGCGGATTATCCGATCTATGGCTCCATTGCCAATATCAATGCGTTTGCCCTGGGAGCGCGGTTGGTGAATCCAAGAGCGCAGGTGGAACTGGAATGGTCCACAATGAAAGATGTGGATATTGAAGCAAAGATTAAGAATTCGGATGCCACGTGTATTTCAGGAAAAGATATGGTGATACCGGAGGAAGCGTCCCGGTTTTTTGGAATTTATCACTTGAATGGAGAATGGCCCTGGAATCTTGCCATGCCGGTATCCAACTGGGGGAAGTTTTATGAACGGCTGATACGGACAATTATGGATGGAACCTGGAAGCAGGATGATAAGACAGCAAAGGCCATCAATTACTGGTGGGGAATGTCTTCCGGTGTGGTGGATGTGATCTGTTCTCAGAATCTCCCTCATGGAACGCAGCGTTTGGTTCGACTTCTGCGTGGGGCGATCTGTTCCGGGGAATTTAACCCGTTTTCCGGCGTATTATACTCACAGACCGGTATGGTGCAGGGGGATCCGGAGCGTGTACTTTCTCCGGAGGAGATTGCGACGATGGACTGGCTGGCAGAAAATATCAGAGGTGCCATTCCCAAGAAAGAGGAATTGAAAGAGCAGGCGAAGCCTGTGATCAAACAGCAAGGCGTACAGAAAAGAGAGAGCTGAGAGGCCGGTTTGGTATCAGAGTAGGAGAAAGGCAAAAATGTGCGATGAAGATACTTGCAGTTGCAGATGAAGAATCAAAATATTTGTGGGATTTTTATGAAAAGGAAAAACTGGAAGGAATTGATCTGATTATTTCCTGCGGAGATTTGAACCCGGAATATCTCTCTTTTCTGGTTACGATGACCACGGTACCGGTATTGTACGTGCGCGGAAATCATGACGGGAAGTATGAGCAGAATCCGCCGGAAGGGTGTATCTGTATCGAAGATCAGATTTATACTCATGAGGGAATTCGAATTCTTGGGCTGGGTGGATCCATGCGTTACAGTCAGGGACGGTATCAATATACGGAACGGCAGATGAAATACCGGGCGGCAAAGCTGCGTTTTCCGTTGTTTTTAAAGGGAGGATTTGATATTTTGGTGACGCACGCGCCGGCATATCAGCTCAATGACGGAAGAGATCTGCCGCACCAGGGATTTCAGGTATTTAGGACATTGCTTGATCGATATCGGCCCAAATACTTTCTGCATGGACATGTACATATGTCCTATGGAAGGCAACATAAACGATATGACAAATATCTGGATACGCATGTAATTAATGCGTATGAACGGTGCGTATTCGACTTTGAGGACGACAATCCAAAGGAACATATATATTAAGGAATATTTATTATAGAAGAGAGGGAACGTATGGCGATGGAAGCGGCGGATAAACTAATTACCGGACAGGAGCTTACCAGAGAAGAATTTATAGAACTGCTCCAGGCGGCATCGTCCTCCACAGAGCTTTGTACCAGGCTGGCGGAGGAGGCACGGCGGCTCCGAAAGCAGTATTATGGAGACAAAGTGTATCTAAGGGGTCTGATTGAGTTTACCAATTATTGTAAGAATAATTGTTATTACTGTGGGATCCGTTGTGAAAACAGGAAAATTCGGCGTTATCGGCTGACAAAAGAGGAAATTCTGGATTGCTGTAAAACAGGAAGGGCATTGGGATTTCAAACATTTGTGCTGCAGGGAGGAGAGGATCCCTTTTTTACGGACGAGAGATTGGCGGAGCTGATATACAGTATCAAAGAGAGACATCCGGAATGTGCGGTGACATTGTCACTTGGGGAACGATCCTATGAAAGTTACCGGCGGCTGCGGGAAGCAGGAGCGGACCGCTATCTGCTGCGGCATGAGACGGCAGATCCTGCACATTACCGAAAACTGCATCCGGATAACATGAGCCTGCAGAACCGAAAGCAGTGCCTTCTGGATTTGAAAGCATTGGGATATCAGGTTGGCGCCGGATTTATGGTAGGCTCGCCAGGGCAGACAGAAGAAGAACTGGCAGAAGATCTTTTGTTTTTAAAAGATTTGCAGCCTCAAATGGTAGGAATCGGTCCGTTTATTCCTCAGAAAGATACGCCCTTTGCGAAAGAAAGAGCGGGTAGTGTAGAAAAAACGTTGTTGCTATTGTCCGTTGTCCGGATCCTTTTGCCAAAGGCATTGATTCCGGCTACCACGGCGTTAGGAACGATGGATGCGGACGGAAGAGAGAAAGGAATGCGCGCAGGCGCGAATGTGGTGATGCCGAACTTGTCCCCGCAGAAGAATCGGGAACAATATGCATTGTATGATCATAAAATCAGTACAGGAGAAGAGGCGGCGGAGTGTACGGATCTGTTGATGCGGCGTATGGAGGCGGCAGGCTTCCACCTGTCCTGGGAGCGCGGGGATGCAAGATGAGGATGCTTAAGTTTTTGAAAATCTGACCGATAACATGAGTAGAAGTATTTTTGTAACAGGGAGTTCGAAGGCTGAACTGTTACGTACTTTTTTCGTTTCAGGAGGTGATGAGTTGTGAATTTTTTTACGGTACAGTCGCTGAGTACCTATACGAAGAATCTGGGAATGCAGATGAAGTGGCAGAAGAAGAAAAATACCAGTGATTTTACGGCGGACGGGAGTACGAATATGGCGGATCCCGTGAGGCAGCAGGCAGAACAGATCCGAAAGTCAAAGTCTGATGGTTCAGATCAGTTATCCAGGCAGATTGAGTTGAAGCTGAACAGTGGACAGAAGCTGACAGCAGAAGAGATGAATTATCTGCAAAAGCATGATCCTCAGACTTATCAACGGGTGAAGGCGATGGAAGCGGAACAGGAAAGTTACGAAAAGGAACTGAAGCGCTGTAAGACAAAGGAGGAAGTGGAACGTGTAAAGATGGCCCATACAGCGACCTCCCTGAATGCGGTGAATAGCATCAAAAATAATCCGGCCATACCGGAAGAGAAAAAGTTAGAACTGATCCTGCATGAACATCGAAAGAATGTAGCCCTCCAGGAGTCTGCCAGGGAATTTGTAGAGAGTGGGAAGTATGCAAAGCTTCCCACAGAGGCAGAACGTTTCAAGGCGGAGAAGGATCTGGAGGAAGCAAGAGAAGCGGAACTTGGAATTCAGGACCCGGCAGAGAAAGCAGAAGAAAAGGCGGATACAGACGGGGAAAGAGAAAAGGTACAGGATGGCAAAACCGAGGAGCATGTTCCGTCGGGAGAGGCTGGAGAACGTATTTTTGCAGAGAGTCTTGCAGCAAAGTCCGCGGCAAAGATGAAAAGCCCGGAAAAAGAACGGGAACTTACCCGTATGGAAGCAGAGATGACACCGGAGGCCAGAAAAGTCCGGCGTGCGAAGGCTCAGGCGGCATACAGAGCAAATGAAGCAGAGATTATGCCGGGAAGAACTTTGAACGTCAAGGTAGAATAGGGAAGTGGCGGATGTCCGGCAGATGATGGTTGCTACCACTTATTATCTTATCAGCATAAATGAAAATAAGGGGATTGCTTTTGGGAGAAAGAATGACAAAAGGCAGTCTCCTTATTTTTGTATCTATCCCTTCTTTTGTATTTTGGTAATCGTTCAGTCACCGGCCTCCCTGTTGCGCATTTTGTTCTGGATCTGTCGGATTTCTTCCGGAATGTCTTCGGACTTCATATGTAAATGGACGTCGATGGTTCCGGCATTTTTTGCGGCGGTATAATACCACTTTTTATATTTGATGACGTCTAAAGTGTCGCGCAGTTCCTCCATTTTATTTTCCAGCACTTTTTGTTTTTCCTCAAACAGGGCCAGGCGCTGCTCAATGGTCTTGTCGCCCTCCAATGTCCATTTTGTGAATTCCCGGATTTCCCGGATGGACATACCGCAGCTTTTCAGACATTCGATGAATTCCAGAGTTTCCAGATCTTTTTCTTTGAAAATCCGGGTACCGTTTTTGTTCCGCTCTACCATTGGAAGCAATCCTTCTTTTGCATAGTAGCGGATGGTATAAGGGGTTAGACCGGTTAACTTTGCAACGTCATTTACTGTGTAAGTCATGGGGGAGTCCTTTCATTGTAAAAAATGCTTGACTGATAGTAAACTATCAAGTATATGGTAATAGTATCAGTTTTGCCGGAAGCTGTCAATAAAACGATGTGATATTTCGCTTTACGAATGTCTGATGATAAATCTTATCGGAAGCAAAGCATTTGCCTGCGCGAAGCACATCAGATACGGGATGCCGAATGGGTGACAGGAAAGGAGAATGAAACGTATGATTTATAAAAAATTTCAGGATGTAAAATTATCTGCTCTTGGTCTGGGCGCGATGCGTCTGCCGGTGATCGATGGAGATGATGCCAAAATTGATGAGAGAGCAGTGGAAAAGATGGTCGCCTGCGCCATGGAACAGGGAATCAATTATTATGATACGGCCTGGGGATATCATGGGGGATGTTCCGAGGTGGTGATGGGAAAGATTCTGCAGCAGTATCCCCGGGAGAACTATTATCTTGCGACCAAATTTCCGGGTTATGATTTGACAAATATGGATAAAGTAGAGACTATTTTTGAAGAACAGTTGAAAAAGTGCAATGTGGAGTATTTTGATTTTTATCTGTTTCATAATGTCTGTGAGATGAATATTGATGCATATCTGGATGAGAAATATGGTATCTATGTGTATCTGCTAAAGCAAAAAGAAAATGGACGGATTCGGCATCTTGGTTTTTCGGCTCATGGAAGCTGCGAAGTGATCCGGCGTTTCCTGGAGGCTTATGGAGAAAAGATGGAATTTTGCCAGATTCAACTAAATTACCTGGACTGGACGTTCCAGCAGGGAAAAGAGAAAGTGGAACTGCTTCAGGAATATGGAATTCCGATCTGGGTAATGGAGCCCCTGCGGGGTGGAAGATTAGCGGCGCTGCCGGAGAAAGAGAAGGAGGCGCTGCATGCACTCCGTCCAATGGAAAAGGTTCCGGCATGGGCATTCCGTTTTCTGCAGTCCGTAGAAGGAATAACGGTGATTCTTTCCGGTATGTCGGATCTGTCGCAGCTTCAGGAGAATATCAAAACGTTTGAGGAGGAGAAGCCTCTGCAGGAACGGGAAAGAGAAGTGTTGTCCGGGATTGCGGCAGGAATGCTGGAGAAAAAAGTCCTGCCGTGTACGGCCTGCCGTTATTGTACCAGTCATTGTCCACAGGAGTTGGATATTCCGTCTCTGCTTGCTTTATACAATGAACATTGTTTTACAGAAGGGGGCTTTCTGGCGCCGATGGCATTATCGGCCCTGGCAAAGGAAAAACAGCCAATGTCCTGCGTTGCCTGCCGAAGCTGCGAGGCAGTCTGTCCGCAGCAAATAAAAATAGCGGATGCTATGGCTGATTTTGTGAAAAAATTAGGCTGATACCTGAAGGTTTAAGAGTGATGGCGTGAATTGGTTATGTATATTCATAGTATGCTATGAATATACGGGCGGTTTCCTTGTGGATTATGTGGGAGAAAGGATGATCTCGTATTGGAGAAAATATACAGAATAATAAAGGAATAATACATAGTATACAATGTAATAACAGGGTGATGTGTGAAATTTGATTCGGAAAGAGAGGGAATGCCGGATGCAGTATCGTGAATTAGGGAATACCGGATTGCTGGTCAGTGAAATCGGTATGGGATGCGAAGGATTTGTGGAAGATGGATGTAAAAATACGAAGGCTTTACTGGATATAGCGGAGGAAGCGGGAATTAATTATTTTGACTTGTATGCTTCGAATCCGGAAGTTCGTGCCAGTGTAGGGAAGGGACTGCAGGGAAGAAGAGAGAAGTTTCTGATTCAGGCGCATGTCTGCTCTGTCTGGAAGAACGGACAATATCTGCGGAGCCGGGAAATCGAAGAGGTAAAAGCGGGATTTGAAGAGTTGCGCTCCCTTTTGCGGACAGATTATATTGATGTGGGAATGATTCATTATGTGGATTCCATGAAGGATTGGGAAAACATTGTGAACGGGCCGGTGCTGCCTTATGTACGGGAGCTGAAAAGAAGCGGCGCTATCCATCATATCGGCTTAAGCAGCCATAATCCGGAGGTTGCTCTGGCGGCAGTAAAAAGCGGACAGATTGAAGTATTGATGTTCAGTGTGAATCCCTGCTACGACCTGCAGCCAGCCAATGAGGATGTAGATGAATTGTGGAATGACGCGAATTATGAGAAACCGCTGGTGAATATGGATCCGCAGCGGAAGGAATTGTATGAAACCTGTCAGCGCCTGGGAGTGGGGATTACGGTGATGAAGGCATTCGGCGGCGGAGACCTGCTGGATGCATCCATGTCGCCGGCAGGAAAGGCGCTGACAGTAAATCAGTGTCTGCATTATGCATTGACCCGTCCGGCCGTGGCAACCGTACTTTCCGGCGCGCATTCGGCAGAAGAACTAAAAAGCAGTCTTCGTTATGAAGAAGCGCGGGAAGAAGAGAAAGATTATGCATTGGCATTTGCGTCTTTCCCCAATATCAGTTGGAGGGGACATTGCATGTATTGCAGTCATTGTGCACCATGTCCTCAGCAGATTGACGTGGCGTCGGTTACCCGGTTTTTCAATCTGGCAAAGGCCCAGAAAGAGATTCCGGAAACCGTGCGGGAGCATTATGAGGTACTTTCTCATCATGCAGGGGAATGTATCCAGTGCGGAGCCTGTGAGACAAGATGTCCTTTTGAAGTTCCCATCCGGGAAAATATGAAAGCGGCGGAGGCGCTTTTTGGAAAATAGAGAATCGTTGCTATGGGCGGCCTGGGAGGCCGCCCATAGCAACGGTGCGGGGTGATATTTAAAGTTTTGCTGCGCAAAAATCGCCCCGCACTGTTGTGGCTGCGTAAGTCTGGTCTCACGGAATGCGCAGTTCAGCGCATTCCTGGGCCGTGAAAAGTAACAACTGTTACATAAAAAATGCTGGTTAGACCAGAAATGGGTTACGTTTTTTTACAATGTGTGCTATAATCTTCTTAATAAAGTTTCCTGTACAAAAATGTGATTACAGAACTCCGGCTGTTCTGGTCGGAGCAGAGAGGAAGGGCGTATGGCAAAACAAAAGTTAAGACCTAAAATTGTGAAATTATGTAAGGTAGTAGGCGGTCTGACCGGTATGATCAATAAGATTGACGAGAATGCACCGGAATACTACGCGCTGGCATCTATTCTGACAGATGAGGAAGCAGATGTGGCGATTGCAGCCGGTCTCCGTAAGGAACGTTCGCTGGATTATCTGGTGAAAAAGACGGGAATGCCAAAAGAGAAGGTAAAGCGGCTTGCCGATCATCTGGCATGGATCGGAGTATTTCGGGTGACCACGAACCCGGAGACAAAGAAAGATCAGTATTTCATGCAGATTTTTGCTCCCGGTATTATGGAAATGTTGGTAAATAATCAGGAACTTTTGAGAACGCATCCTGAGGTGGGAAGAGCCTTTGAGGAATATACCCGTATCCGAATGGCGTCCATGTCTCCCATGATGCCCAATGGCTACGGTCTGATGCGGGTAGTTCCGGTGGAGAGCGCGATACAGGATATTCCCGGAACCCATGATTTTGATAAGCTGAGTTATTACATTAATAAGTATGATACGTTTTCTGTGTCACCCTGTTCCTGTCGTGCCTCCAGGCGTATTTTGAATGACGGCTGCGGCCATCTGGAAGAGGATATGTGTATCCAGATGGGAAAAGGAGCGGAACATTATATCCGGACCGGCCGGGCGAGAGAGATTTCCAGGGAGGAAGTCTACGAGATTTTGAAACGGGCGGAAGATAACGGGCTGATGCATGATATGCCCAATATTGAAGAGGCCGGGGAGAGTGCGGCCATCTGTAATTGCTGTTCCTGCTCCTGTTTTGGACTGCGTATCGGGTTGATGTACGGAGCAAGAGATATGATCCGTTCCAACTATGTGGCGAAGATCGACGAGATGAAGTGCGTGGCTTGCGGCCAATGTGTGGAAAACTGCCCGGGCAATGCGCTGAAGCTGGGGCAAAAGCTCTGTACTTCCAGGCCGCTTGTGCAGCCGGAGTATCGAAAAATGCGGGACAGTGTCTGGACGAAAAAGGACTGGAATCCGGATTATCGTGAGAACCGGGAGGATGTGGTAGAGACCGGAACGGCTCCGTGTAAGACGGCCTGTCCGGCTCATATTGCAGTACAGGGGTATCTCAGACTGGCAGCAGAGGGGCGGTTTCGGGATGCGCTGGCGCTGATCAAGAAAGAGAATCCATTCCCGGCGGTTTGCGGACGGATCTGTAATCATCGCTGTGAGACGGAGTGTACACGGGGGAATGTGGACGAAGCGGTAGCCATTGATGAGGTGAAGCGGTTTATTGCAGATCATGATTTACAGGCAGCGACGCGTTACGTTCCGCCTATGGTGAATCAGATCGGAAAGCCCTACCCGCAGAAGATTGCCATCATTGGAGCCGGACCGGCAGGCATGAGCTGTGCATTTTATCTGGCGGAAAAAGGATATTCGCCGGTGGTGTTTGACAAGGCGGAACGTCCGGGAGGAATGTTGATGAACGGGATTCCTTCTTTCCGTCTGGAAAAGGATGTCGTACAGGCCGAGATTGATATTTTGAAGGAAATGGGTGTGGAATTCCGCTGTGGAGTGGAGGTTGGAAGGGATCTTACGATTGGCCGGCTCCGGGAGGAGGGATTCTGTGGATTTTATGTGGCCATCGGTGCGCAAGGCGGTCGGAGGATCCATGTGCCCGGGGAAGAGGCCGAGGGTGTTATTTCCGGAATTCAGTTTATCAAAGAGGTAAATCTGGGAACAGAGAAAAAGCTGTCCGGCAGGACAGTGGTTGTAGGCGGCGGAAATGTAGCGGTGGACGTGGCAAGAACGGCCATCCGTGTGGGCGCCAGCGCCGTGGAGATGTATTGTCTGGAGTCTTCACAGGAGATGCCGGCGGCTTCCGATGAGGTGGAAGAGGCAGAAAAAGAAGGCATTGTGGTACGGCGTTCCTGGGGACCGAAAGAAATTCTTGTAAAAGACGGAAAGACGACGGGAATTGTGTTCCGAAAATGTACGGCGGTATTTGATGAACAACACAGATTTTCTCCTCAATATGACGAGGAAGAAACCATCACGGTAGAGTGCGAAAATGTCCTGCTGGCTATCGGACAGTCTGTGGAGTGGGGAGAACTTTTGAAAGGGACGAAAGTAGAGTTGAATAAAAACGGTACTGCAAAAGCGGATGCATTGACGTATCAGACGGCAGAGCCGGATATTTTTGTGGGAGGAGACGTATATTCCGGACCGAAATTTGCCATTGATGCTATTGCAGCCGGAAAAGAGGCCGCTATCTCTCTTCACCGTTTCGTACAGCCCGGGCAGACTCTGACGATGGGACGGGATCGTAGAAATTACCGTGCATTGGATAAAAGTAAGGCTTTGGTACCTATGGATTGCTTTGATGCCGATCAGCGGCAGATTCCGGGATACAATGCGGCAAAGGAAAAGACTTTTGGAGATACCAGAACGACGTTTACAGAAGAGCAGGTGAGAAAGGAAACTGCAAGATGCCTTAGCTGCGGGGCGACGAAAGTGGACGAATATCTGTGCGTGGGGTGCGGCCTGTGTACTACGAAATGTGAATTCGATGCCATCAGACTGGAGATGCGGACAGATATGAAGCCTGTTCAGGCCGGTACATTTGAGACAATGCCGATCAAGGTGGCGGAACATGTGGTAAAGAAGGTGGGAAGGATTGCGGTGAAAAACGGAAAGAAATTGAGGAAGTGAACAACAGATGCATGAATTGGGACTTTGTGACGCAATGCTGAAAACGATCCGTCATGTACTGGCGGAAGAAAAAGTAGAGACCGGCGAAGTCCGGCGGATCGTGCTGGAAATTGGTGAGCTTTCCGGTGTGGTTCCCCGCTTTATGGAAGAAAGCTGGAAAGCCGTCATTGATCGGACACCGTATGCAGATGTGGCGCTGGAGATTCAGATGCTGCCGGGATATGCGGATTGTCTGGATTGCAGTGCACATTTCCGTCCCACGGAGAACGATTTTCAATGTCCGGTATGCGGCGGGACAAAATTAAAACCTGTATCCGGAACAGATATGATGATCCAAAGTATCGAGGTGGGAGAGACGGAAGTGGAAAAAACAGAATAATTTTCTTCTTAAACATGGTAATACACAAAGAGGCTGCTGCAAAATAGTAGATACATACAATATATGATGTGATTGTAATAAGATTTATAGCGATATATTGTAGGTTCGTCGTATTTTGCGGCAGCTTTTTTGTACCTGTTCAGGCATCCCGCATCGGATGTGCTTCGCGCAGGCAGACGCTTTGCATCCGATAAAGCGCGGAGATTCATTTGATCGTTTCTAGTCCTGCGGAGCCGAAGGGATACTGCTGCAGCAGGATTTCCGTACATCGTACAGTATGTTCGGTCATGCATTTTTCTGCCTGTTGCGCATCCTGATTTGCAATTGCTTCTGCAGCACTGCGCATGGCGGTGCAGACCTGGGGGAGCGGGATGTGGCGGAACAGGATCCGGGTCACGGCCGTACTCATTTCCTGAAAAGAATTGTACATCAGGGGATAGATTTGATTTTGCGTGGCAATGAAAATAGCGCGGTGGAACTGGGTGCTGACTTCGGCACATTCTTCCGGGCAACTGCAGGCCTCCAGTTGTTCCAATAACTCAAACATATGTTTCAAATCTTCATCTGTGCGGCGTTCCGCCGCAAGTCTGGCACATTTCTGTTCATTGATGGAACGGTATTCCATCAATGCGATCAACATAGATCTGTCAAATTGTCCGCCGCTGTGGTGGAAGATAGAAGTCAGGGTTCCCAGGTTGCCCTGCCGAAGAAAATCGTTGACAAAGGTTCCTTTTCTTGGAAGGATACATACAAATCCATTATTTGCAAGTTCCTGAATCCCCGAATTTACCACGGTTCTGCTAAGGTTCATCTGTGCGGCGAGCTCCCGTTCGTTGGGGAGCTGTTCTCCCGCAGACAATTCTCCGGATAAAATCATAGATTCCATCTGGCGTACAAATAATTCTTTCATTGTCGGCATTACAATTTTTTGAAACGGCATGAATCTCCCTCCTGTCAGTGGAATATAAAAGTTGTGTTAATTGAAAGAAGCAGTCGGCAGGCATATCTGCCATATGGCAATGCCTGTTATAAAGTGTTTGTCTATGTTTATTATTTATATGGTCAGACCATGTATACATCTTATCATGTGATTTGTATATTTTCAACAAAAGAAAAATATTCTATGAAAAAATTATGTAATATATCAATAAATTTTGATTGCTATTTCCAGGTTTCTGTGTTATGGTAATCAAAAGGAATGTGGTCAGACCAAATAAGAAGAAATGAAAGGATGGGGTGAGTATGCGCAACGCAAAAGGAAGTGTATTTTGGAACTTTTTTGACAGGATCGGACAGTTTCCGACTTTTTTAATCTGGACGGCTCTGATCTGTATTGTATCCATGCTGGCATCTTATTTTCCGCTGTGGGTGAATGTGATTGTGAATGTATTGCTGCCGGTATTGGTACTTTTGAAGTTAAAGATGGTCATGTTTGAAAAGTTAAAATTGTCCACATTGGTATTGATGCGGGCTTTGATCCTGCTTCCCATATTCGGGATCATGAGCGGGGATCTGTTTGTAAAGATTGTACTGGCGTTCCTTGTGATCAACTGTATGGAGGCTACGCTGACGGATCTTTTGAAAAATCATCAGCCTTATAACTTTGTGACCGGACTGGTATTAAGCCTCTCTGTGCTGACGCTTGCCGGAAAATGGTTTCCCGGAGTTGCAGGCCCCTTTACCGGAATCTATACGGCCAATGCAGGACCCGGGACAGGCGTATTGTTTGAATCGGATCAGGTGGTAGTGATTGGTACGATCTGCTGGCTGGCAGCATATACCATCTGGAATTGGCTCTTCGTGATCGGAGAGTTCAGCCCGTCGATCGGATATCTGCATATCGGGATTCTCGGATCCCCGATTCTCAGTATTCTGCTGACCATGAATCCGGGATACTGGCTGGTATTCCGCGCCAACAGTCTGACATGCGGCGGTGTGTTCCAGATTTATTGTAAGGACAACATTGAGAAGAAGTTGGAGAATAAAAAGCTGGCTGCCTTTATTGAAAAAGTAAAATCCCGGCCGGTTCAGATTGTATTGATGATTGTGAACCTTATTCTGATTGCAGTTCCCGTGGGTATTTATTTCGGGGTCATCTGAGACGGAATACAGAAAACGATAAGAATCATATTTCGATTGTAGGAGAAAGACGAGGAGAAAAATATGGCACATTATGATGTGATTGTGATTGGCGCGGGAAACGGAGGATTGGCGAGTGCGGCTACTCTGGCGGTAAATCACAAAAAAGTAGCGGTATTTGAGAAGCATAATATTCCGGGCGGATGCGGGACCTCTTTTCGCCGCGGCCGGTTTGAATTTGAGGTGGCATTGCATCAGCTCAATGGGATGAATACCAAAGAGCGGCCTGGACCGACCAGACAGTTGTTCCGGAAATGGGGGGTGGAAGACGCCATCGAATGGATCCCCATTGAAACATTATATAAGATCAATCTGCCCGGCGGCAGGGGTGTGGCGCTTCCGGCAGATAAAAAGAAGGCGTGTCAGCTATTGTGCAAAGAATTTCCGGCGGAGGCAGAAGCGATTCGGCGTTATTTCCAGATGGTCTGGAAATTTAACGAAGAGATTGCGGATTTTCTGGCAAAGAGCGCCGCGAGTCCGGCGAATCCGTCAGAATTGAAGAAGTTTATTACCAAGACCGGATTTCCGAAAATCTATAAAGTATTGGCAAGATATGGCGTCAGAAGTACGCAGGATGTGTTGGATGAATTTTTTAAGAGCAGAGAGCTGCAGCTTTGCCTTTCTGCATATTGGTGTTTTATGGGAATGCCGCCGGAGAGGTTCCCCTTTTCGATTCTGGCCAGATGTATGTATCTGTATACGGTGGATAAGCCTTACTATGTGCGTGGGGGAAGTCAGGTGATGAGTCAGGCGCTGATGGATACCATTCGACGGCATGGGAGCGAGGTTTTTCTGAATTGCGGTATCCGGCGGATTTTGTTGAAAAACGGACGTGCAGTCGGCGTGGAAGACGAAAACGGAAATGCGCATTATGCGCACAAGATCATTTCCAATGTATCTCCGACCATAACATATGCGGGCTTATTAAAGGATGAGGAAGTTCCGGAAGCCTGTCGGCAATATTTTAAAAGCTATACAACGGGCATTTCCGCCCTGACCTGTTTTATCGGTCTGGATTGTCCGCCGGAGGACATCGGGTTTACGGATTCGTTCAATCTGATCTATGATAGTCTGGATGCAAATCAGGATTTTAAGAATGCGTATTTTACGAACACAAAGGCAGATCCGATTGTGGCCACCTGCTATACGATTGATGATCCCTGTGTGTCACCGCCGGGGACTTCCATTATCACGGCGGGTACCCTAAAATACGGGGAAGCCTGGGAAAAATTATCCCCGGAAGAATATCACAGGACGAAGTATGAGGCTGCCGATCAGATTATCCGTCGTCTGGAGACACGTTTTCCGGGATTGCGGGAACATATTGAGGAGATGGAAGTGGCGACGCCTTTAACTCATATGCGGTATCTGGGACATCCGGGAGGGGCTATCTATGGATATGAACAGGATTTAAAATCCAGTGTATTTTTCTTCCCTCAGGATGAATTTATTCCCGGCCTGACTTTTTCCAGTGGTTGGGTGAATACATGTGGATTCGGTCCCAATTATGCATATGGGGATAAAATCGCGCAGTCTATTTTAAAGGAGGGCAGATAAGATGAGTGGAAAACCAATCAAAGATATGATCATCGGTACGATGCGAAACGGCCCGGAAACCTTGAAAGAATTGGAGATGGCGAAAAAGACGGGGAAGGATATTTCTCAGGAACGTGACGTGGTCAAAAAGAAAGTGGCGCAATACCATCCTTCTGTCCTGCATCTGGTTGTCAGTGAGATTGAGGCAGTCAGCCCAATTGCAAAGCGGATCCGGCTGGTGTCTGAGGATGGATATTTGCCGCCTTTTGAAGCCGGACAATATATCAATGTGTTCTGTGAGATTGACGGTGTGCGGACTTCCAGACCATATAGTTTGTCCTCTTCCGCGAAACAACGGGCTTTTTATGAGATTACTGTGGCAGCGGTGGATGGAGGTTTTGTATCGGGTTATCTTTTGCAGTGTCTAAAACCTGGAGATCGGTTGGAAGCCAACGGGCCGGCCGGAGTCTTTCATTATCATCCGGTGTTCCATTCCAAAAAATCTGTGTTTCTGGGCGGCGGCAGTGGGATTACTCCCTTTGTCAGCATGATCCGGACTGTGCTGGAAAGTGGAGAAGATCGGGAGATCACTCTTCTGTATGGAAGTCGGACAGAAGAAGCGGCAATGTATCATGAGGAATTGTCTGCGTTTGCAAAGAAACATTCTAATTTCCATTATACGCTAATTCTGTCCGATGAAGAAAAGGAAGGGATGGAGCATGGGTTCCTGAATGCCGCACGGATTCAGGCGCATGTGCCGGATATTCTGGACTGTACATATTATCTGTGTGGTCCGGCGGTGATGATGGAGTTTTGCCGCAAAGCGTTAGAAGAACTTCAGATTCCCGGCCGTTCCATCCGCAGAGAGGTGTTTGGAACAAGAAGAGACATCTGGAACGAACCGGGCTGGCCGGAAGGGATGACGGGAGAGGAAATATTTCATATTCAGATTGGAGAGAAGCAGATTGAAGCGAAAAGCGGGGAGAGTGTCCTGACTGCGCTGGAACGCAGTGGTGTTCGCGTCAATGTATGCTGCCGGTCGGGAGAATGTAGTTTGTGCAGGGTACAGCTCGTATCCGGAAAAGTATTTACTGCACAGGGGGCGCTGCTGCGGTATGCCGATGAATGTTTCGGATATATTCATTCTTGTAAGGCATATCCGATCAGTGACCTGGAATTGCGATTCTAAAAGAGAGGGAGGTTTTTATGTTATTTTTTACAGGGTATTCTTTGACGAGTATTCTCGTATTTATCGGGCTGACAGCGGCTTTGATCGGACTGAATGAGATTACCCGCCGTTTCAAATGGGCAGGTATCGCAATGTATGTGATTATTCCCATTATTGCAACCTTTTTTATCTGGCCCAAAACTGCGGGAGGAAATGTGGGCGGTACCTGGTTTGCCTGGGTGAAGACCTATTCTGCGCTGGCCGGGGTGATTGGTTTTATGTTGCTGCGTTATATTCCGAAACTGCAGAAAAATAAATTTATGTTGACTTATCCGGCATTGATTCTGGCAATCAACATTCTGGAAGCGGTCTATGCAGATCTGGAGTGTCTGCCCAAAACGGGACAGATCGAGGCTGGATTGCAGATGATCGGTGGACCCTGGAATGTGCTCAATGCCATTGCAGGGATTCTGAATATCATTACCATTACAGGATGGCTTGGAATTCAGATCGGAAAGACACATTCCCAGGATATGGTTTGGGCAGATCAGCTTTGGTTCTGGATTATCGCATATGATTTGTGGAATCTGTCCTACTGCTATAACTGTATCTCCAATCGTTCGTTCTACGCAGGATTTTTGCTTTTGGTATCCTGCACGGCGGCAGAATTTTTTATCCGCCGCGGAGCGTGGCTGCAGCACAGGGCGCAGACGCTGGCATTATGGGCGATGTTCTCCCTCACGGTAGATTATTCTGCGGCGGAGTCCTATTTTTCCATTACCTCTACCCAATCGGATCTGCCAAAACTTTTGCTGAGCGGGGCGGCGCTTCTGTTTAATATAGGCGTACTTGTCTATGAAATCCGAACCATACGCCGGACAAAGAAAAATCCGCTGAAAGAGGCGATTTATACAGAACTTGGTGCGTATAAAAAGAATCTGGAAGCGAATGGATTATGATGCGGAAAACCTGCCGTCAGTGATTTTCCCATATGTTAAGCATAAAAGAAAGTGTCTTCTCTTTTGGAAAAGGTTGTTGTATATTGTGCGCATTCGTTATTTTACAGCAGCCCTTTCCGAAAAAAGAGAAGACACATTTTTTGATTTTTGTTTTACAGCCAACGTTCTAATGTTTTTTCCAGTTTTGTGATTTCCAGCGGTTTTGCGAGATGCTCATTCATTCCCGCATTCCGCGCCATGACAACATCTTCGGCGAATGCATTTGCTGACAGAGCAATAATTGGCAGATGATCCGTATATTTTCGTCCAAGCATTCGAATTGCGGAAGCGGCCTCGTAGCCATTCATTACAGGCATCTGGATATCCATGAAAACCATCTGGTAATAATTGTCAGCGTGTTCTGAAATCATACGGACGGCAGTCTTCCCATTTTCAGCGGTTTCGGCCTGAACTCCTATCATATCAAGAATTTCCACAGCAATTTCTCTGTTTAATTCATTATCATCTACAAGCAGGACTCTTTTGCCTGAAAAATCTGCAGTCACGATTTCTTTCGTTTCTTCTTTGAAGGCCCGGCGGGCGTCATGTTCCGTCAGTTTGCCGAATAAGGCTGCCAATCGGGATTTAAACAGGGGCTTGTGAAGAAAGAAATCGACGCCGGCAGTCCGTGCTTCCGTCTCTATGTCTGTCCAGTCATAGGCTGAAAAGATAATCACAGGAGATTTGCGTCCTGCTGTATTACGGATTGCACGTGTAGTTTCGATACCGTCCATGTCCGGCAGCTTCTGGTCAATGATGACTGCAAAGAAATCCTTTTTTGCTTTCTGACGTTCGGTTACGGCTTGTACCGCGTCATGGCCGGAGTTTACATAGTCTGCCTGCATTCCCATATCCGTCAGTATGGCAGCGGCGCTTTCGCAGCTAATGGAATCGGCGTCCACCACAAGAACCGGTAAATGTGAAAAAGTTTCCTGGGATACAGAATCTGTTTTTTGTATCGGAAGAAAAATTGTGATCGTAATTTTGGTTCCGATTCCAAGCCGGCTTTCTACGGAAATATCGCCATTCATCATATGAACGATATTTTTTGTGATTGCCATTCCGAGTCCGGTTCCCTGCACTTTGCTGGTATAGTCGTCGCTGGACCGCTCGAAAGGCTGAAATAGTTTTGCCTGGAATTCGTCGGACATTCCGATGCCGTTATCTTCAAAGATAAACTCATAGCATGCGACATGTGTTTTGTTTGTTGGTTTTTCAGAAATATTCAGTGTGATCGTTCCGCCGTCCGGCGTATATTTCACTGCATTTGTCAGGATGTTGAGGAATGCTCTCTGTATGTGGATACTGTCTCCGATGACATCTTCATGCGTGAGATTGGTAATTCGGACATTGAATTGATGGTGATGCTCTATCATCTGCTGTTTTATCATATCGAGCATGGTATCAATCAGTTCCGATAAATGGAATTCCTCTTCTGCTAACAGAACCTTACCGCTTTCAATACGACTCATATCCAGGACTTCATTGATGAGTCCCAGGAGATGGCGACTGGATGCGGTAATTTTTCCGAGACAGTCAAGAATCCGTTCTCTGTCGTCGATATGGGCCATAGCAATGGTTGTCATTCCGACGATTGCATTCATTGGAGTCCGTATATCGTGCGACATCCTGGAAAGAAATTCTGACTTTGCAGCGTTGGCACGGTTTGCGGAATCAAATGCAATCCGCAGCGCCTCATTGGACGCCTTCAGTGCGTCGTTCGCCTGTTGGAGCGTTTCCTGGTGTTCCTCTCTGTTTTTCAGGGTGATTGCCAGAAAAGAACCCAGCATACATAATGTCTTTGCAATCGTTCGTGTAATATCCTGGGGGGCGTTGTCTACTCCCAGAAAGCCGATCAGGTGTTGGTCCACCATAATAGGTGCCTCGATAACGCTGGTAATATTCTGCGGTTTTAAAATATTATAAATGGCAGGAGTGCTTTCCTGTATCTTTTCAATATCCGGAATGACGATACACTCGCCCTTTTTCAGCGTTCTGGTCCAATGTATCACATCGTCAGGGGTCAATGCCTGTAAATGATCTATTTCCGGAGTTACGCCATCGGCGCACCATTCAAACGTATTTGGGAAGGTTGCTCCTTTATTTTCAAAAATATATACACGGTCGGCTTTCATAAAGGTTCCAAGCGCGGCCAGCATTTCATCAATTGCAGCATGGATATCTTTTGCACGGCTGAGCTGCTCAATTTGAATACAGACCAGTTCATGAGCCAGTGCTTCCTGTTCAGCCAACTGGTATGCTTCCAGAAAGATCTTTTCTGTTTTCTTTTCCAGATTCCGGCTTTGAAAATACATGAAATAGAATAAAGTGCTGAATACAATTGCGGTTTGGCTTGTGCTCCGGATCTGATAGATGGCTTCCACTACCATGGCTGCAGTAAGATATATGATAATAGACAGTATCACGACGGATTCTAAACGATCTGCTTTCTTTCGATTCCGAACAGTAAAAAGGAGAAGTACAATCAGATAGAAGAGGACGGTAAGCTGTGGAAAGTATCCCAGAGGTCCCGGTCGGAAGATATTATGTATATCGTAAGAATATACAATGTCTGTAAAAAAGGACGAAAAAGAGGCGAATATATTCAAAACTGCAGGGATATATAAAAGCCAGTGATATTTTGTTTTATTCTGCTTTTTTTCGCGGCTGCTAACCTGGATCATAATCAGAACCAGTAATGGCTGTAAAGAATAACCGATTGCAGAAAAGAATATCCTAAGAGAAGTCGGTTTTGGCATGGCAGCCGTCCAAAGTCCCATATTGCAGGCGATCAGCTCCAGAATTTCTATACAGGTTAACTGGTAAAACATTTTTTTTACTGATTTTGTAATTGTATGATCGACGTGCAAAAAAATAATTAGGAAAGTAATGCCGGCATATGGAGCAAGACTGCCGTTTAAGAAAGTGTTCATATCCATAAATGGTTGTCCTCATATTTCTGATTCAGATTTTATTTTTATAAGTAGGAAAAGAAAATGGAAAAAGCTATTTTTCTGTCCTGCCGAGAAGATAGTCTGTACTGACATGAAAGTAGTCTGCAATTACAGCGAGTTCGTAATCAGGAACAAATCGTTCTCCGCGTTCAATCCTTAAAATTGTCAGATCGTTAAATTCAATTCCACTTAAAGTAAGTCTGGCCGCCAATATGCGCTGGGAAATGTTTTGCTGTTGGCGTAATTGCCTTAAGCGGGTTCCAATAATATTTTTTGATTCTCCGTTCCAATATATTTTCATAACTTTTCCTCATAAAAACTTCTAAAGATGAAATGTCTATCATTTATTGTATCGAAATAAAAGAATAAAATACTTCTAAAAATGAAGTTATTGGAAATATTATGCTGAAATAAAAAGAAAAAGCAGAAACTGTTCACAGAAACTATCTCAGGGAACTAAAACTTGAAGTAAGCAAAAATATTTGGTATGATGAACCGAAAAGCAGAAAGGTGGATGATAGAAATGGAACTTCGGGTTCTGCAATACTTTCTTGTTGCTGCAAGGGAAGAAAATATTACTCGTGCCGCTGCATTTCTTAACATTACCCAGCCAACTCTGTCAAGGCAGCTTATGCAGATGGAGGAAGAACTTGGTGTTAAATTATTTCACCGGGGCAAGCATCATATTTTGCTGACAGAGGAAGGTTTGCTGCTTCGCCGCCGGGCGCAGGAAATCATAGATTTAACGATAAAAACAGAAAGAGAGCTGAAACATGGTGCGGAGGTTATTTCCGGTGAAATTGCAATCGGCTGTGGCGAAGCGCGGAATATGAAACCGCTCTCGAAAATGATGGCATCCTTTCAACAGAAGTATCCCGGCGCGAGCTTTCATATTTATACGGCCATTGCAGATGATGTGAAGGAACGGCTTGAAAATGGTATTCTGGATATGGGATTATTACTGGAACCCGTAGAAATCAGCCGATATCATTATGTACGAATGCCTATGGAAGAAAAATGGAGGGTGCTGATACGTAAGGATTCTGTTTTGGCAGAAAAGAAGAAGATTACTCCGAAAGATTTAGTAAGTCACCCCTTAATCATAGCAAAACGCCCGTCTGTGCGGAATGAACTGGAAAACTGGTTTGGACAGACAGCAGAAAAACTCCATGTTGCCTGTACCTGTAACCTTTCGTATAATAATCAGATGGAGATGGTCGAAAGTGGTGTCGGGGTTGCGATGACAATGGACTTTTCCTGTAATCATGAGATGTTGTGCTTAAGACCGCTTGAGCCGGAACTGACAAGCGGTTGTGTCCTGGTATGGAAAAAGAACCTGAAACTATCCCCGGTGATGACGCGGTTTGTCGCTCATGTAAAAGAATATTTGAATCATAGTGTATTCTCTCAATAAAGAATAAAGTAATCTGTGGAAGTGTAGCATCTAAATGACAAGATTTAGGTGCTCTTTTTCGTGTCATAGTATGTGGAAAAGGAACGTCAGTTTATGAGCAAAGCTAGCTGTGAAACAGAGAGAAAGCGCTGTAAGCGCCTTTGCGAATGGCGTGGGAGTAAACAGTAATCATGCGTTTCAGGCATAGTTTAAAATTCAGTATGAGTATTAGACATAAAAAGAGAGTAGATATACAATGTAAATATTCCAGGAAGGAATATGTGATTAGAGAAGGTATCCGAATATACAAGTATTGGAGGAGTAGGAACATGACAATGAAGGAGGCAAGTAAAAGATACCAGATTCCTGTGAAGATTCTGAAAGAGTACGAGAGTTTTGGGCTGTGCGGAGCCGTAAAAAAGGTGATGGGAGAATGGCAGTATGACGATCGGGATATCGAAAGGCTTAGTATGATCATGACGTTGCATGATGTCGGTTTTGATAAAGGAGAAGTAGAAACTTACATGCACCTTATGATGGAGGGAGAAGGAACAAAACAGCAGCGGATGGAGATGCTGAATCAGAGGAGAGGCAGGACACTGGATGAGATTCATTTTAAAGAAAAACAGATTGAACATATGGATTATCTGAGATATGAAATGCAGAAGAACACTCTCGCTTAAGAATTGATGCGAAACAGTGGACGGTATGTTAGAAAAAAACATAAAATGAAATGATGAAAAGGAGAAGAGGCATGGTGAAGATCAACAACAAAGAAGAATTTAACAGGCAGAATGTATTTGGTTTGGGACAGGAGAATACAGCGTTTGCACAGTATTTTATCGGTAATTCTTATCTTAATCCGTTGACGGTTCCGGGAGAGACGGCGGTATTCCTGGCGAATGTAACTTTTGAGCCGGGGTGCCGGAACAACTGGCATATCCACCATGCCAGGAGCGGCGGCGGGCAGCTTTTGATCTGTACGGCGGGAAGCGGATGGTATCAGGAGGAAGGAAAGGAAGCGGTAAGCCTGGAGCCAGGTACGGTGATCACGATTCCGGCGGAGGTAAAGCACTGGCACGGTGCAAAGGCAGACAGTTGGTTTTCCCACATTGCGGTAGAAGTTCCGGGTGAAGAGACAAACAATGAGTGGTGTGAGCCGGTAGATGACGAGGCATATGGGAAATTGGGGTAAATGAGGTGCGGAATGGAAAGAATGTGGATTGAAAATTGACGTTTATGACAGAAGTAACAGGACGGAAAAGATTGATGTGGTATAAAAAAAGTTGACACCATATTCCCAAGGATTTGAGATATAATCAAGAGAATAAGGAGTGAACAAAATGGCAGAAAACAGACAATATGACCACGAATACAAAGTACAGGCAGT
>CAJTBF010000014.1 GCA_910574195.1 Lachnospiraceae bacterium | reverse complement strand
TATTAGCAGTCATTTCTAACTGTTATCCCCCTGTGCAAGGCAGGTTGCCCACGCGTTACTCACCCGTCCGCCGCTCAGTCACTATATTCTTCTTCCCGTAGGCTTCCAATTATAGTGCTTCGCTCGACTTGCATGTGTTAAGCACGCCGCCAGCGTTCATCCTGAGCCAGGATCAAACTCTCGTTGATAGTTTGTTTCCGTTCAAGATTATTCTGCTAGCTAATCTATCCCTTTTTACTCTCTCTCGTCCTCTCTTACCAGAACGAGGGGTGCATCTCTTTGATGCTTCTTTGTTCTGAATTCATTCTCTTAAGAAATTTTCAAGGATTGTTGTCTATTGTTTAATTATCAAGGTTCGACGCTGCCTCTCTCGAGTCAGCTTAGACATAATATCACATCCCCTTTCCTCTTGTCAACATCTTTTTCTATTTTTTTACATAAAATATTTCTTCAAACTATTCCTTCTACAAATTTCAAAAAAGCAAATACCATTTCACCAAAACGTCTCCGTAAAAATAAGCGACTGCAAGACCTATTGACAGAAAAGGGCCGAGTGCAAAATGATCCTTTCGTCCCGCCTTTCCACGGAAAAGCATCCACGTACAGTAAATGCCTCCTATCATCAATCCCAAAACTGTTGCCACAAGTATACCGCGCCACCCAAGTAAAAATCCGCTGGATGCCATCAATTTTATATCTCCGCCGCCGAATGCTCCCTTCACCAAGAGGCTAAGAATCAACATAGGGAATGCCACGATTACCATTCCCAGGAATCGTTCTGAAATTCCCCTTTCTACATATAGAGACATTGATAGCATTCCCAGGAACAAAATCCCTATATGAAACCGATCATAAATTACTCTTGTATTCCAATCAATCCCTGCTACAATTGTAAGAATACTTATATATGCAAATGCAATTCCTCCTTTTAAAGAAAGGAAAGTAACTTCTCCACAATCGAAAAAAGCCCCGCAGTATACAAATGCAATACCACCCAGACTCTCCCAAAAAAAGTATTGTTTTACAATTTTGCTTCCGCCATGGGAACATTTTCTTCTCTGAAACGGAGAATTGGTATAGGAATTCCACTTCTCCGACAATATTTTACAGCAGGCAGGACAATATTTCGTATCCCGTACCATTCCCCCTCCAACGGAAAGACAACAGATAATTCTCTTTAAAAAATGGAATATACATGCCCCTGTAAAAAAACGAGTCCCCCATAAAATCCATTCCCTCATTACGCTCATTCGTATTACACTCTTTATTTATTTTTTTGTGCTCTTTTCGACTCTTTTGCCAAAAGGGCCGGCGCAACCAACAATATGGTAGCCAGAATAATGGCAGACACTCCGGCCATTTCTTTTGCATTCAGCCTTTCCTGAAATGCAATCATTCCAATCACAATCCCCGTCAGCGGCTCAAAACTACTCAAAAGAGACGCCTTCACGTCTCCGCACAAAAACAGCCCTTTCTGAAACAGTGCCAACGCAAGTACCGTACCAAGCACTCCCATCGCAATCTCAGAGAGCCATCCTGCCACGCCGACCTCCAACACAAGATTCCCGGTACACACGGCGATTATTCCTATTTCAATGGTCGAAAATAAAGCAACCCAGGATGAGAGCACCAGTGGATGCATCGCTTTTACTTTGCTGTCTCCCAGAAGCACAATGTAGACTGCATAAATGATTCCTGACACCACTGCAATCAAAATTCCCTGAATACTTACCCGGCCATTCGGTGTATACAACAGTGCAATTCCGCCTACACATAATATAGTACAAAATGTCTGATTGAAATCCACTCCTTTTTTTAAAAACACTGCTCTGAGTAAGATCACAGTCACCGGATAAGTAAAATGCAATGTTGTCGCCATACCTGAATCCATATAGTTATAGGTAAGGTACAGCAAAATCGGAGCCAGCGCATAAAAGAAAGAAAGCTTGATGATTTCCTTTGCTTCTTCCTTTCCAATCTTCACTTTACACCCCGGCAAAAGCATGGTAATTATAAACAACAAAATTGTTCCCGATAAAAACCGAACAAATGCAACCGAGTACGCATTACTTCCATGGGCATAGGCAATCTTGGCCAGCAATGGCATGGTTCCAAACAGAATTCCCGACAATATAACATACAACATTCCTAACTGTTCTTTTTTATCTTTCATAAGTTTCTTTCAAACTCCTGTACATTCGCGATCATTCCTCTGTATTTAATTTCTATTATATAGAGATTTACAAGGATGTCAACAAGAAGTCCGACCTGTATCATTCTCCCCCGTCTCCCTCCTGTTCACACTTTATATGATCATTATACAATACAAAAAATCACCGAAATTCAGAAAACCCGCTACCGGCATTTTTTCTGCGTACTATTGCATACAGAAAATCCATCACTGGCGGCTTTTCCGCATACTCTGACATAAAAAAAGAGACTTGACTCCAATATCAAAAGCCCTGTCTCTTATCGAATCGGGGTGACAGGATTCGAACCTGCGACCTCACGGCCCCCAGCCGTGCGCTCTAACCAAACTGAGCCACACCCCGCCGACATTTATTATTATATAAAACATCTGCAAAAATGTAAAGAGAATTTTTTAACCCGCCGACTACTTTTCCGTTGCCGTATTCCATTTCACCGACAAACCTGTAAAATGAAACGCTTCTGTTTGCATGCCGTCGTATATGGCATAGCGCAGTGCCAATCTGATATTCCACGAGACACCGCGCTATCACGTCCTTTTATTCCCTTACTATTCTTTCGTCTCCAGCACTTCTTCATAAAAACTTTCAATTACCAGTTCTTTTAACGCATCCTGGTTCACATGATACTCTTCATAAATCTCGCCCTGTACCGGATCTCCCGGAATCATCCGCATCAATTCTCCCGAAACGGACATATTCACAAGCTCCGGAGCCAGGTACGTAATATCCTCCAGCAGAAGATTGGTACTCATATTCTGCTGCATCTGCTGAAACAATGTAACCGGAACCGACATGTCGCTTGCAACCACGCTCTTTGCCTTCTCCAGAAATGCCAGTACATACTGCTTCTGACGTTCTACTCTGGCCAGATTACTTGCTTCCGCAGTCTGATCGCGCCATCGAATATAGGTCAGCGCATTCTCTCCCTCCAAATGCACCGGCGTACCCGCTGCAAGCTTCATATCCGGAATATCCTGCAATGCCGTGACATCTACACCGCCTATGGCATCATTCAGCACGGGAAGCGCCTGAAAGTTAATTGCACAATATCTTTGAATCGGTACCTGATACAGCAATTTCGATACCGCCTCCATCATCAGTTCTCCACCCTGTTCCGGTGTTCTCCCATAGCCATACTGTTGACAAAGCTGCGTCGTAGTCTTCTCCACCACTTTCCCGGATTTCGTTGTCATCTGCACTTCCGTCATCACATCCCGGGGAATAGCAATGATTTGCAGTTGATCCTTTTCTGTATCAATACTCACCAGCAAATTGGCATCTGCAAGACCATAGATGTCATACTCCCGCTTTTCTTCCATACTCTGCGCCTTATCCACGCCGATACAAAGGATATTAATCACATCCTCCCGATATCGGTACTCTTTTCCGTTGTGCAGAATATAATGACCGCTCTCTCTGGCTTCCTCTGTACTTGTCTCCTCAATCTGCGTCTTCAGACCTTTTTCTCCGCGTGCCTTTAATACAAAAAATGTGGACATCCCGCCAACTAAGATAATGAGCAAAGCACTCCCGAATCCCAAAAGCACCTTCTGCCATATCCGCCATTTTTTCTTCCCGGACTCCTCCGGACAGAGATCCTCCATCAGTAAAATCTCTATATCATTGTCTTCAAATTTCTTCATATTCTTCCGCTTGTCCACAACTGTCACTCCCGCTCCTGCTTATGTCATGTCAACACGCCTGTACCCCATACAGCTCTCCCACATCCCCAAGTTCAAAAAATACGTAGAAAAAATCGCCTTTTCCCTCTGACCTTCTGCCTGGTACAACACTGCGCAATTAACAATGCTGTACTAGTATTTAAAGATATTCTACCCTTTTTCCACAGAACTTGTCAACCACTTTCCAGAATGGTTACTATTCACGGCTAATGTCCCTCACCGAGTATACCTTATCGGACGTAAAGCGTCCGCCCCACCGGGGCATGTATTACAGGATGCCCGGATGGGTATACCTTATTGGACGGCGTTAGACGTCCACTCGTGCGAAGCACCTCAAATACGGGATGCCCGAATGGGTATACTTCACTGGATATGCCCTACGGCCGTTCCCAGCAGTTCCTGGCTTCCATCCTCGTAAATCCCATATACGTGAACGTTATACCCACTTTCCCGGTCTTCAAATCCTCCTGTATTAAAAGAAAGAAAATACGTGCCGTCCTCCTGCTGCCACGCCTGCATCCACTGCAGATCACGCTGCTTTCTCTGCGTCCATATCGCCACGCTGACCGCTGCAATCGGCTTCTGTACATTCTCCATTTCGGACACTGTTACATAGAACTGATCCAGCGCAGCATCATATTCCGACACCGTAACGGCAACTTTCGGAACAAACACCTCTTCCGCCTTCTTCTTTGCAAGATCTACTCTCACACCGGAGGCCAGATCCTCCATCAGTTTCGACTGCCGGCCCATCTCACTTTTCATGCGCTCCCGGCTATACTTCTCTGTCAGCGTCCACTCCTGGGAAAACAAATTGGTCCCCAGCCCAAGGCGTTCTCCTTCAATGTTTACACCCATTCCCGCCAATGTGGTAGGGAAGTTATCAAATGTCGTATAATCTCTGTACGTGTCGGCTTTCTCACTCTCCGCCGCTGCATTGATGTACGTTGTATAAACTTTCCGGACGTATTCTTTCTCCACATCCTCACAAAAATCACTGTCCATCGTCAGATGGTCCCCGGAAAGCACAATCAATGTATCTTCATAAAAATCCTGACGCTGGACCCATTGAAGAAAAGCTGCCACTTTTTTGCTGGAACACGCCATCACATTTGCATAGCGGTCCTCTCCAAACGTTTCCTCACAGTCCTCACACAGATATCCATCTTCAAAGTGAGTGTCCGCCGTCAGAATTGTCAAACTAAAGGGCTGTTCCTGCGCGGACAGAGCGAGAAGTTCCTCTTTTGCATAATCAAACAATTTTTTATCCTCATATCCCCACCATACATAATAGTCTTCCGGAATCCAACCGTTCTCAACGGCATATTCATAATCTTTGATCTGATAATTCCCATGAGTACCAAAATAGAGTCTCCTCCCGCCAAACGTCGCATCCGACCCAATCAGCAGAGTCTGTGCATACCCTTCCTTTTCCAGAATATCCCCTATCGCCGTCACTTCCGGGAAAAAACTGTGCTGTGTATCCATATCATTTCCGTCAATCGGAATGGACAGGGGAAGCCCGGTCGTCTGTGCAAACATTCCGCCGATCGTCCATGTGGTCTGGGGCATACTGTATCCCCCGTTCAGCGTTTCTTCTTCCCCGGAAAAGTCCTCATTCTCCTGCGCCAGCCGCGTCAATTCCGGGATACAATTTTCTGCAAAACCTCCCCCGTTTTTTTCGTCTGCATAAGTCATTTCCATGGATTCCAGAAAAATATAAATCAAATTCCTTTTTTTCTCCGGAAATTGAAGTTCTACGGTTGCCGGATCTACATAATTGTCATCAATAAATGTAGAATATGTACTTTTATTTTCAGAATAGTTCGCAATATCCAGACGTTCCCATGCCGTGTGCAAAGACTTCCCGCCGATCCACAAGGTTCCCAGCAGAATTCCCGCCATAACAGTATGATATATCCATTTTCTTTTATAAAGTCCCACCATCAGTACGACCAGAAACAGTAATATCAGTACCGTTCCCGGAATACAGAAATTGAGATATTCCCATATCATTTCTTCATTCGTCCCCTCAATCGGGGCATTCAACTGATACACCAATTCATCCATCGTCAGATAGTTCCAGGTCTCAAACATCCATGCGATACTGTTACTCAGCAATATGGAACATACGCTCACCACCAGAACAAGGAACCCTTCCAAGAAATACAAAATACCGATTCCCGTCTTTATCATGATTTCTTTTCTGCTTTTTCTCATGTTTCTACCGTCTCCGTACTTTTCTCTTTTATTCCACCTGGCCGGAGGCATTCCCCAGCGTCACCTGACTTCCGTCTGCAAAGACCGCGCAGGCTTCTACATAATACTCCCCGATTTTATAACCAAATCCGGAAAGATCAATATACCCTCCATAACTGCCGTCCTCCAGGAGCACCGTTTGCACCCACTGCAGATCCTCCTGGTTTTCCTCCGTCCATACCGCCACATTGACTGCTGTCACTTTTTGCTGGATATGCCGGATCTCCCGGACTCCCACCGGAAGCAAACCTGCTGCAGAATTATACTCGTACACTGCAACTTCCGCACTGGGCGGTTCGGTCTCTTCTTTTTGCAGCTCCAATGGTTTGATATCAGAAGCCAACCGAACCATCAGCTCCGACTGCCGGTTCAATTCCTCCTCCATTCTATCTCTCTCGTACATCTCCGTCAATGTCCATTCACTGGAAAAAAGATTGGTCCCCAGCCCCAGACGGTTTCCTTCTATTCTGGCACCGATACTGGCCAGCGTAGTTGGAAAATAATCAAACGTCGTATAATCCCTGTACAAATCCGGTCTTTTCACCGGCACCGCCGCATGAATGTATGCGGTATATACTTTTCTTACGTAGTCCGCATCAATTCCCTCACAAAAATTGGAATCCATGGTGGGGTGATCTCCAGCCAGTACAATGGTGGTATTCTCATAAAAATCCTGCTGTTGAATCCATCTCACCAGCTCCGCCACCATCTCGCTGGAACAGGCCATCACATTCGCATACTGATCCTCCCCATAGGCATCCCCACAGTTTTCACAACGGAATCCATCTTCATAATGGGTATCTACGGTCAACATGGTAAAATTAAATGGTCTGTCTCCTTCTGAGAGTTCCAGTAATTCCTCTTTTGCAAACTGCAGGAGCCGCCGGTCCTCATATCCCCAAAACACACGATAGTCTTCCGGAATCTTCTTTTCCGCCACTGCGTAATAATAATCTTTTAGCTGATAGTGTCCGTGTTCCGTAAAATAAATCTTCCGCCCTCCAAAGGCCACATCGGAACCTAAGAGAAACGTCTGAGAATATCCCTGTTCTTCCAGAATATCCCCCAGAGTCACGACGCCCGGAAAGAAGGTATCCTGCGTATACATGTCATTTCTTTCAATGGGAATATCCAGAGGAAGTCCCGCTGTCTGTGCAAAAATTCCGGCAATGGTCCAGATCGTATGGGGCATGGAATATCCGCCGTTCAACTGCGTCTGCGGCCCGGAAAAATCCTCATTCTCCTGCGCAATCTCCGTCAGTTCCGGGATACAGCCCCTCTCAAAAGCGCCGCCGTCTTCCTTATCTGTATAAGTGGTCTCCATCGATTCTAAAATGATATAAATCAGATTCCTCTTCTTCTCCGGAAATTGAATCTCCACCTCCCGCGGATCCACATAATTTTCGTCGAGAAATGTAGAATATATGCTTTGATTCCTGGAATAATTTGCAAGATCCAGACGCTCCCACGTCAGGTGCAGATAATTCCCTGCCACAAGGACCGATACCAGCGCCACCCCTGCCAGAAGGACATGAAAAATCTTTTTTCTTCTGGAAAATGTAATTACGAGAACCAACAGAAATAACAAAGTCAGAATGGCCCCTGGAATACAGTCATTGATATAGCTGAGAATAAGTTCCAGATTCGTTCCCTCCATCGGTGCACGCAGATGATACACCAATTCATCCATGGTCAGATACCGCCAGGTCTCAAACATCCATACAATACTGTTGCGCAGCAGAACCGCACTCGTCCCCAGTACAATCACAATGACCGCTTCCAGAAAGCAGAAAATTCCTGTCACCCATTTCCACCCAAAAGTTTTCCACGTCTTCCCCATCTTTCGTGATCCCATCCCTGTCTTTTGTGTTCCAATTCCCGCTGTCTTTCCTCTTTGCTGTCATGGACACCTGTCTTTTCCTTCTGCTTCTCCCCGATTCTGCCATATTTCGTTTCTTCTTTCATCCGGGAAAACCAGAGTTCTGATGACAGGTGCATTTTGTATCTTTCTTTTTCTATGGAATTGTCCTTTCTTCGCTTTTAGATTTTATCACAGTTTTTCAATTCTCTCAACTATTTTACATTCTGGATATTCCGCATTTTCTGTTTGAAATACAACACTACCATTTTGAACTGCAATTTGTTATAATATATAGAAACGTTACTTGAAAGGAGACGGACACCACATGAACATTGATCCTAATTCAAAGGTCCCCCTATATCTGCAATTAAAAGATTACATTCTGGAAAAAATCAGTACCGGAGAATGGGGCGCCGGCCAGAAACTTCCGACAGAGACAGAGTTTCAGGAACTGCTTGGAATTTCACGGATCACGGTAAGACATGCCATTGAACTCCTCGAATTTGAAGGTTATGTCGTAAAAAAAAGAGGAAAAGGTACGTTCATTTCTCCTCCCAGTTTTTCTTACCCTCTTCCAAAGCTGACCAGCTTTTCCGAAGATATTGTGCAAAAGAACTGTATTCCCGGTTCAAAAACCACCGTCCTGGAAGTACTCTCCGACGCTGCCGTCGCCGCCCATATGGGACTGCCTGAAAGTACGCCGCTGGTTCATCTTGTACGTCTTCGTACCGTCAATCATATTGTCATGGGAATGCATGACAGTTATTATAACCTCAGTCTATTCGACGACAACAAAATCATTCGAAATATTTCCTCCGGATATCTGATCGAACAGATGGACAAACAGTCCGTATCTCTTTATAAAATACTGGAAAACGATTACCATATTACCATTGAATATGCAGACGAATCTCTGAAAGCCATTGCTTGTCCTCCTCCGATTGCAGAACAGCTGCATATTCCTGTCAATGATCCTTTGCTGTATCTGGAACGAATGACTTACACGACAAAGCATCATCTGATCGAATTTGTCAAAATGTATAACCGGGCGGATATTTACAACTATACGATTCGCCTGACACGCTGAACACACACAAAGACCGCCAATGACAATCTCTTCTGCACATCATACCGTACAGGAAACCTGTTCATTGGCGGTCTCTTCTTTTATTATGACCTGAAAGCTATTTTCTTTCCTCGTCCGAATCCCATTTATACAGCCTCAATTTTCATGTCCGGTACTGTAATTCGGCGCTTCCTTCGTCACAAAGATATCGTGAGGATGACTTTCTTTGAGTGAAGCCGGAGAGATCTTCACAAATCTTCCGTTCTGTTTCAACGCTTCAATAGAAGGTGTTCCGCAATACCCCATTCCGGAACGGACTCCTCCCAGCAACTGGAACACCGTATCTTCCAGGGGACCCCGATACGCCACCCGGCCTTCCACTCCTTCAGGCACCAGTTTCTTCGCGTTTTGCTGGAAATAACGGTCTTTTCCTCCGTTTTCCATCCCCGCGACGGAACCCATGCCCCGGTATACTTTGTACTTTCTTCCCTGGAACAATTCAAACTCTCCCGGGCTTTCGTCGCAGCCCGCCAGGACGCTTCCCATCATACAGACATTTGTCCCCGCTGCAATCGCTTTCACAATATCACCGGAATACTTAATTCCTCCGTCTGCAATCACCGGAATATCCCGTTTGCCGGCAGCTTCATAGCAGTCCATCACGGCCGTAATCTGTGGTACGCCGATTCCGGCTATAATTCGGGTGGTACAGATGGAGCCCGGACCAATCCCCACTTTCACCGCATCCGCCCCTGCCTGGATTAACGCTTCCGTCGCTTCCCCCGTCACAACGTTTCCGGCAATCACCGGAAGATTGGGATAGGCACCTTTGATCATCCGAATACAACGCAGAACATTTGCCGTATGTCCATGGGCGGAATCCACTACCAGTACATCCACACCGGCATGTACCAGCGCTTCCGAACGTTCCAGCACATTGGCCGTTACCGCAACGGCCGCACCACACAATAGCCTTCCCTTTTTATCTTTGGCCGAACAGGGATATTTCCTTGCTTTCTCAATATCCTTGATCGTAATCAATCCCTTCAAATGAAACGCCGCATCTACAATCGGCAGCTTTTCCTTGCGAGCTTTTCCCAAAATCTTTTTGGCATCTTCCAGCGTGACTCCTTCCGGCGCCGTTACCAACCCTTCTGTCGTCATACACCGGGCGATTTTTTTCGATAGATCGGTCTCAAATTTCAAATCTCTGTTGGTGATGATACCTACCAGTTTTTTTCCTTCTGTGACAGGCACTCCCGAAATTTTATATCTGGCCATCAGATCTTCCGCATCCTGTAATGTATGTTCGGGACTTAAGGAAAAAGGATCTGAGATCACCCCATTTTCGGAACGTTTCACTTGATCGATTTCCTCCGCCTGTGCCGCGATTGTCATATTTTTATGTATAATCCCGATTCCTCCTTGCCTGGCCATGGAGATGGCCATCCGATGCTCGGTCACGGTATCCATACCGGAACTCATCAAAGGAATGTTCAGCCGGATCTCTCTTGTCAGATACGTAGACAGATCTACCTGTGACGGCAGAATTTCCGAGTAGGCCGGAATCAAAAGTACATCGTCAAATGTAATTCCCTCTTTACTGATTTTATGCATTGTCGTCCCCTTTCGAATAAAATCCGCTTTTCGACTTCTGTTCCCACCGTTCTTCTTACACGGCCTGTTTCATCTTTTCACGAATCTTCCAGACCTGTTCCATAAATCGCAGAGTTCTCTCACGATCTACCGTGTTCGTCCATACTCCGTCCTTTTTGAAATAGCTTGCCACAATTCCTCCGTCCGCAGTCCGCATGATTCGCTCCACATTCTCCGGCGTAATTCCGCTTCCCACAACAACCGGCACATTGGAATCCACCTTGATTTTTGACAGTTCTTCCTCTGTCGGCGCATCCCCGGTTCGATTCCCGGTACATATCAGAACATCCGCACAGAAAAACAGGGAATCTTTTGCCTGCTCTTCTACCGGGCGGTCCGATACGATAGCATGGCTTCCATGTTTTACATGGGAATCCGCAAAAATGGCAATTCCCTCTCCCTTAATGGACGAACGGTACCGAAGAATCTCCCCTGCCAGCCCTTCAATCAATCCCTCGTTGGCCACATACGCATTTACAAACTGATTGATTCGGATAAACTTTGCATCAATTGCTTTTGCGATGGCAAGTGCCGGAATGGCCGCATTGGCCAGACAGTTCACCCCCATCGGCAACCCATATTTTCTGACCACCTTTCCGATCTCCGTTCCAATATAGGACATGGCCGCCACCGTCTCATACCCGAATTTATCCGGTTTTACAAAAGGGATATCTCCATGATTTTCAATGATAAATCCGTCCACCCCACATGCGATCAAAATCTCCACTTCCTTCATCGTATATTCCAGAAGTTCTTCCATAGATTCCCCCCGATAAAACGGAGCTCCCGGAAGAGACAGCAAGTGCAGTGTCGGAATGATTGGTTTTTTGATTTTAAAAATATCTTCCAGCTTGTTTTCTCTGCTGTAAACCCGCTCGTTTCCCAATTTTATTCCTCCTTTCTCCTGGTTTCGTACGCCTATTCCCTTCCGGGTGTCCCGCATTTCGTATGCTTTACGCAGACAGGCTCTTTCCCTCCGGCAAGGGATACTTCACTGTCTGGGAACGTTTGTCCCCGCGCAAATAACTTTTTCAGATATGTCGCAATTTTTGGTACGTCCCTTGCCGCCGGCTCCTGACTGTCGTACTCAATAGACAGATATCCGTCATAATCCGAGGCCTCCAGGATATCACGGATTTTTTCATAGTCCAGCATTTCATCACTTCCATCTGCACGAATCCGGAAAAACTTTGTATGAACTACCGCAGCTTCCGGAAGTGTCTGTTTCATAAATTCATAGGAATCGTCCTTTTGGAGAAAACTTCCGTTATCCAGGATCAGTTTGATGCAGCCTCCCGTTATCTCCGTCATTTTTTTTACATCTGCAATGTTCTGTACCACTCCCGGCTCCTGATTTTCAATTCCCACCTGGATTTTCGGATAGATCCCTTCCCGCACCACCTCTGCCAAAGAGGTAAATACCTGTTCCTGGTGTATGGGATCATGCAGCTCTTTTCCTGCAACGGAAATGCGCATCACCGGAGCGTCAAGTTGATCGGCCGCCTCCAGCCAGTCGCGCATGACTTGCTTTGCACATCGGATCTCTTCCTCCGAAAAATCGCCGAATATACATTTTGTAGCCACAGAATATATCGATAGACTTAATTCTTCCGCCTTTTGGCGAATTTTTTTTAAATAGATCTGGTCCAGGGAATCAAAATGATTATTCCACAATTCCACTCCGTCCAGACCGCAATCCTTTTTACAATGCTCCATCCAGGTAAATACATCCATCTTTCCTTCCTGAAATCCCTTTCTATGTGACCAGGAAATACACCCTATCTTCATCTCTTTCACCTCATATAATATGTTTGATAAAATTCTTCTACTTTCGCACTGGTATGATCCGAGGACTGCGCCCCAATCACCGAAACCGTAAATCCCCCGGCAATACAGCCATAACACAATGCCCTGTAACTGTCCATTCCGTTCTCCCGGTTTGCAACGAATGCGCCGGCAAAGGCATCCCCTGCCCCTACTGCGTCAATGGATTTTACTTCCACACTTTTTGCATAGTATACTTGTTCTCCCTCTCTCAGAACTGCGCCCTGATTTCCAAGTGAGATCAGAAGCATCTTACAGGGTTCGATCTGTATGCCGCATAATTCTTTCATAATCTCATCCGGCGTCTCTCCCTTTATCCCCAAAAGTATCTTTGCCTCTCTTAGATTTCCAATCAGAGCATCCGCTTTTTTTACCAGATTCCCGGAACAATTTTCTGCCGGCGACATACACAGGTACGTATAAATTCCGTGTTCTGCCGCATACTCTATTGCTTTTTCTGCCAGTTCTGTGTTCATCTCCAGGGAGATCAACAGAGCGTCCAATCCGGCAAGGCTACGATAAATCTCCGTTTCTTCCCGGGCCATATTGGCCCCCGGATTCACAATACTGAAATATTCCCTGTTCTGGTCTACGAGAAACATATAGGTCTGCCCTGTGGGAAGACTTCCACTCTTCAATAATCGCTCTGTATGACATCCTCTTTGTTCCAGATGCCTGTAAATTCTGGCTCCGGTCTCATCTTCTCCCACCGTTCCCAAAATATAAATTTCTTTACTGTACCTGGCGGCTTCCACAGCCTGGTTCGCCGCCATACCGCCGATACAGCTTCCCAGAAGATTTCCAAATACCCGCTCTCCTTTTTGCGGAAGAGACTCTGCACGGAAAATATTATCCAAAGCAATGCTTCCCAGTATTCCGATTTTCCTTTTTTCATACATACAGATCATCTTTTCCTTTGAGACAATTTACAATTCTGTCGCACAGCGCCATGGTCTTCACATTATCTCTCGCATCACACACCGGCCTCTGATTCTGTTCGATACAGGCAAAGAAATATTCCAGTTCCCCCACATAACCGTTCAGATAAAGATCTCTCCAGCCACCGGAACTGGATGTGCTCACAGGTGTCAGAACAAGGTCTGCCTCATCCAGTGTCTGCCATCTTGCGCCTGTGGTCTTTACCGGCCTGTCATAGTGATACCGTACATTGGCCATATTGTCCACTTTGACAAACCCTTTCACTCCTGTCACGCAGATTTCCTCCCAGTGCCGTTTCCAGGCCGGAATTCCTCCGAAAAACATGCTGCCGATGATCCCGCTCTGGAAACGCATGGTAAACACATTGTCCACTTCTACATCCACGCTGTTGGTATAACCATGGATTTCTTTCAGTTCCCCGAACAAATGCCGCATCAGATCTACATAGTGGATTCCCCCTACCTTCGTATAGATCTCGTTATCCCAGCCTGGTCTTCCGGAAGTGATGGCAAACATCCCCATAAAGGACAACGGCTGTCCGAATTCTTCCCGGTTGTTCATGATCTCTTTTAATGTGCAATAGGAAGGTGAAAATCGTTTCATAAAACCTACCATCACTTTTCGATCCATTTTGTCCGCCAGCTCCGCTACTTCCCATGCCTCTTTCTCATTCATTCCGAGCGGTTTTTCCACAAATACATGCAATCCTTTTTTCAGACATTCCTTTACAATCCCGGCCTGACTCACCGCCTCCGTAATCACAAAAGCCACGTCCAGTTCCTCTTTTTCCAGCATCTGCCGGTAATCGTCATATGCCTTTGGAATTGCAAACTGTTTTGCCGCCGCCTGCGCCCGGTCCAGATGCCTTGCACAGACCGCCTGCATCGGATACCCCATCCTATGCAGACTGGAAAAAATATTCGCTTTTGCATGTACCCCGCATCCGATCATTCCCAATTTCCATGTTCTCATTTTTGTTCCTCCTATCTTTTCTGTCTGTTGCTTTTTCTGCTTCACCCATTTTCCTGCTTGTTTGCTTTTTCTGTCTGCTGCTTTTCTTCCGGCCTTGATTTTGCTCTCCGCTTTTTCTCTGCCTCCTCTTCTGACACCCTTTTCCCTTGTTTTTTGTACCTGTACTTTCCTACTTCTTTTTAAATCGTTCCAGAAGAACGGCCAGAATGATCACAACCCCCAATAATAACTGCTGATAATAGGAAACAATATTGAGGATGGATAATCCATTGTTAATGGTACCGATCAGGACGGCGCCAAACACCGTTCCCACCAGAGAACCGATTCCTCCTAACAGACTGGTCCCGCCGATTGCCGTAACCGCCGTGGCATTCAGTTCCAGCCCCTGCCCTACGGTCGGTTCGCTGGCCCCCAATGTACATACATATAAAATTCCAACCACTCCTGCGCAAAATCCGCAGAACGCATACGTCAACGTCTTTACTTTTCTCGTATCAATCCCGGATAAACGCGTCGCTTCCTCATTTCCGCCAAGGGCATAAATACTCCGTCCGAAATACGTATAGTTCAATATCATATAACCGATTCCGAACAACACCACCGCAATAAACACAATAATCGGGATTCCTCCGATCCGCCCGTTCCCAATTCGAATCAGCAATCGGTCCGTCACAAACATGGAACGGCCGGATGTAAAAATGTACGTGAGTCCTCTCGCAATACTCATGACCCCCAGCGTACACACCATAGGCTGCAGCTTAAAATAGCTGATCAGAACCCCATTGAACATTCCAAACACCGCACCCGTCAGCATCCCTGCCAACAGCGCCGGCAATACGCCCCATTCCCATTTTGTAATTGCAATCCCCAAAGTCACACTGGATAACGCGGCCACGGAGCCAATCGACAGGTCAATTCCTCCGGTCAGTATTACAAAAGTCATACCGATTCCGGCCACCATCACAATGGAGGATTGCTGCAGTAAAAGCAAAAGATTACTGATTTTTATAAAATGCGGAGACAAAACCGTTAAAATAATCCACAATAATGCAATAAAACCAATCAGCAAAAAATTTCGAGGCTTCATTTTTTTCATCCTGTTTTTTATCATGTCCATATCAAGAATCTCATCCTTCCTGCAAATCTCTTCCCGTTCCTTCCTGCCGGATCCTGAGAGAATCACAACTTTTTCTACTCAACTCCATACATCACATCCAACATCCTCTTTTTCACACATTCTTCGGAAGACAACTCTCCCCGTGTTTTTCCGTCATATAAAATCATGACACGATCACAGGTGTCTATAATCTCCTCCACTTCCGACGACACCACCAATACGGCACATCCATCCTGCGCAAGCTTCCGGATTATTTTGTGAATTTCCCGTTTCGTTCCGATATCAATTCCCCGTGTCGGTTCACACAGGATAAAAATTTCCGCCTGCTTTAACAGCCATTTTGCCAGTATAATTTTCTGCTGGTTTCCTCCGCTTAAGGTTCCTGCCGCCTGTTCCAGTCCTGCAACACGGATATCTAGTTTTCTTACCATTTCTTCAGCCTTCACCATTTCTTTCTTCCGGTTTAAAAATCCTGCTTTCGCCCACTCCCCGATCATCGTCAATGTAATATTATCTTTTACGGATCCAATCAGATTGAGTCCCTCTATCTTCCGGTCTTCTGAGATATAGGCAACTTTGTGTCGAACTGCCGCTTCCGGCGTCATCCGCTCTATTTTATCTTTCAAGAGGATGATCTCTCCCCGATCGATTTTGCACACACCAAACAATGCTTTTGCAATCTCTGTCGCTCCACAGCCGATTAACCCGGTAATGCCCAACACCTCTCCCCGATAAAGATCAAAAGAAACATCCTGGAACACGGTTCCAAAAGAAATATTTTTACAGGAAACCAGTTTTTCCTCCGTTCGGCTGCTTTGATTGGCGGTTCTCACCTGTTCCTCTTCCGTAACTCCTGTCAGCGCGCCGACGATTTCTTTCATAGAGATCTGACCGGTTTCCTTTGTCACCACCCATTTTCCATCCCGCATCAACGTGACCCGATCCGCGATCAGAAATACTTCATCCAACCGATGGGTAATCAATATAAGCGAAACGCCTGCATCGGCCAGTTTTCTCATAATTCCAAATAATCGTTCTGCCTCCACATTGTTCAAAGCTGCCGTAGGCTCGTCAAAAATCACAACTTTTGCCTGTCTGCTGATGGCTTTTGCAATGGCAATCAATTGCTGCCTGGAAACCCCCAGTTTTTTTACCGGAATCTGCAAATCTATTTCCACGCCGAACTGCCGAATCAAACTTTCCGCTTCCAGGTCTCTTGCTTTTGCATCCACAAACCCCATTCGATTCCGAAACCGCCTCTGGCCCAGAAAGATATTTTCACTGCCGTTTAAATCCGGAATCAGATCCAGTTCCTGATACACCATTCCAATCCCCTTTTCCAGTCCGTGCTGCGGAGAGGTAAGCGTAATCACCTCATCATCCAGTGTCACCGTACCCGCATCTTTTTGATAAGCGCCGGAAATAATTTTTACCAGGGTAGACTTCCCCGCACCGTTGTGTCCAAGCAATGCATGAATTTCTCCCTTTTTGATCTCAAACGTCACATCATCCACTGCCTTCACTCCCGGAAACGATTTACAGATATGTTCCAGTTTCAGCATCGTTTCTTCCTGCAAAACTCTTCCCCTCCTTTTTGTCCTGTTCGGCTGCCTGCCGTTACTTTTCCGGAGGTCCGGCAGACAGCGGACCTCCCTGTTCCTTTTTTACCTTCAAAATTTCTTCGCATCCGCCGAACTTACTCTTTAATTCCCGCAATTGGAAGATAAATATTCTCGTTAATCTCAAACATCTCTGCAACTGGTTTCGGTGCCTCCTGCATTGCTTCTTCCACATTCCCCTTTGTAATCAATCCAGGCGTCAGGTCGTAATCCGGCAATGTATCTTTGTTTTCCACAACCGCTTTTACCGCCGCATGGACGCTAAAATATGCGATCTGCCATGCAACGCCGTCAATAGTGGAATCCATCTCCCCATTCTGGATCGACTCATAAGCCTCATTGGTACCGTCATCCCCGATGATCATGATTTCTCCCACCTTATCCGCCTGCTGCAGCGCCGCCACACAGCCAAGCGCCATGGTATCATTCAATGCATAGATTGCTTTGATATCCGGATTCGCCTGCAAAATACTGGCGGTTACATCTTTTGCTTCTTCACGCAGCCAGTCCGCCGGCTGGGAAGCGACAATTTCTATTTTACTTCCTTCCAGTGTGTCCCGAAATCCCGCGATCCGGTCGTTGGTCGCCGTCATCCCGGTCAGTCCTTCGATGATCGCAACCTGACCGCCTTCTTCTCCAAGCACATCCAGAACATGCTTCCCCGCAATCACACCTTCGTCATAAAAACTCAGGCGACAGTTACATGTCACTTTCGCATCATACTCTTTCAGCACTTCCTCATCCTGTTTCTCGCTGACTACAATCCAGGGAATGCCTTTTGCATTCGCATCCGCAATTGCCGGAATCAAATTGGTATTTGTGATGGACGCGGCAACAATGGCATCATAATCCTGATTTACCATTCCTCGTGCCACATCCAACTGTCCCACATAGTCGTCTTCCGATTTTACATCCCGGACATCCAGCCTGACACCCAGTTCTTCTGCCGCAGCTTCCGCGCCTTCCTGATAAGTCTGCCAGAAAGTATTGCTCAGACATTTTACAATGTAACCGATCCGAATCTCCTGCGCATCCTGTCCTGCTTCTTCCGTGTCTTTTGTATCTGCTTCTTTCCCGTTCTCTTCAGACTGCCCACATCCGTATAGTGACATTGTTACCAGAATCGCACATAGAAAAATGGCACACCATATCCTTTTTGTATTCTTTTTCATAACTTCTCCTTTCTTTTGTATATTTGTAATGACATTCTTAAATATTACATTATAACATTATAATCTTTATGTAATTCATTATAACATATTAGTCGCATTTGTCAATTGTTTTCTTTCCTACTCCAATGATTCCCTTTTCACACTGATTATAACCGTTATTTCTGAAAGTTCCGCCCTCTGACATCTTGACTTGTCTGACTGTTTATCTGCGTCAATATATCAGAAATTAATTATTCGTTATATCAGGGCATACAAAAACGTCCTCTCACATTTCGTGAGAGGACGTTTCATAAAACCATATTTTCTTACAACGAATCCCCTTCTAAAAGACAGAGAGCATCCTGGTACACACCTGATTCAAAAGCGGCCGGCTATGGCTGACCACAAGCAGTCCAATCTTTCGCTCCTGCACTTCCTGCAGCAGAAAATTCCAGATCTGACTCTGCGTAATCAAATCTAACATTGCAGTGATCTCATCCATCAGTAAAAATCGGGTTCTTTGTCCCAATGCGCGGGCAATCAGAAAGCGCTGCAGTTCTCCGCCGGAAAGTTCCGTCGGAAATCGTTCCAGCCAGTCTTCTTCAATTCCCATCCCATGAATTACCCGTTCCGCAATCTGATCCCCTTCTGCAAGCACTTCTTTCATACGTAGCCGTGGGTTGACTGCCAGTTCCGGCTGCTGCCAGATCATCTGTATCGGACAGTATCCCCGATATTCCATGACAGATTTCCCATCCAGCAAAATTTCCCCCTGTTCCGGTACAAGATATCCCCCGATCAGTTTACACAGGGTGGTTTTTCCTCTTCCACTTGGCGCCGCCACCCCCACCCGTTCTTCATTCGTCATAGAAAAAGAAATTTCTTCCAGCACCGGGAGCGCCTTTTTATGATAACGATAGATCAGATTGTTCACTTCCAGCCTCATCTCCTTTTCCTCCTTCCTCTTTTTCTCCCCGTCTGCAATCTCTCATCCATTGAAATAATCTTTCGCCTTCCTCTCCCATTCTCCACGGATATCCCTCTTACACCCGGCAGGGCAGACAAACCGTTTTTACTGCCTCATCAGATCTCCTTATTCGGCGATTCAAAAAAAGCACAGCAGCGGACGCGCCCTCCCCGCACCCTGCGATAGGGAACCTCTTCCCGGCACGCTTCCGAACGCAGAGGACAGCGCGGAAAAAACGGACACCCCGGCGGCAGATCTTTTACATACGGCTGATTTCCCTCCAGAGCCTGAAAACCATGCTGCGGTAACGCCCTCCAAAGCGCCTTTGTATAAGGATGACGCAGAGACTCCTCCGCAGTAAAATCAGAACATAATGCCTCTTCCACCGTAGTCCCCGCATAAAATATGACAACTTTATCGGCCGTTTCCAACGCCAGTTCCAGATCATGGGTAATCACCAGAACCCCCGCCCCCTGATCAGCCAGTTCCCGAAAATGCTCCATCACACGCTTTGCCAGCTTCAAATCCAGCCCCGGTGTCGGCTCATCTGCAATCACCAGCCTGGGTTCCTCCATCATCGCTGTGGAAACCAAAATTCTGCGGCTCATTCCTCCTGACAGTTCAAAGGGATACTGCTCTTCCACTGCTTCCTCCAGATGATACCTGCGGAATAACTCTCTTAGTTTTTTCCGCACCCTCTCTTCCTTACGTCCTCTTCGAATCTGCCATCCTACCTTTCGCAGCGGATCCAGATAGGACAGACTTTGGGGCACCAGCACGATCTCTCTTCCCCGAAGGCGCTGCACCCTTTCCGCTGACAGAGGTTCGCCCCGATAAAGAATGTTTCCCTTCATAGAAGCATTATAGGGCAAAATCCCCAGAACTCCATGGGCAAGAAGACTTTTTCCGGAACCGCTGGAGCCGACCACCGCCACCATCTCTCCCTCTTTTACCTCCACATCCAGATCCCGGATCACCGGCAGTTCGACCCGGCGCATCCCCCGGCTGTATTGTGTAAATGAAATCTGAAGATGTGCAATTTCTAAAACGGTTTCTCTCATCTCTTCCCTCTTCTCCATTTTTTATACCTTATCGGACGCAAAGCGTCCGCCCGCCCCACCGGGGCATGTATTACAGGATGCTCGGATGGGTATACTAATTGGACATTGGACACAAACCGTCCACTTATGCAAAGCCTCTTAGATACAGGTTCACTCATGCACCGTCCCCGGACTCAGCAATCTTCTCAGGTTTTCCCCGCTGACATAAAACAAAACAACCACCAATACCAGAAACAACCCGGGAAACACCGCAAGCCACCATTCCCCCGTCACAAGATAGCGCATAGATTCCGACAGGATAATCCCCACCGCCGGCTGTTCCGAAGACAATCCAAATCCCAAAAATGTAATGCTTGCCTCATGTAGAATGGCATGCGGAAAAATCAGGACAAGTCCTACAATAAACTGCGGCAGTAAGTGCGGAATCATATGTTTTCTTATCACGTATCCTTTTCCTTTTCCCAGTTTTCCCGCGATCTGAATATAAGGGCTTTCTTTCAATTGTATGACCTCCGCACGAATCAGGCGGGCCAGGGAAGGCCAATGCGTCAACGCCACGCCTGTAACCACACCAAATACGCCCTTCCCCAGCGCAACGGAAATCAAAAGCAGCAGCAAAATATGCGGGATTCCCATAACCAGATCGATAATTCCGTTGACAAGCCCATCCACCCAATGTCCCATTACTGCCGATATTGTCCCGAAAAACAGGGCGATTCCCGCACTGATCACTGCCGATAAGATACCGATAAAAATACTGAGGGACAATCCTCTTACCGTACGCACCAGCATATCCCGCCCCATCCAGTCTGTCCCGAATAAATAAGCCGGACAGGGAGACAGGTTCTTCCTTGAAAAATCTGTCACTTTGGCTGCTTCCTCCAAACACAGTCCCCACACACATATACCAAGTAAAAACAAAATCATAATACAAAGGCAAAAAATCATTCTTCTGCGCCGGTTTCCAAAAAATCCTGTTCTCATAAGGCCGCTTTGCTCCTTCGAATTCTCGGATCCACAATGTGATACAACAGATCTGCCGTCAGATTCCCACCGAATACAAATAACGCACTGATCATCGTCACCGCCATCAAAAGCGGCAGATCACTCCCCAGGCCGGCAGCCACCGCCGCCTGTCCCATCCCCGGATAGGAAAAGACCTGTTCGACCAGCACCGAGCCTCCAAAAATCTCGGAGATGGATGCAAACTGTAATGTAAGAGCCGGAAGAAGTACATTCCGAAAACCATGATTCCAGAACATTTCCCATGTTGTCTCTCCCCTTGCCCTGGCAAACAGCATGTAATCACTTTCCATAATATCAATCATTTTCTCCCTTGTGTGCAGTGTGATATTCGACACCCCCGTAAATGAAAGTGTCAGTATTGGAAGAATGGCATGCCGCATTCGATCGAAAAATGTCACATCTGCCGCCTCCATTCCAATCGGTACACTGAATCCGATAGGTAACACCTTTAACCATACCCCGAAAAAAAGCAGTAGCAAAAGCGCCAGCCAAAATGCCGGCGTCGCCGCAATCAGAATACAATATCCTTTTATCCCCTTATCCAGGATGCTTCCTCTGTACATCCCGGCCAGGACACCCAGTGTAATGCCCAGAATTCCGGAAAACACCCATGCAAAAAACAGCAGAAACAATGAGTTTTCTAATTTTTCCCCGATGACAGATTCCACAGGCCGTCGGTACAGCAGAGAGGTTCCCATCTCCCCCTGCACAAAATCTTTTGCCCAGGAAACATACTGCTGTACCGGCGGCAAATCTGTTCCCCAGTATGCACGCAGCTTTTCCACCTGTTCCTGACTCATGGTTCCCAATGCGGCCTGCCCCACATTAGCCTGCAGAGGATCCACCGGAGATGCCTTCATCAGAAAAAAAGTGACCATGCTGACCGCCCCCATCAAAAGGAGCATCCGAAGCAATTGTTTTCCCGCATAAAATCCCCAGCTTTTCATGATCCTCACCCATTCCCTTCTTTTTGCTCAGGCACATTACTCTTTCCACTTCCATGCGTCCACATTATTCACAATCGACCATCCATGCCCGTGAGGATGTATCTTCTGTTCTGCCACCTCCAGATCATCCCGCACAAAATACAGGTGATCCACGTTACACAGCCAGATCCACGGAATATCCCCTTCCTGCGTAATTCCTGTAGTACCGTCCCACTGCGCCTTTTTCCATAATTCATAGGATGTTTCCAGATTTTCTGTCTGCAGCGCAGCTTCCATATACTGATCCACGGTTTCATTCGCATAAGGGGAATATTCCGCCAGCCCGAGTCCATTCTTCTCTGCCGTATGATAGATGTTATAAACCTCCATCGGCGTATGTGCGCCCCATCCCCAAACCAGCGGTTCCGACTGGGCACGGGTATACGCCGTATCCCAGCCTACTCCTTCTGTCGTCACAACAATTCCCAGTTCTCCCAACTGATTGGATACTTCTTCCGCAATGGCCTGCCGTACGGAATCTCCGCTGGAAAACAGCAACGGCATCTCCGCTTTCACTCCGTCTTTTTCCCGGATTCCATCCGTATTTTCCTTCCATCCCGCCTCGTCCAGAATCCGGGTGGCTTTCTCCCGGTCATATTCCACTTCACACGCCCCGTTATACCAGGGCATTTTATCGCAGACACTGTATGCCTTCGTCCCATAACCGTTCAGCACATTCTCAATCAGTTTATCACGGTCGATTCCGATATTTATGGCACGGCGCACTTCCACATCCGAGGTAAATGCATTCCCATAGGTCACACCGGCCTGTTCCACCGGTTCGATACAGGGCAGGTTAAATCCCCGGTTATCCACTGTCTGCACCTGCATCAGGTGATATCCGTCCGGTTCCTGTCCTCCATAGGATGCCGCCGTATGCGCTACATCGACCTGTCCTGCCAGCGCTGCCGCAAAAGCAGCTTCCTCCTCCATAAACAATACCGTTACTTTTTTGATCTTTGGTTCTTCTCCATAATACTCCGGATTGGCTTCAAAAATCACCTGCTGCCCCTTGTCCCACTGTTTCATAATATAACGGCCCGATCCGATCGGATTCTGCCCATAGTTCTCATCATAGGCATGCTCCGGTACAATCCCGACAATCGCCATCGTATAGGGCCAGATGGCAAACGGTTCCTCCAGATGAAATTCTACGGTTGTCTCATCCGCCGCCACGGCCTCTTTCAGCATCGTAAAGTCATTAACGGAACTTTTCTCTTTACAAAGGTTATAGGTAAAAGCCACATCTTCCGCCGTCAATGGCTCCCCGTCTGTAAATTTCACATCATCGCGGATCTTCACCGTCCAGATCCGTCCGTCTTCACTCACCTGCATATCCGTTGCCAGATCGCTCTCAATCGTCAGATCTTTGGTTGTTACAGTTAATGTACTTTGAATTAAAGGTTCATGCACATGTTCCCCGGCACCCCATCCAAAGGCGGGATCAAATCCGGACTCCGGTTCCGACGTTACCGGCATGGTCACGATCACATCGTCCCGTGTTATAGTCTCTTCCTGTCCCCTCTTCTCCTCCAGGTTTCCCGGCTCCGTACCTGTTGCCCCGCATCCGGCAAGTACACTTAAAGAAAGCAGTATTGTAAGAAGTCTTCCTTTTTGTTTTCTGTTTCTCACCATCTTCCCTCCTGTCCCCTCTCATAAACCGCAAACGCTTCGCATCCAATTAGGTATACCCTTTCGGACATACTTTATTTCGTGTCCCTTCGAGGCAAGCGAACAGTTATCGCTGTCCGATAAAGTATACAAATTTTCCATGATTACAGCAAGCCACCGGGGGGGATATTTCCCTGTATTTTATTATGCCTTAGAACTTCCGGTGCCGGGTAAACATAGGATGATTTTCCCCGTTTGATCCTTCTGTAAGACAGAAAACAGAAACTTGACACAGATGGGAAATCCTCTGGAATCCCCTGGAAACCTTTCAAAAACTATCTGAAAACAGCATTAAAAATCAGACATTAAAAACAGAAAAAAGTGTTGACATTTGGCTACCTATATAGTAGAATCAATATTGTTCTGATACAGAGCAGACAGGATATGCGATAGTGGCGTAGTTGGTAACGCGCGACCTTGCCAAGGTCGAGACCGCGGGTTCGAGTCCCGTCTATCGCTTTTCTTTTTTAAAAAATATTGCTCCATAGATATAATATCTATGGAGCAATATTTTTTTATGTCAATGTATGGGATATGATTTCAATAAACTACCTGCAAAGCTACAAAATGAACGCACATTTCAACTTTCTATTCTATACTCTTCAATGCCTCAACCGGATCAATCCGATCCAAAGAACGATCCGTAATCAGATTCACAAGCAGCGCAAATCCTGCCGTCAGCCCCGCGGAAATCACATAGCTGACCGGATGCAGGGAAACGGCCAGATAGATGGACGGCAGATTTAAAATCGCCGTTAATGTCTCTGCAAACGCTGTTCCCAGTGGAATTCCCAGTATGATTCCCATTCCTGTCAAAAGCAGCGTTTCTTTATCCACATACAAATGAACCTCTCTGTCGTAAAAACCCAGCACCTTGATCGTTGCCAACTCCCGTTCCCGTTCCGATATATTGGTGGTGGATAAGGTAAACAGCACAACAAATGCCAATGCCGCCGACATTACGATAATCACATACACCACCATATTAATCAAAACAAATGCCGTGGAAAACTGCGCTTTCAATTCTTCTGTGCTTAAACTGGTCAGAACCCCGTCTTTTCCCTCCAGTTCCTTTGCATAAGCTGTCTGATCTAAACAACGATCAGAAAACTTTAGTAATACACCATTGGGTTCATACTCTTCATAATACGTTTTAAATGTTTTCTGCGTCATATATACATAATTCCCAAGATAATTCTGCACCAAACCAGTCACCAAAATTTCTGCCTGCTGCAGATCATGGAGTTTCAGGAACACATGGTCTTTGGCATGGAAGCCCAATACATTTCCGGCATTTTGGGTCACATAAATCTCCCCGTCTTCCAGAACAATCTCCTCCCCTTCCAGATTCCGGTTCTGAATGTATGCTGACAAGGTCTTTCCGTCCGGCACCACAACCACCTGTGCATCGACTTCCTTATCGTCTGCATACTTCAAAGTCCCTTCCGTGATCTCTGTATTCATATACTCTGCCACATTCTCATCCTGTTCCAGATAGGAAAGCATTTGTTCATAATCATCCGGCAGGGACACTGCCATCAAATCATAGTAAAATGTCTTCTCATATTGACGCGGCATCAGGTCCGTCACGGAATCCTTGATCGCAAATCCAAACAATAAAAGCGCCATACAACCTGCAATTCCAAAGACCGTCATTAAAAGACGTTTTTTATAACGGAACAAATTCCGCGCGGTTACTTTATTTAAAAACGACATATGATTCCAGAACAACGAAATTTTCTCCAAAAATACACGGGAACCCGCCCTGGGCGCTCTGGGACGCATCAGTACGGCCGGTGTATGGAGCAGTTCACTTTGACAGGCCAATATGGTGGCGACAAGAATTCCACCCACGAATAGAAGCGGACCACATAAACCATATGTCCCTATAAAGTGTAATTCATATTCCGGCAGCAGATACATGGTGCGGAAAATAATAAATACAATCTTCGGCAATACAATAAAGGCGGCCGCCGTGCCGATTACACTTCCTGCCATCCCGGCGGCTAACGTATAAACCAGATACTTTCTCCTTGTCTCCGCATTGGTAAAACCCAACGCTTTATAAGTTCCGATCAGCCCTCTGTCTTCCTCCACCATCCGGGTAACCGTCGTTAAACTGATCAGAATCGCAACCACAAAAAATACGATGGGAAATACCGTCGCAATTGCCTCAATGGAATTCGCATCACTGCCGATATTGGCATACCCGCTCAGGGAATTTCGGTCTTCTACATACCAGGTCGCCATCGCAATCTCTTCGATTTCCTTCCTGGCATCCGAAAGTTCTTTCTCTGCATCCTCCTTTCCCTCCGCGTATTTCTTCCAGCCATCCGAAAGTTCTCTCTCTGCATCCTCTTTTCCTTTTTCATACTCCGCCCGGCCTTCCGACAATTTACAAACCGCAGCTTCCATCTGCTGCCGGTTGGATTCCAGTGCGCTGTATCCTTCTGCAATCTGCAGCGCCGCACTGTTTTCCTGGCGCTTTAATTCTTTTTCTCCTGCTTCCAGTGTCTGCGCCCCTTCCTGCAAACGCTGTACGCCCTCCTCCCACTGAGAACGCCCTGCCTGCAGCTCCTACCCGGAACGTCGGATTTCTGCCCAATGTCCGGCAAACGTCTCCTCCATTGCCACTGCCTGAATCTCCAGCGCCTGCAGTTGCTCCTCCAACAATACCTGTACCGCCTGCCAGGAGGCCGTACCAACTGCAAGTTCGGAAACTCTGCCCGGTATCTCCGACAGCATCTGCCGCTTCTCATACAAAATTCGCAGTTCTTCCTGAAGCTTCTCTATTTCCACAGAATCCGCCTGCACAGAAACAGACTCCCTTTTGACCGTTCCCGCAAAGCCGGATGCCTTTCTCTCTTCCATCTTTTTCAACGGACCAGAAGAAGTTCCTTCCCTTCTCTGCATTCCCCCGCCATTTTTCGGCTGATTCTCTGTACCTTCCCCTTTCCGCCTTTCCGTACTGTTCTCTGGCGTTCTCTCTGCCACTTCCTCTTTCTGTCCTTCTGTACCGCTCCCCTGCGGTTTCTCTGCACCTTCCTCTTTCTGTCCTTCTGTACCGCTCTCCTGCGGTTTTTCTGTCCCCTCCTCTTTCTGTCCTTCTGTACCGCTCTCCTGCGGTTTCTCTACTCCCTCCTCTTTCTGCTCTCCCCCTCTGCCTTTCGACCGCGTCTCCAAAACGATTCCCTTCTGTAATGTCCCGTCGCTCTCCGGTTCTCCTTCTTCTCTTCCGGCGCTTTCACCTAACTGTTGCTCCAACTTTTGAATCTGTTGATCCAGCTCCGCAATCTGCTGTTCCACGCCTCCGGATACATGCAAAACAAACTCTCTCAAAGCACCGTTCGCATTCGACACTTTTCCGCCGCTGCGAAAACCGTTTCTTCTTCCAGGTTCCCGGCCTGACGCAATTCCGCCACCATTTCCCCTTCCAGGGAATCCACGCATACTTCCCAGACAGTCTGCGGCCATTGTTCTCCAAGCAGCGCCTCAGCGGATTCTGTCTGTCCACTCAAAATCTGCAGCGTTTCCCCGGTCTGAGACAATGCCGCCTGAAGCTGTTCTCTGCCCGCTGCCATCTGTTCTTTTGCCTGCGCCTCCCGGATAGATAATTCCCGGACTGCATCCTGAAGCTTCCGTTCTCCTTCTTCCAACTGTACTTTTGCTTCCGCCAGCGGTACTTTCTGCCTCTCCAGTTCGTCCTTTCCATCCTCCAGCTCTTTCCTGGCTTCGGCAAATGCCGTGCGTGCTTCTTGTTCCCTTGCAAGCAGTTCTCTTTCTCCGTCGATTAATTTAGAAAATCCGTCTGATAACTGCCATTCTCCGTCCGATAATTCCTGTTCTGCCTCTGCCAGCCGTACTTTCAGTTCCGCTTCCCCGTTTCGCAGTTCCTCTTCTGCCTCTTCCAGTTCCTTTTGCACTTCCTCTTCCGCTTCTGCAAATTCTGCATACGCCTCTTCCGTTACCTGCCGGTACCGCGCCTCTTCCCGTTGTGCTTTGATTTCGTTCTCAATCTGTTCTTTCACACGGGCCGCCGCCTCTTCATATGCAGAATCATAGCAAAACAGTCCCTTTGTATCTTTTAATGTCAGGTAAATTCCCGTATAAACTTCTGTTTCGGCCGCCTGCGGCAGAATAAATACGACGTCCTCACTCAATGTTCCACTTCGAAAAGACGTAGAGCCGGACGGATTATCTACATTGGTCACATCAATAACAATCCCCGTAATGGTAAAGATGGTATTCGAAAAGGTAGGACTCTCCGACTCACGCCCTTTCTCTCCCTCTTCCGGTTCCTCTTCAATCAGAAACGTATCCCCCACTTCAAGACCCGCGTCATCCAAAAACTTCTGCGTAACTGCCGCTTCGTTTTTCTGACGCGGAAGATATCCTTCCAACAGATACGGGGTATCAATCCCACCCTCACTCAAAGTCTGCAGCAAAATACTGAAACTCTTCTCCCCGATCTGTGTAGTTACGGCCTCACTGTAAATCCCTTCTGCCGCTTCCACTTCCTCCAGCGCCTCCAAAGCAGCTACGTCTTCTTCTGTCAATCCCAATGTAGACATAACAGACAAATCATGCAGATTCTGTATATCAAAAAAACGATCTGCCGATTTGCGCAAATCTTCACACGCTGCCTGCAGACCGGAAAACATCGCAACCCCAAGTATTGTGATAATCATCATGGCAAGAAACCGTTTCCTGCTCTTTCCAATTGACTGTATGATGTCTTTTCCATATGCACTTCTCACGACGTTCCCTCCCAAAGATTGTATCACATACAAAAAATGTGCCGGCACAATGTTGCACCAGCACATGTCCTTCTCTCTATTTTAACACAATCTCTTTCTTTATTCCACCGTAATCAACTCATATTCCCGTGAACCAAATCCCAGTTCCGCCGCTGTCTCTACGGTATGCACGCCATTGCGGGTTTCAATCCGTTCCAGAAGGTGTGCCTGTCCCGGATCCTCCTTCGCCGCATAGACCAGATCCAGGCAAGCCTGATCAAGGGCAATGGGATCCAGAGAAACCAGAATCCCGATATCCTCCATACAAGGATCCTCTGCAACGGCACAGCAGTCACAATCCACGGACATATTTTTCATTACATTGACATAGACAATCTTCTCTTTATAGTATTCTACAACCGATGCGGCCGCATCTGCCATGGATTCCAGAAAAGAATCGTGATCAGAAGTCCATGCTTCCTCTGCTTTTCCTGCTCCATGAATATACAACTTTCCATAGGATGAGGCAAAGCCAATCGACAGTTGCTTCAACGCTCCGCCGTAACCTCCCATCGGATGTCCTTTAAAATGGGAAAGCACCAAAATAGAATCATAATCCTTTACATGGCTTCCCACATAATTCCTGGAAAGTCTCTTCCCGCCCTTCACAGGAAGTTCCAGATCCGGTGCATCCGCATCCAGAATATCTACCGGAAAGTTTTCACTCCAGCCGTGCTCCTGCATCGTCTTCCTGTGCCGCTCTGTGGTGTTGCGCGTCCCTTCATAGGCCGTGTTGCACTCCACCACGGTACCGTTGACATGATCAATCAGCGGTTTCCAGAACTCTGGCCGCAGGAAATTTTGATTCCCGGTCTCTCCGGAATGTACTTTTACGCCAATCTTACCAAAAAGCGGGGAATCCAGTTTCTGATAGAGTTCCAATACCTTCTCCGGGGTAATTGTCTTCGAAAAATAGACCTTTGATTTCATTCATTTCTCCTCCATTTTCCCAGTATAACAAATAATGCATCTTTGATGTATTGACACTGATTCGCTATACGAATGATAGACTCCCAAAAATCTTTTCAAAACAGCAAATAATTTTGAAAATCCTCCTGTTTTCTATCATACCGTTGATAGTCCACTCTAAGTCAAGGCTTTTTTCATTTTCTTCTCTAAAATGTAATCGTTCCTTCTTGACTTATCCGGCTTTTCCATCAATAATAAAATGAAACGAAAGAAAATGGAAAGCCAGGCTTTCCAAACCCCGGAGGTATCAAATGCATTTTACAACAATTTTTATCTGGTTTGTGCTATATAGTATCTTAGGCTGGATCTACGAGACCATCTTCTGCAGTGTAAAAACCTTAAAATGGGACAACCGCGGCATGCTCATCGGACCTTACTGCCCCATCTACGGTGTAGGCGCAGTACTGGACGTGCTGGTCTGCGGCGGCCTTTCCACTTATGGCGCCGTATTCCTTACCTGTATACTCGGTTCCGCCATCCTGGAATACTCCACATCCTATGCCACAGAAAAATTGTTTCATGCGGTATGGTGGGATTACAGCCATCTGCCGCTGAATATCAAAGGGCGGATCTGCCTGCCCTGTTCTCTTGGTTTCGGGGTGGCAGGATTGATCGTATTGTACGGTATTCATCCCTATGTGACACGCGTCACCGACGCTGTCCCCCTTTACTGGCAGGAGCCTTTCGCATTGTTTTTGATGGCAATTTTCTCTGCGGACTGCGCACTAACCGCAGACTCCTTGATTGCGCTGAATGTGAAGCTGGAAACCACTCTGAAAAACATCGACGCTCAGATTTCAGAACGGTACGACGCTTTGATTGAAAATACGAGGCAGAATCTGTCCGAAGGACTGGTTTCTCTAAAGGAAAAAGTTTCTCCGGAAGAATTCCGCGAACACAGAATCATGGAAGAATTAAAAAATACGCTTTCTACTATGAACTGGAGCCAGACACGGGCACTCCATTCCTCCGTCTCCTTCCGTCACAAAAAATACGGTGAGTTGGGAAATAAAATGAAACATGTGCATTCTCTTCTTAAAAAGAACTCACACAAAAAATAGCGGGATTTTAAATACAGAAAAGCACCTTTCCTTTTTATGAAACGGAAACGTGCTTTTCTTTTTTGATCATCTAATTTTTTTCCTGCAATTCCAGCCCCAGTTCCTGGAGCTGCTTCTTGTCTACCTTACCCGGCGCGTTCGTCATCAGGCAGGAGGCGTCCTTCACCTTGGGGAAAGCGATCACATCCCGGATACTGTCCTCTTTTGCCATCAGCATCACCAGGCGGTCCAGACCGTAGGCCAGTCCTGCGTGAGGCGGCACACCATACTGAAATGCATCCAAAAGGAACCCGAACTGTTCATGCGCCTGTTCTTTTGTAAATCCAAGCACCTCAAACATCTTTTCCTGTATGTCGTTCTGGAAAATCCGGACACTTCCGCCCCCCAGTTCCACACCGTTTAAGACAATATCATACGCCTTCGCACGTACTCTGCCCGGATCCGAGTCCAGATACTGCAGATCCTCCTCCATCAACATGGTAAACGGATGGTGCATGGCCGTATACCGGTTCTGCTCCTCGCTCCACTCCAGCAGCGGGAACTCCGTAATCCAGAGAAACCGGTATTCCTCTTTATCCAGCAGTTCCATCTGCCGGGCCAGTTCCAGACGCAGCGCGCCAAGCACATCCCACACCACTTTATTCTGATCCGCAGCAAACAGTAACAGATCTCCCGGCTCTCCCGACATGGCTGCAATCAGTTCTTTTATCTGCTCTTCCGTCATAAATTTCGCAAAAGAAGATTTCACGCCGCCGTCTTCCTGCACGGCCAGATAAGCCAGACCTTTCGCGCCATAGTCCTTCGCAAAGCTGACCAGCTTATCAATCTTCTTTCTGGGCAGGGCCCCCTGCCCCTTTGCATTGATTCCCCGGACCGTTCCCCCACTCTCAATGGCGCCCTGGAATACCGCAAAAGAACATTCCCTTACCACATCCGTCACATTCACCAGTTCCATGCCGAAACGCAGATCCGGTTTGTCGGAGCCAAAACGGTCCATGGCCTCCTGCCAGGTCATTCTCGGAATCGGAAGCGGAACCTCTACTCCCAATACTTCCCGGAATAGTTTTTCCAGCAGACGTTCATTGACGTCGATCACATCGTCCACATCCACAAAAGATAATTCCATATCAATCTGCGTAAATTCCGGCTGCCGGTCGGCACGTAAGTCCTCATCCCGGAAACATTTCGCAATCTGAAAATACCGGTCATACCCGGAACACATCAGCAATTGTTTGAATAACTGCGGCGACTGGGGCAGACCATAAAAACTGCCCGGATGAATCCGGCTCGGCACCAGATAATCCCGCGCCCCTTCCGGCGTACTCTTTCCAAGCATGGGCGTCTCAATCTCCAGAAAGCCTTCCTCCGCCAGGAATTGGCGTGTCAATGTCGCTACATGGCTTCGCATCATCAGATTCCGCTGCAGATCCGGCCGGCGCAAATCCAGATAACGATATTTTAACCGCAGTTCTTCCCTGGTTTTGGAACTTTCCTCAATGGGGAAAGGCGGCGTCAGGGATTCGGACAGTACCCGCAACTGTGTGGGAATCACCTCGATCTCTCCGGTAGCCAGATTTGCGTTCACCGCACCGGAACGCCCCTCTACCTTTCCCACCACGGCCACCACATATTCCGAACGCAGACCGGCCGCCTTTTCAATCAGCGCCGGCTCTGCCTTTCCTTCCTCAAATACAACCTGAAGAATCCCGGACCGGTCCCGTACGTCTACAAAGACAAGCCCGCCTTTATTCCGGTTCTTCTGTACCCAGCCCATAACGGTAACCGTTTCCCCGATATTCGCCGCGGAAAGTTCGCCGCACCGATGCGTCCGGTGCAGTCCTTTCATTGATTCTGTCATTACTTTTCACCTCAATTTTCCATAAATTTCTCTATTGTTTCTCCGCATATACTTCCACGATCTCTTTGTATCCCTGCTGCATCAGCTGCTCTTTCTGAAATTTCTTATTTTTTTTCATATTGGCCACCAGTACCTGACGTCCCGCAGCACGTTCTTCCTTCGCCGCATTGAGAATCGACAGCATCTCCTTCCCCGGAAGTTTCTTTTCCAGCAGATATGCCTTTTTATCCTGACTGTCGGGAATCTGATACCCCCGTTCCAGAAGCAGCATGACAATCCGCTCAAACCCGATGGAAAATCCCACCGCCGGCGTATCCTGCCCGGTAAACTTGCCGATCATCTCATCGTAACGCCCGCCGCCGCCGACCGAACCGCCGAATTCATCCATACCGATCTCGAAAATGGTTCCGGTATAGTAGGACATTCCCCGCACCAGCGTCGGATCAAAGCAAATCCGAAAATCCGCCTCTTTTGCTTCCTCCACACTGATCAAAATCGCTTCCAGCGATTCCGCCGCTTCCGCCGGGAGATAATCCGCAAGATTTTTCCCGCACCAGCGTATCCCTTCCACATCATTCGTAATCTCTTTAAATATCTGCAGATACTTTTCCACCGCTTCTTTCGCATAACCATTTTCCTCTAATTCTGCCTGTATGCCTTCCAGGCCGATCTTGTCCATCTTATCCAGCGTAATAAATACTTTGTCATACTCTTCTTCCGCAAATCCACTGTATGCCGCCATTGCTTTTAAAAAGCGGCGGTCATTGATCCGAATAGTAAAATTGTGAAAATCCAGTTTTCCCAGAAGTGTGGAGGTTGCCAGAATCAGTTCAATCTCCGCCAGATTCGACGCCTCCCCCAGAATATCGATATCACACTGCATAAACTGACGAAATCTGCCCCGCTGAGGACGGTCCGCCCGCCATACATTGCCCATCTGCAGCGCCTTAAAGGGGGAGGGCAGGATATTGGCGTTATTGGCATAATAGCGTGACAATGGAACTGTCAGGTCATAACGAAGCCCGCCGTCCACCAGATCTTTCTCTTCCTCCGCTTCTGCAATTTTCAGTTTTTCTCCCCTTTTCAGAATCTTGAAAATCAACTTTTCATTATCTCCGCCCTGCTTGCTGCACAGGTTTTCAATGTGTTCCACGCAGGGTGTCTCCATCGAAGAAAACCCAAACGATTTATAGGTTTCCTTGATCAATCCTACGCAGTAATCCCGGATTTCCATCTCCTGGGGAAGCATATCCTTCATTCCGGTGACAGGTTTTTTCTTCAATGCCATTTCCTTTCTCCTTTTTTCTGCTTGTTCCGCGAAAAACCCGGACAGACTTCCGCTGTCCAATGCCTTATTTACGGGTCTTATATAATAAATCAACTCCTGTTTTCATTGTTTCTGTTATAGTCTGTTGATGCCTGTCGGAGTATTCTTTCAAGGTATGATATTCTGCATCACATGCCATTATATTTTCCGTAATATGGAATGTCAAGTATTTTTCGTAATACGAATACTCAATATTCCTTTGTTATTTCTTCCTCCGTTCCTATTCCATACATTGCCCTGAACCTGGCAAGATCTGCCGGACTTTTTATCAACATAACCTCTTCCATCTTCCCTGTATGAAGATCCTTAAATCCCACAACCTGTTCGCCATTGCAAATGCTTGCTTTAATTACAGGCTTCTTATTTTCCCTGTCATATGTCCGTGCCGCTGTTTTCTTCTTAAACAGTCTCATGTTGTTCTCCCTCCTATGTATCCGCCCTCGTTCAAACCGAATGCAACGTAGTGCCCTCAGAAAGCAAAATCTCCGTAAATAGCTTCTGCTTCCTCTCAATCATCTCTTCCACCCGATTGATATATTCCCCGATATTTTTCACATTCTCCAGTCGAAGAAGATTCGCTTCTTTCCCGTTTTTCATCCGGATCACATCCGGCAGTACAAACTTTGTCATGGAACCTGCCCCCGCCGCCAAAATTGTCTGTTTCTCCTCCATAATAAGTATATTGTAAATTCCGGCCTTGTCAGCCCTGGCATAGCCGACGTTTTCAAAATTTCCCGCAATATTTTTCTGACGGTACAGATAATATGGCTCCAGCCCCATCCGTCGGGCAGCGTCTGCACTGTATTCCACCATCCTGGAAATCTCCGCTTTTTCCACTCCTTCATATCCAAAGGGCATCCCGCAATTCGTATCCTTTCGAGCGGACGGACAGCTACCTTTGCCCGATGAAGTACACCCATCCGGGCATCCCGTATTTGATGTCCCTTGCGCGGACGGACAGCTATCGCTGTCCGATAAGGTATATCCATCCGGGCATCCCGTATCTGATGCCCTTCGGGCAGACGGACAGCTATTGCTGTCCGATAAAGTACCTGAAGCCGCACGGGATTCCTGTCCCATTCGGGCTGCCCGCTTAATGGCCAGGGAATGTACCGTCAAACTGTCCGGTTTTAACGCCTCCACCTGCCGCAGGGTGTCCGCCATATCCGCGGCCGTCTCTCCCGGAAGTCCTGCAATCAGATCCATATTCACATTCTCAAATCCCAGACTCCTTGCCAGATGAAAACATGTCTTTACATCCTCCACGGTATGGCGGCGCCCCACCCGGTCCAGCGTTCTCTGCTGCATGGTCTGTGGATTTACAGAAATCCTCGTCACCGGATGGGAGCGAATCACTTCCAGTTTTTCTTTGGTGATACTATCAGGACGTCCCGCCTCCACCGTATATTCTAGGAAAGGAACCGCGCCCCGTGCAAAGGATTTCTCAATCTGAGAAAGTACCCGGTCTAACTGTTCCGTATGCAACGTAGTCGGCGTCCCGCCGCCAACATACACGGTGTCCAGTCTTCTGCCCGCTGCCATCCTTCCAAGAGCTTCTATTTCCCGGCACAATGCATCTACATATGCATCCATACGGTCTTCCCAGACCGCAGCCAAAGCAGAACCAAAAGAGCAATAAGAACAGATACTGGGACAAAAAGGAATCCCCACATAAAGACTGCATCCATCCCGCAAATGCAGCGGCTGTAGTATCTGCTTTTCCCGGACTGCAATCTGAACGGCAAGCCGCGCTTTTTGTTTTGTGACGCCATATTCCTCCTGCATCCATCGTACAACTTTCTCCTCACCGCATCCCTGTTCCAATTTTTTCATGGCCAGCTTAGTCGGCCGCACACCCGTCAACATTCCCCAGGCCAGATACCGCCCGGTATAAGCGGACAATTGCTCATATACCAGACGGGTAACCTGCCTTTTCCTCTCCTGTGGATCCTTCCTTCCCTTTTCCGACGGTATATTGTTTCCCCGGACTACGGAACTTTCCATTTTTTGTAATTCTTTCTCTCTTTTCTTCCCGGAACGGTCTCCAACCCTCTCTTCTGGCAGAGGTTTTGCCGGCTGCTTCCTCTGCACGTACGGCATCCCGTTCTCATCCTCCATAACAGAAAAGCAGGAACTTCCTTCCAGCGTCAGCATCGCAAGCGACACCTGCTCTGCATGGAGTTCCTGCTTTACTTCCTGCTCCGGGAAGAAGGCTTTTACAAGATGATACAAATTGTAAGTATACAATGTATCTCTGCATGAAATCGTAATCATAAGTTTCCTGTCCCTTTTCTACAAATATGGATTGTATTTCTTCTCATATCCGATGGTCGTCTCGTCCAGATGCCCCGGATATACTCTCGTCTCATCCGGCAAAACCAACAGCTTTTCCCGGATGGAACGTACAAGCTGGCTGCTGTTTCCTGTGGGAAAGTCCGTCCGCCCGATGAATGCCTGAAACAAGGTATCCCCGCTGAATACCACATCCACTTCCGCCACATAATAGCAGCATCCTCCGATCGTGTGTCCCGGTGTATACAATACTTCAAATAAGATCCCGGCCAGATACAGTTTCTGTCCGTCCTCCACATACTCCGCTCCTGAATAGGTATACGCCTCCCCATAAGAAACAGAGGCGTTGCTGGATGCATCATTCAAAAGCAGCGCTTCCTCTTTGTGGGCATATACAGGGACCGGGAAAACTTCCAAAAATCCGTCAATTCCCATAATATGATCAAAATGTCCATGCGTCAGAAGAATCGCCTGCACATGCAGCCCCTTTCTCTGAATGTAGGACACCATCTCTTCCGAATATACCGCCGGATCAATGAGGACACATTCCCCGGTCCCTTCCCTGCTCACAATATAACTGTTCGTTCCAATCATTCCAATCACAAACTGAGTAATCTCCATATGTCCTCCTCTGCCATGTCCTGTCCAAACACTCCACAGACATTTCCCTCTCTCCCGCCGCGCCCTTTTCAGGAAAACAGGTTCTTTTTATCTTCTTCGGAAATCCCTTCAGGAAAACGTCCTTTTACCCGACCGTCCGTTCAATATCAATCACACCCGGAAGCTGCCGCAACCGATCAATTACTTTATTCAGTTCCTCCCTGCCATGAACCTGAAAGCCCATATCCAGTGTGGCGGTGCCGTCCTTGTTACTGGTACGGACATTCATGGACCGCACGTCAATCTTCGCATCAATAAAAATTTTGGATACATCCATCAGCAGTCCCATCCGGTCATCCGCATACATGGTCAGCTCCGCCAGATACTGCCCGCTGTTCTCACTCTGGGAAGTCTCTCCCCACTCCGCGTCAATCAGCCGTTCCCGTTCCACCGCGGAGAGATGCAGCATATTCACACAGTCCGTCCGATGGACAGACATGCCCCTTCCCCGCGTCACGAATCCTACAATCTCATCACCCGGCACCGGATTACAGCATTTCGGGAAGCGCACAGCCATATCATTGATCCCTTTTACTACAATCCCGCTCTTTGACTTTGCAACATGAATCTTTTTCGAGCCGGCCTCCGAGATCCGCTCCAGAATCATTTCATTGGCAATCTCTTTTTTGTGTTCTTTCTCATATTCTTCAAGAAGACGGTTTACCACCTGCCCTTCTTTCAGGCCGCCATGCCCGACTGCCGCAAGTACCGCATCCCAGTTCCGAAATCCGTACTTTTGCTGTACAATCTGCTGATATTTCGGTTTCAAAAGATCTGACAGATTCAAGGATTTACTCTTCCCGTAAGCCTGCATCAGATCCCGCCCTTTTATGATGTTCTCCTCTTTAAATTCCCGTTTAAACCACTGATTGATCTTGGATTTAGCCTGTGTACTCTTTACGATATTCAGCCAGTCCCGGCTGGGGCCTTTGGAATTCTGAGAAGTCAATATCTCAATACGATCCCCATTCTGCACCTGATAGTCAATGCTCACCAATCTTCCGTTGACTCTGGCGCCCACCATCTTATTTCCCACCGCACTATGAATGGCATAGGCAAAATCCACCGGCGTGGAACCAGTGGGCAGACTCTTTACATCTCCGTTCGGGGTAAAGCAATACACATACTCCGCGAACAGATCCAGGTCTCCTTTCAGAAGACTTAAGAATTCCCGGTTATCCGACATGTCCTGCTGCCATTCCAGAATCTGACGCAGCCAGCTCAGCTTCTCTTCCTCCTGCATCTTCATGCTCTTCCCGGAAGAAGCCCCTTCTTTATACTTCCAGTGCGCCGCAATCCCGTATTCTGCCGTTTTATGCATCTCTTCCGTGCGAATCTGAATCTCAAAGGGCTGCCCGGACGGCCCCATCAACGTTGTATGCAGAGACTGATACATGTTCACTTTCGGCATTGCAATATAGTCTTTGAAACGCCCGGGAACCGGCGTGTACATCTCATGAATCACACCCAGAGCCGCATAGCAATCCTTCACCGAATCCACGATAATCCGTACGGCAAACAGGTCAAATACCTGATCCAGCGTTTTGTCCTGATTCACCATCTTCTTATAAATACTGAAAAAATGCTTGACACGGCCGTAAACCTTCGCGTGAATCTGCGCATTCTCCATATGCTGCGATACTTCTTTCACAATCTGCTGCACAAACTCTTCCCGCTTTGTTTTCCGTTCATTCAGATCTTTTACCAACTGCGTATATACTTCCGGCTGTGAATACTTCAATGCCAGATCATCCAATTCGATCTTGATCTTGGAAATCCCCAGCCGCTGTGCGATGGGGGCATAAATATCCATAGTCTCCCGTGCTTTCTCCTGCTGCTTTTCCGGAATCATAAATTCCAGTGTCCGCATATTGTGCAGACGGTCTGCCAGTTTTATAATAATCACCCGGATATCCTTCGCCATCGCCAGGAACATCTTCCGAAGATTTTCCGCCTGAATCTCCAGTTTATCCTGAGAGTAACTTAACTGTCCCAGCTTTGTCACCCCATCCACAAGAAGCGCGACCTCTTCCCCGAACTCCCGGGTGATATCCTCCAGTGTCATCTTTGTATCTTCCACCACGTCATGCAGCATTCCGGCCACGATCGTCTCTTTATCCATCTCCAGATTCGCAAGGATAATTCCCACCCATAAAGGATGGATCAAATACGGTTCCCCGGATTTACGCACCTGGTCCTTATGCGCCGCTTTCGCAATTCGATATGCCTTTTCCACCATGGTGATATCGGCGGAAGGATGATACTTTCGAATCCGATCAACCAGCGCCTGATATAAAAGTTCCGGATCCTGATAATCTTCGGGATCTTTTACCGCATGGCCGTCCACCATTTCCAGATCTTTATTCAGCAGTTCATATTCCCGTGTTCCTGTCATTTTCAGATCCCTCTCTTCCTTTCCTGTCTCATTACCACCTTTTTGATTTCAAGGTAACTTGCAATATTTTCTAGTATATCATTTTTTTCCGAATTGTAAAGCCGCCAAATTACGATTTTTGCCTTTCTCCATCACAGTTCAGCCTTCGGACTCTCTGTTATGACAATCCGTCCTACTGCAAATTCACCTACTGATAATGGAGCACCCGAATCTGCAGACTCCGTGTTCCCTTATATTCATTTACGGATGGATAATATGTAACCGCAATAGTCTCCTTCTCTCTTATATAATCCATACACTCCTGCACATCTCCGAAATAGATGGCGTCCATCCGGTTTCCTCTCTCGTCTTCCGCCTGAAATTTCAGCGCATTCTGACGCCTGCCGATAATCTGCGGTGCAATCACCCTAAGATTTTTCTCCGCAAATAAAGGCTTTGCGTTTCCTTTGCCGGTGGGCTCCAGCAATTCCAGTTCAGAAATCAGCGCTTCCGTAATATGAGAAAACGGAAGCCGCATATCAATCGAAACCTTCTCTTCCAGATCTTTTTCGGTCAGAGGCGACAATGCATTGATGGTTTCCCGGAAACGCCCTACATTCTCTTCTTTCAGAAGTAATCCCGCCGCCATCTTATGTCCCCCGAAATTGAGAAATAAGGAACTGCATCTGCACAGTTCTCTGTGCAGGTCATAACTCTCAATGGAACGACCGGAGCCTTTCACCCCGCCCTGCGCCGGTGTCAGTATAAATGTGGGACGATAATACTTTTCCCGAATCCGGCCGGCAATGATTCCGGCTACACTTTCATGACAGTCCGGCAGATACACCACCAACACGTCGTTCTCCAAAAGACCGGTGTTCTCAATGACCTCAATTGCCTGCTTTACGCCTTTTTCCGTCATCTCTTTCCGACTGTCATTGAGCGCTTTCAAATCTTCGGCAAGCATAACAGCCTCCCGCCAACTGTTCGCGTTCAAAAGTTCCAATGCACGTTTTGCCGTATCCAGCCTGCCGCTTGCGTTGATACAGGGGCCCAGAATGTATGCGATATGGTCGGGGTTCAGATGTTCCACCGGAATTTTGGTACACACCATCAGGGCTTTTAACCCTTCATTTTTGGTCTGCTTTAACATTTCCAGCCCCTGTTTGACGAAAATCCGGTTTTCTCCGCGCAGATCCACCACATCTCCGACTGTGGCAATGGCCACATTCTCCATCAGATCATCCGCCTCGTCCGGTTCCCGGCCCATCACCTCGTATAACGCTTCAATCAACTTATAGGCAACCGCCGCACCGCACAATTCTTTGAACGGATAGGGACAATCCGGCTGATGCGGATCAACCACGGCGTCTGCCGGCGGCAGCTGATATTCCCGCTCCCCGTCCATCTCCAGAAACTGCACTGCATGATGATCTGTCACAATGACCGTCATTCCCCGTTCCTTTCCGTAAGCAATCTCCTTACAGGCGGCAATCCCATTGTCACAGGTAATCATTGTATCAATCCCATCCTTCAGGGCGCGGTCAATCAAAAGCCGGTTCAATCCAAATCCCTCCCGGACACGGTCCGGAATATCCGTATCCACCTCCGCCCCCAGTCTGGATAATCCTTCCTGCAAAATATAGGTCGCATTGACTCCGTCAATATCATAATCTCCAATCACCCGGATTGCCGCCCCCGCGCGGATCTTTTCCGCAAGAATCTCCACGGCACGGTCCATATCCTTCATCAACATTCCATCCCACAGATCCGTAATGTTGCCGTTCAAATACTCCTCAATGGCTTCCGCACCAATCACATCCCGATTCCGGAGCAGCCGCGCCAGAATGGGCGAGATATGATGTCTCTTTGCAATCCTCTCAAAATCGGCTTTTTTCATAGCCACAAACCATTTTTCTTTCATCTGTTCTTTCCTCTTTTCCAATCTGCACAGAAAAACCAAACTTCTGTCGTCTGCCGGTATCCTTACACAGACAGACCGATCACCGTTCGGCCTTCCGGTTTTACTGTCATGTAAACCCTTATATCCGGCTTAACAAAGTCAGAAAAAAAGACGGCCCCGCACTCCGCTTGCACAGTAAACTTCCTGTTCACTGTACCCGGAGGCAGACCGCCTTTTTTGCTATTTTTTCTTTCCTGCCGCCGCTTCCTTTTTGCTTTCTCTGTTCTTCATCACATACCACAACACGCCTGTGATACATACCGACGAATATGCGCCGCATATGATTCCCACCATCAACGGCAGTGCAAACTCTTTAATGGAGCTGACACCCAGGATGAAGAGGACCGCTACCATCACAAATGTGGTAAGAGAGGTGTAGATACTTCTCGTCAATGTCCGGGTAATACTCCGGTTGACAAGTTCATCCAGCCCTTCTGTTTTCTTCTTCGTCCGCAGCTCTTCCCGGATTCTGTCAAAGATCACAATAGTTGCATTGATCGAATATCCGACAATCGTCAGCATACACGCAATAAATGTATTTCCTACTGAAACCCGTGCAATGACATAGAATGCAAGTACCACCAGCACGTCATGTAAAAGCGCCGCTACCGCACTGGTCGCAAAACGGATATCCTTAAACCGGAACCAGATATACAACAGCATACAGATCGTTGCCACGATGACCGCAACCATGGCGTCCTGCCGCATCTCCGAACTTACCGTAGAACTGATATTCTCTATCGTAATCTTACTCTCGTCCGCATCAAAATTTTCCACCATGGCATTGTGGAACGCTTCCCGCTTTTCCAAATCCAATGTCTGTGTCTTAAATATTACCTGATTGGTTCCCTCCACTTTCTGCACCTGCACATTCTTATCGCCGGTCGCATCCTCGATGAGCGGAACAATCTTCTGATCAATCTCATCCAGGGAGTAATCCTGATCGAAGGTGATATTTGTGGAAGTACCGCCCTTGAATTCCAGGCTGTAATTCATAATATCGTTTCCACGGACTGCGTGAATTCCCATAAAGACAAATCCTGCCAGAACCATCGCCACGGACACACCGAAAAAGATTCTGCGCTTTCCAAGGAAATTCACCGGCGCACGTTCCGCCTTCTTCGGTCGTCCGTACAGCGTTTCATTCCGCAGGCCCACCGCATAGAACGCATAAATAATCACTCTGGTAATAACCAGCGCCGTGAACATGGATACTACAATACCCAATGCCAGCGTCTGCGCAAATCCTTTGACCGTTCCGCTTCCCAGCCCTCCAAGAACTCCGGCTGCAATCAACGTGGTAATATTCCCATCCAGAATCGCAGACATAGCCTTTTGGAACCCGGCATTCAATGCACTTTTGACTGCTTTCCCCTGGGCCAGTTCTTCCCGTACTCTGGCAAAGATGATGACGTTGGCGTCCACCGCCATTCCGATTCCCAGGATAATACCGGCAATTCCCGGCAATGTCAGGGTAATATCAAATGCGTTTAACAATACCAGGATTAATCCCGTATAAATCAAAAGCGCCACACTGGAAGCAAATCCCGGAAGAAGATATACCACACACATAAATACAAACACAATGGCCAGACCGATGGCGCCGGCCTTTAAACTGGTACTGATGGCCTCCTCCCCGAGCTGTGCCCCCACCACATTGGAACGCAATTCCTCCAGCTCCAGATTCAAACCACCGATTCGAATGGTGGAAGCCAGCCTGTCCGCCTCTTCAAAAGTCATACTGCCGGAGATTTCGGCACGTCCATCTTTGATCTCCGCGTTTACGTTGGGCACACTGACAAAGGCACCGTCATAATAAATCCCGATACTCTGCTTCTCTGCAAACGCCGTTTTGGTCGCCTCTGCGAACTTCTTGGTTCCTTCTTCGTTGAATTCCAGGGAAACCACATTCGTATTGGCGCCGGTCAGTTCATCCGTACGGCTGCCGGCACTGGCGCTTTTTACCTCCGAACCGCTCAGTACGATAGAATCCGTCTCCTGCAGCTCTTCCAGAGTCTTATTCAAGGTATAATCTTCGGCGGTATTTCCTGTATAACCGGTCATGGTATAATTCTCGTTCCCGTCCGCATCCTTTTGCGCGATAAAATAAAGAGAACCCGGCTGTCCCAGTTCATCCAGTATCTCATTGGCATCCGATACCCCCGGAATCTCAATACTGATCCGATCGTCTCCCTCCTGATATACCGTCGCCTCTGTACTATACTGCTCCACACGGCGCTGCAGCTTATAGATCGTATCTGCCATATCCTCCGCAGACGGGGTCCCCCCCTTCACCTGGTAAGTGATGCTGACGCCGCCCTCCAGATCCAATCCCAATTTGATATTCTTTGCGGCTCCGGTCGCTCCCTTTCCAAATCCGCTGACCGTGGTAAATCCCAAAAAAACGACCAGCGCCGCCATCAGAATCAAACTGATGATACCTTTGCTTTTTTTCATGACTTGCTCCCTTTCTATGCAGTCTTAACAGACCGCATTTCTTTTGATTTTTCTATAATAAAGCAATAAATAAAATCACTCCGCCAATGCCGCTTTGATCATAATAGCGCATTCTACCCGTTTGCGCTCCATCTCACAGCTTACCTCATAGGTATCCTGTATCGTATGATGAAACTTATAGGAATTCGCCATACACCCTCCGCTGCAGTAAAATCTGGCAAAGCACTTCCTGCATTTTTCCTTGGAATACACACTGCATCCACGGAATTCTTCCGCAATCTCCGGCCGGACAATGCCCGTCTCCACATTGCCCATCAGGAAATGCTCATCTCCCACAAACTGATGACAGGGATACAGATCTCCCCAGGGCGTCACCGCCAGATATTCCGTGCCGGAACCACAGCCGGACAGCCGCTTGGCCACACAGGGGCCTCCCTCCAAATCCAGCATAAAATGAAAAAACTGAAATCCCTTTCCTGCCTTTTCATAAGCGATCATCGTCTTCGCCAGCTTGTCATATTCCTGAAAGATCTGCGGCAGATCCTGCATCTGAATGGCATAAGGATCGGTCTCTTCCCCTACAACCGGCTCAATGGAAATCTGCCGGAATCCCAGATCCACAAAATGCTGCACGTCTTTGGAAAAATCCAGATTTTCTTTTGTAAAGGTCCCCCGAATATAATACTTCTGCTGATTCCGGCTCTCTGCCAGTTTCTGAAACTTCGGTACAATCAGGTCATAACTTCCTTTTCCGTTTCGAAACGGCCGCATCCGGTCATTGACTTCCTTACGTCCGTCCAGACTGAGCACCACATTATCCATCTCCCGGTTGACAAACTCCTGCACTTCCTCGTTCAGCAGCACACCATTGGTTGTCAGTGTGAAACGAAAATGCTTCTCATATTGCTTTTCCAGCTCTCTTCCATATGCAACCAGATCCTTTACTACCTGCCAGTTCATCAAAGGTTCTCCCCCGAAAAAATCCACTTCCAGATTCTTTCGGCTTCCGGACTGCGCCACCAGAAAATCCAACGCTTTCTTTCCCACTTCATAAGACATCAGCGCGCGCCTTCCATGGTATTCCCCTTCCTCTGCAAAACAGTATTTACAGGCAAGATTACAGTCATGCGCAATATGCAGGCACAGGGCTTTCACCACCGTCTTGCGCTGCTTTACTTCTTCTATATAATTTTCGTAAACGTCCGGCGTAAACAACTGCCCGGCATCCGTCAACTCCCGAATAGTATCCAATACTTCCAGGAGTTCCTCTGCCGGATATTCCGGCAGCCGCGCAGTCAGCAGATTCCTGGTCTCTGCCGCCTCAAGCGTCTCCACCGTATGCAGCGGATTCTGTTCTTCCAGACAGGCAATCACATCATACGCGATCTGATCCACCACATGTACGGAACCGCTGTTTACATCCAGAACAATATTGTATCCGTTATTTTGGTACTGATGTATCACCGACGATACCTCACTTTCTGCTTCTGCATCTCCTGCTTCCTATAAAAGCCGCCTGCTCCTGATAAGGAACTTTTTCCCGAAATACGGATCTTTCCCTTTCCCCGCAGACCGGAACAAGGACATCCCAACTTCCCCGTGATACAAGGATAAGGCAGCGACGCAGGCCGCTGCCTTAGTGATCCATTCTTGTTCACCGAACTCCCGGTAAGCAGTTCTCCCAATCCTGCTTTTCCTGTCCTTCGACTATTTTTTCTGCTCGCAGGTCTGATTTCCTACGGTACAGGAAGTCTTGCATGCAGACTGGCAAGAGGTCTGACATTCACCGCATCCACCCTTCTTCACCGTATGATTCAAGGTCTGTGTATTCAACGTCTTAATGTGTTTCATCTCTTCTCCTCCTACTTGATTGAACTCTGTCGGACCACAGCGGCATTCTGTCTGTCCCACAGGGCATATCGAAACATATAGGGCAACTTTTCCAAAATCACCGTTTCTATATTTACCTCGAAATATTATAGCACACTGCCTTTCATTTTGAAAGCATTTTTTTATTCCCTTCCCGGCTTTCACAGTCATTCGTTGCTATTCACGGCCTGAGAAACCGCTCACAGTAACGGATCGGGGCGATATTTGAAGTTTTGCCGCGCAAAAATCACCCCGAACTATTGTTGCTGCATAAGTCTGTTTTCACGGAATGCGCCAAATTACGCATTCCTGAGCCGTAAAAAGTAATATCATTCTATGTATCTTACACCTTAAAACAGCGCAATTCCAGTAAAATCATGGAATTGCGCCCTTCTGGTTTTGAAGCATTCCGGGCGGTATGCGCCCGCTAATTCTGCTCTCTTATACCCTTCCGAAATTCTACCTGTTTTAAGACACCATCCCGCCCAGCATCCCACCGCCGGCACATAGAAGAAATGTTGTGATGATATTGGCTCCACTTCCCTGCAGGGAGCGATACACCCCAAAGGATACCAGTAACAATAATGCAAAATACAAAAGTCCGCAGGCCAGTCCCCAAAGAAACTTTCGTACTCTGATCAGTTTCCCCGCCACGAATCCTCCAACAAAGGTAGATAACACGTAGATCAGTATAATTCCAACCGTCACTTTCCCCTCGTCCAAATTCCATTTGTACAGTAAGAATGTCAGCAGTACCAACAGAATTCCGCTAATGACAAAAGCACAAAGCAGCGATTTCAGTAATCCAATCACCGCCTGCTCTACATATTGTCCGTTTCCCGTCTTTTTTTCCATATTCTCCTCCCGTCCCATCCTTTTGACTCTGTCTGCACGAATATTCTCTCCTATGCAAACATGCTCTAATACACTCTATGATTGTCCGGTGGAAAATATGTCTTTTGCCTGCGGCAGTTCACATTCCCGGCAGAATTTTCTCATTCTTTTTTACCTACGATTTTTTCGCTGTTTCTTCTGTCCATGTCTACTGTCATTGTTCCATCTGTCTGCCCAGAAATCCGGCGGCGCTCATAGCTACTTTCTGCTCCGTCTCCCCCATCTTTTTCTTATCGTCCCGGCTTAAAAATACAACGGAACCGATCACATCCCCTTCGCATAAAATCGGACATACGGCTTCTTCCTGATAGTCCACATCTCCTTCCGCAATCCGGACGAACTTTTTGCTGTCCGCTTTTGCCAGAATCTGCTCTCTCTGTTGAATCACATTTTCCAGTTCTTTGCTGATATACTTATCCTGCAGTTCCTTTTTTCCATTTCCTGCCGCCGCCACAATCTGATCTGTGTCTGTAATACATACCGTACAGTTCATTGTCTGTGCCAGACTTTCCGAATACTGCTTTGCCAGTGTGCTCAATTCTCCGATCGGGGAATACTTCTTCAGGATGACCTCTCCTTCTCTGTCTGTAAAAATCTCCAGGGGGTCGCCCTCCCGAATCCGAAGCGTTCTGCGAATCTCTTTCGGGATTACTACTCTCCCCAAATCATCAATTCTTCTTACAATTCCTGTTGCTTTCATATAAAAAATACCTCCGTCCTTTTTCCTTTTCTTTCTACATCAAAGGAGATTTACTTTTTTTGTTGTTTCTATAATCCATTTTAGTTCTATTATCTGTAAAGAAAGGAATTTTATACCTTGAAAATCCCGCTTCGCTTTGTAAAAAATTTTTCAGGGGGCAGAACCTGATAATCGGCAAAATATAATTTATGCTTATTCGTATCCTTGATACTTTTTCCTTCTACTTTCCTCCATTCCTTACATAGCTTCTCCGATACTCTATCTTTTCATTGACTAATATATTATACAGTGATATACTCACTGTATAATATATTTATTATAAACAATATCGGATGTGTAATATAAAAGGAGGTAAAATGAACAACAAAGATACTGTCATCAAAGATTTAAGAATTTATCATGCAGTCAGCCAGCTTTCAAGACCCATCGCAGACGCCACGCACGATATCGATGCCATCGCGTTCTATATCGTAGAAGTGGAATGCAGCAACGGCATGATCGGGCAAGGTTATCTGCTCGCTTTTGAATACAGCCCAAATGCCATCGAAGGCGCACTGAAAGATATCAGGAGATTCGTTAAGGATCGCAAATACCACGCTTACGAAACAAGACAGCTCATGCAGGATTATTCCAAAGAGACAGAATATTTCGGCAATGTGGGGCTAAACCAATGGCCTCTTGCCGCAGTCAATGTTGCTATGTGGGACGCATGGGCGAAGTGCAATAAACTGCCTGTATACAAGCTGCTTGGCTGCCATAACCACAAGATACCTGTCTATGGAAGCGGCGGATGGCTTAATTACACGGATCAGGAATTGATTGATGAGGTAGTCGACTACAAAAAGAGAGGTTTTACTGCAGTAAAGATAAAGGTGGGAAGTCCTGACATGGAACGTGATATAAGACGTCTCCATCTGGTAAAAGAAGCCGTCGGAAGCGGCATAAACATCATGATCGACGCAAATCAGGGCATGGATGTCGCTTCCGCCATCAAGCTCATATCTTCCGTTGAGGATCTGGGAATCTTTTGGTTCGAGGAGCCTATAAAAAATACCAATTATGATGGATATAAGACAATACACTCCTCCACCAGGATCAGTCTTGCTATGGGCGAACGCGAATACAACACAATCCCGCTTCGTGAACTGATCAAACGTGATGCCATAGACCTTTGGCAGCCTGACATTATCCGCATAGGCGGTGTGGATGCCTGGAGGGACGCGGCAAGTCTTGCCGGTGCATACGGAATCCCCATGCTTCCGCATTACTATAAGGATTACGATGTTCCGCTTCTTACTACGATCCCGAACTATTACGGAGCCGAAAGCTTCGACTGGATCGACGCGATCATAGATAACACATTGCCTGTCGAAAACGGATTTGCAACTCCAAGAGAAGGGGACGGCTGGGGCTTTCGTTTCCTTCATAAGTATATGACGGAGATCAAGTCAAATACCCCGTAGCAAACATGCCCACCTGGCTCGTTGCTTCGCGGAAATAAAGGAGGAATACATATGAAATCTATACGAATCGAAAAACCGGGTACGGCTTACGTTTATGAGCAGGATATCCCCGTTCCGGGGCCCGGCGAAGCATTACTCAAAATGGTAGTCGGCGGCGTATGCGGAAGCGATCTTTCTTCGTACAGAGGCGTTTCCGCTTATACCACATTTCCCCGCGTCGTAGGTCACGAGTTCGCGGCGGAGGTCATGGAAGCCCCTGAAAACCAGTACGGAATTAAAAAAGGGATGCTGGTGACCGGCAACCCCTATTTCAACTGCGGCACCTGTTATGCCTGCAGAAGAGGTTTTTTCACTGCATGTATCAATAACCAGACTATGGGAGTAAAACGGGAAGGCGCTTTCAGCGAATACTTTGTGATGCCCGTCAAAAGACTCTTTGACGCATCCGGTCTCGACCCGGAAGTAGTGGCTCTTATTGAACCGTTCTGTATCAGCTATCATGCGATGAAAAGAGCAACCATCCGTCCGGGCGATAAAGTACTGATCTTTGGGGCAGGCGCCATAGGTATCCTCGCAGGCGTAGCCGCAAAGCACTCGAACGCAAAGGTATATATCTGTGATATTGCCTCTGATAAAGTTTCCTTTGCCGTGGAAAACTTTGGCTTTGACGGCAGTTTCGTAAACAACAGAGAAGAGGCTTTGGACAAATACATACGCGATATAACCGGCGGCGACGGATTTGATATCACCGTCGAAGCTGTCGGCGCCCCCTCAACTTTTGTCGGCTGTTCAAAGGCGGTAGCCTGCCGCGGACAGTTTATTCAGATCGGGGTAGCAAAACACAACGCAGATTATAATTTTCTCGATATACAGACAAAAGAAATGACAATACGAGGGAGCAAAGCTGCAACCAATGACGACTTCAAAGAAGTCATACAATTGGTTCGTGACGGCGTGGTCGATTTGAAAAAACTCATTTCCAGGACCTACACGCCGGAGCAGACGGAGGAAGCTTTTGCTGAAATGGATAAAGAATCCGACTATATCGTGAAAGCGATCTTTGATTTTAGAAAATAGCAGGAGGTCTATATGAAAGAATTAGAAGGACGCATTGGACTGCTCACAGGAGGAAGCAGCGGCATCGGCTATCAAATCGCCAACACGCTCGCCGATGCAGGCGCCACCGTGTATGCAATAAGCAGGACCGGCAGGGTAAAAGAAGGTTGGGAAGAAAGCCACGAGGGCGTGATTCATATCAAAGGCGATGTAACCTGCTACGATGAGATGAAAAGGATCGTAACGGAGGTGGCGGAGGAGGGACTCGATTTTCTTTTCAACAATGCCGGAATAAACAAAAAGTGCCGCGCTGAGGTTTTTCCCATGGAGGATTATCGGGGGATCATGTCTGTCAACGTTGACAGTATTTTCCATCTATGCCAGCTTTGCTATCCTTACCTCAGGAAAAGTCCTCATAAGGGCAGAATCATAACCATAAGCAGCATGGCGGCACATCTCGGCTTCGTCGAGGTCGTTCCTTACTGCATCAGTAAATCCGCAGTTTTAGGGATCACACGCGGTCTTGCCATCGAATGGGCAAACGACAACATCTGTGTAAACAGTATCGCCCCGGGATGGTTCCCCAGCGAAATGAGCAAACAGGTATACGACCCGGAAAGGCAGGCGAAAACCCTGGCAAGAATCCCCTTACATGAATACGGCAATACCGAAGATCTGGGCGCTCTTGCAAGATTCCTTTTGAGCGATAACGCAAAATATATCACAGGACAGGATTACGCCCTTGACGGAGGCGCTCTCGCCCTCGGTTTTTAGCATTTAGTTAAAGCATTTATTTGTACTCCAGGAGCTGTCGTATCAGGTAATTGATGCGCAGCTCCTTTTCTGTGTAAAAAATTACATCCTTTTTTATTTCAAGACAACTTTTCTAATTAGAATCGCGTAAATATAAACATAAAAAAGGCAAAAGTAGCTGCCGCTTCACGATTTTTTTACCGTAAAAGCGACAGCCCTATAAATAAGATATAGGAAGTTTCTATACCATAAAACCTTCTCTGTCAAATTCGATCTCATGTGCTTCTCTTACAAGCTCCACGTCCTCCCTGTCTTTGATCAGATCATAAAGCGCTTCGGAAACTTCCATTTCAAACATGCAAAGCGTGTTTTTTATTCTTGCCATTCGCAATGGACGCGACTCTCCTCCGCAACTTCTTATCGCCATGAGCAAAGCGTCCCTGTCGTTGTTTAAATACATCGGGATCTTTCCGCCCTGGATCTCCGTACAGGCAACAAAGTTTGTCCATGTGGGCGCCCAATCCACATCGTTAAGGCACCGTCTCGTTGTAATATCTGCTGCAACCAGACCGCAGCCGTTATGGTGGGATTCAGGTGTGAGCCCCCGGATAAACAAACGCTTTATCTGGATCGGATCGTTTACACCATAGTTCTTGTTGTTTGATCTTCCTACGATATTCGGGTCGAATCCAAATCCACTGATATTTTTTCCTATTTCATCGATGATCAGGACATCGATATCGTCAAATTTGAATCCTGCCATCTTTGTCCTTGCTTCTTTCAGCAGTCTCGCATCTGCTTCAAAGATGTCCTCTTTCTCTGCCACTTCAATGGTACACAGTTCGTCATAAGCGTTCTGCACGATTCCCACTGCGAAAGCAACCGGCGCTTTTTCAAGAAACTGCTTTGCGGCACCCACGATCTTTCCCTCAAATCCATAGAAGCCATGGGAATGTATTGCGGCGGCTCCTTTGTGCTTGCCCAGACCTATGGCAATCATCTTAAGCAGTCCGCTTTCATGCTCTCCACGAAAATCCGTATGAGGCTTCACCTTATGCAGGACTACGATACCGTCTGATTCAAAAGCCAGTTTATCACAATACAACGGTGTACCGTCCGGCAGGTCTCCATAGTGCACCACATCCATGGAGGAACAGATTGGAACGCCTACGAATTCCTCTGTGATTCCAAAGGATTCCAGGACTTCTTTCTGCCCATCGGCCGTTGCGCCTCCATGGCTTCCCATTGCAGGAACGATAAACGGAAGAGCTCCCCATTCTTTCAGCTGATCGCATACAGCCTTCAGCGCGATATGGATGTTGGGAATCCCACGGCTTCCTGATGTGATGGCGATCCGTTTGCCTGAAAACCAATCAGCCTTGTGGGAAAGCTTCTCCATCTCCTTTTTTATATGCCCCGGAATGTCGATTATTTTTTCATCATCAAAGCTCTGCCTTATCGTCAGCATTTTAGGAAGCCCGGAATTGTTTTGATTTTCCTGAACAATGATACCCTCCACTTTCGGAAATTCTATATACATGGATTATTTCTCCTTTTTTCCTGGAGCATGTTTGAAAATTCATTCCCGTCATCTGCCAGAAAACAATTTTCAAACGCGCTCTAATAAATCAGATTTACAAGCCCTAACGTGAAGAAAGGCACATAGCTTATTGCCAACAGAATCGCGAAGAACAGTATGAAGTAAGGGATACTCTCCTTCAGGAATTGTTTCATAGAACAACCGGTTACACCAATCGTCGTAAACATCAGAGTTCCAAGCGGCGGAGTAATAGAACCGATCGCCATGTTAAAATTGAAAATCGTCGCGAACTGGATCGGATCGATATTGAACTCAAGCGCGATGGGGTGAAGCAGCGGAACCAGTACGATCAATGCTGCGTTTCCTTCGATAAACATTCCTACAACCAGGAGGAACAGATTCACGATCAACAGATACAGATACTTGCTTCCTATGGACGTTACCATGAGGTTTGCAAGATACTGCGGTATCTGTTCGCGTGTAAGGATCCATGCGAACGTGGATGCCGCGCCTACGATAATCAGTACCGCCGCCGTTGTCTCTACAGTTTCTCTGACGCCGCTAAGAAAAGTTTTTATGTTGAGTTCTTTATAGCTTAAGCCGAGTATAAGTGCGTATAAACACGCAATCGCTCCGGCTTCTGTCGCAGTGAACACACCGATTCTTATTCCGCCGATAATGATGATCGGAAGGCACAGAGAGGCAGCGGCCGGTTTAAATGCCTTTCCAAGCCGTGAGACTGTGAATTTTTCATCAAGGGTTCTGTATTTTCTCTTCTTGGAAATGACGCCCGTAAGCACCATCATCGCGATACAGGTCAGCAACCCGGGACCGATTCCGGCAATAAACAGTTTCCCTATGGAGATCTGTGCGATAGAACCATAAAGGATCATTGCGATTCCCGGTGGGATCAGCGGTGTTATCACTGCTGAAAAGGCTGTGATTACGGAAGAAAAATCTTTGGGCAGACCTCTTTTTTCCATCTCGGGAACCAGCATCTTTGCTTCCATCGCAGCGTCTGCAAGGCTGGAACCGGAAAGGCCCCCCATGATAGTAGAAAGTAAAATGTTCACCTGCGCAAGGCCGCCCGGAAGCTTTCCTGTCAGCACTTCACAGAAATCCATGATTCTTCTGGTTATACCCGAATAGTTCATAAAAACGCCGGCGCCTATAAAAAACGGCACGGCCATAAGCGGTATGGATTCCACACCGGATATCATTCTCTGGTCGAGTATATAAGGTGTGACTTGTCCGCCTACAAAAAAATATACCGCAGATGCTGTCAACATGGCTGCAAACACAGACATTTTCAGAAACAGACATACAAGTAAAACTATGAAGGAAAGAATTATAACCTTACTCATTCTTCTCTACCTCCTCTTCAACATCTGGTTTTTTCCAAAGTTTTATAAGATCTCTTACAGTATAGATAAATGAAAATGTGAAGCTGACGGGAACAGCTCCGTATATAATTCCATAAGAGACTCCAAGCATGATCGTCTTTCTGTCATGTACAATCATATGCTGTACGTACATGATACCTTGATATAACACATATCCCATAATTGCCAACGTCATTAAATATATGAGCGTTTCAACGATTCTTCTGATTTTTTCAGGCAAACTGTCCACGATGATATCAATCGCGATATGAGATCCTTGTCTGCTGACAACTACAATTCCAAAGAACACCAGCCATACCATGCACCACAGCTGTATTTCTTCCGTAACGATAAACGGCTGACCTACAATATATCTCATAAAAACAGAAGCTACCGTAAAAAGCAGCATAAAAATAAATACAGAACCGGCGACGATCGAATCAAGATTATTTAAAATGTTCTTCTTTTTCATGATCAAGTCTCCCAATATTTTGTGAATATGGGAACTACCGCTTCGACAGGCTTTTCAGCCAGCCAGGCGGCAGTTCCCACGAGTGAACGAATACAAATAAATGATGTGCTGATTCGTTTTGGTTATTTGTTTAAGTTTTCGATTTCTTCCTGAATGGTGTTGTAAAGATCTTTGTCATCCCAGTGGGAAGTTACCGCTTCATTGGTGTAGACACCTGAAAGCTGTTCCTTCAGCGCTTCAAATTCTTCGTCAGACGGTTCATATACCTTTGTGCCTGCATCGATCATACTCTGAAGATAACCTGCCGCTTCTTCATTCATTTGCGTGTTGTTCGCGTCAGCACCCTTTACCATAGCGTCTAAGAGTGCCTCCTGCTGCTCCTCTGTCAGGGACTGATAGAACTCTTCGCCGCAGATCCACAGCGATACTGCGCACACGATCGGAGCATCATAGATATAGGGACATACTTCATAGAATCCCTGATTGTACATTGTAGAATACGTGTTTTCAAAGCCGTCAACCGCTCCGGACTGTAACGCGGAATATACTTCTGTCAGCGCCATAGCGGTAGGAGCAGTTTCGAGAGCCTTGAAAGTCTCAATCTGGATATCGTTGGAGTTTACTCTGATCTTCATACCCTTAAGCTGAGAAGGATCCGTAACCTCCGTCTTTGTCGTGATAACCCTGTCGCCATAGATCCAGTTGAATCCGATGATTCTCAGACCTTTTTCAGCAAGTTCTTCATTCTTTTCTCTGAGCCACGTGCTGTTTTCCATAAAATTCAGAGCCTGATCCATATCGTCAAAAAGCATAGGTCCATAAAGAATAGATAAGTCGCCTACATATTCTCCGAGATACAGAGGATCCGCAACTGTGATGAGATTTTCACCTGCAAGGATCTGGTCGATCACATCGTCCTTGGAACCAAGCTGCCCGTTTGGATACGCATTTACGGTAAAACCGGATTCTTCTAATGCTTCCTTGGCTGCGTTTACTCCGGTATCTCCAGGTTCCCCTACTGCCATTTCGTATGCAAAGCTCACTTCTGCTGCATTTTCTTTGTCCGTGCTGCCGCTGTCTGCACTTCCACTGTCTGTGTTTTCACTCTCCGTGCTTCCGCTGCATGCTGCTAAAGTGAATACCATTGCAACCATCAGTATCATTGCCAATACTTTTTTCATTTTCATTTCTTTCTCCTCCTTTTTCATTGTATTAGCCTTCCCACATTGAAATATGTGCATATATACAAATGCGGTTTCCCGCATCAGTAAACGAGTTTTTTGTATGAGGCCGTCGAATGATCGATCAGATCCCAATCCAGTTCCACGCCGACGCCCGGTTTATTCGGAACGGTGATCACGCCGTTTTCGATGGGCATATCTCCCTTCATAGGAAGACGGAAGTTGTCTTCCGGAACAAAATACTCGAAATATTCTGTGTTCCGTATCGCACACGCCACATGCAAGTTAGCGATGTCCATATAATTCATCGTCGTGGTGTGCAGTTCACAGTTCATTCCAAAACTTTCCGCTAAATGAGCGATTTTGAGCGTACCCGTTATCCCCCATTTCCAGGAAACATCCGCTCTTGCTATATCCGTCGCCCTGTTTATGATGGATTGCGCTACTCCCCAGTGCGCCCCCCTTGTGGTTTCAGTTCCAAGAATCGGAATGTCAAGAGCCGCGCACAACTCCGTGTATTTATTTACTTCAAAATCACGGAAAGGCTCTTCAAACCAATAATAGTCAAGCTTTTCAAGGCTGCGGCCTACCTGTATCGCCTGTCCCAGCGTATACTCGCCTACAGGGTCGGTCATAAGAGTCATGTCTTTTCCTACAGCCTCTCTGATTGCTTCGTGCACTTCGATGTCGCCTTTCCAATATCCGGACGGATGGGCTTTATAGGCTCCTATTCCTTTCTTTTTATAAAAGAGTGCTTCGTCAGCATACTCTTCCGCCGTGTCATGGAAAAGACCGCTTGCGTATACGGGAAGCTGTGTCCTGTAAGCGCCCAAATACTTGTACAGCGGCAGGCCCGCAGCCTTTGCGCATATATCCCAAAGAGCCACATCCACAGGTCCCGGCAGATAGTTCGGGAAAAACGTAAGGTTTCTGTCAATGTTCCATAGATCCTGCCAGATCGCCTCCCTGTCAAATGGGTCGCGTCCCAGAACTGCCGGAGCGATATTGTCCAGAAGATATCCTTCTGTCACCTGTCCCGATCTTGCTGCCAGCGCGGTAGAGATACCTTGTATGCCGGTGTCTGTGGTCAACCTCAAAACGACCACATCCCAGTCCATCTTGCTCTTGCCTCTGTGCTTCTCGTCAAAGAAATTCTTTTCTCTTTTTACCCACCATGTTTCAAACTTGCTAATGATCACTCTTTCGTCCTCCTGAATATACCCATTCGGGCATCCCGTATTGAATTGTGCTACGCACGAGCGGACACTTTGTGTCCGATAAGGTATACCCATTCGGGCATCCCCGCATGTCTAAAGAATTCCAAATTTTTCAAAGGCTTTGGTAGCGCTCATTCCGCCCTCTATTGCCTTTCTCACCAGCTTCTCACCCTTTGCTTTTTCCAGCGCCTGATTGATCACTTCATCTGCGACTTCCTGCGGTATAATCAGAACGCCGTCCATGTCTCCGAAAACAATATCCTGGTCATGTATGACAACCTGTCCGATTTCTATCGGGCATCTGAAATCGAAAACGTAAGTACGTATGGAAGAATCCTGCGCCCATCTTCCCCTTGCAAATACAGGGAAGTTTTGCGCCAGCACCTGCGGCGTGTCCCTTGTATAACCATCCAAAACAGCTCCTTCCGCGCCTCTCGTCCTTGCCGCCGCTGTAAGAAGCTCGCCCCATAACGCACTATGATGCGCTCCGGTGGCTACGTATACTTCATCTTCTTTCAGCTGATCAAGCGCTTCTGTTAAAAGGCCGAACGGCTTTTCCTGCGCGCCGTAAACATCATTTTCGAGGACGGTACAGGCTCTTCCTGCGATTTTCATATCGTCCTTAAGCGGCATGATCTCAGGAGGAAGAAACTGGTGCGCATACCCGATCGCATCCAATATGTCACCAACGACAGGTGTGTACAAGAACTCCTTCATTAACCGGAATCTTTCTTTATCGTTTTCAAATTTCATCGCACGTTTTCCTCCTACTTAAAATCCGATCAACGCACCGCCATCTACGGGAATGCATACTCCGTTGATATAATTTGCAGCGTCGCTTGCAAGAAATACCGCCGCCGCCCCCACATCGTCCGGCTCGCCCACACGTCCCATGGGAATCCTTCCTATTATTTTGTTATAGCGGGGAGGATCCTGTTTCGTTACCTTTTGAAACATCGGTGTGTCGATCCATCCCGGTGCAATCGCATTTACATTGATTCCATAGGAACCCAGCTCATTAGTAAGAACATGAACGAGTCCGAGTATCCCTGATTTCGCTGTGGCGTAACCGGACACCATCGGCTGTCCAAAATAGCTCGTCATACTTGCCGTGAAAATAATCTTACCGTATCTTCTTTCTTTCATATGAGGCACAACTGCCTTCGACAACGCAAAGGAAGCAACCAGATGTGTTTTTAAAACATCCTCATAATCTTCGATGCTCATATCTTCGATGAATTTTTTGCAATGATTCCCGGCGTTGTTTACGAGAATATCAATCTTGCCATGTCTGGAAAGAATATCCGCAATGATTTCCGGTGTCTTATCGGTGTCCTGTATGTTGAATTGTATAAAAGATACTTGATTTCCAAATTTCGAAAGGGACCTGTCTGCTTCTTCCTTGTTGCGCGAACCGATCACAATTACTTCTGCGCCCGCCTCCACCATATTTTCTACCATTGCAAGTCCTAAGCCGGACGCGCCGCCGGTAACGATTGCTGTTTTCCCTTTCAACAAAAATTTGTCTCCCATTTTCTTTCCTCACTTTCTGCAAAACGGCTTATTTTGATGTTTATATGGTATATAAAATTCTTTATGTCCCGTTTCTTCCGCTCTTGTCAGCTCGCCTCCCGCCACCCGGCACACAAGCCCCGCCAACTCTGCTACCGCCTCGCTCCTGGTGCAATTTTCATCAAGTATTTTACCGGCGTTGAAATCAATATCCTTATGAAGCTTTTTGAACGTTTCACTGTTTCCGGTGATCTTTATGAGCGGTGCGACGGCGTTTCCGATCACATTTCCTCTGCCCGTGATATAGAAAAGGAGCTGGCAGCCATTGGAAGCAAGGGCAGTCAATCCTTCATTATCGCTTGGATTGGAAATTCCAAACTGCATCCAGTACGGATCCGGCGTGGAGTCCATAAGCCACAATCCGCCGTGAGCCGGTGTCTCACTCACTTTCAGCACGCCTTCTATCCGCGTGGTCCCGCTTTTTACAACAGCCCCCATACTCTTTTCCTCTATTGTGGAAAGTCCTCCCGCAAAGTTCCCCGGACTGATGGAATACTGATGCACCTCTTTGCAATAATCCACTGCTTTATCGTATGTCCACGCAATCTGCTTTGCAACATCCTCACTGGCGGCACGATCCACCAGAACCTGTTTAAGCCCAATGGTTTCAAGTATCTCCTCAAAAATAGCGGTTCCACCTGCTTCAACCAATGCGTCAAACAATCCGCCGACAACCATATTTCCCGCGACTCCGCTTGTATAGTCGCTGCCCCCGCATTCCGCGCCGATCATAAGGTCCGAAAAATGCATCGGCACTGTCTTCTGCTGTTTCAGCTTCCTATACATTTCTCTGGCGATGGAAAGACCTTTTGCTATGGAGGCCTTCGTGCCTTCTGTATCCTGAATAAGGAACCAGTCCGCAAGTCTTCCGGACTTTGCAGCAATATGAGCTAACCTTTCTGCCTGCACATATTCGCATCCCAGTCCGATTACAAGAACAGCCCCCACATTTGGATGGCGGCAGAAAGAAACGAGCATCTTAATCGCGTATTCATTATCGGTGCAGCCCGTGAAACCGATCACTTCCACATCATTGTCATCCATCTTTCGCGCAATGCTGCCTGCCACAAAGGAAGCACACTCCACAGTGTAGATGATCAACACCTTGTTCCTTATTCCTTTTCTGCCGTCTTTTCTAAGATATCCTTCCCACGATATATCATTATATGAATAATTAAGGTTATTCACTCTGTTCCCTTCCTAAACTATAGATATGCAATATCTGATGGTGCTCCGGTCATCACATCCAAATGAGAGGATCTTTCATCGCAAAAGCTTTTCATACAGTGAAGATGTACCCATTGCCCCGCTGAAATATCTTTTGTTGCAACGCCGATATCGACTCCGTACTTTACGATATGCTCTCCGGCACATATATCTTGTACCGCAATCTTGTGCCCCTTTGGAATATTTCCGATTGCAGTGATGTTATAATGACTCGACTCGCAGACTACTTTTACTTCGCCTTCCTGTATTCCATGGACTGCCACTGCGACATTATCCTTTTTATTGATTTGAAATGCTGTATTCATTTTTTTCACCATTTCAGCAGTGTCTTTATGGCATTCGGGTTTTTATCAAAATGTGCAAAGGCCTCGGCAGCCTCTTCATAGGAATATTCATTCGTAATAAGAGCATCCATATCTATCGTCCCGTCAGAAATCATTTGTATCGCTTCGTCAAAATCTTCTGTTAAAGCGTTCCGGGAACCGTAAATATTCATCTCCTTTTTTTGTATCATCAGGAATGGAAAATCTACATTATTCTTTCCAACACCCACCTGTATTATTTTGCCGCCAAAAGCAAGTCCGTCGATGCAGTCCATAAATGTACTGTTCAAGCCTACAGCTTCTACCGTTACATCAAATCCATCGCCGCCGGTACAGGTCTCTACCGCTTCCACGATCGCACCTTTGTGGTCGTTCAAAATCGTTCCATTTATCTGAAAATGGTCCGAAGCATATTTTAGCTTTTCTTCAGATACATCGGCCATATACACTTCTGCACCTCTGATGTTTGCAGAAACAGCAGCGCAGAGCCCGATGGTCCCGGCGCCAATGATCAACACTTTTTCATCCTTCTGAATATCCGCTCTCTTTACACCATGGTATCCGATGCAGAAAGGCTCCACCAATGCCAATCTCTCTGCAGTAAGGCCTTTCCCATCGATCACCCGCTCTGCCGGCACAACAAAATATTCTGAGAATGCGCCGTCTCTCTGGACGCCCATGGTCTGGTTGTTTTCGCAGCAGTTCACTTTGCCGTGTCTGCATGAATAACACTTGCCGCAGTTGAAATATGGATTTACGGTAACGAGCATACCCGGCTTGAGGCCCCGGGCATTCTCGTCTATATCCACGATCTCCGCCGCGATCTCATGCCCCGGTATTACAGGAAATGTGGCGTATGCCTGCTTGCCTCTGTAAGTGCTCAAATCGCTTCCACATATTCCGCCGACTACCATTTTCAGAAGTGCCTCGCCCTTCTTGCGGACCGGCATCTCCTGTTCTATGATTTCTACCCTTTTTTCACCTGATATTATGATCGTTTTCATGGTTTTATCTCCAAAATATATTTTTATTCGTTTATTGTGCTTTTATTATATATTATATAACAAAAAATTGCAAGTAAAATATATTACTTCTCACGTTTATATTCTATTAATATCCATCATTGGGGGATTTTCCATTATAAAAGAAAAGAAGAATCCCCAAACTGTGCTGCAACACGGTTTGGGGATTCGATTCCTGTCCGTATGGACTTATTCGCTTTTTTTATTGCCTAACGCATTTATACTGTAAGCCAGAGCATAATTCAAATGGTACATCAGCGATACACGTATCTGCGCTTTGTCATCTTTCAGGATCGCATCTATGATGTCTTTGTGCTGTTTGATATTATCGTCGATGTGTTTCGTGCTTGAGTGCACGGCCTCATAAACTCCGATCCTTACATGTGCCGGCATCAAAGTGTTGTAAAGCGAATTAAGATATTTGTTGTCTACAATATCTATCAGAAATCTATGGAACTCAACATCAAGCTGAAATCTCTCATAGTCACTCCTGTCATAATCCGCATCGAATTTATCAATATAGTCAAAGAGCTTTGAGCGAGAATAAAATTGCGCGTACTCCATACAAATCTGCGGCTCAATCAACGCTCTCATTTTATATATTTCCTTTATATCTGCTTCCGTAAGGGGAGCGATCCGAACTCCCTTTCTGGGCAAGATCTCAACAACTCCATTCTGCTGTAATAAGAGCAATGCCTCTCTCACCGGAGTAAGCCCGAATCCGGTTTCATCTACAATTTCTTTTGCAGTCATCTCCTGCGCAGGGAAATATTCACAGTTGACAATTTTTTTCAGCATATAATCATAAACTTTTTCTGCCTGTGTGCTTTTGTTCGTCATACTACCTCTTCTCCTATAATTCATGTCTGCTGATTAAACAGAGCTTTATTTCTTTTTGTCTATTTTTTTGCCAACATAACCTTGCAGCGTTTTTTACAGCAGGCAATCCCATATTTCAGGATATTCTCTACCCCATCGTCTTCAAGGTCATCTTCATACTTTGTATATTCGATCTGCTTTAACGCTTCTTTACATGCCCCGTCCAGATTCCCGTCATGGGCATATTTTACTTCTATAATAATCCCCATATTCCCTGTGTCTGGCTCTGCAAGGATATCCGCATATCCCTCTCCCATTTCCCGGTTGAAAAAAAGTCCCCATCGTGTCTTCACTCCCAGAATTCCCAAGAGAATCCCATGATAAAAGTTCTCCTTCATATCTGTTTTTACCGCTGTATCACGAATACTGATAGTCTTCCTTAAATATTCTGTGAAAATCTTTTCTACATTTTCAATCTCCCGTCTGGTCACAGCATTTGCCGATTCTTCTATAAACCGCTTCACCGCGTCATTGCTGCTGGTATTGATCCAGTAGTTTTCCGGCTGTGCATGCGGCTCGCTTCTGATCCTGTCGCAATGGTTCAGCACATCCCACGGGCAATACACTTCTGCATTTCCAAATTGGTAACCGTCATACCATCTCTTTACTTCCTCGTAGTGATCCATTGCCCCATAATACTCCAGAAGGTCTTTCACTTCCTTGTCTGTAAAACCGAAGTATTCATCAAAGCGCTCATCTGCAATCGTCAGCACCTTCAGATTATTAAGCCCGGTAAAGATACTCTCCTTTGAAATCCGAAGGCACCCGGTCAGCACCGCTAATTTCAGACTGTTGTTCGTTTTCAATACTTCACCAAGCAGACTTCTGATCAGAGAGATCATCTGGTCGTAATATCCGTTTGCATGGGCCTTTGCCAATGGGACATCATATTCATCTATCAGCACGATCACTTTTGTACCATAATGCTTTTCCAGCATTCCTGATAACCGTCTTAAACTGCTGCCAAGCGTACCTTCATTCATATTATCATCTAAAAGTTTTTGATACACTGCTTTATCATGTTCATTCAGCTTTTCACTGTCCAAAAGAAAGTAGAACTTTGCTGCCGCTTCCATGATAACCTGGACTGCCATTTGATAAGCCGTCTCATAGGATCTTGCGTCAATCCCTTTCAGGGAAACAGAAATAACCGGATATTTCCCCATATATTCCTCACAAAGTGCAGTTTCCTTTGAAATATCCAGCCCCTCAAAAATACGTTTATCCCCATTCAGTGAAAAAAAGTGTTCCAGCGTACTCATATTCAGCGTTTTTCCAAATCTTCTGGGACGGGTAAACAGATTCACTTCTCCCCAGTTGTTAAGAAGTTCCCTGATTAGCCCTGTTTTATCAATATAGTAAAAATCCTCAGAACGAAGTTTTTCAAAATTTTCAATTCCTATCGGAAGTTTCTTCTTTCGCATCTCCATCTCTTTCCATGCTCCTTCCGTCATCTTTAAATTGTTTCTTTCTCTCAAATTCTATCCAGATACATTATAACAACTAAGCGGCAGCATTTCCATAGGAATCTTCCAGTTCCTGATGTTGTTTCGCAAAGTCTGTTACTATGAGTGTCCTTCCAGGCCGTGAATAGTAGCAACTCGGATGTTACTTTTCACACCCGCGCCGTGCACTCTGCTGCACGGCGGCGGAGGATGCACGTTCCGCCAGGGAGAATCCGGCTCCTTGCCATAAGGCAACTTTAGATGAGCCGGATTCGTTGCATTTCAAAAAAGGAATTTTATGCCTTGAAAATCTCACTTCATTCTGCTAAAATCAAAAAAGTGCGAAACGGCTTTTCTGTTTTGCAAAACTAATACCGCTGTTTTCCGTTCTGCCGGTGAACAGCCGCAGAATCACACAGGATGGAGAGATTTTTATGAGTCTGACAATACCGATCGAAACCTCCGCCCGGCATATACACCTGTCCCAGGAGGATTTTGAAACTTTATTCGGCCCCGGTGCGAAGCTGACTTATATAAAGGAACTCAGCCAGCCCGGACAATATGCCTGCCAGGAACGGGTAACTTTGACCGGCCCCAGGGGATCTTTTGAGAATGTCATTATCCTTGGGCCCTGCCGTTCCAAAACGCAGGTGGAAATTTCCGTAACGGATGCCCGAAAGCTTGGAATCCAAAGCGTCATCCGGCAGTCCGGCGACATCAGCGGAACACCCGGTTGTATTCTCACCGGCCCCTGCGGGCAGTTGGAACTTTCCGAGGGAGTCATCGTGGCCAAGCGGCATATCCATATGACCCCCATTGACGCAATCCGTGCCCACGTAAAAGATAATGATATTGTTTTTGTCATCACCACCAGTTATGAACGTTCCCTGATTTTTTCAGACGTCGTTGTTCGTGTCAGTCCTTCTTTCTCTCTGGCGATGCATGTAGATACCGATGAAGCAAATGCATTTGCCAATGAGGATAACCCGACCGGCGTCATTCTGAAACTATTCGACGGGCACACATACAATCTGCAGTCCTGGGCAGAGGAACTACAGTTGGGCATCAATCGATAGCGCTTTGACTATCTGACATCCCTACAATTGTGCAGACTGCATTTTCAGTCTCTACTATAAAAATTCCAAAATATGCTAACAGGAGGAAAAAAGAATGAGTAAAATCGAAGAAGTAAGAAAAGATATGGTCGCCGCCATGAAAGCAGGCGATAAAGAACGAAAAGCAACGTTATCCGCACTTTTATCCGCTCTAAAGAATAAAGCAATTGACAAGCGCGCCGATCTGAGCGCGGAAGAAGAGATTCAGGTCATCTTAAAAGAGATCAAGCAGCTCAAAGAAACCATCGATACCACCCCCGCGGACCGCACGGATATCTTTGATGAATGCAGGCAGCGCCTGTCAGTTCTGGAAGAATATGCTCCGAAGATGATGGACGCCGAAGAGATTCAATCCGTCATTCAGACGGTTCTGTCCGACCTGGGAATTGAGGCGCCGACCGCAAAAGACAAGGGCCGGATTATGAAAGAACTGATGCCCAAAGTCAAGGGAAAAGCCGATGGAAAGCTGGTCAGCGAACTGGTTGGTTCCCTGTTTTCCCGCTAAGTTGAAACTGTGATGTTTTCCGTCGGATTTTTTATGCCGGATTTCACGTGGCTGGTTTCGCCCGGAAGGTATGGTAAAACACACCTGTGAAATCCGGCATAAAATCTGACGGAATATGGTTTATTGGACAGTGTAAGCTGTCCGCCTACCCCGGATGGGCATGCATTACGGGATGCCCGGATGAGTATGCCCATCAGAACACACCTTACATTTTTGCAGAAAAATAGTCAGGGCAGAAATACTTGTGTATCAGAACCTCTCAAAAAACGTCAGCGCTTAATGAGGTTTTTTCGAGTTTAGCGCCTGTTACGTTTTTTGCGAAGCGAAAGCGGGGTGATGTGGACAAGTATTTCTGTCCTGACGGACGACTGTTTTTGTCCAACAAACGATACATTGTCAGAATCGATTTTCAGACGCACTCCAGGAGGAAATACTGTTATGTTTATTCTTATTTTTAATCAGTTGGTGAAAATGCTTCTCATCATGTTTCTTGCGTTTCTCTGTTATCGCCTGAAAATCATCAATCAGGAAGGGAATCGGAATTTTTCCAGCCTCTTACTGATCGTCGTCAATCCCTGTCTCATCCTCACTGTATTTCAGACGGAATACGACGCCGCACTGGTAAAGGGACTGCTTGTTTCCTTCGTGATTGCCCTGATGGCTCATGTGATCGGCATCATTCTTGCACATTTTCTGGTCCCCGCAAAAAACAATCCGGATTACGCACTGGATCGTTTCTCCGCTGTGTACTCCAACTGCGGCTTTATCGGAATCCCGCTGGTCAGTAACGTCCTTGGTTCCAAAGGTGTCTTTTTCCTGACCGCTTATATCACCATATTCAATATTCTGACCTGGACACACGGACTGGTGCTGTTAAACGGCTCCTTTTCCGCAAAGCGTCTGAAGGAAGGACTCCTTTCCCCCATTGTCCTTGGAACGATCGTCGGCGCAATCCTTTTCTTTTTGCAGATACGAATCCCCACGCCGCTGCTTGATTCCATGGAATACATTGCGTCTATGAACACGCCCCTTGCCATGATGATCGCCGGTTTCTCCATTGCCCAGGCGGATTTGAAACACATCTTTACCCACCTCCGCATTTACTGGGTGAGTTTCCTGAAACTGCTCCTGGTTCCCCTGGCGGTTCTCGTATTTCTGGCCTGGATCCCGGTGGACCCGGATATTGCATATACAATGCTGATTGCCGTCTCCTGTCCCACTGCAACCACATTGACCATGATGGCCATCCGGTTTGACCTGAACTATACCTATGCCTCCGAGGTATTCTCTTTTTCCACGGCGCTTTCCATTCTGACCATCCCCGCTGTCGCCTACGTGGCGGAATTCTTCCTATAAAAGCAGGCAGGGCGATCTTCCTGCAAAGGCAGGTACGGTGAAAACGAACATACACAGAGGCACCAATCAGGCAAAACTGCCGTCAGCGCGCCTCCCACTTCCGGTAGATTCCTTCCAAGGCGTCTACCACGCCATCCAGACCCAGAAGGCTTGCGTTAAACATCATCTGATGCGCCTCAATCTTTCCCCATTCCCGTCCCGTATGCTCTTCGTAATAAATCTTTCTTGTCCGGTCTACTTTTTTGATTTTATCCCACGCCTCTTTTTCATTTAACTCATATACCTTCCGGATTCTGCGGATCCGGTCTTCCTTGTATGCGTAAATAAAAACATTCATACAATTGGAATAATCTCCCAGCACATAATCGGCGCACCTTCCTACAAATATGCAGGAACTGCGGCCTGCCAGCTTCTCAATGATCTTTGTCTGCATCTGGTATACTTTATCACTCAAAGGCTTTTCATACTCGTCCCCGCCCATAAACAACATATAATCCCCGGAACCTATAATCACATTGGACATATATCTTCCAAGAATTGTCTCGTCTACCCGGGCCGCCTCTTCCGGTGTGATCTTCAACTCTTCCGCCGCCATACGAATCAGATTATAATCGTACAAAGGAATGTCCAGCCTCTGAGCCAGACGATTGCCAATCTCATGCCCTCCGCTTCCAAACTGCCTGCCAATGGTAATGATAATATGATCTGTCATCTGTTCCACTCCTCTCCTTTGGAAAACACGATACCGTTCTTTCTTTCTATTATAACGGATTCTCCGCAAAAGAGAAATTCTTTTTTCATAATCAGCAGCTACTTTTGTAACAGTGAGACCGAAGGCTGAACTATTACCTACTTTTCACATAACCCCACACCTGAACAGACGCCGCATACATGAACTCCATCATCGTCTACGGTGAATTTCACCTCCAAATCCGCGTAACGCATTCCGTAAATCCGATCGGGATCTTTCTGATAAGACGGGCGTGGATTCTGTTCCAAAAGCTGGCACAGGATCCGATACTGCTCCTCTGAAACTTTTTCCCTCCATTTCTGTGGAAATTCTACCGTCAGCCGTTCTTCCTTCCTGCGTTCCGCAAAACTGCCCTCCGCCTCCGGATGGCTGTCCACATACGGCAGATAGGGTTTGATATCCAAAATCGGCGTACCGTCCAGCAAATCCGCCCCCACCACCTGCAGTACGGGACCTTCCTCTCCCCACTGGATCCCATCCAGCCGGACGCAGGAAAGGCCGATGGGATTGGGACGAAAGGGGGAACGGGTTGCAAACACCCCAACCCGGGTATTCCCTCCCAGCCGGGGTGGGCGGACCATCGGCCGCCACTCCTCCTGTCTTTTGGAGACTTCCGAGAATTCCCACAAAAGCCAGATATGGGAATATTCGTCCAGTCCTTCAAACGCCTGCGCCGTCCGGTAATCCGGTTCAAATACAATTTCCGCCGGAACATCCGCCAGGCCGCTCTGCCTGGGAATTCCGAATTTTTCCGGAAAAGCGCTTCGAATATGTGCAATCGGTGTACAAATCAGTTTTTCTTCCATGCTTCTTCCATTTCTCTCCTGAACTTTCCTGCTTATAAAGTCGCCCTGCAATCTCGTTACGCCATTCTTATTCAAACAGTTCCCTGAACTTTTCATTTTTCTTGTAAAATTTCCGCAGCAGATACGTCGGCGTACAGCTCCATGCATGGCAATAACTGTTTACCATGCTGGAACCATAAGGCGACTCATGTTTGTTATAGGGATTGTAAAGTTCCCAGAATGTATCGGCCCCGTCCAGGATCATCTCCCCCCAGTATCGTTTCATTTCCTCCAGAGCCAGTTCTTCCTCCCCGCAGCGAATCAGCGCGTCCATATAATGGTGATACATATACGGCGTAACCATACGAATCCGGGGATTCACCTGCATGGTATGCAAAATCAGTTCCCGGCTCTTTTCTTTATCAAATACCCGTGCAAGAATCATCCAGACCTGGGTAGCCCAGGATATCTGCCGCATCTCTCCGCTGACAAACATCTTCTGCTTTTCATCCCAGAACTGTTCGATGGCTGCCGCTTTGAGAATCTGCATCCGCTCTTCCATCTGCCGGACCCGTTTCTGGTCACAGAGAGATTGGGCCATCCGGATGGCATAACGCATGGTATAGATTAGAACTGCCTGGGCGCCGGCCTGTTTATTCAATCCTTCCCCCCAGTCCAGAAAACACCAGAACTCCTCTCCTTTATCCACCACCACATGACGCTCGTCCAACATGGTGTCCCAGCAGATATCAATCTGCTCCATTGCCTGGGGATACAATTCTTCCAATGTCTCCCGGTCCTTCGACTGCTCATAATAATCGCACAGAGCCGGGGCGAAAAACAGCGCATAGTCCATCAAATACGTATCATCCACCCGAAAATCCGGCTCATGAAAAAAGCAGGCGCCGATTCTTCCGTCTGCAAACGTCATCCCCGCAAACAGATACAGACAGCGCTTCACCATATTGAAATCACGGAATGTCTCATAATTAGCTCTTGCCTGCAGCCGCAGATCTCCCAGCCATAATCTCCGATCCCGCTTCACACCGTCCTCAAATACGCTTTGCATACAATCCATCAGTGTCTTCAGACTGACACGATCCATCCGGTTCAGCAGATCATCCCGGGAGTGCAATGGTTCCACCGTATTCATCTCCACAGCCGATACATAATCGCAGCAGATATTCCGAAACTGCAGCGTATATTTGGGCGACGTATCCAGTACTTCCACCTGCATATAGCGGAACGCATATCTTCTCGGCATATTCACCGACGCCGGAAGAATATCCAAATGCAGCGTCTCCTCCTGAATCCAGGATTTACTGAGCCACCCGTCATAATCCTTCGCATCCTCCAGAAGTTCCGAAGGCACTTCCGCAAACTTCAGCCGCAGATAAGCCGGCGCATCGTAGTGGCTCCCCATAGGTACCGCCACAAAAGATACATAGCCTACCTGGTGATCTCCAAAATCAAAGATTACCTTATCTCCCTTTCCCAGACGCATTCCGGGAAGTTCCGACATAGGGGCATCTTCCTCTACCACCGCCTCGTGATAAAAATTCTCTTCCACCCTCACCATCCGCCCGGGCCGGATCACCCGTTTGTTCAGAACCGGTTCCAAAGCGGCGGCCTTATCTAAAAAAGCCTGATTGGTCCGTACCTGAAAGTTTTCTATTTTACTGAATGCCGTCATACGTTCTTTTCCTCCTTGATCTGCAAACTGGAATCCCGGTATGTAATGTGTACCGTCCGGTCATACACCGGAACTACGCAATCCAGCTCCCGGAAATATTGCACCTTCGGCTGTACCTCATAAGTCTGATATCCGGCGGAAAGAGGACGTACTCCCAGAAAATATTTCCCCAGAAGATAAATCGGGCTGGCCGCCCATGCATGACAGAGACTTTTCCCAAAAGGATCTCCGTACATCCCATACTGCTCTTCTTTTGGCGCCTCCGGGTCATATTCCTCCCAGAAAGTCACCGCCCCCTGTTTCAGCATACCTCCCCAGTAGGACCGTATTGTTTCCAGCACCTCATCCAGACATCCCATCCGACACAATGCGTCCAATTCGAAAAATTTGAAATAGGGGGTTGTAATCTTCGGCACGGCCTCATTATGCAGCACATGTCGTACAATCTGCTTCCTTTGCTTCTCGTCCGCAATCTCAAACAAAATCGCAAAAATATTGGCATGCCGGGTAACGTTTCGCTTTCCGGATGTGAAGGAATCCACATATGCCTGTTTTTCCTCATCCCAGAAATACTGCCGGATGGAAGACACCAACGTTTCATAACGTTCCTTCCAGTAAACAGGATTCAGATATTGCGGATTTCCTGCCTGTATCCGTCCCGCCTCCGGCATCTCCGCCATCCGCCCCATCACCTGATAGCAGGCGGCCAGCAGCATCTGTTCGGGACAGAACGGGCCGGTTTTATCAAATTCCGCCCAGTCAATATAAATCCAGTCTCCTTTTCTTCCCACCACAAATCCATGCTCATCCAACTGTTCTTCCAGAAATTCCATCAGCGCGCACATCTTGGGAAAAACCTGTATCAAAAACGGATGATCCGCATATGCCTCATAGTGTTCCTTCACGCATAATACCCAGTACATCGTATAATCCAGTATGGTATTAATATGTGTCGTCATCCGCTCATTCCCACGCAGCGCCAGTAAGGTTCTGCGGTTGATATCCGGATCTGCCATCAGATACTGATTGACAAACAGGCTCTGATAGGCGTCCCCACACCAGATCCATTTGTCCCGTTTGATTCCATCCAGGAAAAAAATACCACTGCAAAGTGAAAAGGTATGTGCGGCAACTTCCCAGATCCGGTTCAGCAGTCCGTCGTCACAATGAAAGGAAGCCACCGCCGGGATCTCCACATATTGATACCGGGCCGTCAATGACACTCCCCCTCTTTGCAGTGCGGAATATAGGCATAACGCAGCGCACAGCAGGGGCATTCCCCACTCCCGGCATCTGGCTGCCAGCTATAATAGCACTGTGGACTCAATGCCTCCTCCCGGGACTCTCCGCAGCGAATCTCCAATTTCCGATTTTCAAAACAGCGAACCGTCTCCCCTGCATCTTTTTTATCTCCGAATACACTGTCTTCTGTACTCACACTGTCATACGCACCGTCTGTTTTCGGACCGGGTTCTGCCTTCAGAATCGCTGTCATCTCCGTCTCAAATTCAAACAGTACTCCGCCTTCTACTTCCTCAGTCTTCACCGGATAACAAAGCGTCTCACTATATTCCCATATGGAAGGATCCTGTCTTTTTTCTGTGAAATAACGGCTGTACCCCACCGGAACCGGCGGTTTCTCATAATCTTCCACCATCCATCCCGCATCGGAATAGATAACGGCTCCTTCAATATAAATACTTGGGAACTTCTCAATACAGCCTGCATGAACCGAAACGGAAACCTTTCCGGGACCACATACCACCGGATGTCCAAATGCTTTCTTCTGCTCCCCGGCCATTACATAACCGATGGCATCCGACCATACGCAGAAAGTGGTTTCTTCCTCCAACTCATAGGTCCGCCGGAACGCCACCCGGTTTCGAAATCCTTCACTCTTCCAGAAAGCCGGCCAGCCATACCCTCGTTCTACCCGGCTGAAATTCTGCTTCATTGCATGATATAACTCAAAATCCCCGGGATACCAGATCCAATTCCTCTTTTCCATCTTTCTCTCCTGTCAGCCTGTTTTTTGTCAGTCTGCTTCTTACTTTTTTGTTATATTAAAGGTTTTTTACTGTTCTGTCCAGTATTTTTTACTGTACCAATCTTTTTCAATCACTGCGTTTTTTATACGTAAACCGTCGCTTTTCACACGTGGATTGTTGTTCTCTGTACCCCCCCTTACAGTCCGCTCTCCTCCCACTGAAGCTTTACCTGTTCAATCAGAAGATCAATTCCTGCCGTTTCCAGTTCCTTTTGCATCCGCGCGATTCCTTCCTCACAGGGAACCATCCCGTTTTCCAGAACCGCGGCGTACCGACGGTATACTTCCTCCACCGCCAGATAGGTACTATAACACCCGGACGGATCAAAACGGAACATGTAATCTGTTGTTTTTTCCGCTGCTTCATTAAAAGAACGCATTTCCTCCCAAATGTCCGGTATATTCTCTTCCCACACATCCGTAAGGAACTGATTGGGAACCTGCCACGCATTGGAAACAAACGGATTTTCTTTTCCCTCCACGTTCGTCAAAAATCCATCCTCCTTCCGGACATAGTGTACTCCCTCCACCCCATAAGAGAGTAGATTCATCAGCTCCGGATCTGTATATAACAGATTCAGCAACTGCATAGACAACTCCGGGGATATCGTATTCTTTGGAACAGTCCATTGTACGGTAGTAATACTTCTGGTAGAGATCGTCGTTTCTCCCAGTTGAACCACCGCCAGTTCCGTCCCCATCAACTGCTCTTCCTGTCTTTGAATTCCCGGCTTATATTTGGTGGTATATGCAAACAAACGTCCGCTTTTCACTTTATCCATTCCACATTACCTCCCCTTTCGGATTCTTCACTACAATCTGATAAGCCTTTTGCGCCGCTCCCACCACATCAGAGAGCATTTGCCAGGAAAATGCCGGAGTCTCCACATCCATTCCCAGCGGATCCGTCATTCCCTGTGTTTTCAGATTCGCAATCTGTGCCTTTGCGTCCACATTCAAAAACGCAACCGTCGGTCCCGTGAGCACCGGCACCCCGCCGCCGGATGCACTTCCGGACGTTTTCCCTGTATTGGCCGTGCCGCCGCAGGCTGTCAGTGAAAATACCATGCCGGCAGAAAGCGCGGCCGCCATCCACCTTCTTCCATTTCTCATCTTCTTTTCCCTCCGTTCCTCTGCTCGTTCCGTTTTTCCTCCGTTCCTCTGTTTCCGTCTTTCCTGTTCGTACCTCTATCTTTTTCAGTTCACGTTCCCTGCTGTCCGATCTCATTTACAGGGATGTCTGTCGTATACGTATGCGTTTCATCTGTCACGGTCAGCCTCACCGGGCCTTCCTGTCCTGCCCGGATCACAGCCATAGCCTCTCCATAATAGGTTTTTACTGTATCCTGTGTATAACCGCCTTCCACATAGGCATTGGCGCTTCCCAATCCTTCCAGTGTCCCATTCTCCACGTTTACTTTCAGTAAATGTTTCTCCGTCGGTTTCCAGATTCCCTGCCCATCGGTATACTGAAGCGGAACAAATCCCAGCTCGCCCGGACGCAGGCATGCCTTTTCCGGCTTGAGGGAAAGCTGCGTATCCTCCCCGGCAGTCTGCAGTGTCTGCTCTCCGATTTTCCTCCCTCTCTCATCATAGGAAAACGCTGTAATCGCCCCGTCTGCATACGTTGTTTTAAATACGGCACGACAGTTCTTTTTCAACCTCCGTCTTCCCACACTCGTTCCATTGATCAGCAATTCCACTTCCGCCGCTCTCGCATAGACTTCCACGATTGCCGGACGGCCTTCGCTGCCGCGCCAGGACCAGCTCTCCAGCGCCTTCGTCAACTGCCAGCCGGTCAACTGCAGTTTCTCTGTCTGATACACCGGAGTCACCGCAATCAAAGGTCCTGTTTCCTGTTCAAACGCCACGCGGGTATAGGCCGCCTCCGCTCTTGGTTTTCCCAGAAGGTCCACCCGTCCGTTCCCTCCGGTCATCTGCGTCGCCGGGTTTTCCCCTTTGTAATCCGCATACTCCGCTGCTCCTTCACCGACTTCGCCGATGTAATCCATTCCGGCCCACACAAAGTCTCCGATAATCCGCGGATTTCGTTTTGCAATTTCCCAGAACGCATAAGCGTCTTTACAGAATGTCTCGCTTCCCAGAATCAATCGTCCGGGATATTTTTTCAGATCATGTTTATAACGGAACAGCCCATAATTGTATCCGGCGATATCCATGTTGGCATAGGCGTCTTTCGTCTTCCAGTCACAGGGCGGCAATGTGGCGCCAATCTTCATAAAATAGTCGCCCACCAGGCAGGCCAGCGTATTATAAAATTCGCTTCCCACCGGTTTTTTCTTTTTCTTTCCGTTCTCTTTGGTATGTTCCTTTGTGGAAGTGGACGCCGCCTCCGCATTTTTCTTTGCTTTCTCATCACTGTAAACGCCCAGGCCGACAGAGCTCAAAAAGTTAAAGAAAATGTTGATCCCGCAGGTCACCGGGCGGGTTTTATCCAGCTTATGTAAATATTCCGTCATCTGCCCGGTCAGTTTAATTCCCTTCTTTTGTGCCGTCTCCGCCACTTCATTTCCGGTGGAATACATGATTACACAGGGATGATTATAATCCTTTTCTACCATGTCCCGCAGATCTTCCTTCCACCAGTCCAGCAGAACGCCCGCGTAGTCATATTCAGTCTTATGGATATACCATACGTCCACATATTCATCCATCATCAGCATTCCCAGACGATCGCAGGCTTCCAGCATGGCCTTCGAACAGGGATAATGGGCGGAACGCAGCGCATTGTAACCGTTCTCTTTTAAAATGCGTACCTTTCGTTCCTCTGCTTCCGGATATGCACAGGCCCCCAGAAGACCATTATCATGATGGATACAGGCGCCCCGCAGAATGACACGCTTTCCGTTGATGGCCATTCCCACTTCCGGATTCCACTCCAGCAGACGTATCCCAAATGTTTCTTCCACCACATCCTCCCCAAATGTGGCCCGGCAGACATACAACTTTGGCGTCTCACAGCTCCAGAGCTTTGCATCCGGAATCTCCAGTCGGAAACATGCCTTTCTCTCCGCTGCCTCTGTCCGGGAAGAACACACAGTCTTCCCTTCATCCAGAATCTCCACCTGTACTTCTCCCGCTGTGGACGTCCGGACTTCCACCTCAATTACCGCCGGTGCATAACTGATCGTGCGAATCTTCACGCCGTTCACCGGAATGTGCTTTTCCTCTCCCACATACAGCCAGACCGGACGGTAGATTCCGGTTCCCGGATACCACCGGCTGTTGGGCTGATCAGAATTCCGGGCGATTACCCGAATCTCATTCTCTTCCCCCGGCCTTACATACTCTTCCGCCTCCACATAAAAGTTTATATATCCATAAGGACGGTAAGCTGCCTGTTTTCCGTTCAGATATACTTCCGCGTTGTGATAGACACTCTCAAATTCCAGAAGGATTTTCTTTCCCCGGTCTTCGGCAGGAAGTACAAATTTTTTTGTATATTCATAATCTCCCCCCAGAAACCAGCCGATATTTCCTTCTCCTTCACTTTGTTCCGTTCTTGGCTCCCGAATCATCGCGTCGTGGGGCAGCGTAACCGGATACGCCGCTTCCTCTCTGGTCAGACATCTGCAAAACCATCCCTGATTCAAATCCCGTTTTTCCATAAACCTGATTCCTCCGTTATTGTATTTTTGTGTTCGGAAGTTTTGCATCCAGTTTATCTGATTTTCCTTTATCCGGATTGTTTTTATCGCAAATGGTTCATTTTTTAACGCTAATTGCATTCTTTCTTTATTCAGAAAGACTGATATCCCTGGTTTTTCCTGCGCACAGCAAGATAAAAAGCACAAATATTTTTAATCCTGCCTTTTCTGTTTCGGCAAATTATACGAAACCACTCTTCAGAGGATACAAAGAATCTGTAACCGACAGTTTTTCCGTATATACATACACACAAAAAGTCCGTAACCGGCAGCTTTCCGTATACCAGGACAAAAAAAATACTGTACGAACATCTTTTCCGCACCCAGGGACACAAAAAATGCTGTACAGGCAGTTCTTCCGACCGCATGTACAGCACCTTCTTTCCCTATCTTGTTTTATAAAATACAGAAAACCTGCCATCGGCGGTTTTTTGGCATACCATGCATATACGCATAGTACACTGCGAATATTGCCTAAAATACGGCATACAGAACCCGCCGCCGGTGGTTTTTTGGCATATCGTCATTTGCTGTTTCCGGTTTTTCCTCTGCTCTGTGCCAGCGGAATTAAAATCCGCAGCTCAAACCAGTGTTCCCGCACTTCAATCGTAACGGAACCGCCATATTTCCCTACGATACTTTTCACACTTTTGATTCCATACCCGTGATACCCTTTTTCTTTCTTCGTCGTAACCGGTACTCCGTTTTTCAGCTTCAATTCCCCGTCAAAATAATTTTCCATACGGATCCGCAGAAATTCTTTCTGTGTGGTAATCGTCAGATGAATCAAACGCTTTTGCGGATCCTTTACTTTTTCTGTATTTTCAATAGCATTATCCAGAATATTGCCGAACAGGGCGCTTAAATCCATGGTATCCATAAAATTCAGCGCTGCGCCGTCCGCCACGCAGGCCAACTGAATCTCCCGCTTCTGACAATACAGACTTTTCCCTGTCAGAATCGTATCCAGTACCCGGTTTCCCGTCTTATTCTGCGCCTCGTAACTTTTGATCTCTTCCTCCATCACATCCAGATACGCCGTCATATCCTGATTGGAGATTGCGCCCGCGCGCAAAATCGCAATCTGATGCTTCAGATCATGGTATTTCTGATTCACCAGATTCACGCTTTGTTCCGACATTTGATAATTGGTATACTGAATATCCAGCATATTCTGCAGATTCATCGTCTCAAAACGATACTGCTGCTCCACCAGAAGCGTATGGTAGGCGTAAAGAATTGCTACCCCTCCCAAATCCGCCATCGTCCGGATAATAAAAACCTCAAAAGAAAACGCACTGGAAAACGGGGTATTGCTGTACAGATAGCTTAGATTGCTGACAGCATATACAATGACCACAATGACCATCAACGGAAGCAGTTCCTTTTTTCCGATCTCAATGACTTCATTCTCTCTTTCAAATCGTTTTTCCAGCCGTCCGGCAATCCACAGCACGCTCCCGTAAATCAGAACTTCCAGAAGCAGATTGCACGCAGGGTGTAAAAAACCGCCCCAGATTCCGGATGCATAGTAAAAAATCTGCCACCCAAATGAAGCTGTAAACTCTCCCAGCACAAATGCCCGCGCACAGTAATACGAAGTCTCCGCCAGCCCTGCGTCACATGTATTGTACATCATCACAAACACAAGCAGGAGACTGACCACCATACAGGGAAGGAATAAAATCTTGGGCACGCCATTTGTTGCAATCATAAAACCAAGCAGCGGGACAAAAATCAGCACCCGGATACACCAGCGTTTCCGCAGAGTCCCTTTCTTTTTCAAATAGAAACTATATAAAAGCGCCGCCAGCCAATAAGCCGCCGCATAGTAGTATCCGGGCGTATTTACCAGATTCGCGCCGCTCATTTGCTCACCTCATTGATATAGTTGTTCAGTGCATCCATAAATTCTTTTTTCTTCGCCCTGCTGACTCTCACCGTATCTTTTCCCACAAAGATATCATTATTCTGTACCCCTTCTACATATTCCAGATTCACCAGATAGCATTTATTACAACGGAAAAACTGGGAGCTGGAAATACTTTCCTCCATATCCCGAATCGTTCCCTTTGTCTCAATATCTTCGTCCACCATGTGAATAAACAGCCGATGATCCCAGACTTCCAGATAGCGTACCTTACTCAGATCCAGTTTCCGCACTCCGCCTTTCGCCGGCACCGTCATATATCGCTTATGTTCCCTCTGCCGCATCCGCTCAATCGCGCGGTCCAGTCTCTGGCTCAACGCAAAATAGGATACCGGTTTCAGCACGTAGTCCAGCGCATCTACCGCATACCCCTGCATGGCATACTGCGGCATATTGGTAATAAAAATGATTACCACCATATTGTCCCGTTCCCGAATCCGCTCCGCCGCTTTCATCCCGTCCATGAAGGTCATCTTTACATCCATCAGAATGATATCATAATCTCCTTTGTAATTGGTTACAATATCCTCTCCATCCTGAAAGCCGGAAATTTTCATTTTCTCTCCGCGTTCTTCACCATAACGCTCCAGATTGGCCTTTAACTTTCTGGCGTACATATCATCATCTTCTACGATCGCGATATGAATCATGATTCTTCTCTCCTGTTGTTCTTATTTAATATCCCGTTCTTCTTTTGTTGCTTTTGGCAGATATCCGATTGTATTTTTCTGACTGACTAATTCCATATAATAAATTTTTTTAATTATAGCTCATTCGCATGCGCTTCTGCAAGTTTTGTTTTTATCTATAAGAAAAAGCAGAGACAATTCCAATTGAACCGCCTCTGCAGATCCTCTATACTCACGTTCTTTTTCATATTCCAATACACAGGAAACACGATCGAAAAGTTTAGAATCCGGATATTTCACAAACGTGTTTTATTTGTTAAATCCATCTGTTCTTTACAATATTTTTCAATCAACTGTATAAATTCATCGGCTACTGCAACCTGACGTTCGGATTCCTTTCTGCTGGCAATGTAGAAATCATCATAATCACTTGCATGACGTATTTCTTCTGCCTCTCCAATTTTTCTTCCAATTTCCCTTGGAAAAATTTCTGTTTTCACATAATTTTTATTGAAATTTCCGATTACATCTTTGTGACGTTTAAAAGCACTTCCATGCAAGACATGGACCGCATTTACAGCATAAAAAATAGCATAATATGCTCGGTTGTTCGCGCTCTTATACTCCTCTGCCGCCAATAATATTCGTGCCGATCTCAAATTATCCCTAGTATAACGTCTCCAAATTAACTAGACTCTATACTGGCTGTCTGGATTCAATATAAACACAAGTCTTTTCGTGTCCCTGTATCTTCTTTTAGCGGCTCCATATAAGATCACTCCTTCTTTATGGATATTTGCATAAAGCGGATAATTTGTAATCCATTTCTTAAAGTGAATCTCACTCTTGACAATCGGCTTTATAGCAAGATCATTATCCAGGTTAAAATCATAGGTCATATAAGAAAGCGGCTGACTATATGCCTTTAAATCTAAATCTGACATAGCAAGCAATATCATAATATCTATATCCGAATCCTCCCTGAAATCCCCCTGGCATAGGATCCGTTTTCTTGATTTCCTGTCTTGGTGTGCCGTTCTATGTAGCGGCGATTATTCAGTTTTGGGGTATGGCTGTTCATCAAAACGGAACTTGAACAATGCGGCAACAAGCCGTGATTTTATGCTGTCCTCCGTATCCCTGTCGATATGCCCGTTTTCAATGGCAGCGATTCGGATTCGCTTGCTGTAATGTCGTAAAACCTCGTCCACGGCTTCCGGCTCTCCGCTGGTCGCCCGGACAATCGTTTCATAGGGTAAAAGGTTCGGATTCCCCATGTAAAAGCACCTCCATTTCTTTGTGCAGAAGCTGTAAAGCCCTGCGGATTTGATACCCGGTCGTACTAAACGGATAAAACTTTTCTTCTGTGAGGTATTCAAAAGATATTTCCCTTTGCCGCCGTTTATCCCTGTTACGCCATGCGTTGATAGCCGCATAGCGAATGACAACTCTGCAAAAAGCGTTAAATGTGTATTCGATATGTTCTTTATATGCTTCTGTGCAATCCATAAAATTTCCCCTTTCTGGATAATGTGAGAGGGCGGCAGCACTCCTTGCTGTCGCCCTCTTGATTACCGGGAAGCAAAGACAGGCGGGGCTGTCAACGGCGGGCGTAGCCCGTTCATCTTGACCGTTGACTGGCTCGTTTGTCTTTGCTACAAGCTGCACTATGAATTAACAGAACGTTTAAAGATAACCCATGTGCTGATAAAATAGCAAAGCAACAAGATTACCAAAATTCCCACTGTTGCCCCAATCTGTAACATTAATGCGGTAAGCCCTATATACGCAGAGATTTCGGCTGATATAGTCTGAATAAAATAACCAATCACAACAGCAGCTACAATAATTGCTACGATAATTGGAAGTCCAAACCAGACACTCAACTGCTTCAAGATAAGTTTATTGATATGATGCTCCTCTACACCTAATTTTCGGAGTACGGAGAAGCGGTATTTATATTGCCCTGCGTCTAAAAGCTGCTGTAAAGAAAGCACTGTAAGGCAAATTACCATCAGTACAACCGCACCATAAATCATTCCTGTTTGTAGGATAAAGTTATTTGCGATTGCACTATTTGTTTGAAGCGTGCTGAAACGCACACCATACGCAACACCGCTTTCTGCCTGCTCTGGATATTTCGCTGTAAAAAGTCTTCCCAGTTCCCTTGCGTTTTCATAAGTGATATTTTTTGTTGTTGTAATATAACGGTTTCTCATAACTGGCAGTAATTCCTCACATATTTTGTCCGGGAATACATAAAGGACATCTGTATAGGAATTATAAAGTGATTCTCCCATTGCTTCCTCGGAATAAGACTGCTCGGAAATATTCAACGTTCCTCCATCTGTTACAACACTGGTATGCTCTGCAATAAAACTATTTCTTTCTTCTCCCGTTGCTATTGTTTTCCACTGTGTTACAAATTCATTCTCTCCTAAAGAAATCTGCTCATATCCCAACATTTTCCGTATGGCATTATAATCACTTAAAGAAATCGCCACGACAGGAAAGTCATACTTTATCCGGTTATGAAAATCGGTCTTTTTCGGAAGATATAAATTAAAAGTACAATCATACACAGTCTCTATTTCGTGTGCTGCAAAAAAATCAGTGATGATTTCATAATTGTCCTGCGGAAGATTTTTTTCTTCATACACATCATTGTACCTTGAAAATACCTGCACATCATACATAGAGCGTATATCCAGATAACCGGAAGCCCAACCTACCAAAATGGGGGCAGCAATGAACAGGAAAATAGCAAGCACAAGGGTTATGCAAATCAGTGTCATTGTTTTACTGGTTGTATTTAACTTTGAAGTAATCTGCCCGAAAAAGAACAGTGCTTCCTCATGGTATCGGTGTTCCGGCGATTTTTCTTTCCACGCGACAATAAAGCTGCTGGCAAGATAAATCAATGCACCAATGAAGAAAAGCAAATCAATCAAGAGAAACAGCAGATATTGATTGAGCATACCGGCACCTAAAGGCAGATAATATTTATTTGTTAATGCTGCAACGCTGGCTGCTGTAAAAGCATTTAGTACAGAGCATATCAGCAATCCGGTAATAAGCATATTCTTTTTCCCTTTTTTGATTAGGCAAAATGCAGACCAAAGCAGAGTGAGCAACGGAAAAAGAATGTTTCCCCAATACATGAGTTGTACCGGAAGCACAAAGCGGGAGTCATAATAAAACCAGACCTTTTGTATTCCTGTAATAAATGCCCATACTGTAATCAGTTCAAAGAGTATTACCGCAACAGAAATCCAACGGCTCTTTTTGAGTTCTGGCTCGTTCTCTTTCTCTGCGGAAAGCATAGTAATAATTTTCGTTTTCTGAATGATATGGGTATTGAAAATTCCTACTACTAAAAAACTAAAAGCAAAAAATGCCACCGTCCATAAAACTGTATCCGGAAATAAATTCCATGATATTTCATAGGGTTTACCATAAGCAGTAAGGAGCATTGCCGTTATAAACTGGGAACAGAATACGCCGAAAAAAATACCAATCAGAATTGAAATCATTCCCATAATCAGTGTTTCTGCGAAGAAAATTCGTCCAATGGTCTTTTGTTCCATTCCCATAATAGATTGAATGGCAAACTCTTTTTGCTTCTGCCGGAGCATATAATGGTTGACAAACCGTATCAAGAATAACAGCAGCAATGTTATCATGCAGATTGCCGCTTTCATTCCATCGCTTAACAGAGTAAAATCATACTCACTGCCTATATCCGGGTTATAATAGCTACTGGAAATGGAGAGAAACGCATAAAACAAGGTAACGCAGATTGTCATTGTGACAATGTAAACCAAATAATCTTTTACAGACCGCTTTGCGTTTCTGAAAACAAGTTTAGCATACATGGCTCTGTCCTCCTCCAATGATAGTAAGGACATTCAGAATTTTATCAAAAAAGGCGCTTCTGCTGTCACTACCCTTACGCAGTTCCATAAAGATTTCCCCATCTTTCAAAAAGAGGATACGGCTTGCATAGCTGGCGGTAAAAGCGTCATGGGTTACCATAAGAATGGTTGCCCGTAGCTGCGCATTGATACTTTGGATTGTAGACAACAGCATTTGTGAAGAATGGCTGTCTAATGCCCCTGTGGGTTCATCTGCTAATAAGAGTTTAGGATTGTTGATAATCGCTCTTGCACAAGCGCAACGCTGCTTTTGTCCCCCTGATACCTGATAGGGATATTTGTTTAGAATATCACTGATCTTTAACTTCTCGGCTATCTCCAAAATACGGGGTTCTACACTCCCGGCAGGTGTGTGATTGATTGCCAATGCCAGAGCAATGTTTTCTGAAATTGTTAATGTATCTAATAAATTGAAATCTTGAAACACAAACCCTAAATTTTCCCTGCGAAAACGGGCAAGGGATTTTGGGTTGATTTCTGTCACATCTGTTCCCTCTAAAAAAATATGTCCCGCGCTTACTGTATCAATGGTGGAAATACAATTAAGCAGCGTTGTTTTTCCAGAGCCGGACGCCCCCATAATGCCGAGAAATTCCCCGACTTCAACGGAAAAGCTAATATCTTGAATGGCTTTAGTAATATTCCCGCCATTGCCATAGTATTTCTGGATATGCTCCAGTTCCAAAATTGTGTTCATTTGATAAGCCTCCTTACTGTTTCATACCTTTATTGTAACTCCCAATTCGCTTTTGTGTTCCCTAAGACTAACATTTATTCCACTTTGTATATTTATTCGTAGCAGCATTTATTTTCCCTTTCTGTACGGAGCAACAAACAGTACCACCATGATTAAAATGTAAACAGCATAAATGAAATATGTTATAGTATTACTCCAAGGGAAACTGGCTGTTGGATGAGTGATAGCAAACACAAAGAACACGATTGCAGAAATAAGCATGATCAATGCGATGATTCTGGACTTTTTCTTAAATGACATAATTATACGCTCCTATTCATTATGATTTGTCGGGAACACAAAGCCGAATTGGGATTATTATAAAGGGTGCAGTACCTTTTTTGTATCAAGTTTTCTTACGAAGTTCTTACAAAAATGTAAGAAGTGCAGGACATATCAGCCCTGCACTCCGGTAACAAAATCGTTCAACTGAAAAGAAAGCGCAACCGTTGTCCCTTTGTTTTCTGAATGAGCAGTAAGCCCTATTCCCAACTTATCACAAAGACGCTTGCAAAGATACAAACCAATTCCAGTAGAATCTTTTTTAATTCGCCCGTTCCTGCCAGTAAATCCTTTTTCAAAAATGCGGGGTAAATCACTTTGGGGAATCCCTATCCCATTATCGCTGATAAACAAAACAATCCTATCATTTGTCTTTATTGTAGAAAAATGCAAAACAGGCTGTTCGGTGCGATATTTTATCGCATTGCCGATAATCTGATTTAAGATGAACCGCACCCACTTATCATCAGTATAAACCCTGTTTTTTATATCATCTATCGTAATTGTCATGTTACTTTGGCGCAGAAGATATTTATTGTCTGCGATTGCACTATGTACAACATCACATAAGTCTATCTCACGAACAGAATAGTCTTTCTCTGTATGTTTACTTCTGGCATAATAAAGTGCCTGCTCCGTATATTGATTGATGTTTTCCAACTCTGCCAGTATTTCTCTGGCGAAGGGGGAACAGTTATTCTCACAAAGCAGCTTCATTGCTGTAATCGGTGTTTTTACTTCATGTATCCACTGCTCAATGTATTCTTTATATTCTTTTTGCTCATTCTGTATTGCGCCTATTTTTTCAAGCATGGATTTTTCTGCCATCTTCATAATCTGATAAAAAACCTGCTCGTCCGCTTTCTCTGGTATTGTCATAATTTCCGGCATTAGATACCTTTCTTCTAACTGTTCTGTCATATCCAGTAATTGATTCAAATACCTCTTTCGCGCATAGTAGACAACCGATAGATATGTGGTTAAGATAATGAACCAGACCATAAAGATAAACATAACAGTTTGAAACTGGTTTCCACTTGCAAGTAAAAACAAGGCAAGTGCCAGCATACCCATAAGGTTTACAAGAATGGCTGGTATTTGATTTTTTAGATATAGTTTTCCGCTCATAATGTATATCCTTGTCTGTGTTTTGTCTTAATAAAATCGGTAAACCCGATTTTATTAAGCTTATCACGAATACGGGTGACATTGACACTTAGCGCATTATCATCAACATATAGCTGATTATCCCAAAGGAAGTCTATAATGTCATTTCGGGAGCAAATTTTCCCAGCGTTCTTAAAAAGATAGTATAGGATTTTCAATTCATTTTTTGTCAATTCTGCCTTTTGCTCTTTGTATTCTATTACACTGCTTTCCAAATGCAGAGTTACCCCATTCCATGTGAAAAATTCTGTTTGCGGGGAAGGGTATGCCCGTTTTAACAGTGCAGCAATTTTGGCAAGCAGGATTGCAGTGTTGTAGGGCTTTGTAATAAAAGCGTCGCCTCCCAGCATAATGCTGTTCAGTTCGTCCATATCCGTGTTACTGCTTGTCACAAACACAATAGGAATATCTGAAAAAGCGCGAATCTCTGAACATATTTCAAAGCCGTTATTTCCCGGCAACTTTATATCCAAAATAACCAAATGTGGAACAAACGCCTTTATCTGCTGGATTGTCTGGGAAAAATCTGTAACAGCAAAAACCTCATATCCATTTCCAGATAAAAGGGTCTTTAGCTGTACCTGTATGGTAAAATCATCTTCAACGATAAGTATTTTCTTCATAAAGATACCTCCCTGACACTTTATTATACTGTATCAGAGAGGTTTTCTCAATCCATATTATTGTAGAATAGCAATGGAATAGTGGGCTGCTATCTATCAAATTCTTGTGTGTTACTTTATGCCACATGAGCATTCACTCATCTTTTCAATGTAAATCGAAGGAAATAAAATCAAATGATCCTTTTCCCTGGAACGTAAAAAACAGCGCCTGATTATTTTTCACATTTTCCAGTTTTCCCACGAAACCGTGCCCGTTTTTTGCCGGAGTCACCGGAATCTCTACAAGTACATTGGCCTGCGCTGTATCTCCGTCCTTTACCAGTACCGTCCCGCGGGCGTTTCCTTTGAGATTGATCCGGATTTCTTTTGTCTTTGCCAGATCAAAATACTTGAAGCCGACAACGGATCCGTCGCAGACATTGGCCACATACTGATCCGGTCCTTCCTCCCGGTCCTTCCCTTCCTGCGTAAAAAACGGATAGGAACCTTTGCGGTGCTTGATCATGCTGTAAAACATGGTCCCGTCTTTTCCATACAGATTGCATGCAATATAAGCCGGATATTTCCCTCTTCCTTCCAGAGGACCGTTGTTCAGTCCGCAGGACGTATTCTCCGCCTGATAAAACTTCCCGTCCTCAAAACGAATCCGTTCCGCGCAGGCCTGTCTTGAGGATTGTTTTCTGTTGGTGTGCCGGTGATAGAAAATATAATAGTTTCCGTTGATCTCGATCAGACTGCCATGGGTATTTCCGGTATAATTCTTCGCATGCTTTACATCCGTAACGCCCGAAAGACCGATATCCCCGTTGCTTACCAGAATACCGCCATACTGGAAGCCATGCGTCGGGTTGTCACTGGTGGCATAGCACAGTTCGTGACTGTTCAGGGAACTGTAAATGAAGTAATAAGTATTCCCGAATTTCCGCATGGAACTGGCTTCCAGAAACGCATGCCCTTCATAGGGAGTGCCAATGGATTCCTTTTCACCGGCAATACCAATGTACTCTGGCCCGCTCAACACGGTCAGCATATCTTTGGGATCCAGTTCAAAACACATGGCGCCGTGTTCCGTCGGTTTAGAGCCGTCCAGAAGAATGGGATTCCCCTGCAATGCAAAACCGGTATATAAATACAACCTTCCATCATCATCCATAAAGATCCCCGGATCAAACTGAAGCGGTTCGTTCTTCTTTCCGATAGGCACCTGATCCGGATACTGTACATAGCCGTAAAATTCATATTTCCCGGCCGGCTCGTCACAGACTGCCACAGAAATCATCTTGGTGCCACCCATAAAGTAATACAGATAATATCTTCCGTCCGGTCCCTGTACCATATCCGGCGCCGCCAGCCCATTGGTCAGCCGGATCTTCGGTGCCGCCGGATCCTGCTCCCGTTTAAAAATACAGCCTTCATACCTCCAGTTCCCCAGATCATCCACCGGTGCAGACCAGCACACATAATCTCCAAGGCAGAAGTTCAATGCGTTAAAAAGGTCATGAGAACCATACACATACACTCGGCCGTCCACAATATGTGGTTCTCCGTCCGGCACATATTCGTAACTTGGCAGATACGGGTTCAATGCCTGTTTTGTCTTCATATCAAAATCTCCACTCCTTTTCCCTTATTCTTTTGTGTTTCATTCACGCTTCTGTTAGTAAGCAATTATAACATATTTTCCCTTTCCTGTTTTCTTCTGACGTGAAACGTCACTTTTTTAACGTGGAATGTGCTGATAAAACTCCTCGCAGGAAAACAGCGTCTAGCCCCGACAGACAAAGAGTGACCGAAAAATAACATTTCCCGGCCACTCTTTCCTTAAATTCAAAATCAACTTTTTAAGTTTAATAAGGGTAATTTGCGCTTTTGAAGCTACCCTGAAGGTTTTGTTTCATAGTAATAAAATAATCTACCTGTTCTCCAGAAATTCCATAATATAATTATACGCAATCTCTCTGACATTCGTCCCGTCTTCCAGCGGCGGAAATCCGTGATTGCCGCCTTCAATCACTTTCAGTTCGGCATTTTCATATACTTCCAGCGCTTTCTCCGAAACACTGACCGGAACCAGCTTGTCCGCCGTACCATGCAGCAATAATACAAGCCCTGTATAATTTCCGATGGTGCCGTATACATCCAGATCATAGGAATCCCAAAAGAAGACGGGGCCTACTTCCGCACCGAGAAACTTCGCGGGTTCCGTCGGCAGGTCCGCCGCCGTCGGATATTCTTCCCTGAGATTTTCCGGCGCCATCAGTCCCGGATAAAATAACACCACATCCGCGATTTCATCTGCCCGTTCCGCCGCTACCAGAGAAGTTACCAGCCCTCCCATGCTCTGTCCCATCATTGTAATCCGGGACGCATCTACACAGGGCTGCGCTTTCACAAAATCCATAACGGCTTTCAAATCCTCTGTCTCCGTGATCACAGAATAGTCCGTCTGTTCCCCGTCGCCGAGGCATTTTAACCTTCCTCTGTCGCCGCCTCGTCCGTCTCCCCATCGTTTACCATGGATTCTTCCAATTCTTTTGCTTTTCCTTTTCCGATGGATCCTCTTTTGCCGCATCCGTCTTATTGTTCGCTGCGTCTGTTTCTTCCTGTGCCGGCGCCGCATTTTCTCCCGCATCATCCCCGGAGCCCCCGCATCCTGCAATTCCTGTGAAACATACCGCCATTATCAAAGCAAACATACATAAAAATTTCTTTCTGTTCATTTCGTCCTCTCCCTTCTGTTTTACAGGCGGTCAAACGCGCTTCCACATGCCTGAAAAGATCCCGCCGCGCCTTTTTTGCGTAATCATTTCATTATTATCAAAAACAAAGGAACAGGACAATTCTTCCCTCATAATCTTATTATTTCACAACATAAACTTTATGTTTGTTCACTGAAAAAATGTTCGATATCATTTCGTTTTAATCATTCGCTGCATTCCAGCCAGACCGCCCCGGTAATCCCGGAGCGCCAGCCATCTGTTCCGAAACGACACAAGGAGGAAGCTTCACTCACTGAACCGGATCCGGTCAATCAGCGATTCTTTTTTCACCGACCTGGCCAGCGCGGTGGTCAGAAGCAACTGTACCGCCACCATCACTACTACCACAATCACCGCGGCTTCCGTCGGATAATGATAATGGGTCACACTGTACAGATGCTGCGCTTTCATCCACAGGAACACCGGATATCCCAGGATACTTCCGGCTCCGATAGTCAACAGCAGCGTCCCGCTTGTATAGAACAGTCCTTCCATCCGCAGCATCTTTGCCATCTGTGCGTCCGTCATCCCTATGGCCTGCATCATACCCAGTTCTTTCTTCCGGATGTGAACGCTGTGAATCATGGTGTTGATCAGATTCATAATACAGATCATACTGAGAATGCACAGGAACGCGATGCAGACAATCTGTGTAATGTTCATGGAATTCTTCCAGAAATCGTATTTTTCTTTCCAGGTCTGCATTGCCACCAACCCGGATGACGCGGCCAGCTCCTGCAGCTCCTTCTCCAGTTTTGCGTCATACTTCTTCTCTGCCAGCACCTGAAAACTTCCGGTACAGTCCTGCCTAAGCAGGCTGTCCGCCGCTTCTTTGGAAAAAATAAGATCACAGAATCCTGTCAGTCCGAACCGGTAATCCCCAATAGCAATCACTTCCAGATCCCGGGATACCATCTGCCCCTCCTCTTCTATGCGAATCTGAATCTGATCACCCACCTTCACTTCCGGACACCAGTACAGCAGAGCCTTATTTACAATGACCTTATCCCCTTCCAGAAGATCACTCCAGGACGCCTTTCCTTCCACAATTCCTTTTTTGAGTTCCTCAAAACAACTTTCCGGTAAACCCAGCACCTGATTCGCCGCGATTTCCCCCTGGTATTGCAGATCTGACTCCACCATAACATTCGTAAAGGTTTCTACCCTTTCCACACCGTCCAGACGCTCGATCTGCGCTTTTAGTTCCGCGGTCAGCGGATTATTCGCAATGACACGATCCCATTCCTTTTCCGGGTGCTCCTGATTGCCGCTTTCCGTATCCAGCGATAATTCATACTGTCCATACAGATCACTGTCCGCGCTTTCCGAAGGACTGGCACAGGACAGGGCCGTAGCGACCACCATCACAAACATCCCCGTGATGCTCATAGTCAGAATAGTGAGAACGCTTTTCTTCCGATCCCCATACAGGTTCGTTTTTGCCAGCCGGCCCACGGTAAGATCCTGGTATCCCTTTCTTTCCCTGCTTCCGCTCTGCTTTTCCTGATAGCGCATGGCTTCCACTTCCGAAATTCCCGCCGCTTTCTGCATGGGATGCAGAAGGGACAGATACACGGTTACCAGCGCTACTACACAAGTCAGCAGATAAAGCCACCAGGGATACAAATTACATTCCCCATTTCGGAGGATTTCCTCATACCCCTGCCGGAATGCAGACTTCCCTGCCATATTGACAAAATACAACAGAAGTGGTTTTAGTAAAACAGTGGACACTGCCAGCCCCAACGGCAGGGCAATGAGCGCCACACAGAATCCTTCCCGCAGCACAATCTGCCGGACCTGCTTCCTGGTCGCCCCCATGGCCTTGATTCTTCCAAATTCCTGAATCCTCTGCGTCATGGAAATGTAATAGATACTGTAAATGGTAATCACGCCCGCCACAATGATCACCAGCATGATCAAACAGATGATCGGCAATTGGGCAGGATCCGTATAATTGGCATACAGATAATCGTCATTGAATCCGATTTCTGCTTCCGAAATTCCAAATTTCCCGGCAATCCCTTTGATCTGATCCTTCAGTTTGTCAATCTCTGTCCGTTCATCCGCACTTACCCGGAATAAGAAACGATAACGAATCTCCTCTCCGGGAATAATCTCTTCCATATACTCCCTGGAAATCAATGCCATATAGGTCTGATTCTCCAACGCGGCCTCACTGTCCGGCAGAAAACCACAGATCTGAAACTCTGTCTCCTGTATATAATCCAGTTGATTCCCTACATACTTCTGCACCGGAAAACGAACCGTATCTCCCAGTCCGGCATGGATTCCCAGACTGTCCAGCATGCCTTTTGATACCATAATCTCCGATTTCTCTTTCGGAACGTGTCCTTCTGTCAACTCGATCCGGTACAGCTCCATCCCCGTCTCATCCATATAATACATGGAAATCTCCGCTTCCTCATTGGCAATTTTTCCCACGTCGCTGCGCAGTCCATACGTTTCCATATCATGATGGGCGCGCAGTCTGTTTACCGTATCCGTATCCACATTCCGATACAGCGCCTGCCAGGTCGGATACAATTTATTTGTCACTGCAAACTGAAGTTCCACAGAATCAAATCCCACCGCCGGAACGAGAAACAAAAGCAACGTGGTTAGAAAAATGGCAATCCCTGTCAGAATATTCTTACTTTTATGATATTTCATATTGGCATATGCTACTTTTGTCACCATTTTCATGATTGACTCACCACCTTACCGTCCTCAATCAGAATCACACAGTCCGCCATCTGTGCAATCCCCTCGTCATGAGTAATCATCACCAGCGTCTGTCCGTAGTCGCGCACACATTTTTTCATCAGATCAACTACTTCCAGTTCGGACTGCGAATCCAGGTTTCCGGTCGGTTCGTCCGCACAGATGATAGCCGGGTTCATCACCAGCGCTCTTGCAATCGCTACCCGCTGCTTTTGTCCGCCGGAAAGCATGGCCGGCATGGCTTTCCTTTTTCCCAGGAGGCCCAGATATTCCATTTTTTCCTCCACCTCTTCCACCGGTACCTTCCTTCCGTCCAGCCCCATAGGCAGAATAATATTCTCCCACACATTCAAAGACGGAATCAGATTAAAATCCTGAAACACAAACCCGATTTTCTTCCTTCGAAACTGTGCCAGCCGGTCGCTTTTCAGACCAAAGATATCTTTTCCGTCAATCAATACTCTCCCGGAATCCGGCCGGTCCAGACCGCCGATCATATGGAGAAGCGTGGATTTTCCGGAACCGGAACGTCCGACAATAGCGGTAAACTTCCCACTTTCTATACACAGACTGGTATGATCCACTGCTTTTACCAGATTTTCACCGGATCCGTAATATTTTACCAGATCCTGTACCTCTACAATTTTACTCATGCTGCGCTACCTCCTGCTTTTATCCGGTACTCTTAAAACCCTCCCTTTTGCATCCTCTTCCCTTTATGGGGCTCCCAAAACTCAAGTCTCTGACATGGCGGTGAACCGCTCTTGCTGCCCGCTAAAGTTTCCAATCCGATACAAGATTTCGTCAGTACCATATTCTGTCTGTATCATAGCATTTCCACATTACAAAACCCTTACAAAAACCATAACAGTTTTGTAAGGGTCTCTTTTCTGGCAACAGCGAGGTCGAAATCTGAACTGTTACCTTTTCTGACTTCTCTTCACAGCGGAAGCATTACATAAAAAACACTCCCGACCGGATAGCCGCTTTTTACCCGGATACTGCCGTGTTCTTCCTCCAGAATCTTTCGTGCCAGATACAGCCCGATGCCTACACCTTCCACGCCTTCACTTTGTGTTCCCCGGTAGAAACGCTGATAAATCCTGTGCCGCTCTTCCTCCGGGATTCCCGGCCCTTCATCCTGAAATGCCACCATTGCATAACGAATCAGCTTTTCCGCACGAATCAAAATCCGGGTATGTTCCGGCGCATATTTTACCGCATTATCCAAAATATTGACGAACGCCTCTGCCGTCCAGTGGGGATCATGTTCCAGTACAATATCCTCCTTTATTTCCACCTGGATCTCCATAGATTTCCCTGCTGCTTTCGGATATACCACAGACACCGCCTCGGAAATGGTATCCTGCAGACCGGCCGGTTCCGGTTTCAGATGAATCATATTCTTTTCCAGACGGGACAGCTTCATCATCTCATCCAGCAGCTTCTGCAGCTTCTCGATTTCCACCCGCTCCTGCCGCAGAAATTCTCTGCGCTCTTCTTCTGTCAGATAGGCGCTCTCCACCAGTTCATGGCTCATGCGCAAGGAAGACAACGGCGTTTTCAACTGATGGGAAATATCGGTAATCAACGCCTTCGTCCTGATCTCCTCTTTTTCGTATCTTTCTTTCAGCATCGTCAGATAATTGCCATGCTCCCGGAAAAGCTCTTCCAGTTCCATCTCGATTTGACCACCGGTCTTTTTGATTCCTTCTTTTTCCTCCTCTTCCCGCCGCTTCTCAAATACGGCTTCCGGCACCTGATAATTCCCCTGGCTAAACTCCCGCAGAATCTCCCCGCTCTTTCGCAAATCCCAGACATACCGTTCGGCTCTTTTTTTCTTCCCGGCAGAAATCCCGTAAAAAAGGAAAAAGAGAACCGCCGCCACAAAAAGGCTGTACCCGTACAGTCCCCCAATCTGACGACGGAACACTTCGCCGGCAATCCCATACCCATATGTTTCTTCCAGCCGTTTTCGAATCTGTATTTTTTCTTCGTCTTTCTGATCCGTCGTATCTGCCTTTGCTCTGTCTTCCCCGCCGCCCTTTTCCAGAATCCGAACCAGATCCGCCTCCAATTCGGGATGTAGTCCGCTCAGTTCGGCAATCTGTTCCCAACGGAGATTCTCCTCCTGCCGCACATAGATCCAGCCTCCTGCCGCAATGCAGAAAACCGTCAGGAGAAAGAGCGTGACGAACCGGATTATCTCCGCTCTACGTTTCCTGTCCATAAATATCCCAACCCTCTTACATTCACAATAGCCTCTGTTCCCAGTTTATTTTTCAGACGGCTGATATTCACCGGAACGGTATTCTCATCCAAAAACTGCCCGTCCTGTTCCCATATATGCTCCATGATATTTTCTTTTGTCACAACTCTCCCCGCATGCTCCATCAGATAAAGAAGGAGCTGCAGCTCCCGTTTACTCAATGCCACCGGTTGTCCCGCTTTTTTTACGTTCATTTCTTTTCTGAAAAATTCAATCTCACCGCAGCACAGACGATCCCCGCCGGTCTCCTCCATTCTCCGCAGAAGTGCCGCCACTTTTGATACCAGCACCATCAAGGAAAAAGGTTTCGTAATGTAATCGTCCGCTCCGGACTCGTAACCGGTTACAATGTCTGTTTCCGCATCCAGAGCCGTTAGATAGATCAGATAACTTCCGGTCGTCTGCCTTACTTTTTGTCCAAACTCCAGTCCGCTGCCATCCGGCAGGGTAATGTCGCACAAAACCAGTTCATAACTTCCCTGCTTCAGAAAAGCTTCCGCCTCCGCAATATTGCCGGCGGCATCCACCGTATAGCCTTCTCTGGAAAGTGTCAGGGAAATCCCCCGGTTCAAACTCGCGTCGTCTTCCAAAATCAAAATATGTGCCATGTCTGCTTCCTATTCTCCTGCCCCATATTTCATATTTTTTTAATTTTATCATTCAACCTTTTAATCGGTTTTCAATATCTGATGCACTATATAATACATCTGTTACAATCACTTTACGCATGCTCGAATTTCTCCAAAAATTCTTCCTGATCCTCAAAATGAAAAATGGAAATTACTCCCATCCGCATTCCTGCGCAATCTCCCGGATCTTTTTCACCACGGCCTCCGCCAGCTTCCGGTGTCCATCCGCATCCAGGTGGATGCTGTCCTCTTTACAGGGCGCGGCCGCTTCCGATGCCGCCATATAATGGCATCCCTGCCGCTCTGCAATCAACCGGTAATAACGCGGAAATTCTTTGGAACGTTCCACCGCTGTTTTTCCTCCCATCGCATGCTCATAAGGGTGTCCTACAATCCCCTCGCCTACTTCAATGGGAGAGACAATGAGAATCTCCGGCGCTTGTGTCTGCAGTTTTGCCAGATAATCCCGTGTCATACACACCAGTCTCTCCACACCACAGGCGATCCCATACGCCCCCTGTCCAAACCACACCTTCAGATCGTTGGTTCCCAGCATAATCAACACCAGATCCAGCGGCCAGTGGGATTCCAGACAGGCATTCAGGTAAGATTTTCCACTGAGAAAATTTTCCACAGGATCATCCCACACGGTCGTCCTTCCGCCCATTCCTTCCTCAATCACCCGATAAGATTCCCCCAGCATCTCCTGCACCAGACTGGTCCAGCGTACCCCCCACGGGAAACGTCCGTCCTCTATGGCATCGTAGCCAAATGTATTCGAATCGCCAAAACAAAGAATATTGTACATCTCTTTTCTTCCTCTCTTTCCTAAACCATTCTTTCTGATTCCTGCTTTTCTCATTATATCGAAATCACAGAAAAAAATCCACTGCATTTTCATTCTGTTTGTGCGGACAGGCGACCATCAATTATTATGCAACTCCCGTGAAAAGGCCCGGTAACAACTCTCATCGTTTCCACTTTGCCGTTACTATACAGAAAACCTGCCACTGGCAGCTTTTCCGCATACTATGGCACATAAAAAACGAATCTCAGGAGTGTACTGCAGCACACTTCTGAGATTCGTTTCTTTCACCCACACAAACTTTTTCTTTCTTTTTTCTTATTTACACTCCGGAATATGCCGCAAATCCGGCATCAATCGGCAGGACAACGCCTGTAATCGCACTGGCCGCTTTTTCGTCGCAGAGGAAGAACACCCCGCCTAAGAGCTCTTCACTTTCCACAAACCGTCCCGTCGGCGTCCCATTTAAAATCTTTTTGGAACGTTCCGTCGGGGTTCCGTCCTCATGGAACAGAAGCGCCCGGTTCTGGTTGGAAACCAGAAATCCCGGTGCGATCGCGTTGCAGCGGATCCCGGTTCCCGCAAAGTGCGTGGCCAGCCATTGCGTAAAATTGGAAACGGCCGCCTTCGCTCCGGAATAAGCCGGAATCTTTGTCAGCGGAATATATGCGTTCATGGAGGAAATGTTCAGGATACATCCCTGCTTTCTCTCCACCATATCCTGTGCAAATGCCTGTGTCGGAAGCAAGGTTCCCTGGAAATTCAGTTTAAACACAAAATCCACTCCGTTGGCATCCAGATCAAAAAATGTTTTCTGTCCCTCTGCCGCCTCATGCTGATACTCATTATCCGTCGTAGCTCTGGGATTATTCCCGCCGGCGCCGTTAATCAGGATATCACACGGTCCCAGATCCTTTCGCACCTGTGCGTGGACTTCCTTCAATGCAGCCTGATCCAGCACGTTGGCGCCATATCCTTCACAAATCCATCCTTCCGCCTTACATTCATCCGCCAGCTTCTTCACCGCATCCTCATTCAAATCCAATGCGGCCACTTTTGCCCCGGCCTGGGCAAACGCCCGCGCCATCGTCCCGCACAGCACGCCGCCGGCTCCGGTCACTACCACTACTTTTCCCGAAAAATCAATATTCAAAGGTAAATTCATCACAATCTCTCCTTTCAGACATTCACGTCCACTTTCCCCTCGGTCTTCTCCAACATGTCCCAGCATCCCCACAGATACATGATTCCAAGCGCCCGGTCATACAGGCCGTATCCCGGTCTGCACTGCTCGCCCCAAATATGACGGCCATGATCCGGACGGGCGTAACCGGTATAACCACAGTCGTGGTAAGCCTTCATAATGTCCAGAATCCCGGTATCTCCGTCACAGTCGCGGTGGGACGCTTCCGTAAAATCTCCGTTTGGATAATGCCGGACGTTACGGATATGTGTAAATGCAATCCGGTCACAGTACGTGCGGACAATATCTGCCACATTATTCTTCGGATTTGCACCCAGAGAACCGGAACACAGGCAGAGACAATTATACGGATCGTCCACCATCTTCAGGAAACGTCCGATGGACTCCTTATCACACAACAAACGTGGAATTCCAAAAATATCCCACGGCGGATCATCCTGATGAATGGCCATCTTAATCCCTGTCTCATGACAGGTGGGCATCAGCGCTTCCAGGAAATACTGCAGATTCTCCCACAGTTTCTCTTTCGTCACCGGACGGTACGCCTCAAAAAGTTCATCCAATTTCGCCATTCTCTCCGGCTCCCACCCCGGAAATGTCATCCCGTGCAGATTATTCAGGATATAATCGGCCATCTCTTTGTAATCATCCTGAATCCGGTCCTTTTCATAGAACAGTGCCGTAGATCCGTCTTCCAGAGGATGAAACAGATCCGTCCTTGTCCAGTCAAAAATCGGCATAAAATTGTAGGTTACTACTTTCACCCCAAATTGGGCCAGATTGCGAAGCGTCGTTTTATAATTTTCAATATACTGGTCACGGGTAGGAAGACCGATCTTAATGTCATCGTGCACATTCACACTTTCCACGACTTCCATATGAAATCCGGCGCCTTCAATCTGACGTCTGGCTTCCTCAATCTCCTCTACTTCCCACACTTCCCCGGCCTGCTTGTCGTGCAGCGCCCACACAAGTCCGGTCACCCCCGGAATCTGCCGGATCATTTCCGGCGTAATACTGTCGTTGCCTTCTCCGTACCAACGGAACGTCATCTGCATAAATTCTTCCTCCTTACTTTTTCTTTCCATCACCCGGATGATGCGCTACTGTCCGCACCCTGCGGACGCGCCCGGTAACGGCCGCCATCCTGGTTATAATTGCTTTCCGCAGGGAACTGGCGGCTATCCGTACAACTTTTTTCAAAAACAGTATAACAAAATTCTTCTTTTTTTACATGGCAGTTCCGGCTTGAAATATGGTAAATCTTGCCCTATAATATAAAATATAACATAACTACTCAGCCTATGGCTGAATAGTTACGTCATCCGGCCTATTGAAGTTTGCCTTACGGCAAAGAGGCCGGATTCTATTCCAACTGTTATGCGTTCTTACGGACTTTGCAGCAAGTGCAAAGTCCTGGGCTGAACTGTTACAATATGACGAAAAAAAACGGTGCTCCTCATGTACAAAGAAGAATTTAATCCGAGTCAGGTAATGACTGAACGATACTTTGAATTTCATCATACTTACAATGAATTTCCTCCTACGGTAGAGTTTCACCAACATCCCTTTTATGAAATTTTTTTCTTTCTGTCCGGGAATGTAAATTATATCATCGAAGGAAAAAATTATACGCTGCGTCCCGGAGACATTCTTCTGACCGGAAGTTCCGACATGCACCGTCCGGACATTCATCCCGGCAAACCTTATGAGAGAATCGTTATATGGCTTGCGGACGATTTCTTTGGACATTTAAAGGACCTTTATGGGGAAGACCTGACTGCCTGTTTTACAGACGCAGCATTAAACGACTATCGTCTGATTCGTCCGGACGGGCAGAATATTTTACGGCTCAAACATCTCTGTACCCAGATCTCCGAAGCAAAACACAGCCGCGAAATCGGAAGCACCGCGCTGGCTTCCGCTTATCTGACGGAATTTCTGGTACATGTCAGCCGCGCCTATTACGATGCACCGGACTCTATCCAATATGATGTCACAGAAAACGAAAAAATAAACCAGGTTTTACAATATATTAACGAAAATCTGACCGAATCATTGTCTCTGGACCATCTGGCCGGTCAGTTTTATCTCAGTAAATATTATTTAAGCCGGCAATTTAAACAATTTACCGGCTTATCACTCTATCAGTATATTTTGAAAAAAAGATTGATCCTGTCCCGCAATCTGCTGCGCAGCGGCTGTCCTGTAACGGACGCCTGCCTGCAATGCGGCTTTCGCGACTATTCCAATTATCTAAAGGTATTTAAACGAGAATTCGGAAAAACTCCCCGCGCATACTCTTCCCCGAAGGGCAGCAGTCAAAAAACTTAGAACATGTTTGAACTCTACCCTATGATCCCCTTTTCTTCCCGGATCTTTGCATTGGTATCTTCCACATTCATTCTGGAAAGTACCAGCATGATAATCACATTGATCAACAATGGCAGCCACAGGTACATCACATGCAGCATATTGATACAGGATTCCGGCTGTACGGCCAGTTTTCCGTCAAACTTACTGAATTCCAACAGCCATCCCGCCACCGCTGTGCCAAGTCCGCCGCCCAGCTTCACACCCAGGGAAGTACAGGAATACATGGTTCCGTCCACCCGTTTCCCTTTTGTCAGAAACGTATACTCCGAACAGGAAGCAATCACCGCGTTCATATCTCCCTGCCACGGTCCCTGTCCCAGCGCTGCAAGTGCAGTGAACGCCAGCATCAGCGGCACGCTTCCGATATAACCTGCAAAGACAACCAGGGCTCTTCCGATTACCGCCAGGATGTATCCCCGCAGGTTCAGCTTATACATCCCTTTCCATTTTCCCACAAGCGCAGGGGTAAAAATCAGCGCCACAATCAGGGGAATATTAAATGCCCAGGAAAATACTCCGTAAAGATTTTCGTTTTTCAGTACATAGGTCATGTAATAAATCCCGGAATTGATCATAGCTCCGTACAACTGCTGCAGAATATACACACCGCAGATCATCAGATAAAACTTATTGGATATCAGCAGTCCAAACGCCTCCGCCAGTCCATACTTCTCTTCCTCTGCCTTCCTGTCCTCACCCTCATTCAACTCTTCCTCCGGAAGCTCTTTGACTGAAAGTGCAGAAATTGTGTTTACCGCCAGACCAATTACCGCATACACAATAGCTACGGTTCGCCAGGCTTTTGCGCCGCCTCCACATGCCCCGACGAATCCGATAGTAACGGACTGAATCAGCAAGCTGGTGCCAAAAGCAAAGATAAACCGATAGGACCCCATCTGTACCCGCTCTTTACTGTTCTTCGTCACCAACGAAGTCAATGCGGAATACGCGATATTATTGGCCGTATAAAATACCCCGTTCAGCAACGTATACGCGATGAAAAACCATGTATACTGCGCCGTCGTTCCCCAGCTTGTGGGAACCGCAAAGATAGCCGCCAGTGTAACCGCACAGCCGATGTAACCATACAACATCCATGGTCTGGCTTTTCCCAGCCTGCTGTGCGTCTTATCAATCATGGCGCCGAAAAAAATATCCGTAAAGCCGTCAAACAATTTGGAAACTGCAATCAAAGTACCTACAATGCCTGCGGAAAGACCAATCGTATTGGTCAGATAAATCATAACAAAAGAGGACAGGAATGCATACACCACATTACCAGCGATATCTCCGGAACCATATCCCACCTTGTTATACCATTTCAAATATGTCTTTTCTTTCATAAGAAGTACGCTCCTTCTTTCTATGAATTCCTGCGATTAGAAACTGCTTTCCAAAACCTTCTCCTTTCTGCCTTTTCTAATCTGTTGACAGTTTCTTCCTCCCGCTTTCGGATCCTCCTTTTCCGGATTTATGCATGCTTGAGCATCCGAAAGACCAGGGGTGTATTTCATAGGAAATGTAGAGAAATTTCCCTATAAAATCTGTTTCTGCTTCTATTTCAAAAACGGCGCCAAATGGAACCGAAACGTAAATGTGGGATCTGTAAAACAGTATTTCTCCAGCACTTCCGGGCCGCAGCTGTTGGAACCAAGTCCGTGCATGGCATAATCCAGACAAAAAACAGTATTTCCCGCCTTTTCCAACTCAAAATGATGCGCTTTCTTTTCCAGTTCCTCCTGTGTATAGACAGAGACATTGAAAGAAAATGTCTGCTCGGAAGCCGCGGCAAGTCCACACGTTTTCCCGCTGATTTCTACATAATCGCAGTCAAAATGGCTCCCGTTTTCCTGGGGCCGCAGGTAATCTTCATGCAGCTCCTCCGCCTGGGCATGATAAAGGCCATGGCTGGCAGACTGATGCTTATCCCGGTAACTTTCCATAGGTCCATATCCATAATAAGAAACCTCTTTCCATTCTTCCGGCAGAAACAGCCGGATTCCAAACCGCGGCAGCGCCGGGAATTCTTCCTTTCGTACCACTTCCCATGTGGACGCAATTTTCCCGTCTCTGTCTATCTTCCAGATCACACCGGCCTCCAGAATCCGCTGTACCGCCGGCGCCAGGACCGCCAGCTTCGTCGTAAGAACCACCCCGTTCTTCGTCTGTTCTACGACGGTACCATAAGCTCTTGCGTACGCGGCATGATAATACGCCTTCTTCCACTCCTTTTTCAGATACATATCATTATCCACCGGCGCTCTCCAGATATTTACCTCCATGGGTTTCTCCAGATACTCTCTGCCTGCATAACAAAGACTCTCAAACAGTCCGTTCTTTCTGCTGTATGTATATACAAATCCATTTCCCTTCAGAATCACCTGTTCCTCATTCTCCGATACTTCCACCGAAGAACCGGTATTTATACTCCGATGACACCATTGAAGGGCCTTTTGATTTCTCCTGTCTTTGTTTTTCAGAAGCACCTCGTCAAAACCAAGCATATGTCCTGCCAAAACCAATGGAGAATCGTTTTGAAGCAGATATAGAATCTTCAAATACACCTTCCCTGTTTCGGGAATTTTCACGTCCAGTTTTGTAACGGCGTCCTGGTGGGGAGGTATCGAAACTGACGGTACTTCTCCCGCATCCACGCAGATTCCGTCACAGGTCACCTCGTAACGGAGAACCGCATACTCCCTCAAATCCGTAAAATCCAGATAATTGTGCAGTTTCAGTTCTTTTGTCCCGGAATCATAGGACACCACCCTTGCCGGGCGATGTACATTTTTATATTCCAGCAGTCCTGTATGCGGCTTACGATCCGGATAAACCAGCCCATCCATGCAAAAGTTCCCGTCATGTACCAGCTCGCCGTGATCTCCGCCGTAAAGATATTTGGGCTTCCCATTCTCCGCTTCCCCGGCATAGATTGCATGATCGCACCATTCCCATACGAATCCGCCGCACATCTTGTCATTCTGCTGTATCATCTGAAAATAATCTTCCAGATCACCGGGGCCGTTTCCCATGGCATGAGCATATTCTACCAAAAGAAAAGGCTTCGTGCCGTCTTTCTCCAGATAGTCCCGTATTTCTTCCAGCGCCGGGTACATTCTGCTGTACAAATCCAGATTCGAATAATCATACGTCACGTCATAATTGCGGTATCTTGCACTTTCATACTGTGTAATTCTCTCCGGATCAAATTCTTTAGTCCAGGCAAGCGCTTTCTCAAAATTGCAGCCATACGCGCTCTCATTTCCCATCGACCACATCAGAATACAGGGGCGGTTCTTATCCCGCTGCACCATAAGCTGCACACGGTCCAGTATGGATTGACTCCAAATCGGGTTGTCCGCAATGCTCTCGTTCCACCTACGGAACCGATTCGCATCCGTATCGTCCTTATAGTAAAGCATAAAGGGACCGTGCGCTTCCACATCCGCCTCATCCATCACCATAAATCCATATTTATCACATAACTGATAAAAATACGGCGCATTCGGATAATGACTGGAACGAATGGCGTTGATATTATGCTGCTTCATCAAGGTAAGGTCCCTTCGCAGCTGCTCCACACTGATTGTAAAACCGGTCACCGGATCCGAATCATGACGATTCACCCCATGAAACTTGATCTTCTGTCCATTCAGATAAATTGTCTGCTCCCGAATCTCCAAAGTTCGAAATCCCACATAGTCTGTAATGGTTTCTTTTTCCGTCTCGATCACCAAAGTATACAAAACCGGTGTTTCCGCACTCCACAACCTGGGATTCCGTACTTCCAGAGAAACTACATTCGACTGCACCTGACCGGATGCCAGCATGCCGCCCTGGGGAGCATAAATCGTCACCCTCGTCTCCACCGGCTGCCCGGCATAAGAGCATTCCAGGTTCACCTTCGCCTGATGTTCACCGATCACGGTTCTAATCCGGTAATCCCGCACAAAACTTTCCGGACGCTTCAAAAGATACACATCCCGGAAAATACCGCTCATACGAAACTTATCCTGATCCTCCAGATAACTCCCGTCGCACCACTTCAATACCAGAACCGCCAGGGTATTCTTTCCTTCCCGCAGCACCGGCGTGACTTTGAATTCACTTGTCGCATGGGACACCTGACTGTATCCCACATAAGAACCATTGATCCATACATAAAAGCAGGCGTCCACCCCTTCAAAGTTCAAATAAACTTCCGGCGCTTTTTCCTCCCTTTGATATACAAAATCATATACATACGCACCGCACGGGATATCCTGCGGAACATAGGGCGGGTCAAATGGAAACGGATATTTAAAATTCGTATACTGATGGACGTCATAGCCTTCCATCTGCCAGACACCGGGGACCTGCACTTCCCGGAAGCCTAAAGCTTCACAGTCCAATTCAAAAAACGCTTCTTCCACATCATAGATACTTTCGAAATACTTCATCCGCCAGGTTCCGTTCAGAAACTGTATACGGTCCGATTCTTCTCTGTGTTCCACCAGATCGTCCATTCTTTTGGATGCCGGAATGTAGTATGCTCTGGCCGGCATCGTCCTGTCATGTAAAATACAAAGATCTTCATAATATCTTGGTACAACCATGCTTCTTTCTCCCTTCCTTTTTTCATTTTACTGGTTTTTTCTTCCCTGGTTCTCTTTTATTTCATTTCCTTTTCTGTTCCGATTCAAACAGCCGCTCGTTCTCTTTTCTTGTTCTGATGTTATTATATAAATTTTTTTTCACAAAGTCTATAAACCCAATTAGACAAAACCTGCACAAAATGATATGATATAAATAAAAACGGAGGGATTGGATATGTACATGAACGCAGGATATCTCAATAATTCTCTCGTAGACTTCAAAGATAAGACAAAACCTTTGGTTGTGGGAAGCTGCGGCACTTATCGCCTTTATAACCGCCCAAAGCTTCCCACCTACCGTCCCCGTGGACGATTGGATTTTCAGATTCTGTATGTTTCCTCCGGCATTGCACATTTCCACTTTGATCATGCAGAAAATGACACCATTGTCCCGGCCGGCAATATGGTTCTTTACCGTCCGAAAGAATTTCAGAAATACGAATACTATGCTGCAGATCAGACAGAGGTATACTGGGTACATTTCACCGGCGGCAATGTGACGAACATCCTGCGAAGTTACGGGATCCGGGATGATATGCGCGTATTTTACACCGGCACTTCCCTGGAGTACGAAAGGCTGTTTAAACGAATGATCTCCGAACTGCAGCACTGTCAGGCCAACTACAAGGAAATGTTGTCCATGCTGCTCCGGCATCTCCTGATCCTCATACACCGGCAGCTTTCCAGGCAGCACACACGCAAAAACGAATACCTGGAACGGGAAATGGATCTGGCAGCTCAATATTTCAACGACCATTATAATCTGAACCTTTGTATCGAAGACTATGCCGCGTCCCGCGGAATGAGCGTCAGTTGGTTTATTCGTAATTTCAAGGAATATACCGGAACCACGCCCATGCAGTATATTGTTTCTATCCGTATTACAAACGCCCAGATGCTGCTGGAAACGACTTCCTATTCCATCACAGAAATTGGGAATATTGTAGGTTATGAAAACCCCCTCTATTTCAGCCGTATTTTTCGTAAACAAAAAGGATTTTCACCCTCTGCATACAGAAAACAAATTTAACAGATTCCCATCTTCAATCAAAATAATATATATCCATTTTCTCCATTTTATGGTATAGTATTTATCGGTAGATTTGTCTGTCTGCTAAGAAGAATGGGGTTCATTTATTTTCTTTTATAGATTCCCATTCCGAACAGATATTGTTTTTTCCTCATATATTAAAGAGAATCAAAAAATATCCACAAAAAAGCAGAACAAAATGTAGAAAAGGAGGATCTGATATGGACAATCAATTGGTATGGAAAGAAGAGTATAATATCGGAGTAGACGTGATTGATAAGGAGCATCAACGCCTCTTCAAAATCATCAATAAACTCTTCGCATTCGGTAAGGAGGAAAAGAAAAGCCAATGGATATGCCAGGAAGGAATCAAATATTTTAAAGAACATGCCATAAAACACTTTACGGATGAAGAAAATTACATGGCATCTATTGAATATAAAGACCTCGAAACACACCGGCATCTTCATAAAGGCTTTCGGGAAAAAACACTTCCGGCGTTGGAGCAGGAACTGGAACAGATGGAGTATTCCTCAGATACAGTAGAACATTTCCTGGGTGTCTGTGCCGGCTGGCTGATTGGACATACACTGACAGAGGACCGGGCAATTACAGGAACTAACACAAATAAATGGGTGGACCTCTTACCAGATGAAGAACATAACACCATGAAAAAGACAATCATACAGCTTATCTATGATATGTTTCAGTTGGAATCCCATGTAGTCAGCGAAAGCTATGGCGGAGAAAAATTCGGCAAAGGTGTGTATTACCGCCTGGTATATGCAACAGAACAGGAGGAAACCTGGGAGATTTTTTTAGTCTTTGAGGAAAAGTTATTAATCAATACCGTCGGAAAAGTACTGGGGCTCCAATCCAACAAGCTGGATTCCATGCTGATCAATGCCGCCAGATATACCGCGCAGCAATTCGTCGGACGAATCCGTGAACACTTGCCGATAGCAAACCTGTGTGAGATGAAAGAAGAAAATCTGCTGACTTATGAACAATTCCGAAAAGTATTTGAAAGTGAAAAACCACAGTTCAGTCTTCTGTTTGATACCGGAGCCGGATATTTTTCCTTCTGTGTTATCGCACCCCATCTGCTCCAAAATGGGGTGGGGACTCCTATCAAGGCAGAAAATGCAATGACCGAAATCGAAGAATACTTAAAAAGAAAGAAAAGCAGCGAAATAAATGAAAAACAAAAGATACTCGTGGTAGATGATTCTCTAACGATACGGGAAGGAATGAGAGAACTGCTGGAAAACGACTATGAAATTACCCTGGCCAAATCCGGAACTTCTGCTTTCCGATCTATCGCCCTGAATAAACCAGATCTTGTCCTTTTAGACTATGAGATGCCAGTCTGTGATGGCCGTCAGGTATTGGAGATGATTCGTTCGGAAGAAGAATTCGCAAGTATTCCCGTCTTCTTCCTGACCGGCAGAGTCGATCAGGAAAGTGTACAAAAAGTAATTTCCTTAAAACCGGAAGGCTACCTGTCAAAGTATTTAAAGCCTGCCGAGATCAAAATGAATATAGATAAATTCTTTGAAAGAAAATCTTCTAAAAATACAGAATCATAAAAAAGAACCTCTTTTGACAGACTTTTATTTTATCTGTTAAGAGAGGTTTTCTTTTCTGTTCCACGTTTCTTTCCATTCTTTGGTCCGACAAAAAAGATTTTTCCAGTCCTACCTAACAGCCATTTTTATTCCAGACCATGGTATATTCTGCTTCTCCTGTATGTTCCTCGATTCCTTCCCCCGCGAAGGATAGTCCCTCCCGCCGGTAAAAATGAACCGCCGGCTGATTTTTCCGATAAACATGCAGTGAGAACACTGGATATACTTTCTTAATATATGCCAGAAGGAGTTTTCCAATTCCCAGAAAGCGGCTTTTTTTCTCTACAAAAATTCCCGCAAGATAATTACCTGTCATACCTGCGAATCCCTGCACTTTTCCATCCTGCTCATATACGTAAACCTCCGCCTGCAAAAGCTGCTCCTGCACCAGAGGATACTGTGATACCCAGTAATCCTCCGATATAAAATTATAACTTCTCGGAATCTTCAGCCTTTATTTTATAAGGCTTTCAGACCCTTGTTTCAAAAAATCACCCACTTTTTTCAAAAAAACGCTTGACAAACCGCTCTAAATTTGCGACGAAGCCGATTGATTATATTTTATTTCAATCG
>CAJTBF010000013.1 GCA_910574195.1 Lachnospiraceae bacterium | reverse complement strand
AACCAAACATTACACAGTTATGATCAACAGGAGATAACCTGCATTAAACGGGTGGCCGTTTTGCTCCGCAAGGCGGCCGCTCTAAAACGCATCTGTGGACGCTGCGCTCCGCAGAATGCAGGTTTACAAGTTTGTCATTTTTGCTGCTTATTTGTATGGGGGTTGCAATATATATCATTTCACTCTTTTTGAATTTGTTACAAATGAAACAAGAAGCGAAAGAAGTCAATTTGCTAATTAAGAACCGAAATAAAAATCAAGACTAAGATAGGCAACTTCCAGGATTATTCAAAGGAAAAGAAACATGGAAAAAAGAAAAATCATAAGTGTTATCAGTATGATGTTTATTTTGCTGATGATTATTAGAATGATAGAAATTATTTTTGTAAAAACCGACCAAACATGGATTGGCGAAAATATATTACATAAAATCTGCTGTATTTTGCTGGTATGGATTGCACTGGATATTCTCAGGCTTCATTGGGGAGATTTGGGATTTTCAAAAAAAAGGGGTATTTGCTGGTTTGAAATACGGTCTTGCTCTTGGCATAAGTACCTTTTTTCTTTCTTACGTTACAGAATTTATTGTACTGTTTGTAATGGGGAAACACCCGTCTTTTCAATTTTATATTACAAATTTTTCACTTGCACAGGCACATACAAAGGGTAGTTCCCTGTTAGCAGTGATAGTATGCATTATTGGTAACATAATAAATGTCTATGCAGAAGAAGGGCTGTTTAGAGGACTGTTTTGTAAAATTGGCATACAATACTATTCTCAAAAGATAGCAAATATAATACAAGCTCTGCTTTTTGGAATATGGCATATTACCAACGTAATAAATCCTCTGCTTGACGGTTCCATGAATATCACTATGGCTGTTTTTATAGGCATAGGATATATACTATTGTCTGGAATTTTAGCCTATGAATGGGGTATGTGTGCAGCATTGTCTGGAACACTTTGGATAGGTGCATCAGAACATTTATTTAACAATTTTATAAGCAATTCCTTACATACGGTAACCGAAACAGGAGCAGATGAATTGATGATAATCAGAATAACCTTATCAAATATTTTATCATTATTATTTGTTTTGGTTATGGGTTAAACCAGATAGGGATAAAAATAGATATGTATCGGCAGGAGCATAGATTTTCTCCTGCCACGCCTGTATTTAGGCGGTTTGACGTGTAGTGCGCTGCATATATTCCTGTTCCATTTCCCGCATTTCCTCGTCCGTGGGGATGTCCACAATCCCGACATAGGAATAGTAGATGTCGATTTGCTGTGTCCGTTTCCCGTCTTTTTTCTCACGCTCATGGACTACGATTTTATCCACAAATGCGTTTAGGATTTCGGGCGTCAGCTCGTCGATGCGGGTGTATTTCTTGGTGACGGCTATCAGTTTGGCGACATTGGTCGCTTCCGTGTCGGCTTCGCTGACCTCGGCTGTCAAGGCTTCGATTTCCTGCTTTAGCTGTTCCTGCTCGGCCTCATATCCGTCTGACAGCTTGTAAAAGCGTTCGTCATTCAGCTTTCCGTTGACATTATCCTCATAGATTTTACGGAACAGGCGGTCAAGCTCCTTTATCCGCTTTTCGTCCTTTTCTATCTGTTTCTGCTTTGCGGATAACTCGTATCGGCGTTCCGCAAGGGTGGCGTCAATCTGCTGTCGGATAAACACACGCTCAAACTGCTGTAAATAGGACAGGAACTGCTGAAGCTATTTCAGCACCAACTGTTTTAATGCGTCCTCTCGGATATAGTGCTGCGTACATTCCTTTGCCCTGCTCGTCCTTTTATACATGGAACAGCGGAAATGTGCATATCCGTTTGCTGTGGCTAAGCTGAGTTTCGCCCCGCAGTCGGCACAATAGAGCAGCCCCGAAAAGATACTTGTCATTCCGCTTTTGGTCGGTCTGCGTTTGTTCTCCCGTATCACCTGCACTTTTTCCCACATATCCCTGTTAATAATGGGGGTATGGGCGTCCTCGATATACGTCCGCCTGTCCTTTGCGGTGGGGATGCGTTTCCTGCTCTTAAAGCCTAAACGGGTGGATTTAAAGCTCTCCGTCACGCCGATATATGCCACATTTTCCAGAATGGATGCAATCGTGGCTGGCTCCCAGTTATAGGGATGTTCCGATTTTTTTGCAACGCCGATTCCCTTTGACACTTTGTAGGCTGACGGGGTTAGCACTTTATCTTCCCAGAGGGCTGTGGCGATGGCTGACACGCCTTTTCCCTGCATGCAGAGTGAGAATATCCTGCGGACGGTTACTGCTGCTTCCTCGTCCACAAGCCAACGGGTTTTGTCATCTGGATTACGCAAATATCCGTAGGGCGGTGCGCCTAAATGCTCCCCCGCAAACCCTTTTGCTTTCTTGACTTCCTTTACCTTTTTGCTCGTGCTTTTGGGATACCATTCGTTGAAAAGGTTGGTAAAGGCGGCAAATTCGTTGCTTTCAAGGCTGCCCGTGTCCACGTTGTCCATGATGGCAATAAACCTCACACCTGCTTCTGGGTAGATGATTTCGGAGTAAGAGCCGACCTCAATATAGTTCCTGCCGAAGCGTGATAAGTCTTTGACAATGACCGTTTTTACAAGCCCTTTTTCAATGTCCGCCGACATTTCCTTAAAGCTAGGGCGGTCAAAATTCGTACCCGTATAGCCGTCGTCCACGTAGAATTTCGGGTTAGGGAAACCGTGTTCTTTTGCGTATTTCATCAGATATTCTTTCTGGTTTACAATGCTGTTGCTTTCACCTTCCCGCCCATCATCCTGGCTTAATCTACAATATAATGCCGTGAATTCTTCCTGCTGTCTTTTCATAAAGCTCTCCTTCCCGACAGCAGACACGGTATTGTGAAGTGTAGGTACAGTGTACCACATCTGCCCTTAAACTTCAACGCTTTAAAGCGATAATTTTTCCGCTGCCTGTTATTCCCCGTCATCATCACCCCAATTCTTATCATCATAAAATCCATATCCCTGTGTGCCACGCCGAAAAATATCCGTAAGCATTACAAGCAAATCCCGCCCGTATTTTCGGAAATGGGCGTTGACGGTGAATTCCGTGCCGCCGATTTTCTCGGTGAAACTCATCGGCTCTGGGATGCGGACAAGGGGCGTGACGTTCTGGACAGGCGGCAGAGGGGGATATATCTTATCGGGATTTACCATAGGGGCGTCCTTGTATTCCTCCATAATCTCCTGTATTTCTTTCTCGGACAGTCTGCTCATCGCAATAATTCCTCCCTCCTGCGGTCTGTTTTAATTGGCTGTTTCTGCCGATTTAACCACTGATTTTCAATCGTGTCGTGGATTTGGTCTAAGCAGTTGTCGATATGGGCGGAGCGTTTCTCAATCCCGTCTGCATATTTCAGCCGCTTCCTAAGCTCCGTTATCCGCTCTGTCACGCCCTGTTTTTCAGCTCGGAGTGTTTCTTTTTCGGCTGGTGTGGCACGGCGTACTTTATTCCGCAAGTGCTGGCGGTAGTCAATCAGTTTATTCATTTCACTCTGGTTTTGCTCCCTGTCGGCGTGTAAGTCGGAGAGTGTAGAGATATTATGCTTTGACATATACCGAACTTGTGCGGTAATCTCGTCCAGTTTCCGAAGCTCCTCTTTCATCAGCGGGCTTGTCGGCTTGTAGTCCGTGCCTTTGGGGAATATCCCTAACTGATAGCACCAGTAATAGTACAATGCTAAAATCCCCGTGGTTTTTTGGTGTGGTTTCCATGCGTTTTTGTATTGCTCTGGCATATGCGGGGAGTAGGAAATCCTTGCTTTGTAGTTCCCGTATCGGGAAGTCCCGCCTAAACATGACCGTATGAAATCGGGAGTCAGCCGCTCGTCAAGCGTGTCTAACCTTGTGAAATGCCTGTACTGCGGCAGCTTCATTTTCCAATGGCTGCCCGAAAAATCAATTTCATATCCCTTGTCGGCAAGGTATTTCATCATGTGCTGTAAATCCCTGCTCCCGTTGATTGCTTCTTTTAAATCCTCCCGATAGACGTTGTAGCGTGTCGGCTTGCCGTTCTTTTCGTCCAGATACAGTGGTCTTGACGGGGCTTTCTTGGGGTTTTCGATTACCGACAAACCGTACTCTCGGCATAAGCGGTCGGACACTTCCCTTAACCGTTTCTGCTCCGATTTTGAGTAATTATATTTGCTCCCATCCAGATAAGAAACGGAGTTGAAGCAGAAATGATTATGCAGATGTCCTTTGTCAAGGTGGGTGGCAACGATTATCTGGTACTTGTCGCCCCACATCTCCCTGGCTAGCTTCAACCCGATTTCATGGCACTGTTCGGGCGTTACCTCGTCTGGCTTGAAGCTCTGGTAGCCGTGCCATGCGATATATCCGCCTGTCTTTTGGTACTGTTTTTTTGTCAAAATCATCTGCTGTAATGCTGTTTCTTTCAGACAATTGATTGCGGAAACATACTCGCCCTCATTTGTTTTTAATGGATTTTTCACATAGGAGAACACGTCAAAGAAGTCCTGCATATCTTGATTCGGTACAGTCTTTTCTGGATTTTCCACATAAGAAATCAAGTCTTTTAAGTTCCCTTTGATGTGCCATAAACTTGTTGTTGCCATATCAGACTGTCCCCTGTTCTGTCAATTCTTCTACGTTAAATCGTTGTGGGAGAGTTGTTTTTTGTTGCAGTTCTATTATAAAATCCTCAATCTCCTTACAGATTTCGGCGGCGGTTGGATAGTAGGGAACACACTTTTTGAAAGCGTCATGCATTTCATAGAGCTTGTTTAACAGTTCCCAAAACTCGGTTTTAGGTTGTGGCTGCGGGGCGTTTCCTTTGCATAACTGGCGCATAAATTCGGCGGCAGACAGACCGCAGGCAGCAGCGCACTGCTTTAATTTTTCATGTTCTTCCTCGTTCAATCGGACAGTAATCGGGACATTCCGCACGTATTTTTCTGATTTTTCTTTGCTCATTTTTCTTATCCTCCAGTCTTAAATTTCTTTCTTCGGGGTATTCAGGGGCTGTCCCCTGGGTAAGTTACGCCCACTTGTTTTGTGTGGGCGGGATTGTGGCTGACACAGTCCGATGCTCGCTATCTCTGTGGACGCGTCGTCACAAGTTCCGTATCGCTCATTTCCGTGCAGGCACGGAAAATCACTCACTCCACTGCTCCTCCTTCTCCCAAAAAGTCTAGCGACTTTTCGGGAACCCTATTTCCTGTGCAGCGGCATTCTTCCATACCTGTCTTACCCGCCGAAAAGAAAATCCTATGTCCCTGCACCTCCGTTCTGGATTCGATTTTTCTTAACTTTTGGATAAATGAAAAAGCCGCTACACCGCACTACGAACGACAGGAGTATTTTCTCCTGCTCAGATTCGCAATGCTATGTAACAGCTTTGAAATTCAAAACCATGCTGCCATACGCCAGCCGAAAAGGGCAGCATAAATTCGGCAGCGGTCAGCCTTATCCGTTGGCTGACATTCCATTCTTCCATCTATGTGCTTATTTCATTTTCAATCTTCCAATTCTCTTACGGGTATTTTAGAATACCATAGCGGCTGTACCCATGTCAAGATTTTGGGCAAATTTTTTAGTATTCCCTGTGGACGGGAATTTTATTCATCAATTTTAATAATTAGGCGGGGGAATTTTATTCCCCACCCAATAGCCCGTCAAAATGCTGTCTTTATTAGTTGGTTATAAAATCTTCCGTAGCTTTTTCCGCAAGTGGTCTAATCTTGCATAGATAGCCCCTGTTGTCAATCCGACAAGCGGGGCAATTTCCTTTGTGGAATAGCCCTGCATTTTCAGCAGGATAATTTGCAGGGTACGCATGTCCACCGTAAGCAATGCCCGATACAGAGTCTCGTCCTCAATCTCATCCAGTAAACCGGCAACCGACTTTACTTCGGTATCCCGCTCCCTGTCTGCCATCCCCTCAAGGTATTCGCCGAAGTCGCTTGTCCAATGGTAAAACCGCCTGTTGGAATTGAAGTCTGCCCTGTCGTCTGTGCGGATTTGCGGGGTGGTGGTTTCATCAACTCCATGCTCCCGCAATATTTTTTCCTCGGCTTCTTTCCAGATAAGCCATTTCCTGTTCTCACGTCCGTTGTTGTATGCCATTCTTTTTTCCTCCAATCTGAATTGAGCAGGCTTCTGCCTGCGATGCTTCTTGACCATTAGGTCAAGAAGATTGCTGTTTAACTAATCCAGATTGGAAAGGCGGCGAACGGCATCCAACAGCAGAAACAGCCCTGCGGCACATTCCGATAAAAAACGACAAAAGAAAAACCGCAAAGGTACTGTGACCTCTACGGTTATAAGAAATATATATTCTGTTAAGCGGAGATTCTACTTCTGGTTTCATGGTGAGAAGTAGCGTTGCATAAGCAGGGACTTTTTTAACGGGTTTCCTGCCAATCCCCAATATGCTATGTATAAGTCAAATCTGCGTTGCATGAGCAGATAGCTTACTGCCCGAAAAAAGGACATAAAAAAATCCCTCCAAACTTAAAACAGGTCTGGAGAGTGTCTGTTAAGTCTTTTCGGGCATAGCAAATCAGCCCACCAAAACACCGTTTTTTATATGGCGGGCTTGTATTGCCTATTTCAAATTCCAATAATGATTTCTTTATGTTCTAATAATCCTCTAGAAAATGCCTAATGAGCATAGCGATTTCTTCTTTTTTATATCCCAATTGGGACAATTTACATAGCAACTCTTTCTTAGCTTCATCCACTAATTTTTTCTTTACATCTTTAATATCAACAGCAACATAATAACCTTTTCTTTCATTGGTATAAATAATACCCTTTTCCATCAACAACCTTAAAGCACAAGCTACTGTATGGGGATTTACTTGATTAACTTCCGCATATTCCCTTATACTCGGTATCGGTTTACTTGGTGCTTGATAATTTACAAAAATATCCATTTTAATTCGTTCTGCAACTTCCTGATACTTGTATCTTTTATTCATCTTTTTCTTTCCCTGTTAATAGTCTTTGAATTGTTATATTATAAAAATCAGCTATTTGAGGGAACTGATAAATGCTAGGATGGGATATTCCTTGTTCCCATTTAGATACTGCTGACTTTGAGACGCCACAATACTCTGCAAGTTTCTCTTGTGAGTTTCCTTTTTTCGTCCGCTCTTCTTTTAACACTTCCGAAATATGTAATTCAATACCCTGTTCCATAGTGGCTCCTTTCTTCGGTACTATAAATTATTTTTAACTATGAAATAACTTCATCAATTTCAAAAAAATTGATTTGATAAAAAACGTAACTGTTCAATTAACAAGAAGAAACCAATTGACTTTTTTCAAGGGTTGACAAATGATACGATACAGAAGGAGCAGAAACGGGTAGTTACTTTGCAATCTCACCCGCAGTCTGCTCCCATTTTTCAAATAAAAATTTTCATCTGTTCTTATCTGTCAAAGCCTTAAATTTCAAGTCTAAAAAGCTATGTTTTTCACAACTTCATACATATAATTGTGTTCGGCAAACATTAAGATAGATTGCCAAAGTTGCCAGCAGTATTAGACAAGTAATGCCAAACATTATCATCATTTGGTAATGCGGAAAGATTATACAAAGATACAATGGCGTTAAGCTGCTTGCCATTCCACCTCCAACTGTAGCTAAAACTGAAATTGCCCCACCTTTTACCGCATAATACTCACTCGTCCAATCATACTTAGGAAACTTGATATTCAGATAAACACCAAGAACTGAAATGAAAAAAGCATATACCGTAGGGATAATAAACAACAGTACAGTCTGCATCAAGGAACACGGAATCGCAATTCTGATAAAAATTGCACTAACATATAAAACAGGAAGTATCACTGTTAAATTTACCGCAATTTTAGAATTGTACACTGTCCTTGCCTGCGTTGGAGCGGAACACATAATCCATCGGTTTTTTCCCTCTAAAGACAAGGATGCTGCCGTGGTAGAAGTCATAGTCACAAAAATGGCAAGCGCAATCGGCATAATATTTTGAATGATGCTCATGATTCCCATCGTTTCTATTTGCTGTCGTAAAGCAGGCGGCATAAAAAATGCTGCCCCAAGTGCTACAACGAAAAGCAGGACAATTCCAATACATGAATTCAAGGCATAAATCGTACATGAACTTAATCGGCGAAGCTCCTTTTTATACAATGCCATAAACGGAGATGAAGATTTTAATGTTCCCATTTTATAATCTTTTTTTGCATAATGTGAGAATACCGCTGTATTCAGTCTTTTATAATAATGAGAAACAATCGTTATGAAAGCAATGCCCAGCAACAGGGAAACAGCGGCAAAGATAACAAAGCTTGCCCAATCATTATGTAATAAGGCATTTGTAAAAAGAATAGCAGGCGGATAAAATTTGTTTACCGCTTCTGCCATTGCAACGCCTAAATTAGTTATCTGCGCCTCATCCATTGATTGTGTTTTTGCGGAAGCAAATACAATCATCAGTACGGCAGCCGTACTCAAAACCAATGAAAAAACATTTTTGTGTCTTGAATGTGATGAAACGGCAACAATTAGAACACCTAATGATAGAGAAATAATCATAGGAATAATCGGTGTCAAAAATAACGCACCCACTAAAAACAGGTAACTAAAAATCGGCGGATGTTCGTATACGACATAGATAATGCTTGACGGCAGCATGGCTATAAAGCCAATTATCAGATTGATGAGATACAGCATCGTTATACGGCTTGTTACGATAGAAATCGTTCTTACAGGCATGGACATAACCATATCATAATCTTTTAATCCAATAAGAACCCCTGTACTTTTAACGAATGTAAGGGTCAAAGTTGCTAAGGAGCAGACCACTACCATGAGCGTTGGCAATGCTTTGCTGAGTCCCGCTTCTGCCATGCTGTTGCTGAATTTCACCGTATAGACTACAAGAATAGCAATGGCGGTAAGTCCTAAAGCACCAACAATCGCAGAACGTTGTTTTTCCTGTTTATCACGAGAATGAATCAATCGGTTAATTCCAAAAAGATTATATAACTGCATCCTCAAAAGATACTTATACTTGCCTTTCATTTTCAACTACCTCCATGAATACATCTTCAAGACTATGACTTCCTTTGATTTCTTCCATTGTTCCACTTTCTATCAATTTACCGTCATTGATGATAGTAACCTTGTCACACAATTTTTCGGCAACTTCAAGTACGTGAGTAGAGAAAAAAATGGCTGTTCCAGCTTCACAAAGTTCACGCATAATCTTCTTTAAATGAAAAGATGCTTCAGGGTCAAGACCTACAAACGGCTCATCCAACACTAAAAGCTTGGGAGAATGTACAAATGCGCCTATTAATGCAAGCTTCTGTTTCATACCATGCGAATAGGAACTGATTAAATCCCCAAGACTGTCCGTTAAATTGAGAACATCCGCATATTTTTGTATTCTTGAAACTCTTTCTTCGGCAGGAACAGAAAACATATCACACATATAGTTTAAATATTGGATGCCTGTCACATAGTCATATAAGTCGGGATTGTCTGGAATATAAGCTGTAATAGATTTGCATTTTACAGGCTCGTCCTTTACAGAATGACCGTTTATGAGGATTTCCCCTTCGTCAAAGTCCATTATCCCGACAACTGCACGGATTGTTGTTGTTTTCCCCGAACCATTGTGACCAATAAAAGCATGGATTTCTCCTGCTTTCACACTCAAATTCAGACTGTCAACAGCCTTTTTATTTCCAGAATAAACTTTAGAATAATTCCTAATTTCTAATACGGCGTCCATTTTATTAGCCTCCTTTGAATTTTAGTTTTTGTACTTTTTCACAATTGCCCAGTAAAGGATTGCGGGTACAGGGGTAAATAATAGAATAAAATATTTATTTACAACCGAACCAGAACCAGACACTCCAAAGTGTAATGGGATTTCCTGCGGCAATAAAAAAGTTAGTGCTGCTAATACAACAAAAGTTACAAATGTAATGATGATGCATTTTTTCTTCATAGGTCTTGCCTCCTTTTTAATATCACAGTGATAATAATATCATACTGATATTAAAAAGTCAAGAAAAATCCCGTCCATCACTGAGGACAGGCGGGAAATTTTTAATCCATTTTAGGCGGAGAAATAATAACGCCAATAGAATGCAGCTTTCTACCCGCTGCCGGTGCGTTGTTTCCATAAGGCTTTATTGCATCTCGAATATTTCTAATTAACATCTCAAGTTCCCCATCTGTTAGATAAAGAGGGGATAAGGAAAAACCAGATTTATCCTTTACAATGTCTATATCATCCCGTTTACAATAATCTTGGAATAACTCCGCAAAGCCAATGATATATTGCATAAACGACTGCATATAGGCTTCACCAGAGTTGCTGTCTAAAATTTCTTTAAAATCTTTTGTCATATCAATATCTATCGCATAAGTCTTTTCTAAAGCACCTCTGACTTGCGTTTGATTTACAATTTTTAATACTTTGTCATTTGTCATCCTCTTTAAATAGCGATAAAGCGTTGCGGGCGGAATATCCGAAAAGGTCTCGGATAAATGTTTAGCGGTAGTTTCCCCACAATTCTGTATTTCCAGAAATAGTTTGCATTTAATCGGGTTCGTCAATACATCCATAATTTTTTTATCCATGCGTATCCCTCCAATAATTCGGTCTATTTGATAATATTATCATTTTGGTACTATAAATTCAAGAACCTTTCATTGATGATAATCTAAGATAACAAACCTAAAAGTGGCAAAGTTTTTATACCTTGCCACTTTTAGCACTTATACGAAGATTATTTCGTTATTCACAATCCCCCTCGCACACGCCCTTATGTTATTCATTCTTCCTGTCCATTCTAAGGCGTTTTCTGCCTTTAACTGTTCCGTTATGCCTTGCTCCTGTTTCATGCCCTCTATGAGCCTTTTAAAGCGTTCCTGCGCCTGCCTGTCGATGTCGGCAAGGTAGGCGTTGAGCCTGCCGCTTGTGAGAAGATTGATGTATGTAACCTTTCGGTACTTCTTCAGATAGTCCAGATGCCGCTGTCCCCATGTGCCTATCGGCTGTTCTTTTTCGGCGGGTATGGTTAAGCATGGTATTAAATAATCTCCTTGCCACTCGTATTTGCCGCCTAATTCCTCAAATAATGATTTTGCCATCTTCTAGTTCCTCCAAATAAGATATTCACTCCACATTATTGTGTCTGTTGTCTTAAACGCAATTTTGAGTTTTCTCCTTATCTAGTTTCACTCATGTCTCAAAAAAATATATAACAAATGACGTATACAAATGTAAAAAATAAAAGTAACCATGCTACACCCGCGGATTGGGATACACGTCACCCCCGCCTGCGCCTTAAGTAAACCTTCACCTTCTCCCCATTTTCATACTGAAGGCTTTACACTAATTTTCGAAAAAATCCCAATTGCATACCTCTATATTCATTTTATTCTCCTGTTTTTTGCATCCATTAATATAATCCATCGGAGGTTTTAATAACTCTGTGAACGTACTTTTTCCTGAACCATTAGGTCCGGCGAATGCAACTACTTCAGGCTTTTTTTCAATACGTTCACTGTAACGCTCCTTTCTCATTCTTGTTCCAATCTCTACTCTCGTTCCGTCATTACTCTCGTGATATATCATTTGTGTCTGTCTATCATAAACAACTATCGGAATATCTAATGCCTTTTTCTTTTCCAATTCAATTTTTACCGCCGCATTTGCACGTTTCACAACTGCTTCATCAGAAATATATTCTTCACGTTTCATATTGTTCTCCTTCCAGGACAAGCGGCAGCTTCCCGGATGTCTCTATTTTCCAGTACAGAGTATCCTTCAAAAGACAATTTCCACACGTCCGAGGTCCAAGCATTCCAAAACAACCCATTTGGGGAGGATAATCCCAGCCACTATTGTACGCTTCTTTGGCTGTAATATACTCCTCCTTCCCGCAAACCTCACAATAGTGCCATCTTTTTGTATTCGCTCTTTTTCTTCTGCGATCTGCTTTCTTGCGTCTATCAGAAAATGCTCATCCAAAGGCGGATCAAATCTCAATTTTACACCGTCATCCGACATTTCATAAATTGAATCAAACCCCTCAATCGGATTAGGAAATTCTATTTCAGCAGCATTCATCTCAAAAGACCCACGGTCATCTTCCAGTTCTCTTTTTCGGATGTTTTCCTGCCATTGCTCATTACCTGGGCACATGACATATATATCAATCTCCGCGTCAACCGCTTCACGTATCGCGTCAACATAAACGATTCGCCGCTTTGCCTTAAAAAATGTCTGTTCGACAACAACATCCCTGCCCTGTTTCAGTTTTTCAATAATATCGTTAAGAAGCATATCATTTGCTTTCATGAGGCATCGGATTTGAACTCCCATCGGTATCATTTTCCCAAATCCAGCCTCTTCATATGCCTTCTGTTGATAATCAAAAATATTCAAAACAGCAACATCTTTCCCGGCAAAATAATGATTTATAAAATGTGTTTTCCCGGAAGCCGTCGCTCCCATTACAAAAATAACTTTTTGCATATGCTTCACATCCCCTCTATTGCGTTGAATAGCCAAAGTTCTTTTGTTTTTGGAAGTGCTATCAGCCTTATACTGTGTTTATATCTGCCCTCGCCGTCTTAGACAGAACAATCACCATCCGCTTATTAAGATGCGAACCATACTTCCTTTTTTCTAATGATTTTAGAATATCAGTATCGGTTTCATCAGGATTATCCTCCATACCTATACCATATACAAACATTTCATCATAATTATCCGGAATTTCATTTCTATATTCATAAAACTCGTATGACCAGTCTTCTCTGTTTACAACAGCAAAATTTCTCCCTGTCTGTAAGTATGGTTTCAGATCCTTGAATAAAAGAGCTTCTTCTGCTTTCCTCTCAATATTGCGGGGGGCATTATGAAGTACAATCTCAATCGCAGGCTTTATAGCGTCGTCCTTTGTTGATATGACTACTCCCTCCATATCCACAGGCGCAGCATATATATCCCTGGAAAACTCAACATCAACCATCCCCACTCCATAAACGTATAAATCCTTATACTTTTCATCCGGAATGTCTGAAACCATCAAATAATCATGATAATATCCATCTTCAAAACAAATAGACAGCCTGACGTTTCTCGCCAAATACTGCCGGATCGACATAAACTGTATCGCCATATTGCATCGCCTCACTTTCCTTTATAACATTTATCCCAAAGTGCTCCCGTTATATTTCGTAGTGATTCATTTCTCCCTCCCCACATTCGATAATCACAGATATCCCAGGATTCGTATTCCTTACGGTAGTTATTTGATTTTCCGGAGTAGGAATCGTATGGCTTATTTTTTGCAATATGTCTTATGTGTTTATTTGCCATATGTTTTGCACTTTTTCTCTTGTCGCCTTTATACACCGGTGTATGCTTATAACTGCGGCTCATTGCTAACCCTTTCATAGCTTTCTATTATTTCCGATAACGTCCGTGGTTCGTAATCCATATGCGGCATCATACAACCCACATTGTATGCACGCAGAATCTCATCTCCGCCTCTTCTGTCAAAAAAGTCTTTCGTGTTCATCTCCCGTAAACATTTCCTGAAATAGGATTCTTCTATGGAATTATGAACATGTCCGTATAGAAGAATTGATCCATAATGCTGATCTTTCCACATCAGAATCGGATAATGGCAAAGAACCAGCTTCACATTCTCTCCATTAAGAACATCTCTTATCTCCTTGTAATCACAAATCTCATCGAAGAGCTGTTTATAACGCTGATCCCGTATATCATCATGGTTACCTCTGATCATAATCTTATGTCCTTTGAGCGTAGATACAAAAGCAATTAATTCTTCCTGAGTTCCACGCATAGCCATATCCCCGAGAATAAACACGGTATCTCCATTCGTTACTTTCGCGTTCCACTTCTCCTTGATCAAGGCATGCATTTCTTCCAGATTATCAAAGGGGCGATCATCAAAACCTTTCCCTGCCCTTGTCACGTTTTTATGAAACAAATGCAAATCGCTGATGTAATAATTCATAAACCTTTTCACTCCCACTTCAATAATACGGTGTATCTACCATCGCTGTTCCTTCTATATCTCATTCAACATCTGTATTGCCGACTCAACATGGTATCGATCCAATCCCTTTTCTATATCTGTCTGTATTAAAAAGGACTCGTATTGTCCAAATTGCCCCGATTCCATATCATCCAGAATAGCAAATGCTTCTATTTCTTCTTCGGCAGCTTGCAGCCAAAGCGCAATCTCCACTCCCCGTGTTAATTGAGCTTCACCCGTGCAGTCATAAATTTCCAGTCCATGCTCTTCCATGATGTTTACCAATGCTTCGTACAGATCTGCTTCGAAGGATTCTTGTCCAAGCAATTGATCTGCGAAACCATAACGCCAAGTGGACGTAAGAACTATTTGAGCGCCTGTCCTGTCAATAATTTCCGTCAGCATTTGCAGTTTTTCCTCCACCACAAAATACACACTTCCATAATAAGCATCACAGCCCACATAATTTAAAACGCCGTCAACATCTAAAAATAGCACCTTCATGCTTATGCATCCTCCAAAATTTCAAGGCTTTTTTCCAAATTTCTCAGTTGTTTCCGCGTTTTCATATACCCAGATATGATCTTCACAAAACTATACATCCGCAGCGTTTTTGTCGCTAATTACAGATATTCTTTAAAATCTTGTTCAAAAACCTGCGTCAACGTCCTTTGAAGCTCATCTTGAAATACTCTTTCATCAGAATATTTAAAATTATGCTCTTTCATCTTCTTTTCTATTTCCTCAAAATAGCGCTTTCTTGCTTCCTCAAGAGATTCATCCGGATAACAGGAAAACTTCAAATTAGTAAGCCCCCAGCTTACTTTGCGGTATTCCTGCGGACACTCTTTCTTTATGTCAAATGAGCAATCCCAAAATATAATTCTCGGATTTATTTGCTTCCATCTTATGACTACTCCCGGTCGCTCATAGCTTCTGACAAAGTGTTCTACTTCGTCAACAATTTGAAATAATTCGGTATGTAATTCCTCTTCTCCCAGAAACAACTTGCTGGCTTCCTTCCTGACTTCTTGCAGCTTGTCTCCCATGAAGTCCCAAATATCGCCTTCACCTAATTCTTCGGGCACCTTGTTATAACACTCTGTTTTTTCATACAAGCCTAACACATCCCAAAGCATACCATATACCGTTTTTATTGATGTTCTGATTTCATTTCTTTCCATAAGAGCCTCCTGTTTGAATCCGTTCTTTCTGCTGCAATTCCTATTATACAAATCCAAACCCGCAACATCTCTCATTTTTGAAACTTTTTCTCTCCTTATTGATAACGTTCCAAAAGTCTCCTGCACTTTTCCAGAATACTCTCTCTTAACTCAAGTGGTTCCAGCACCTCAACATAATCCGAGCACTGTAACACCCATGATTCCATTGCTTTTGGAACACATATCACTTCCACCTCGTCCCACCTGTCATCCATATGCTTTATAAACGTATATCTGTCTCCAAAATAGTCGTGTAACAGTGTATATCTGTCCTTATCTAATTTCAATCTTATACGGCAGGATTTCCCAAAAAACATATACATATGCTCCGATTGAAATTCAGACGCTATTGTATCATTCCATTCGACAGGAAGCCCTTTCACCTGACGTTTGGGTCTTCTTATCTCTGACACGAGCTTTTCATTATTTAATACCGACGCCTTCGTTTTGTCCGTAATATCAGACATTAAATCAATTCTGTAAAATGCGACGTCATCATAGGGTTCCACGCTGCACACCAGATAGTACTTCCCATTATATAAAATCACATAATATGGATTTGCCACATACCTCATTTTTTCGCCGGATGGTTTTCTTCTTGGAACAAGTTCTTTTTTCTCATTGTATCCGTTAAAATGAAACGCAATTTTCTTTCCAATTCCGTTTTCCGATTCAATTGCTTTTCGAATGATTTCTAAATTCTTTCTGACTACAACCTCATCAATTCTGGAATCTTCGTAAACATTAGAAATATTTGTACTGATTTTTCCTGTTGTTTCACTGATAAACGGAGAATATCTCGGATAATTCACACTGGTTACTTTTTGAAGCTTTTTAATCAATTTTTCTTTTGTAGCCGAATCGATATTTTTCAGAAAAAGAACTGCTTCGACAATCTGATTCAGTTCTTCAAATGAAAATAACTGATTATACCTGAGCTCTCTTAATTTTAGCTTTTCAGAACCTTCTTTTTTGAGTCCCCTGGCACGAGCCTCCAGCTTTTCTTCCAATCCTTTTACGATAATCTTGTAATCCTCAATCGTACAAGAACTGTCCACAGTTCCCTTCTCTTCCTCCGGATTCAATTCCTTCATCATAACTTTTAAATAATCTGTTAATGTCCTCTCAGAACAAGGATGCTCATGCTCTTCCATTAACGCCTTAATCCGTGCCTGGGAAATCGTTGTATACTCATCCGTCTCTTCCTGTAATATCTTTAAAATATCAAGGATTCTTCCAATAAAGCTAAAATCATGTGACGTTTTCTTTTTAATTTCCATAGTCGTCTCCGCAATTTATTCTTCATAAGTATTATACAATATCCATCCTGCAAAATCTCTCACAAATTCAAAATCGCAATTGTTATTTAAAATTTATGACATATACTATGCAAATTAACGCAAATTAAATTTTCAAGAAACTGGTTCCAAAATATATAAAATATAAATATTTTCATTCAAAGATTCGCGTAATATCCTGATACCGGTTGACCACACGATAAATCTCTACAAACTCATTTCCAAATTTATATATGATCACATAATCTTCCCATATCGCATATTTATAGTCTGTCCGAAAGCCGACTCTTTTAAAAAGACCTAAACCCATTCCTGGAAATATCTGAAGATTCTCAAACTTACCGTAAATTTCCTTTATAATCTTTGCCGCATATTCTTCATTATCCTCGGCCAGCTTCATCAAAAGCTTTTTCTCTGCACGATCATTCCTCACATTGGTATACTATCCCTCACACAAAGCGCCCCATAGCCCACCTGTGGATTCGGATACACGTCAAATCCCGGCAGCGGTCTTGCCCCCCGCCTAAGATACGCCTTCACCTTCTCCCCATACAAATAAGGATCATTCCCTCTTACAATCCCCCACTCCATCAAAAGCGCTGCGCTGCCCGTCACAAAAGGCACTGCAAAGGATGTACCGGATACTTCCATATAGCCTCCTCCTGCCGCCGTCGTGGTCACATTTACCCCCGGCGCCGCCAGATCCGGTTTTGAAACCACCAGATCCTCATAACCTACCATTGCAGAGCCTTGCGCACCCCGCCCGGAAAAATCCGCGTAGGCAAAGGTCAGTGCATCATACGCTCCCACCGTAACCACTCGAAAGGCGGTGGAAGGAATCGTAAGTGTATTCACACTGACCGGATACAAAAACGCAGTTCCCACATTCAGCGCACTCTGACTGGGGAGCCACATCTGATACTCTCCCCCTACAATTTTCCTTGGTGTCAGTACGATCCGCCAGACTCCACTGTCAATATAAGACTGCCGGGGCAGAAAATCCAGGAAAATTTCCTGCCGCACGCTATAAGGGCTTGGTTCCCCATAATAAAGCAAAATTTCTGTATTTCCAAGTACAAACCGCTGCGTCCCCAATGTTTCCTGGATCGGTCCCACCCGCGCACCGGACGGACTGATGAGAGAAATATCTACTCTGTCTGCATAAGATTTCCAAATCTGCACATTTACTGTCGGTTCACTTGTCTGCACGCCAAGCTGAATTTCTTCCGTCCGGTTTTCCTGCAGTTTCCCTGCCACATGTCCCGCACTGGTTCCCTCATTCCCGGTTCCCACACAGATCACACTCTTCCAGTAGTTGGAAATATCATCCAGGAACCGTTCCACCAAGGAAGTGCCGTCGTGCGAACCATAGGTATTTCCAAAACTGATGTTTACAGCCACCGGCATCCGATATTCCAACGCTTTTCGGATTACATAATCTATCCCTTGCATCAATTCTGTTGTACGGGGAAATCCTTCCGCCCTTGCATTCCCCATCTTCACCACCAGTAATTCACTTTCCGGGGCAACCCCCACATATCGTATTGGAGATATCCCGGCATTTTCTGTACGCTTCCCTCCCCCACCAACCGCGATTCCGGCCACTGCGGTTCCATGGCCGGAGGTGTCCCGGCTTGGCACCTTTGTATTTCGCTCCTGTATATTTCCGGCAGCCAACGCCTCATTGATCCGTTCCTGCGTATATTCCGTTCCTATGGCATACCCCCGGGGTGGATTGCCCGGAATAGATTGATCCCATAATGCCCGAATCCGGGTAGTCCCGTCCGGATTCCGAAAGTCTTCCAGTGTATAGTCAATCCCACTGTCTATAATTCCAATCAATACGCCGCTTCCCCTTAAAGAAAATGTACTCTGCTGTACGGTATCAATACAGGATACCCGTTTCCCGTTTGTAACCTGAAAAAATAATCTTTTTGGCTTTTCTACAAATTCAATTTCCGGCAGTCCGGCCAGTTCTGAAATTCGTGACTCCCGGATTGTAACGATCGCATACTCATTCAACATTTCGGTTACGGCAGAAGAGATACTCCGAACCTGATCCAAAGAACCGGAATATTTCACAATCAAATCCCATTCTTTTTCCACCGGATTATATCCGATGTCCAGTTCCAGAGATTTCCTTCTTTCCTCTTCTGTTGCGTCCAGCGCCAGATTCAATAGGTTTTCTGCTTTTTGTGTTGTCATTATATTCTCCCTTTTCACTCTCTTCTTATATACAATATCGTTCACACTCTACAAGGTTGCCTTCCATTCCCTACGGGTTACTATTCACGGCCTGCAAGGCCGCCCCATCTTCCCTTGCAACAAAAAAATGCCTGTATTATAATAAAAAAGAAAAACTACCGTCAGTGGTTTTTCCGCATACTGTGCTTATTGAACTACTAATGTTCCATAAGATATGACATTTACATAAAATGTATATGAAAAGACTCTGCCTCTATATAACAAAGAAACTCTATACTTACAAAACTGCACAACCAGGATTCTAAAAGAACCGCTCAAAAAATATCAGCATCCGCCTCAAACCCGCCGGAGATTCGTGTAAAAGATGATATTTTTCATTGTGGTTTGCAGCCGAATAATAATAATAATAATAATAATTAATGAAAGGAACGGACGATTTTTATGGAATTTCAAAAGATCAGTTCTCCCTCTCTTCGGGAACTTTTTGTGGAACAGCTGGAACATATGATTTTATCCGGGAAATTACCGATCGGAGAAAAGCTGCCGCCGGAACGTCAGCTCGCCCAGGCCATGCAGGTCAGCCGCGCTGTCGTCAACAGCGGCATTGCAGAATTGGAAAAAAAAGGATTTTTGATCGTCCGGCCAAGAAGCGGTACGTATGTGGCAGACTACCGCCAAAACGGAACTGCCGATACCCTCCTCGCTATCATGAATTATAACGGCGGACGCCTGCGGGACGAAGAGATCAAATCCATTCTGGAAGTGCGAATTGCTCTGGACACTCTGGCGGCAGAATTGTGCATGAGCCATGTCACAGACCAGGAAATCGAAAACTTAAAAAAAATAACAGAGCAAATCCGTGATGCTGCCTCCATTGACGAGGCAGTAACTGCCGCCTATGAATTCCAGCACGAATTTGCTCTAATTTCGGGAAATACGCTGATCCCCTTAATATTCTGTTCTTTTAAGGCTGCCGTCACGTCCCTCTGGGAACGTTTTTGTATTCTCTATGGGATTCCCACTCTCTATGAGAATAATTACCGTCTCTGGACCTATATCCGCGACCGGGATACCGACGGCGCTATCGCCTGGATTCAGACTTCCGTAAGAGAAAGTATCGACGGCGGCCGTAAAATTTATTATGACTAAGGCAGATTTTTTATCTGCCATTCAGATGTCCGCAAAGAACTGCCCCGCAATCTTGCCTGTGTCCCAGGGGCGTCTGCGGAGAATGCTCCCGCAATCTTGTCTGTACCCTAAGATATCTGCTGGGGACTATCCCACAGTCTTATCTGTATCTCAAAGCATCTGCGGAGAATGGTCCCACAGTCCTGCCTGTATCCTAAGGTGTCTGCAGAGATCCGTCCCGCAGCCTTGTCTGCGTCCAAGTCGTTACACCGGAATCACAGGGGTATTTTGCCGCCTCTTTCTCATTGATTTTCACACCCAGCCCCGCCTATCATTTGCATAGACATAACCGTCCCTGAATTCCGGCAATCCCGGGAATACTTCCAACAATGCTCCCTGATTCTCCCGCAGTTCCTGAATAATCGCGTTCGGAGGTTCAATTCCCGACCATTCCTGTACGCCAAAATTTGGAGTTTCCTCGCCGGCGTGATCCCACCAATCTGGCTTAAGTGCACCCGAATAAAATCAATCAGCCTTTCAGAAATCAGTGTCTTCCATTCTGCCGGATGATTGAACAATTCCCCAAGCGCAATCGGTGTCACCGTCTGCATCCGCAGATTCCGCAGCCATTCACTGTCTTCAATCCGCACCGGATCCTCTAGGAAAAACAAGTCAAACGGTTCCAGTTCCTTTGCCAGTTTTATGGCCGCCGCCGGGGAAATTCTTTCGTGAACATCGTGTACCAGCTCAATCTCATAGCCGATTCGGCTGCGGATATCGGAAAAAAGTCAATAACTGGTACAACGGCATACCGGCCATCTTTCCGCCTTTGGCAAGCCAGATAAAAACAAAATCCCTTTCGCATAATTCAACAATGCGGTCAACAGTTACTATATACAAGGAGAGTGCGCCTCAAAACAAATCGCACTCTCCCTGTATCAGAACCGCCTGTTTTCCGGCCGTTCCTTCTATATTTTTCTTTTTTCGTTTATCCGCCCCGACTTATAACGCCGTTATGAACCAGACTTTGTTCCTGTCCTGAATATTCTTTCAAAGAACACTCTGTAAGATTACGAACGTTTCTTTGAAAACTTCACTTTGATCGCCTGTTTCGCTCCATAGGGAAGTATGTACTTCAATTTATCTTCACTCTTACGCATGGTACTGCATTCCGGATGCTCCCGGTACAGATGTATGGCGTCAAATTCACACTTTGTAGTACACACCCCACAGCCGATACAGCGGTTCTCATCCACCACGGACGCGCCGCAGCCCAGACACCTTGCCGTCTCGATCTTTACCTGCTCCTCCGTAAAACTCTTCTTCGGATCAGAAAATCCTTTTTTCTCCCTGATGGACTCCTCGATCCCCGGAATCTGACGGCTGGAATTATCATACTCCGCCACCCGGATATCCGATTTATTCAACTCCACAAACTGACGGCGGTTTCTTCCAATGGTCAGGCTGCTATGTGGCTGCACAAACCGATGGATAGAAACGGCTCCTTCCTTTCCGGCCGCAATGGCGTCAATGGCAAATTTGGGGCCCGTATAGACATCCCCGCCTACAAAGATGTCCGGCTGTGCCGTCTGATACGTCACCGGATCCGCTATGGCTCCATTCCCACGGCCCAGTTCCACCCGGGAGTCTTTCAAAAGATCTCCCCAGACAATACTCTGACCAATGCTTAAGAACACCTGATCACATACCACGGTCTGCGTATCGTTCTCATCATACTGTGGTGCGAAACGTCCGTCCGCGTCGAATACGGAAATACATTTTTTGAACACAATCCCGGTTACTTTTCCATTCTCGGACAAGATCTCCTTCGGCCCCCATCCGCACTGTATAGTTACGCCTTCTTCCTCTGCCTCTGCAATCTCTTCTCCGGAAGCGGGCATCTCTTCCCGGCTCTCCAGGCAATACATGGTCACCTCTTCCGCCCCGCAGCGTCCGCTGGTGCGCGCCACGTCAATAGCTACATTTCCGCCGCCGACCACCACGGTTTTGCCGCTCATCTGCAGGCCTTCCTGTTCCTGTACTTTCCGAAGGAAATCCACTGCCGTCATCACACCCTCTGCCTCTTCTCCCGGAATCCCGGCGCTTCTGCCGCCCTGGCAGCCGATTGCGATATAGAATGCCTTATATCCCTGGGAGCGCAATTCGTCCAGCGTAATATCTTTTCCGACCTCGATTCCGGTTTTGATCTCTACTCCCATCTCCCGGATAACTGCAATCTCCGCCTCTACGACTTTCTTTTCCAACTTGAAGGACGGAATCCCATAGACCAGCATCCCGCCAGGCTTTTCATTCTTTTCGAAGACCGTGGGATGATACCCTTTCTCCGCCAGATAAAACGCACAGGAAAGTCCTGCCGGGCCGGCCCCTATGATTGCGATTTTCTCCGAAAATTCTCCATTCAGAGAAGGCACAACTTTCTTGGGAATATACCGCGTCTCTGCAAAAAGATCCCGTTCTGCCAGGAACTTCTTCACTTCGTCAATGGCCACGGCCTCGTCGATCGTTCCGCGGGTACACGCCTCTTCACAGCGCCGGTTACAAATCCGGCCGCAGACTGCCGGGAACGGGTTTTCTTTCTTAATCAACGCCAGCGCTTCCGTATATCTCCCCTGGGCTGCCATTTTCAGATATCCCTGCACGGCAATATGCGCCGGACAGGCCGTCTTACAGGGTGCGGTCCCCGTATCATAACAATTGATCCGGTTTTTATCCCGGTAGTCTTCCGTCCACATATGAGGCCCCCAGGGCGCTTCGGAAGGCAGGATCTGCTTCGGATACTGTACGCTGCTTCCGTCAGATTTACACAACTTCTGTCCCAGCTTTACCGCGCCTGCCGGACAATATTCCACGCAGCGTCCGCAGGCCACACAATCTTCTGCCGTTACCCGCGCCACGTACGCGGAACGCGACATATTCGGGGTATTGAATAACTGGGAAGTCCGCAGCGCATAACAAACATTTACGTTACAGTTACAGATCGCGAAAATCTTGTCTTCTCCGTCAATATTGGTAATCTGATGAACAAATCCATTGTCCTCCGCAATCTGCAGAATCTCCAGCGCTTCTTCTCTCGTAATATAGCGGCCGCCTTTGTTGGTCTCCACCACATAATCGGCCATATCGCCCACCGCGATACACCATCCTTCCGGATCATCCGCGCAGCCTTCCTCGAAGGTCTTCCGGGAACGGCGGCAGGAACAGGGGCTGGCCGCATACTTCCCGTCGTACTTATCCAGCCAGTGAGAAATGTGTTCCACGGAAGCCGTCTGATTCTCCATGGAAATGGCCTTTTCCACCGGAATCACATGCATCCCGATTCCGGCGCCTCCCGGCGGCACCATGGGAGTTACCTTTTCCAGCGGCAGGCGGCTCATCCGCTCAAAAAACCGCCCCAGTTCCGGGTGCTCTTCCAGAAGTTCCGCATTCATATTGGTAAATTCTGCGCTGCCCGGAACGTACATGGGCAATACATACTGCTTTTCATGCTGCGGATTTTCCCAGTTGTATTCGATCAGGCCTGTATAGGACATTTTCGCCAGAATGTCCTCCAGATAGGTTTCGTCTTTTCCGGTTAATCTCTTCATATCCGCCATGGTACGGGGCTTCCGCTTTCCCATCTTCATGGCGATCTCCGCCATCTCGTCGGTACAGATCGCCGACAGACCAATATATTCCGGAGATTCTTTTGTAATCTTTTCTATCCCCAGCACTACCGGAACCCGGTCCGTAATCATCTTTGCCAGCCTGGCCACCGGCTCCCGAAACGGTTCTTCCGGATGTGGATTGGGAAATAAGGGATCTGCCATCACTTTCACACTCCTTTTTCTGCTTCTTCCGCTCTTGCCATAGCAAGTTGGAAGTCTCTCTGATCCGTAAAGATCTCATTGGTATATGGGTTCTTTTTCTGTTCCTTCGCGCGCTTGAGAATCACGGCAAAGCAAACTACATTTGCAATCAATGCTAATGCGGAAATCACACCCTGCATGGTCGGATCTGCCAGCGTCGGCCGGACTGCCGCATCCATTACACCATCCGCATACAGAGACGGCAATACGGAAAATCTTCCCTGATCCTGGAACAGCGGAAATACCTGCGCGAACATACACCACAAAGCCAGTGTATTGGCCCGGTTCTGAATCCAGCCCCCTTTATTCCAGAGCATAGCCGCGAAGGTGGGCGCCAGTAAGAGCGCCATGCCGCAATACCATGTATGTGTCGGCAGATTATTATAGGTATACGCAAAATTCCAGATATCATAGGCGATAATAAAACACCAGGTCATATCTGGCCACAGCATATCCCGCTTATCTTTTGAGGTATAAATACCCCACCATCCTGTCATACATAAAATGTTCAGAATCCCGGCAATGCCGTTCACCCAGTTCCACCATCCGCCGTACAGCCATACATTCTCCGAGGATAACCACCACCGGTCTCCTTCCGCTGCCAGCGCCGCCATACCACGGATTCCGGATTCAAAGTCACTTCCCACCGCAATCAGAATATTAATTGCAACGATCACAAACGGAAAAGCTTTGAACCAATGTGTCTTTCCCACACCCCAGTGGTATTTCAGCATCATAAACCCAATACATCCCGCCGTTGCCGCATACAGCTTCGCATAATGGAACCAACTGTTCATATGTAGGTAAGTATCATTCTGCAGCGCCCATTGCGCTCCGCTTGCCGCTCCAATCTGAATCGCAATAAAATACACGGTCAATGCCGCCGGCAATGCGAAAAAGCAAAGGATTCCTCCCATCTTGGATCGACGTGCAAATTCATTCGCCAGAATCAGACAGACAAATACAATCAGCCAGCCGAAAAGCTGCCAGCCGGCGCCGTCCCCATACACTTGAAACAACATAATATCAACCTCTCTTCCTTTTTTGGTGAACCTCTCTATATCCCGGTTCCGTTACCACCCTCTGATTTCCCATGGAATTGTGACCCCGTCCGCCTCTTGCGGACACCTGCACCGGCGGCTCCCGTTCACAGGAAACTTGCTGCTGCCCTTCCCTCAAAAAGGAGCAGAAATATTGGTTGCACCAATTTCTTTTTTATTTAAAATCATTATATCTCCGCATCATATAAAAGTCAATTATTCTGTCTCTTTTTCCCACATTTTAAATCCCTTTTTTATCTCATAATCCCTATAAAATAAAGCCTCTTTCTACATACAAAAGTATTCACAGAGAATCCGTCTCCTGAAATTCTTTCATATAGAAATCCATAAAAAAGAAACTGAAATCTGGTATGACCAATTCCAGTTTCTTTGTGTATTGTCTACTCAGTCCAAAACAGACTGTGACGCAGAAAAACAGAAAGGACAGAAATACCTGTGACGCTTTGCGTCCAATAAGGTATACCCATACACCCCCAATGTCAGCAGAATTCCTGCGAGCGAGATCCACTTTCCTGTACAGGCGCCCGGCGCATGGAAGCAAATTTCTATCCTGTGTTTTCCTTCTCCTATCCGAAATCCCAGAAACGCCGTATTGACCTTTTCCCCTTCTACACGTTTCCCGTCCACAAAAATGTGAAAACTTTCCTCATAGGGAATCGACGTTACAATATAACCTGCATGTGTTACAGTGATCTCCCCTGCAATCTGATTCCCTTTCGTCCTTTTCTGATCCGGATAAAATACAGACTGTACAAGATCCATCTTTGTTTCCTTCGATATACTGTCTTCTCTTGTCTGAATCCACCCCTTCACTTCCGAAATCCGATACTTTCCCTTTCCAAAGACCACGGTGATTTCCTCCTGCCCCTCTTTCAGCGACACCGCATAGGAAAAGGTAGTATTCCCGTTATAATACACATGACTTTTGGCTGTCAGCTTATTCCTTACCCCTTCCACCCAGACGGCCACATCCTGGGAAGGCTTCTGATTCTCTACCTGAAACTGTAAAAACAATGTACGATTTCCCTTATTTTCTCCGTCAGGTTTCCTCCTCGTTTTCCCTGCCACAATCGGGATTTCCCTGCTCTCTTTTTTCTCCGTCACTATTTCCCGGGGGAATTCGAACTCTACAATGTCCAATTCACTCTCCGCTACTGCCGCCGCAGAAAGCAAATTTTCCATCTCCTTCTCATCTATCTCCCTTTCATCATTATTATCCAGGACCGATACAACTCCTTCCGTCTCTTTTGGCCAAACAGACTGCCGCCGGTCGTTCCTTTTCCCTTCACTCTCTTGTAAAACCTGGTCCTTCACTATTGCATATTCCCGTAGAATAAGCTGAGAACAGGGAAAGGAAAGCATTTGATATGTTTTTTCCGGCAGGAGTCGGTTCGTCGCATAGATCATGGGGAGAGCATCCGCATTTTCATAGACTTTCCATTCCCCACTCTTCCCAATACATCGGTATCCAACCTGTTCTTCTTTCGAAAGGAGATATTTTACCCCCATAAAATCCAGAAACACCGGATTGGAACCGGCCGGCTGCATCAGAAAATTTCGAAAAGGCTGTTCCAATTCCAATGTGTCCTTTCGAAACTTCAGGTAATCCGGATGATAGGATGAGGAATAGAAAGAAGACACATACTGCCGCATCGTTTGGATCCGATTCAGGTTCGCTGCGTTTTCCTCATCCGTACCAAGCTGCTCCGTCCGATACAATCCTCTTTCGGTATCCAATACCTCGTCCAATAATTCTCCTGGTTTCTCATCCACAATCTCTTTGTAAAAATCACGGTTCAAAACCCGTTTCGCCTCGGTATGCAATATCAAACCATAGACAGCCAAAAACACGATCGGAAGACAAAGCAAAAATTTCCATCCCTTTTTTCCGACTCTTCCAGCCGCCAGAAAACAAAGCAGCATCAAAACGGCATCCAAAAGGAAAAGAGGACTATACGCCTCCACATCTCCTTTTTTCCTTTCCAATACAAGCAAAAGGAAAGGAACCAAATATGGAAAAACAGCCATTCCCCTTCGGACTTTCCGACTCGCCCCCTCTGACAGGCACCCATAGAACCCCTCTGTCTCCGACAGGTTTCTCACATAAGAAGCACACACATAGCATAGCAGGGGAAGAAAGGGGATCATGGCCTTATCCCGGATATAGAGTCCTCCGTTTAGCAGATACGCAAATACCGGGACGGTCAATATCACCACACATCCCCATGCCAGAATCCGTTCTGCATATTTCCTGGAAAACAAAAGCGCCGTCAATGCGATCACTCCAAAAACAGGCAGTCCGATTCCATACGGTGTATAGAAAAAACGATCCAGTGAAATCTGAGGCAAAAGCAATTCCCTGATTGGAATTGTCGCGGAAATGTTACTCTCTCTCCCCACCAACGCCAATGCCGTTGGAACCAAAAGAAAACCACAACACAACACGGCCAGAAAAAAAGGGATTGCAAATTGAAATCCTTCCCGCAGCAAACCGGGCAGCGTCACCTTTTCTCCCCGCATTTCCCGGACTTCCAGATAGCGAAAAAGCCCATATAATATCAGCGCTGTCATCCCCCCAATGCTGAAATAGAAGCTGGTCAAAATCATCAAAATCACACTGCACAGCAAAAGCGTATATTTTCGCGTTCCATTCCTCTGCGCAAAATATCGGTCCACTCCCAGAAATCCCATACACAAAAACGGCATATAGTTCACAAACATGATCTGATTGTAAGAGTGAAAGATCATCGGTCCCGCCAGTAAAAACAACAGAGACACGCCAAACGCAATTTCTTTTGAAAATCCCCTCTCCTGAAGCCATCTATGCAGTAACAATACAGACGACACCAGGCAAAAAAATTGCGCCGCCATCAAATAATCTGCCATTTTCACAAATGGAAGCAGATAAGAAAACAGTACAATGGGACTGTACAACCCATAATAAGCAAAATAATAAATATTCTGTCCTCCCCCAAGATGCAGCGCAAATTCCGGGAACAAATTTCCTGTCTCATAGAACTGTTTCCGAAAATAATCCGGCAATACACTGTGCTGACTGATCCAGTCTACCTTTGCACCGAATACCCCCAACCGGAGCACATACAGACAGCAGACCACGGCAGTGAGAAAAAACAACAGAAGATAGGGCAGGTTCCTTTTTTGTAGTATGATCTTTTTTTGCGGTACAAACTCTTTTCCTTTACACAGAAACTTTTTCATGTGTCTCCCTCTTCTCCTCACTGGAATCCTTTAGAATAAAAATTGGCCGATGTTTCGTCTCCAGGTATGTCTTTGACAGGTACTGTCCCACAATTCCTGTACAGAAAAGCTGGATTCCACTCACAAAAAAGATAATGCACGCCAGAGAAGGCCAGCCGGACACCGGATCCCCCCAGATCAGTGTTCGTACAATAATGGCCATCACCATCAAAAACGCAAGGACACAAAAAATAATACCGATTACGGAAGCCAGCGACAAGGGCGCCACTGAAAATCCGGTGATTCCTTCCAACGAATAAAAAAACAGCTTTTTTACCGACCATTTTGTCTCTCCCGCGCACCGCCCCACATTCTGGAATTCCAGCCATTTTGTACGAAAACCTACCCATTCGAAAATTCCTTTGGAAAAACGATTATACTCACTCATCCCCAGCACGGCATCCACCATCTTTCGCTTCATCAATCGATAATCTCTGGCGCCGCTTACAATCTCCGTCTTGGAAATACAATTGATCAATTTATAAAAACTCTCCGACAAAAAAGATCTTACTTTGGGTTCCCCCGTCCGTGTGGAACGTCTGGTTGCCACACTGTCATAGGGTTCCTCTTTCAGAATCCGGTACATTTCCGGCAAAAGTCCCGGCGGATCCTGCAAATCCACATCCATGGTCGCCACATAATCTCCCTGTGCATTCTGCAATCCTGCATAAAGCGCCGCTTCTTTCCCAAAATTTCTGGAAAAAGAAAGATACCTGCACCGTGCATCTGTTTCATGCAAGTTCCTTAGAATCTCCAACGTCCGGTCTGTGGAACCGTCGTCTACGAACAAAAGCTCGAATTCCACTTCCGGCATTTTTCTCATCACCCTGATCATCTCACGATAATAGACCGGCAATGCCTCTTCCTCATTAAAACAAGGAACAATCACACTGATTTTATTCATTTGCGATACCTCCCACCTGTCTCTTTCGAAAAACCACAAATTTACTGATCACATAATTCAAAGCGATCACCAGAACCTGTACCAGACATTTTCCCAAAAAGTCGGGAATTTCTGTATATCCGACAAGAAACCATACTCCGAAAAACTCGAATCCTAATGTTCCCATGCGCATTCCCACAAAATCTACAAACTCAGCCAGTATCTTCCGTCTGTCTGTATCTGTCACTGCAAACACCCAGAAACGGTTTCCAAAAAAGGCGAATACAATGGCCGCCACAATCGAGATAAGGTTTGCGTGATTTACCGGAATCTTTCCCACATACCGCAGAAAAGAATACACTGCCAGATTCACAGCCGTCGTACATCCTCCGAAAAAGAGATAACGGACCATTTCTCTTTGGAAGAACTTCCGTAAACATTTTCCCATGCGATTTACACCTCCCTCCTTCTGCCAGAACGTGTTTGGACATTGCTTATTATATATGTTCCCGACAACAAAACACTTTAATCCACAACTCTTAAGAAATGCCGAAACCATATCTTAAGAATTATTAAGATCGTCCCCGATTTCTTAAAAATCTGTTATGATAGAGAGGTAACATTTTCAGAAAGGTGGAACATTCGGCCATGGAAAAAACAGAAATTCTGGTTGTTGACGACAATCCGGAGATCCGGGAAATTATACAAGTATTATTAGAGGGAGAAGGCTTTGAAATCACGGAAGCCGCCGACGGAAAAACTGCGCTGGATCTTCTTTACAACCATTCTTTTGACCTGATTATCCTTGATATCATGATGCCCGGATTAAACGGGTACCAGACTTGTCGGGAAATCCGGAAAAACAGCAATGCACCGATTCTGTTTTTAAGTGCACGTACAAAAGACAGTGACAAGACACTCGGTTTTTCCAGCGGTGGGGACGATTATCTGGCAAAACCCTTTTCTTATCATGAATTGATTGATCGTTGCAGAGCATTGATCCGCAGATATCAGATTTATAAAGGAAAGGAAGAAAATAATCCGAGAAAAAAACAGCCCCCTTCCGGCCCTCTTCTTTACCATCACCTGAAAATTGAGGAAGAAACAGAAACCGTGTATGCTGGCCAACGAATTCTAGATCTCACCGCGACAGAGTATGCTGTTCTGCTCCTGCTCATAAAAAACCGCCGGCAGATTTTTTCTGCACAGCGAATATACGAAGCCGTATGGGACGAACCTTATTATTATGGAGCGGGTAACACTGTAATGGTCCATATTCGGAATCTCCGCACAAAAATAGAAAAAGATCCCAACCATCCGCTTCTGATCAAAACCGTCTGGGGAAAGGGGTACCGTTGTGATTAAATTCCGTACAAAATTTAAAAGTATGAAAATCCGTACACAGTTTATCCTGTTGATTCTTTGTGCCGGAATTCTTGCCTTTCTGTTGTTCGAAGTACTCTGGCAGCACAAATGGGAAATCGGGTCCTGGCTGTACCGAAAAGATCTGCATCAGACACAGCTTGACAATACCCACTTTTTATTGAAGCTGACAGAAGAGGCTGAAAATTACGATATTCCTTCTTCTGAAAAAGATATAGGACAAGCCGGAGAACTGGAGCATTTTTTCAAGCTGGCAGATGCTTATACCGCTCTCTACATTTATGAAGTAGACAACGGCATGTTTCGAGCCGGACATCCCGCTGATATCATGTATAACCCTTCCCTCTCCCGCGGTCTCCTTTCCCTGGGGTATCTCCTGACGGACGGAACAGGAGAACAGATGCAGGTGATACCTCTACATTTTCGAAATGGACTCGCGATTGTTATGGCCTATAATTATCAGCACGTCTTATTTCTCTGTCCCTGGCTTATCGGATGCCTTCTGCTCTCCGCCTTTTTGTTTTGCGCAGTGGTTCTGTTTTTCATCAGCCGGAAAATGAAATCCATCCTTGTACTGGAACGGGAAGTTCTGACCATGTCTTCGGGGGATCTTACGCACCCTGTCCCGGATTTCGGCGGAGACGAAATCGGAACACTGGCAAAAGAATTGAACGGGCTGCGGAATTCCCTCCGGGATCATATTCTGACAGAGCAGGAAAGCCGTAAAGCGAACCAGGATTTGATCACCGCATTATCCCACGACCTGCGCACGCCGCTTACCATCCTGAACGGATATCTGGAAGTTCTGAAGCTGAAACGCAATCCGGATCAACGGGAAAATTATCTGATGCGCTGCCTGAAAAAGACAGAAGAACTAAAGGAATTAACAGACAGAATGTTTGAATATGCACTGGTATATGAAGAAAATGAGATTCCGGAATTCTCCTGGATTTCCACCAATTTTATCTGCCAGTGTCTGCTGGACAACTGCGATTATATCCGTCTGACCGGATTTTCTCCCTGCCCTTCGCTCCCTTCCTCCGCCGGAGTATTGGAAAGCGACAGGATCATGCTAAAGCGCATTTTTAACAACTTATTTTCAAATATCCTGAAATATGGTGAAAAAAAGTCTCCTGTGCAGGTGACTGCCGAAATCCAAAAACAGAAGTATATCATTCAAATTACAAATCGGATTAAACAAGAGCATTCCCGGACAGGCAGCAACAATATCGGACTAAAAAGCGTACAGAAAATGATGCAGCTCCTTGACGGGGAAATGGACATAAAAAAAGAAAGCGACACCTTTACCGTGCTGCTTTTCTTCCCTCTGCGCTGATATCCCTTCAGGGATAGATAAAGGGAACCCACCCGTGGTTCCCTTACTTGCCATGCTATATCAGCATTCCTCTTGCTTTTTCTCTTTATTAGCATCCCGCTCGTGAATGCCTTTCTTGTAATCTTATATTAGCACAAAAATCCAGATTTGTCTACTCTTCTTTTAAACATTTACAATGATTCTATAACAGGAAAGCCGAAGGCTGAACTGTTACACAATCGCCTGTTACTGAGATTTTTCCAGAAAATCTGCTAATTCCCGAATATCGGAAAAATGATAGGTGTCAAGTAATTTTTGGAGATCATCAATACATCGTTGTTTCTCATCCAGATCCGCTTGCAGCAGGGTACGATTTTCTTTCAGTTTTTCAATATATTCCAATTTATCATTATACATATTTTGTAACTTCTGATAATGGTGGTTTATATCCAGCGATAAGGAAATCGCTTTATCTACAGCCCTCATTTCTTCCGCAGAAAGGTCTGTAATATAATCGCCAAGTCTTGCCTTGCTCACACAGGTAATGTTTCCAAGGAGAATATTTCCATCAAGTATCAGCCTGCCGGAGGGATCTCTTTTCTCCGCAACCGGCACGTTCACGGGAATTGTCGAAATAGTATGTGTGATCGGCGCAATCAGTGTATTTGGTGACGTTCTGTTCGCGGAATTATATTGAAGAATCACGCAGGGGCGCTCTTTACGTTCCTCACTGCCAATGCCAACGCCCAGGTTACAATGGTATACTTGCCCTCTGTATATAACACGATTTTTCGCAGAGGGCGCAAGCGCGTCCAGATATAATTTCCTCTTAAACCATTCCAGATAATGTTGGGTTTTTGTAAGGTCAATATTCATCAAAATCTCCTTTGTACTTTTTACTTGTTCACCGCATTCACCAGATTTTGCCCTGCTGACGCAGATAAATATATTGCTGGAGACCTCTCCTTGCATCTTTGGAAAGCTCCAGAAACTGGCATCCGTAACCGTAACGGCCGTCGCGCAGATCTTCCTCTCTCAAAATCACCGCTTTTAACGGGTACTCTTTTTCTACAAAACAATAAGAAAACGTAATCGTATCTTCGCATTTCAGTCTTGTTTTTGTAACAAAGTAAAGGCCACCCTCCCCGATATTCTGCACCACTGCCTGAAACTCCCCTTGTGCAAAAGAATTCATTAAAATCTCTTTTTCCATTCTTGCCCGGAGTGTTCTCTGATCCTGGGTAATTTCAATAACCTCCAGGATTTCGCAATCTGCGACCCATAGCGCTACTATCGACCGGTCATAATTTTTTCGTACAATCAATTCACAATATGTCTTTATACATCCAATCTGACTGTCAAAAAAATCAATCCGGATTCTTGCAGTATTCTCCAGCTCCTGCTCCCTTTTCAGGAGCAATGTAATTCGTTCCCCCACACACCTCACCGGAATCCTTCTGGAACCCCCGATATCCGATTCATATACCGCACAGATCGTACAGTGATTCAAAACCATCTACTTTCCTCCCCTAACAGTTCAGCCTTCGGCAGAACTGTTACTTCCTCCCACACTTTTTTCCTGCCTTTACACTCCCGACAGATTCACACAAAACAGGGGTACGCCGGGCCGGAATCTTTTTTTATCTTGCTTTAAATTCTTCTACAATCCTCACCATCTCTTCCGATGGATTGGAAATGACCGCGGACTGAAAAATTTTACATGGCGGATCCACCGTTGCACTCTCCACTGCTGCCGATACCGCAGACACACTGCCGCTGATAAATATCAGTGCATGTCCGCCGCACTTTGTATCCTTTGTCTCGTAGACCACTTCTGCCGCCTTTAACATCTGGTCTGTCACCAAAACTGCATTTGCATCCCCCAGAACTTCTACCAACCCGAACGCACCATATCTCATTCTTTTCTTCCTCTGCTTTCCTGTCATTCTTCCGCTTCTTTGCCTGCTTCAATTCCTTTTCAGCTTCACACCCCGATTGTATCTTTACTTCCGAATTGTCATCGCCAATGCCGTCTCCGTATCCTCTGTCGGAGAAGCAATTACCGTATGAGAAATAATCCTGGAAATCGGCTCTGCTGCCCGCAAAGCGGCTTCCATCGCCGCTTTCACATCTGATACACTTCCCCGCATTTTCACACAGGCGCCTGCGGAAAGACGGTTCCTCTCCACCCCCTGTATCCTTACCGCCGCTGTCTTTGCCGCGGCGTCCAGCGCCACAAAACAGGCACACTCGCTCTCTAATTCAAATACTCCTACTGCCATTCCCTGATATGCTTCCGACATAATCTCCTCCTCCTACATTGCTATAATCAGTATAAAGGGAAATCCAAAAGAGTGCAATCTTTTTTCATGAAAATACACTTTGGCAGTTTCTGACATGTTATTATTCACGGTCTGAGAGGCCGCCCATAGTAATGGTTCCGGCATACCAGGACAAAATAAAGAACCCGCCAACGGCGGGTTCTCTCTGATTCACGCGGCAATAAATTCCTCGATATCCTTCTGAAGCTCTTCGCACTTTTCTTCATATACATTCAATTCCATCACCCGATGAAGTCCAACATTCATCAATCCCAGCAGGGACTTTGCATTTACCACATATTTTCCGTATCTTATATTCATATTATATGGATACTTATCCACCCTCTGTACAAACGACAAAATATCATCCGGATTCTGAAATACGATCATTATCTTACTCATTACCATTTCTCCTTCTTCCAAATGATCATAGCACAATCCACTTAAAATAAATATGTACAATATATACAAGAAATTTTTCTTTTTTTGTTTATCTGTTCCATTTTTAGTTACCTGAACAGGAAAACAAATGCCTTTTGATACAGTTACTCCTTCTTTCTACCTTCCAGAATCGGCTGTGCCACATGCACCCGGAAGAACTGAATCAATGGACCATTAAAACATGCATTGCAGATTGTACCGATCCCGATAATCAGCCAGAGATCTCCGCCAGAAAGAAGGCAGAATACGACACCGACGATCACCACCGTCACATCACTTATCACTCTCGCATATTGGAACGCAATCCTTTCATGCGTTGCTTTTTCAATAATCAATGCCACACTATCATACGGAGCAATTCCCATTTCCGCCACCATATAGAATGACACACCCAGGCCTGCAAAAATGCAGCCGGTCAAAAGCGCAATAACTCGAAGCGGCAATGTCATTTCCACTTGCAGCGCCTCCTGAAACAGCCAGCAGATAAAATCTGCCAGATATCCCACGCCAATCATATTGACAATTGTGCCGGCACCGATACATTGCCGTACCGTAAAAAATACAACGACCAGAATTCCCGCATTCATTATTAACTGCCAGGTTCCGAATGTCATATGGAGGAATCCGCTGATCCCCAGATTCATACAGGTAAACGCATCCACTCCAAATGCACTGAGACGGTAAGCGCCGACACAAATACCGATAAACAGAATTCCTGTCACCATCATAATACAGCGTTTCATAAATGAATTCCTATTCGTTTCCATGTTATTTTTTTCTCTCTATTCCCTCATTCCATACTTGCTTACTGTTCATACCCTGCCGGGCATCCCGTATTTGATTCCCTTCGGGCGAGCGGACAGCTTACGCTGTCCAATAAGGTATACCCATCCGACATCCCGCAATTCACACTTCTTCGGGACAGCGGACTGCCTTCAACACATATAGCCGGGAGTCAAAATCACCGTACTCTCCGGTATTCTCTTCTACCTGTCCCGCCATTCCGTCTGTCGTAATCAATCCGATGTGCATCAGTTCGTCCCCGAACCAGGATATTCCTGTTCTCTGTTCTTCATAGTAGAAATCCGGATTCAAACCATGAAGACGTACCCTTGTATAAGGCATATTGACATGACTCAGGGTACGATACCATCCTACGATCGCTTCGGTCTGATCCTCGCTTACCGTCATCCAGCAGGTAATATTTCCGTCAAAAGGACTGACAAGCCGATAGAATGTTCCAAACTGCAGAAGATGACGGTATGTCTTCATAAAATCAATCTGTTCCCGAACCATCCTCTGTTCTTCCACCGTCAGTCTATTCAGATCCAATTCATATCCAAATGTTCCGAAATATGCCACATTAGCCCTTGTATGCAGCGGTGTGTTGCGGAATACCTGATGATTGGGAATCACCGATACATGGCTTCCGATGCTGCTGATGGGATAACAGTAAGAAGTACCATACTGTATTTTCAGACGTTCTATCGCGTCGGAATCGTCACTCGCCCATCCCTGCGGCGCATAATAAAGGAGCCCCGGATCAAACCGTCCGCCGCCGCTTGCGCAGGACTCAAATAATACCTGCGGGAACTGAGCGGTCAGACGTTCATACAACGCATAAACTCCCAGAATATAACGATGGAATACTTCGCCCTGACGCTGCGGAGGCAGAGCCTGGGAATAACACTCCGTGATACTTCGATTCATATCCCATTTGATATAAGAAACCTTCGCCTCACTTAAAATCTTCGCCATCATTTCGTAAATACAGCCCACAACCTCCTCTCTGGAAAAATCCAGCACATACTGATTTCTTCCATGGGAGCTGCTTCTTCCCGGCGCGGCAAGAATCCAGTCCGGATGCTTCCGATAGAGGTCGGAATCCTTATTCACCATCTCGGGCTCAAACCAAAGGCCGAACTTCATTCCCAATGCTTCGATCCGCTCTGCCAACCCGGTGATACCACAGGACAGACGTTCGGGATTTGCTACCCAGTCTCCAAGTCCCGTATGATCGTTACTGCGCCGGCCAAACCACCCATCGTCCAGCACAAATAATTCTACGCCGCATTCCTTTGCTTTTTTGGCAATCTCCACCAGACGATCTTCTGTAAAATCAAAATAGGTTGCCTCCCAGTTATTATTCAGAATCGGTCTCACCCGGTCCCGCCAATAACCTCTCGCAAGCCTTTTCTGATATAATCGGTGAAAAGTCTGACTCATCCCGTTCAAACCTTGTTCCGAATACACCATGACAGCCTCCGGCGTCTGAAAACTCTCTCCCGTCTCTAACTGCCAGTCGAATCCCATCGGATGGATCCCTAACAGGACCCGGGTCGTATCATGGGTATCCACCTCTGCCTGGGCAAGAAAATTTCCGCTGTAAATCAGACTGAATCCAATCACCTCTCCCTGAAATTCATCTGCCCCGGGCCGCTTTAACACGATAAATGGATTATGTTCGTGAGAGGAATTCCCCCGTCGGCTGTCCACCGCCTGAATTCCCTGTTCCAGTTTCCGCACCTTCACATGACGTTCCCTTGCCCACGCCCCGGAAAGCTGCAGCCACTCATAGTCGCAATCCGGCAAATCCATACACAGACTCATTGCCGTCGTCAAATGTAAGGTTTCCTTTCCCCCATTGTTCACTTTTGCACTCCTGGCCAAAATCCCGCCTTCGGCAAAAATTGTATATAATAATTCCAGTCCCACTCCCGTCAACGGATCCTCCAGCGTCAGACGCAGTGTCTCCGCTTCCCTCTCTTCCTCCACATAGGTAGCCGGAAGTCCGGAAAGTCCCGGCTTTCCAAAAAAGATCTCATGGCTCCGATAACGAAAGTCACAGAGCCGGCTTCCGTTCTGCTGCAGAATTTCAATAGCAGGACGGCGGTAATCCGTCGTTCCATATACACCATATTCCTGTTTTATATGCTCCAATGACAAAGAATGGTCGTCTTCAAACACATAGGAAGCCATCGGCCGGGAGTTCGTTTCATATAGATATGAATAGTCCGCCCGATGATGCACCCGTTTTCCAAAATAAAGCTGCCCCATATGCCCATTTGGAAGAACAGTCATAATATAACTGATTTCCTGATTATACAGATGAAATGTTTTTGTATTCTCCTGATATATGATACTCATAAAGAACCTCCCTTGCCTTTATGAGCTGATTGTACCTGAGAACGACATAGCCGAACAGATGCATTTGTTGGATAAGAATGTCCAAATGTTGGATCATCGTTACTGTTCACACCGCACCAGGCACTACGCTGCCTGGTGACGGAGAATATATGTCCTGTCCGGATAGCCGCCAGCCCCTTGCGAAAAGCAACTTTAAATGGGCTGGCGGCTGTTACTGTGCAACCCGTAGGGTGTGCACAGTAACGGATCATCATTATATTTCTTCCAGCTTTTCTTTATGACTCTCCAGATATTCTCTTTTCTCGCTCCTGTTTTTCTCGCGGTACCTGGCTGGCGTAATCCCCCGTTTGGCCTTGAACACCTTTCCAAAAGAAAACGCACTTTGATAGCCGCAGGACAGAGCGATCTCCCCCATTGTCAGATCAGTCAGTGTCAGAAGTTCCGCCGCTCTGCTCATCCGGTAATTGGTCAGATATTCCTGTGGGGAAACTTTTAGATATTTGCGGAACAGCTCGTAAAGATAAGTCCGATCCACACAGGCATATTTTGCAATATCCGCCACTTTGATCCCACTGAAATAGTTGTTGCGTACAAATTCTACCGCATGTTTTACATGAATGTTCTCTCCCTCCTGTTCCTGGAGTACAGGAAGATTACTATTCCTGGAAAGAATCGCAAAAAAAGAGTACAAAAAACTCTGTCGCTCGTATTGACTGGTAATACTGCCGGTAGCATGTTTCATCATCCCTACAATCGCCTGTTTCAGTTCCGTCATATATTCATTTCGAAAAGCAAGCTGTTCATTGTTCAGGCCCAGATCCAGCAAATACTCTTTTACGTTCGTTCCACTAAATCCCACCCACAGATACTCCCATGGTTTATCCGCGTCCGCCTGATAAAACGTCAACACATTCGGTTCAATCAAAAACCCCTGTCCCGCCTCCAGAGAATACTGGGTGTCTCCGATACAATACCGGCCCTTTCCACGCAGCACACAATGAATCAGATAATATGGCCTTACCGCCGGCCCAAAACTGTGGAGAGGCTCACACTTACTGTAACCACAAGAGCATAAATACAATTCCGAAAACTTTCGATCTGACAATTGCAATACATATGCATCTTCCATGGAAACTTCTCCTCCTGTTTTTTCATGCAAAAAAGAATCTCTTTCTTCTTCATTCCACCCATTTTTTAAAGCACTTTTATTCTCGTATCCGGCGTTTTACGTTTCAATCGTTCTTCTATATTGATTTTCACAGAGCTGTCTGAAAAACTGTCATCTCTGAAAATCACCTTCGACGGTTTCTTTTCTGCAAAATATTCCACCAATGTCTCTGAGATGTTCTCATCAAAGCAAGCCATCAGTTCCCCCTGATTATAACTGTGAACGGTAAACCCATCCACCCTCTCCGTCTCATAAGGCAGGGACAGCGGCATCCCCCAGTCCAGCAGACAGCCAAAAAACAGATCTGCCGCTGTCCGACCGGATTTTACATTGGATTCCAGCAGAGGGAGTAACTCCTGTGTATAATCCGCCGCCGCAAAATATACATCCTCCATATTCGATTCATCCAGATAAAATACACGGAATCCCGTATCCACATTCGGAGCCTTCTGCCGGATTGCCGCTCCCGCGCGCCGAATCCGTTCCTCCCCGATCTCACAGATCGTCCGAAAACCGGCCTGGTATGCTTCTGTTTCTTTTTTTACATTCTCCGCGCATTGTACCATAATAAACGTCCGATGTCCGCCGTCTTCCGCGTTTAATTCCATAACTGCCTGAGCCGTTGTAGCTGAACCAGAAAAAAAATCCAGAACAATGCAGTCCGGATCTGTATACAATTGCAGACACCGTTTGATCAGACTCACCGGTTTCGGATAATCAAAAAAAGCCTTTCCGTCGAATAACTTTTTCAGTTCCTTCGTCGCATCCTGAGAACTTCCCGCATCCGTATATTTCCATATGGTCATCGGGGTGATTCCCTGCTTCACTTCACTTAAAAACCGTTTGATACGCGGAACGTTATCCCCTGTTTCGCCAAACCAGATCCGGTTTTCCCGTTTATACTGTTCAAATGTCGCCTGATCCAATCTCCAGCAGTAGCCGCTGGGCGGCAGCACCTTTCGGCCGCCGGGTGTCATAATCTCATAAACCTTACTCTGTACCGCCGGCCCCACCGACAAATCTCCGGAAGTCCACGGCCCCCGCGGATCGTTGTCCGGATTCGCATACCGGGCGTCGCTTTCCTTATTCCGCGGCAAACCGTTACTCACTGCCGCAGAAAGATTTTTTGCATAGCATAAAATAAAGTCATGGCTTTCGGAAAAATGCTTCTTCAAATTCACCGGTGCGAATGCCCGCTCCCATGCAATCTGCGCAATAAAATTCTTTTCTCCGAAAACTTCATTGCAGATTTTTTTCAGATTTTCCTGCTCATGATCATCTATACTGATAAAAATAACACCATCCTCCGTCAATAGATTCCTGGCCAGCAGCAGACGGGAATAAATCATGGAGCACCAGTCGGAATGAAATCTTCCATTTGTATCCGTATTCCTGAAAAGTTTTTCCTGTTCTGCATTGTAAACACCCGTCTTCTGTGCATACTCTTCTTCCCGGAGCGCAAAGTGATCCCGATAAATAAAATCAGCCCCGGTATTATAGGGCGGATCAATATAAATCACTTTTACTCTGTTCAGATAACTTTCCTGAAGCAGTTTTAATCCCTGCAGGTTATCTCCCTCTATATACAAATTTTCCGTCTTATCCCAGGATACACTTTTTTTCATATCCGGACGGAGGGTTTTTGAAATACTTTGATTTACCTCCTCCGCCGCCTTTTTTTTCCCCGGCCATGTGAAAGTATATGTCTCTCCTCCCTCCACAACTTCATCGGAAAGCATCTGCCTTAAATACTCCCAGTCCACTTTTCTGACAATCTGGCCATTTTGCCCCATTGTTTCCACCACGCACCCCGGAAACAACTCCGCAAGCTTTTCCACATTCGCCTGCAAAAGATCTCTGGATTTCATTCGCATTTTTTCCATATTTTCCTCCCGGTATTCCTAAAACTTCTATCTCCTGCTTTCCCTGATACCAGTACATCCCTGCATTCATAATCAAGTAAATATCGCCCTCTGTTCACACCATCACTGCGTTGAAGTCAGTCAACGATACTACCAGCATCGCCTCCTTCCTCCGCCCTGCGCTGTCGTAAACATCAGACGCTATTTATTTCGGAACGAATGCAATGATATACCGGGGCGTGTTCTATGCGTCCTTTTCCTGTAAAACAGGCGGAACCGCAAATCGGGCTTTTTGCTGCACATTCTGTACAATATTCTCCAGCCCGCATAGAATATTGTGATCCGGCGTCACTCCTCCGGCAAAAAAGATCCCGTCGGGAGTCAGACGCTCAATCACCGTAAGTCCAATATGTTCCAGCATCTGCTCCTTTTTATCAATCGTGAAAAGTAGATGCGGAACCTGAAGCTGCGCCGCAAGCTTCACCGCCGCATACCACCCTTCGTACCGCGGCCCATGCTTTGGATTGGGACTGTGAAAATAGTGGGAAGGTTCATCCGCAAGATTGGGCTGACTGACCGAAATATTGTCAATGACATACTCTATGTGATTCCGATCCTCCGTCAGTACAAATCCGTCAATATTTCCTCCCCATTCATATCCATACTTCCGCAGGACACTGTCGATAATCGTTTCCCCGATCCTTGGTTCCCCACCATTATTTAATTGCTTGGTCTGTATCGTCTGTTTCAGTTCTCCCCACCATTGGATAAACTCTTTTTCCGAAAACTGATGTGCCATTCGCAGCTTTACCCGGCCGTTCTCTTCCCGGACGCTTAAAATCTTGTAGACGGAATCCATATAGCATAAAATAAAAAGAGGAATCCCTGCCTCCCTCGCTAAAATGTATCTGGCATATATTTCAGGTTCCCGAAACGGCAGTTTCCCTTTCTCATCCCCTGCTTCGTATTCGACCGCTTCCACCGCCGCCGTAAACTCATGTTTGTCGTTCATCAGTAATCCCTGGAGAGAATACGCACCCAGCCGTTGAAACAACTGTGTCTGAAACTGATGTATATTCTCACTCGTTCTGATCCTCATCTTTTGCCGCCTCCCTGGTTCTCCTTGTTACACTTTTCCTGTATTTTGAAACTCTTTTCTCAGAGTTCTTTTTCTCCTGCCATACAGAAAAACCGCCACTGGCAGCTTTTCCGCACACTATGGGATCTATGTCATTGTATCAGATATCTGCTTTTTTGTAAAACTGTGACATTGAAGTTTCAGAACATTCGTAACAGTTCGGCCTGCAGCTGTTACAACATTCTCAATTGCTATTTAATTTCTATTTTTCCCACCGCACTTAGCCAAAATAATGCTTTACACTGAAATCATCGATTGATATAATAAAGATGTCAGACAGATGTTCATTATATCCAGAAAGCAGGTGATCATATGGGAATGACCAATAAGCAATTTCAGGGGTTTATCCGGCTTGCATTAGAGTTAATTGACAAAGCCTTAAACAGAACGCCCGATAACGAGGATTTACAGAAATTAAAAGATATCTTCCAGTCGATGCTTGAAGATGATTAGACTTGTATGATTCCCCATAAAAGCAAGAGGTTGCCGATAAAGTCAATAGCCTTTACCGACAATCTCTTTTTTTCCTTAAAGAAAATTATGATGTGGTATAAAAAAAGTTGACATCATATTCCCAAGGATTTGAGATATAATCAAGAGAATAAGGAGTGAACAAAATGGCAGAAAACAGACAATATGACCACGAATACAAAGTACAGGCAGTGAAGCTCGCTAAAGAAATCGGACAAGCTAAAGCTGCTAAAGAACTGGGAGTTCCCAAAAACACCATATATGGCTGGGTACGGGCTAACCGTCTTGGCAATCTTGACCTTGGAGCTGGTTCACAGACTCCACAAAGCGCTATGACGCTTAACGAGGAACTCCTAAAGCTTCGCCGACAGGTAAAAGAACTGGAGAAAGAAAACCGCCGTTTGAAGAAAGAAAATGATTTTCTGGAGGAGACCGGCGCTTTTTTCTGCAGAGTCCTCCATGTCAGCAGACAAGGGTTTTACCAGTATCTTGCAAACAAAGACTGCCCATGGAAATATCAGCCACTGGCGGAGGCCATGAAAGAGATTCTTACGGAAGATGAATGCAATGATACTTATGGCCGTATCCGCATGTATCAGGCATTGACATTAAAGCAGCCAGAAAATGTGAATATTCCCAGTGAACGCACTGTTTACCGTATCATGGAAGAAATCGGAATCAGTCATCATCCCAGACGCAAGCCAAAGGGGATCACAAAAGCGGACAGGAAAGCCAGAAAATCAGACGATCTGTTAAAACGTGATTTCCATGCAGAGGAGCCGCTGACAAAATGTGTTACAGATATAACAGAGATCAAAGCCAGTGATGGAAAACTGTATGTTTCTGCTGTTTTTGACTGTTTTGATTCCAGCGTGGTCGGTCTGGCAATGGATACCAACATGAAGGCACCGTTATGTGTTCAGACACTGGAAAATACATTTAATGCGTACCCCGGTATCCGTGGAGCCATTATCCATAGTGACAGAGGGAGCCAGTACACCAGCCAGCTTTACCGCAATGCGGTCCGGCAGTACGGCATACAGCAAAGTATGAACAGTGCAGGCGGAAGATGTCATGATAATGCCCGCTGTGAAAGTATGTGGGCAAGGATGAAATCAGAACTGCTGTACGACCGTTATGATACGGAAAAAATAACCACAGAGGAACTCAGGACGATTATCTGGAGATATTTCATCAGCTACTGGAATAACCGAAGAATCTGCTCTGCCAACGGAGGGCTTCCTCCTATGGTTAAACGACAGCAATACTATGATTCCCTGAAAGAAGCAGCATAGGATACAAAATCCTTGAAGAAAATGTGTCAACTAATCTTGACAAAATCAAACTGTGCGCTCCGATACAGACCGTTTCCTTCCACGATGTTTTGCAGCTGTTCTTTATTTTCCGGTGCATAATCCGGTCTTCTCAGTGCGTAAACATGCAGTTCCACAATAGAGGCCGTCGTCCCCACCGTCTGAATTTTTATATAGGGGTCCGGAGCATATTGAAGACGGAACGTTGGATTTTGGATATTTTCTATCTCGTCATTTTGAATTACATGCACTTCTTTTATTCTGTCCGGAAACGTAATCAGCATTCCTTCTCTATCCTTTGCAGATACCAGTCTCTTTTCCAGATACGAAGGTTTTTCAGCGCTTCAACAGGTTTGATTTTTCCATTTTTCCGCTTCGCCGTACTTTGCGTATACTTTACAGGAATGCTCAACACATGATTCACCGGGAGATTTCCTGAACTGAAAAAGCGACTCAGGGCAAATCCGATTTTTTCCCCGTTTTTATTTTCCGCATAGAAAAAGAGCTGTACATCTCCCGCCCAGGGCGTTCCCTCTGCCCGGCAGATCTTCCCGTATCCTTTGCCATTCCGTGATTTTGCTTCCCATAAGTACAAATCTTTACTTCGGTATTCTCTCAGCCTTCCTTCATTTTCCGTAGAACCTATGGAAAAATCCTCCAGCAGGGATATATGCCATTCTCCATTCTCCTCCTGAAAAAAGGCTTTCACATCCAGAATTTTGCCGCTTGGGGCATGAAAATGAATCCAGGGAAGAACTCCTGGTTCCTCTGTCCCCCCACGCACAGAATCGGCCGCATACGCCGCTTTTATCATCGGATTCTCTTCTGATATAATCTCCACTTCTTTTCCAAAAACAGCGTCCGGCAGTGTACATCCGATCCAGCCGTCCACCTGATCACGGGCCGGCGGGTAGTAAAAAGAAAGTACCTTCTCCCGGTGGCAGAAAATCCGGACTTTCTGGTCCGCCGTGTGATGCTCATATGGAAGAAACAGATACCTTTACCCGTATCCTTTCCATCCTGTTTTCCTCTCTTGTTTTTTCACTAAAACAAATTCTTTTTTACAGATGAAGTTCCCGCGCCGGATAAAACAGCCTGCGGGGCTCGTCCATATTCCAGAACACTCCGCCGATAGGCGGAAACTGATCAATTGCTTTCATATCTTCTTCGGCAATCTCAAAATCCGCCGCCAGCAGATTATCCTTCAGATGCGCCTGTGACAACGATTTTGGCAGGGGCAGTACCCCATGCTGCAGACTCCAGCGAATACAGAGCTGTGCCGGCGTTTTTTGATATTTTGCCGCCAACTTCCCCAGACTTTCATCCTGCAGTAACTTCTCATTTTCCAGCGCGCTTTTTACGGCAGAAACCGTCTTTTCTCCCTCCGGGAGCTCCCAGGTTCCAAAGCCGACTCCCGGGATCCTGCCCCCGTTATATAATGTAAATTCCGGTATGTTCATTCTTTCCTCCCTTTCTTTTTAAACATAATTATGTTCATTTACAATTACGGATTACACTTGGGAGGCCTTCATATGAACAAAAAAGTACCTGCATACCAAAAAGTCTACGCCCAGATCCGGCGCGATATTTTAGGCGGAAACTATAAGACCGGAATGCTGCTTCCTCATGAACCCGAATTGAAAACTATCTTCCAGGTGAGCCGGACTACTATTCGAAGAGCCATCGGTATGCTGACTTCTGAGGGCTATCTGAAGGTTCGTCAGGGGCACGGTACAGAGATCATAGATATCTCTGCAATCCAGAACCTGAACCGGCTCACCTCACTTCCGGAAAGCTTAATAGATAAAGGATACAAAGTATCCATACAGGGAGACTATATAAAGAAAATTGTTCCACCGAAATATGTAAACGACGCATTACATCAGAAGGAAGGTTCGGAAGTCTATAAGATCGAACAGGTTCAGTGCGCCAACGATGCGCCGATTTCTATCATTGTCAGCTTCCTGATACCGGACTACGTAGAGGGACTGGAGAATTACTCCAGTAAATTTGTAGATCTCTATGAATTTCTGGAAACACAGTATAATATCGTCCTCACTACGGCAACGGATTATATCACAGCAATCCGGACAAAAGAAGCACCGCACAGCGTCTGAACGCCGGCGGTGCCGCACATACATATTCTATATCGTAAATAATGCTTTTTCATAATCTTTCACGTAATATCGAATGTTCTTCCTGCCCTTTTGGATAATCGTATGCCCTTCTTTTTCCAGCATCTCTTTTTGTGCTTCTATACCGCCGGGATATTTTGCATTCAGTTCCCCGTTGGCTTTCAATGTCCTCCAATAAGGCGTTGGATCCTCGTTTCTCTGAAAACTCGCCCACGCAACAATCGATACAAAAATTCCCGCTGTAATCGGCTCGGTAAAATCAGCGCCGCTCCTGTCCGCAAAATATTCTCTTATTGCACCAACCGTAAGCAGCTTTCCAGGCGGTACCAGACGCATCACTTTGTCATAGTCAATCGGCGGTGCAAAATACATCCTGTCCCCGCCATACTTTTTGATACTCTTTTCATCCGTAATCGTCTGAAACTTCGGCATATCCTTGCTGTCGTTCAGCATCGCGTTAAAATCTTTTTTATCCTCATTCGCCATGAATGCACACCTCCTGCATATAAGCATAGCGTACAGAAAAAATATATGCAATGAGACGATTTATTTTTTCGTATTTATTTATAATTATTTACCCATAGGCTTAATAGTTACATTTATTCTCATCCTGCCTGTTCCTTTTCTAATTCCGACTGATAGATTTTTTCCGTATGCGCATCAAACAACACCCACATTACCCTATCCAGCTTTTCCGGATTTTCCGCAAGAAACTTCTTGACCGTTCCGACTGCGATCCGGGCCGCATACGGAACCGGAAAACGGTATACTCCCGTAGAAATAGACGGAAATGCAATCATACGAATCTCGTTTTCTATCGCAACCTGCAGAGAATTTCGATAACAGGCCTCCAGCAATTCCGGTTCGCCCAGATTGCCTCCGCGCCAGATGGGACCAACCGTGTGAATGACATATTTACAAGGTAAATTGTATGCATTCGTCAGCTTTGCTTCCCCTGTACGGCACCCGTGAAGCTGCCGGCACTCTTCTAACAGTTCCGGTCCCGCTGCCCGGTGAATGGCGCCGTCCACACCGCCGCCACCCAAAAGGCTGGTATTCGCGGCATTTACAATTGCCGTTACCGTATCTACTTTCGTAATATCTCCTTTGATTGCACAAAGTATATTTCTCACACTTCTTTCTCCTCCTTTATACTTATAAGGAATCTTACGACTATATATTGCGGACTCTTTGCATTTTGCAACAGCCACAAGAGACCATGTTACTTTCCTCTACTTTATTCCGTAAACAACGGTGTGGAATAATACCGATCCCCCGTATCCGGCAGAAGCGCTACGATCATTTTCCCTTTATTTTCCGGCCGCTTTGCCAGCTCAATGGCCGCATGCAGAGAGGCTCCAGACGAAATGCCCACCAGAATTCCTTCCTTATGAGCCAGTAATTTCGCCGCTGCAAACGCGTCTTCACTTTCCGCCCGAAATACCTCATCATATATTTTCGTGTTCAATACTTCCGGCACAAATCCCGCACCGATTCCCTGAATTTTATGTGCGCCGGCTCTTCCTTCTGACAATACCGGTGAATCCGCCGGTTCCAGCGCCACTACCCGTACATTCGGGTTCTGCTCTTTTAAATATTCCCCGGTTCCTGTCACTGTACCGCCGGTTCCAACACCTGCAATAAAAATGTCCACTTTTCCATCAGTATCTTTCCAGATCTCCGGCCCGGTGGTTGCTTTATGAATTGCCGGATTGGCCGGATTCACGAATTGTCCCGGGATAAAGCTGTCCGGAATTTCTTTTGCCAATTCCTCCGCTTTTGCAATGGCGCCTTTCATTCCTTTCGCGCCGTCTGTCAATACCAATTCTGCTCCATAGGCTTTCAGAATATTCCGTCTCTCCACGCTCATCGTCTCCGGCATGGTGAGAATCAACTGATAGCCCTTTGCCGCCGCAATAGAAGCCAGACCGATTCCGGTATTCCCGGAGGTTGGCTCAATCAGCACGGATCCTTCTTTCAGCAATCCCCTTTTCTCCGCATCCTCAATCATCGCTTTCGCCACTCGGTCTTTCACACTTCCCGCCGGATTAAAATATTCCAGCTTTACAAGAACGGTAGCTTCCAGTCCAAGCTCTTTTTCAATATTGATCACCTCTACCAAAGGCGTATTTCCAATCAGTCCGAGTGTCCCTTTATAATAACCAGCCATTTTATTTCCTGCTCCTTTCCTCATTCTGGAATGCATCTTACCACTATTTACCTATCATGTCAATAGGTTTATAGGTTTTTCTTGAAAACTTGATAAAACAACGATATAATAAAGATATATATTCCCCGGCAGGGCGTCCTGTATTTCAAACCCCTTCCGGGGCGGGCGGCGGCACCGTCCGATAAAGTATACCCATTCAGGCGTCCCGTATCTCATGTGCTCCGCACGGTGGATAAGGTATACCCATTCTGGTATTTCAGGAGGAGTTCTATGATTTCAACAAAGGCACGTTATGCACTGCGGGTTATGGTCGATCTTGCAAAGCATCAGGAAAACGGATATGTTCCGTTGAAGGAAATTGCCTCCCGTCAGGAAATTTCAGAAAAATATCTGGAGATTATTATCAAAATCCTTGTGAAGGGCCGCCTGCTAAAAGGTCTTCGCGGAAAGGGCGGCGGCTATGTGCTCACCCGTTCCCCACAAGAATATACTCTGGGCGAAATCATTGAACTGACAGAAGGTCCGCTGGCTCCGGTCGCCTGTCTGGCGCCGGACGCAGAACTATGTAAGCAAAAAGAGCAGTGTGTCACGCTGCCGTTATGGAAAAAATATCACGCGCTGATTCATGATTTCTTTTATCACATTACACTGGAAGATCTGATCAACGGGGATTTTTAGAAATTGCCCTTGACGATTTTTTATGAATATGTTTATTGCCACAAATGCATGCTTATTGAATAGTACGTTCTTATCTCTAAGCCATAAAATCCATACAGCCTGCCCTCGTCCTTTTTGTTTTTCATCTGTCTACTACACCATCGCCTTTCTCTAATCATTTCTATATAAACCGTATTTGTATTTTTCTGTCTATCTCCTCCTTATATTCTTTCAGCGATGAGAGTTCAGGACAGTGACAAATGTGTTATGCTTCCTTACTTCTGGATACCAAAAGAAAACATGGAACGGCGTGTCGCCTGAGACCATGTTCCATACGATGTGTGGGAGCGTCAGGAACCGCTTACTCTTAAAAATCCAATAAGAGTAAGCGGCTCTGTATGATGTGCCTCAGACATATTCTATTTTCATTCTCTCAGGAAAACCGAACCCTGATGTAGGCTTTGATCTCCTCCACACATTTTTCAAATCCCAGCTTTCCACTGTTCAGACACAGATCATAGTTCCGGGCATCCACCCATTCTCTTCCTGTGTAGTGCTTATAGAAATCCGCACGATATCTGTCCGTCACAGCAATATACTTCTCCATCTCCGCCGTAGTCATACTGTTGTACTCCATCGCACGGGCAAGATTAAATTCCGCGGAGGCATGCACAAACACACTCACCACATTGGGAAAATCTTTCAGTACAAAATCCGCCGCACGACCGATAATCACACAGCTTTCGGTCCTGGCCAGACGCTTGATAATCTCCGCCTGATAGTTGAACAGGTTTTTGGCAGACACGAAATCCTTATGTCCCGGCGGAATCACTTTTCCGTCGTAAACGTCCGTTGTCACACGCCGAAGCAGACTGTTCTTCAGCTTTTCGTCAAACTGCATGAAAAGCTGCTCGTTGATTCCACTTTCCTCGGATGCCATTTGCAGAAGATTCGTTCCGTAGCATGGGATCCCCAATTCTTTTGCATACATTTCACCGACCGTTTTTCCGCCGCTTCCATACTGTCTCGCAATTGTCACAACAATATTTTCCATCTCTGCACCTCCTATTCTCCCAGATACGCTTTCTTGATCGAATCGTCATTCATCAGTTCTTTCGCGTCCCCGTCCAGTACAATCTTTCCGGTTTCCAGCACATACGCACGATCGGCAATAGAAAGCGCTTTCTTCGCATTCTGCTCCACCAGAAGCACGGTGGTTCCGCCTGCGCTTACCTCCTGGATGATATCAAAGATTTCATTCACAAGAATCGGAGACAGTCCCATGGACGGCTCATCCATCACAATAATCTTGGGATGGGACATCAAGGCGCGTCCCATAGCCAGCATCTGCTGTTCCCCGCCGCTTAAGGTTCCGGCAAGCTGATTTTTTCTTTCTTCCAGACGCGGGAACCGCTTATATACCATCTCCAGTGTCTGTTCAATTTCAGCCTTATCTTTTCTGGTATACGCTCCCATCCGCAGATTCTGATACACGGTCAACTCTGCAAACACCCGGCGGCCTTCCGGCACATGAGCCATTCCCAGAGAAACAATTTTGTGAGCCGGTACTTTCGTGATGTCCTTTCCCTCAAAAATCACGGTGCCTTTCTTGGGAGACAACAGTCCGGTAATGGTATGCAGAATCGTGGTTTTTCCCGCACCATTGGCGCCAATCAATGCAATCACTTCCCCCTCGTTGACCTCGAAGGAAATCCCTTTGATCGCCTGAATCACTCCATAATATACTTCAATATCTTTTATCTCAAGCATGGCCATACCATCACCCCCTATTCTCCCAAATATGCCTTGATTACTTCCGGATTATTCAGCACTTCACTGGTCTTTCCTTCTGCCAGCACCTGGCCAAAGTTCAGTACCGTCAATTCCTCGCAGATCCCGGATACCAGCTTCATATCATGCTCAATCAAAAGGATGGTCAGATGAAACGTATCGCGTACAAACCGAATGGTTTCCATGAGTTCTTTTGTCTCATTGGGATTCATTCCCGCCGCCGGTTCATCCAGAAGCAGCAGCTTCGGATCTGTCGCCATCGCCCGTGTAATCTCCAGTTTTCTCTGTTTTCCATAGGGCAGATTCGAGGCCAGAGTTTCTGCTTCTTTATCCAGATCAAATACTTTCAGAAGTTCCATTGCCCGTTCATCCATCTCGCGCTCCACTTTATAATACCTTGGCAGACGCAAAATTCCTTCCATAGTAGAATACGAATGATGATTATGCAGACCGGCTTTTACATTATCCAGTACACTTAAATCCTTGAACAGACGAATATTCTGAAATGTCCTTGCAATTCCCGCCTTATTGATCTCAATGGTCTTTTTCCCAACTATGTTTTCCCCGTCCAGAACAATAATTCCTTCGTTGGGACGATATACGCCGGTCAGCAGATTAAAAATTGTCGTCTTTCCCGCGCCGTTCGGCCCAATTAAACCATACAGGCTTCCTTTCTCTATATGCAGATGAAATTCATTGACCGCCCGCAGACCTCCAAAGGAGATTCCAAGATTTTCCACTTCCAATAATGCCATAACTCTTAAACCTCCTCTGCTTTTGCTTTCTTTCGGAATTTAAACTTCTCCGCGTATTTTTCTCTCCATTCGATGGCTTTCGGGCTCCAGTTGAAGAGCATCATCGCAATCAGAACCACCGCATAGATCAGCATCCGGTAATCACTCAGACCGCGGAGCAATTCCGGAAGCAGCGTCAATACAATGGCGGCGATAATCGAACCGCGGATGTTCCCGATACCGCCCAGCACCACAAATACAAGAATCATAATGGACATATTATATCCAAAGTTTTTCGGCTGTGCCGTCAGGGTCGCCAGGTTATGGGCATAGATCACGCCCGCCACGCCTGCCAGCGCAGCCGATATGGAAAATGCCATCAGTTTATATTTCGTCACGTTAATTCCGATAGACTCTGCTGCAATCCGATTGTCACGAATCGACATAATCGCACGTCCGCTCCGGGAGTGGATCAGATTCAGTACGATAAACAAAGTCAGCAGAATTAAGATTACTCCAATGGTAAAAGTGGAATCCTTCGGCGTCCCTGTAATTCCCTGAGGACCGTTGATAATCACCTTTCCCTCCGGTTCCATCCCAAGAGACATCACATCTTTCGTGGAAAAATGAAATCCGTTGGCATCTTTTCCAATGAACAGAATATTCATAATGTTCTTGATAATCTCACCAAATGCCAGCGTCACGATTGCAAGGTAATCCCCTTTCAGACGCAGAACCGGAATGCCGATCAGAATTCCACAGACTCCCGCCGCGGCCGCACCAATGACAAGCGCCAGAAAATAGCGAAGACCGGCCATCGGAATCACATCCATCATACATTTGGAAAAGAATGCGCTGATAAAAGCTCCCACACACATAAAACCGGCATGTCCCAGACTCAGTTCCCCCAGAATTCCAACCGTCAGATTCAAAGAGACAGCCAGGATCACATAGGCACAAAGCGGTACCAGAAGACCCTGCATCAGGCTGGACATATTGCCTGTCATGACCATTGCCTGTGCCGCAATATAAATCACAATCACCATAACATACGTAATCAGATTGCTTTTTGTAATTTTGTTCATCTTTTTCATCCCGGCCCCCTACACTTTCTCCTGAATATTCTTACCAAGAATTCCTGCAGGTTTCACAAGAAGTACCACAATCAGTACTCCGAACACGATCGCATCCGCCATCTGAGAAGAAATATATGCTTTTCCAAAAATTTCGATTACACCCAGCAGAATTCCTCCGATCATAGCCCCCGGTATGGAACCGATCCCACCGAATACCGCCGCTACAAAGGCTTTGATTCCCGGCATTGCACCGGTATAAGGGGTCAGCGTCGGATAGGCGGAACACAAAAGCACACCGGCAATGGCCGCCAGTGCGGAGCCAATCGCGAAAGTAAGAGCTATGGTTCCATTTACATTAATTCCCATCAACTGCGCCGCGCCTTTGTCCTCGGATACCGCCCGCATAGCCTGTCCTGCTTTTGACTTTTGAATAAACAGTGTCAGTCCAACCATGATCACGATACAGGCGCCGATCGTCATAATCGTTTCCCCCGAAATCGTCAGATTTCCCCCGGCGAGTACCAGCGGCGGAATCGGAACCACGGATGTAAAAGACTTTGTATTCGCACCAAATACCAGCAGCGCCACATTCTGCAGCAGATAGCTGACGCCAATGGCCGTGATCAAAACTGCCAGAGGGGACGCCGCATTTCGAAGTGGTTTATATGCCACACGTTCAATCAGCATACCCAGTACGGTACAAAATACTACCGCAAGCAGCACGGCAACCACCGGCGATACCCCCGCGCTGGCCATAGCAGTCAATACCACATATGCACCGATCATGATTACATCGCCATGTGCAAAATTCAGCATCTTGGCGATCCCATATACCATTGTATAGCCCAGCGCAATAATTGCATATACACTGCCCAGGCTGATCCCATTTACCAAATAAGATATGAAGCTCATACCCCTCCTCCTGTCTCTCTTTTCCTTCTGCGAAAATTTTTTTATAGAAACAGAAGGTTACCCCGAAAGATAACCCTCTGTCTATACTCACATCCTCGCACTGCTGTTTTTCTATTTTCCAGATACGATAGTATAAAATTATAACAAATCGTCACAGCAAATCTTTTATTCCACTACGGCATAATCTCCGTCTGCAATCTTTACTACCATTGGTTCCTTGCTTGGCTCACCGTTTGCTTCCCAGGTCAGAGATTTTGCTGTTACACCGTCAATTGTAATCTCTGTCATAGCTGTCTTCAATGCGTCGCAAATATCTGATACGCTCATATCTGCAGAAACATCCGCTCTCTCCATTGCCGCCTTCAATGCATAAATTCCGTCATATGCATCCGCTGCAAACTGATTCGGGGTTCCGCCGTATGCTGCCTGAAAATCTGTCACGAAAGTCTGAATTGCTTCTTCCTCGGAGGTCGGGGTAAACGGGCTTAAGAACATCAAATCCTGTGCCAGATCTGCCTCAAAACCATCCACTGCAAGAATTCCGTCCATACCGTCGCATCCGAAAAAGATCGGCTCATATTTGATCCCTGCTGCCTGCTGCAGTACCAGCGCTGCCTCGGAATAATAGAACGGCAGAAATACCAGTTCTGCACCCGCGTCTTTTGCTTTCTGAAGCTGTACAGAAAAGTCTGTCTTACTCTCTGCTGTAAAGGCTTCTGTCGCAACAAGCTGCAGATTCTGATTGGGTGCCTCTTCTGCAAATGCCTGATAAATACCGGTAGAATATACATCGGAGCTGTCGTAGATCACTGCAACTTTTTCCGCCAGTTTGTTCTCTCCGATATACTTTGCAGATTCCAGTCCCTGCATCGGGTCAGAGAAACATACGCGGAATGCATTGTCATACTGTACACAATCCACTGCTGTCCCGGACGGCGTAAGAAGGAACATATTATCACTCATCGCAACCTCGCCAACTGCCACGCAAGGAGCAGAAGTTACGGTTCCCAGCAATGCCTGCATCCCCCAATCCTTCAGAGTATTATATGCATTCACTGCCTTCTCTGCATCATTCTCGTCATCCTGGAAGTTAAATTCCACCTGGATTCCGTTGATTCCGCCTGCTTCATTGATTTCCTTTACTGCAAGCTCTGCACCGTTCTTCACAGCCTCCCCGTAAATTGCAGCGCCGCCTGTCGTCGGTCCGATCCCGCCGATTTTAATTACTGTCTCGCTGCCTGAAGAACTGCTTTCACTATTACTGTCATTGCTGCTTCCACCATTGTCTCCCTTGCCGCCGCATCCGGCAACAAGACTCATTGCCATCGCTGCAACTACTAACGCAGACAATCCTTTTTTCCAATTTTTCATCTTGCTTTCCTCCCAAATAACAGAGTACACTCTGTATTTCTTTTCCAAGCAATAATACCGTGGATTTCCCGTTTTGTCAAGTAGTTCCTGCGAATCGTAAAGGATTTATATATAACTGTTCAGCCTTCGGCCTCACTGTTACGGATTATTCATGCCAGGCCAGACGCACGCTTGCCGCATGATGTTCTCCTGTCATCCAGTCCACATCATTGGTAATCCAGTCCATAATCTCTAACTGACGCGTCTCCCATTCCACTGTAAACTTTTTATCCGCTTCTGTCGGTTCCGTCTCCATGGTTGTATCAATCTCGTCATACCCAAAAATGTAGCCGCCCGCACTCCAGATACTGAAATTACTGTCCGGTCCCTGGGTAACCGTATCGCCCCGCTTCTCTACCAGCCCGTCATGCCGGCGTTTATACTCTTCTTCACATCCCGGTTTTAACTTTGTCATAAACATCCTGTGGCGGATCAATTCCTTGCTCTCACGCACAATGCCGAAATCCTGATACATCAGGCGCATCGGCTGTCCCGGCACGGAAATCCACTCAAAAGTATCCTCAATCCTTTTCGTCAAATCCGTCTTTACGCTCTCTTCCTCATCGGAAAGTACCCCTCCCTCTCCGGTTTCATAATATCCGAAAATCAAAGCCTCCGCATTCCAGATACTGAAATTCTTTACCTGATTCCGCTCCAGAAATGCACGCAGTTCCGGCCAGATCTCTCCCAGTCGTTTCCGATACGCATTCATCATCCCTGCTTTTACTTTCATTGCAAATGTGTGTCGCTCCATACTTCTGCTCCTTCCTTTTTCTGCCGGACAAATCCTCTGCTGTACAGACGATCCTCCGCTTTCTCTTCTGTTTATACACTATACCACAGTTGCAAACCAAAGTGGAGCAAAACCACAAAATCTTTTCAAGATATATCGTGGAAAAAATAACAGTTCAGGTCTGCCTGAACTGTTACCGAAAAAAATAATGCCTGTCTTGGAAAACCACGGTTTTATTCCTCAAAAAATTGTCTGAAAAACGCACATTCCTCTGTATTACACTGATCCGCCAGACTGCTGCGCATATTCAGATGAAAAACATGACCAGGCTGCGCCTCCTGTCCCTCTTCCCCGCCTGGAGTCCCAGCTTTTGCTGCCGGCGCCCCGCATGAAAACGAGTGTCCTGTATAAAAATGAAATCGGAATAACACATTTTCCTCTGTCAATTTCTTTGCCAGAGTCAGCGCTTCCTCTTTCAGAAAATCGTTGGCCGCGGTCATCAGAAATACCGGCGGAAAATCGGAGGCCACATGGGCCGGCAACGTAATCTGTTCCAATTCTTCCTGCGTCCCGCCCTGTGGAAGATACTCTTTCAATAATTCACTCATCATATCTTTCCTGCCCTCCACGATCTGCGGGCAGTATACTCCGCAATTCAACGCCACCGCCCGCGGGCAAAAGCCCTCCGGCACAGAAAATGCGTAAGAAGCCGCATACGCCGGATTCGTACAGGCCGCCGTATACAGGCCAAGAAGATTGGCGCCCGCCGAATCTCCCACGGCAAACACCCGCCCCGCATCCATGCCATATTCCTTCGCATGCGCAAGTACCCACGAAAATACCAAGTTCGTATCCTCCATCGCTGCCGGAAACAGAAATTCCGGCGCCAGCCGGTACGTAAAATTCACCACGGCAAATCCCTTTTGCGCCAGATTCATACAATAATATTGATATAACTCTTTGTCGCCATAGACAAAACCTCCTCCATGCACGCTGACGATTACAGGAAGGGTCTTCCCTTCCGCCTCGGCCGGCCGGTACACATCCAGACGCTGCCATACCTCATCCGAACCGTACAGAATGTCGTCATACCGCACGACATCCGCCGGAGTTGTCAGCCCGGCATCCCGTATCTCATCATTCATCTTAAAGGATTTTCTTACATATTCACTCATGCGGGACATCTCTTTTTCTCCTCTCCAGCTTCCCCCCTGCTTTCAGGAAGTTTCTATTTCTTCTATCATAACACAGAAAAGCTTCGTAGAATATATACAGATGAAATATATTTCCCCATCGTAAAAAAAGCAGTCCGGGCAGGAACCCTTGTTCTAAAGAACCTCTCAAAAAACGTCAGCGCTTAATGAGGTTTTTTCGAGTTTAGCGTCTGTTACGTTTTTTGCGAAGCGAAAGCGGGGTGATGTGAACAAGGGTTCCTGCCCGGACGGACGACTATTTTCCATCAAATAAGATATCTTCCGTACATCCAATCATCCTTATTTTATCTCATCGCGTCCTTCATGGATTTCACATACTCCCCGATATGCGGCGGCGCATCCTTCCCATACGTCTCAAGCAGCCGGACGATGGCCGAACCCACAATCGCACCGTCGGAAAGGTCCGCCATCTTCTTTGCCTGTTCCGGAGTGGAAATTCCGAAACCAATGGCACAGGGTATGTCCGTATTCTGTCTTACCGCCTTTACAATAGAAGTAAGATCTGTCTTAATCTCACTTCTTGCTCCCGTCACACCGAGACTGGAAACAAGATACAGGAAGCCTTCCGCTTCTTTTGCAATCTGCGCAATGCGGTTTTCAGAAGTCGGTGCAATCAATGAGATCAAATCAATACCATATTGCCTGCAGATCGGCTGAAACTCCTCTTTTTCTTCAAAAGGCAGGTCGGGGAGAATCAGGCCGTCTATCCCAATCTCCTTACAGGTAGAGATAAACCGCTTCGCGCCGTAAGAAAATACCACATTGGCATAGGTCATAAATACCATCGGCACTTTTACATCACGTCGAAGCTCTTTTACAAATGCAAAGATCCGATCGGTTGTAACTCCGCCGCGCAGTGCTCTTAAGTTCGCCCCCTGGATCACGGGCCCCTCTGCGGTAGGATCCGAAAACGGAATCCCAAGTTCAATCAAATCCGCTCCATTTTCTACAGCAGCACGGACAGCGGCGGCGGTCGTCTCCAGATCGGGATCGCCGCAGGTAAGGAACGCAAGAAAAGCCTTCCCATTTTCAAATGCTTTTTTGATGTTACTCATGAATATCCTCCCCTCTGTACCGGGCAATAGCGGCGCAGTCTTTGTCGCCTCTGCCTGAAATCGTGATTACGATAATTTTATCTTTTTCCATAGCCGGCGCAATCTTCATTACATGCGCAACGGCATGGGACGATTCGATTGCGGCAATGATTCCTTCGGTCCTGGCCAGATACTCAAACGCACATACCGCTTCCTCATCGGTGACCGGAACATACTCCGCTCTGCCGATATCGTGCAAATGCGCGTGTTCGGGACCGACGCCGGGATAATCCAACCCTGCGGAAATGGAATATACCGGTGCGATCTGGCCGTCCTTATCCTGACAGAAATAGGATTTCATCCCGTGGAAAATCCCAAGTCTGCCCGTGGCGATCGTGGCCGCCGTCTCAAAGGTATCCACACCTCTGCCGGCCGCCTCGCAGCCAATCAGCTTTACCTCTTTGTTCCCAATAAAATGGTAAAAGGAACCCATGGCATTGGAGCCGCCGCCCACACAGGCGACAACGGCATCGGGAAGTCTCCCCTCTTTTGCAAGAAGCTGCTCCTTAATCTCCCTGGAGATAACCGCCTGAAAATCACGGACGATCACCGGGAAGGGATGGGGCCCCATCACCGAGCCGAGACAGTAATGCGTATCGGATATACGGGAAGTCCATTCACGCAGAGCTTCGGAAACAGCGTCCTTCAAAGTTGCCGTACCCGTTTTCACCGGGACAACCTCCGCGCCAAGCAGCCGCATACGATATACATTTAACGCCTGGCGGACGGTATCCTCTTCCCCCATAAACACCACGCACTCCATCCCCATAAGCGCAGCGGCGGTGGCGGTGGCAACCCCATGCTGCCCGGCCCCGGTTTCGGCAATCAATCTTGTTTTTCCCATCTTTTTGGCAAGCAGCGCCTGCCCCAGTACATTATTAATTTTATGCGCGCCCGTATGATTGAGATCTTCCCGCTTCAGATAGATTTTCGCGCCGCCAAGATCTTTTGTCATCTTTTCCGCATAGTAAAGCCGCGACGGTCTGCCTGCATATTCGTTGAAAAGTTCGGTAAGCTCCCGGTTGAATTCCGGATCATTTTTATAAGAATTATACGCTTCTTCCAGTTCAATCACCGCATTCATCAATGTCTCGGGAATGTACTGCCCGCCATGAATGCCAAAGCGTCCGTTTGGATTTGTCATAGTCTGTCTCCTTTTCTGACCGCGGCAGCGAATGCCGCCATTTTTGTTTTCTCTTTTCTTCCATCGGTTTCAATGCCGGAGCTGACATCCACCGCAAAAGGATGAAGCCTGTTTACCGCTTCCTCCACATTATCCGGTGAAAGCCCGCCGGCAAGAAAATACGGTCTTTGGATATTTGCCGTCAGTCGCCAGTCAAATACCGTTCCCGTACCGGCGCCGGAATCCAGCAGAACAAAATCTGCCGCGCTGTTTTCGGCCTCCACGATATCCTCCGCCGTTTTTATACGGAACGCCTGTATGATCGATTTAGCGGTAAGCAGCCGCAGCCGTCTTATATAGTCCTCGCTCTCGCCGCCGTGAAGCTGCGCGATGTCAATAATCCCTGCATTTAAAAGAGCGGCGACGGTTTCGGGCTGTTCATTGACAAACACGCCGACCGCCTGAATCTCCGCAGAGAGCAGTTTTTTCAGTTCTGCCGCCTTTTCCGGTCTGATACAGCGTCTGCTTCCCGGTGCAAATACAAAGCCGATATAGGAAGGTTTCAGTTCATTTGCAGCTTCTATATCACACGCTCTCGATAATCCGCAAAATTTGATCTTTGTCATACCGTTCCCCTCAATTCGGAAAGTTTTGCTTTTTTATCCGCCGCGCGCATCAGCGTTTCCCCAATCAGGACGGCATCCGCACCGATCTCCCGGAGCCTTGCCACATCCGCCGCGCTGCTTACGCCGCTTTCGGAAACAAACAGCACGTCGTGCGGAATCTGTTCCCGGAGCCTGCGGCTGTTGTCGGTATCTACGGAAAAATCCCGAAGATTCCGGTTATTGACGCCGATGATACGCGCGCCTGCGCCCAACGCTTTCTGTACTTCCTTCTCATTGTGCACCTCTACAAGGGCAGAGAGTCCAAGTTCCTCACAGATATCGCTATATTCCTTAAGCTGTTCCCCACTCAGTATGGCGCAGATCAGTAATACCGCCGATGCGCCCAGCGTCTTTGCCTCGTAAATCATATATTCATCCACCGTAAAATCTTTACGCAGGCACGGAACAAAGACATTTTCTGCAATCTCCCGCAGGTACCCGTCGCTGCCCAGAAACCATTTTGGCTCCGTCAGCACGGAAATGCAGTCCGCACCAGCCGCCTCATACTCCCTGGCAATTTCCAGAAACGGAAAATCCGGAGCAATCAGCCCTTTGGAGGGAGAGGCTTTTTTACACTCACAGATAAAGGAGATCCCTTCTTTTTTCAATGCATTTTCAAACGCGGCGTTTCCTTTTGGGCGAGAAAACGCCTGTCTCCTGATTTCGGCAAGCGGAATTCTCTGTTTTGCTTCCGCTACCCTTTCCCGGGCATGGGCGGCAAGCTGATCTAAAATCGTCATTGTTCCACCTCCGGGCGGTTACTGATTTCGATAAGCTTATGGAGAACTTCCAGCGCTTTTCCGGAATCAATCAGTTCCGCCGCAAGCGCGACCCCTTCTTTCATACTGTCCGCTTTCCCGCCAATGTAGAGCGCCGCGCCGGCGTTCAGCAGCACCGCATTTCTTTTTGAGCCTTTTTCTCCTTTTAAAATTGCAAGGGTGATCTTTGCATTTTCTTCGGGAGTACCGCCCTTCAAGTCTGCCTTCGTACAGCGTGCAAACCCGAAATCTTCCGGTGTAATCACGGAAGACCGAAACCAGCCGTCACGAATTTCGCAGATTGTCGTGGGCGCGCTCATGGAGATCTCATCCAGCTTATCCTGACCGTAAACCACCATTCCACGCCTGATGCCAAGATTGATCAGTACCTGTGCCAGCGGTTCCACAAGATATGCGTCATATACGCCGAGGAGCTGCATGGACGGCGTTCCGGGATTGGTGAGTGGTCCAAGAATATTGAACACCGTACGAAATCCCAGTTCTTTCCGGATCGCGCCTACGTATTTCATAGAAGTATGGTACTTCTGCGCGAAGAAAAAGCACATCCCGGCTTCCTTCAGAAGTTCCACACACCTTGCAGGGCTTTGCGAAATGTTGACGCCCAGCGCTTCCAGGCAGTCTGCCGTACCGCACTGAGACGAGGCGGCTCTGTTCCCGTGCTTGGCGACCTTCACGCCGCCTGCCGCTGTGACAAGTGCGGAGGTTGTGGAGATATTAAAACTTTGCGCGTTATCTCCGCCTGTCCCGACAATTTCAAAAAGTTCCATTCCGGTTTCCACTTTGGTCGCGTGCGCTCTCATAGCGGCCGCACAGCCGGCAATCTCGTCTGTCGTCTCGGCTCTGGCGCTCTTAGTAGAAAGTGCGGCAAGAAACGCGGCGTTCTGTGTGGGCGATGTTTCCCCGCTCATAATTTCATTCATGACGGTATAGGCTTCCTCATAGGTGAGATCCCCCTTGTTTACGATTTTTACAATTGCCTCTTTAATCATGGTTCATATCTCCTTTATAAAATTTTCAAGCATCTGTTTTCCATCCGGCGTCATAATGGATTCCGGATGAAACTGGACGCCATAGACCGGATACTCTTTGTGCTGTACCGCCATCACCTCCCCGTCCGTGGTGACCGCGGTAATTTTTAATTCTCCGGGAATAGTAGCGGCGTCCGCCGCAAGAGAATGATAGCGGGCCACAAACGCCGTCCCGGGACATCCTTTAAAAAGAGGACAATCCAAAGAGAATTTCACATTCGACTGCTTTCCATGCATCAGTTTCTTCGCATAAGTAATGGTCGCGCCGAATGCTTCGCAGATTGCCTGATGCCCGAGACAAACACCCAGGACCGGCGTCTCTTTTCCTAACAATCTGGCAACCTCAATGATCACTCCTGCGTTCTTCGGCCTGCCCGGACCAGGCGAAAGAATGATACGCTTTGGACAAAGCCGTCTGATTTCCTCTACCGTCATTTCATCGTTGCGGATTATCCGGATATCCGGAGTGATTTCACCGATAAGCTGATAAAGGTTATAGGAAAAACTGTCATAATTGTCAATCAGTAAAATCATAATTCCGCCTCCTGTGCAAGTTCCAGCGCTTTCAGAGAAGATCCGGCTTTATTCAGGCATTCCTCGAATTCCTTTTCAGGAACAGAGTCTGCCACAATCCCGGCTCCGCTTCTTACAAACACTTTCCCGTTTTTCTTATAGGCAATCCGGATGGCGATGCAGGTATCCATATTTCCTGTAAAATCAATATATCCAATCGCTCCGCCGTAGATGCCCCGTTTATTCTTTTCAAGCTCCGCGATAAGCTGACAGGCCCGGATTTTAGGTGCGCCGGAGAGTGTGCCGGCAGGCAGTACCGCTTCAATTGCATCCAATGCGTCGTATTCATCCGCAATCTCCCCCCGCACCGTTGAACCGATATGCATAACATGTGAGAAACGTTCCACACAACGAAGCCTTTCCACCTGTACCGTACCGAATTTGCTGATTTTTCCCAGATCATTTCTTCCCAGATCGACCAGCATATTGTGCTCGGCAAGCTCCTTTTCGTCTGTAAGCAGTTCGGCTTCAAGCGCTTTATCCTCTTTCACGGTTTTTCCCCGCGGTCTTGTACCGGCAAGCGGAAAGGTATGCAGCACACCGTCTTCCAGTTTCACCAGCGTTTCGGGAGAAGCCCCCGCGACTTCCACGTCCGTCCCTGAAAAGTAGAACATATACGGGGACGGATTGATGGTACGGAGTACACGGTAAGTATGAAACAGACTTCCCTCAAAAGGAGCGCTCAGGCGGTTGGAAAGCACAATCTGGAAAATGTCACCCTCTCGGATATAATGCTTTGCTTTTTCCACCATCCTGCAAAACTGTTCCCTGTCAAACAGGGGAGTAACCTCCCCGGACAGTCTTCCGGCCGACTCGTTCTTCTTTTCCCCGCCGCGAAGAAGCCGGGCAAGCCGTTCCAATTCTTTTCCTGCTTCGCTATATCCGGCCTCTATCTCGTCCAGCGGCATATTTACAATAAGGAAAATTTTCTGCCGGAGATGATCAAAAGCGATCACTTTATCAAAGAGCATCAGGTCCACATCCTTGAATTCCTCCGTATCTTCTACATTGCATTTTACAGAGGGCTCACTGTAGCCGAGATAATCATAAGAAAAGTATCCCACAAGTCCTCCCGTAAAGGAGGGCAGCTCATCAAAGCGGGGACTTTTGTAAGCGGCAAGAATCTGACGAAGATAATCGGAGGGGGGGTCTGTCTGAATCTCCTCGTTTCCGATTTTCATTTTTCCGTCGATACAGGTAATCTCCAGTTTCGGATCAAACCCAAGGAATGTATAACGTCCCCAGGTTTCATTTGCCTGGGCAGATTCAAGCATATAGCAATGCGTCGATACATTCTTCAATATCCTCATTGTTTCAATCGGCGTAGTGAAGTCCGACAGCATCTCACAGCTCACTGGCAGTACTTTATACTTTCCGGTGGCCGCAATGTTTCTAACTTCACTGAGAACAGGGAAAATTTTCATATTCATTTACCTCCAAAGTTAAAAATACTCTTTTCACTTTTCTGCCAGAGCAAAATAAAGAATGTGCCTTGGCACATTCTCGCGCCGAGCGCGATCGCTTGCGGCATAATTCCTCTTCGCGCGAGTGCGCATCCCCGGAGGGTTTTTGTGATATAGGGAACAAAGTATCATAAAAAAACGTCCCTGACAGAATACTACGATCTGTCAAGGACGAATCACGCACTTCTATAAAAAGTACGACACAATCCGCGGTGCCACCTTGTATTCACGGTATAACCGTGCACTTCGCAGGATACCAACATATCCCCGGCAAAATAACGCCTGCCTGCAGCGTCGCAGAATACTCTGTGAAAATCACATTTGACTGCGCCCTCAGCGGTCCATTTGACAACTTGTTTCTCACCTGACTCTCAGCATCACAGGCTCTCTGTAAAGGCATCATTGCCGTTATCTCCGCTTCAACGGTTTAAATTATGAAATTGATTATAGTACCGAATCCTACGAATGTCAATAGATTTCCGCGGATTATTTTAACGCTTTCCCATCCTGATATGCGTCTCCTACCTTTTCTCCCATTACGAGATATGCATTGTGAACCGGATCAAAGGAAATCGGGCGCAGTTTTGCCGCGTCGATCAAACCGTCTTCTCCCAGAACCCGCTCATCGGCATTGATGTTCACCACTTCTCCGATCACAGTACCTTCCTCTGTAATTCTTACCAGCCGGCATTCCAGCGCCATCGGCAGTTCACAGATAACGGGCGCATCCACAAACTTACTCTTTTCCGCCGTAAATCCTGCTTTTTCCATCTTATCCGGCGTATCGTTTCCTGAGACAATCCCCACATAGTCGCAGGCTGCCACATGATCCGCATCACCGATATTCAGAGTAAACGCACCCTTCGCCTTGAGGTTTTTCGTCGTCTTATGTCCGGCGCTTAAGCACACCTCTACCATATTCGTATCAAAAATACCGCCCCAGGCCGCGTTCATCACGTTCGCCTTCCCTTCCTCATCGTAAGTACCGATAATCAACACCGGCAATGGGTAAAGCCATGACTTTGCTCCAAAATCTTTTCTCATAATCAACCTCTCCTTTTCTTTTTTTGTATTTGATTGCCGGATACTCCGGCAATTCTCACAATATGATAAAATCGTATCCGGCATCCGATGTACTCCGCACAGGCGGACGCCTTGCGTCTCACAATGTATAACGCATTTTTCCGATTTTCTGCAACATCTAAATAACTGCTTTTCACTCCCCAGCAGTTATATCGTTCGCCTCTCTGTTACGCCCTCCTGTCAATTGAAATAAACCAACTGTTCAATGGGATCCGCCAGTTCCACATTTTCTGCCTCCAGAACCGGTCCCTCTCCCCGATACAATGCCAGTTTCGCAAATCCGATTTTTGCCCGTACCGTCACCCATTGTCCGGCCTTCAGCTTAGATGCATACGCACTTTTACACACATACCCCAAAAATGTCGTATCATCCGCACAACAGGTCATAGCCATACGTCCTGGCAGGAAAAATTTGGATGGGAAACTTTTCGGTTTCAATACTCTTGCCGTAAACTCTACCGTTTTTCCTTTGTATCGATCCGGATGCTCCATCATGTCCACATACCAGATTCCATAATCCTCCGGACGGATCTCCACTACCGGAGCATCCAGATTATAGGGCACGTCATCCTCGAAAATATTTTCCACTTCCCCATTCTCATCCTCAAAGATCACTTCCGCCTGAGGACTGACTACCTTCACACTTCTGCGGTATCCTGCGAGAGGCCTGATCTCTGTACAGCGATTAAATAATACCAGTTCTGCTCCCCGCACCATCTCTACAAACAAAGGCTTTAAGTTCGTCAGATACATCTGAAAGGTACTGGCGTCTACTGTCGTCAGTTTTTGCTCGATCCCCCAGCCGTCCGGAAGCTTCATTTTCTCAAAGTCACTGACCTTCCACATTCCATTGTATTCTATTACAACCCGCTCCGGATGATGCTTCTCGTCCAATTCTCTTAAATAAACTTCCGAAAGTTGTTCCTGACTTTCTACATATTCCGTCACAACATTGCATCGCTTCATCTCTTCTGGATCATACTCTTCCTCTCCCTCTTCACAAAGAAGCAAAAGTGTCTTTCCACGGATCTGAAAATAATCCTGCGAAAGAGTGAATTTCAGAAACTGTGTTTTTCCACTGTCCAGAAAGCCGGTCATCAGATATACCAATACATCAGGCTCCTTCATACGTTCTTACTCCTTTCGCAAAGGCAGCCGTTCAGTCCTGCACACCGAACAATTCCGCCAGCTTTTCTTCGTTTAATTCCGATCCAATGACACAGAGACGTCCGGTATATTCCGGCGTCCCGCTGCGAATCTCCTGCTCTTCCGGCACCATGTCAAAGTAAATCCACTCCCCGTCTTTTCCTGCCGTCATCCCCTTTGCCCGGAGAACCGTTCCATATTCCCCTGTATCCAGCATCTGCAGAATATGATGGATTTCTTCTTTTGTATAAGCTTTTACTGTTTCCTTTCCCCAGCTTGTAAAAATCTCATCCGCATGGTGATGCCCATGATGATGGTGATGATGTTCATGCCTCTGATGACTGTCATGATGTCCATGTTCCGCATGATCATGCGTGTGCGCCTCTCCCTCGTGACTGTGATGGTGTTCCTGCTCTGTATGACCATGGGAATGTTCTTCTCCATGATGGTGATGATGCCCTTCGTGACCATGATCATGCTCTTCGTGGCCGTGATGATGTTCTTCGTGCTCATGATCGTACTCTTCGTGGTCGTGATGATGGTAGCCTTCGTACTCATGATCATGCTCTTCGTGGTCGTGATGATGATGGCCTTCGTGGTCATGATCGTGCTCTTCGTGACCATGATGATGGGCATGTCCGCACCCGCAGTTTTCACCATGTTCATGGATCTCCCCGCATGCAGGACAACGAAGTTCCGCCAGCAGTTCCTCTTCCAGAGATTTGCTTCCTTCCATTGTCTCCAGAAGTTTCTCACCGGAGAGCTGTGTAATCGGCGTTGTAATAATCGGCGCTTTCGGATTAAGTCCCCGCAGAATTTTTACACTCTCTTCGATCTTTTCCTGTTTTGCCTTATCGGTTCTGCTTAGAATAATCGCGCCTGCATATTCGATCTGATTACTGAAAAACTCGCCAAAATTCTTACTGTAGATCCGGCATTTTGTTACGTCCACCACCGTCGTAAAGCTATTCAGTTTTGCATCAATCTGCTCCTGCACATCCTGCACCGCCCTGATGACATCCGACAGCTTTCCCACACCGGAAGGTTCAATCAAAATACGGTCCGGATGATACTTCTCCACAACCTCCTGCAATGATCTTCCAAAATCGCCCACCAGCGAGCAGCAGATACAGCCGGAGTTCATCTCCCGGATCTCAATCCCGGAATCCTTTAAAAATCCACCGTCAATTCCGATTTCTCCAAATTCATTTTCAATCAAAACTACCTGTTCTTTCAAAAACACATCCTGAAGCATTTTTTTAATAAACGTTGTCTTCCCGGCGCCCAAAAAACCGGAAATAATGTCAATTTTCGTCATAAAACCGCCTCCTGCTGTTTATTCTTCATACTTTGCTTCCAAAAGACATCCTGCTGTTTATTTTACTCTTTTCTTCTCTGTCTGCAAGCCCTTTTTCTTATGAATTTCAAAATTTTATACCCATTCGGACATTAGTAATCCAATTAGTATACTTATTGGAACTGTTTTACATTTTTACGGAAAAATAGTCAGGGCAGGAATACTTGTCCTTAAGAACCTCTCAAAAAACGTCAGCGCTTAACGAGGTTTTTTCGAGTTTAGCGCCTGTTACGTTTTTTGCGAAGCGAAAGCGGGGTTATGTGGACAAGTATTCCTGACCTGGCGGACGATGCTTTTTGTCCAATAAGATATAGGTATACCCTTCCGGGCGTCACTTCATTTCCAGCAGAATCGGGCAGTGATCCGAACCATATACTTCCGTCAGAATCTTTGCGTCCGCCAGCCGGCCTTTCATGCTCTCTGATACACAGAAATAGTCAATACGCCATCCCGCATTTTTTTCTCTTGCCTTGAACCGGTAAGACCACCAGGAATAGATTCCTTCCTGTTCCGGATAAAAATACCGAAAAGTGTCCACAAATCCCGCCTCCAGAAGTTCTGTGAATTTCTGACGTTCCTCATCCGTAAATCCGGCATTCTTCCGGTTTGTTTTTGGATTTTTCAGATCGATCTCCCGATGCGCCACGTTCAGATCCCCGGTAACCACCACCGGTTTTTTCTCTTCCAATCGTTTCAGATACGCCCGAAAATCATCCTCCCATCTCATCCGGTAATCCAGACGTTTCAATTCATTCTGCGAATTGGGAGTGTATACTGTCACGAAATAAAAGTCGGTAAATTCACAGGTAATAACCCGGCCTTCCTGATCATGTTCCTCGATTCCGATTCCATACATCACTTCCAGAGGTTCCTGCTTCGTAAATACCGCAGTGCCTGAATATCCCTTTTTCACGGCATAATTCCAGTATTGATGATAGCCCTCCAGTTCCAGATCCAGCTGGCCTGCCTGCAGTTTCGTCTCCTGCACGCAGAAAATATCTGCATCCGCCTGATGAAAAAAATCCAGGAATCCTTTCTGCATACACGCCCGAATTCCATTTACATTCCATGATATGAATTTCATATAGTTCTCCTCCAGATTAAATCGTTTTCAAATATTTTCTCAAATAATCATTATACGTCTTTTCGAAAACCGTCCTGATTTTCATAATATACTTCTTTCAAGGTCAACCCGCAGGCAGGCGCAAGAAATCCAGCCTGCCAGCGTTCCCCATGATCCAGCAGCGCGGCGGTTTCTTCCGGTGTTCGTTTTCCAATTCCCACCTCAAGAAGCGTTCCTGTTAAAATTCTTACCATATGATACATAAATCCGTTCCCGTCATAAAGAATACTTAATTTTTTCTCCCTTTCTCCGTCCGCCCTGTACTGCATCTGAATATCATAAATTGTCCTGACGGTGGATTGCTCCCCATTCCGATCTGTAAACGCCGCAAAATTATGCTTTCCGATGAGAAAGTCCGCCGCTCTTCTCATGGCATTCTGATCCGGTTTTTCCGGAAAGTGGTACGTATACTTCCGGGTAAATACATCCGCCTTTTCCCGCAGATCAATCCGATACTCGTACCGCTTCCCTTTGGCGCTGTACCGGGCATGAAATCCGTTTTTCACAAGCTCCATATCCTGGATTCGAATATCCTCCGGCAGCCTCTGATTCCATTCCCGGCAGAACTCCGCCTCCTGCACCTTTCCCGGAAGCTGAATGCTGGCAGTCTGTGCTTCCGCGTGTACGCCGCCGTCCGTCCGGCCGGAACCGTTTACCTCAATCCCATATCCCTGCTGTTCCAAAAGGGTATGTTCCAGTATTCCCTGAATCGTAAGCTCTGTATCCGGCTGTCTCTGCCATCCCCGATAGCGGCTGCCGTCATATGCAATTGTCAGCTTATAAGTCCTCACTTCCCGTCCCGCCTCTTTCTTCTACATACTTTGCTCTTTTGATACTTTGTCGGATAACGTAAGCTGTTCCCTCACCCGAAAATCCTTCCGTCAGATTTCCTTTTTTTTATTGGCATACGCGATGACAAGCGTTCGAATTTTTTCGGCAGTTTCTCGTGCAACCCGCTTTTCCCGATTATTTAATTCTGCCTGGCCAAAGAAAATGGAGATGATCTCCTGCACGATTTCGGAATCCGGAAGAGCTGAAATGTGAGAAGTGCTCTCTTCCATTAATTTTGTGGAAAATACACACCCATTCTGAATATGACCGTCTAAAAGGACGGAGCCTTTCTCCCGTTCATTCCGGACCAGCGCCCGGGAAAGACTGGACAGGGAGCGGGTAGCATTGACCGGATCTCTGGAACTCATGCGGAGATGAAGACTCCTTTCATCTATTTTTTTCACATACTCAATGGTACGGTTATATCGAACAGCCGAAAAAGAGGCATTTGCAATCTGAATCGCTTCCTGAATCGCGGAAATCAATACATCGTCAAACAGGAACAAGGGATCAGACATGGATACCTGCATATCATACACATACATTGTAACACCTCCTGAAAAATAGAATTCAATGGATCGTTTCTGATCCACATAGAAAAAGTATACCACGAATTCAGAAAACACACAACACGTGAAAAACTTTTTGTATTATTTTCGTAACAGTTCAGTCCAGGACTTTGCACTTGCCGCAAAGTCCGTAAGAACACATAACAGTTGGAATAGAATCCGGCCTCTTTGCCGTAAGGCAAACTTCAATAGGCCGGATTCCGTAACTATTTAGCTTATGGTTGAATAGTTACTTATTTTCAATAAAGTATACACTTTTACTTTCCAGACACTCTGAACTCTCACCCTTTCTATTGGTTAATTCACATATTTTTCATATTTTTTGATATTTAACTTGACTTTTTGTTTTTGATCTGCTATTTTAGGTTTATCACAATAATAATATCATTATAGCTATTTTTTAATTACAAAACTATAAAAAAGATATTATAATCACAAGTGCAGTGTAACAGAAAAATCAAAAGGACACACAGCGTTTGTACAGAAAAATTTTAGGAGGACCAAAAATGGAAGAAACCATGTATCAACCGATTATCAGAAAACTGGAATACTGGAGAGACTATACGGGCACGGGAGACCGTTACCGTCAGGAACACGATTTTGACTGTATTATGACGGGAGGCAATCTGCACGCCGATGTGATCATTTCTCTGTGGCTGCCGCTTCGGCATTCTCTCAATTTTTACGATTACAAAGGGTGGAATGTCTGGAAAGATTACGAGGAAGAACGATTGAAACCGGAAAGACTTGGATTGAAGGACTGCCCGGAATTCCTAAATGACCTGATTCAGAACACCGAAAGATTTCTGCCGCCGGACGGTCCCCTGACCTCCTTACTGATTTCATTATTCACGCATGGGCAAAAAAGAGCCAACGTCATGCTTCTTCCATATAGAGACTGGAATACAAGACGTGGAAGAGCGCCGTTTTACGACTACCTGCCTCATTACCTCTATTCCCTGCTTATATCCGATCATCCTTTATTTTTACAGGCTGTAAAAGCATGGATTCGACAGGAAAATCTGCAGATGTTCTTTGAACAGCAACAGATTGATAAAGACCATATCCGAGATCTTGCCGGAACAGGCGCCCCTTTGCTGCATAGTCCCAGAATGACAAATCTGCCTCTTCTGCTCCAAAATTATAACGAAATCTTACAGGAACGGGAACGCCTGCTTTCCAATACGGTATATGATGCCCAAACGGCATAACTCTGGAATTTGCAGTTGAAACTTTCGCATTCCTATGAAGCACAGAGATGGTGTGAACAGTGGGCGATATTTACTCTATTATTTATGCAATGCTGTACCAGGTCTGAATGAACGCCATTGTTCTAAATATAATATAGAAAGAAATGAGGAATACTTATGATTTACTTTCAACTGGAACTGACCTGTACTTCTGTCCTCTCCCCTGTCAAGGCAGACTCTCCTTCCGCTCACGCAAAACCGGAAAACGAACAGAAATTTCTGGAAACTTATAATACGGATCTGCTGGACTTTTATGAAGGGCATTCTCTCCCGGTCTTTCTGCAGTTCTTGTCTTTTCAGCCGGACAATGAAAAAAACCTGCTGTCCTGCGCGGCTTACGACGCTTCCTCCGTCGAAAGCGGAAAAATTGATATCAGAGCAGATCTTTTTCAGGCATGCGAATTGATCGAATTTCCCTATGAGATCCAGGCCGTTATTTTTCACGAAATCCGTACTCTGGATTATCTCCGGCTGATGGAACGATATTCCATGGAGACCATAAGAGTACGAAATCTTTTCCGGAACCAGTTTGGCGCTACCTACGTCCGTTACGGAACGACAGGTTATCAGACCCAGGAGCGGATTGTACAGAAAAACGAGATACAAAATAAAACAACTATGAAAAAAGAGTTAGAAAAATTAATGCCGGACGCTGCGTTGGCGGAAGAAATGGATCGCATTTTCTCCAAAAAGCATCCCAAAGATCTCTGTTACGGTATCCCGGTCCATTATAAGATAACGACAAAATCCGGTCTGATCGCGGATGAAATCATTGATCTGATCCTGGCCGGCCTCTCTGTGAACAACCGGACGCTAAGCAGACGTGTTACAAAGATCGAACAAATCGAAGCCAAACATCTGGATACACAGGCCCTGGAAGATTTATTCCGTTGTTCTCAGAATTCCGCCCTGGAAATCGTCCTTAGCGGGGATATCGCGACGGAACAGGAATACGCTTCGCAATTTCATTGGGTGGCGGATCTGCTGGCAGAATATGTGAAGAAAAACTGTGAAACCATCCTGTTCTTTTTCCTGGAAAACGCAAATCACCCCGGTTTTGCAAAGCAGTTGCTCGGAAAGCTGGAATCAGAAATTGATATTCTGGAAATCCGGGAAGGCGCCGGAGATGCCATGCAGGCAGCCTCGTACTTTAGAAATTTATTGAAAAATTCCAATATGCAAAAATTTTATAAAAATGATACAATATTCGAAAAAGGATGCTTCTACTCTGCCTCAGAAGTAAGAAATCAGTTTCATCACTGGAAAAAAGCAGCGCTTAAAAACCAGGTGTACTGTGCATACAGACAAAATCCAACCCTGAAAATCAGCCGAAAACTTTCAGAAAAAGGCAGCGCCTTCGAAGAACTTCAGAAAATGGTCGGTCTGACCGAGGTAAAAGAAATCGTACAGGATATTCTTGCCGCCTTCAAAGTCCAAAAACTGCGTAATACTTATTACAATTCCTCAGAAGTGTCCACACAGCATATGATTTTCACCGGAAATCCCGGCACAGCCAAAACCACGGTCGCGCGGCTGCTGACGGAAATCCTGAAGGAAAACCACATTTTGAAAACCGGCGCGGAGACGTCCTTGTGATTTTTGCCGGTTATCCGGAAAAAATGAAGGAATTTCTTGCCAGAAACGAAGGTTTAAGAAGCCGGATTGCTTTCCATGTACACTTCCCGGATTACGACCCGGAAGAACTGATGGGAATTCTGGACCTGATTCTGACGGGCAGACAATATGCGATCACACCGGCCGCACGGGAAAAATCGGCGGAAATTTTCCGGCAAGTCTACCGAAAAAAAGATTATGGAAACGGACGGTTTGTTCGAAATTTGTTCGAACAGGCGGTAAAACGGCAGGCCGTTCGAATCTCCCAAAAAGAAGAGCGGGAAATCACCCGTGAAATGCTGTTTGAACTGGACGAACCGGATTTTGATACAAATATTGTGAAACATTATCAGAAAAAAGAGATAGAAAGAATCGGTTTTCTTGGATAAGTTTCTTAATTTCTTCCACTTTTTCTGTCACACAGACTCGGAAACATTGTCTAATGAAGTAGGAGGTAAAATCTATGAGTAAAAAAACAAATGAGGAAATGCAGATTTTAATCAGGAATGCTACCGCCGGGGATAAGAAAGCGCTTGAAACACTGATTGCAGACGTGCAGGATCTTATCTTTAATTTATCCCTGCGGATGCTTGGGACATTTGCGGACGCGGAAGATGCTACGCAGGATATTCTGTTGAAAATGATCACGCACCTCTCTTCCTTTCGTGGGGAGAGCTCGTTTACAACATGGGTATTTCGCATTGCAACGAATCATCTGAAAAATTATAAAAAGCATATGTTCGCCCACCACGCACCCAGTTTCGAGTATTACGGGGAAGACATCGAAAATGGGAAAATACAGGATGTGCCGGATTTAACACAGAATGTGGAAAAAGATCTGTTAGCAGAAGAATTGAAAATGTCCTGTACCAATGTGATGCTGCAGTGCCTTGATACGGAGAGTCGATGTATTTTCATATTGGGTACCATGTTTCGACTTGACAGCCGCATTGCAGGAGATATTTTGGAAATGACACCGGAAGCATATCGTCAACGACTTTCCCGGATACGAAAAAAAATGGCAGATTTTCTCGGACAGTATTGCGGGGAATATGGCAGCGGGAAATGTAAATGCAAAGACAGAGTGAATTATGCCATCCAAAACCATAGAATCAATCCGCAGCGCCTGGATTATATGACCGCCGCGGAAATCCCTGTTCAGACTATGATAGATGTAAAAAATGCCATGGAAGAGATCGACAATTTATCACAAGACTTTTCGTTCTGCAAGCCCTACCGGTATCCCGATCGCACGAAATATCTGATTCAGGAGTTTTTAGATTCTACACAGTTTTCTATTATCCGGCAATCATAAAGGAGACCACAAATCATGAATACACAACTTATCATTGATTATTTGTCGGCATTAAGTTTAAATAATACCCGCGAGTGGTATCATGCGAATAAAGCCGATTACAAAAAAGCAAATGCTGAATTTGAAGAATTACTGCAGACATTGATACTGGAAATCGGAAAATTTGATGGCAGTATTTTACATAACAATCCGAAAGACCTCACATTTAAGATTGTAAGGGATACCCGTTTCAGCCGTGATAAGTCACCTTATAATCCTGCGTTCCGCGCCCATATTTCCTCAAAAGGAAAACTGCCTGTTCCCGTTGGATATTACCTTATGATAAAACCGGACAATCAGTCCTTTTTAGGCGGCGGTTTGTTTGCGGATATGTTTAAGGATGCAACGACAATGGTACGGGATTACATCGCGCAGAACGGGGAAGAATGGGAGAAAATAATACATGAGCCGGTGTTTGAAACCTATTTTACCGTGAAGGGAACCACATTGAAGAATGTCCCGGCCGGATATGAGAAAGAACATCCTCAGGCAGAATATCTAAAGTTTAAGAGCTGGTATTTGGAATATCCATTAAAAGACGATGAATTAAAAGATGCAAAAGTATTTCTTGCAAAAGCGGCAAAACTGTTCCGGATCATGAAACCTTTTAACAACTATTTGAACAGAGCGCTTATGGATTTCCAGATGCCAACGCGGTAGGCAATCAATTTATGGAAATCTCAGTATCTATTCATCCTCCGGCTTCATAGTTATGGAATCCGGCCTATTAGGCAGACGCAGGATAAAAAAACTCTAAAGCGGATCAACCAGCTCATTCAGGATATCGAGGAGATAAATAACCCCAACCAATCCCCGCCTATATCCAAGACGGGGATTCATTGATTACATAACCGCTATGGAAATCCCTGTTCAGACTATGGTGGATAACATACCGAAAATCCGGTTTCAGCGCTTCATCTCGCTGTGATACCCGGTATTCCCATGCTCTTCTATGATATCCTGAATTTCCTCCAGATTTAACGAAGGCATATCACCCGGAATCGTATTTTTTGCCGCGCTGCTGGCGTTTCCATATTGAAGCGCCTTCTGACAGTTTCCATTCTCGCTGAGCAATCCATAGAGAACACCGGATACATAGGCGTCTCCGCTTCCGATCCGATCCACCACCTCAATGTTCCGATACGGTTCCTCCTGATAATAAACATCCTGCTTCACATCATAGATCACAGAAGTAAAGCTATGCACCTTCGGGCTGTGCACGGTCCGCTGTGTAGACGCGATGACAGAAAGAGGATACTCCTGCGCAAAACTCTTCATAATCGCCTTTACGTCTCCCTCTTTGCCAAAAGTCAGGCGTGCCGTATCCTCCGAACAGAAAAAGATGTCTACATACGGAAGAATCCCCTCAATGCATTCTCTCGCTTCCTCTCCTGTCCAAAGGTTTCCGCGGAAGTTCACATCAAATGAAATCTTTGTTCCTCGTTCTTTAAACTTCCGCATCATTTCAATTCCCGTTTTCCTACACTTTGGACTAAGCGCCAGCGTAATCCCGGACACATGAAAACATTCCGCGGCTTCATATAATTGCTCCGGGAATTCTTCTGTTGTTATTCTGGTCATAGAGGAATTCTGTCTGTCATATACTACCCCCGGTTTTCTTGGATAAGCTCCGTTTTCATAATAATAAATTCCCATTCTTGCGTCTCTGCTCCGGTCATACACAAGGTAATCGTCGCTGACGCCGCAAAAACGGATCTTATTTTTCGCAAACATCCCGATACTGGAATCCGGAATCCGGGAAATGATTCCTGCACGCAGCCCCAGCAAAGATACGCCGGATACCACATTCAGTTCCGCGCCGCCAACCTGTTTTTCAAACACATCTCCGCGCACAATCCGTTCATTATTCGGCGGGGAAAGGCGCAGTAAAATCTCCCCGAGCGCCAGCAAATTAAATTCTTTCTTTTCCATCTTTTTCTCCATTTTTATTTCCTTTCTACGGAAACGTCCTCACCAAACCATTTTTCAGAAATCTCCTTCAAAGTTCCATCTTCTTTTATGTTTTGAAGAAATGTATCTACTGCCCTTTGCACATTTTCATCAAGAACCTGATAACAGCCGTCAACATATTCGACAGGTTCCAATAACCGGATATCGAGATTTTCATTTTTTTCAGCAAATACCACCCTTCAATGTCTAAAAGGGCAAACGGCAGACCATCCTCTTTAAAACCTTCCAGAAAATCCGGTACATAACTTTGAAACGGCAGCATTACTATATTACTGTTGGCCGCCTCTATTGTTTCCCTCACAAACCACTCCTGTCCCACATATACATCGCCGGATACATCAGACAAATTCTGGATATTCGCATCCTCCGTATTTACAGCCAATGTTATCCCTGCATAGGACACAGGTTCTGTCAGTAATATGCCTTCTCCTCCCAATGAAGAAGGCACTTCTACACTCAATACATCCATATCGCCTACCGCCAAAACAGAAGATAAAATCGCCAAATTCTCTGCCATCAGTTCCGACGGATCATACTGATACCATTCAACCGGAATGCCTCTTTTCAACAGATATATGATCGTATCGAAAATATAGCTGCCATAAAAATGGCAGCTATATTTTCAACATGGCAGTCCGGCCCTCCTCTCAAAGAACCGGGCATACAGATCGTTTTCGAGGTCAGATTTTCTCTCCCCGAAAACGTTCTGCAAAATAGGGATTATTTTGTTACTGTCTGCTCCGGACGGAAACATCCAATAACGTATATTATCTCTGGACACGTCCGGAAGCATCTCCTCCGGCAAGTTTTGCGACTTCGTCCATAGATACCATATTATAGTCGCCCTCCACGGAGTGTTTCAGGCAGGAAGCGGCAACCGCAAATTCAATGGCCGCCTGTGCATTGTATCCGCTCAGTACCGCCGCGATCAGCCCGCCTCCGAAACTGTCCCCGCCGCCCACACGGTCTACAATATGCATCTTATATTTTTTACTGAAATAATAATCGTTTCCATCATACAACATCGCGGACCAGTTATTATCATTCGCGGAAATAGATTCCCGCAAAGTAATGGCCACCTTCTCAAATCCAAAGCGATCCGCAAGCTGCTTCGCCACATCTTTATAGCCTTCCCGGTTCACCTCGCCGGCCGTTACGTCTGTATTTGCCGCATGAATACCGAACACATCCGCCGCGTCTTCTTCATTCGCAATGCAGACATCCACATATTTACAAAGCTCTCCCATTACCTGGCCCGCTTTTTCTTTACTCCACAGTTTATTTCTGTAATTCAGATCACAGGAAATCTTCACGCCCACTTCCTTTGCCGCCTTGCATGCTTCCAGGCAAATTGCCGCCACGTCGTCATTCAACGCCGGTGTAATTCCGGTAAAGTGGAACCATTCTGCTCCTTCAAAGATTGCCTTCCAGTCGAAGTCTTCCGACGCCGCCGTATAGATGGAGGAACCTGCTCTGTCATAGATCACCTTGGACGGTCTCTGAGAAGCGCCCTTCTCCAGAAAATAAATTCCCACACGATCTCCGCCACGTGCAATATGTGTGGTATCCACTCCATATTTTCGCAGAGAATTGATTGCCGCCTGGCCAATCTCATGTTTCGGAAGTTTTGTGACAAACGCTGCGTCAAATCCATAATTCGCCAGAGAAACCGCCACATTCGCCTCTCCGCCGCCAAACGTCGCTCCCAGTTTTTCTACCTGTACAAAACGATAATATCCTTCCGGCGCCAGTCTCAACATAATCTCGCCAAACGTCACTACTTTTTTTGCCATAATATTTCTCTCCTTCCTGTCTTATCAAACCGCTCTGCATCCCGCTCTTTTCAGGACATGCATACGGGACGCATTTCTTCTTATTTATTACGGATCTCTGCCACCAGTTCTACCGCTTCTTTCGTCAGTTCCTGTATTTCGTCGAATTTTCCGGCTTTCACCAGATCCCCTTTTACCATCCAGCTCCCGCCGCAGGCAATAATCTTATCGCAGCTCAGATAATCCTCCAGATTCTTTGCATTCACCCCGCCGGTAGGCATGAACTTCAATCCTACATAGGGGGCTGCCATCGCCTTGATGGTTGCGACGCCGCCAAACTGCTCTGCCGGGAAAAACTTCACAATCTTCAATCCTCTCTTCACCGCCTGCGCCACTTCTGACGGCGTGATACATCCCGGGAAAACCGGAATGTTCTTTTTCAGACAATAGTCCACAATCTCCGGATCAAATCCAGGACTTACGATAAACTTAGCTCCCGCGTTTACTGCACGATCTACCTGTTCCGTCGTCAGAACCGTCCCGGCTCCTACAAACATCCCCGGATACTTCTCCGTCATCACACGAATCGATTCTTCCGCTGCATCTGTACGGAATGTAACCTCTGCACAGGGAAGTCCCCCTGCACACAATGCTTCTGCCAACGGCACGGCATCCTTTGCATCATTCAATACAACAACCGGCACAACGCCCATCTTTTCAATTGTCTCTGCTACACTGCTCATGTTGATTCTCCTTACATATTCTACACTTGGTTTCATATTATGAAATATAGTTCCGTATAGTGGACTTTCTGATTCTCATTATACTCTATTTCCATTTCATGTCAACTACTTTCCTCTATAATTTTTCTTTCTCGATTGCTCATTTACTACTTTTCAAACCCTCAACAGAAATCCCTCCCTTTATTGCGCTTTTCTTCGAAACATGCTACAATATCACATGCCTGTCAAACAATCCCTTTTATTACTTTTCGAGGTGAGTAATTCTTATGGAAGTAAAAAACCCTATTCAAGTGTCGGAGCGTATTTTCCATGTCATTGAATACCTGGCACAATCCGGTCCCACCGGACTTCAGGAATTGAGCCTGGAACTGGAACTGAACAAAAGTACGGTACACCGCATTTTGAATTCTCTAATCTGTATGGATTATGTTCGTCAGGATTCGGAAACGCTAAAATACAGCCTGAGTTTTAAATTCTGTAAAATTTCCAACCAGATTCTGGCTCAAAATAATATCATCGACATTGCACGCCCCTTTATCCGGGAGTTGGCGGAAGCATCCGGCGAGACCGTTCATTTGGTTCAGATTGACGGTATACAGGCCGTATATATTGATAAAGTAGAGTCCGCCCGCAATGTGGTACGTCTGGTATCTATGGTGGGAAAGAGCATCCCTCTTTATTGTTCCGGGGTCGGAAAAGCTATGCTTGCTGATATGCCGGACAGCAAAATTCTCTCTGTCTGGAACCAAAGTGAAATTCAAAAAATCACGGAGTATACGATTACCGATTTTTCTCTGTTTCAGGAAGCCATACAGGATATCCGCCAAAAAGGTTATGCATTGGATAATGAAGAAAATGAACCCGGCGTCCGCTGCATTGCCGTCTCTTTAAAAGGGTTCCAGGGAAAGCCTTCTCACGCGATCAGTATCTCCGCTCCCAAAGATCGAATGGATCCGGGCCGCATCAGCAAACTGCGGGAACTGATCTTACGCACAAAAGAAAAAATAGAAAAAGAGACCGGCGCATACGAATAAGTATTTCTTAGTCTTCCCCATATATAAAAAGAAATACGGAAAAGCAGCTTTCTCTGCTTTTCCGTATCTTTTAATGCCGCAGCTCATTCCCAAAACGAGTATACTGCGGCAGCCATGCCAGACGGACTGTCCCAATCGGGCCATTTCTTTGCTTTGCAATGATGATTTCCGCAATGTTCTTATCTTCCGTATCCGGCTTGTAATAGTCTTCCCGATAGATGAACATACACACATCCGCATCCTGCTCTATGGCTCCCGACTCCCGCAAATCCGACAACATTGGCCTTTTGTCTGTTCTGGATTCCACAGCACGGCTGAGCTGCGACAGCGCGATCACCGGTACTTCCAATTCTCTTGCCAATCCTTTCAGCGCACGGGATATCTCCGAAACTTCCTGCTGACGGCTTTCGTTACTCCGTCTCCCGCTTCCGTTCATTAACTGCAAATAGTCAATGATAATCAGATCCAACCCGTGTTCCAGCTTATATTTCCGACACTTTGAGCGCATCTCCGCAATCGTAATCCCGGAAGTGTCGTCAATAATCAATTTCGAATTTCCAATCGTCCCCACACTTTCAATCAGCTTCTCCCAATCTGTATCTTCCAGATTCCCTGTACGCAAACGTTGTGCATCTACATATGCTTCCAGGGAAAACAGACGATTCACAAGCTGTTCCTTGGACATCTCAAGACTAAATATGGCCACCGCCAGGTTCTGGCGAAACGCCACATGCTGTGCGATATTCAACGCAAACGCCGTCTTCCCCATAGAAGGCCGGGCGGCAATCAAAATCAAATCCGACCGCTGCAAACCAGATAACTTATAATCCAGATCCATAAATCCCGTAGAAATTCCAGTCACAGAACCTTTTGTCTTCGAGGCCCGCTCAATCACATCCAATGCATTCATTACCACCTGCTTGATGGGTACATATTCCTGCATATTTCCATGTTCAAGCAGTCCGAATATCTGCTTCTCCGTTGTCTCCAATATTTCATGCAGAGGGCGGTTTTCCAGATAGCAGGTATTCGCAATCTCATCATTGATTTTGATTAACCTGCGTAATATCGCCTTTTCCCGCACGATCTCCGCATAATATTTTACATTGGCCGAGGTCTGTACATTCGTAAGCAATTCCCTTGCAAACTCCATATCGCTGATTTCCGGCGGAACATCTTTTTCTTTCAGATATTCCTGCAGTGTGATCAGATCCACCGGTCTGCTCATATGGAAAAGTTCCACCATCGCATCAAACAGGACACCATATGCGGTCTGATAAAAATCTTCCCCCGTCAGTGTCTCGGATGTCTCTATAATTGCCTCCCGGTGAAGCAGCATTGCCCCTATCACCGCCATCTCCGCTTCCGTACTATGAGGCAGAATCCGCTTCACGGCCGCTTCTTCCATCATCCTGTCTTATCCTTTCGTTCCTCTTATCTCACCTGCTGTTCCAACTCCCGTCCTATACACACCGCACCCTCAAATATGCTTCTTTCATTTGCACTTTACCGATATGGCACGTTCCCTGTGCACAAACAGGAATCTCTAAGGAGCCTCTACTTTTCCTCACTGATCACAACTTTTAATTCTGCGGTCACTTCCGGATGTAGCTTCACCGGTACAATATGTGTTCCCAGAGATTTCAATGCCTCTTTTAATTGAATTTTCTTTTTATCCACATCCAGACCCATCTGTTCTTTTACCGCTGCCCCAATCTCCTTATTGGACACAGAGCCAAACGCTTTTCCGCCTTCTCCCACTTTAATCTGCAGTTCCACTTTCCCCGCCGCAAGCTGTGCCGCAAGTTCCTTCGCCGCCTCCAAATGCTTCTGCGCGGTTCTTGCTTCACTCTGCTTCTTCAATTCCAGTTCATTCCTGTTTTTCGAATTCGCCTCTACACCGATTTTCTTCGGAAGAATATAATTTCTCGCATACCCATCATTTACTTTTACAATCTCTCCTTTTTTTCCAAGAGACTTTACATCCTCCAATAAGATAACTTCCATCGCTTTTCATCCTTCTTTCTTCATATTTTTCAGATCAATTAAAGCTAGAGCGTTGCATTAATAACCGAGTAAATAGCGCCCGCAGGGTGTGAACAATAACCCATGAAACGGCATGACGCTCCTTGCTTTTAGATATCTCCTTCTTCAATCATCTGGTCTATGGTCGCTTTCAGATTTCGAATCGCTTCCTGTATATCTGTATGGTCAAACTGGGCTCCCGCTGCATTGATATGCCCGCCTCCTCCCAGTTTTTCGGCAATAATCTGTACATTCACCTCATCGATAGAGCGTGCGCTTAAATAAATTCTTCCATTATATATGGTCAGTACAAACGACGCTTTAATCCCACTGATATCCAACAGCTCATTCGCCGCCTGTGCTCCCAGTACCGTCGGGTTATCGATATCTCCGGGACACTCCGTAATTGCATATTCTTTCCGGTATACTTCTGCCATCCGCACCGCTTCCGCCTTGGCCTGGTAGGACTCCATATCGTCCCGGAACATTTTCCGAACTCTGGTAATGTCCGCGCCGCATCGTCTTAAAAATGCCGCCGCCTCAAAAGTCCTTACTCTGGTCCTGTTCATAAAGTTGCGGGTATCAATCATAATTCCTGCATACAGGCAATCTGCCTCCACCGACGGAAATTTGATATCATCCACAATATACTGCAGTACTTCCGCTACCATCTCACAGGTAGAGGACGAATATGGCTCCACATAAGAGAGCACCGCATTCTCAATAATCGTACTTCCCTGCCTGTGATGATCCAACACCGCTATGGTCTTCGAGCATTTTAAAAGTTCCGGACATTCTGTCATCTGCGGCTTATTGGTGTCCACCACTACCACCATGGCATTCTCATTCACACGGTCCAGCGCATCGTCCGGCGTAATAAAGATATCACTTTCATAAGCCGAACTTTCCACGATCTCGTCATATAAAGGCCGAATGGACGCTGCAATTCCGTCCATCACAATGTGTGCCTTCTTCCCCAAAGCTTTCGAAGCTCGATAAATTCCCATGCAGGCACCCAGACTGTCGGCATCCGCCATACGGTGTCCCATGACAAAAATCTGGTCCTTCACCACAATAAATTCCCGCAGCGCTTCTGCTTTGACACGGGCTTTGACACGTGTATTCTTTGAAGTCTGCTCTTTCTTTCCGCCATAATATGTGATTCCATGACAATCTTTGATTACCGCCTGGTCGCCGCCCCGGGCCAGTGCAAGATCAATCGCCACACGGGCATAATTATAACTCTGTACATAGGTGGAAGTATTCAAACCCAGGCCGATACTCAATGTGACGGAACGGGCATTCCCGATATTGACCTGCTTTACCTCTTCCAGAAGGGAAAAACGATCTGCTTCAAACTTCCGATACCCTTCTTTTCGAATTACAATAAAATATTTATCCTTTTCCAACTTTTTAATCAGACCGTCTACATCCCCGATATATTTATTAATCTTTCGGTCAATCAATGCAACTAACAGAGACTGGCGTACTTCTTCCACACTCTCCATGACTTCATCATAATTGTCAATGTAAATCAGGCCGGCGATCATACGCTGGTCTTCATTCTCCTTAATATAAGCATTCAATTCTGTCACATCTGTCATGTAAACTGCGATAAAGTATTCTTTTTCTCTGGGAATCTGCAGCACTTCCTCCGTCTCGCTGAATCCTTCCATGGAGACTTTCCGAAGCTGCACCTGATAATCCCGCTCCTCATATCTCACTTCCAGCTCCACATGCGTGACATCATGCTTCGGAAACACATTTTTATTCACTTCCGGAATAATCCGGTTTATATACGACTCCCGCCGCCTGTCCGAAAACAATTCCTCAAAGCGGTCATTCCGCCACAGGATTCTTCCGTCCTCCATCAAAATTGCATATGGAATCGAAAGTTCTTTCAGAAGTGTATTCTGTACTCCTTTATATTGCGTGGAAAACTGGATCATATCTGCCAGAATCAAAGAACGGTTATAGAAGTATAAAATACCCACAATCACCATATAAATGATGACAAACACCGACATGATCCCTGCCGCCCTGCGATCAATCTTATATATCCAGAGATTCATTGCAATCAAAAGCACAGACATAATGACCGGCCACTGCATATACATCTTCAGCTGGCCTTTTAAACGCACATCTTCCTTTTTCATGTTATCATCCTCTTTAGCACTTATCACCCATTTACACTGCTTTATATAGTCACCCTGTCCAGTATAACACTTTTTTCCCGATTAATCCACTAATTTGTTTGGTTGATCAAAATAGAAAAAGGACTGCACGTTCGGAATGCAAATTCCAATCATCCAGTCCCCTTTTCTCTTAATCCTGTACGTACGGCATTAATGCAATATGTCTTGCTCTCTTGATCGCTACTGTCAAAGCTCTCTGATGCTTCGCACAGTTTCCTGTGATTCTTCTCGGAAGGATCTTCCCTCTCTCGGAAATATACTTCTTCAACTTCGCCACATCTTTGTAATCAATCTCGTTATTTTCTTTTCCGCAGAATACGCATACTTTTTTTCTTCTACGCACCGGGCCTCTTCTCTTGAAGCCGCCCTCCGGTCTGCTTCCCTTTTCGTAAGCCATCTTTCTTCCCTCCTGATCTGTTGCTTCCATATATTCATACAGAAGCTGCATATATAGAAGTCTGTTATACAGGCATCCTGATCTTTTTCTTTACTTTCCGCATGTTTTACGGTTTTGGCCTTATCATTTAATTAAACGGCAGTTCATCTTCAATTCCATCCGGAATATTCATGAAGCCATCTTCCGGATCTGCACTTGGCGACGGTGATGGTGCCTGCTGCTGATAAGAACCTGACTGATGGGAGTTCTGCTGATAAGAATTCCGGTTTGCCTCACTTTCCGCTCTGCTTTCCGCAAATTCCTGTTCTTCCACAATCACTTCTGTTGTATATACTTTGACACCGTCTCTGTTCGTATAACTTCCGGTCTGAATACGCCCGGAAATAGACACGCGCATCCCCTGACGGAAATACTTCTCTGCAAATTCAGCGGAACGGCCAAATACAACACAGGGAATAAAATCTGCGGTTGGCTCATTCTCTCTCTTAAATCTGCGATCCACGGCTACTGTATATCTTGCAACTGCAGTTGCACTGTCCCCCTGTGAATATCTGACTTCCGGATCTCTTGTCAATCTACCCACCAATACGACTTTATTCATATATACCTCTTTCTCTACGCGTCCTGTCTCACGCACAAATATCTGAGCACATCATCCATAATACGGATACGCTGTTCCACTTCACCTGGAACAGTGCTGTCAGACTCGAAGTGTACGAAGTAATAGAAGCCTTCTTTCATCTTTTGAATCTCGTAAGCAAATCTTCGCTTACCCCATTCATCCACGTCGGTCACATTACCGCCAAAACGTGTGATCAATGCTTTCACTTTTTCCAGTACTTCTGCTCTCGCTTCCTCTTCGAGCTTTGCGCTGATAACAACAGCTAACTCATACTTATTCATGTTCCTGCACCTCCTTCTGGTCTCTGGCCCCCGATTCTTCCGCCCGGGAACAAGGAATATCTTTTTGTTAAATTTAAAATCCAACCGGTATGTCACGAGTATTAATCATAGCACAGCTTCCTTTTTGTTTCAAGCCTTTTTCCGAATTTCTCTTGTATTTTTTTCCACCAGTTTCCGGGAAACCATCACCTGATGTCCGCATCCCAGACATTTCAGACGGAAGTCTGCTCCTGTGCGAAGTACTTCCCACTCCGAACTGCCGCAGGGATGCGGTTTTTTCATACGGATCACATCCCCTACCGCAAAACGATCCGCCATCTCTTCACCTCCACTGGCCGCCTGCCGCCGCCAATATTTTAATTATAGTAACTGTTATGTGTTCTTACGGACTTTGCAGCAAACGCAAAGTCCTGAGCTGAGTTGACTGCCAGCAACAATATAGTCACAATTATTATTCACTCTCCACCATCACTCCCTGAAGCAAAAAACGCTCATTATCGTTGACATTGGTACAGGTCGAAAGACTTACAATCTTTGAACTTTCACTTAGTTCCACATCGACCGGATAATTAGACGAACTTCTGCACAGATCCTGATATTTCAAAAACTCGTCTTCACTCCGATAAGTCATTTTATAATTGTTGGCATCCGCTCTCACAACACCGGCAGAAAACACTTGATATTTTCTTGTTTTCCCGTCCGGTGTATAGATATAAAAATAGGGGTGCTGTTTACAGAAAGCTTCATCCGCATATGCGTTCAACTGGGAGAACATCTCCCCGCCGACTTTCAGATTATGCCCGTAAATAAACGTGTTTCTGTCCGTAAAAGAAGGATTATTCCGCATATCCATAAAAATCGCGCCCAGCTTATTATCATTTGCTGAAAATGTCCTGGTCAGGTATTCATTGTTATCCTTACTTTTCACAACCGGATAACTGATCACCGAAGGTTCCTCCAACCGGATCCAGGCAACCGTATCCGGATTCTCTGCCAGTAATGCCTCAAAATCTACCCGGAATCCGGATTCTTCACCATTCCCCTCTTCTTCAGAAACAATCGCCATATCCCGTATTTTATCATATTCCTGACCACCGGAATAATAAGGAATGATCATCTTCACTAATTGATAAACAGAAAAAATGAACACACATGCCGCTGCAATCAGGAGCACGGTAGAAACAATTCCCGTATTTTTCTCCCCTCTTTTTTTTCTACGCTTTTTTCTCTTTGTATCTGCGCTCATCTGTCACGCTCCTCTTAAAATCCCAAATTTTCATCTACCAAAATCACTTTTATACGCCTGGGGGATTTGGAATATCTGGTAATCAGAATCTGACAACAAATACAATCCGGCGATTTACAATCCGCACACATGCCATTGCTGACACAAGGCGTTGCAATACCAAATCTCTGTGCGTTGATCGGGGACGCCTCATTCCTTGCCCGATTCATTGCATCAGCCGGTGTCTTTACCACTTTATTCATTCCCACAATCAGAAGTACATTTTCCGGTCCATAAGCATAGGCGGCAACCCGGTTGGCATTTCCGTCTATATTCACCAGAATTCCATCTTCACTCAATGCATTGGTACTGCCCACAAAAAAATCACACTGGAATGCCTGATGCATCACTTCCTGCTTCTCTGCACGTGTTTCCTTTACATCCCGGTCCAATGCTTCGTAATTCCCACTTCGTATTACATCCAAAAGTCCGATTTCTTCCGCTGACATACTGCCGCCCCAACTGACAGAACTCCCTTCCGGAATCAGTTCCAGCGCCTTTTTCAGTGCTTCTTCTTTTGTCTTTACATAATATGCTTCCATATTACGGGATTCCAATGCTTTTACAATACGAGGTCCCAATACATCGTTTCTCATTCCTCTTACATCCATAGTTTTTCTCCTTTTTCGATATCTTAACCGGGTAACGATGCCGTCCGCTTACCCGCATGGATCTAAAACCCGGCACAGCGATAATCCACTTTGTAAAATGTATTCTTTATTATAGCAGTCCCTTTTTAAAAAAACAACCGCTTCCGGCATCACTTTTCCCTGGCGGTTATCTTGCTATTTCCCACAGACAGTAGTATAATAAAAGCAGTGTAAACCGAAAACCTGGCAGGTTCCACACAGGGGGGCAAACGTCAATACAGGGAGGTGATTACCGATGCAGCAAGTTGAAAAAAGGCGCCGGGTAAAAACATTGCAGACAACATAACTACAAAAAGTATACGCTGATCATGAAGCGTTCAAATAATCGGTACTGGCAGAATTTTTACAAAACCGACTTTGAAGAACCTAAGAGGACATTACTATGAGTATTTACACACGACGAGGCGATGGGGGGAAGACTTCGCTCGTAGATGGAATTAGTGTGTCCAAATCAGATGATCGTATTGAACTGGTGGGCACACTTGATGAGTTAAACAGCGTCATCGGACTGGCAAAAGTAACTGCTAATCAGCCGCTTCATGACGCACTTTCCAAAAGACAAAAAGAATTATTGCAGATGATGAGCAGTATTGCGGATCCACGTAATCCACAATATCGTTTTGCCAAAGAAGAGATTCTGGCGCTGGAAGAAAGTATTGACCAACTGGAAAAGAAATTTCCCCGTGCGAAAGAATTCGTCCTGTATGGCGGATGTGAACAATCTGCACGATTGGATATCGCCCGCGCCGTTGCAAGACGTGCAGAACGCCGCCTTCGAAAGGTAGCGCAGAACTACGGCGCTGATGCAAGATCTCTGCAATATCTAAACCGTTTGTCAGATTATCTTTACGTTCTGGCACGCTATTCTGATTATCTTGCTTCTTCTCAAAAAGAAGAAGGCATCCGACAGGATACGATTCAACGTATTATGAAAAGATTTCATTAAAAACAACGGCTGTGCATTTTTTGCACAGCCGCCGTTTTATATACCATATCCTTCGGGTCATCCCGTATCTAAGGTTCTTCGCACAGGCAGACACCTTGTGTCCGATAAGGTATCATTTCTTTATGCCAGACGCAGTCTCCGCCCGGAACGGTGCCCGGTATGATGCCTCATCTGATGCGTCACAAATACTATATGCCGATCCATCCATGTTCCGATCACTCCAATTGCTTTCCCCATTGTAAGCGCACTCAGCAGAGTTCCAATACCGAGTCCGCTGATCCCGCCAAGAAAGGCGATTGTTAATCCGGCAGTCGTCACAACACAAATCAGATCAAAAGATACTTTAATACGGGAAAATGCAACGCCGGTAATCTCCGCCAACTCCCTTGGAAAAAGATCCGTAGGAATCAACGGCATCTTACAGCGATTCGACAACGCAACGCCTACACTGATGATCAAATAACTCATGAAAAAATAAAATATACGGAACGGTACAGCCGTCGGCAACATCTGCATCCATTCTTTATATACATCTACCATAAATCCAAATGCAAACCCCACACCAAAACTGAAAAAATACTGCGGTACAAATTTTTTTCTCAGTACCATCAAGCTAAGAATCAGAAAACTCTGAAAAATATAAGTCCATGTTCCCAGTGAAAACGCCGGCAACACTTCGCTTAACGCATATGTCATACTGGAAATTGCCGAAATCCCGGTTCCGGAATACAGCATCAGCACCACGCCGAAACTATTCATCAGTACCACCAGAGGAAGAATCAGTTCCCCTCTGAGAATTGTTTTATTTGTATTCATCTCTGTCCCCCTATAAAATCTGTTTTCTATCATTTTCATAAAGCCAGTACAGCATAATTAACATTGAATTCTGCACTCGCTAACTGTGCCGGATGCACGTCTCCAATCCTGGATGTAACTAATATGTTAAAAACAAGTCTGTGTTATTTGACATCTACTAAATTACCACATCCAAACACATAAAACAAATGAATAATTTCTATTTAATCATAGATTTTATCTATGATTTGATGTATAATCAAATTGAGAATCTATCCGGAGGGACTCTGAGATGAATTTATATCAGCTACGATATTTCAAGGAACTTGCACAGGAACAACACTATACAAAGGCCGCACAGCATCTGAATATTTCGCAGCCAAGCCTGAGTCATGCCATCGCGCAGTTGGAGGAAGAACTGGGAATCCAGTTATTCGAAAAGATCGGACGCGGCACCCGTCTCACAGGCTATGGACAGGATTTCCTGCAATGTGTAAAACGTTCCCTCACAATTCTGGATAATGGAATTGAAGATATGCAGCGTCATGCACGAGGGGAAGGATTGATCCGTCTTGGTTTCCTCCCTCAGCTTGGCGTACAGTTTATCCCGGATCTTGCTTCCCGTTTCCTAAAGGGAACACCGGAACAGAAAATCGAATTTACCTTTTCCGCCAATCGAACCCCGGAACTTCTGGAAGGGCTGAAACAGCAGAGATACGATCTGGTTTTCTGCGCCAGACCTGTGGAATCGGAAGATTTTTCCTGCGTTCCCATTGACCGGCAGGATCTTGTTCTGATCGTACAGGAAGGCCATCCCCTGGCATCCAAAAGCCAGATTCGTCTGGAAGAAACCCTGGAATATCCCTATATCTTCTTTGACAATCAGACCGGATTACGCCCTGTCATTGACGACCTGTTTCAGGAGATCGGACAGATGCCAAAAATTGCATATGAGACCGATGAAGAGCAGGTGATTTTCGGACTTGTCTCCCATGGGTTTGGCATCGCCGTCACACCTTATCGGGAAATGCTTTTGAAACTAAACATAAAAATACTCCCGATCATACATCCGATCTGGGAGGGAAACATCTATATGGTAAATAACCGGCAGATTTATCTGACTCCTGCCGTCGTGAACTTCCGGGATTTTATTCTGCGATATCTTCTTGCGCAGTGAGATTACGATAAGAAACAAAGACTACAAAAGATCCGGCAATACAGGTGAGGATCAGAAATGAGGAAATTGACCTATGGAATTTACACGTTACCATTCCCTTCGTAATATTTTAGACTATCCGGAAATGAAACCTTATTTGAACGTCTTTTTCTCGGAGAAAAATCTGGCCATGTTCCCGAAAGATTCCCTTGACCTTCCGCTGGCACAGGTGGAACGTTTCGCAAAATGCCGCTGGGACGCGCCCTTTTTTGAAGCCACCAATCAACTGTTGGACGCTGTACAGACGGTTCTGGATATTACCGAAAAGAAAAGCCGGCGGTGCGTGGCGCTCTGGGAACCGGAAAAAGACTGGACACCGGAAAGAGAACGTCTGGGCGGAAAAAACTCTGTTTTCCTTCTGACACCGGAATTTGAAAAAATGCACTCTTCCACATCCAAGCGTTCCGTATCTGAGGTACTTCGCACGGGTGGACGTTTTGTGTCCGATACAGCATACCTATCCGGGCATCCCGTAATGCATGTCCCTTGCGGAGCAGACGGACAGCTTCCGCTGTCCGATAAGGTATTTTCGGAGACGCCGTCACGCCTGCGCCCGGCTGTGGTGATCTGCCCGGGCGGCGGATACGAGCGTGTCTGCTTCAGCGGGGAAGGGAACCCGGTGATGCGTTTTCTGGAAGCCCATGGATACGTAGCCTTCGTTCTGAAATACCGGGTAGCGCCGAACCGTTATCCGGCGCCTCAGGAAGATCTGGCGCTGGCAATCCGCTATGTCAGAAAACACGCTTCCGACTATGGTGTTGACCCGCAGAATATCATGGCCATGGGGTTTTCCGCAGGCGCTCACCTGTGCGCCTCCTTAAGCTGTCTATATGAAGAACTTACCGCAAAATCAGACCATGAAAATGTGTGCGGAGAGGCGGATAAAAAGCAAAACAACTTGTCCGATACTGCGTTCTGCTCTTCGGCAGAGATCCGGCCGGATAAACTCTGTCTTGCCTATCCGGTCATCTCTTTTGAAAAAGAATATCATGAGGGCAGTTTTCAGGCCTTAACCGGCGGAGACGAATCGCTGCGGCGCAGACTTTCTCTGGAAAAACAGGTTACACGAACTTTCCCGCCTGTATTTTTATGGGCCTGCACAGACGACGCTTCCGTTCCATTTTCCAACGCCGTCCGGATGACGGACGCATTGAAACAAGCCGGTATTCCGCATATGCTTCGTCTGTATCCGCAGGGGGGACATGGATGCAATCTGGCTTTCGGAACCTCCGCGCATTCCTGGACCGGGGAAATGCTTCGTTTCTTTTTTCCAGGGCGTTTCTGAGTTTTTAATAAGATTTTCAAACTCATACCCTTTTCTCTTCCAAATACAAAAAAACAATGTTCAAACATGCTCCGGAACCTAATTTGCCGCCGGATTCACCGGCGGCTCCATCGGAACTGATAGTCTCACCTCAAATCCCCCGTATTCTTCACTGCGCCGGATCACTACCTCTCCCTTATGCGCCGCTATAATCTGCCGGACAATCAGAAGCCCCAGACCGTGGCGCTGTACCGTCGTGTTTTCATCACAGACCATATAATGCGGGGAATGATTCAGGCGATCCATCTGTTCCCCGGTCGCGCCCGCACCATTGTCGGCGACAATGACCACACATTTCCCGTTTTCCGTCATAACCCAAACATAAATGTGACATCCCTGCTCATTATGATTGATACAATTCCAAATCAGATTGCCCACTGCCCGCCTGATCAGTTCTTTATCCACTCTTATCATGCAGGAGGTGCATGTCTCTTTTGTTTCCCATATAATTGGATATCGGTCATCCAGATCCATATTCATAAAATCTACGATGACCTGCCGGACAACTGCGACCATATTTTCCCTTTTCAGACGGACAGGCTGCATGTTGTACTCCAGCTTTGACGCCAGATTCAGATCATTGATCAGATTTTTCATTCGTTCACTCTGCTTTACAATTACCGCCGCCTTTTTCCGATCTGCCTCCGTCAAATAAGGTTCTTCTTCTAGCTGTCCCGCATACCCCATAATCATGGACAAGGGCGTTCGGATATCATGCGATACGCCCGCAATCCAGTTTGCTCTGGCATTCTCTCTTTTGCGAAGCTGCCGGCTCTGTGTCTGCAGGACCTCCGAAGTTTTATTTATATTTACCGCGAGCTCCGACAATACGCCCCGTTCCGGTACATAAACCGGCTCGTTTGCCGGCAGAGACTGAATTCCTGCCAGAATTGGCTTTACAGATTTCAGCAGCCGGGAGTTGGCGATCATATAAATCAAAAAAATCAAAACCAGATTCATTCCAAAAACAGTAAGCGCCGTTTTTGGCAAACTGGCGATAAACTGATAATCCCAGCTTGGCCATATATGTTTCCAAAAGCGGTCTTTCGGGTACCCCAGTACTACAAGCCCCTCTTTTGCTTCTCCCGTAAACGTCGGATACCCGTCTATATAGCCGCGCGTCAGTCCTGCAATATCAGAAATAGAATAGGTCCGGGGAATTGTTTCCGGAAGGTTCTCTGTCTGCCAAACTACCTGCATCGTTGCAGAATCAATCAGAATTGCCCATGCATCGGATTGTTCCAATTCCAATGCTATTTTTTCGGATAATTTATAGGGCTGCTGCTTCGAAAATAGATCTACTGCAACCTCTTCCGCCGTTTTCCAGGGATATGCATTGGGCAACTGATTAAACGTATATGTCGCCAGCAGCAACACATTCAAAGCAAACAAAAGCACCAGGGACAATAGTAAAATAGCGGTAAAACGCCGGATCAGTTTCGGTATACTCTTCATCATGCTATTTTCCCTCCACAAGCAGTTTGTACCCTAACCCTTTTACTGTGAGCAGAGACACGGGACGGGAAGGATTTTTTTCGATCTTTTCCCGGATGCGGCGAATATGTGCCATCAGCGAATTTTCATAACCATACGGATTTTCTCCCCAGGCCGCTTCGCATAAAGCGTCTATGGTCACAATGCGACCCGCGTTACGATACAGTGCGGACAGGATTTCATACTCTTTCGCTGTCAGCGCGATCGTCTCTCCGTCCCGGCGCACCTGTGCACGTTCAAAATCAATTTCACTGTTCTGCAATTTTACAAGAGGATTTTCCTCTTTATAACTTCTGCGCAGAATTGCCAGAACACGGAAAATCAACTCTCTGGGCAGAAACGGTTTCACAATATAATCATCCGCGCCCAGGCCAAATCCCTTAAATTTCTCTTCCTCTTCTCCACAGGCAGTCAAAAACAGTACCGGATATTCTCTCTTCTGTTTTAATTGCTCCAGCAGAGAAAATCCATCCCCATCCGGAAGCATCACATCCAGAATCGCAAGTTCCGGCAGAAAACGGTCTGCCAGGGCAAGCGCATCCCTGCTGTTCTTCGCCACCGCGATATTCTGAAATCCCTCTGCTTTCAAAATAGATACTACCATATCCAGAAGCGCCTGCTCGTCATCCACAAGGAGCAGACGTTTCTCTTTCAGGTACGTAACATCCATAAAAAACACCCTCTTCATTTCTATTTTTTATAGCAAGTATACTCCTCGACATTCCGTATCCAATGTGTTCCGTACGGACAAACGGCTGCTGCCGTCCACCAAAGTATACCCACAAGGCGTACCTTAACAGACTCTAATATCCAATCAGGTATAACTCTTTTGGACTTTCCACGTTCCATATCTTCTGTACATGTACGCTTTTCGTCCGATAAAAGTGTTCTTAAAAATTATAACACATTTCAATCCGGTTTTCTCCTGTACGGCAAAATGTAAGGTAATTGTAAGGCAAAGAGAATGTTGCCGCAAGGTTCATGTCGTAAACTACATTTAGAAAGATCAGAAAGGAGTGTACACAGCATGTATATTATTGAAACGCAGAATTTAAGCAAATCTTATGCCGATTTTACGGCGGTTTCGAACGTCAGTCTTCATGTTCCGCGAGGTTCGGTATATGGTTTTCTCGGCCCCAACGGCGCAGGCAAATCCACCACTATGAAAATGTTCCTGGGACTGACAAAGCCAACCGGCGGCTCTTTTACAATCGACCGGAAAAAATACCCAAAAGACAGGGAGGAGATTCTAAAAGAGGTCGGTTCTTTCATCGAAGCTCCTGCATTTTATGGAAATTTAAGCGGGGAGGAAAACCTGGAAATTATCCGTAAAATATTAGAGCTTCCGAAGTCTTCTGTATCGGAAGCGCTTGAAATCGTCGGGCTTACTCCGTTTAAAAAACGACTGGCAAGAAATTACTCTCTCGGAATGAAACAGCGGCTTGGACTCGCCGGCGCTTTGATCGGGAAACCGCCCATTTTGATCCTGGACGAACCTACCAACGGACTGGATCCTGTGGGCATCCATGAAATCCGCGCATTGATTCGTTCTCTGCCGGAAAAATTTGACTGTACCGTCCTGGTCTCCTCGCATCTGCTGTCCGAGATCGAGCTCATGGCAGATCACATCGGCATTCTGAACCATGGACATTTGTTGTTTGAAGGAACTTTGAAAAAACTAAAGAACCAGGCCGCCTCTTTGGGGTACCCCACGGATAATCTGGAAGATATGTTTCTCGCTTTCATTGACGCGGACAATCAACAGAAAGGAGTTTTACGATGAATCTTTTTCTGGAATGGAAAAAAATAAAAAGAACCGGTTTTGTTCCTGCCTTTTGGGGCGGCGGGATTCTTGCCGCGGCTGTTCCGCTTCTGAATATGGCCTTTCGGTCCGAATTGTATCTTATGCGGGAAGAACCTCCGCTTCAAACTCTGCTGGAAGCGAACTGGCAGATGATGGCCATGTTGAACGTATTGCTTGTCGTCGTGGGAGCCTGTCTTCTGTATCATACGGAGTATGCGGACAATGCCATGCAGAAAATGTGCTCCCTCCCGATTCGGGAAGACTCCATTTTCTTTGGCAAAACGATACTGACCTTTTTTATGAGCGTACTTGTGCTTTCCATGGAAGCCGGAGCCATCGCCTTTTGTTCCTGTCACTGGTTTAAAATCGGAATTGATTTTTACTGGGGGTTATGCAAAAATTTCGGCTATATGCTCCTGCTGATGCTGCCCTGCATTCTGTTGTCCCTTCTGATTTCAGAAGCCTGCCAGAATATGTGGATCTCACTTGGAATCGGAGTCCTTTGCATCTTTACGGCAACCCTGCTGCCGACAGACTCCTTTTTCCTTTCTCTCTTTCCATTTGCAGCCCCGTTTCAGACACTTACAGGGACAGACACAGCAGCGGCGACTCATTTCCTCTGTGCAATGGTCATCGAATTGGGAATTCTTATTTTGACACAACTGTTATTTACAAAACGAAGGAGGGCATTTGCATGAACTTTTTCTCGCTGGTCCGCATCGAATTTCTAAAAATAAAACGCACGGGAATCCTGTGGATTCTGTTCGCCGCAGCAATCATCCTCTGGATCCCGTCCATCCTCCATTCAGATTTGAACTTTACAATGCAGGCGGAAGGGATTTCTCCGGAGCACAATTTCTTTATTCAGGGTTTCCTGGCCATGTCCTGGTTTCTATTTCCCGCCAGTATGGTTGTCAGCACCGTTCTCCTGAATCATACAGAACGTGCCAACAAAGGCATCCTGAAAATGCTTGCGCTTCCCGTCCATACGGTCAGTCTCTGCTGCGCCAAGTTTATGGTGCTGCTCGCACTCTCCGCCGTACAGATTTTGATCATGACAGGAATGTACTATATCAGCGCCGCCATTTGTTCCGCATCGCAAAACTACTGTTTTACTTTGTCCCCGCTATTTGTCGGCAAAGAACTTACTTTTTTGTTCCTGTCTGCCATCCCGATGCTTGCATTTTTCTGGATGCTGTCCGTCTGCATCCGGACACCCATTTTTTCTGTCGGTATCGGCCTGGCTTCCATTGTGCCGTCCGTATTACTTATCAATACAAAGGCCTGGTTTGCTTATCCGATGTCCTATCCGTTCTTTGTGATTACATCGGAATATGGGAAACTGGCCGCAAATCTTGACACCGCGCAGGTACGGTTCCTTCCCTGGATCCCTGCTGCAATCCTTATTACCTTATTCTGTTTTGCAAGTTCCTGCCTCTGTTTCGGGCAGGCGGAAAGGAGATAACTATGATGATAAAAAACAAAATTTTAACCACAATCAGCACAATTCTGCTTTTTATTCCCTGGAGTATCCTTTTGCTTCGAAGATACGAATGGGCGCTGCAGTCGCCCGCTGCCGAGATCATGATTGCCGGCTACGCCATATTCATGATTTTTAGCGGCATATTCACAGGCATTTCCTATGGAAAAGCAAACGTCCGGAACAACTGGATGAAAGTCTGCCTGGTGATAAACGTTCTTTATGCCGCGGCGGGCATCCTGTTTTTAGGGATGATGGTAAATTCACAATTCCTTTAAGACGGGAAACTGATACAGAAACGCGCATCATAACTCCCCTCCGCCCTTTCTTCAAAGTCCAGTCTTCCGCCATGGGCTTTCGCGATCTGATCCACCAGTCTGAGTCCCATGATGTGCACCTCACTGTCGGGATTCTCCAGGTTTTGCACCACAATCCGTGGAATCCCGTGGCCTGTATCCCTTACGGAAAACCATATAAACTCTTCCTGCGCCGTCAGTGATACCGTCACATGACAACCTTCGGGATTGTGCCGGACGCTGTTTCCCAGGAGATTCCGCAGCGCCCGCAAAAGCAGCCCTTCGTCCGCTCTCACCTGAATCTGTTCCATTTCTTCCCTTACCAGAATGTCAAATTCGTATCCCGCACCGCTGCCCCTGTCTATTTCTTCATTATAAATATCACTCACGCAGCTTCGAAGCAACGCGGCCGGCAGACATTCTTTCTTTTTCAGAGGCTGCGCCTGATACGCCAGTTTAGACGCCAGATTCAAGTCTGCAATCAACTGTCGGATCAACAGACTCTGCCTGCGGATACTCGCCGCAAGCCCCCGGTTCTCCAGGCTTAAGGAAGCATCCCTGGACAGCCTGTCCGAATGCCCTACAATCAAAGAAAGGGGCGTTCGGATGTCATGGGATACCCCGGCAATCCACTCTGTTCTGGCGGAATCCCTTCTGGCCAGCGCCTGACTCTGTGTCAGAAGAAACTCTGACGTTTCATTCAGTTTTCCCGCCAGTTCCCCGGCCAGTCCTTTTTCTTTCAGAGCGACCGGCTTCTGTGCTGCCAGGCTTTCAATTCCCTGTACAATCGGCTTCATCGTCTGATGGAACCGATATCCAAATCCCAAAATAAGTACTGCCGCGACCAGAAGGTTGATCAGAATGACCGCTTTTATAAAAAGCGGCAGATTCTGGAACAAGGAAGAGGTCACGATCACATTATAACGAATCACCTTGTCAGGATCACAGCCAAATACCAGCACTGTATCATCATTCGTCCATATTTTCACCGGATACCCGTTTAGATACCACCGGGAAAACACAGCCACTTCCTGCAGGCTGTACTGCCTGGAGAATGTGGACGGAAGCTGCCATTCCCAGACTACGTTTCCCCCTGGATTTAATGCCATCGCCCAGGAAAATACGGATTTCTCCAGTGTCTCCATCCCTTCTTTGCTCAACAGAAAGGTTCCGTCTGTCTCCTGAAGCTCCTTTCCTATCTCTTCCATCGTCCGCATACTCATCCATGCAGAGGGGAACTGTGTTCCTTCCTCTTCTGCAATATAATACCCCATACCAAGCAGGACACAGCCGTTGACTGCCAGAATCACCAGGATAATCATTCCTACCGTCAGTGAATACCGGCGGATAATCCGAAACAGACTTTTCATGTTCTTTACTCCTTTACCAGCCGGTATCCCAGCCCCCGTGCCGTTAGAATCCATCTGGGATGGGACGGATCCTCCTCAATCTTTTCCCGGAGATGACGGATATGTACCATCAGTGTATTTTCATAACCATAATAAGAGTCTCCCCAGACGGCATTACACAGGGTGTCAAAGGTCACAATTCTTCCCCTGTTCTGATACAGTTTCTCCAGCAGCATCAATTCCTTGGCCGTCAGCGTATTTTCCTGATCTCTATACTTTACTACCGCACGTTCCGGCAGAATCTCCCGTTCTCCCAGAAAGAAATGCCTCTCCTTCTCCCTTTGTTCCTCCGGAATCGAATACGCTCTCTTTAAGATCACCCCGATCCGCAGCGCCAGTTCTTCCGGCAGGAAAGGTTTTGTTATATAATCATCCGCGCCCAGGCCCAGCCCGAAGAGCCGGTCTTCATCCTCGTCTTTCGCAGATAAAAAAAGAATCGGAACGTCTGCTTTTTCCCGAATTCTTTGAAACAAAGAAAAACCATCCTCATCGGGAAGCATAATATCCAGAATAATCAAATCCGGCTTTTCCGAGAGAAAACATTTCATGGCCTGCGCCGCGCAGGCCGCCAAAAAAATCTGTGTATAGCCGCTTTCTTTTAGGATCGTCTCCACCATCTTCAAAATCTCTCTGTGATCATCCACAACCAGAATCTTACGCCCACACTGCTCCGCCTGTTTTATCTGCCCTGCTTTCCCTATCTGTTCCATTGCATGTTCACCTCATTTTCCACTTCATACAGTGACTTATTCACATTTGTAATGATGCTTTGCGCTGTTATAACTCTTGTTATCTACATAAAACGCAAAAAGTAGCGCCCCCGTCCTGATAAGATAAGGCGCTACTTACGTAACAAATTATTTTCCGGCGGCTGGCTGCACCCAGCCTTCGGCTCTCTTGTCAAATATATTATAAACGTCCCCTAAAAATATGTCAAATACTTTCTGTCTTTTTCATATTTAAGGATAATATAAGGAACAATTAAGCCCCTGATAAGGTACGCCCTGTATCATACCTTGTGTATATACGAAACAAGGAGGAACGAATCTATGAAATCCATCATTACTACCGAAGCGCTGACGAAACGATATCATCAAAAAGCCGTAGTCAACCAGTTGGATCTTTCCGTTCCGTCCGGCAGTATCTATGGTTTTCTGGGGCCGAACGGGGCCGGGAAATCAACCACTATTAAATTGCTGCTGGGACTGATAAAACCGACGACCGGAAGTATCCGTCTGCTGGAAAATGAAGTCACGGAAAAGAACCGGCTTACGATTCTTTCAAATACCGGTTCTCTGATTGAATCTCCGGCTTACTACGGACACTTAAGCGGGGAGGAAAACCTGCGGATTATCTGTACCTTAAAAAATGTCCCGGAAACAGAAATCAGCCGGGTTTTAAAAATTGTACGGATGGAGGGGCAAAAAGATAAAAAAGTCCGGCAATATTCTCTGGGAATGAAACAACGGCTGGGACTTGCCGCCGCACTGCTTGGAAATCCCCGGCTGCTTCTGTTAGACGAGCCGACCAATGGCCTAGATCCCGCCGGGATTCAGGAAATGCGGGATCTGATCTGCTCCCTGCCCGCACAATACGGGATCACCGTTCTGATATCCAGCCATCTTTTGAGCGAAATCGACCAGATGGCCACTCATGTGGGGATCATTGACAGGGGACATCTCCTGTTCCAGGATTCCCTTTCCTGTCTTCACGAACACAGTAAATCCCAGCTTCTGCTCCATACGGACGACGATACAAAGGCGGCGCAGGTACTAAAAGCACACCGGATTCCCGCCGAACGCCGGAAGAATGGTCTCTGTCTGTGCCACAGCGAGGACGCTCTGGTGATTGAGGCGGTATCCACCCTGGTCCGTTCCGGCATTGGTATCCTGCGTCTAAATGAACAGCAGATGAGTCTGGAAGATATCTTCCTTCGGCTGACGGGAAGGCAGGTGAGCTTATGAATCCCTCTCTTTTCCGGCAATTGCAGGCAGAATACCAGAAAGGACGGCGCCGGCATCTGCTCCTGCTTCCGCTCGGGTTTCTGTCGTTTCAGATTTTGTGGGCCGCCTGGCAGCTTCAAAATGCCTCGGAATCGGAGCTGCGCACCGGATATCTCCTTTTATTCCATCATCTTCCGATGATGAACGCGATCCTGCTTCCCATGATGAGCGCCGTCATTGCCAGCAGACTCTGTGACATGGAAATCAAAGGGGATACATTGAAATTATTATATACCATGCAGCGGCAGGGCCGTTTTTATGACTGCAAGTATCTGACCGGGCTGCAGTATCTGGCCGCTTTCACTCTGGGACAGGGCGCGCTTATTTTACTGGCCGGGAAACTCTGGCATTTTACGGAACCTCTGCGGGGAATCATGCTTCTGGAATATCTGGCCGTTACTTTCTCTGTGAGCGCGGCGCTTCTGGCAATCCAGCAAATGCTTTCCCTGTTTTCTTCCAACCAGATCCTGCCGCTTACCGCCGGACTGATCGGATGCTTTCTGGGGCTTTTTTCCATGTTTTTCCCAAAACCGATTGCCCGATTATTCCTGTGGGGATACTATGCCGCCTTTCCGGTCGCTTCCATGGACTGGGAACGCTCCACCCGGATCGCCTCCTACTATGAAGTCCCTTTTCCCTGGACCGGATTTCTCGTATTTCTGGCGGCTGTTGTCCTCATTTACCTGCTATGCAGAACAATCACGATAAGAAAGGAAGTATAAAAAAATGATGTTGTTACGCTGTATCAAATCCGAACATCAAAAACTCCGGCATTCCCTGATTTTTCCTGCCTGTATCCTGATTCCGGTTATTCCCGCCATCATGGGGACTTTTAATTATCTGCAAAATACTGGGATTCTTACCCAACAATGGTATTCTCTCTGGACACAGCATACGCTGTTTTACGCCAGTTTTTTCTATGCGCCGCTGATTGCGCTCTATTGCTCCTACCTATGGCGGCTGGAACATCTGAATAACAACTGGAATGTATTTATGACCGCTCCCGTTACCATCCCCTGTCTTTACCTGGGAAAACTTACGGTCATTCTCCGGGTGACGCTGCTCACCCAATTCTGGGTAGGAATCTTATATCTGGCCTGCGGAAAATTGATCGGACTGCCCGGCTTTTGCCCCCCAAAAATCTTTTTCTGGCTTCTGCGCGGAACCCTTGCGGCAGCGGCCATCGGCGCCTTACAGCTTCTGCTTTCCATGGTCATCCGAAGTTTTTCCGTGCCCATTGGCATTGCCCTGATCGGAAGCGTCCTCGGCATGTTGATTTCCAATAAGGGATGGGGATTCTTCTGGCCTTATAGTCTCATGCTTATGGGAATGAATTCCAACAAAACAGAAGACGCCCTGCGCGGAAGTTCTCTTCCGTTTCTATTGTCCACGGGACTGTTCTTTCTCCTGTTTTACCTGGTTGCCTTATATCTTCTGAAAACCAGGGATGTTCGTGCGTAGACTTTTCAAAGATTCTGCGATAAAATCTTTTTGTTTCGGCCCGTAACATTCTGATCTGCTGCTGCACACCCCACCGGTAAAATTGTATAATCTGCCCCTTCTCTCCCTGCTCTTACCATGATGTTCAGATGGTAAGAGCAGTTTTTTCATATAGATGATACCAGGTGGATGGAATATGATACCACTTTTATACTTCCTTTACTCCTTTCTTCATTCCATCTGCAGACTATACTTTTCTACCTGCACCGGTTCGGTTCCCCTCTCGAACATCCATACTTTATCCAGAGGCATATTCAGGATATTGTTAATCGATTTATTGGTCTTGACACTAATATACCTGGCCGTGTCTATATCCTGGCCGCCCAGATACAGGCAATGATCACAGTTGTTTAAAATCGTTCTGGCTTTTGCTTCCCCGTACATACTGTCCAGTTGTGACAGACTCTGCAAAATGATACTGACGGAAATCTCTCTGGAACGAATGACCGATGTGATCTTATCAAAATCCGGAATATACACATTGGCTGCAAAGTCATCCAATATCAGCCGGACAGGTACTGTCAGACGATGGGAAGGCACATTGAGATCCGCGCTGTGACAAAGTTCATGAAGCGCCTGCGTATAGAACAGATCTGTAAGTCTGTCCATGGATCTGTCCGTGTCGCTGATTTTCAGGAATACGGCGGTCTTTCGTTCTCCAATCCCCTGAAAATCAATTTTTTCTTCTGCTTTCAAAAGTCTTTCTACTTTTTCCAGCGCAAACACCGACAATTTTTCCGCAAGAATTCCACGAATACTTTCATGCATCTTTTCTGCTCTTGCATTATTCGCGTACATTTTATAAATTGTCACCGCGTAGCTGTCCGGATTGAGTTCCATTAATTCCCGAAAGAGCTGCTCAAATATCCCTGTTCCCATCAGACCAAACATCTGCAGCACGCTTGCCAGATGATGTTCTTCATTCGGAAGGCATTCCAGTACATAAGCAATGATACTTTCCAGATACATTCTGGCCGCATAGTCCCAAAAGGGATCTTTCTGGTTTTCTATCGGTACGATGGCAGCCGCAACCGTCTTGATATCCTGCTCCGAATACTGGCCCTTTCTCCTGTCGTATTTTATAAATTCAAAAGGATTATACCCTACATTGGTATATCCCCCGGTAAAGTCAATGACTTTACACTGGTACCCTTTCTTTTTCAGCTTCTGTGCAACCATACCATAGATACTGCCTTTGGTATCTGATATAATCATGCTCTCTTCCGCCTGCATCACATTGGGGATCACGTACCCCCTTGTTTTCCCTGCGCCGGAGGGACCGATGATGATATCATTATTGTTCAGTCCTGTAATCCAGGTGTTGTTATTTACTTTCTGATTTTTTGCTAAAATTCTATATGTGTCTTTCATTCTGATTTTGTTCCTTTCTATAATCTGTGGATCTTTTCTCTGCCGCGCCTTTCAGACGGCATATGGACCATTCTGTTTCAACAAGGCATGTTCAGGGAACTCAGGAAACATCCTTTGTCTGTTCCATTTTTTCCGTCTCATTCAGTTCCGTAATGATCCGGTCCGCCAGCCCCCATGCAATACTTTCTTTTGCATCGAAATAGCTGTCTGTCGCCGTCTTCTTATAGACTTCTTTCAGACTTCTGCCGGTGTGTTCCGCTATGATGTTTCCGATGATTTCTCTGGTTTTCATCAGTTCTTTTCCCAGACGGTCAATCTGCAGTGCGCTGCCGCCGGCCTGCTGCTGAATCAACGGATCATGCAGCATTACCCTTGCATGAGGAAGCATATCACGTTGATCTCCGGACAGGAAGAGAATTGCAGCCATACTTGCAGCCGTTCCCACACATACTGTCCGTATCGGACAATGGATCGCTTTCATTATATCATACAATGCGAGACCACTGGAGACTTCTCCGCCGGGACTGCTGATATATATCGTAATCGCTTTTTCGGGATCTTCCTTTTGCAGATACCGAAGCTGCAAAATCAAAGAATTGATACGGTCTGCCGTGATGTCTCCGACACATTCAATTTCTCTTCTTTTGAACATCTCTTCCTGGAGTGTGACTCTCATATAACCTGAACTGGTTTCCTTTATAATTTCCGGTATTCTTATGTTTTCGCTCATCGTTTTTTACTCCTTTTCAAAATTTTTTATTTTGATAAACGGTTCTACCAACATCTGATACAGAATTTCATCGAAATCGGTATCGTCCAGAATGTCAAAAAATTCCGGTATTGTCAGAGCACTTTCTACTGCTTCTTCTATGCTTCTAATTCTTTTGAAGTAGGCGTCTCTAAAATAATCATTTCCATCAAGCCATGCCAGACCGACATGATAATCTTCTACATATACATTGAAGATTCCCAAAAAATCCGGTTTTTGATTTTTGATTTTCTGTATTCGCTCCTTCAAAGGAATCCGTGGAATCCGATTTCTGTTTCTTTTTCGATTTTTATCCATAGTTTCTATTCCTTTCTTTTTCTGCATAATATCTCTGAAAAGGCAGAACCAACAGTTTCATTGCTTCTATTGCATTTGCTTTCTCTTGTTCTGTTGCTGTTGGAGACATGCGCTCTCCTATTCTCCGGGCAACATCCTGATATGTGATTTTCGCTTCTTCCTCTTCGGAGAGGAAAAGAGAAAGTAGTTCCAGCACCCGATCTTTCTCTTCTTCAAATGTTGTCATATAATCGCAAAACGGAATTTTCGCCATGGAACCGATTGCATGAATCACAAAATCCGGATCTGAAGCATACCCTTTTCGTATTCGATCTATCCGCACTTTTAATAGAATTTTCTGTCCTTTCATTGGTTTTTTCTCCTTTCTTTTTATCAATTTATCACTCGGATTGCGAAGCAATCTTTTTGTCTTTTTGTTGTTTTTTCTTTTGTTGTATTGTTTTTTCATCGTATCATTATTTATCATCTTTTTGATTTTGGGTCTGGTTTTGTTCCCTGTCTCTCCCTGGTATTCTTCTGCAAAACAACAATACACAAAAATACACAAAGGAGAAAGGAGATACAAACAAGTAGAATATCAGGGCCAGGACTCAAAGACTCAAGAACTTTTGAGTTCTGGAGAAACCGGGCAACAAAACCACCAACCAATCAAAATCCAAAATTGAAGAATCAAAAATCGAATGAATTGTTCAATTTCTAATTCAATTTTTCTCCCGAATTGCGAAGCAATTTTTAACTTTTTTTGTTGTAGTTTTTTTATTTTTGTTGGTTCTTATTTTTGTTGGTTCTGGTTGGTTCTGTTTTTCTGTTGTACTTTCTGTAGTCTGGTCTTTTTGTATTTATGTAGAATAAGAGAAAATTTTTTCAAAATCAGGGGGAACATATAAATTTCAGGGCGTATTTATAAGGTTTCCCTTGCATTTTACCCTCTTTTTCCGTAATATATTTTTATAGATCATCTGATGTAATATTTTATATCAAATTTTCTGTCTTTTCTGGATTTTTAGTATAATAGATTCAAAATTTATAAAAGGAGTGGGGAATTTTCATGAAAAAAAAGAACAGAATCATTGGGACACAATCGTTTTATAATAGCCATACCGGGGAACTTGTAGAGATGCAGATTATGGACTCCGATGTGAATGAGAGAGACAGTAACTTCCATAAGTTGTTTCTCCGAAGTTTCGTCACTGCTCTCGAAGACGGCGGGATTATGAACCAGAAAACATCGCTCTGTTTCTGGATTCTTTCCAACCTCACCAAAGATAATCTTCTTTTGTATACTTACCGTCAGATTGCGGACAAAAAAGGAATTTCTTATAAAACTGTCGCAGATACCATGAAGCGGCTTATGGATACAGATTTTCTGCGGAAGCACAGTTCCGGTTATTATATGGTCAATCCGGATATTATCTTTAAAGGAAGTTACCAAAGACGCTGCATGGCATATCAGATATATAGTCAACTTTCATCCGACGATATAACAAACAGCCAGGAGCTCCAGCTTCAGAATCTCCAAAGCAAGATCTCCCGGCTGCAAAAACAGGAAGAAAAACTAAAAAATAAAATAGAATATACAAAATTAACGCAGACAGATATAGAAGAACCGAAATCAACAAAAGAATTAGAAACGAGGAAAAATAAATAAAACCACTTAAAATCACTCTAAGGCCTTTTCCAACAGTTTCAGGTCTTCTTCTGTCGTAGACCAGCTCGTTGCAAAACGTACTACCATATGTGTCTCATCAAGTTTCTCCCAGAAAGAAAACGAAACCTGACGCCCCAAATGTTCTATCTGCTCATGATCAAGGATCACGAATTGCTGATTTGTCGGCGATTCCAGATAGAACGAATATCCCTTCCGGGCAAAAATCTCTTTCATCTTTTCTGCCATATTTATGGCATGACGGCTGATTTTAAAATATAAATCCTCTGTAAAAAGCGTATCAAACTGCACGCCAAGAAGCCAGCCCTTCGCAAGCAATGCTCCTCGTTTTTTCACAGAGGTTATAAAATGCTTCGGCTGATTCTCCTTTGGAAAAACAACGGCTTCCCCGCAGAGTGCGCCTACCTTCGTACCCCCGATATAAAATACATCGCAGATGCGCGCAACGTCTTTCAGCGTCACATCCGTATTCCTGCTCATCAGCCCGTATCCCAGCCGGGCGCCGTCCAAAAACAGCGGAATCTCATACCGACGACAGACCGCCGCAATTTCTTCCAGTTCTTTTTTTGTATAAAGCGTACCATACTCGGTAGGATGCGACAGGTAAACCATCCCCGGAAAAACCATATGCTCCTGATCCACATCCGCATAAAAGTCCGCTATATAGTTTTCCAATATATCCGCCGCAATCTTTCCATCCTTCTGCTCAATTTCCAAAACCTTATGTCCGGTATACTCGATTGCACCGGCCTCATGTACACTTACATGGCCTGTCTTCGCGGCAATTACCCCCTCATAGTCCTTCAACATAGAGGAAATGATGACCGCATTCGTCTGCGTTCCTCCTACTAAAAAAGTAATTTCTGCATTTTCACATCCACATGCCGCTTTGATCTTCTCTTTTGCACATGTGCTGTACTTGTCTGTCCCATAACCAGGCAGACATTCCAGATTGGTCTCACTGATCCGCTTTAGAATCTGCGGATGTGCCCCGGCTATATAATCGCTTTCAAAAGAAATCATCTCTGTTCTCCTCCCCTTTTCCTGTACACTACGCCATATCCACTCTTTATTATCCTATTTCTTCCCTCTCCGGACCAATTGGTAACGTCTCTTACAACTGCCGGAACAGGCTAAAAAATTTATTTGTCATTCAGAAAATCCGGATCTGCTAACCCCTTTCTGAAAAGAGCATTATATGCCGAACTCCCGTCAAAAATCGTCCCAAACGTATCCACCCAAAATGGAATATAACCGCATCTGCTCGCCACCATTTGGGAACCTATATTCGTAACAGAAGCAGAATAGAACGGAACTACATTTCGTTTCAACAATTCTTCGGTCAGCTTCCTCACCAGATATGTTCCCAATCCCGCATTTCTATATTCTTCCAGAACATCTATCCCCACTTCCCATACACCGTCTATGGAAGATTCTGCAGCGCCTGCCACCCCAATAATCCGTTCATTATCCTTTGCAAGGCAAACGGCTTTTGTCGATGTAAAACCTGTTTCATCAAATGCCAAAGAATTCTCAAAACCAGTCAGTCCCACAAGAGAGAAAATCTCTTTATTGAAAAGAGATTCATATTGGTATCCTGCCGGATAACACATGCTGTCCGATAAAGTATCCCCTTTCGGGCATCCCGTATTTGATGCTCCTGCCGGAACAGACGGACACTTTACGTCCGATAAGATATCCCCATCCGGAACATAATGAATTGTCTGCCCATAAACGAAAGGAAGTTCGAAAATCTCATCTCTGTTCTTTCCCTGCAAAATTTCCGATATCTTAGATTGTAAACTCTCTGAGGTACAAACTACGATGCAGTTTCTGTATATCAATATTTTAATATAAGATTGTTTTGTATTGGTATTTACAGAATATATCGTTGCCTTTTCATTTAATTCTTTCAGATCGCAATAAAACTCCTTTGATAATAATGCTTCTATTCTGCTTTTAATCAATTCCTTCATGATCCCTCTTTTATAAACTTCTGTTTTCCAATCTACACGTCCAATCCGATTATGCAGGAATGCAGAGAATGTTATTTCCGATTCGGTTTTCTTTTTATGGCTAACAATTTAACATAATCATCAAATTCAGCAGTGTCGGTCGGTTCAAACATTACCCATTTTCCATCATGATAAACTTTTGCTTCATCATACTTCCTACAAACAGCCGCAGAAAGAGCATCTCTTATATCTTCAAATTTTGTTCTTTCATTTTTTCCAAAGATAATCATGAAACCAACACAATTACTTTTTGCATACAGGCAGCAAAGCGTTTTACCACCCCTACGGTATTTATACTCGTAAGTCCAATTCTTACCGCCAGTATTCCACAGTCGTTCCATTTCGTACTTTTCATCAATCACCGAACATAATTCTTGCCAGACCTCAAACAAAGACTGACCCAGCAATTCAGTCATCGTGGATTGAGACGGTATATTTTCAAGCATTGTAATCACTCATTCCTTTCTCTTCTCACAGGCACATATAATAATAAATATTTATTTTTCACAAGATTCTCTCTGGAAATCCACATAAAGCATTATAACACAAAACATACGGGAATAGATCACTTTCCATAAAGAAGTTATACTAAAAAAAACTTGATGTGGTATAAAAAAAGTTGACACCCCATTCTCAAGGATTTGAGATATAATCAAGAGAATAAGGAGTGAACAAAATGGCAGAAAACAGACAATATGACCACGAATACAAAGTACAGGCAGTG
>CAJTBF010000012.1 GCA_910574195.1 Lachnospiraceae bacterium | reverse complement strand
TCAAGCATTCATTATCCTCCTTCAAATGAGTTTATTTACCTCTTTATGAGGCATAGACCCATTATGAGAGGATTCGGCTTACAAAGGCAACGGCCTGTGGCCGATCAGCTTCGCATTGCGGCCGTTTTGCTCCGCAAAATCGGCCGTTGGATGCCGCAATATGCACCCACCAGCCATTTTAACGCATAATCGACTTCCGCCTCTCCCTTATTTCCAAAACTGCGGCTTTCAATATAATCTTTCTGCTGCCTTAACGCATAGGCTTCTTCCACCGTATGAGCGTTATACATATACATCAAAGCGGCATTGATTTGACTTTGCGGAATGGACACACGCTTTGATTTGTATTTGTTGATCTCATTTAGATAATTACTGATAAATACACCGGCCTTCTGGTAAAATTCGATGTAAGGATCATACGGTTTTACCGCCTTCCGAAAAATGTCCGACTTTTTCGCCTGTTTCAGTTCCTGGCTTACTTTCTGATATTGATAAAAAAAGGAAAGTCCCTCCTGAAAAGTCAATCCATTTATGATCTTCAATAACCCTGTTTTTAAATTCTCGATCGATCCATGTTGATCCGCCAGTTTTTCACTTAATTTTTTTTCATACACACTATTTATGATTTCTATTCTATGTCTGAGCGTACAGATTCTTTGCATGCACCAGTCTTCCTGGATCACCTGAGCGCGCATTCCTTCCTCCCAGAATGCAATCTCCCCCTCTGCCGCCCGCAATTCCCGGGGCAAATCGGACTTCCACAGCGACGCCCGATACGCCGTATCCGACAGTTCCTCGCTGCTGCTGATTTCCCGCTGTCTGTCCGCATACTTGCTCTTTAATCTTTCTCTTTTTTCCTCCTCTTTTCGTTTTCTTTCCTGCGCCCTCCCCTCCTCTCTTTTCTTCCGTTTCCTCTCTTCCTCTTTTCTTTTCCGTTCCTGTTCTTCCTCTTCCTCTCTTCTTTTCCGCTCCTGCTCTTCCTCCCTCCTTTTTCTTTCCCGCGCCTCTTTTTCCTGTACTGCTCTTCTGGTCTCTTCTATATTTTCCGGCAGGACGGAAACCAGACAGGCATAAGCGTCCGGTATCGAAGTAATCCGACAGATCTGACCATAACGATATCCGATAAAATCATACTCTGTGTAATCTGATGTGGAATCCAGGCCCACTTCGCGAATATAAGTATACTGATTGAGACCGAATGTATGTACCGCAGTTCCTAACAATAGTTTCCACAAAGCATGCATTTCATTAAATGTATTTTTATATTTTTTCAGAAATACACCAGTCTCCTTTTTCTCCCCGGCAATGAGCTGAATCAGACGATCATAAGCAGCTTCATTCTCATAATAAAAATTCCACTTATTCTGTCCGGTCTGAACGCACAGAAATGTGATACGAACCTGCAGAAAAGAAACCTCGATCTTCTTTACGTTTCTGATTTCTTCTATATTTATTTCATGCTGATCTAATTTTACTTCCTGGGATTTCCAGTTGATTTCCATTGATTTTCCTCCTGTGTCTTCCTGTCCGGTCCCCTTTTTTATTCCTATTCTCGAAAAACATCCCCTGTCCGTCATTCACATCCAGCCGGAAATACCCCTTGGGGCATTCTGTAACTCAGGCTCTAACAGAGCGTATGGAGGCCCTGCATCCAATAAGGAGTACCCAGACAGTTACTTGGAATGGTACCCGAACGTGTTTGTAGTATTTCTTTATATATTATCACACAACGATCCGTTTTTCTACAAAAAGGGCATCTGCAAATGGCAGTAGCCCATAAGGAAACATTACAAAACTTATGACTTACGCCAGGTAAACGGAAAAATAGAAAATGCTATGCAAAAGGTTCACTAATTGCATAGCATTTTTTATTTTTGCAAGATATTAGGTTTCCATTTTCAGCGTTCCAACGGAACGCGCAGCCATCACCGCAGGTGATGATCTCAGGGGTTTGGGGACATGTCACCAACAAGCATTTTGGCAGGAATCCGTTTCCGGTATTCCTGCCAAAATACGCAATCTTACGGAAGATTGCATTGCTTGCCGTTTTGTTCCGCTTTTCGTATGTCCTTACAATGGATGCGCAAATTTACCGACAAGTAACCTTGACATTGCGCTGTCAAGGTTACTATGATATAATTAAGCTATGGAGGTGATGACTTGCAGGAAAGCAGACTGTTTAGAATTTTGTATTACTTATTAGATAAGGGACATGCTACTGCTCCCGAATTGGCAGAGAAATTTGAGGTGTCCGTCCGTACAATTTACCGTGATGTAGACGCTATAAGCAGTGCAGGCATTCCTATCTATGTTACAACGGGAAGAAACGGCGGCATACAGTTTCTTGATGATTATGTCCTCAATAAATCCTTTTTTTCAGATAGTGAAAAGTTAGAGATATTATCCAGCTTGCAAAGCCTGTCAGCCGTTCAATATCCAGAGGTAGACACCATTTTAAATAAACTTGGTGCAATTTTTCAAACCAGTTTAACGGATTGGATTGATGTGGATTTTTCACGTTGGGGTAGTGTTGCAGAAAGCGAAAATAAATTGTTTAGACAACTAAAACAGGCTATATTTGAAAATTGTGAAATTGCCTTTGATTATCACAATGCTGCCGGGGATAGTGGCAAACGAAATGTATATCCTTACAAGTTGGTTTACAAAGATAAGGCATGGTATTTATATGCCTTTTGTCTATCAAGAAATGAAAATAGACTGTTTCGTCTTTCAAGAATAAAAAACTTAATTTTGACAGAAGTACATTTTGAACACAAAACAGATATATGCCAATATCATTCCGTTTTCCCAATGCCGGAGGAAATTGGAGATTTAATAGATTTAGAATTGGAATTTACTTTAGATGTTGGGTACAGGTTATTTGATACGCTGGACGATACGGCTATTACACAGCATGAAAACGGATATACTGTTAAACTCACTCTGCCAGAAAATGATTGGCTCTATGATTTCCTGATGTCATTCGGAAACAAAGTAACAATAATTCGGCCTAAATCTATTCGTCAGGCATTGAAAGCAAAACACGAAGCTGCAAGAGACCATCATAAAGGAGATTAGGATATGAATATTAAAAAAGAACTTGAAACGAAAGTCGGTATAGCAAGCGACATATATCTGAACGACATTGATATTGATCCGCTCACGATCAAGGCAATTATGATAAATGAAGTTGTCCCCTCTGACCCTGTGCAGGATTTTTATGGAGCCCCCGATGCTGATTATCTGAAAACAACGATTCCTCTTTTGCAAGGGGCAGGGACAGCGGTTAGTTCCATACAAGACATATTACAACTGGGCATCTATATCACGAATGCCGTAAAAGCTCCTAAGACAGAATATGTCATTGATAAAAGCAGTATTGAAAATAGTTTACCTTATTTAGAAGCAGAACTATCTTTATTCCCCAATATAAAGGTTATTATGCTTATGGGTGATGTTGCAAAGAAAGCCTTTAACATGATTACGAAAAAAGCAACAAAGAAAAATGCTATTCCCGCCGTTTCCACCTACAAATTGCGTAGTAGCGAAATCTATTATAAGGGTATTCGGGTAATGCCATCCTACATAATGACAGGTGGAAACATCCTAATCGAAAAATCAAAAGTAACAATGGCAACCGAGGATATTGCAGCTATGTTGAAAATCATCAAGTAAAGCCTACATAAAGATTTTGAAAGCCTGACAACCGTTGTCAGGCTTTTGTTTTTATAATCATAGAAAAAACTTTATCGAGGTAGGGTATGAACTCAAAAACATTAAACAGAAATTTTGTATTTTTGATAATAGGACAGGCTTTATCTATGTTTGGAACCGTCTTACTTAAATTTACCGTTTCTTTGCTAATTCTTGATCTGACCAGTTCCGCCGTTTTGTTTGGAACGATTACAGCCATCAGCTATCTGCCGCCTGTTTTCTTATCTCCTATCGCCGGTATTATAGCTGACCGCAATAATAAAAGAAATCTTATGATTGCTTTAGACGGCCTGTATGGTATTATGGCTGTCCTCTTAGTGCTTTCATTATCGTTTTCCAATGTGCTTATTTTGATAACGATTATCGTGGTGGGACTGGCGGCTGTATCTTCTTTTGAAACCCCTGTCGTACAATCCAGCATACCACTCATTCAAGAAAAAAGTCACCTTATACAGTCTAATGCTATTGTTAGTCAAATAAATATGCTTGCTAATCTGATTGCGCCATTATTAGCAGGAATGTTTTATAGTGCGGTCGGAAAGACAGATTTGCAGGGCGTACGAATTATCTTTTTAGGATGTGCCATTTGTTTTTTCTCTGCTACTATCCTTGAGGCGTTTATAAAAATACCGAAAATCATATTGCCCCAAATTAGCAGCCCATTACACGCAGTAAAAAAAGACTTGGGCGAAAGTTTCCATTTCCTAACATCAGAACAGGTATACGTATTCAAAGCAATTCTTCTAAATGCTACTTTTGTTTTTTTGATACAGCCCTTAATTACAACAGGCGCACCATTCATAATTCGAGTTGTACTTAATTTAAGTTCTGTTTTGAACGGTCTGTCACAGGCTTTTATGGGAGCTGCCGGACTGATAGGCGGAATAATCGCCGGAGTGATTGCTAATAAATTCAAAACAGAAAAAATCTATCGGCTGTTTTGGATTATGGGAATATCAATAGCAGCTTTTGGTGGTAGCCTTTTATTCAATTTTTCCGCAAACTTGACCTATATCATATTTGTAATGATTAGCATTGTTGTTTTCATAAGTGCAAGCATAGCAGGGATTTTTATTATGTCGGCCATTCAACAGAATGTAGCTGATAATATGTTAGGCCGTATCATGTCCTTTTATTCAGCAATCGTAAGCGTTGCCCTGCCCATAGGCATTTTGCTCTATGGTTTTCTATATGAAAAGTTTATAGATCATCTTCCGGCTATATTGTTTTTGACTTCAGCCGCAATATTAGCCGTAGGCAATGTTGGTAAAAATACCTATCGCCATTTATCTAACAAAAATACGGGGAGGTGATGGCATGGGAAATTAGCTGTACTTGATTTATCAGAATCCGGCAGACAGATTGGAGAAAAGTTGTTTGTTCTTCTTGACGCAGAGCAGCAAAAAGAATTGATCCATTATGTTCTTTCCAAGAATAAACAAAATAGTTCCTATATAGATAATTTACCTTCTACGTTTAATATCTCTGACTTACAAAGTGATTATGCGAAACCATTAACAGAAATTCGGGAAGGTGATCTGTATTTTTGCCTGGAGGAAAGAACGGTGTGTGTCAGCGGTCAGGAGATAGAATTAACAGCTAAAGAATTCGATGCCCTCCACTTACTGATTGTCAACAGGAAACGGGTTTTAACTTTTGAAACCATAGCTTACCATGTTTGGGGTGAAGAATATATTGACGTTACACCGAAAACAATTCATAATCTGTTGAGCCGCCTTCGTCAGAAACTTCAAATTGCACCTGAAGCGCCTGAATATGTTATCAGTGTGCGGGGTGTTGGATATAAATTTGATATACCGCATACAGAGAAATAAAAGAGCTTGCCGCCGCGGAACATCTGCGGCGGGTTTTTTTGACAAATTTTTATGCAGACGGCAACTTTCCCCTTAAAAATGTACGGATATATGAGGGGATTATTTTATAACTGCTTACCTGTATACGGCAATTATGAATTTTTTGTGAAATTTGCGAAATGCCCCCGTAATTTCGTCTCAAAAATGAATTGAATAATAGAAAGATATTTTTTGTGCAAAATTGACCGCCCTATTTCCCCTCAAAAATGAAATGTATAGTAGAGGGATATTTTTTACGGTAGGAAGGAGGCGTTTTTATCCACAATCAGATTCCGGTGATGAATTATCCGCAGTACCGCCGAATGCGTAAACTGGTACACGAGTGCTGCAACTATGATAACGGAAACTGTATTCTTCTGGACGACGAGGAGGAATGTGTCTGCGTCCAGAGTATTTCCTATTCGCTTCTCTGCAAATGGTTCCGCTGCGCTGTCCTGCCGCTGGACAAGCCATTGGAAACGGCACTGCTGTTTCGGGAGGAATTAAAACGCTGCGTGGTCTGCGGCCAATCATTCCTCCCCGGTTCCAACCGGGCGAAATACTGTAAGCTCTGTGCAAAGAAAGTCCACCGCAGGCAGAAAACAGCCAGCGACAGGAAAAGGCGGCTCCTATGCGGACAATTAGAAGCAAAAAAGCCTTGAGATTATTGGCATTTCAGGCTGCGGTCAACGGGCATGAGGGATAAATCCCCTGCTCCCCTCTAAAACCTGTTTTTAACTGTCCGCAGGACGATTTTAACCTAAACGGGATTTTCCCGGATAGGTGTTGGTTTCTACTTTGCAAATTTACCGGTTTTGCTATTTTTACCTATATGGGATTCTCCAATACTGGATTTTCAGAGACTGGAAAACCAGACGCTCCGGGCAGCCCTATTCCTCTCTTTCCGGCGACGGATTTCCAGACGGTCTTGACGGCCCATATTTAGACGGAAATTAAAGAGAAGAAGTTAATAACAAGATAGTCAATATCAATCCAATCAATCAGGGATGGATTGATGGAAAGGAGTACATAATGCAGAATGATTTTTTGACGCCTTACAAAGAGGACAGCGGCGTACCGCCCTATCTGCCGTTTCCCCGCTTTCTGGTGCCGATGGACTTATCCAACGATGCAAAGGTACTGTATGCCCTGCTCTTAGACCGGGCGGGTATTTCCAGAGAAAACGGATACATAGAGCCGGACGGGCGGATTCGTCTCTACTTTACGCTGGAAGAAGCAAAAGGGAAACTGCATAGGAGCAGGCAGGTGGCGACCAGGGCGTTTCAGGAATTAGAACGCCGTGGCCTTATTCTCCGCAGAAAGCAGGGGCTTGGCCGTCCGGCGGTCATTACGCTGAATATTTTGCCTGCAGGGAAGGAGCGTGATGGGATTGCGTAAGCCTGTGGATTTAAGCAAACTTCCAAAAAATCTGAAACCGGAAATTGCCGAGCGTGTGGCAGAGCATTTCAAAGACGGCGTTTTCGAGTTTGATTTCAGCACAGAAGAAATGATTGCCGTTGAGGGGAATACTGTCTACCACACCATTCCCCATTATGCGGAGGGAGGGGCGGAAAGCGTACTGGACAAGCTGCGCCGTATCATGGCGGGAAATTTGGAGGAAACCGAATGAAAGCTGCTGAAAAAAGAGGAATGACGCGTTATAATATAGGCAACCGTTTACCTGGCTGTTATCCCGATATACGGGAGGAAAGGAGCTACTATGAACCAGCAGCCAGATAAGCTCACAGCGTTATATTGCCGTCTAAGCCAGGACGACGCTCTCGATGGGGAGAGCAATTCCATCACCAACCAAAAGGCGTTATTATCCAAATATGCGGCGGAACACGGATTCCGCAATCCCATGTTTTTCGTGGATGACGGATTCTCAGGAACAAATTTCCAAAGACCCGGCTTTCAGGAAATGATGAAATATGTGGAGGACTATTCGGTTTCCACCCTGATTGTCAAAGACCTGTCCCGTCTGGGCCGGGAGTATTCCTATATGGGGCGGCTGCAGGATTTCATCTTCCCCGCCTACGATGTCAGGTTTATCGCCATCAACGATGATGTGGACAGTGCAAAGGGCGAAAACGACTTCGCCGTGTTCAAAAATGTATTTAACGATTATTACGCCAAAGACACAAGCAAAAAAATCCGGGCTGTCGTAAAAATGCGCGGAGAAGCCGGGGAACACATCGCCAGCAATCCGCCCTACGGATATGTGAAAGACCCACAGAATAAAAAGAAATGGATTGTAGACGAGGAATCCGCAAAGGTAGTGCGGCGTATCTTTGACCTGTGCATTGCGGGCAAAGGCCCCATGCAGATTGCAAAAGTCCTGACCGCTGACAGGGTACTGACGGTTACTGCGTATAACGCCAGACAGAAAGGATGGTCCATGCCGGATAACCTGTACCAGTGGTGTGCGAAGTCTGTCGCTGGAATACTGGAGCGGCCGGAATATACCGGCTGTACCGTCAACTTCAAGACCTATACCAAATCCCTCAAATTCAAGAAGCGGATGGAAAACCCGAAAGAAAACCGGAGGGTATTTGAAGATACGCAGCCGGCGATCATTGAGCGGGGACAATGGGAACGGGTACAGACGTTAAGAGCCAACAAACGCAGGCCGACAAAGACAGGGAAAACCAGCATTTTCTCCGGTCTTGTCTATTGTGCCGATTGCGGAGCAAAACTCTATTACTGTACCTGTAATACTTACAAGGATGAGTCTCAGGACCATTTCGTCTGCTCCAACTACAAGAGCAATACAGGTTCCTGCCAAATCCACTATATCCGGGAGGTTACGCTTTATAGGCGGGTGTTGGAATGTATTCAGGGAACACTGACCTATGTGCGTCTGTTCCGGGATGATTTCACACAGGAAATGCTGGCGCAGGACGAGGCCAGCCGGAAAGCGGAGCTGACGCAGAAGCGGAAAGCTTTCTCCGGGGCGCAGAAGCGTATGGAGGATTTGGACAAGATCATCCAAAGGCTTTATGAAGATTCCGTGCTTGGGAAATTAAGCGACCTCCGCTTTCAAAAGCTCTCGGCACAGTATGAGACGGAGCAGGCGGAGATTCAGCGGCTTGCTGTTTCACTGGAACGGGAAATTGAAAATGAAGCCGGACAAATTGCCGATGTGGGGCGTTTCCTCCAGCTTGCTGACCGGTATTCTGATTTGCAGGAGCTGGACGCAGCTACGGTAAATGAGCTGATTGAAAAAATCGTGATCCACAGCCCGGAGAAAATCGGCGGGAAGAAACATGTCACGATTGAAGTCTATTTTACCTATGTGGGGAAAATCCGGATTCCACTTGCCAAACCGGAACTACTGACAGAAAAACCGGTGTGACCTCCGCCACGCCGGTTTTTCCGGAAATTCTATTTACTTCCTTATGGGCATCTGCAAAAGCAGATGCCCCTTTGTTTGCCACTTAATTTTTAGTGGAAAAAGTGATCTCCAATCCGAATTCCGTAATCGCCACATCCAAAATACAGACAGTCTCCGATCGGATTACTTCCCGCCAATGCGTCGGCCGCTGCCTGTCTGGCTGTTTCCGTATATCCTCCGCTTGCAAGTACGGAATCCAGCCAGCCGCTCATTGCCGGACCAAACTGCCCTGGCTGGTAAATAACCTCTGCAATACTGTTCGGATATACCCCGCTGCGCACCCGGTTCAGAATGACAGCGCCCACTGCGACTTGTCCCTCATAGGGCTGATTTCCTGCCTCACAAAAAATGATGGCAGCCAAAAGAGAAAGTTCGTCTGTGGAAGCGGACATAGCCGGAGCCTGTGTGGATACGGTCTGTGCCACTGCTGCCTGCTGCTCTGCTGCTGCCTGTTCTGCCGCCGCCTGCTCCGCTGCTGCCTGTTCTGCCGCAATTCGCTCCGCTTCTTCCTGGGCACGCCGCGCTTCTTCCGCCGCCTTTCTGGCTTCCTCTTCTTTTCGTTTCTTTTCTTTGTATTGCTCCGCCGCTGCATCTGCCGCCTCTCTGGTATCCGTCCATGCATTTTCCGGAATCTCGTCAAATGCCGGATACTGTGCATCCCGATAGTTCTCCATGTATAGAACCTGCGCCGCGCTCACACGGTCGGCTGCTTCACTGCTGAAACCAATCGTCATCACCAGTCCGGTAGTAACCGCTGTAAACATTGCCATAATTTTTTTATGTTGTGTCATATGATTGAACCTCCTATTTTTTTGCAATATTGTTAATATTTTCTAATAAAGTATATTCCAACTTTTTCAGATTTATTACAATTATTACAAAAATATTACGTCGGTCATTCTAATATAAAACACTCTTCCTGTCAACCACATTTGCAATGTAAAACAATCCCAGCCCTTCCATTTATGTACTTCATTCAAAATGTAGATTATATATGGTCATCATCCCTAAAATGAAATTTTAACTACTCTAAAAACATCATATATTCTTCTTTCAATTCCAGATAATCCGGCAATCCCTTTTCCTTCAATCGGCTCCATTTCTCCTTCTGCACAAACCAACAGACCAGCTCTGATATATCCTCTGCTATCTTCGTCCTATTTTTCTCCCACTCCGGTATCTCTCCCCCTTTTCTCTCCGGCAATAGATAATAATTACGCTCAAAAGGCAATTCCGACAGACCTCCTACCTGCACCTTGATACAATTTTTTCTTCGTTTTCCCCAAACCGGCTCAAAATCATGTGCCCGGTATCCTATATAATTGGCGCCGACCGGAATCTCCTGTTCCACATGCAAAGAAATCCCCCAGTCCCGGGCCAACGCCGTATGACCATCCTGTCGGTGAATTCTGGAAAAATTTTTACAGCCTGTCAGACGGGCCGCCTCCCGTGTACCTGGATTGGCAAAAATCCTTTTCGTCTTTCCATAAGTAATTACCTTTCCCTGGGCCATAATCAACAATTCTTCACTAAAGCGAAAAATCTCATCCCTGCTGTGAGACACCAAAATAACTGTTCCCCGATATTCTTCCAGCAATTCCATCATTTCCCACTGCAAGCGATCTTTCAAAAGTACATCCAATGCGGAAAACGGTTCGTCCAAAAGGAGCATCTCCGGTTCATATGCCATGATCCGCGCCAGAGCCGTCCTCTGCTGCTGTCCCCCGGAAAGCTGCTCCGGAAACTGCTCTTCCAGACCTTCCAGCCGGAATTTCCGAATCATCTCCTGTACGCGCTCCTGTTTTTCCTGCCGGCTCCCTTTCAATCCGGCGGCAATGTTCTGGGATACGGTCATCGTCGGAAACAGTGCATAATTTTGAAACAGATAACCGATCCGACGCTTCTGTGGCTTCACATTGATCCGTGCCGCAGAAGAAAATAAGATCTGGTTTCCTACCTGAATCTTTCCGATATCCGGCGTCTCAATCCCGGCAATACTCTTCAATGTCATACTCTTTCCACAACCCGATACTCCCAGAATCCCGATCCGACGGGCCTGGCTTTCGAATTGCACCTGAAGCTGAAACGTTCCGATTTTCTTTTGTACATTTACAAACAGACACACCTTCTCTCACCACCGTTTCCCTGATCTTTTCCCGGTTCCCGCAAATAGATTCATCAGGAACAAAATCCCGAACGCCATTGTCAGAACAACCGCCACCCATACTCCTGCCGTCAGATAATCCCCATCTTGTATCACCATCCCGATCTTCTGTGAAATGGTTGCCGTCTTGCCCGGAATATTTCCTGCAAGCATGGAAGTAGCACCATATTCTCCCAGCGCCCGCGCAAAAGTCAAAATTGTTCCCGACGCCACTCCGGGACTTGCTGTCGGCAAAACAATCTTCCAGAAAATTCGACTCTCCGACATCCCCAGTGTCCTTCCCGCATAGATCAGATTCACATCCAGTTGTTCAAACGCGGCTCTGGCATTTCGGTACATCAAAGGAAACGCAATCACGGTGGCTGCAATGATACAGCCGAGCCAGGACTGCACCACTTTGAGTTCAAATGTCTGGTACAAAAAATTCCCGAAAATCCGGCGTCTGCTGAATAACAGCAAAAGAAAAAATCCGGCCACCGTCGGAGGCAGCACCAAAGGAAGCGTAAAAATCCCATCCCACACCGCTTTCTTCGCTCCAGACAGTTTCATTGTCTTCCATGCTGCAAAAATTCCCAGAAAAAAGCAAAAAAATGTCGCCGCAATCCCGGTTTTCAAAGAAATCCAAAGCGGACTCCAATCCAGCATTTTCAAAATTTCCACTATTTCTTCCATTCTGTCCCCATTTCTTTATTCCTTCATTCAAATATCTGTATCAAAATAGTAAGAAGCAAATACTTTTTTCGCTTCTTCCGATAACAAAAATGTTAGAAAATCTTTCGCAGCGGTTTTCTGCGCCTCATCAGCCTCTTCATTCACTACCTGCGCCGCCGGATAGATTACATTCCCCGTCAGATCCGTACTTACTGTCTGCAAAATCTCCAGCTCTTCTTCATGCCCATACATATCCGAATAATAGGTGGTTCCCACCTCACAGGAGCCTTCTGTCACAGCCGACAGCACTTTACTGACATTATCCTGTTCACTGATCTCCACATTGCCAAGAGCTGCCGAGATCTGCCCCGTCGAAATAGATGCCGCATCCTCTGTTTCTTCCAGAATCCCCAACTTCATAAGCGCCTGCCTGGTATATCTCCCTACCGGCACGCTGCCGCCTGCAAGTGCGATACTCTCCGCTTCCTGCAGATTTTCCAATCCGGTTACTGTTGTACCGCTTGTCTTTAAGCTGATCACCACCACTTGATTATTCACTACGTCGGTACGGGTTCCTTTCACGATAAGCCTATCTTTCTCCAACTGATCCATTTGCTTTTGTGCCGCCGGGAAAAAAAGATCACATTCATATCCTTCTTCAATCTGTGTCAGCAATGTACCGGAACTATCCGCATTATATGTAATCTTCACTTCCGGATGTTCCGTCTGATACCGTTCCGCCAGTTCTTCCATGACTGTCTGCAGGCTAGCCGCAATAAATACCTGGATTTCCGTTTCCTCATTTACAACGTCCGATTCTATCTTTGTACCACATGCCGTTATCCCTCCTATGAATATAAGAATGAAAAGTAATATAATTCTTCTTTTTTTCAATCTTTTCTCCCTTCCCCTCCACATTCCCCATCTGTTCCCCGCAAGACGCCAAGCCCATGTTGCAGTGCCGGCAAAATATACTCCAGACTTTCCTGTACCGCTTTGGGACTCCCCGGAAGATTCACAATCAATGTCTTCTTCCGGATTCCGGACACTGCCCGGCTCAACATAGCCCGATTGGTAATGGTCAGAGAATACTGACGGATTGCCTCTGCAATTCCCATTGCCATCCGGTCGCAGACCGCAAGCGTCGCCTCCGGGGTAATATCTCTTTCCGAAAATCCGGTTCCGCCTGTTGTGAAAATCACCTGTACCTGTCGTTGATCCGAAAGCCTGCGTAACTGCCGCTCTAATTTCGTTTTGTCATCCGGCAAAAGCAGCCGTTCTTCTACCCGATATCCGGCTTTTTCCAATATTCTCTGCATGAGAGGACCGCTTTTGTCCTCCCGTTCCCCCTGTGCTCCTCTGTCGCTCAACGTAATGACCGCCGCCGTAAAGGGACGCGCCTTTTGAAGCGGAAGTATTTCAATGGCTTCTCCTGTCTGAATCTTCCCACCACGCAGCACCTTTGCAAATACCCCTTCCCGCGGCATAATGCATTCTCCCATAACCTGATAAATGGCACAGTGGTTATGACATTCTTTTCCGATCTGTGTCAGCTCCAGAAGTGCATTCCCGATTTGAAAACAGGTCCCCACCGGCAGGTTCCTCCAGTCAATTCCCTGCGTTACTATATTTTCTCCAAAAGCTCCTTCCCCCACTTCCGCGCCTCTTTCCCGGAACTGCTCTATTCTTTCTGCCGAAAGCAGACTCACCTGACGATGCCATGTTCCTCCATGAGCATCTCCTTCTATCCCCCAGTTTTCCAACAAAGTTGCCTCTTCCACCGGATGCTTCTGTGTCCCCTTCTTTTCACTGATGCAAACCGCACAAACCTTTCCCATCTCTTCCTCCTATGAGCTCAAGTTCCTCCATCCAACACCACCATACATATACCTTCAAAACAGACCATACCTGCTGATTCTCTGAGGAAAGACCGACTGTTATTCTCCCATTCAGCCCCCGATCTGTACCATCGGCAATCGCTCTGTAACCTGTTCCCGGATTCCAAATTCATGACCGGGCGGCTTTTGCCGAACCGCGATAAGAATGGCCTGTCTCAGATTTTCCCGTATCTCTTTCTGTCCATCCGTTTCTATCTCCTCTCTCGGCTTCATACCGGCCGCGCGACTCTCTTCTTCCCCTCTCAGAATCTTTCGCAGGTCTACGCTTTCCGCAAAACACAGACAAGGTTTCAGTTTCCCCTGAGAGGTCAGCCGAAGACGATTACAGCTTTGACAGAACTTCCCATGGATTGCACTGATCAGACCGATACTCCCCTGAAATCCCGGAATCCGGTAATATACCGCCGGGCCGTTTCCATGAATCCGCGTATCCTTCCGTATCTGTGGAAACTGTGCGTGCAGATTCTGCAGCAATTCCTCCTGAGAAATCCCTTCGGCTTCTTTTCCGGCACCAATCGGCATCAATTCAATAAACCGTACATCCACCGGATATCTCCGGGAAATCTCAGCCAACTGCAGCCATTCCTTTTCGTTCCATCCCTTTTGCAGCACCACATTTATTTTTACACGAAGAGAAGAATCTGCTGCCCGTCTCAGACTCTTCCATACCGTCTGCAATTCCCGTTTCCCGGTCATTTTTTCATACTGATTTGAATCCAGTGTATCCAGACTGATGTTGACCGCATCCAGTCCCTGCGCAATCAGTTCCGGAAGCGCTTTTTCCAGCAGAATTCCGTTCGTAGTCAACGTCACCTGAGTGATTCCCGGAATTCTTTTCAGCTTTCCTATCAACTGAGGGCAGTCGCGACGTACCAACGGTTCCCCTCCGGTAATTTTGATCTTTTGAATCCCCAGTTCCGCTGCCGCCCGACAGATCTGTTCGATCTCTTCATAAGTCAGAATTTCCCGCATAGATACCAGAGAAAGATTTTCCGGCATACAATACCGGCAACGCAAATTACAGCGATCCGTAATAGAAATCCGCAGATAATCTATGGTTCTCCCAAACACATCTTTCATCTGTTCACTCACTTTCCAAATCCACAATTCGGGAAGGTACAGACCGGACAGGACAGGCACAAACCTCCCTCTCCCAATCGGTCCAGATCTGCTTTTTCCAAAACTTCCCCTGCCATAATCCGGGGCAGCACCAAATCAAACACTGTCCTTTTTGCATACATGACACATCCCGGCAATCCCAGAATCGGAAGGTGGTGTTCTCCGTAGTATGCCAGCAAAAACATGGCTCCCGGCAGCACCGGTGCACCATAGGTGATAATCTTTGCACCTGTATTCCGTATCGCCAGAGGGGTTCGGTCATCCGGGTCCACGCTCATTCCTCCGGTACACAAAATCATTTCTGCTCCATGTTCCAGAAGATTTTGAATACATTTCACAATTCGCGCCGGATCATCATCGCTGATTTCCTGCCCCACTACTTCCGTATCATATTCTGCAATCTTTTCCAAAATCACCGGGGTAAAGGTATCCTGAATCCGCCCATGGAATACCTCATTTCCCGTCGTCACAATTCCGACTTTCCTTTTCTGATAGGGCAGAATTTCAAAAACAGGCGTCCCTCCTCCTACCTCCTTCGCCCGTTCCATTTTTTCTTTTTCAATAATAAGCGGAATAATCCGCATGCCGGCAATTTTCTCTCCTGCCTTCACCGGAAAATTTCCATGGCGGCTGGCAATGATCATCTCTCCCAGAGAATTTATCCGATCTAATTTTTCCGTATCCACTTTCAGAAGACCGTCGCACTTTGCAAGCAATTCGATTTTTCCCTCTTTGATCTCTGAGACACCCATGTATGTATTTCTGCAAATCTCCGAAAGAATGACTGCCGCCTCATTTTCATGCAATTTTGTCTCATCCTTTTCCCAGATATAAACCTGATCCTTTCCTACGCGCAGCAATACCGGAATATCCTCCTCCTGAATCACATGCCCTTTTCGAAATACCGCATCTTTCGTCACATCTTTGATAATCTGTGTTATGTCATGGCACAGTACCTGTCCCACAGCATCTTCTGTTTTTATAAGCCTCATAGTTCTCCTCTTTTTATCGTTTATTTTTTTAAAACAATTCGCTCTGCAAAAAAAATTTGTTATAGATTCGTTCCGTCTCCAGTTCTACTTCCCGCTCAAACTGTTCAAATGTCTCTAACAACTGCTTTCCCTGTTCTGTAACCAACGCCTGCCCGCCGTGCTTTCCGCCCGGCTGCCGTTCCACAATTCGATATCCCAGTTCCGTCTCTGCGGTGCGCAGAATCTTCCATGCCTTACTATAAGAAATCCCTGTCTTCTCACAGGCTTCGCGTACCGAACCCAGCGCCTCAATCTGCCGGAGCAGCGTCACGGTCCCCGGACCAAAAAAAGGCACCTTTCCCGCCAGCCTCACCTTCACCTGGGGCCGCATCAAACCAGAATTATGCTTTTCCTCCAGACGCCGAAAATCCTGTAAGTGATCCACCCGCGTCACTGCACCTTCGTCCTCTACCACAACATAATTTCGCTTCACACCGGATACCCGCAGCGCCTCCCGAAGCCCCCCTGTCCCCTGATACGACAGGATAGCCGGTATCAGAGAAGCCTCCAAAAGTACCGGATGTCCACCCTGTCCCTGCCAGAGAGGAATTACAATCCTTCCATCTTGTTCCAGTAATTTTTGCACGGTTTCCTCTGTAAAAAACGGAACACTGATGGTACAGAAAAAGACTCGTTCACATCGGTCTTTTAAATACTCCAGTCCCATTTTCGCAGAATCCAGCATCTCCGTTTGAGTGTCATTCCTCAGAAATGTGATTCCACAATGACGGAGTCTTTTTTCTATCTCTTCCGCCTGATACCCGGTAACCATCACAATATCCTTTACACCGGCTCTCTGAAAGTTCAATACGATCCGTTCCCACAAAGACAACTTCTCTCCGGTTGCAAGCTGTTGGTACTGTTGTGTCCAGGGAAGCATCTTTGCTGCGGCTATAACCGCTCCTACATGCATACTACTAGCCTCCTCCTGCAAATTTGAACATTACACCATAAGCCCACTTTTGTTTCTTAACACAATAACCAGATGCTGCCTTCACAACATCTGGTTTATTTATCATTACACCATTGTAAAAAACAAAACCTGTTACAACAGGAAAGGTAATGTCTTATTTCCCTCCTGCTGCATCTTTCTCTTCTGGAGCATGAAATTACAGTTCTGCAATGTCTGCTGATGTTTTAACTCCATTACCAATTTTGCAATATCACTGTCTGCCATACGACTTTTGGATGCGGTTAAATTGGTAGATGCATAGTCATTATAATTGATGGCATGTTCCAATGCATTGGACTGTGCCCCCAGAGAACTGCGACTGCCGGCAACCTTTTCCAGCGCACTGTCAATCGTGCGAATATCAAACCCTTTTGTTACATCAAAATCTGCAATGCCAAGCGCCTGCAAAGTTGAATTTACAGACTGGTTTATGGTGAGAGAACCTCCATCTGCATCCGACACAAGCGGAACACCATTCTGCTGGCTGCCGTCTAATAAACTGAAACCATTGTACCGTGTCTGGGTAGCAATATGTTCAATATTCTGCTTTAACTGATCGATTTCCTTTTGAATATCCGCACGCCCTGTGGCATTTACCGTTACTGTATTGGAAGCCCGAAGCGCCAATTCCCGCATCCTCTGCAAAGAATCAGTAATACTGCCCAGCGCGGCGTCTGAAGTATTCAGCAGATCGATTCCCGAACTTAAATTTTTTGTACCTGTGTTGTAGCCAGTAATCTGTGCCTGCTGCCGTTCTGTAATCGCCAGTTCTGCGGCGCCATCAGCGGCAGACATCAATCGATTCCCACTTGCAAGATGTCCATATAAATAAGGGGATGTGCTACTGATTCCAGAAATACTACTCACGTCAGATCCCTCCTTCTAGATCCTTTCCATTTTCTATATATAATATCGTTCAGATACAGAAAAAGTTTACCATATTTTTCATATAAAATGCAATCTTTTATGGAAAACCGGAATATAATCATTATATTTGCAGATATCGTCTGGAAATTTCAGGGGTCAAATTGTATTCTTCCTGAATTTTAATCAGAATAGTCTGTGACGGAATGCCTAAATCTTTTAATACTGAAACCGTTCCTCTGATTCCTTCCTCGCGCCCTTCCTTGCGTCCTTCCTTGCGTCCTTCCTCTCGTCCTTTCTTGCGCCCCTCCTTGCGTCCTTCCTCTCGTCCTTTCTCGCGTCCCTCCTCGCGCCCCGCTCTCAGCCCTTCTTCTCTGGCTTCTTCCCATATTTCTTCTTCCCGCATACGCAATGTCATATATTCCAACCTCCATTCTTCACAAGCTTTCACCTGCGTAACTTTGTATTCTAGCTGTTTTACAAACAGATGGTTACTTTCTTCACCATTTACATATTTGAGAAATTCGCGTATATCCTCATTTTGCGCGTTAGAATAGTTGCTCGTATTAAAAAAAATTTTTTTCGTTCCGTCATTTAATTTCAAGTTCGTGTCTTCCAGACAAAGATTTTCAAATGTGTATTGCGCCTTTCCCCGGCAGAAGGGATCAAATGTACAAATAAACATAACATAACTTTCTTTCAGCTTCTTGTAACTCTCCCCTTTTTCTATTGTATTCAGGTCGATCATTCCCTGATAGTAACGGCTTCTTTCGGGCAGATTTTTATTGTCCGTCGTCTGCATTTCTAAATCAAATACCCGATCGCCATCCTCAATATACACATCAAGACGCACACTTTTGGCATCTTTCTCAATATCAAGAACTTTCTGCTCCTCCAGATATACAATATCCTTCACTTTCGTTTGAAGCAGTGTTTCCAAAAGCGTCATGCAGATTTTTTTATCACGCATGACTTTTGCAAAAAGAAAGTCATTTTTTATTTGTAATTCTTCCCATGTTTCTTTTGTTTGCATCGAATTTATTCTCCTTTTTTATATTTTATCATGATTCCTGGTTTTACTCAATCCAATTTTTAATCAAAAAATATCCGGTGACTTTGTCACTGAATCAAACTATTTTCTCTGATATACTGAAAAAAACAAAAAGGAGATTTATTATGGTAAAAAGAAAAGCAATTGTCCATATTTCAGAATGTGTCGCCTGTGGATGCTGCATAAAAGTCTGTCCACGAAATGCGATCTCTATCCCAAAAGGCATTTATGCCGAAATCAACAGAGAACTCTGTGTCGGATGTGGAAAGTGTACAAAAGAATGTCCCGCAAGCATTATTTCACTGGAGGTGACGGAATCATGAAAAGAAAAAAGAAATGGTATGACTTTCTCTGGATTGTCTCACTTACTTACCTGATCCTTGGATTTTTTAATATCCTTTTTGCATGGCTGGGGCTTCTTTGCTTTTTTATACCACTCCTCATAGCGATTATAAAGGGAAATAAAGCTTACTGCAACAAATACTGCGGCAGAGGACAGTTATTTTCCCTTTTAGGCGGTAATTTCGGACTCTCCCGGAAAAAAGATATTCCCAAATGGATGAAGTCAAACTATTTCCGATATGGATTTTTGATCTTCTTCTTTCTCATGTTCTTCCTGATGCTGTGGAACACCTGGCTGGTATTCGACGGAGTCAAAAATTTAAGTACCGCCGTAACACTGCTGTGGACATTCCGTCTTCCATGGCACTGGGCTTATCACGGTACTTTGTTCTCCGAGGGCGTAGCACAGTTTGCTTTCGGCTTCTACAGTGTGATGCTCACCTCCACGGTACTGGGAATTCTTACCATGGTTTTATTTAAACCCCGCTCCTGGTGTGTATACTGCCCTATGGGAACTATGACGCAACTGATATGCAAAGCAAAAAACAGAACTACACCATAGAAACATAGAACAAAAAGTGATGTACAAAAACAGGCGCAAAACCGAAATTCTTTGCCATATTAAAGTCTAAGACTTCCCGAACGAACTAAAATCACACCGGAACATTCACTGCTATCGTGGATATTCCTCCCCTTCGGATACGTATAAATGTGGGAATTCTGGCAAATATACTCCTTGTCTGCATCCGATATTTTTTCCCAAAAAGGAAACATTTTTCTATAAATAGGTTCAAACGCCATCTTTGACATGGTTGTTTGCCTCCGTCTCTAAAAATAAATTATGCAATACAAAAACCCCTCTCCCTTACAAAAGAACACTGCATATCATTATGCCTTTCTGTCTCCAAAAATGCAAGCGCTCATACGAAAATCCGCAGCCGACGGCTTTTCCGCATACGATGGCATACAGCAAGCCTGCCTTTGACGGCTTTTCGATATACGATAACATCAAAAACCGGACGGCACAAGTCCGCCCGGTATATTTCTTTACTTTTTCTGTTTCATCCTTCTCTTTTATAGAATCGGGAAAACAAATGATTCCAAATCCCGCCTTACTCTTTTTTCTCTTTCGGTAATACCAGATTCAGAAAAACCGCTACCAGTGTGGCAATGACCACCGGTGATTTTCCAAAGATGGTGGTTACCCAGACCGGAAACAAGGCAAGAGAAGCCGGCGCCTGTGTCACTCCCACACCCAGCGCCACGGAAAGCCCCACAATAGAAGAATTCCGAAAGTTCATTTCCTGAGAAGTAATCAGCTTAATTCCAGTCACTGCAATCGAAGCAAATACAGAGATCGTAGCCCCGCCAAGTACACACTGCGGAATGGTCGTCAATAATCCGGAAAATTTCGGCACCAGTCCCGCAATCAATAAAATCGCTGCGGCCAGCCCCAACACACAGCGGTTGATTACTTTCGTGGTTGTCACGATCCCTACATTCTGGCTGTAAGAGGCTGTCGGCAGGCCGCCCAGAAACGCCCCGATCACATTCATACAGCCATATCCTACGATGGCGCCTTTCAATTCCGTATCCGTCGGCTCTCTGTCCATACTTCCGGTTGTCGTCGCTGTAAAATCTCCGATGGCCTGAATGGCATTGATAGCAAACAATAGTCCGATTGCAACACAGGACGAAGGTTCAAACTCAATTCCAAAATGCAGGATCTGCGGCGCCTGGAAAAAGCTGGCCTCCGCCACGGCGCTGTAATCCACCAGACCGAAACCGGCGGCCACAATATATCCCACGATAATTCCGATCAGAATGGACGCCAACTTTATAAATCCTTTGGAAAAATGATTTAAAATTGTGACGACCGCCAATGTGATCAATGCCACCAGCCAGTTTTTCCAATGTCCATAGTCCGGACTACTCACCCCGCCTGCCATATAATTCACCGCAGTCGCATAAAGAGACAGCCCAATCGTAAACACCACTGTCCCGGTTACCAGCGGCGGAAAGACTTTTCGGATTTTATCAATACAAAAACCAATAGCTGCCGCAATGATTCCACCCACAATCTGCGCGCCAAAGATCGTTCCAATACTAAAAGATGCTGCGATTGCCTGCATACTTGCAACATAGGCAAAGCTGACACCCATAATCACCGGAAGGCCGGAACCGATGTGAAATCCTCCTTTTTTCCCGATCGGGAACAACTGTAAAAATGTGGACACCGCCGATACTACCAGCGCCGACTGAATCAGAATCACCTTTTCCGCGTTATTCAGCCCTGCAACTCCTGAAACAATGATAGCCGGGGTCACACATCCCACAATCATTGCCACCACATGCTGAAGCGCCAGCGGAATTGCCTGTGTAAACTGTGGTACACCGTCCAGCTCAAAAATAGATGCATGGCCGGCAGCCGTTTTCGAGTTATCCATCGTTTACTCCTCCTGTTATACCCCCATACGGGCATTTTCTCTATTCTATTTTCCATTTCCCATGTAACTGTAAAGTGTAAATTTCGATATTCCAAAATATGCGGAAACCTTATCGCCGGACTTCGTAATCAAAAAAGCTCCCGCATCATCCAGATACTGAATTGCTTTGATCTTATCCTCCTTCGACATTTCCGAAACCGGGCGGCCCACCAAAGCCACCGACTGGTCGATCAGCGTGTCCAGAAGCTCGGACACACTGTGCGTCGGCGCCGCCGTTTCCTCCCGATGCTCCATTTTCCCGGAGGCAGAAGTCAGCGCCTTTAATGCATTTTCGGCACGAATATATTCTGTAATATCATAATTCAGAGAAAAGATGTAATCCACCTTTCCGCCGTCTCCTTTGATGTAGATTGTGCTGGACTTCAGAACGCGGCCATCCCCCGTCTTAATCAGATAAGCCAAGCGATCCTCTGGCAGCGCATCCCTTTTGTTCAGCGCTTCCATCACAATGCCGGAAGGTCCGTCACCGGTGGTACGTTCCGTCACATGCCCGTTCTCAATGTAAACGATGGAACTGTCGATGTCGTTTTTCCGCAAATCATGAATAACAACTTCACAGCATTCCCCGAACTGAACCGCAACCCCATGTGCAACCTGTGTCAATAATTCCAGTATAAATTCCATGTTTCTACCTCGTTTTTTGCAGAAGCAATGTTTTTGTACGGATCGCACATCTGCTGCGCGATCCGTACTTCTATCCCTGTACACATCTGATGTGCCCTGCCGAATCCAGGCTATTTTACTGCCGCAATCGCCTCGATCTCCACCAATCCGGCTTTCGGAAGATTGGCAACCTCCACGCAGGATCTGGCCGGAACTTCTTTGTTGAAATACTGCGCATAGATCTCATTCACCTTTCCGAAATCTGCAATATCCGCAAGAAAGATGGTCGTCTTTACCACATGCTCAAAATCGGATCCACATCCTTCCAGAATGGTTTTCAGATTTTTCAGGCTTTGCGTCGTCTGCGCTTCAATTCCTTCCGGAAGCATCCCGTTCTCCGGATCCAGTCCAAGCTGTCCGGATATGAAAATAAGTTCCCCCGTCTTCACTGCATGTACATATGGTCCTACCGCTGCCGGTGCCCCTGCTACATTCATTGCCTGTTTCATACTTCTTTTCCTCTCTTTCTTCTTTTTTGTTTCCTGTTTTTTTGTTTTCGTCTCCTGCCTTTTTACAGATACAGATAGTCATACTCTTTGTCAATCGTCAGAATCACCTGCTTCAGCCCGTCGTACAGATCACATCCCGCCTCGGTCAGGCAGTAAGATTTCACCCTGCCGCCAAGCCGTACCTTCACATCCATCCGCGCTCTGTCCAGCACCACATAGCCTGCATTTTTACTGTTCTCAAAATCCGCTTCATTGGCAAACAATGTAAATTTATCCTGATAGGGTGCGCTACTGTATGGACAGAAACTCCGGCAGTTTCCACACTCGTTGCACATATAATCTATATGAACGATGGCCGGCATTACACTTCCCGGCACACAGACTTCCACATTGGCCCGGTTGGGACAGACATCCACGCAATTCTCGCAGATATGATTACATTCCAGACAGCGCTGCTCTTCCTGCGCCGCATCCCCGGAATGCCGCAGAATGCCTCTCTTTTCTGCCGCCTTTTCCAGATCCGTTTCGTAAGCAAAGGCCGCTTTCTCTTCCTGCTTCAGAATATGATCCGCCGCTTTTCTGGCATCCCGGATGGCAAGCACGATCGTCGCCGCCTTTTGTGCACCGTCTCCAATCACATAGATGCCCGGCACCGTCGTTTCCATGGTATCCGCATGGAAAACCGGACTCCCATCCCATGTAACACCAAACGTGTCATATACCGTCCGGTCGATCCGCTCTCCCAATGCCGCAATGATCGTATCCGCCGGAACCTGCACCTCTTCCTCCGTCTCCACCGGCCGTTGTCTGCCGCTTGTATCCATCTCGCCAAGCACCATCTTTTTACAGGTCAGAATTCTGTTTTTCTGGGTTTTTGGCGCCAGCAGTTCTTTGAAAAGCACTCCTTCTTCCAGCGCTTCTCTTAATTCTTCCTCATCCGCAGGCATATAGCGCTTTGTTCTGCGGTATACCACGGTTACATCTTCCACCCCCGGCATCCGTTTTGCCATACGGGCCGCATCCATGGCTGTATTTCCTGCTCCGATCACCACCACATGTTTTCCAAGTTCCAGTGTATCCGGATGGAACTTCGCCGTCTCCAAAAATGTAGCTGCATTGTATTCCTTTTCCGTATCTGCCCCGCTGGGAACACCCTGATGTGCCCCCACTGCCAGCACGATGATCTCAAATCCCTGCGTTTTCAATTCTTCCGGCCCGTGGATTTCCGTTTTCAGCACAAACTTTACCCCTTCAGCTTTGGCCAGCTCCACATCCCGTTCAATCGCCTCCGGCGCGATCCGGAAACCAGGAATAATGTTACGCACAGTACCGCCTGCATACTCTGCCTTGTCAAATACCGTCACGTCCATGCCGCCTCTCGCTAAAAATACACCGCAGGCAATCCCGGCAGGCCCTGCGCCTACAATGGCTGCTTTTCCTGCTGCTTTTCCGACAGGCTTTCTTGTTCTATGTACCTTCTCATAGCCGCCCTCTGCCGCTTTTAATTTTGCCCTGCGGATGGCGACCGGTTCCTCATAGAAATTCCGGGTACATTTACTCATACACCTGTGATTACAGAGAGTTCCTGTCATAAAAGGCAGCGGATTTTTCTCCAGAATCACTTCCAGTGCTTCCTCCATCCGTCCTTCCGATACCAATTTCACATAAGCGGGAATATCCTGATGAATCGGACAGCCTTCCATACAGGGCGCCGTAAAGCAATCCAGCAGGGGAACCGTCTTTTCCATCTTCCGACTTGGCAGAGGTTTCACCGGTTTCACATGGTGCGGATCTTTTTTGATCTCTGCAATCAACTTTTCCAGACCGTCCACATCCACTCCGGTAAACGAATGAAACTCCGGTGCCGTCAGGACTTCTGCAATCTGCACGTTCCGCTGATACCCGCCGGGCTTCAGCAAGGTTGTAGCCACCGTCACCGGCCAGATTCCCAGTCCAAAAATCCGTTCGATATTGAATGCATCCGCTCCGCCGGAATAGGAAATCCGCAGTTTTCCATCAAAGGTACGGCTCAGCTTATAAGCCACACTCAAAGATAACGCACACAACGATTTTCCGGACATATACATCTCTTCACTAGGAAGCTCGTTTCGTTTCACATCCACCGGGAACGTATTCGTAATCTTCACACCAAATTCCAGACCTCTTTCTTTCGCCAGGGCATCCAGACGTCTCAACATCGGAACCGCGTCCGCAAACTGCAGGTCGTCCTTAAAGTGAAAATCTCCAAATTCCACATAATCATACCCCATATGATCCATCATTGCACGTGCTTCTTCATATCCCAGCAGTGTCGGATTGCATTTCACAAAGGTATGCAGCCCTTTTTCTGTTATTAAATAAGAAGCAATCCGCTCGATCTCCTGGGGCGGGCATCCGTGCAATGTGGATACCGTAACCGATTTACAGATATCGGACGGAATCCGGTCAATATCCTCTTCTGTCAGATGTGTAAACCGATCCCGATTCTCCCGCAGCCACTGAATACATTCCTGAAATACAGGGTGCTCTCCCGCTTCCATCATATCATTCAAATAGGTGTTGATCTTCTCCGACTGAATTCCTGCAAGATCATAGCCCACGCTGATATTAAATACAAAACCGTCCTCTGTGCCTAAATCCCATTCCTTTGCCAGCGCCTTCAACGCCACCCAGGCCTTCACATACTCCGCATACGCCTGCGGTACATAGAGTTCCGTGGACCACTCACAGTTATAACATTCATCTTCCGCCAGAATACACGGCTTATTCACCGGAAGATCCTCCCCGTCCAGAATCTGTACCGTCTTCAGTTCAAAGAACCGGCTCCCCGTCAAATACGCGGCAATGATATTCTGTGCAAGCTGGGTATGCGGTCCCGCTGCCGGTCCGAAAGGCGTCTCAATCTTTTCTCCAAATATGGAGAGGTACTTTTCCTTATCCGTCCGATACATTTTCCGCACGCCAAATACCGTGTTTTTTCTGCTTTTCTCCGTCAGCACCCAATTCATGAGTCTCCCAAACGGAATCGGTGTCATTCTGTCACCCATATCATTTTCCCTCCTTTTCCAGTACAACGAATACGAAGTCTTTTTATGTTAAGCACAGGATTTGGGTTCATCTGCAAAGACAATCTTAACATAAAATAATCTGGTATTCGTTGTATTAACCGTTAATACTTTCTGCCAGTTCGGCTGCCGCCTGCCGGCAATCCGCCATCACTTTCGCTTCATCCACACCGAGAAGTTCCCGATCCTTCATCAGTACCTTCCCATTGCACACCGTCGTCTGCACCATAGCGCCGCTGAGGCCAAACAACAGATGACTGCTGATGTTGCCCGCATGCAGCGGTGTCAACGGATCATAAGCCGCCACGATCACATCTGCGGCCGCGCCTTCTTTTAATACTCCCAGCGGTGTGTCAAAATAGCGGTTTGCAATCTTTGCATTCCCCTCAAACAGCATGGCCGGTACTTCCCCCCAGGCCGCATTGGCGTCGCAGAGCGAATGCTTGTGCAGTACATTGGCTACTTTATAAGATTCAAACATGTCATGGGTATAACCATCCGTCCCCAATCCGGTGAGAATCCCCTTCTGGAATATCCGCATCGTGGGCGGGCAGCCGCAGGCATTCCCCATATTGGATTCCGGATTATGTACCACCATGGTATCGGTCTCTTTTAAAAGTTCCATCTCCTGTTCGTTGACATAGATGCAATGCGCCGCCAGTGTCTGCGGCCCCAGCAGATCATGGTCCATCAGGCGGTTTACAATCCGCTTTCCATACTTTTTCAGACAGTCGTGCAGATCTTCGATTCCTTCCGCCACATGGATATGCGCGCCCACCCCTTCCGGCATGTTCTCCCTGCACAAGGCAAATGTCTGGTCGGAGATCGTAAACTGCGCATGCATCCCCATCATGGCTTTCAGCATATCCCCTTGCTGTTCTCCGGCATATCGGATAAAATCCGCATTCTCTTTTACAGAGGCTTTGGCCTTTTCCTCCCCGTCCCGGTCCGACACTTCGTAACACAGGCAGGTACGTACTCCCAACTCCTTCGCCGCCTCCGCGATGGTAAACAGACTGCCCTTAACAGAACCAAAACTGGCATGGTGATCAAACACTGTCGTCACACCATTCTTAATACAGTCCATATAAGTCGCCAGGGCGCTCAAACGGATCTGCTTTAACGTCAGATGCCGGTCAATGGTCCACCACATTCCATTCAGAATATCCAGAAATCCTTTCGGATCATACCCGTTGATGGACAGTCCCCTTGCCATGGCGCTGTAAATATGTTCATGTACATTCACCAACGCCGGCATAATCAATTGTCCTTTCGCGTCCAATCGTTCCGCCTGCGGATATTCTCTGCACAGTGTTTCATAATCCCCTACTTTCACAATACGTCCGCCGTCTGTCAGAACCCCTCCGTCAGGAAGTAAAGGGTTCCTGTCGTCTCTTGTAATTACAGTCCCTTTTCCTATCAGAATCATACGCCAAACTCCTTTCTACTACCGTCCTTTTGCTTCTGAAGAAAGCATAACATATTTTATATGGAAAGGCAATGACTTTTCTGAAAAATTTTTAGATTTTCCTAAAAAATTTTTAGATTTTGTATTGACATCTTATTTATTTCTGGTATGATGGAGACATAAAGTTCATGGTCAACGAATTCAAAAAAGGAGGTTTTTCGTATCATGAAATCGATCAACTGGGTAACAAACACAATGCCGAAAACAGACGATGCCAATCTCCCGATCATGGCCGCCGAAGAAGTGGAAAAAGCAAGGGCGTTCCACAAGACGATCCCGGGATATAAACCGACGCCTCTCGCACATCTCACCCATATGGCGCAGCATCTTGGATTGAAGGATGTCTGTGTCAAGGATGAATCCTACCGGTTCGGATTGAATGCATTCAAAGTGCTGGGCGGTTCCTTCGCCATGGCAAAATACATTGCAAAACAGACCGGACGCGATATTTCCGAACTGGATTTCGAGACGCTTACATCCGACGCACTTCGGGAAGAGTTCGGGCAGGCAACCTTCTTCACCGCAACGGACGGAAATCACGGCCGGGGCGTCGCATGGGCGGCAAACCGCTTAGGACAGAAAGCCGTTGTTTTCATGCCGAAAGGTTCCACACAGAATCGTCTGAACCACATCCTTGCAGAAAATGCTACGGCAACCATTGAAGAAGTCAATTACGACGAATGTGTACGTATGGCCGCCGCGGCCGCCGCAAAAGTGGAAAACGGCGTGGTCGTACAGGATACGGCGTGGAAAGGGTATGAAGAGATTCCTTCCTGGATTATGCAGGGATACGGAAGCATGGCCATGGAAGCCAACGAACAGCTCTATGATCTGGGAATCGATCGTCCCACCCATGTATTCATCCAGGCAGGCGTCGGTTCCCTGGCCGGAGGCGTACAGGGATATTTCGCAAACCAGTATCCGGACAATCCGCCCATCGTCTGTGTCGTGGAAGCCGACACCGCCGCCTGTCTGTACAAAGGCGCAGCGGCAGGAGACGGGGCGGAATACAATGTGGAAGGGGATATGCCCACCATTATGGCCGGACTTGCCTGCGGAGAACCGAACACCACATCCTGGGACATTTTAAAAAATCATGTATCCGTCTTCGCCGCCGCCCCCGACTGGGTAAGTGCGAAAGCCATGCGGATGCTGGCCGCTCCATTAAAAGGGGATCCTCAGGTTACTTCCGGGGAATCCGGCGCCGTCACCTTCGGCGTATTAAACGAGATCATGACCAATCCGGAATATCAGGATCTGAAAGCGGCCTTGAAGCTGGACGAAAATTCCCAGGTACTGCTGTTCTCCACAGAGGGCGACACGGATCCACAGCGATATAAGGAGATTGTCTGGGATGGAAAAGATTATCGGGACGAATAAATCGTTATATGGAAATTGTCTGAGACGGAAAAGATTATCAGAACGAATAAATCGTTATATAAGGAAAGCGGACAGTTAGAAATGAGATACGCATATACAATTTCAGGAGGTACATACACATGTTAGATTACAAAAAAATTCAGGAAGCCGCAGAAGGTTACAAAGAAGATATGACGAAATTTCTCCGGGAGATCGTAAAAAACCCCGGTGAAAGCTGTGACGAGAAAGCGCACATTGACCGTATTGCAGAAGAAATGCGGGCACTTGGTTTTAATAAAGTAGAGATTGATCCTATGGGAAATGTTCTCGGATTCATGGGAACCGGGGAAAAGCTGATCGGTTTCGACGCGCACATTGATACCGTAGGAATCGGAAATATCGAAAACTGGAATTTTGACCCCTACGAAGGATATGAAAATGAGGAAGAGATCGGCGGCCGCGGCGTATCCGACCAGTGCGGCGGAATCGTATCCGCTGTTTACGGCGCGAAGATTATGAAAGATCTGGGATTGCTGAACGAAAAATATACCGTTCTGGTAACGGGAACCGTGCAGGAAGAAGACTGCGACGGTCTTTGCTGGCAGTATATTATCAAAGAAGACGGCATTCGCCCGGAATTCGTGGTTTCCACAGAACCGACCGACGGCGGCATCTACCGCGGACAGCGCGGACGTATGGAAATCCGCATTGACGTGGACGGTGTATCCTGCCATGGTTCCGCTCCGGAACGTGGAGACAATGCCATCTACAAGATGGCGGATATCCTGCAGGATGTACGCGCTCTGAATGAAAACGGCGCGGCAGAAGATACCGAAATCAAAGGTCTGGTAAAGATGTTGGATGAAAAGTACAATCCGGAGGCAGAAGAGGCACGTTTCCTTGGACGCGGAACCGTCACCACCTCCCAGATCTTCTTTACTTCCCCAAGCCGCTGTGCAGTCGCGGATTCCTGCGCCGTCTCTCTTGACCGCCGGATGACCGCCGGGGAAACCTGGGAAAGCTGCCTGGATGAGATCCGCGCACTGCCGAACGTAAAAAAATACAATGCCAAAGTGTCCATGTATGAATATGAACGTCCCAGCTATACCGGACTGTCCTACCCCATTGAGTGCTACTTCCCGACCTGGGTCATCCCGAAAGATCATGCCATTACAAAAGCGCTGGAGGAAGCATACTGCGGACTGTACGGTACGGAACGTGTCGGGAACGCAGAAACGGAAGCAATGAGAAAAGCACGTCCGCTGACTGACAAATGGACCTTCTCCACCAACGGCGTCTCCATCATGGGACGGCAGGGAATCCCCTGTATCGGATTCGGCCCCGGCGCGGAGGCACAGGCCCACGCGCCCAACGAAAAAACCTGGAAGATCGACCTGGTAAGATGTGCGGCTGTCTACGCAGCGCTTCCCAGCGTATATTGCAGATAAATTCTCTACATCTCTATGTTATCATTACGACTGCCGAAAGCATACAACCACAACTGTGGCATCCTACATTAATTCCGAAGTAAATAGCGTCTGATGTTTACGACGGCATAAAACGGAGGAAGAAAGCACTTTATAAAAACTATCAATCAAAAAAGGAGCATACCATTATGAAAACATTGCAGAGTTATATTGATAAATTAAACGCCTTAAACTTCAAAGAAATGTACAATAACGACTTCTTCCTTACCTGGGAGAAAACCGACGACGAGCTGGAAGCCGTCTTCACCGTCGCGGATGCACTTCGCTATATGCGGGAAAACAATATCTCCACAAAAGTATTTGAGAGCGGTCTCGGTATTTCTTTATTCCGCGATAATTCCACCAGAACCCGCTTCTCCTTCGCGTCTGCATGTAACCTGCTGGGACTGGAAGTACAGGATCTGGACGAAGGAAAATCTCAGGTTGCTCACGGGGAAACCGTACGGGAAACTGCAAACATGATTTCCTTCATGGCAGATATTATCGGTATCCGTGACGATATGTACATCGGAAAGGGAAACGCCTATATGCACGAAGTATCCGACGCTGTAAAGGCCGGAAACGAGGACGGAATTCTGGAGCAGCGTCCCACACTGGTAAACCTGCAGTGCGACATTGATCATCCCACACAGGCCATGGCCGATGCACTGCATCTGATCCATGAATTCGGCGGCGTAGAAAATCTGAAAGGGAAGAAAATCGCTATGTCCTGGGCATACTCTCCATCCTATGGAAAACCGCTTTCCGTTCCCCAGGGAATCATCGGTTTGATGACACGCTTCGGTATGGATGTGGTTCTTGCGCACCCGGAAGGCTACGAAGTGATGCCGGAAGTGGAAGAAGTGGCAAAAGCAAACGCGGAGAAATCCGGCGGCTCCTTTACAAAGACCAATGACATTGCAGAAGCTTTCAAAGACGCCGATATCGTGTATCCGAAGAGCTGGGCTCCTTTTGCGGCTATGGAAAAACGTACCAACCTGTATGGAGAAGGAGATACGGAAGGCATTCAGGCCCTGGAGAAAGAACTGCTTGCACAGAACGCAGAGCACAAAGACTGGTGCTGTACCGAAGAACTGATGAAGACCACCAAAGACGGAAAGGCATTGTATCTGCACTGTCTGCCTGCCGATATTAATGATGTAAGCTGCAAGGACGGTGAAGTAGAGGCGTCCGTATTTGACCGTTACCGCACGCCGCTCTACAAAGAGGCCAGCTACAAACCCTACATCATCGCCGCTATGATTTTCCTGAGCAAATTCGAAAATCCACAGGAAATCCTGAAAAAGCTGGAAGAGCGCGGTGCAAACCGAATCTTTCGGTAAACGAATCTCAGGCAGAGGTAATGTAGTGTGAAAAATAAAGGTTTCATTACTATTTGTGCCGCCAACTGAAAGGCGGCGGAATGGAGATTTTTATGAAAAAGAAACGGATCGTCATTGCCCTGGGAGGTAATGCACTTGGAAAAAATCTGCCGGAGCAGTATCTGGCGGTACAGGAAACCTCAAAAGCCATCGCAGATTTAATCGAAGAGGGAAATGAAGTGATCATTTCCCATGGAAACGGACCTCAGGTCGGCATGATCAACAATGCCATGGCCTCCTATTCCAAAACAGATCCTTCTCATCCGACCATCACGCCGCTCTCCGTCTGCGTGGCGATGAGTCAGGCTTACATCGGATACGACCTGCAGAATGCATTGAAAGAAGAACTGTTGAACCGCGGCATCAAAAAGAATGTGGCGACTGTGATCACACAGGTCCGGGTGGAAAAAGAGGATCCTGCCTTTTTACATCCCACCAAACCCATCGGACATTTTATGACAAAAGAGGAGGCCGATGCCGCCGTAAAAGAAAGCGGCATTCAGGTAATCGAAGACGCGGGCCGTGGCTACCGCCGAGTGGTGGCCTCCCCACAGCCTGCGGAAATCATTGAGATTGATACGGTACGGGATCTGCTGGAGGCCGGCGAAGTTGTCATCGCCAGCGGCGGCGGCGGAATTCCTGTCATCCGGATCGGAAATCACCTGAAAGGCGTGGGCGCTGTCATCGACAAAGACTTTGCAAGCTGCCTTCTGGCGCAGCAGCTAGACGCCGACTTTCTGATTATTCTAACGGCCGTGGAAAAAGTAGCGCTCCATTTTGGTACGCAAAAGGAAACCTGGCTGAACGACATCACGGTGGAAGAAGCGAAAACCTATATGGAGGAAGGACATTTTGCCCCCGGCTCCATGCTGCCGAAAGTAGAGGCAGGTGTAAAGTTTGCTTCCTCCGGTGACAACCGTACCGCGTTGATTACGCTGCTGCAAAAAGCACGGGACGGCGTCAATGGAAAAACAGGAACAAGAATTCATTTATAAAAAAGAAACTCGCAGCAAACACAGGAGTCCGGGAAACTCTGTCAAAACCAGTTTCCCCGGACTCCTGTATGCTTCTATATTCTAACTCCGAACGATTCGTTACATTTCACACCCGCGCCAGTTACTCGCAATGATTTCATACGATCTGGTGGGAAAAGTAACAGCGATTCCCTGTTTGATTTCATGATCTTGCAAAATCTTTCACACTTCAACTCCCGGTGCGGCGTGGACGGTAATTCAATTACAATTTCTTCGCCTCTCCGCCCGGTGCAAAATCAATTCCGCCGCAATGCTGACGGCAATCTCTGCCGGAGTTTCCGCCTGAATCTCCAGACCAATCGGGGTTTTGATCCGTTTCAAATCGTCTTCTGTAAATCCCTGTTCTCTGAGACACGCAAATACCCCTTCTTTTTTCCGGCGGCTTCCGATTACACCGACATAGGACGCCGGTGTCCGCAGCACCTGTGCCTGCACGGTCAGATCATCTTTATGCCCCCGCGTCATAATACAGACAAAATCTTCCTTTCCAATCTGTCCGTAGGTTTCCGGGCATTTCATGTCCACCAGACGCACTTCCTCCGCCTTCGGAAATAACTCCGGACGGCAAAATTCCTCCCGGTCTTCCAGAACGACACATCGAAATTCTACCGCGGCCAATACCGGAACCAGTGCCTGCGCCACATGGCCGCCTCCAAAGACATAGACACGCCCGGCTTGTACCAGCTTCTCACAATAATAGCAGCGGTTTCCCGCGGTAAACTGTACCGGCTCCGTCCCCAGAAAAGTGTACGCCTCATCCGGTACTTCCATTCCTCTGCTGCTTTTATCCCTTCTGATTACTGCTAAAGAGCCTGCAGTGTTCTTTGCCCCTGCTTTATTCTTTGTTCCTGCTTTGTCCTTTCTTACTGCTTCTCTTCTTGTACCTGGAATGTCTTTTTCCGCTTTTTCCCCTTCCGTATCTCCTGTCATATCCTGAAGCAGCCAGGACTCTTCTCCGTTCCGATATACATCCACAATGCCCTCCACTGCTTCCTGTACCTGTCGGTTGGCAGAATCCAGATAATGAAAATAGATTTTCACATCCCCGCCACAAATCATACCCAGATCCTGCACCTGATTCTCCCGCAGCCAAAACTGCTCTTCATGGGAAATCTTTTTTTTCAGCACCTCTTTCGCCCGCTTTATACATGTATATTCTACCGCCCCTCCCCCGATCGTGCCTTCCACTCTTCCTTCTTTTGTAACAAGCATCCGGGCGCCCGCACCGCGGGGTACCGAACCAGAACTGGCAACAACCGTTACCAATACCATGTCTTCCCCGCATTGCAAAATCTTTTCTAATTGTTGAAATAAGACCTTCATACTCGCGTCCCCCTTGCCCCTGTTCTTTTAATCTGTCTGCTTTTTTGAAAATCTATGCTTTGTTGGACAAAAAGCGATCGTCCGCCAGGGCAGAAATACTTGTCCACATCACCCCGCTTTCGCTTCGCAAAAAACGCAACAGACGCTAAACTCGAAAAAACCTCGTTAAGCGCTGACGTTTTTTGAGAGGTTCTTTAGGACAAGTATTTCTGTCCTGACTATTTTTTCGCAAAAATGCAAACCGGTTCCAATAAGGCATACATTATTGAACATTAGTAGTTCAATAAGTATGCCCTACTGGACAGCGTAAGACGTCGTTTTTCATAAAGAATCATAACATAGAACAGGAATTTCCACAAATATTTCCACAAAAGATCCCCACAGAATATTTCAAAAAACATTCTGTGGGGATCCCATTTTCTTAGTCTTTTCTTTTCACATACCCGGGAAATACCCATTCGGGCCCCCGTAATACAGACTCCCCGGCGGGAGTGGGCATACTTTGTGTCCAATAAGTATTTCTTTACTGATTATAAATATCTTTATTGAGCACGCCTTCTTTGAAGTTTACAATCACGTTTGTGGCAGCATCCCCAATTACATTCAGCGTGATCACCGCCATACCCGGCAGATAATTCATAGCCAGCACCAAAGAATATCCGATCATACACAATTCGGAACTCATACCCAACCCGGTCATTACAACATATACCATAGTAGTTCCCGCCACCGGTATTGCCGGTGTTCCCATTGCCGTACAGATAGACAGGAATGCGGCCAGCGCCAGTGTGGACGGCTTAATATCAATCCCTGCCGCCGTGGCGATAAAGGTCACCGCGATCATATGCATCGCTGTTGTCCCATTCATGTTAATGGTCATACCCGTGGGCAGTACGAAACTGCTGATCTCCTCGGAACATCCCAGTTCTTCCGTACAGGTTCTTGTATTCAGCGGAAGGGTTGCCGCGGAAGAGTTCGTTGCCGCTGCAAACAGACCGATCTTAAATGACTTTTTCATAAACGGAATCGGATTCAGTCTTGTTGTCAGGAAAATACCAATCGGATAAATGGTTGCCACCAATGCAAGGCTCACTACGATCGTTGTCACAATCCACACCAGCGTCGGCCCGATATACTCCACACCATACACTGCCAGTGTCCTGGTAATCATACAGAAAATAGCTGTCGGCCCGATCTTATTGATCAGGAAGTTCAAAAACATCTGTACCACATCATTCAGATTCTCAATCACCTTTTTTAACGGATCGGCCTTTGCTCCCATTGCAGTCATACATAATCCAAGAATAATCGCAACCACCACAACAGAAAGAATGGTGTTATTGGAAGAAAATGCCGAGAAAATATTGGACGGTACTGCATTTACCACGGTTACAAGCGGATTATATCCGTCCATCGTCACTGCTTCCGTTGCCATCTCGCTGGGCAGATTCACGTCAAACCATCCCATGGATTTTACAAAATAAGCTGCCGCTCCTGCCAGCGCCGCTGCCGTTACATAAAAGCAGATATATGTAATAAATGTTTTTCCGGCGATCTTTCCCAGACGTTCCGGATCCGCAAGACTACACAATGCAAGGCTCAAAGAAGTGATAACCAGCGGTACAATTGCCATCTGCAGTCCCCGCATAAACAACTGACCTACGATATAAAAAAGCCCCAGCCCTTCAATCCCATTCGTCGCCGTAATATCCTGGAACAGAATCGCCTCAATTGCCTTCCATACACCGCTCTGCCCGTTCCCGTTCAGAAATTCTCTCAGAAACAAACAGATAAACCCGGCAAGAAAACCTCCCGCCACTGCAAGCATCATTCTTTTTACAATGGATGATTCCTTCTTCTGTTTCTCCATAAATGTCATTACCTCCCACGTTTTGTTTTTCAGCAGCTCTCTTTCCTTTATGCCGTATGCCTCTTTCCCTCACAAGGGCCACAGTCATCCTTTCCTTACTGCCTGCCTACTTTCCACATCCTGGCATATCACCGCTTTTCCTTGTTTTTACACCGTCATTCCAGAACAGACAGGCCTCCATCAAAAAATTCTCTCTGGCTTGTGTTATGGTTTTGTGCTATTCCCCCTGTTCCGCACCCTTTTTTTATCATATTCTGGTAATAACGCACTAAATACTCTTTTTATATTTTACCCCTTTGCCATATTATTGTCAATCTGTTTTCTTTATTTCAAAGAATTTTAGTTGTTTTCACTAAATTTTTTCTCAAAACTTTGTCTAATAATTTTTGTTTCGCTTAATTTTTCTTTGTTTTTAACAAAAATTCCAAACAAAAAACAGATTTTTAACTTTTTCCTTCTGAAACAAAAAGAAACTTTTCGCCTTTTAAAAACAAAAAAACTGCCAAGGCGGCTTCCTGCATTCCTTCACATGCAAATATCCGCCATTGACAGACTTTCTATCTTTTTATCATTCATTCTAATAAATCAATTGTATCCCATGTTCCTCACAATAAGCTACCCACGCATCACTGGGCCGACGGTCCGTAACAATATAATTCACGCTTTTTAACTCGCTCAAACATACAAACGCCGTCTGATCAAACTTTGAATGATCCACAAGAAGCGCTACCTCATCCGCCTGTTCTAACATTCTCTTTTTAATCTCCGCCTCATTTTCATTGGAATCAAGAACCCCTTTTTCCATATTCAGACTTTTACAGCTGATCAGTGCAAGGCTTACATTGTATTTTGCAATATTAGCTTTTGCAAGCTGACCTTGCAGAGACAGGGACCTTGTATTGAACTCCCCGCCTGTTGAAATAATATGCAGGGAAGTCTGCTGGAACTCTCGAAATACTTCTGTAGAATTCGTTACAATCGTGACCTCCCCGGTATCCGGTACTAATTTCAAAGCTTCCATCACCGTTGTACTGGAATCTGCAATGATTGTGCTCCTTTTCTCCAGCAACGACACTGTCTTGCGTGCAATATTTTGCTTTTCCCGCAAGTGCTTTGTGAGGCGTTTATAAAAATGTACATTCTCCTTCTGTACATCTGAATTCCAGATTGCTCCTCCATGAATTCTTGTTACAACGCCCTCCTTCTCCAGCTTATCCAGATCCCGCCGAATGGTTTCTTCTGTCACCGCACACTGTTTACTCAGTTCCGCAACCGAAACCTTCTTCATATTCTGTATATTCTGCCTGATCACCATCAGCCTTTCTTTGCTTGACATGCTTTCTGTTCCTTCCTCTACCCCTGAGACCATAGTCTCTTTCTCTAATAATATACCAGTCTCTTTGGTATTTGCAAGGCTTTTTTCCTTTGAAAGCATATTTACCTCCTTTGAAACATACATCCTTTCGCAAAGATGTGTTGAGTAGTGTCTTTGAAAGACAGATAGGTCTTTCCACATATTTATTATGATATACTATGACCGCTCCGGCTATATAAGCCGGAGCGGTCGTTTTTCGTTACTATAAGCGGCCTCCCGACCGTGAATAGTAACCGCTTTTCCGCCACTCTCTTCCTGTCACAGACGATTTCAGACAAACCGGATTCACAGCAAATCTGTCACAAAACAAACTGCTTTCCCCTTTTTAATCAGTCGTCGATTTCCTCTGCCATATCGCGCATCTTTTTCAGATCTTCTGCAGAGATTGTGATATCTGCTGCTTCTGCATTCACTACGATCTGATCTGCAGTCGTCGCACCACTGAGCAGGTTAATGTGACTACCCTGATTCATCACCCATGCCAATGCCAATGTCGGGATATTGCAATTGTACTTCTCACATAACGGCGCCCATGCATCCATCATATCCATTGCTTTCTGCATATAGCCCGGCTGGAACCATTTCTTGTTGGCACGTGCACCTGTGGGCACATAATCTCTCGGAATCGTTCCTGTCAAAAGTCCCTGCTCCAACGGAGAATATGCCTGTAATGTAATCTTATGTTCCTTACAGATCGGAACCAGTTCTTCCTCTACCGCGCGATCCAATACACTGTATTTTCCCTGTACAATATCCAGATCACCATATTTTACGTACTCTGCGATGTGTTCTTTTGTTACGTTTGCCGCACCAATTGCTTTGATCTTTCCTTCTGCCTTCAGTTCATTCAGCACTTCCATTGTCTCGGAGATTGGTGTGAAATAAGGCTCTACTGCCTGCCAGTGTGTCATATATACGTCAATGTAATCGGTATCCAGTCTGCGGAGACTTTCCTCAATCTCTTCCCGGATGGATTCCGGAGACAGATTCTTGTAAAGTTGTGTATCGCCTACTTTGTTAAAGAGAGCACCTTTTCTTGTCCAGACAATGCCACACTTCGTAACAAGACATACCTTCTCGCGGTCTACCTCTTTCAGTGCCTGTCCTACAATCTTCTCACTGTTTCCGAAATTATAGCCCGGTGCCGTATCAATCAGGTTGATTCCTACGTCTACCGCCTTTACGATGGTATCGATACAGGTACGAAGCTCCAGATCTCCTTCCCAGGCCGGACCGCCGCCGATTGCCCATGTTCCGAGTCCCATTTTGGAAATTTCCACACCTGAACTGCCCAATTCCATATATTTCATCTTCTTATTCTCCCTTCCTTTCTTATCATTCCTCTTATTGTCCCTGCTGCTTATAGTATTCTATCAGCCGTTCATCCACCTGTTCTCTGCGCTGCACACCTGTGGTCGCGCCGATACTCTGTACACTGATGGAAGCGGTCACATTCGCGAATTCCGCACATTCCTTCAAGGATTTTCCTTCCAGAATGGCAGTGATAAATCCGGATGCAAAATTATCTCCGGCGCCGATTGTATCAATGGCCGTGATGCCTTTCATAGCCGGCACCTCCAATACACTGCCGTCCTGACTCTTGATATAACAGCCTTTCTTTCCGGTCTTGATTACCACATGCTGAATGCCGCATCCAAGGAATTTATCCGCAACCTTATCCAACTCGGTTTCTTCCGTCATCAGACAGGCCTCGTCATAGTTCGGGAAGAAATAATCCACATAACCAAGGGCTTCCCGGATATCTTCCAGTGTCTCTCCCAGTCTCGCTTTAATCATATCGGCACAGATGATCATATCATGCTTTTTCGCTTCCCGGAAGATCTGAACCAGTGCCTTGCAGTCCAGAAGCGGATTATTGAAAATGCTTGCCAGAGACAATAATCTCGCTTCCTGAAGACGGGAAAGATCTACATCGTCAATGGTCATTTTCCAGAGACTTCCATTGCGGTTCGTTACAAAGGTCCGCTCTCCATCCGCCGTAACCAGCCCCACATTGATGGAAGTATCAATCCCTTCCCGCATCTTCACGCCCGAATAATCAATTCCGTTCTTCTCACAATGTTCTACGATAAAGTTTCCAACCGCATCTTTTCCCACCATGCTCATCAGACCGATTTTATGTCCCAGCCGTGACATAATCGTTGCTTCATTGATGGCGTCCCCGCCAATTGTCATACTGATCTGCTGCAGCGGAAATGACTCAATTTCAAACATATCTCTGTTGACCGGCTGCAGGGGAATATCTACGATCGCTGCGCCGACACAGATCGCATCTAATTTTTTCTCCACGATTATTCCGCCTTTCCGTCGTCTCCAAACAGAGTGATCTTCTCCAGTGCGCGCTGTTTTACGGCTGCTCTTACTTCCCGCTCCAGCGCCAGGAACGGCTGATCCACATTTGCTGCAATTGCTGTCATAGCTGCCTGGCAAAGTTCGGTATGAATATTGATCTTCGCAATTCCCAGAGAGATTGCCTTCTTAATATCCTCATCGCCGATTCCGGATGCGCCGTGAAGTACCAATGGTACAGAAACAGCGTCTCTTACCTTTTCTACTACTTCAAAGTTCAACTGCGGTTTGGAAGTATATACTCCATGTTGATTTCCAATTGCCACCGCCAGTGAATCACATCCGGTACGTGCAACAAATTCTGCTGCCTGAGACGGATCAGTATACTGGTAGCTTGCCAACGCCTCTTCATAAACCGTTTCATTTCCCACATGACCTAATTCCGCCTCTACCGGAATTCCCAATGGATGGAAGTAATCTACCACTTCTTTGGTCAGACGAATATTTTCTTCAAAGTCGTATGCAGAAGCATCTCTCATTACGGAATTCATTCCATGGTTGTAAGCATTCTGTACAATCTCCATGCTGCGGCCGTGATCCCAGTGTGTAATGACCGGAACGGTTGCCTTCTTTGCCATGGAAACCATCATGTGAGAAAAGTCCTCAAAAGAAGTATTCCCTACAAATCCGGTTCCGAAAGAAATAATTACCGGCGCTTTCGCTTCCTCTGCCGCGTCGATTACGCCCATCAACATCTCTGCGTTCCATACGTTAAAATGTGGAATCGCATACTTTCCTTCTTTTGCTTTATTTTCCCAGTATCTGATATCTGCCAGCATAATTTTTTCCTCCTTCTGTCAGCGCAGGATCCCTGCGCCGCCGCTGTTTTCTTTTCTCTCTGCTTTCCATATTGTTTCCAACTTGTTTCGAACTTCTTATATTGAGGTTCTTATATTCTTCTTATATCTTGTTTGTTTCGAATGTTCTATTCCCGGAAGTCCATCTCTTTCCATCCTTAAAAGCCCCGGACATTTCCTGCCTTCCGCTGCTTTCTTTTGGATGGAAAAAATGGAATCGTTCTTCTATTCTGCGTCCTCGATTTTGATGACACCCTTGATGATATCCTTCTTGCAATTCACGGATTCTTCAAATGCTCTCTGTACATCCTGATAATCATAAATATGCGTTACCATGGACTTCACGTCAAAAGCGCCGGATGCAATGGCGTTGATTGTCATCGGGTAATTGTTTGCATAACGGAATACGGTTTGAATGCTTACTTCCCGGTTGATCTTCAGGAAATCAATCGGCACTTCTCCCGGAATCGTTCCTACAATCATGATTCTGCCGCCGCGTGCAACAATCTGCGGCGCCTGCTTTGCAGTAATCTGGGAACCGGCCGTCTCAAATACGATATCCGCGCCCAGATCTCCTACCAGTTCTTTACATCTGCTGACCGTATCCTCTTCCATTCCGTTAATCACTGCAGATGCTCCTAATTTCTTTGCCAGTTCCAGACGCTTCGGCATCACATCCACCACGATAATCTCGGTAGCGCCAAGACTCTTACAACCCTGCAATGTCATCAAACCAATGCAGCCTGCGCCCAGAATTACGATCTTCTTTCCTAATCTTGCGCCGCCCTCTAATGCCGCGTGCATCCCGACTGCGGCCGGCTCTACCAGCGCGCCTTCCATGGTGCTCATATTTTCCGGCAGTTTATAAGTAAAGTTTTCCGGATGGCAGAGGTAGTTGGTCAAAGCACCTCTGTAATTCGGCTGCGTCGCCATAAAGTCCACATCCGGACAGATATTGTAATGTCCTTCCAGACAATATTTACATTTTCCACAGGGAACACCCGGTTCAATATTCACACGGTCGCCCGGTTTGAATTTTGTTACTTTCTTTCCAACTGCAACAACCGTACCTGCACATTCATGTCCCAGACCGATCTTCTGATTCGGATCCTTGGGCGGAATAAAGGGACCGGACTCAAAGCCATGTACATCGGAACCACAGATTCCAACATATTCTACCTTGACCATGACCTCGTCATCCTTCGGCACCGGTACCGGCGCATCTTTTATTTCCATCGTTCCGGGAACAACAAGAATTGCCTCTGTATTTTTCATTTTCCATACTTCCTTTCTTTTTCTTTATATACAACGTGCATCCTTCTGACAGAAAAAAGGGGTACCCGAACGTACTTCTTCTCTTTCCCGGAGGAATACACAGCCGAAAGGGAAAACTCCCTTCTTTGTGTAACTGCCTGTATTGAAATCTATTCTTGAATCTTTTTCAATACAGGCAATTCCCTTTGTTACTCTATGATATCATTTTACAAATTCCTACTCTATGGCACGGCCAGCGCAGTGAATGCACAGACCGGTCTGAACTGCCTGTTACACAAATGCTTCTTTTCAAATTACTCTACGTTACCGATATCCTCCACAGACTCTCCTCTTGTCTCCACACCGAAGATCAGGATAGCTACTGCGATGATTGCCGCAACAACCGTAATCAGAACGAACACGCCCGCGCTGGATTTTGCTGCAACACTCGTTACCAGAAACGGGAAGAAGATATTGCTGACACGTCCCATCGCATTACAGAATCCGGAACCGGACAGTTTTGCGGAAGTCGGCCACATCTCCGGAACATATACTGCGGAAGCGTAGCATACATACATGTAGATAAACGTATTCAGCAGGAAAGTGGTTACGATCAGCGCCGTCATGGATGTCTGCTGACTTGTAATGATTCCCATGATTGCCATGGCTGCCAGCAGCGCCACACCAGTCACCTTTCTGGAAATCTTATCCATATACAGGGACGCCAGGAAAATTCCAAACGGTGCGCCGAACAGTCCGAACATGGTCATGAACTGAGACTGTGAAGTATCAAATCCCATGGATCTCAGCAGAGACGGCATCCAGGTCATCAATGTATACTGAATGGTATTCATACCGATCAGAACGAAAGAACCTACGATCGTTCTCTGTAACAGTTTTCCTTTAAACAGTGCGGAATACGGAAGCTGTTTTACCTGCTTCGGAGCTTCGGTTACTTCCGGAAGCGGTTTGCCTGTGGAAGCTTCGATTTCCTTCTCGATTCTTGTCATGATTGCGTCTGCTTCTTCTACCCGTCCCTGTGCTTCCAGCCATCTCGGAGATTCCGGGAATTTCTTTGCAATCAGGAGAGAGGCAATGATAGAAAGGATGGACGGAATCATGTACTGGATTCTCCAGTTCATATTGAAACTCACACCTGTCAACGCGATTACAAACGCGATACCGTTACATACCGGATGTGCCCAGTTTCCGATGAAGGAGTTCCGACTGGACCATACGCCACGGTTTCTTCCCGGAACATACTCTGTAAAGCCTGCGAACAGAACGACCAGAAGTGCGCCAAGTCCGAATCCCTGAATCAGTCGGAATACATACAGCACTGTGGCATTCGGAGAGATTGCTCCGCCGATCATCGCGATAATATGTATGATTTCGTATAAAAGAATACTTTTCTTTCTACCAATCTTGTCACCGATCGGTCCACCTACCAGAGCACCAAACAACTGACCTGCCGTATACGTTGTTCCCCACATTGCCAGAAGTGTAGAACCTTCTTCCAGCCAGTGCAGCTCGTTCAGAAGAATATTCTGTACTGCTCCGCCGATTCCGTTTGACCAGCAAACCAGAAGTGCGAATGCGGATACCAGCCACATTTTAATATGCCAGCTTGAATTCGGCAGACGATCCAACCGTGCGCCGATGTTTGCGCCTTTTATATTTGTATTTGCCATGATTATCATCCTTTCTTTTCTCAATCCTTTTTTGTTTTCTATTTTCGATTTACTCCGGAAAGTTCCTCTTCCACTTCCCGTTCCATAATCCCCCATGCCTTTTCGATGTCACGGTCCTTATTCCACAAGGCCGGCGGTCCTAAGACTACCATATCCGCTCCCGCCTCATACAGCGGTTTGTAAACGCCGGCGTTCATGGAACCGTCTGCTTCGATCAGGAAGTCCAGCCCCTGCGCTTCCCTCCATTCAACCAGCGTCCGAATCTTATCATACATCTGCGTAATGACCTTCTGTCCGGCATAACCTGCGTCCACAATCATAATGGTCACTTTGGATAAAAGCGGCAGATAGTATCGGATTCCTTCCAGGGGCGCCGCCGGATTCAAGGCAATTCCCGCCTTGCATCCCAGGGAGATAATTTTATTCAGTGTCACAAACGCATCACTCTCAATACAATCCGTGTGGGGAGTGATATATGCTGCCCCCGCCTCCGCGCAGGCTGTAATATAATCCTGCGGGTGTTTTACCATGAGATGCGCATCCATCGGTTTTTTTACAACACGCTTCAGATCCTTCATAAAATCCGGTCCGACACCAAAGGTCTTTACATAATTCCCGTCTTTGATGTCAATGTGAAGAAAATCCGCATGCTGATCTATATATCGTACCTGGTGTTCAAAATCAAACAGGTCGCAGCATCCCATCGATGGGGCAAGTAGTAATTTCTTTTCCATGTTTTTCTCCTGTCAGTCTTCAAAATCATAATGGAAAATGACTTTGATCGCTTCCTTGTTTGCCATCAGTTCAAATCCTTTTTCCCACTCGGATAAGCCAAGCCTGTGTGTGATCATTGGCTGTACTTTGATCTGTCCTGACTGAAGCAAACGGATTGCATTTCTCCAGGAAGTGGAATCATATGCCATGTGCCCGATGATGCTCTTATTCCAGGAAGTAATATCATTGATGGAGAATTCCAACGGCTTGAATCCCATCCCCACACGAACCACTTCTCCGTTGGGCCGAAGCATCTCGATTGCCTGTTTCAGAGCGATGTTGGCGCCGGAGCACTCTACCACCAAACCTAAGTTGTCTCTTCCGCAGATCTCGGTACATCTTGCCACAACGTCTTCTTTGGAACCGTTCACTACATGTGTTGCTCCCAATTCCTTTGCAACCCCGAAACGTACCTTGGTGTCTTCTTCCAGGCCTACCATTACGATGTTCACCGCACCCATGATTCTTGCAACCTGTACTGCAAAAAGTCCAAGCGGGCCGGTTCCGAATACAACCACATCCTGTCCGGGAAGGAGATGTGCCTGCTGTGCGATTGCTTTGTAGGAGTTGCAGATCGGATCAAGCACTGCTGCTTCTTCATACTTCACACCTTCCGGGATCTCCCAGATTGCATGTTTGTGAATTCTTAAAATCTCGCCGGGAACCTTGCAGTATTTGGAAAATCCACCGCCCCATGTGTTGTTATCCAATCCCAGATTTATTTTGTTCTCGCAGCAAAGGAAATCACCCTGTTCACAAGCGGGACAAACGCCGCACACATGTGCGCTGTTATCGGATACCACTCTCTGTCCTACTTTCCAATCCGTAACCAATTCCCCCACTTTTACGATCTCACCGGCAAATTCGTGTCCACGGATGGAGTTAAATTCGTCAGAACCATTATCTACTTTCCAGTGCTTCATATCTGCACCACAGATTGCAGCCGCTTTGATTTCAATAATAATGTCTTCTGGTCCACATGTCGGCTCTGGTACGTCAATCATGCGATATCCGCCAAACGCTTTTCCATATCTTGCTAATGCTTTCATGTTTTTCTCCTTTTCATCCTTGATTTTAACGTTTCATTTCACTTCCTGCATCTCCTGTTTTCCGGCCGGAAACGGTGTTTCTTGATGTACCTATATGGTACTCCCCAAATTTGGTTTTGTCAATTATTTTTCTTTGTTTCGAAGATTTTTGGAGATATTAACAGTTTTTTATTTACTGTTCAAACGCTTTTACAGAGTTTTTCAATCACTTCTTTGTATAAAATAAACAAATTTTCTTTGTTTCAAAAATTTTATGTCTTTTCTACCGGAAAATTTCCACTCTGAAAATAATATATCTTCCAGTGTATATCACCTATACATGTTCTATAAAACAAAGACCAGAGCTGGTTTCTCCGGTTTTCAACCACCGAAGTAACAACCTCTGGTCTTTTTCTTCAAAATCTGTGTTTCAAAGTTTTTTCTTTTAAATATGAACGATTTTTTTCCCTTTTTCCCAATGAGGATGAATCAAAACCTTAATCGAATTTCGATCTTTCAGATTGGTATCCAACGCCTCCAGATAATCCTCCAGAGAAAACTCATGGGTAATTAATGGCTTTAAGTTCACATATCCTTTTGCAATGGCATCTATACACCGTCCATAATTATGTGTCTGGCACCAGGACACAATAATGGAGAGCTCTTTGGAAGCAAACTGCCATGCATCCTCAATTGCAAAGGAATCCACCACGGTATACTCCATCAGTTTTCCTCCTTTTCCGAGCATGCGCAGGGCGCTGTTGCACATTGCAGCGGAACCGGTGGTATCCACTACAAAATCCAATCCATGCGGAAACATCTCCGCAATCGCTTTTTCATGTTTCGTATAATCCTGCCTGTCAACCAGCACTGTCCTGATACCAAACTCTTTTTCGCACAGATCCAGTTTACTCTGGGTAGACGCCAGAACCACCACCTGACTTGCACTGGTATGCCTGATAAGCTGTGCCAGAATCAGTCCCATAGAGCCTGCCCCCATCACCGCAACGCGATCTCCATACGTAAGATCCATCCGATCCAATGTCCGCATACAGCAGGCCACCGGTTCCGTACACGCCGCCTCTTCATAAGAGACTTCCCGGGGAATAAGAAATGCTTTTTCTGCAAGGGCCGCTACATATTGCTCAAAGCCTCCGTGAATATTATGCCCCATAGAACCGAAATTTTCACAGTATAAGGGTTGATTTCTCTGACAATAATAACATTCTCCGCAAAGCACGGTATTATCTACTGTCACACGATCCCCCACTTTGACATTTTTCACGTTCTCCCCGATTTCCACAACTTCACCTGCAAATTCATGCCCTAATGTAATAGGATAATCTTCCGCTTTTGTAAGCTGCATCTTCCCCTGGTCATATCCTGCTTCACAATGTTTGCAGATACTTGCCGCCATCACCTTTACAATGATCTGTTTCGGCCCACACTTTGGATAGGGAACATCCGTGATTTTCGTCGCCTTCCGCCCGCCGCCGGGTGTCTCAATGATCATTGCACGCATCTTTTTTTCCATCACCTATTCTTCTCCTCACTAAAACGTAATCATAACCTTCCAGGCCGTCTGCTTTTCTTTCAACGCGTACGCGAATGCCTCCTCCGCCTGCTCAAAAGAAAAGAAATCCGAAACCATTGTCTTTAGCGGAATATTTCCGGAAGCCACACTTGCAATTGCCGTCGGAAAAATATTCCGATACCGGAAGACTGAAAGCAGGTCCGCTTCCTTCCCATTCATTTCAAACAGATCCATCGGTGTCTTTCCATGCACATTTCCCACCATCACCGCTTTTCCACCTGCTTTTACCAGATAGGGAATCTGCCGCGCAGTCGCTGCGCTGCCCGCCGTTTCAAAAACAATGTCCATTCCCCTTTTCTCCGTCATACGCCGTACTTCTTCCATTGTATCTTTCTCTTTTCCATTGATCACATGGGCCGCTCCCAACTCTCTGGCTTTTTTCAGGCGATTTTCAAACAGGTCTACCACCGTGATATCCGATACGCCCCTGTTCTTACACGCCAGGAGCGTCATCAACCCGATACAGCCGGCTCCCAGAATCAATACCGATTTTCCCGGTTCCGCCTGCGCGCGGGCCGCCGCATGCATTCCCACTGCCAATGGTTCGATCAATGCTCCCTCTATGGTATCCATCTGTTTTGGCAGCGGAAAGGTAAATGCCGCCGGATGCGCCAGATAGATCTGCATAGCGCCTGTCTTCCAGGGGGGCGCCGCCATGAAATTCACATCCGGACACAGATTATACTTTCCACTCAGACAATACGCACATGTTCCGCAGGGAACTCCCGGCTCCAGCGCCACTGCATCCCCCGGATGGAACCGTGTCACATTTTTTCCGGTTTCCACTACGATCCCCGCGCATTCGTGCCCCAGAATAATCGGGAGCCGGGTATCCAGCGCGCCGCCCACTGTGGGATCCTGATAGAACATCACGTCGGATCCGCAGATTCCCATATGCTTCACTTTTACCAGCACATCGTCCTCTTTGCAGGCCGGCATCTCCGTCTCTTTGATTTCAAATTTACCTGGTTCCACCAGGTAGGCCGTCCTATTTTTCATACTTTCCTCCTTCTGCATGTTCTTCCTTTTCCGTCTCCTTTGCTTTTAGACAGTTCCGGCACGCTCTTTATGCTTCTCCAAGAATCTCCTCGATGTCTCTTGTAATACAGTCCACATCCTCCTGTTCCATGCTCCAGGCAAAGGCCGCACAATTCTCTTTTGCCTCCTCCTGATTGCGAACCCCCATCAAAATGGTATCCAGAAAACCGCTCTGGGTATTCCAGTTGATCGTAACCTGGGATACCGGAACCTGATATTTCTCCGCATATGTATCCAGTCTTTTTACCAGTTCCATGACTCTGGAAAACTTCGGTTCCCGGAAATAATCATAAAAGTTCAATCTCATATCATCTTCTGTGAACTGAGGTAATTCCCGAATACTTCCCGTTAAAATTCCCGCGCCCAAAGAGCCATAGGACATGGTTCCAAGCCCCTGTTCGTGCGCCCACGTCAATTCCTCCCGAAACTGCTGCGCCACCATGGAATACGGCTGCTGCAGCACGTCAAACTGCGCATATCGCTGCGCCTCCAGCACTTCTTCTTTGCTGAAATTGGAAGCCCCGATGAAACGAATTTTTCCGTCCTTTTTCAATTGATTCATGGCCCGCATCATCTCCTCCATGGGAGTTACCTCATCCGGCCAGTGGATTAAATACAAATCAATATAATCGGTCCCCAGCCTTTTCAGCGAGCTTTCACAGTCTTCGATAATAGAACGATAATCCGAGCGCTTGCAGGGCACTCCGTTTTCATCCCATCCTGTCCCGGCCTTTGACAACAAATACACCTGATCCCGACACTTCCTGATGGTCTTTCCGATGATCCTCTCCGATTCTCCCAATCCATAAAACGGCGCCGTATCAATCAGATTTACCCCCTGATCCAGCATCGTCTCGATGGCGCTGACACAATCCGCCTGACGTACCTCGCCCCACCCGGTTCCGCCAATGGCCCAGGTTCCAATGGTAGCCTGGGACACTTTCAATCCTGTTCTTCCTAATTCTGTATATCTCATCCTATTCTCCTGTTCTCTGTTATGGTTTCTGTCCTGTGCCGGGTATTGCCGCAAAGATTCCGTTTTCTTTTTACAGTTTCACCACGGCACAGTACCTCCGATCTTAAAACGATACATCCAACGGTCTGCACAATTCTTCTACTCCGGAAGCCGAATATAAAATCATATTACAACACGGTGCAAATTCTGCCGTGCGTACGACGATCTTTGCCTTTTTTACCTCTTCCAGAAATGCTTCCGACTCCAACCGTTCTTTTTCCTGATTGGGCAGCATCTGATGCAACGTTTCATACATCGGAAGATTGGCCTCTTTCATGGGGGCAAACAGAGCTGCCTTCTCTACCACAATTTCATTTAATATGGCTTTCACCGTATCCAAAAACGAAGGAATTCCCCTGACAAGCGCCAGATCAATCACTTCACATTCTTTTGGAATCGGCAATCCGGCATCCGCAATGACCACCCGGTCCGTATGCCCCAGAGACGTCAATGCGCCCATCAGTCTTCCGTTGATAATTCCTGTTTTTCTCATAACTTTCCGCTCCTCCCTCTATCCCGGCTCGTCCTGCACCCTCAAGGGACGGCCGTCTCCATCTCTTTCAGCAGGGCGGCAACCTGTTCCCGGCTTTTGACTCCGCCGCAGGCTCCCTGAATCTGAATCGCCACTCCTGCGACCCCGCAGGCATACCGACAGGCATCCCGCAGCTCTTTTCCTTCCACTAGCGCGGAGATAAAACCTGCCGCAAAATTATCCCCGGCCCCGGTTGTATCCACCACCTGCGTCACCGGATAGCCCGGCACAAAAAAACATTCTTTTTTATTTTTCACAAAACAACCCTTTTTTCCGGTTTTAATAATGACATTCTTCACACCATATCCCAGAAATACATCCGCCATCTCTTCCAGTTCCGTTTTTCCCGTCAAAAGTGCCGCTTCCTCCCGGTTTGGGAAAACATAATCCACATAGCCAAGCGCTTCCTTATATTCTTCCAGTCTGGAATCTTCACTCACGATCACATCCAGGCAGGTGAGGGCTTTGATCTCCTTTGCCCGCCTGGCTGTCTGCAGCACAGACTCACGATCCGCAAACGGCGGTAAAAACAAGCTGGCCAGAGATACGACTTTCACATTTTCCATTTTGTTGATATCCGGAGTAAAACAAACAGCCTCGGGAATCCCGGAATTAATAAAATTCCGGTCCCCGTTTTCCTGAATAACGATCACATTGATGCTGGACTCTCCCTCTTCTGCAACAGAGGACAGAGACAGATCCACTTTGTTTTTTTGCAGATATCCGCGGATAAAATGTCCCGCATCGTCATCGGCCGTTCTGCACATTATCTGCACAGAATGTCCCAGCCGGGACAGGACCACCGCCTCGTTTGCCGCGTCACCGCCGACTCCGACACTCACATGTTCCGCCGGTTTCGTCTCCCCTGTAAAGTGAGATGCCAGATCCACATTTTTAATCAAAACATCCATACAGGCGATTCCAATGCAAAGTACGTCCTTTTTCTCCATATTCTCACTCCATCTATTCCCGTCTTTCCACTACTCAATCAATCCGTTTTTCTTATGGAATTCAATCATTTCCTCTATATTGTCTTCATTGATGACTTTAGCATCAATCGTAACCGTCGGACAATCGGTGATACTTCCATCCATAATTCCATCCGCCATTTTGATTGTTTCCTCTGCCATGGTCATTGCATCCTGGAGAACCGTCGCCTTTTCTTCTCCCGCCTGGATGGACAGACATCCTTCCGCCAGACCGTCAATGCCATAAAACTGTACCCCACTGAAATCCTTATTATTCGATTTATAAGACTCAATGGCGCCCAAAGCCATACCGTCCGACGCACAGATTACACCGTCAATCTGGTCAAACTTCTGGAGCCAGTCATCCATAGCATCCATTGCTTCGTCTTTATTGAAATTCGCATCCAATTCGTCCAAAAGTGTCACATCCTCTCTGGCGTCCAAAAGTCCTTCCTGAAAACCTCTTCTTCTCTCCGATGTGACCGACATTCCCGGAATTCCGTTTAAAATTACCACATTGGCATTCTCTTTCAGATTCTCTGCCGCCTCCTGGGCAATGGAATACCCCAGTGTATAATCATCACAGATTACGGTAGGTACTGCCTCCGGATCTTCCGGCAGCGGAAGATTTACCACAATAACCGGGATCTCATTTTTTTGAATATCCTGAATGGTTCGTAAAACCTGCGCGTCCGGATTGGGCTGCATTACAATGATGTCCGGCGACGTATTCTTCGCATTTTCCAGCATCTCTACAAGTTTTGCTCCATCGGCCTGTCCGTCCATAATCGACACATCATACCCGTTTTCTCCCCCCACGGCTTTTACGCTGTTCGCAAGCCAGGAGGCAAACGGATCATTCATATCCTGGGCAATATAAACCATTTTTTTGTTTCCCTCGCCGGAGCCGGAATCCGAATCGTTTCCTTTCGAACCACATCCTGCCAGAAGTCCCAGGCACATTCCTGCAAGCAGACATATACTTATGATCTTTTTCATCTCTATTCTCCTCTTTTCGTTCTTCCCATTATCTCATTGTTCACTTTGTTCCTTCATTTTATTTTTTCCATTTTCTTTTCTATTGATTTGTTTTTTATGATTTTTTCTTTTTCGACTGCACATCCAAAATAACGGCGGCTAAAATAATCAACCCTTTTACCACTTTTTGTACATAAGACTGGACGCCCACCAGATTCAAAATATTGCTGATCAGTCCCATGATCACGGCCCCTACCAGCGTTCCGGTAGCTGTCCCTACGCCTCCGGCCAGACTGGAACCGCCAATTACCGTAGATGCAATGGCATCCAGCGCGTATCCGTCCCCTGCGTTTGGCGCGCCGCTGTTCAGTCTGGAAATCAGAATAATTCCCGCCATTGCAGTCAAAACCCCTGATACAATATAAGACTGCACGATCACTCTTTTTACATTGATACAGGCTGCTTTGGCCGCTTCTGCATTCCCGCCAATCGCATAGAATTTGCGTCCCATCGTCGTATTTCTTAAAATAAACCACGCCACGACTGCAGTCACGGCCACAATAATAATCGGAATGGGAATCGGACCTACATATCCCTGGCCGATTTCCGCAAAATTATCGGTCCGGGTGATCGCCTGGCCATTTGTATAAATCATAATCAGTCCCCGGATGATCATATCCATCGCCAGCGTTACAATAAAAGACGGTACTCCAAGATAGGCCGTAATCACACCGTTTACCACTCCGATTACAATGCCGCAGAAAATGCCAAAAGCCACTCCCAGCATCAGATTGCCCGATTTGGTGTATACTTCGAGCGCGGCAATTCCGGAAAATGCCAGCCCTGCTCCCACCGATAAATCCATATTACCGGAAATCATCAGGAACATGGCACCAAATGCCAGCAGAATTGTCGGCGTACTCTGACGCAGTACACTTAAAATATTGCTGACTGTGAGAAAATTCGGGCTTGCGATTGCGCTCAGTACCATCATCAGTAATAAAATAATATAAATTCCCCATTTATTAAAAAGGGCTGCAAAATCCTGTCTCCCTTTCTCCTTATTCATTCTTCTCTCCTCCTGTTGCTAAGCGCATAATTGCCTCCTGCGTCATCTCCTGTTTCGCCACTTCCCCGGTAATTCTACCTTCTGCCATGACATACACCCTGTCGCACATTCCAATCAATTCCGGCAGTTCTGACGAAACCATAAGAATGGTGGTCCCCTGTGCCAGCATTTCTTTGATCAGACAATAAATCTCATATTTTGCACCCACATCAATTCCCCTTGTAGGTTCGTCCAAAATCAGAACATCAGGACATGCCAGCAGCCATTTCGCCAAAACTACTTTTTGCTGATTTCCCCCGCTGAGATTTTGAATCAGTGTGGTATGGCTCGGCGCCTTTATATTTAGTTTTTGAAAGTAATTCTGTGTGATCTCCTTTTCTTTCCGGTGACGGATCACACCATACGTGCTGACTTTTTCCAGGTTCGGCAGCGCAATATTCTCCCGGATACTTCGAACCCCTATGATTCCATATCTTCTCCGGTCTTCCGACACCATGGCTATCCCGTTTTTCTTTGCATTCTGTACGGTACCATTGTGTATTTCCTGCCTGGCCTTATACAGTTTTCCTTCCTTTATGGGATCCAGCCCTACAATGGCGCGCATCACCTCTGTTCTCCCTGCACCGACCAAACCGGCAAATCCGATTATTTCCCCTTTTGCTGCATAGAAAGAGACATCCTGGAAATATCCGCCTGTCAGGTGTTCTACACGGAAATATTCTTCTCCCGGATGATGAATCATCTCCGGATATACATTTTCCAGAGATCTCCCTACCATTTTTGCGATAATCGTATCATGATCATATTCTGAAGCCGGTTTTGTCTCAATCACGGCTCCGTCACGAATAATCGTAATCTCATCCGCAATGCGGAAAATCTCATCCAGTTTATGGGATATATACAGAATCGTGATCCCTTTTTTGCGCAGTTCTTCGATCTTTTGAAATAACCGGTCCACTTCCTGATTGGAAATAGAAGAGGTCGGTTCATCCATAATGATAATCTCCGCACCGGAAGTGGTCGCTTTGATAATCTCCAGGATCTGCAGATCCGATACTGTAATATCCTTGATCTTTGTTCCGGGATGATAGTTTACGCCTTCCTCCTCCATAATTCGAACCGCTTCACTGTGCAGCCTCTTCCAGTCCACAATCCCTCTTCCCTTTTGGGGCTCTTTTCCCATAAATAAATATTCTTCAATTGTAAATTCCGGCACAAAATTCAGTTCCTGATAAATCATCGCAATTCCAAGTTCTGTCGCCTGCATCGGTGTTTTGATACTAACCTGTTTCCCATCAATAAAAATTGCTCCGCTATCTGGATGATATACCCCATTGATAATTTTCATCATGGTGGATTTTCCCGCACCGTTTTCGCCCATAATGACATGGACCGCCCCTTTTCGAACATCAAAATTAATGTCGGAGAGCGCTTTTACTCCCGGAAAACTTTTTGTAATATGCCGGAGGCTAATTTTATAGTCCTGCATACATCCTCCTAAATTCTGTATGTACCCTCCAGATTTTGTTCTCCCGAATGGGTAGGAGAATACATCAATTTAATTTCATATCTTTTAGTTTCTCATTGATCACAAAGAGACACATCCCCCGCATACCGACATCATTTTCCGTTTTCCGTTTTTCCCGGAATACCATTAGATTCGTTCTTTCATAACGGTGTTTCGGCAATCGTTTCTTTGTGTAAGATTTTACCAGTTCAAGAAATGTATCATTATTGGGAATCTCATCTCCAAAGATAAGCTCCTCCGGATGAAACTGATTAATCAGATTAGCAAAAATAACTCCCAATTTTTCAGCAACCTCTTCATACAACATGACCGCTGTTTTTTCCTGATCGTAATATGCCTGTACAATATCCCTGATATTCCAGTCCTGTTCCGCTTTCTCCGGCGCATCGCTTTTCAAAAGCTCTGCGTATCTTTTTTTCAGGGCGCCTACGGAAATATAATTTCGGATACACCCTCTGTTGCCGCACTCACACAGCGGCCCGTTCATATCAATACTGACATGTCCAAAATGTCCGGCTTTTCCGTTTCTTCCTTTCAAAAATCTGCCGTCAAAAACAACCGTACAGTCTACCGCATAACCAATACTCAAACAAACCAGTGTCTGAAGTTCTACGCCATTGGAAATCTGCCTGTTCCACTCGAAAAATGCGCTCATATTGGACATATTCTCCACAAACACTGCCATGCCCAGTTCTTCGGAAAAATACTGACTCAGATATGTCTCCATATCCCTGTCCTGCCACTCTTTGAATTCCGGATCCATACTGGTAACACTTCCCTCAATAGCAATCCCTGTCCCGATAACCTGTTTATTCTCTCCGTACAGGGACATATATTCCCGCAGATCGTCCCGTATGAATTCCAATTTACGCAGAAAGCCTTCCCCTTGTTCCCAGAACTTTTTCGCCACTTTGATGCAGGTCCCCTGTAAGTCATAAATTCCGACCGCATAATAATCGCTGGTAATTCGGGAAACCAGAACCCGTACCTTTTCACTGTTCAGCGCAATTCCTTTTACCCGTCTTCCATTGGCGCCTTCAATGAGCCCTGTCTCTTCGACATACTCTCTTTCCATCAGTTCATTGATAATATTTGTGATGGTAGCCTGCTTGAGTCCGGTAAGCTCTGAGAGCCCCACCCGGGAAACCACCTTTTTCTCCCGGATCAGCCGCAGCACCAGTAACCGGTTCTGCTGCTGTATGATTTCACTGTTCTTTCCCTGATAATTTGTTTTCTTTAACATGAAATTCTCACTCCTCTTCTATATCCGAACTGCCCGCCGGACATCTTCTCGATTTTTTATGGTGATGTTATCATGCCAAGATTTTTCACCATTAAATTAATTCAATTAAGTTAATTTTATTATACTTCACAACAGACAACACGTCAAGATTTATCTATAATTCATTGTTTTTCACAAAATTTCTTCCCTTTTTTTGTATATTTTTTTGTTTTCTATCGTTTCTCTTCCTTTTTTATGGAAAATTTTTATATTTTTCTTTTTTATTCCTTTCGGAAATATTCACAAAAATCATCTCCGAATTTTATCTATTTTTCTTCTTGAAAAAAGCAAAAAATATGATAAACTTAATTCAATTAAATTAATTCAATAAGTTAAAACTGCTCCACTGTATCCAAAAGACATCTGATCGGCAGCTTCTTCTGGATATTATAAAAACACAAAGGAGATTATATATGAGTTTAGTCACATTAAAAGAACTTCTTGCAGAACCGCTGGAAGTCCACTCTGCCGTCGGGGGCTTTGTCACCTTTGATTATGCCTCCACGGAAGCAATTATCAAAGCGGCAGAACATACCGGTGGAAAAGCAATTATTATGATACCATGGGGATTGGCTGCCGGGCAGAACAAGCCGGAAGAATATTTAAGGAATACGCTTTCCATGATCCGTAATTCTTCCGCACCGATTACACTTCACCTGGATCATGGCGCTTCTTTTGAAGAATGTATGCGGGCAATCCATTCCGGATTTTCCAGCGTGATGTATGATGGTTCCAGTCTCCCTATGGAGGAAAACATCGCCAATACGAAAAAGGTGGTGGAGGCCGCCCATGCCTGCGGCGTCAGTGTAGAAGGTGAAATCGGGCACGTAGGAGGTGCCGAGGCCGGCGCGCTGGTAGAAGGCGGACTGACCGCAGACAGCAGTCTGTATACCACTGTGGAGGAGGCCGTTTCTTTTGCAGAAGCAACCGGAGTGGACGCACTGGCCGTTGCCGTAGGTACGGTTCACGGAATCGTGCGCGGAACGCCCAAACTGGATCTGGAACGCCTCTCGGCCATTCGCGCCGCCGTAAAGATTCCACTGGTACTCCACGGCGGCTCCGGTCTGACAGACGAAGCATTCCAATCCGCAGTAAAACATGGCATTAATAAAATCAATTACTTTACGGAAATGTCGCTTGCCACTTCTGCTGCGGTCAGAGAATTTGTACGTCATTGTGGAGAGCAGCCCGTTCACATGATGGACATTACCAACCACGCCTATCACAAACTGGAACAATTGATAGAAAAACAGATTCGTCTGTTCCGGCTGGAAGAAAAGCTGCAGCAGAATCTGGAATAGCATCAAAATACCGACTACGCCGGATATTCCAGACAGGCCGAACTATTTCACACAAGGGTTTTCAGTACAAAGCACCGAAAAGGACGCAAAGAACACAGAATATCCGGCGCCGGCAGCTTTTTATGTATACGATAACAAACAAAACAGCCGGGAAATCTGAATAAACAAATTTCCCGGCTGCTTCTTTCTATTTTATCTCTTTGATTTTTGATTCTTTCTTTACAGGCCGCCTATATTGATACTCTCGATCTCTCCCTCAATGGCATCGTCCAATCCATATACTACATGACTGATCACATACTCCCCTTCATTGATAAATATTTCGATCAAATTCGGTTCCACAAAAATATCCAGCCTGTGGGTATCCAGACTTCGCGGTGTCGCAGCCGTCTGTGCGTATCCTTCCATTCCCTGAAACACCTTGCTCCGATCCGTCTTCAGATATCCCTGCTCCACCCAGATCCGATATCCTCCGACCACCAGACATTCTCCTTCCTCCAGCACCGCTTTGATCCGGCATGGTCTGTCTGTACAAAGATGCTTCCTGTCCTGAATTTCCCCGGAAAAATACCGCTCTATCTCCGGGTGCACTCTGAAATAAATATGTCCTTCCTTCACGTCGATCACTCTGGGGAGGCACATCATTCCAATCCAGGTTTTTTCCTCTTTTTCTACCGCCTTCGGCATCCGCATCCAGCCCACCATTACCCGTCGTCCTTCCCGGTCCACATTAGTCTGAGGCGCATACAGATCCATCCCATAATCCACATACTGAAAACCTTTCCGCAGCGTTAATTGACAATCTTGCCCGTCAAACTCTGCCAGTGTACAGACCGCATGATGCTCATACCCCTTCCCTGCATCCTCCACATACATGGGAGACGCAAGAAATACCCAGGTATGTTTCAATCGGAACAGATCCGGACACTCTACAATCCGGCCAAACTTTTCATGCCGGTATTGAGCCGCATACTCCCAGTTTTCTCCATCTTCACTTACATAAAACAGAACGCGTCCTGCCTTTTCCCGGTACGTACTGCCCAGAATCATATAATAGATTCCATCCTCATTCCATACCTTTGGATCCCGGGTATGAACGGAATCCGCCACATTTTCATCCCGTATCACCGGAAGAATCTGCTTCTTGTCTTTCCAGTTGTCAAAATGCATTCCGTCTCCGGAAATCAGCATCGCCTGGCTGCTCTCATACCGATCCCGGGCCGCTCTGTGAATATCCTCCGGATCCGTCTCCAGATAACGCACCGCGGAATAATACAGATACAGTTTCCCATCCTTCTCCAGCGCACTCCCGGAAAACACCCCATTTTGATCATACCGTTTTGTGGGGAACAGCGCTACCCCCAGATGTTCCCAGTGAATCAGGTCCTCACTCACCGCATGCCCCCAATGCATGGTTCCCCACTCCGGAGCATAAGGAAAATATTGATAAAACAAATGATACTTTCCTTCGTAATAAATAAAGCCGTTGGGATCATTCATCCAGTTTCCCGGCGCTTTCAAATGCAATATATCTTTCATTTTGTGCACCATTCCCCTCTCTTTGTTCTATATTATATCCTCACTGTTTTTTATTGTATCACAAAAAAGGGGGATCCCCTCCCCCTTTTTGCCTTCCTATTTCACAGCTCCGGCCACAACTCCGTTGATGATCTGCTTTTGCAGTACCACATACAGAATCAGAATCGGAACGACGCATAGCAGAAGTCCCGCCATAATCGTACCATAATCTGCCGAATAAGTCCCGTAAAAACTATATGTAGACAAAGGCAGCGTCAGTAATTCTTTATCCGTCAGCACCAGAGACGGCAACAGGAAATCATTCCAGAAGGCCAGGGCATTTAAAATCACCATTGTAGAGATAATTGGCTTCAATAGTGGAAATACAATCTTAAAAAATGTCTGGGAATGGGTACATCCGTCTATATAGGCCGCTTCCTCCAGAGCAATGGGAATATTTCCGTTAATAAATCCATGGAACATGAACACGGACATTGCCATGGAAAATCCGGTATGCATGAAAATCAATGTGAGGCGGTGATTTAATATATTCAACGTTCCGCCGTAAATACTAACCAATGGGATCATGATTGCCTGAAACGGGATAATCATGGACGCAACCATCAGTGCAAATGTAATGTTGGAAATCCAGTTCTTATGACGTACAATATAATACGCCAGCATGGCTGCAAACAACGTGACAAGCGCCGTCGCCGAAACCGTTACGATCAGTGAATTTTTGAAAGCATTCAGAAAGTCCATCTGTGTAAATGCCTTCACAAAGTTATCAAAAGACAAGCCTTTGATCGTAAACAGCCAGGAAAAGGGGCTTTTAATAATATCCCGTTTTTGCTTCAGGGAATTGATCATCACCATCAGAAATGGGAACATATATGCAATAAAAATCAAGATCAAACCTGCCATAGCCAGCATATTCGCTACTTTCTTTTTCGTTCCTCCTACCACTGTCTGCTGCATTATGCTTCAACCTCCTTCTTCTTTGTCAGATATACCTGCAAACCGCTGATACATGCAACGATTACAAACAGAATCAAAGCTTCTGCCTGACCGACGCCAAACTGTCTGGATGTGAACGCTTTTTCATATACATGCATGGCCGCCATCTCTGTGGTTCCATAAGGTGCGCCTGCCGTCAGAGACAAGTTCACATCGTATACCATAAAAGCACGGGAAAGCGTTAAAAACAGGCAAATGGTCACAGAAGACATCATTAACGGCATTACGATGCTGCGCATCTTCGTCCATCCGGAAGCCCCGTCGATACTTGCCGCCTCCATCACATCTTCGCTTAAGCCCATAAACCCGGCTACATAAATCAAAATCATATAACCGGATAACTGCCAGACAGATACCAGTACCAATGCCGCAAACGCCTTGGTCGGATCCGACAGCCAGGATACCTCAAACAGGCTCCAACCGGTCGATTCCCCGATACTCACAAACGCTCTGGAAAAGACAAACTGCCAGATATATCCCAATACGATTCCGCCGATCAGGTTCGGCGTGAAGAAGCCGGCCCGGAAAAAGTTTTGTCCTTTCATTCCCCTTGTCAGCAAATAAGCAATTCCAAAGGCCATCACATTGACGATCACCACAACAAATATAACATATTTGAAAGTCAGCAGCAGCGATGTCCAAAATTGAGTATCCTTCATGACTCCTGCAAAATTTTTCAGGCCTACAAAATTCTTTACGGCAGACACCCCATTCCAGTCTGTCATAGTCAGGTATACCCCATAAACAAATGGAACGATTACAACCGCAATGAAACAAAACAGTCCCGGCAATGCAAAAATGCAGAAATCTTTTCCATTATTTTTCGATCTCATATGGTTTTTGTCCTCCTCTATTTTTTCGGAACAGATCTGTCTCTGTTCCATCCTCTCTATTCCTGTTCGTCCCAATACCCCTGCACAGAATCGATCAGCTCTTCCTTGTCGCTGCGATCCGCAAGATACTTCTGCATGGCGGCCCCCAGAACTGCCCAGTGATCGTTTGGTACAATCGCGGAAGCATTGAATGCTTTATCCGCATGCACTTTTTCATAAATATCACGACTCAACGGATCTCCCGGTTCATACGGATTGTTCTGGAAAGGCGGAATCAGATTACAGGTTTTCACCATCATCTGCTGCCCAATTTCACTGAATACAATCCAGTTCAAAAACTCCTTTGCAGCAGCCTGTTCCTGTTCTGATGCAAATTGTCCATCCACCATGACCTGCTTGGAAGGGGAACCCTGGATCTTCTGATTGGCAAAATCATCCGGATCATCATTCAGAAAGTAGGGTAAGAATCCATATGCATCTTCATTGTCTGCACCGGCTTCGGAAAGATTGGGCCATGCCCAGTTCCCATTGAACCAGAACGCAGTTTTTCCGTCTGCCAGGTCAATGGCCATTTCGTCATAATCTGCTCCCAGCGGATCTCCTTTTGCCACATTGTACTCTTTCAGTACATCGAACATGTCCAGAAATTCCTGCATCCGGTTATAGGAATGCAGATCCATCTTTCCGGATTTGATCTGCTCAATCACCTTCTGTGCGCCTTCCGAAGTCCCGTCATAAGTCTCATAGACAAATTGCAGGTGATGCGCTCCCAGAGACCAGTCTTCTTTTGCCATAGACACGGGCTTTTCCATCCCTGCTTTTTTCAGCTTTTCCAGGAACTCGGTAAACTCATCCAATGTGGTGATAGATTCCGGATCGAAAGTCTCACCCAGCGTTTCTTCGATCACCGCCTTATTATAAATAATCCCGCGTCCCTCAATACATAACGGCAGACTGTATACTTTTCCGTTGACTTCTGTCAGATAATTCTCCGCTTCCGCAATCCAGGCTTCCTCCGACAAATCTGCCGCCTTCTCTTCTGCCAGTGCAATCACATCCGTCGTATCCAATATCGACATGGTGGGCGGATTTCCGGAATTATACAGACTCACCACTTTTGTATAGGGAGAATCTCCGTCCGTAACCGGCATTACTTCCACATGAACGCCCGACTTCTTTTCAAATTCTTCTCCCATCTTTCCCAAAGCTACCTGGATCTCCGCTTTCGAATTCAGCAGCGTGATATTAGTTCCTGATAGGGAACTGTCATATTCGAAAGTATCTACGGACGTATCAATTGGTTCTTCCTTCACCTCTTCATTTGGATCATCCGGATCGCTGGCAAAACCAAATCTGCATCCGGTCAGCATCCCCGACATCAATACCAGAATCAATGCCAATGCGATGCCTTTGCATCCCTTTCCTCTCATAACGCACTCCTCCTGTCTGATTCATTTTTGTTTTCTGGACCTTTCCCGAAAAACTGCTGCCGACAGTCTTCGGAGATACAATAACTTCTGACTCCTGTCATTTGTATCCTTTTTTCTACCCATCCGGTCATCCCGTAATCCATGCTCCTTCCTGAGCAGACATATACTTTGTGTCCGATAGGTAATATATTTTTAAATAACCGGTAAAGCAACCGGTTACTTTATATTTTTTATATTAGCATTCCTATAAGTAGAAGTCAATCATGAAAATATTTTTTATGAATAGTGCTGATTTTTTACCCGTTGAATTATGCAGCTTTTACAAAACCGGTTACTTAACCGATTACATCTTGTTTCATAACCTTACTTTTGTTATAATTTATACTATCTAAGCAGTGTCACCGGCACCTGGCAATCCTCGCGGCAGCCGCCAAATGTACATGCAAGCATGTCCTCCTGGCTTGTTGCTCCGCGGAAATAAAGTTACAAAAAAGTACGAATGCTTTTCGGGGGAAGGGCTTTATTATTATGAGAGAAAAAAAGAACGTCACATTCCGTGAGATCGCGGATTACACACATTTCTCAAAAACAACAATTTCCAGATATTTCAACAATCCGGATTCTCTGACGCTGGAAAACCAGCAGACCATCGCAGATGCGCTGCAAAAGCTGGGCTACAAAGAAAATAAAGTAGCGCAGATCCTGGCAAATGGGAAAACCGAATTCATCGGTATTATCATCCCGGATCTATACCACCACTATTACTCGGAAATGCTGAGTCAGATTCTGTCTACCTATGAGACTTTCCATTATAAATTTCTCGTATTTATTGGGAACAAAACCGAAGAAATAGAACGAAAATATATTCAGGAACTTCTGGCCTATAAGATCGAAGGATTAATCATCTTAAGCCATACCATCTCATCCAGGGAACTGGCCTCTCTTTCCATTCCGATCGTAACGATTGAACGGGAGGACAAATATGTAAGCAGTGTCAACACCGATAACTATATGGGAGGATACCAGGCCGCTGCGCTTTTGGCCAGACACCATTGCGACGTTCTGTTCCACATCAATGCGCCCGGATCCGAAGATACACCTGCCTATGGCCGTCTTTTAGGGTTTACCGATTTCTGCCGGGAACAACAGCAGGAATACCAGATTTTTTTGCGGGAATTCGGACATACCTATGAGACGACATTGGCACAGATGCAGTCTCTCTTAGAAGAGCTGGAAACACATTATCAGAACCAAAAAAAGGGCATCTTTGTTTCCAACGACACCCATGCCAACGTCCTTCTGAATCTGATCATCAGAAAATATGGTACATTACCTGATGATTATTTTTTGATTGGTTTTGATAATTCCCCCATTTCCCGGGAAGCGATTCTCCCAATCAGTACGGTCGGACAACAGATTGACAAGATCGCGTACGAGGCGGTACAGCTTCTGGTGGAACAGATGAATGAACAAAAGAAAAGAAAACCGGTTCCATTAGAGACCCCTGTTCATAAAGTCATTCCTCCCATCCTGTTCCGAAGAGAAACAACGGAAAAGTAACCGCCTGGCCGGCAGATCCGAAAGAAAACCCTTTTTTGCTATGCTTTGTTGGACAAAAAGCAATCGTCCGCCAGGACAGAAATACTTGTCCACATCACCCCACTTTCGCTTCGCAAAAACGTAACAGACGCTAAACTCGAAAAAACCTCGTTAAACGCTGACGTTTTTTGAGAGGTTCTGATACACAAGTATTTCTGCCCTGACTATTTTTCTACAAAGGTGTAAGGCATGTTTCGGTAAGCTATACTTATTGGACTACTAATGTTCAATAAGGTATACCTAATTGGATATTAGTATCCGTACTTCCTTCTGTACTTCAGGAACAGAAAAGCAGACAGAACAAGCGCCATCATTTCCGCGGCAGGCGTAGCCAGCCAGATTCCGTTCACCCCCAAAATGACAGGCAGCACAAGCATCGTGATTAGCATGAACACAAAAGATCTGGAAAATGCAAGGACGGCTGAAACGACTCCGTTGGATAACGCGGTAAACATCCCACTGGCAAAAATATTAAAACCGATAAAGAAGAGTGCGATCGTGCAAATCCTGTTGCCTGTTACCGCCAGATCATATACCGGATTCTCCGGGCGGGTAAACACGGAAACCAGCGGTCTTGTCAACATGAAAGAGGCCGCAACCGTTACAAGCGAGATTCCTGTGATTACCTCTAAACTGACTGTAATTAGTTTTTTTAGCTTCTCACGATTTTGTTCTCCGTAGTAATAGCTGACCATGGGCGCAATTCCGTAAGTATATCCTGTATACAGAGAACTGGCAAACATCAACATATACATAATAATTGTGACAGCCGCAACCCCGTCTTCCCCAACGTAATGCAGCATCGTCCAGTTGAACAACATGGTAATGATCCCGGTAACAAGTGCAGTCGCCATCTCCGAACATCCATTTGCTGCCGCATTTACCAGTACCCGAAAGCGAAATGCCGGTTTCCGGAAATGCAGAAGACTCTTTTTTCTGCTGAAAATAAAGCAGCCCACTACCGCTGTCACTGAATAACCCATGCCCGTTGCAATAGCCGCACCGCCAATCCCCATGCCAAACCCGGCAATAAACACATAGTCCAGCACCATATTTAATACTCCTCCTGTCACGGAACAGATCAGAGAAAGCGTGGCTTTTTCGCTGGCAATCATATAAAGTGTAAAGTTATTCATAAGAAGAATCGGTACGGTAAACACCAGGTATCTGCTTAAATATTCCACGCAGTACTCTTCCACCTCGGCGGAAAGATGCATCCCCGCAAAAACAGAATCCATTATCAGGTATCCCACGGCGTACATGACAATCCCCACTATAACATTTACCAAAATCAGAAAGGTAAAATCTTCCTTCGCTTCTTCTGTTTTCTGTTCCCCCATCTTTTTCATAATGACCGCGCTGCCTCCGGTGGCAAGCATGGTAGAGATGGCTGTGACAAGCTGAATAAGAGGCGCCGTCAGATTAATTGCAGAAAGTGCGCCCGTACCAATCAGATTTGATACAAACAATCCGTCAACCATCGTATAAAACGACATAAATACCGTCATTGCGATCGTTGGTACTGCAAATTTCAGAATATTTTTCAATGTTACAGGTTTTTCGTATCCGTTTGTATTTTCCATAAATTTCTTCCTGTTCCTTTCTGTTTCGTCAACATATGTGCCATGTATATTTCATAGTTGCAGCTTTTCTTCATACTATGGCATTGTAAACTATACAGTAACTGTACGGTCAAGAAAAAATTTTAAGTTTTATGAGGTAACCATGAATCATAAAAAAGAGAAACTTCTCACAATCGGTCAGTTTGCCGCTATGCACGGCATCAATAAGAAAACCCTTATGTGGTATGATGAGATCGGACTGTTCAAACCGGCTTTCATTCACCCTGAAAACGGATATCGCTTCTATACGTATCATCAAAGTCCCGCCCTTGAAACGATTCTGCTGCTGCGGGAACTGAACGTTTCCATCAACGAAATACAAGAGTTTACGAAAAACCGGTCCGCCGAAAGCCTGAAATGCCTTCTGGAAGAAAAAATTGCGGATCTTGATATGCAGATCACTCACCTGCAGGCAGTTCGAACTACACTATGCTCACACCATCAAAATCTGTCTACTCTGCTGACCATGGATCTGTCTGAAATCCGTATCGTAGAAAAAGAGGAATGCTGTCTGGTTACGGTAGAAATCGATCAGGATACCTCCTTTGAGCAGGAAGTGGAACTGATCACCGCCGAGACGGAAAAATACCGTCTTGGCCGCCTCCATAAGGCTTCCTATGGCTCCATGATCTCTGTCAAAAGCTTGCTGAACGGCCGTTTTGACGATTATTCCCGGCTCTTTATCGAAATCCCTTTTCTTGCATACCAAACCGGACTGCATCTCATGCCCGGCGGAAAGTACCTGCGTGCCTTCTACAAAGGAGATTGGAAGGGAATTCCAAAACGATATCAGCAACTTCTGGATTATGCAAAAGAGCGGGGGCTGACTCCTCATGGGTTTTCCTATGAAACAGGCATCAATGAAAATGTCATTGACCGAATCGAAGATTATATTGTACAGATTGAAATCCCTGTTTTGGAATGAATCCCGCTTCGCTTTAAAGTCAAAAAATGCTCTGAATGCCTTCTTTAACCATACAAAAATATGGTTAAGAAATCATTCAGAGCATCTATCATTTTTTTACAGAAGCGCCTGTACAGATATATTCTTTCCTGCCATTCTCCACTTTTTATATTTCTGCTTTTTTATCTCCCTGTTTTTTCAGATAGTAGAAACCATACGCCGGAATGTTGACACCCTGGGGCCTGATTTCCGTACCGGAAATCAGATCCACATAGGTCCCGTCCGTCTCGTTGATCCAAGCGGTTCTGTCAGACTCGCTGAAATTAAAGAGACCGATCAATTTATCCCCGTCATAATATCTGCCAATACACAGGATTCCCGAATCCCAGGTCTCTATGGTCCAGGTATCCGCATTGGATACAAATACTTTCTCCGTCTTTCTGATTTTTTCCAACTGATCCAATCTATGGAACAGTTTTCCCTCCACAGTATCCGGATTGTCTATCTGCTCCGCCAGATCCCAGCGCATCCTGCCACGGTGAATATAACGGGAGTCGGCCGCTTTATTGGGATCCTCCTTGTAAGTATAGTCATTGACCTGCCCGATCTCATCCCCACTGTACAGTACCGGAATTCCCGACTGCATAAACATATAAGCGTGCAGCATGGCATCCATCCGGATGGCTTTTTCCATAGCTTCGGCATCCTGCTCAAAGCCCGCTTTTTCAATCCCGCACATGGATGCTGTTGTTCCGCAGAACCGCGCGTCTCCCGTCACAAGATCTTCATTATAAAGCTCGCCCCGGCTGTTGCTCGCCCCGGTATATCCCCGGAAATAGTCATTCAGATACTGCTTATGAGAACGTTCTCCGATTCCTTCTGCCATCAGCGTTCCATAATCCAGTCCCCATCCAATGTCATCATGACACCGCAGATAATTCAGGAACACATACTCCTTGGGCAGTCCGTTTACAATATCAAGCTGCCGTTTCAAAAGCCGTACATCTCTGGTGGCCACAGTGTGCCATGTTGTCGCCATGGTTGTGACATTATAAAGCATATGACACTCTGGTTTTTCCACCGTTCCAAAATAAGGCACTACTTTTTCCGGTTCCATTACCACTTCTCCAAGAAGCAGGATGCCCGGACATACAATCTCTCCAATCATACGCATCATACGTACAATAGTATGTACCTGCGGCAGATTCCTGCATTGGGTATTCAGCTCTTTCCAGATATACGGCACTGCATCAATCCTTATGATATCAATTCCTTTGTTCGCCAAGAAGAGAAAATTATACATCATTTCATTGAATACTCTTGGATTTTTATAATTCAAATCCCACTGATACGGATAAAAAGAAGTCATGACAAAATGTCCGGCGTCCTCAAGCCATGTAAAATTTCCCGGCGCTGTGGTTGGGAACACCTGCGGTACGGTTCTTTCATACTGCTTCGGAATGGAATCATTGTCATAGAAGAAGTAACGGCTCATATATTCTCCGTCTCCCTGACGGGCACGCTTTGCCCATTCGTGATCCTCCGACGTATGATTCATCACAAAATCCATGCAGACATTGATCTCTTTTTTATGACAGGCGGCCGTCAGATCTTCCAGATCTTCCATTGTTCCCAGCTTTTCCTGTACCTTCCGAAAATCAGAAACCGCATATCCCCCGTCCGAGCGGCCCTCCGGTGTATCCAGAAACGGCATCAAATGAATATAATTGACATTGCTCCGTTCCAGATAATCCAGCCTGGATTCCACACCTTTCATATTCCCGGCAAAATTATCAATATAGAACATCATTCCGAGCATATCGTTCTGCTTATACCAGTCCGGGCGCGCTTCCCGCTTCTGATCTAAAACTTTCAGATCTGCATTCCTCTCCCGATAAAACCGGAAAAGATTGTCACACAATTCCGCAAACATAGAGCTATTCCCATACAACTCCATATAAAGCCATTTCAATTCCTCAAAATGCCGGTTAAATCTTTCCCTGTAAATCTTCTCGTCATCCTTTGCAGAAACCATTCCTTCTACTGTCTCCTCCGCCGATTGTTCTTCCTGCTTTTCCGGCGCTGTCTGTTCCGGTTTCCTGTTCTCTTCCGACTTTGCCGACTCTTTTAGATTCTTATCTTCCTCTGGTTTCACCTGCAATTCCGGCTTTACATTCTCTTTTGATTGTAATGCTGCTTCCGGTTTTCCGTCCCCTTTCTTTTCCGGTTCCGAATCCAAATTCTCTACTTTCAAAATATTTTGAATGGGCTTTTCTGTCTGCTTTCCCGCCGTTCCTCTTTTCTTTCTGCCTGGTCGTTTCTTTCCCATACTCTTCTCCCTTCCGCTTTTTCAAACTATGTCCTGTCAACATCATCCATATATTTCTGTAAGCGATTTCGCGAAAAAATGATACCACACTGACATGTAGAAAACAACCGTTTCTCCATCATCATATTCTACAAAATTTCCCTCTATTTTTTGTATACCTTATCGGATGCAAAGCGTCTGTTTGCGCGGAGTACCTTAGATACGGGATGCCTCATAACTTCTGAAAATATTCTTTTAATTCTGCCTTACAGGCGGCATCCAATTGCTTTACCTCAACATTACGAATTGCCGCTTCCAGATGGTAGAGAATTACAACACAAGTATTGGGATACTGCGCCTTAAGCCGAAACACCGCCTGCTTACTTCCCACCGCTATCAACTCCTCCGCTGAATAAATCCCAATCGAATGAAGTTTCTTTTCCATCGTTTTTCCAAGCCTCAAAGAGGTAAGTTCCGCCATATTTTCTCCTTTTTCTCTTACCCGACTAGGTGCTTACAGATTCCGTATTTTAAATTCTCTCTGCGCTTCTCTTTTCTGATCCTTTTTGGCAATGTCATCCCGTTTATCGTATAATTTCTTTCCCTTTGCCAGTCCAATCTCCACCTTGACCAGACTGTCCTTAAAATATACCTTCAGAGGAACCACTGTATTCCCTTTTTCTTTCATTTTCCCAAAGATCTTATCAATCTCCTTTTTATGAAGCAGAAGTTTCCGTACCCGGAGCGGATCCTTGTTAAAAATATTCCCTTTTTCGTAAGGCGCAATATGCATTCCGTAAATAAACATCTCTCCATCTTCTATCCGGATAAATGCTTCTTTGATACTGCATTTTCCCATCCGCAGAGACTTCACTTCCGTTCCGTGCAGTACGATTCCCGCCTCATAGTTCTCCAGTATAAAATAGTCATGATACGCTTTTTTATTGTTCGCAATCAGCTTTCCCTGTACCTTCCCCATAAAAGTTCCCCTTTCCGGCGGCTTTTTCCCACTGTCCGGCGCCGCCCTCTTTCCTGCCTGCTTATTGTCTGTCCATCGTTTTTACGGTTCTTCACAAAACTCAAAATCAATCGTTCTCTGTATCCGGTCCGCGGCAATTACCCGTATCTTCACGGCCTGTCCCAACTGATACACCTTTCGGGTCTGTTCTCCTATCAGTTCATAACGTTCCTCTACATAATCATAATGGTCATCCCACATATTGGTGACATGTACCATGCCTTCGATTGTATTCGGCAGTTCCACATAAGCGCCCCACCTGGTAATTCCAGAGATTACACCCTCGAATTCTTCCCCAATCCGTTCCTTCATATATTCTACTTTTTTCAGCCTGACAGTCTCTCGTTCCGCCTCTTCTGCACGCCGTTCCATCATACTGGACTGCATAGCTACTTCCGTCAAAATCTTTTCATAATGTGCAATCCGCTCCTCGTTCATCCTTCCACGAATATTCTCTTTGATGATTCGATGAATCTGCAAATCCGGATACCGCCGGATGGGAGAGGTAAAATGTGTATAATACTTTGCGGCCAGTCCAAAATGCCCTGTATTTTCCGGCGTATACTTTGCCTGTTTCATGGAACGCAGCGCCAGGCGGCTAATCAGCGCTTCCTCCGGTGTCCCGTCCACTTTCCCGAGAAGTTTCTGTATTTCTTTTGAACGAACCTCGTTTCCCACATGCATATGATAGCCAAAATTATTGATAAACAGACACAATGCCTTTACCTTTTCCTCATCCGGCATCTCGTGTGTCCGATACAAAAACGGCAGTTCTCTCCAATAATATTCCTCGGCTACTGTTTCGTTTGCCAGAAGCATAAAATCTTCAATCAGCTTTGTCGCCACATTCCGTTCATAAGGTTTGATCTCCACCGGCCTGCCCTGCGCATCCAGTACCATCTTCGTCTCCGGAAAATCAAAATCAATCGATCCCCGCTTTTTCCTGCGTTCCCGCAGAATGCCGGATAATTCCGCCATCCGTTCAAATAAAGGAAGAAGAGGGGCATACCTTTGACATTCCTGTGGATCCCGTTCTTCTAAGATCCTGGCTACGCTGGTATAACTCATCCTCTCATCCACACAGATCACCGTCTCCGCAATCTCAGAATCAATCACTTCTCCTTTGGGATTGATCGTCATCAGGCAGCTCAGCGCCAAACGGTCTTCCCCCGCATTCAGGGAACAGATTCCATTGGACAACTTATGGGGAAGCATCGGAATCACCCGGTCCACCAGGTACACACTGGTTCCCCGTTTTAACGCTTCCCGGTCCAGCGCACTGTTTTCCTGTACATAGTTTGTCACATCTGCAATGTGAACCCCCAGGTGATAATTCTCCCCCTCTTTCGTTAAAGAAACGGCATCGTCCAGATCCTTTGCATCTTCTCCGTCAATCGTAACCATCTGCCATGTGCGCAAATCTTTTCTTCCCTCTCTGTCCGCCGGGCTTACTTCCTTACTCACACGTTCCGCCTGATTCATCACCTTCTCCGGAAATTCCGTGGGAAGTGCAAACCCTTTTACGATAGACAGAATATCCGTTCCCGGATCATTGATATGCCCGATAATCTCTTCCACAATCCCTTCCGGTTTCTTCTGCTCTTCTCCATAAGAGGTCAGTTTCACCACTACTTTATGACCGGTCATGGCTCCTTTTTCTTTTCCTTCCGGAATATAAACGTCCTGCTGCATTCTTGGATCATCCGGACGTACAAAACCATAACTTTTACATTTTTCATACAGACCTACGATCTGTGTGGTTCCCCGGGAAAGTATACGGGTAATCTTTCCTTCCATCCGCCGTCCGCTTGAGCCCTGGGCGTCTTTTTTCCGGGTAATAATGAATTCCACCTCATCTCCCTGAAACGCCCCCTGGGTATCCTCCTCCGGAATATAAACATCATCTTCTACTCCTTCCCGAACGATAAATCCAAACCCGCGGGCATGCGCCTGAAAGATTCCGGTCAGCTTCTGCGCCTGTCCTTTGGAATACTTCCCTCTCTTTGACAGGGAAATCTTCCCTTCCGCTTCCAGCGCATCCAGCACTTCCTTCAACTCATCACGCTGTTCCCTGGTGATCTGCAGCACCATCGCCATCTCTTTGATCTTCATGGGAACATACAAATCGTCACATATAAAATCATAAACCATTTTCTTTCGCTTTTCAAATGTATTCTCCATCTCTGTTCACTCTCCTGTTTTTCTTTTTATTCCCATCCGGGCATCCCGTAATTCATGCCCTTCGGGCGGGCGGACAGCTACCGCTGTCCGATAAGGTATACTAACTTAAACTACTAATGTTCAATTAGGTATACTAATTGGACTACTAATGTCCAATTAGGTATAGAAAAAAACACTCTATATGCATGTATAGAGTGTTTATCGTATCTTTTCCGTATCTCTGTGTACTTAATTAAATATTCCCAGATTCAGCACGACTGCCAGAACAAGAAATAAAACAGCAAGGAACTTCGTTGACTTCACAAGCGCCCCTTCCATCGACCTTCCTTTGTTCTGTCCCCAGTAGGAATCGGCAACTCCACTGATCGTTCCGAGTCCTGCTGACTTCCCCTCCTGAAGAAGAATAATTGCTGATAATACGATACAATCTATCACAAATACAATGGTCAGTATAATCTTTAAAATCTCCATCACTCACACCTCCTGTGTATAAACCATGATTATTTTATCACACCAGGTAAAATAAGGCAAGTATTTCTTTTTTGAAATTTATGCCTTGTTATAACAACAATTGTTACTGTTTACATCCTACGGGCGCACAGTAACTAACCATTGCTTTTCACGGCACAGAAATACGCGGAACTGTTGCGATGTGTTTTCTGTTGACTGTTTCCCGATATTACCATTATAATAAAAGATAAAGAATATTTACCAATCAACAAACAATAAAATGGAGGCATTTATGATTTATGAGGATGAAAAAGATTATTTGATGCGGATGATCAAGGAAATGGTTCGTGTACTATTCTCCCTTTTGCTTGGAAAGCAATATACTCAGGTAGATGTTGCCCCGGAAAATAAGTATTCCGTCTCCGGAACCGATCTGGATGATCTGAAAAAAATGATAGACTGTGGAAAAATCAATGAAGCGGAAAATCTACTGCTTGAAAACCTGAATTACAACCATAAAGAAGAGCTGGCTGCCGCAGTCCTTTTTTATGAATATATCAGCAGACAGGAGGAATCCTTTCTGGAAGCACATGAATATTCCCTGGAAGAGGCTATGGACGGATTAAAACAAATTGTGAAAAATTCCGGATATGAAGAATTTTTTCCGCAGTAAAGAGAAAAATCGCCGGACATAATCTGCTCGGCGATCTCTTTCATGACCATCTGTATTTTTCTAATTGCTCTTCTATACGCAGCAACCGGTTATACTTCGCTACCCGCTCTGTCCGGCAAGGCGCCCCGGTCTTAATCTGGCCGGTATTAAATGCCACCGCAATATCTGCAATGGTTGTATCTTCCGTTTCACCGGAACGATGGGATATAATCGCCTGATATCCCGATTTCTGTGCAAGCTGAATTGCCTCAATTGCTTCTGTCAGAGTCCCAATCTGATTTACTTTAATCAGGATTGCATTTGCAACACTTTTTTCCACACCCTTTTTCAGACGATCTACATTTGTCACAAACAGGTCGTCCCCTACTAATTGGACTTCCCGCCCTAACCGTGTGGTCAAAAGTTCCCATCCTTCCCAGTCTTCCTCATCTAATGGATCTTCAATAGAACAAATCGGAAATTCCTCCATCAGCTCTGCATAGTAATCAATCAACTCTTCTGCCGACCGCACCACCTTTTTCTCCTGCATCTGGCTTTCTCCCGGGAATTCATATTTTTGATAATCCCGGTTATATAGTTCCGAGGCTGCCACATCCAATGCAATCGCCACATCTTCCCCAACACGGTACCCCGCTTTTTCTATGGTTTTACAAAGATACCGCAGTGCTTCCTTTGCATCGGGCAAATCTGGCGCAAACCCTCCTTCATCTCCCACGGCCGTCTGCAGACCATTTTCTTTCAAAAGCTTTTTTAACGTGTGATAAATTTCCGCACACATCTGCAGACCTTCTTTAAAATCATGGGCTCCAACAGGCATAATCATAAACTCCTGGATATCCAGCGTATTGTCTGCATGTGCTCCTCCGTTTAGAATATTCATCATAGGTACCGGGAGTTTTTTGGCATTCACACCTCCCAGATATTTATACAGGGGGAGTCGCAAAGCTTTCGCCGCTGTATGGGCCACGGCAAGAGACACTCCCAGAAGAGCGTTCGCTCCCAGATTTTTTTTATTGGCGCTGCCGTCCGCTTTGATCAATACCTTGTCAATTCCCGGCTGATCAAATACATTCATTCCGATTACGGCCTCTGCAAGCTGCGTATTCACATGTTCTACGGCATGCTGCACTCCTTTTCCACCGTATCGTTTTTCTCCGTCTCGTAATTCTACTGCCTCATATTTTCCGGTAGAAGCACCGGAGGGTACGGATGCCCGCCCGACTGTATCTTCTCCTGCCAGTACCTCTACTTCTATCGTCGGATTTCCTCTGGAATCCAGAATTTCTCTTGCGTATACATCACGTATCGGCAAATATTGATCCATATTTTCCATTCCTCCTCATCTTCATGAGAATTAGTATATACAGATTCGTAAAATCTATTGCTGTAAACTTCTTACAGTCCGAATCCAATTTTAAAAATTGCCATCATTTTTCGTCCTTTATCAAACAACGATCATTTCCCACCTGTTCCGGCAAAAGCATAGATTTCGGAATGCCCTTCTGGCGAGCGGACGCTCCACGTCTGATAAAGCATACACATACAAAAAAACCGGGACATGGGAAAATTTTGTTTTCCCATGTCCCAGTGTCTTTTATAAAAATAGGTATCTCTTCGTTTTACAATGTGTCTTCTCTCCGCACATAGCCAGGTTTTTCCGAAGGTGAAATTACTTCCTTCGCATGAATGATCTTTGCACGCTTATCTACCACCTGATTTTCAATATGCACGTCTTCACCGATCAAAGCACCCGGAAGAATGACGCTATTCTTCACCACAGCGCCTTTCTTAATCACACAGCCCCGTCCGATTACGGAATTCTCCAACGTGCCTTCAATCAGACATCCGTTGGATACTACGGAATACTTTACATTCGCATCCTCAAAATACTGTGTCGGGCTGGAGTTGTTGGTACGTGTATAGATCGGCCATTCTTCGTTAAACAGACTTGCCGCCGTCTTGCTGTCAATCAAAGACAGATTTGCATCATAATAACTCTTAAAGTCCGTGATCGATGCAAGATATCCACGATGGGCCACGCCGCGGATATCCAGTTCTTCACATTCTTTACTGACGATCTGTGCCAGCGTATACATGGAAGAAATCTTCTTTGCCTTTTTCACCAACTCTATGAACAGTTCTTTTTTCATGACATATGTATCCATGAAAATATTCCTGTTCTTCGCAGTTCCACGGTTCTTCTCAATGGATAGTACACCCTTCTGCTTATTCAGATTCAACAGGTCACAATTCAAAAAGGCTTCTTTCGCATTATCCACCGTGTGGTACAACAAAGTAATGTCTGCTTCCGAATCGACATGTGCCTGAAGAAGTGTATCGAAATTCTGTGCAAATACCATATAGTTGGGTGTTATAATCACATATTGCTCATGCATTCTCTCGATGCATTCCATATTCTCATGAAACGCTGCAATGTCAGTATTATAAATATCATTATCTGCACTGTTCTCGGAAAACAGTACCTGCAGCTTTCCACGTTTTGAATTGATGCTGTAATGACGTCCGGTTCCCAGATGATCTACCAGAGAACGTGGCTTTCTTCTGACAAATACCTTGATCTGCTCTATATCGCTATTACTGAAGTTCGAAATCGGAAAGTCCACAACACGGTATCTTCCAAGAAAAGAAAAGGCCCCGATTGTACGATATGTCTCAAGCCCTTCCACCCAGATATGTTTTCCGGATGCATTCACAATTCCAAATGCTTTTGCCATATTATTCTACCCCCTTTACTCGCTTCGCAACCAGTTCGATATGCTCGCTGTCCGCACTTCCCACAACGGCATTCTCTCCAATCCTCACACCATCTGCAACGAGTGCGCGCGTCACTTTTGCACCTGCTTCTACTTCCACACCCGGCATCAATACACTGTCAATGACTTTCGCTCCGGCACCGACCTTCGCTCCTGTAAACAGAACCGAATTCTTTACCTCACCCTCAATCACACAGCCCTGGGTAATGAATGCACGCTTAATATCCGCGTCTGCACCTACATAATGCGGCAAAGTTGTCACATCCTCCGTATAGATCTTCCAGGTCGGATCACTTAAATCCAATTCATTCTTCTTGTCCAGAAGATCCATATTTGCTTCCCACAGAGAATCAATTGTTCCTACATCTTTCCAGTACCCTTTATACTTATATGCGAACAGCTTCTTCCCGTCGTTCAGCAGTGTCGGAATAATATCTTTTCCAAAATCATGACTGGACTCCGAATCCTTCATATCTGCAACCAACAGCTTTCGCAGCTGCTTCCAGTCAAAAATATAAATACCCATGGAAGCCAGGTTACTCTTCGGGTGCTCCGGCTTCTCTTCAAATTCATAAATACTTCCGTCTTCATTGGTATTCATAATACCGAAACGGCTTGCCTCGCGCATCGGAACCTCAATCACGGCGATTGTCGCATCCGCTCCCTGTTCCTTATGATAATCCAGCATCTTGGAATAATTCATCTTATAAATATGATCTCCGGAAAGTACCAGCAAATATTCCGGACTATATGTATCAATAAAATCAATATTCTGAGAAATGGCATCCGCCGTCCCCCGATAAACATCCAGATTCGCATCTGCTTTCTCTCTCGGCGGAAGAACATAAACTCCGCTTCCTTTTGCATCCAGTCCCCAACGACGGCCTGCTGCAACATAGCTGTTCAAAAGAACAGATTCATACTGTGTCAATACTCCGACAACATCAATCCCACTATTGGCGCAATTGCTGAGTGGAAAATCTACGATACGGTATTTCCCACCATATGAAACGGCTGGTTTTGCTACTTTATTCGTCAAATCATGTAAGCGAGATCCACGGCCGCCAGCCAAAATCATTGCCACCATATTATTTTGCTTCATAGTTAGCCCTCTCTTTCATATTGATGTTATATATTATACAATTTTTTCTGATTTATTTCTACAATTTTGTGCAAAAAAACTATGATTTATAAAGAAAATCCACCGCCGACAGCTTTCCCACATACTGACATATTCAACAATGAATCCTTCGTCGCTTTCTGTTCTATTACCAATAACATAAAATCCCCCGGAAAAATTTCAAAAAGAAATCTTTCCGGGGGATTCCCCTTCAAATATATGGCCTGCTCATCCTGCCAATTACTGCAGCTTCATCGGATTTACTTTTACACCAGGTCCCATTGTAGAGGTGAGCGTCACACTCTTGAGAAACTGCCCTTTTACTGCTGCCGGTCTTGCCTTGATGATTGCATCCACAAGCGTCTGGAAGTTGTCCGCTAATTGTTCCTCGGTAAAGGAAGCCTTACCGATCGGCACATGGATAATATTGGCTCTGTCCAATCGATACTCAATCTTACCGGCTTTGATATCATTGATCGCCTTCGTTACGTCCATCGTAACCGTTCCCGCTTTCGGATTCGGCATCAGACCTTTGGGTCCCAGGATACGTCCAAGACGTCCAACCGTACCCATCATGTCAGGCGTTGCAACTACAACATCAAAATCCAGCCATCCTTCGTTCTGAATCTTCGGAATTAACTCCTGTCCGCCAACGAAATCCGCACCTGCCGCCTGTGCTTCCTCTGCCTTTGCATCTTTCGCAAACACAAGAATTCGAACGGTCTTTCCTGTACCGTGCGGAAGAACAACTGCGCCACGAATCTGCTGATCTGCATGACGTCCGTCACATCCGGTTCTGAAATGAGCTTCAATTGTCTCGTCAAACTTTGCTACCGCTGCTTTCTTTACCAGGGAAATTGCCTCTGCTTTCTCGTAAAGATTTCCTTTCTGGATCTGTTTTGCAGCTTCGATATATTTTTTTCCTCGTTTCATTCTAAATAACCTCCTTGTGGTATTGGCGGGTTCAAACCCCTCCCACTAATTTCTTCTTCGTTACCTTTCTCTACTCTACTACCGTAACACCCATGGAACGACATGTTCCTTCGATCATACTCATAGCCGCCTCGACCGTAGCCGCATTCAAATCCGGCATCTTCGTCTTTGCAATCTCTTCCACCTGTGCTTTTGTAATCTTGGCTACTTTGTTCTTATTCGGAACGCCGGAGCCTGACTTGATATTGCAGGCTTTCTTGATCAGAACTGCTGCCGGAGGAGTCTTTGTAACGAAGCTGAAACTTCTGTCACTGTAAACCGTGATGACAACCGGGATAATCAGGTCTCCCTGGTCTGCAGTTCTTGCATTGAACTGCTTCGTAAACTCAACAATGTTCACACCATGCTGGCCAAGTGCAGGACCTACCGGTGGTGCCGGAGTCGCCTTGCCTGCCGGAATCTGTAACTTAATGTAACCTTCTACTTTTTTTGCCATTTTTCATTACCTCCTTGTGGTATTGGCGGAACCATCGTCCCTCCCACTTTTTAATCCATCTTTTTTACTTCTGAAAAGCTAAGTTCAACCGGTGTCTCACGACCAAACAGTTCTACATTGATCGACAGCTTCTGCTTCTGTTCATTCAGCTTCTGAATCACACCAACTGTTCCTTCCCATGTACCGCTCAGCACTGTAACCGTATCGCCGATCTGGAAATCTACTTTGACCTCCTGGCGAATTCCAAAGCGTTCCATCTCTTCTTCCTCCAGAGGAACCGGTTTGGAACCGGGACCGACAAATCCTGTCACGCCGCGTGTATTGCGAACCACGTACCATGTGTCGTCATTCATCACCATATGAATCATAACATAACCAGGGAGCAGCTTCTTCAGGCTGACTTTCTGCACACCATTCTTCAGCTCAACCACCTCTTCCAGCGGTACACGAACTTCCAGGATCTGTTCTTCCAGATGGCGGTTTTCAATCGTCTTCTGAATGTTCGCTTTTACTTTGTTCTCATACCCGGAATAGGTATGAACCACATACCATTTTGCGTTTGACATAAAATCACCTTTCTGCCTGTGCCTTTATTACTTCACCAACAAGTCAATTCCATATTTCAGGATGGTGTCAATCACTGTAATAAGTGCTCCTAACAAAACAGAGACTGCCACAACTGCCGTTGTCTGTCTGGTAAGTGCATTTCTGTCCGGCCAACTGACTTTCTTAAACTCTGCCTGAAGTCCTTTGAACCAGCTTTTCTTCTGAGTTTTCCCTGACTTTTCACTCATGTCATCCACTTCCTCCCAAATGACTACTTCGTCTCTTTGTGCAGTGTGTGTGATTTACAGAACTTGCAATACTTCTTTGTCTCCATGCGGTCCGGATGAGCTTTCTTATCCTTGGTCATGTTGTAATTGCGATTCTTGCATTCTGTACATTCCAATGTGATTCTTGTGCGCACAACTTCCACCTCGCTTTTTTATACTTTCGTTGCAGGATGTCCGAATATCGGACATTCTTTACTACGTGCTGCTGGTGGTTGCGAAGCCACCAATTTTTAGGCATAAAAAAAAGACCTACTTCCATTCGCAGAAAAATTATACCATAATCCTATCGTAAAAGTCAAGCCATTTCCCTTTTCTTTTCTCTGTTTATGGAAAAGTAACGAAAAGGTCATAAAATTACTTCTTGACACTGTCACAGCAAAGTGATATAGTATGTATGGCTTATAAAAGAGTAACCAAAGGCGGTTTCCACAAAGCGTGGATACTGTCTTTTTCTGTTTTATAAGCGTTCTCCCGATGGGAGGACTACATGTATAGTTGTCACTGCAGTAATATCGCCGCATATTGTTTTCCCCAAGGACAAAACCGGCGGTACACTCCATATAAGATATACATCCTCATTGCAGGACATTCCCCAGATTTGTATATCCATACTTACTGCAGGACAGCGAGGAATCAACCTCTCAATGACATACCAAAATCAAAAGACACGGTTTACTCCGTGTCTTTTGATTTTATTGTGAATCAGACAAGAATATGTTATGATTACTACATGATCACAAAGCATCCGCCTGTGCGAGATGCATCAAATATACAAAATCAGACCGCGGAAGAAAGGAATCGATATGTGGATTGCAGATCAATGGAAAGACTATGAAGTTCTGGATTGTACAGAAGGAGAAAAGTTAGAACGCTGGGGAAAATATCTTCTGATCCGCCCGGATCCGCAGGTAATCTGGGAAACTCCGAAAACCGTTCCGGGATGGACACACTGCAACGGGCATTACCACCGCAGTAAAAAAGGAGGCGGAGAATGGGAATTTTTCGATCTTCCGCAGCAATGGCAGATTCATTATCAATCTGCCACTTTCCATCTGAAACCGTTCAGTTTCAAACATACCGGCCTGTTCCCTGAACAGGCCGTCAATTGGGATTGGTTTTCCGGAATCATCCGGGATGCCAAACGCCCGGTCCGGGTTCTGAATCTGTTCGCCTATACGGGCGGCGCCACTCTGGCGGCGGCCGCCGCAGGAGCACAGGTTACCCATGTAGACGCCTCCAAAGGAATGGTCAGTTGGGCGAAAGAAAACGCCGTTTCTTCCGGACTAAAAAACGCACCCATCCGCTGGTTAGTGGACGACTGCGTAAAATTTGTAGAGCGGGAAATCCGACGCGGCAATCATTACGACGCCCTCATTATGGATCCGCCCTCCTATGGCCGGGGACCCAAGGGGGAGATCTGGAAAATTGAAGACATGATCCATCCCTTTATCCGGCGGTGTACGCAACTTCTTTCGAAAGACGCTCTGTTCTTTCTGGTGAATTCCTACACCACCGGACTGGCTCCCGCCGTGCTGACTTATATGATTTCTACCGAACTGAAAGATCGAAAAGGACGGGTGGACTCCCAGGAAATCGGCCTTCCTGTGAAAAGCAGCGGGCTCATCCTTCCCTGCGGCGCTTCCGGACGCTGGGAATGCACACATTGCTGATCCGGATTTTTCGTTCCGCTGCTTTTCCCAAATCTTTTGTTCCGCTGTTTTCCCGTATCTCTCCACGCAGGTTCACTCTTGCGTGGAAAGATACCGGCAGGCCGCCAGCGCCGCTACGGCGCCGTCGGCTGCCGCCGTGGTAAGCTGGCGCACTTTTTTGGTTCGACAATCCCCGGCTGCAAAAATCCCGTCTCCCGTGGTTAAACAATCCTCATCTGCCTTCACAAATCCTGCTTCGTCCAGTTGAACTACGTCTGTAAAAACCTGATTCTGGGGAATCTGGCCAACCGCTATGAACACACCGGAAAGAGCAATCTCCATCTCTTCCCCGTTCTTTCGGTTTTCCAGTACAACCCCTTCCACCATATTTTCTCCAACGATTTTTTTTACAACCGCGCTCAGAACAAACTCTACATTTTCTTTTTTCTTTAACCGCTCCGCCAGTCCGGTCTCTCCCCGGAATTCATCCCTCCGGTGAACCAGGTAAACTTTTCGACAATAATTGGAAAGAAATTCTGCATCCTGCAGCGCCGTATTTCCCCCACCGATCACCGCCACATCTTTTCCCCGGAAAAAAGCGCCGTCGCAGGTTGCACAATAGGACACACCGGCCCCTGTCAATCTCTCTTCTCCCTCCACGTCCAGATGACGGTGTGTTACGCCTGTCGCCAGAATCACGGTACGGCATGCATATTCTTCTCCGGTGGTTTGAATCACCTGGATTCCGTTCTCTCCCCGAATGCCGGTCACCTGATCCAATTCCGTCTCGGCCCCCAGCCTGACCGCCTGATCCAACAACTTCATGGAAAACTCAGCGCCGCTGATACTTTCAATCCCCGGATAATTTTCCACACAGGAAGACGCTGTAATCTGTCCTCCATAATTCATGGCTTCCAGAATGATTGTCTGCTTTCCGGCGCGCTGTCCATAAACCGCTGCTGTCATTCCGGCCGTTCCACCGCCAATAATTCCAATATCATATATCATACCCATTTCTCCTCTCCGTCGGACATTTTCAGTCTCCGCGTATACTGCCACGCGCCATAGCGCATAACCGGTGTCTTATGATACCCTGAAAACACCTCCGGGACAAAAAACAAAGACACCCTGCTGCTTCCCTCTTTTTTCACTGCCGCCGGATATATTCCCGGATATTCGATGCGTTGGCCAGTTTCTGCACGCCATGTTCATCCACAACGACAAGCGTCGGCGCCTGCATCACTCCATATTTCTTTGCCAGTTCCGCGTTCTCCTCTGCATCTACCACTTCATACGCGATCTCTGCCTTATCAAGGAAGTTTACCGCCACCCTGCAATTCGGACAGGTCTTTGTCGTAAACAGCATCGTTTTCGTCTCTTCCCCGGTATTTTCCAAAGCCGATTCCGCCTCCGCTGCTGCTTTCGTTCTCATTTTCAGACGTGAATTACTGATATCATATACTTTCCGCTCTTTAAATTCCTGGGTTTTTCCATCATTCCAGTTCTTTACCGGACGGTAGTATCCGGTGATCCGGCTGTACACCTCTGTCTCAGCCCCACAATGCGGGCAGGTATATTGCTCTCCTGTCAGATATCCATGATTCTTACAGATGGAATAAGTAGGAGACATGGTGTAATAGGGCAGCTTATAGTTTTCCGCAATCTTCCTCACCAGGACGGCCGCCGACTTCCATGTGGGCAGCTTCTCACCAAGGAACGTGTGGAATACCGTCCCCGATGTATACAGAGTTTGAAGCTCATCCTGAATATCCAGCGCTTCGAATACGTCCTCCGTATATCCCACCGGCAGATGGGAACTGTTTGTATAATAAGGTGTTCCGCATTGTTCCGCCGCCGTAACAATATCCGGAAATTGCTCTACATCGTGCTTCGCAAGCCGGTATGTGGTGGATTCCGCCGGAGTCGCTTCCAGATTATACAATTCCCCATACTCTTCCTGATAATCCGACAGACGCTCCCGCATATGATTCAGGACACGTTTGGTAAACTGCTGCGTCTCTTCATGCGTCAGATCCTTTTGCAGCCATCTTGCATTCAATCCGGCCTCGTTCATCCCAATCAATCCGATGGTGGAAAAATGATTTTCAAAAGAACCCAGGTAGCGCTTTGTATAAGGATACAAACCTTCCTCCATCAATCGGGAAATCACTTCTCTCTTGATGTGAAGGGAACGGGCTGAAATATCCATCAGGCGATTCAGCCTGTTATAAAATTCTTCCTCGTTTTTCGATAAATATGCAATTCTTGGCATATTAATGGTTACAACTCCGACGGAACCCGTACTCTCTCCGCTTCCAAAAAATCCTCCCGATTTTTTCCGAAGTTCCCGCAGATCCAGCCGCAGACGGCAGCACATACTGCGCACATCACTGGGTTCCATATCACTGTTGATATAATTGGAAAAGTAGGGGGTTCCATACTTTGCCGTCATTTCAAACAGCAGACGATTATTCTCTGTGTCGGACCAGTCAAAATCACTGGTGATGGAATAAGTCGGAATCGGATACTGGAATCCTCTTCCTTCCGCATCCCCTTCAATCATTGTCTCGATGAACGCCTTGTTGATCATGTCCATCTCTTCTTTACAGTCCGCATAAGTGAAGTCCTGCTCCACCCCTCCTACAATGGCCGGAAGATTCGCCAGGTCCCCAGGCACCGTCCAGTCCAGCGTAATATTGGAAAACGGAGACTGTGTTCCCCATCTGGACGGAATATTGACACCGAAGATAAAGGATTCAATACACTTTTTCACTTCCCGATAACTCAAATGATCCACTTTTACAAAAGGCGCCAGGTAGGTATCAAAAGAAGAAAATGCCTGTGCACCCGCCCACTCGTTCTGCATAATTCCCAGAAAATTCACCATCTGATTACAAAGTACACTCAGATGCTTCGCCGGCGCCGACGTAATCCTTCCCGCGATTCCGCTCAATCCTTCCCGGATCAGCTGCTTTAGAGACCAGCCCGCGCAATATCCTGTCAACATGGACAAATCATGGATATGGATGTCCGCATTCTTATGCGCCTGTGCAATCTCCTCGTCATAGATCTCTGAAAGCCAGTAATTTGCCGTGATCGCCCCGGAATTACTCAAAATCAAACCGCCCACCGAATAGGTTACAGTAGAATTCTCTTTCACACGCCAGTCTGTCACTTTCACATAACTATCTACAATATCTTTATAATTCAACATGGTGGAGTTCAGATTCCGAATCTTCTCCCTCTGCTTTCTGTACAAAATATACCCTTTTGCAACGTCCGCGTACCCTGCCTTGATCAGAATGGACTCCACACTGTCCTGAATATCTTCCACAGAAACAAGTCCCTGCGCCACCTTCGGTTCGAAGTCCGCCGTCACCTTCAATGCCAGCAGGTCAATAATGTCCTGATTATATTCCCGTTCCTTTGCTTCAAATGCTTTTTTGATCGCTTCACTGATCTTGGATAAATCAAATGCCGCTATTTCCCCGTCCCTTTTTGTTACCTGATACATGTCGTCCTCTCCTTTTCCATGACAGCCTTGCGCCGACCACTTACGTTACTTCTATGCTCTATCATTGCAAAACACCAAATACAGCCTCGATTCTCTGATCTTGTATCTGTGCCTTCTTTTGGGGCATCTTAAATCATTCTAGCACCATCTATTCCTCCTGTCAATCAAAAAACAACAATATCTAGTATTTTTTCTTTTTACTTTAACTAGATATTGTTGTCTCTGTTTTCGCATGATTTCGCCGTTTTCCAACAGAAAATTTACTGTTTTTACTCTACTCCACGCAGTTTTGCATTGGGAACATTACGCTGCACAATCTCCAAAGCCTGCACAAGAATTTCCTTCGTATAAGCACGCAGCCCCGGCCGGATTAAATCTCCCGAATCCTCGAAGCTCTGCAGATAATACTGTTCCGCTCCCTTAAGCCAACGCCCAATCGCAGAAAAATCCTCCCTTTTGTGAAATTCCCGTACCACCGTCGTACGGAATTCATAAGGAACCGTTCCCTCCATCAAAAGTTCCACACTCCGATAAATATTCTTCATATCGTATTCTCCGATTCCAATTGTCATGCCATATTTTCCCGGAGAATTCTTGATATCCATGGCAACATAATCCAACAACTCACGTTCCATCAGATGGCGCAAAAGCAACGCATTACTTCCGTTCGTATCCAATTTGACAGAATACCCCAGTTCTTTCACCCTGCAGATAAAATCTTCCAGATCCGGCTGCAGCAGCGGTTCTCCTCCGGAGATACAGACTCCGTCCAGAACCCCGCTCCGCTTCTTCAGATAATACAAAATCTGTTCTGTGGGAATCCGCTCTTCCTGTTTGATATGTGTCACCAGTGATGCATTATGGCAAAATGGACATCGAAAATTACAACCTGCCGTAAACAGCGTACAGGCTACCTTTTCCGGGTAATCCAGCAGCGTCAGTTTCTGCAGTCCCTGTATATTCATTCTGTCCTCCTAACCTGTTCCCTGCATGGGAACGATCCGTTACAGATTTCTCGACACGCCGGCACATACCTTCATTGCCTCCATCAGCGCACTGCGAAACCCTTTCTCCTCCAGTACCCGCACTGCCTCAATGGTCGTTCCTGCCGGGGAACATACCATATCTTTCAATTCCCCCGGATGCTTCCCGGTCTCCAAAACCATTTTGGCACTGCCGTACACCGCCTGCGCCGCAAACCGGTATGCCTGCTGCCGGGGCATTCCTTCCGCCACCGCGGCATCCGCCATAGCCTCAATCATCAGAAACACATAAGCAGGAGAACTTCCACTGACAGATACCACCGCATCCATCAAATGTTCCGCAACTACTTCCGTTTTTCCAAATGTATTCAAAATACGAAGCACATAGGACAGTTCTAAGTCCTGCACATAGGAGTTGGGACATACCGCTGTCATCCCTTCTCCTGTCATCGCAGGCGTATTCGGCATGGTACGTATGATTTTTATGGGCTTTTTAAATTGCTCTTCCAGCCATGCCACCGTTTTTCCCGGCGCAATCGTAATCACAATCTGCTCTTCTTTTACACTCTCCCGAATCTGCGCAATCACATCGGCATAAAACTGCGGCTTTACCGAAAGGAAAAGGAGTTCCGCTTGTTCCGCCACTTCCTGATTTTCGGCAGTCACATGAATTCCATATGTCTCCCGTACCTTCCGGCGCCCTGCTTCCGATACATCCGAACCGATGATTTCTTCCGGCGAAACCAATCCCGCTCTGATAATTCCGCCTATAATCGCTCCTGCCATATTCCCTGTTCCGATAAATCCCAGCTTCATCTTCCTTCCTCCTTTTTTCCTTCCTGTAACTTCCAAACCTTTTTTCTATCTATCCATACACCGTCCCCGGCAGATTCCTTACCGGACCTGGAAACTGCTTTCCTTCTCCGGCGGAATCTCTTCTGTATCCAGCCATTCAATGGAAATAAACTGATTATGATTCAATCCGACAAGCAGTTTCTGAATCAGTGCTTCCCGCCCCTGTACTTCCATGGATACCGTTCCATCCCATTCATTTTTCACCCAGCCGGTCAGTCTCAAAGACCGTGCCAGATATTTCGCCGTATACCGAAATCCGACTCCCTGCACACGGCCATGAAATATAATACGCTTTCTGACTTCCGCCATGTTTCACCACTTCTTCCTCCCGCCAAAGAAACATAGTAATAGTTCAGCCTTCAACTTTCCTGTTACAAAACATACAATGCAAAATACTTCCCGGCGGAAACCCAATCTATCATAATGAACTACATTCATTATATCACACCTGAACGGGCATGAGTAGCCCAATCCGTAACCATAGCACCAAAAAATGACAGTTTTGAAATTCTTCTCTCAAAACTGTCACCATTTGCTCTTTCAGCCATTCTCACACAGAAACATCTACATATTCTCCTGCATCCGGTCGTTTCCCCACAGCTTTTGGAGATTCGGATTCCTCCGCTGCCTCTTTTTCTGTCTCCTTTTTTGCCTGCTGCTTTAACTGCTGAATCTGCTTTTCAATTTTTTGAATCTGCTTTTCTAATTTCTCCCGTTCTTTCTCGTCCTTCTTCTGAACCGCTTCCTGCTTTTTCGTATTCAATTCCTGCAGCCTTTGCTCTAACGACCGTATTTTTTCATCCACATCCGTACTCTGACGCGGACGAAAATCCCCGGACAAACCACCTAAATTCATAGAAGAAATATTCATAAAAACTGGTCACCTCCTGTTTTCAGAATAGAACTTTTTCACAACAAAGTCAATCCGGATGTCCTGAACTGTCATCTGTTTGTAATGAAATGAAGTGTTTTTCCAAGTTATTATTCACGCCTCAGGAATGCCTGAACTGCGCATTCCGTGGGAATATCATTCAACAATGATAACAGTGAGGGGTGATTTTTGCGCAGCAAGACTTTAAATATCGCCCCGAACCGTTGCTATGAGCGGCCTCCCAGGCCGTGAATAGTAACTTTTCCAAAAAATTTAGACCCCTTCTTTTTCATTTTCCATTGCTGTTCCCCTTTTTTCATGCTATAATAAACGCGATCGTTCTAATTACAAAGGGCAGCGTTTCGAAAAGATCTGTTCCTGCGTAAAAAGGCGCACAGAATATTATCCTACCTATTTGTTTTCCGGAATCTTTTTTACAGGAACGCACATGATTGCTCCTTTCTCTATCGGCAAGCTGCGAGGGTGGAATTACTTATGAATCTGTACCATAGATATTCCATTTTATCAAACCCTTTGTCTCAAGAATCCGGTATATAATATCCAGGGATCCTCTGCGCCTGAGAACAGGCGCTTTTTTCATGCCAGAAGGGAGTTTTTTATGAATACACGAATTGCTCTGATCGGAATTGTACTGAACAGTACAGAATCCGTAGAAGAACTCAATCATCTGCTGAGCCAGTACGGGGAATATATCATCGGGCGTATGGGAATTCCCTATCGGGAAAAAGATCTGTCCATCATCAGTATTGCTATGGACGCTCCGGCAGACGCCATCAGCGCGCTTTCCGGCAAGCTTGGCATGCTGCCTGGTGTCAGCACAAAAACAATTTATGCGAAAACAAGTTGAAATGAAAGGGGGAACCGTCATGTACGATGTAAATTCAAAATGTGCAGACGATTTTATCAACCATGAAGAGATCATGGAAACGCTCGCCTATGCGGACGAACACAAGGAAGACACAAAACTGATTGATTCCCTGATTGAAAAAGCACGGCTTCGAAAAGGCCTTACTCACCGGGAAGCATCCGTTCTGCTTGCCTGTCAGATCGAAGAAAAAAATCAGGAAATTTTCCGTCTTGCAGAACAAATCAAAAAGGATTTTTACGGGAACCGGATTGTCATGTTCGCGCCTTTGTATCTGTCCAATTACTGCGTCAACGGCTGTACATACTGCCCTTACCACAGTAAAAATACACACATTGCCAGAAAGCAGCTCTCCCAGGAAGAAATCCGCCGGGAAGTGATCGCTTTACAGGATATGGGACATAAACGTCTGGCTCTGGAAGCCGGAGAAGACCCGGTACGCAATACGATGGACTACTATCTGGACTGCATCCATACCATTTACAGCATCAAGCACAAAAACGGAGCCATCCGGCGAGTTAATATCAACATCGCGGCCACTACCGTGGATCATTACCGTCTCCTGAAGGAAGCAGGCATCGGAACTTATATTCTGTTCCAGGAGACTTATCATAAGGAAAATTATCTTGCGCTTCACCCCACCGGGCCAAAGCACGACTATAATTACCATACGGAAGCAATGGATCGTGCCATGGAAGGCGGAATTGACGACGTGGGACTTGGCGTTCTGTTTGGATTGGACAAATACCGTTATGAGTTCGCCGGGCTTTTGATGCATGCCGAACATCTGGAAGCCGCCTTCGGCGTGGGACCTCACACCATCAGTGTGCCTCGTCTGAAACGGGCCGACGACATTGATCCGGATCAATTCGACAACGGCATTGACGAGGATACGTTTGCCAAACTGGTTGCCTGCATCCGGATTGCCGTTCCCTATACCGGCATGATCATCTCCACAAGAGAAAATCAAAAGACCAGAGAACGCGTCCTGCATCTTGGCATCTCCCAGATTAGCGGGGGATCCCGCACCAGTGTAGGCGGATATTATGAACCGGAGCCAGAAGACGCAAAGTCCGAACAGTTCGATGTCAGTGACACCCGTTCCCTGGATGAAGTGGTGCGGTGGCTTATGGAGATGGACTATATTCCCAGTTTCTGCACTGCATGTTACCGGGAGGGGCGCACCGGCGACCGTTTCATGTCCCTGTGTAAAAGCGGCCAGATTCAAAACTGCTGCCATCCCAATGCGCTGATGACATTAAAAGAATATTTGATGGATTACGCGTCTCCGGAAACAAAAGCCATCGGAGACCGGCTGATTGAAAGAGAGGTCCTCAATGTACCAAATGAAAAAGCACGCTCTGTCGTACTGGAAAATCTTCGGCTCATTGCACAGGACAACCGCAGAGATTTTCGTTTTTAAAGGAGGGATTGTATGAGTTTCCATACCACACCATCTTCCGAACGCATCCATATCGGAATTTTCGGAAAACGCAATGCCGGAAAATCCAGCCTGATCAACGCCCTTACCAGTCAGGATCTGGCCATTGTCTCTCCGGTAAAGGGAACCACCACGGATCCCGTTCTAAAGTCCATGGAACTTCTGCCTCTGGGACCGGTCGTTCTGATCGACACGCCGGGACTGGATGATGAGGGAGATCTGGGAGCTCTCCGTATACAGAAAACATACCAGATGCTTCGTAAAACAGATCTTGCGGTTCTGGTGACAGATCCGGCAGACGGAATCACAGAAGAAGACCGGCAGATTCTGCAGCGCATTTTACAAAAGCAGATCCCCTATCTGGTTGTCTGTAACAAAGCGGATCTCTTCGATTCCCCCTGTTTTCCGCCGGAAGCTGATAAAGAGCATTGTATCTTTGTTAGTGCAAAAACCGGAGCGGGCATTGAGGAACTTAAAGAGCGCCTTGCACGGCAGATTCCGGCATCTCCTGCACAAAAACCCATTGCCGCCGATCTGGTCCATCCTCTGGATTTTGTAATCCTTGTGGTTCCAATTGATGGTTCCGCTCCAAAGGGGCGTCTCATTCTGCCGCAGCAGCAGACCATCCGGGATCTTCTGAAAAAAGGCGCTGTCCCCGTCGTTGTCCGGGACACCGAACTCTCGGAAACATTAGAAAAACTGGGGAGGCCGCCTGCTCTTGTGATTACCGACAGTCAGGCATTCGCGCGGGTCTCCGCGCTCGTACCGAAGGAGATTCCTCTGACCTCCTTTTCCATCCTGTTTGCAAGGTACAAAGGAAACCTCAAACAGGCTGTTCTGGGCGCGCGTACTCTGGACCTTTTGCAGGAGAAAGACCGCATTCTGATCTCGGAAGGCTGTACCCATCATCGGCAGTGCGAGGACATCGGTACAGTCAAACTACCCGGATGGATCCGAAAGTATACCGGAAAAGAGTTTCATTTTCAATTTACCAGCGGAACCGAATTCCCGGAAGACCTTCACTCTTATCGCCTGATCATTCACTGCGGCGGCTGCATGCTCAACGAGCAGGAGATGCGCCATCGACTGGAATGTGCAAAAGAACAAAATGTGCCCATGACCAACTATGGTACCGCCATCGCGCATATGCACGGCATTCTCGACCGGAGTATTGAAATCTTCCATGGTTTTCTGTAAAGTCAAATCCCCCGCAGCAGGCTGCGGGGGATGAAATTTGTTATACGCAGCAGGCTGCGGGGGAATTCTATTTGACCAACTCAAAGAGCTTTCTCTGGAGCGTGTTTGAAAAATGCTCTAAGATGCACCATACTCTCTTTTACTCTTTCCCATCAAAACAATAAGTACACATCTTACAGGAGGGCAGTCCGATTGATTCCACCAGATCATCCAGCCGATGATAACGCAGTGTCGTAAAGTTCTGACGCTTCCGGATACCTTCTATCAAAGCCTCGTATCTTTCACTGCCGGGATCCGCATACTCCTGCAGCACTTCCGGCGTCACTTTTTCCTCCCTTTCCTCAATCATCTGCCGTGTAATCAAATCTCTGTCAGACTTGGATCGGGAGAAATTCAAATATTTACATCCATACATGATCGGGGGGCACGCCGGACGCACATGCACCTCTTTCGCTCCGCTCCGGTACAAAAACTCTGTCGTTTCCCGAAGCTGTGTTCCCCGTACAATGGAATCATCAATCAGAAGCAGTTTCTTATTCTCAATCAACGCCTGTACCGGAATCAGTTTCATCCGCGCAATCAGATCTCTCTGACTCTGATTTGACGGCATAAAAGACCGGGGCCATGTGGGCGTATATTTGATAAACGGTCTTGCATATGGAATTCCGGACACATTGGCATATCCTACGGCATGTGCAATTCCCGAATCCGGTACTCCGGCCACGATATCCGGCGATACACGATCCCCATCCCGCTTTGCCAGCATACCGCCGCATCGGTAACGCATCTCCTCCACGTTGATTCCTTCATAGGAGGAAGTCGGATATCCATAATATACCCAGAGGAAAGAACAAATCTTCATCTCCTCCTGCGCTGCGCCCACCGTCTCCACTTCTTCCGGGGTGATTCTTACAATCTCTGCCGGTCCCAGCTCCTTGTAATGGGTAAATCCCAGATTGAGATAGGCAAAGTTTTCAAAAGATACACAATAGGCATCTTCTCGTTTTCCCACTGCCACCGGGGTACGGCCATACTTATCTCTGGCCGCGTAAATCCCATCCTCCGTCATCAGCAGTATGGTCATAGAGCCGTCTACCAGACTCTGCACATAACGAATTCCCTCCACCAATGTATCCGCCTTACAGATCAGCGAAGCAATCAGCTCCGTCGCATTGATCTGTCCGCCGCTCATCTCCTGAAAATGGGAGCGGCCGTCATGATAGGTCTCCTTTAACAGCTCGTCCGTATTGTTGATCTTTCCTACCGTGGTAATCGCAAAACTCCCCAGATGAGACTGAATCAAAAGGGGCTGCGGCTCATAGTCCGAGATACAGCCGATTCCCAGATGGCCCTGCAGCTCTTCCGCGTCTTTTTCAAATTTTGTCCGAAACGGGGAATTCTCTATATTATGAATCGCTCTTTGAAATCCCTGCTTTCCATACATTGCCATACCGCCGCGCCGCGTTCCCAGATGAGAGTGGTAATCCACTCCGTAAAATAACTCCAAGGTACAGTTCTTCTTTGAAGCAACACCAAAAAAGCCTCCCATATGTTCTCTCTCCTTCTTCTGTCAAATCATTTATGTCTCTGCCAACTTCCTTCCCGGAGCATGTTTGAAAATGCAATCCTGCAAACCGTGGCACATGGCTTGCGAAAAACAACTTTCAAACACATTTTAGTGTAACATGAACCCTCTGCATATGAAATACTTTTTTATAAGTTTTCCGCATATCCCTGTATGATCTGCATAAATGCCTCCCCGTATTTTTCGTATTTTACTTTTCCCACTCCGTTGATCTCCAGCATATCCTTCTCTGTCACCGGAAGATATGTACTCATTTCTTTTAACGTCTTATCCGAAAAAATAAGATAAGGAGGTACATGCTCCTTTTGCGCCCGTTCATACCGATATCTCCGCAACTGTTCGAACAAATCCGGGTACCTGGTTTCCACCGCTTTCTTTTTCTTCTTTCCGGTTTTCGAATCCGGGGAAGGGCGCTGTTCTTTCGGAAGTTTTAACAGAATCTTTTCCTGACCGCCCGGCTGTTCCGTATCCGTCAGCAGTCTTCTTCCGGCATCTGTGATCTTCAAAACCGGATAATCTCCCGGTGTCAGATACAAATATTCTTTCACCAGCAGATCATTCAAAATCTGGCGCAGCCGGACAATCGTTCTCTCCCTCAGGCTGCCATATTCCGAATTCTGATTCAGCCGGAATTGCCGGACTTTCGCCGTATCCGAACCATGTACCGCGTCCAGAACCGCGTTGATCCCGTAACGTTCCCGGCTGGTAAGTACCAGACGAATGATATGATATGCTTCCTCCGTCACATCCATATCCTCATACTCCGTCAGACAATTTTCACAATTCCCACAGTAATTCCCGCCGTACTCTCCGAAATACCGCAGAATATATTCCCGCAGGCATTCATTGGTAAAACAGTAAAAGGTCATCTTCCGCAGCCGTTCCTGATCCCGCTCCTGAATCAATTCCCGTTGTTCCGGCTGCAGCTCCTGATTGTCTGTCTGGGTATGAATCAGAAATTCATTGATCTTAACGTCCTGCCCGGAATAGTACAGCAGACATTCCGCCGGCTCCCCGTCGCGCCCGGCGCGTCCGGCTTCCTGGTAATAACTCTCCAGGTCTTTCGGCATATTATAATGGATCACGAAACGCACGTTAGATTTATCGATTCCCATTCCGAATGCATTGGTCGCCACCATGACCGGTTTCCGGTCATAGATAAAGTCTTCCTGATTCTGTCTGCGTTCCGCATCCGACAGACCGGCATGGTAACGGGTAACCGGATATCCTTCCTGGGAAAGCGTCCGTTCCACTTCTTCCACGGTCTTTCTTGTATTGCAATAAATGATTCCGCTCTTCTCTTTATTTTTTCGAAGATACTCCAGCAAAAGCGCCTCTTTATTCTTTTCCTTTTTTACAGAAAAATATAGATTCTTCCGATCATATCCTGTCACCACCACCTCCGGATTGTGCAGCCCCAGTATACAGATAATATCTTCTTTTACCTGCTTTGTCGCCGTCGCGGTGTAGGCTGCAATTACCGGACGCCTGGGCAGACTCTCAATGAATTCCACAATTTTTAAATAACTGGGACGAAAATCCTGCCCCCACTGGGAAATACAGTGCGCCTCGTCCACCGCCACCATGGAGATCTCCACTGCCCGGATCAGGCCCTGAAAGGAGGCGCTCAGCAGCCGTTCCGGAGCCACATAGATGATTTTGTACTGTCCTTTCGCCGCATTTTCCACTGCCTTCTGGTATTGCCTCTCCGTCAGGGAACTGTTCAGAAACGCCGCATGGACTCCCAGTTCATTCAAGGCCGTCACCTGATCCTTCATCAGCGAAATCAACGGGGAAATTACCAGCGTAATTCCCTCAAACAGCAGCGCCGGTACTTGAAAACAGAGAGACTTTCCAGCGCCGGTAGGCATAATTCCCAGCACATCCCGTCCGGAAATCGTACTCTCCACCAAAATCTCCTGCCCCTCCCGAAAAGTATCATATCCAAATACCTGTTTCAAAATTGTATCTTTATTTTCCATGCTTCTCCTGTCTTTTGTTGTAACTGTTATGCGTTCTTACGGACTTTGCAGCAAGTGCAAAGTCCTGGGCTGAATCGTTACCTTTTGTTTTCTCCCGGCTGTTCCTCTGCCTTGCATTCGTAACAGTTCAGATACCTTCAAACCGCAGCGCAATCCTGCCGTATCCACTCTCTGCCACACTGCACTCAAAAAATGCTTTGGCCGCCTGTACCAGATACCAGGTATCCCGGATTCCCGCCGTTTCATAGGGGGAATGCATGGATAGCTGCGGCAAACCGATATCCACACAGTTGACCGCCACCTGCATTCCCGACAGATTCCCAAGTGTGGAGCCGCCGGGAATGTCAGAACGATTGCAGAAAGTCTGACAGGGTACGCCCGCATGATCGCAGATTTCCTGAAACAAAGCAGCCGCCACCCCGTCTGTCGTATATTTTTGATTGGCGCTGTACTTGATCACGATTCCGCCATTGAGAACCGGCCGATTGGTAGGACACGCCTTTTCCGGATAATTGGGATGTACGGCATGTGCATTGTCTGCAGAAACCATAAAGCTGGACGCCACCGCCTGCCGATATTCCTGTGCCGTCCGTCCCATACCCTCATTGATACGGTTCAGTGTATCATATAAAAAAGTAGACGCAGCTCCCTGCTTTGTTCCACTTCCCACTTCTTCATTATCAAACACACAATGAACCGGAATACTCTCTCCCGGTTCTGCAAGAAGAAATGCTTTCAGAGAAGCGAATACGCACTGCAGATCATCCAGCTTTCCAATCGAAATAAATTCCTGTTCTGCCCCCCAGACGGAACCCTTTCCCCGGTCATACAGGAACAGATCCTTCCCCAGAATTGCTTCTTCCCTCACGCCTGCCGCTTCCGACACTTGCCGCAAAAAAGTCCCCTTTGCATCCGCGCCTCCATATAAGGGAAGCAGATCTTTCTGGAGATTATAGGCATTCCCCTCGTTTGTCTTCCGGTTCATATGAATTGCCAGGCTCGGAATCATCACCAAATCACGATCCACCGAAACCAGCTTTACCGCCAGACCGTCGTCTTCCCTTACGATCAAACGACCGGCCACAGACAGCGGACGATCAAACCAGGGAGAGAGGATGGCACCTCCGTATTTTTCCACGTTCAATTTGACATACATCTGCTCCGCTTCCATTTCCGGTTGTTCTTTGATTTTAAAGCATGGAGAATCTCCATGACTTGCCATGATCTGAAATCCGACAAACTTCTTCTTCGGAATCTGAAATGCAATCAATGCGGAACCATTCCGGATCACATAATAGCGTCCGCCTTCATGCAGATTCCAGGAACTGCCTTCCAGTAGCTGTTCATATCCTTTCCCGTCCAGCATCCGTTTCATCTGATCCGTCACATGAAACACGCTGGGGCAGGCTGCAATAAACGAAAATAATTCTTTTACAATTCTTCGATGCATAAATACTCCTTTTCTTCCGGGGCAGCCGGAGAGCGACAACATATGCCCCCTGCCGCCGGCTTTTCCGCATACTGTGCTTATTGAACTATGAACATTCCATAAGATATGGCATGTAAAAGGTGTAAGAATTCCTTCTTACACCCCGTTCTTCGCACAGATATCTTTCAGACAGCACTTTTCACAAAACGGCTTCGTCCGTGCCGTGCATATCTCTCTCCCGTGATATACCAGCCGATGGCAAAAACTGCTTCCTTCCTCGGGCGGAATGATTTCCCACAATGCCATCTCTACCTTTTTTGGTTCCTTGAGTCCTTCCACCAGTCCGATTCGATTGGAAAGCCGAATACAATGCGTATCTGTTACAATCGCCGGTTTTCCAAATACATCACCCATAATCAAATTGGCGCTTTTGCGTCCTACTCCCGGCAATTTCAGCAACGCATCAAAGTCCTCCGGAACCTTTCCGCCATACTGATCCCTTAGCATCTTCATACAGGCGCTGATATCCCGCGCTTTACTCTTTCCTAGTCCGCAGGGACGGACAATCTGCTCAATTTTTTCCACGTCTGCCTCTGCCAGTGCATCCACATCCGGAAATTTTCCGTACAATTCCTCTACTACGACATTCACCCGCGCATCGGTACACTGCGCTGCCAGTCTGACACTGACCAGCAGCTTCCATGCCTGGTCGTAATCCAACGTACAATCCGCATCGGGATATTCTTCCCGCAAACGTGCAATCACTTCTGCCGCTAATTTCTTTTTCGTCATTTGTATTTTTTCCTGTTCCTTTGTATTTATTCTTTGAAAGAGATCGATCCCTTTTACAGTACACTGTAAAAATACTGATCCAACAGATCCCAGGATTTTTTCTCTTCTTTCTTCATGGAAAGAATCTGCCTCTCCATCTCCCGTAATGTTTCCGCGATATCCTGATTCAGCCGCTTATTCCTTGACGCCTTTCCTAACTCTGAACTCTTCTTCTTTTTTTCCAGAATCTCCAGGATGAATCCTTTCCATTCATCCGGCATCTTTTCTCTGACCAGTTCCTCCATCTGCACCGGCGGAACATTTTTTTCCTCCAGCATCCACTGAATCTGAAGCATAGGACGAAGCAAATAAAAATACTTTACCTGCCATACCTCATCATCCCGAAAATACGTCCGAAACACCATGGACGCAATGTGCAGGTAATTCTGCGCACATTTCGTGATCGAAAAATATTCCGGCAGCAGCTTTCGCAGCTCCTGCGCTTCCGGCGTCTCCCGATACACAATCCCGGAAAAAAACCACTCATAGATCTCCGGCGTAGACCGGTAAATCATCCGCAAAACTTTGCGAAGATCCCAGCCCTCCATATCCAGGTGCTCATCCTGCTGCCAGTCAATAGAATCCCGGATTTCTTCCAGCCGCAAATATTCCTTTTTTTCTTTGATATAAATAAAACGTACATCATAATCACTGTCCGGGGAGGAAAATCCCCACGCTCTGCTTCCCGCTTCCACAGCAAGTATAATCTTCACGTGCTCACTTTGTTCTATCTCACTTAATTTTGCCCGAATGATCGCATCCATCATCCTTACCCCCGCATTTTTTCAGAACGCCCGCGGGGTTCTTCTTCTCTCTTTTGACAAGTGCAAAGAAGTCGCCGCGGGCGTTCTCTCTATTCTGTCATCTGCAAAAGTTACTTTCCGTCATGCCCTAAGCACCGTCTTCTCCTTTTTGCTCCTCTTCTAGTATATAGCAGGCGTTTTCGAATTGCAAGGATACATCTGTTTTTATTTTTCCTGTTCCTTTATATCAGATGAAGAAAGCAGCGCTTTCCGTCTCCATTTTCCCCGCCCATAGAACAGCATGGTCACAAGTGCCCCAAATACCCAGGAAATCAACAATGAAATAAAGATACATTCTCTTCTCCCCTGCGGATACTGTGCGCTCTTTGTCAGATACGCCAGACCATATGCCAGAGGCACGCGGATAAGAATCGTAGTAACAAGGGAAATCCACATCGGTGTCAGCGTATCCCCTGCTCCCCGCATTACACCAGATAATGTCTGGGTTACCGCCATTGCAATATATCCCACTGCAAGAATACGCATCATATTCATACTTAGTACCACCAACTCTTCCGTATTGGTGAAAATTGCCATCAAATACTTTCCAAATAATAGAATCAAACCTGTGATAACTGCCGAAACACCTGTCGCCATGATCGTTCCCTGTTTTGCACCTTTCGATACCCGGTCATAAGCCCCGGCCCCTACATTCTGCCCGGCATAGGTGGTCATTGCAGTCCCGAAAGAAAAATTGGGCAGCATAGCAAACCCATCCACACGCATTACAATTACATTTGCCGCGATGAACTGTTCTCCAAAGCTATTCGTAAGAGACTGTACTACCAGCATCGCCATAGAAAGGATTGCCTGCGTCACACCGGAAGGCACGCCCAAACGGATGATATTCATGGAATGCCGTTTGGTCATTTTCAGATATTCCCGTTTCAGATCAAACAAATCCGTCATCTGCCGCAGACGTTTTACACAGAGCAGCGCAGAGATTCCCTGCGCAATCACGGTTGCCAACGCCACTCCATCTACTCCCATTTTAAAGTAGATTACAAATACCAGATCCAGCACGATATTCAATATACTTGCCACAATCAGGTACCAAAGTGCAGAAATAGAGTCCCCCAGGCCCCGCAGCACACCGCTTAGAATATTATAATATGCCAGCCCTGCCACACCGAGAAACAAAATCCGAAGATAAGAAGTACACCAGTCCAAAATACTGGCCGGTGTTCCCAGCAGGACAAGCAGCGGTCTTGCCGCCAGCGTTGCACCGATCATAACCACCACAGAAGATACGGCTGTCAGCATAATGCAATTTCCGATTGTGCTGGACAAGTCTTTTCTGTTTTTTGCACCAAAATACTGGGAAACCATAATACTGGCCCCCATACTGATTCCGATAAACAACACAATCAACAGATTTAAAATTGGCCCTGCGCTGCCCACTGCCGCCAGCGCATTGTCTCCCACATAATTACCGACTACGACACTGTCCACCGTATTATATAATTGCTGCGCGATATTACCAATCAACATCGGCACCGTGAACACGGCAATATCTTCCCATGGTTTTCCCACTGTCATATCTACCGGCGCAAAAATTTTCTTTATGAATCCCATCTTTTCCTTTCCCATCTTATGCTTCCGAACTCTTTTCCGGTCTTACGTTTCACACCCCCCGCCGAAATGTTTGTCTGATGAAACATTGTACCCGTATTCCATCTCAACCGGAAAACATTCTCAAATACATTCCAGTTCCGCTATAACGCTTTCCTCACAGGCGCGCATAGCAAGAATCGTCTTTTCAAACAATTCATTCAACTCCCAGCCCAGTAATTCCGCTCCCTGCCGAATCACATCACGGGAACATCCCGCCGCAAAACGCTTATCTTTAAACTTCTTTTTCAAACTGGATACTTCCATATCACTGCAGCTTTTCGACGGGCGCATTCTGGCCGCCGCCCCGATCAGTCCGGTCAATTCATCCGCCGCAAACAGGACTTTCTCCATGGTATGTACCGGTTGTACCTGACTGCACAAACCATATCCATGACTGCATACCGCATGAATCAATTCTTCACTTGCATGCGCCTCCGCCAGAAGTTCCGGAGCTTTCTGGCAGTGTTCTTCCGGATATTTTTCAAAATCAATATCATGGAGCAAACCTGCGCAAGCCCAAAAGTCGGCATCTTCTCCATATCCCAGTTCCTGCGCGTACCAGCGCATGGTTCCTTCTACTGTCAGCGCATGCTGCAGATGGAAAGGCTCCTGATTATATTTTTTTAATAACGTAATTGCTTCTTCTCTTGTCATTCCTGTGTTCATCACTTTCCTCCTCTATGTGGCTTCGTTTTTTATTTATTCTCTTTCAGACTTTTCAGAATGTCAATGTCCGATTGCTGCACCCGCACATTACTCTCAAAGGTCCGTCCATCCGGTGTCCGCACCACAGCCTCAATGATGGTCCCTTCCTGGATCCCCGCAGCTTCCACCGCTTTCAAAAAAGGAAGCACTCTGGGGTGATTCTCATTCAGCTTTTTCCACGCCATCTGCATCTGAAATAATCTTTTTGCATTCATCTCTTCTATGATCCCCCTCCTGGATTCCTATGCTGCTCATTCTTGTGTTTTCGCTCGTTTTCCGGTTTCCATTCCTTTTCCTGTTTCATTTCACAGCCGGTTGGTAAATAGAACTCACTTCATGTCCAATCAGGTATATTCTTTATATAACCGGCACAATGTCTCCCGGCTTTTCTGAAACTCCTGATCCTGCGGATTCACCTGTAAAATATAGTGGACCTTTCCCAGGAGGCTTTGCAGATATCGAACTTCTTCCCCCTTCTCCTGCTTTCCCGGCTTACTCCGTCTGCATCTTTGTAAATGTGCGCTTACTCCGTATTTTTCACAATAGTAGATTTCCATACGAAGCTGTCTGCGATAGGCGCGGCCGACCTGTGGTTTTTCATTGACTACAATCCCTGTCACCGTCTGCCTTGTACCATTGGTCTGTATTTTTGTTTTCTTTTCGTTCAATTCAAATCCATACGATCTCAGAAAACCTTCCACTTTTCTTTTTACTTCCCGCCAGTTAAAATTTCCGGAAAACGTCAGATCGTCACAATATCTTGTATAGGTAATCCCCCGTTCCTGACACCATGCTCCAATATACTCATCGAAAGGTTTCATCACCAGATTGGAAATCGCCGGAGATGTGGGCGCTCCCTGGGGAAGTGCATCCCGATAGCAGCACAGGCCGGACAACAGTCTTCGAATAGCAGGTGGGTAATACACAGCCGGAAACGCGAACTGATAGATCAATAAAAAAGAAATATTTCCAAAAAAATCTTTGAGATCCAATTTGAGAATCTGTTCCGCACCCACATGGGGATTAGCATTTTCTACAACAGACGTCTTTGGCCTGTACGCTCTGGCAAATACAGAAACCGGAAACTCCTCCAATACATGATGCAGGATATTCTTCTGTACCTGGCATAATAAAAAGTCCGGCACCTGAAGTTTGCGTATACCCCCGCCCTTTTTCCGGAGTTCTACCGGATGATAGTGACACTCTGTATGATTACCAAGTGCATAAAGACAGGAAAAATAGGATTCTTCTTTCACCGAAGTTCCTGCGAGCAGATCCAGACCGCGAAGCGTCTCCCTGACCTGCCCGGCAGTACAATATTTCCACAAATCAGTTCCTGACATCATGCCATACTTCCTTTCCTCGACAAGGCCCCGGCTTTCCTTCCGAAGCAATTCTTCGGTTTCTATTTCCTGCAGGGTACACAGGGACAATACAAAAGGGGATTCTGAAAGATACGCAGAGGTACACAGGCTTTGCCTGCGCACACGGAAGTGTGCAGAAGTACCTCGAAGCATCTGGAAGTCTCTTCCTTCGGTTTTCCATTTCCAGACGGCGACTCGCCGCCCGGCCGCTCTTCCGGCTCTTACCGGAGATCGAATATACTATTATCCCTGTGCCTTCTGTCAATACAAATGTGTCGTCTGCATCCACTTATCCAATGTTCTATATTATTGTTCGCCCCTGCGGGCGTGCCCGGTAACAACCGCCAGTCCATTTAAAGTTGCTTTTGGCAAGGGACTGGCGGTCAGACGTTCAAACTCCTGTTTATTTGTATCAACGAACAGCGGATTCCCGCACATAAACTTTTTCTATCTCCGCAATATACATCACATGGTAATCCTTATTCGCGTACCATTTTTCATCTTCCCCGTCCACATCAAAACATTCCGGCAGCATCGCCTGATGATACAACTTTCTGCAAACCAGAATCAAATCTGCCTCCTCAAACGCCGTCGTACCATCCACGGAAAACGGCGTCAGCCCTGCTTCCGTCTCTTTTGCACAATCACGTCCGGATTTACTCCCACAGATATTCAGAGCGCTGCGATACTGTTCCGAATAAAAGGACAAAGTAAACCGTTCCTTCGTATCCACAAACGACTTGGTATATCTTTGTGGACGGATATACACCGTCGCCACATTCTTTCCCCACAAAAAGCCGAGTCCTCCCCAGCTTGCCGTCATCGTGTTATGTGCTTCCTGATCTCCCGCCGTAATCAGCATCCATTCCTTTCCGATCTTATCAAAAGGATTCAAACGCACCTCTTCGATTGCCATTTCTTTCCACGCCATTTTTTTCACCCTTTCCTATTACCCGTATGATCCGGGGCCTTTTTCATGAGATGTTTTAGAGTGTATTTGAAAATTGCTTTCTTCAAGATGTTGTCCCAATTTGCATCAGATTTTACGCTGGATTTGGGAGATGTAGTGGGCTACATTGACCAAATTCAGCGTAAAATCTGGTGTGAAGTGGGACGGCAGATTGTAGGAATGAATTTTCAAACACACTCTAGCATAAATACCGTCGCCCCGGGGATCCCCGTTGTGAAGAATTTTTCAAGAAACATTCTCTACTTTATGATTATTTTTCGGAAATTTTTCTTTCCTTTCTTTACAACCAGACCTTCCCCGGAAATCTGCTCTTTCTGATACGCAGTCTGAATTTCCGTTACCTTCTCTCCGTCTACTGTCACGCCGCCCTGCTGTACGGCACGTCTTGCCTCCGCCTTGGAAGGAACCAGTCCACTCTTCAAAAGCATCGTTAAGATATCAATGGCTCCGTCTGTAAAATCTTCCTCTGTCAGTTCTGCCGTGGGCATATCCGCCGCGTTTCCCTGGCTGAACAGTGCGCGGGCGCTCTCCCGGGCGCGTTTCGCTTCCTCTTCCCCATGCACCATACTGGTCAACTCATAGGCCAGAATTTCCTTCGCTTGATTCAACTGACTGCCTTCCCACTGATCCATCTCGTCAATCTGCTCCAACGGCAGGAAGGTCAACATCCGAATACACTTCAGGACGTCCGCATCTCCCACATTTCTCCAATATTGGTAAAAGTCATAGGGAGAAGTCTTTTTCGGATCCAGCCACACGGCGCCGGACTGGGTTTTCCCCATTTTCTTTCCTTCGGAATTCAGAAGCAGCGTAATCGTCATTGCACTGGCATCTTTGCCCAGCTTCCGACGGATCAATTCTGTTCCCGCCAGCATATTGCTCCACTGATCGTCCCCTCCGAACTGCAGATTACAGCCATATTTTTGATATAATGCATAAAAATCATATGCCTGCATGATCATGTAGTTGAACTCCAGAAAACTTAGGCCCTTTTCCATCCTCTGCTTATAGCATTCCGCCGCCAGCATCCGGTTTACACTAAAATGCGCACCCACCTCGCGAAGTACTTCAATATAATTCAGATCCATCAGCCAGTCCGCATTATTTACCATCATGGCTTTCCCTTCTGAGAAATCAATGAATTTACTCATCTGTTCCTTGAAACAGTCGCAATTATGCTGAATGATCTCCGGTGTCATCATCTGCCGCATATCCGTTCTTCCGGACGGATCCCCAATCATGCCTGTCCCGCCGCCGATCAGGGCAATCGGTCTGTTTCCTGCCATCTGTAACCGCTTCATCAGACATAATGCCATAAAATGTCCTACATGCAGGCTGTCGGCCGTCGGATCAAATCCGATATAAAAGGTTGCTTTTCCCTGATTGATTAAATCCGCGATCAATTTTTCGTCCGTCACCTGAGCGATCAGCCCTCTGGCCTGTAATTCCTCATAAAGTTGCATTGTTCTTTCCTCGCTTTCCTGCTGTGATGTTCTGTTATATTCTTTCCTGTTCTTTTTACATATATATCAAATACAGAAAAGCTGCGGCAGCTTTTCCGCATACTGCGCTTATTGAACTACGAATGTTCAAATAAAATATGACAAACAGAAAACACGCTCTGGCTCGCGCCCATATCCAGATAAAATGGTTGTTGCTAATACTAACTTATCTGTCGGAGGTTGTCAAGATGTTTCCCTTTTGAAATTTTTGTTTGCGTTCTTCTTGTTACTGTTCATATTGGATATTTACCAGAGTCAGGCCCTGGGGTGGAGCGGTTACTCCGGCTTCCTGCCGGTTCTGTGCTTTCAGAATATTTTCAACCTGTTGGGGAGTGTAGAATCCCCGCCCGACGCGCAGGAGTGTTCCTGCGATAATCCGGACCATATTGTAGAGAAATCCGTTTCCCCGGATCAGGATTACGATTTCTCTGCCTTCTTCTATACAACAGGGGTGTTCTGATATCTGCAGATCATAAACGGTCCGTACCATATCTTCCGTATTTGTTTTTATGTTGCAGAAGCTGGCAAAATTGTGTTCTCCGACCAGGTACTCTGCAGCCTGCCGCATGGCTTCTATGTCCAGTCTGTATGACACAAAGTAAGAAGTCAGACGTTTGGTGGGATCCGGAACCGGGGCATTCAGAATATGGTAAGCATAAGTCTTTGTACTATTGCAGTAGCGCGGATGCCATCCCTGCGGCACCTGCTCAGATTTTACTATTACGATATCTTCCGGAAGGCGCCGGTTCAGCGCATAGGAAATCCGCTCCGGCGGAATGGATGCCTCCATGTCGAATACGGCCACATTTCCCAGAGCATGTACCCCGGAATCGGTACGGCTTGCACCGATCACACGGATCGGTTCTCCCAGCAGTCCGGTCAATGCATCGTTTAAGACCGCTTCTATTGTGATTCCGTTCGGCTGTATTTGCCAGCCGCAGTAATTGGTCCCATCATAGGCAACCGTAAGCCGAATCCTTTTCATCTTCCACCCCTTCTGTATTACTGCTCCCTCATCTTAGAAAACCATATGAGACTTCCTTTCAGTAATCTTTGCAAAATTAAAACGTTATACTTGTCTGCATCTTAACCTGTAAACCTTCCTACCACAACGATGCCTGCCAGATACAGCAGTGTAATTCCATAGGCCGCATAATCTCCTGCCCGATAAATCAGTGGTTTCATTTTCGTCCGTCCTTCTCCGCCGTGATAGCACCTTGCTTCCATGGCCATAGCCAGTTCATTGGCACGGCGGAAAGCGGATACGAACAGCGGCACCAGGATGGGCACCATCGCTTTTGTCTTCTGAATCAGATTCCCGCTCTCCAGATCGGCGCCGCGGGCGATCTGCGCTTTCATGATTTTATCCGTCTCCTCCAGCAAGATAGGAATGAACCGCAACGCAATGGACATCATCATAGCCACCTCATGCACCGGAACCTTCCAGCGGTTCAACGGACGTAGCAGACTCTCGATCCCGTCTGTCAGCCCGTTCGGGGTGGTGGTAAAAGTCATAATGGACGAACCCATGATCAGATATACCAGACGAATTGCCATGAATACAGAAGTACGCAGCCCATTCTCCGTAATCCGAAAGATCCAGAAATCCACCAGCACTCTGCCGCCTTTGGTCAGAAATAAATTCATCACTACCGTAAACAGCAGCAGCATGACAATTGCTTTCAAACCTTTTACAATGAATTTCAGCGGCACCCTGCTGGCACGAATCACTGCCGCAAGGAAGAGCGTCGCAAGCGCATACCCCCAAATACTGTTCTGTACAAATAAAGAAACCAAAAATAGAATCGTACAGACAATTTTTACCCTGGGATCCAGGCGGTGTATGCAGCTTTGTGCCGGATAATATTGTCCGATCGTAATATCTCTAATCATAAGAATGCTTCATCCCCCTTATTATTTCTTCCGCCGCCTCTTCCACTGTCGTTGCATCCGTCCTTATATTCCATCCTCTTTCTTTTAAATCATGCATGATATACGTCACCTGCGGGGCCGCCAATCCTACCTGTTCCAACTCCCGGTAATGTGCAAATACTTCCTTCGGTGTTCCGTCCAGCATTTTTTCTCCCCGGTTCATCACAACAATCCGTTCCACATACCGTGCGATATCTTCCATACTGTGCGATACCAGAATGACCGTCATCCCGGTCTGCCGATGCAGATGCGCCACCTGCTCCAGAATATCATCTCTGCCACGGGGATCCAGACCGGCTGTCGGCTCGTCCAGTACCAATACTTTTGGTCTCATAGCCAATACCCCGGCAATGGCTGCCCGGCGTTTTTGTCCGCCGGATAATTCGAACGGAGACTGCCGATAATATTTTTCCGGAAGCCCGACCAGTTCCAACGCCTCTTTGGCCCGTTCCTCGCATTCCGCGGAAGATAAGCCCTGATTCTTCGGACCGAAGCACACGTCCGTAAACACATCCACTTCAAATAACTGATGTTCCGGGTATTGGAACACCAGTCCCACCTGGCTTCGCAGATTCTTCATATTATATTTCTCTGCATAAACATCCTCTCCATTGTAATAGAATTTTCCTGACGTCGCTTTGAGCAGCCCGTTCAAATGTTGGATCAAAGTGGATTTCCCGGAACCGGTATGCCCGATCACTCCGGCAAACTGCCCCTGGGGAATCTCCAGCGAGACATCTTTCAGTGCATGCTTTTCATATGCAGTTCCCGCACTATACGTATAATGAATATGTTCTAATTGAATCGACATAGCGCCTCCAATAATTCTTCTTTTCTCAAAATCCCTCTGGGAATTTGTACTCCGCGCCTGCGCAGCTCTTCTGCCAGCATCGTAACCTGCGGCACATCCAGCCGATATTTTTTCAGTTCTTCCACCTGGCTGAAAATCTCCCGCGGAGTCCCTTTCATCACAATCCGCCCGCCATCCATCACATATACCTGGTCCGCGTCAATCACTTCTTCCATATAATGGGTGATCAGAATGACCGTCACCTGCTTTTTCCTGCGCAGTTCCATCACGGTACGGATTACTTCCTTTCTCCCGTTTGGATCCAGCATCGCCGTCGGTTCGTCCAATACAATACACTGCGGTTCCATGGCCAGAACTCCCGCGATCGCCACACGCTGCTTTTGCCCGCCGGATAGTTTGTTTGGAGAATGCGTCCGATATTCCAGCATTCCCACCGATCGCAGGCTTTCCTCCACCCGAAGCCAGATCTCTTCCGTCGGAACTCCCAGATTTTCCGGACCAAACCCTACGTCTTCCTCCACCACGGTCCCAATAATCTGATTATCCGGATTCTGGAACACCATACCGGCAGACTGACGAATCTGCATCAGTTCCCGGGGATCCTTCGTATCCCGGCCATTTACCCACATGGTGCCGCCGCTGGGGACCAGGATTGCATTCATGTGCTTGGCCAGGGTGGACTTCCCGGAACCGTTATGCCCCAGAATCGCTACAAACTGCCCCGGCTGCACATCCACATCAATCCCGTCTATTGCACGGCTCATACCGATTACATTTCCCTCATCATCCCGCTTCTCATATTCATAAACAAGCTCTCTTGCCTGTATCATTTCCATATGGTTATTGCCTCCGTCATACATATCTTTGCTACGGTTCGCCTCATGATTTCTTATTATGAAACCGATAACATCTATTTTGTAACAGTTCAGATACCTTCACTGTTACAGGCATCCGGCCATGAAAAATCGCTTCGCGATGGGCCGGATGCATTTAGATCTTACTCTATGGAACAGTCAGCGCAGAGAATGCGCAGACCTGTCTGAACTGCTACTCTATTTTAACAATATCATACGGATTTTTCCATATCTTGTTTCATATTTTTCATTTTTATAGTAAAATAGCAGTAAAATCATTCTAATTCATTGCCACAAAAAATGTAGAAACTGTTGTTTGGTTGAGTCTCTGCATAACTAAAAAAGCGTGAATGGGAAAAATGAAAATTTATAAGGGAAAAAGAGGAGAAGAGACTATGGCAAATCCAATTGTTACATTTGAGATGGAAAACGGTACTGTTATGAAAGCGGAATTATATCCGAAGACCGCTCCCAATACTGTAAATAATTTCATCTCACTGGTAAAAAAGGGGTATTATGACGGACTGACTTTCCATCGCGTCATCCAGGGATTCATGATCCAGGGCGGATGCCCGGACGGCACCGGTATGGGGGGACCAGGATACAGCATCCGCGGCGAATTTTCACAGAATGGGTTCCCTAATGACCTGATACACGAAAAGGGAGTTCTTTCTATGGCCAGAACTATGCTTCCGGATTCCGCCGGATCCCAGTTCTTTATCATGCATGAAAACTCTCCCCATCTTGACGGCGCATATGCTGCCTTTGGGAAGATTACGGAGGGACTGGATGTGGTAGATCAAATCGCAGAAACCGCAACCGATTACAGCGATAAGCCGCTGGAACCGCAGATCATGAAAAAAGTGACCGTGGAAACATTTGGGGAAGAATATCCGGAACCGGAGACGGTATAATGCGAAAAAGCAGCTTCCGGCCGCCTTTTCGCATACAATAATATACAATAAACCTATCCTGTGTCTGACTGCCTGGATAGGTTTATTTATTGCATTCCTATATTTCTTTACGCCTGTTATGAATCTACACCAGCTGTTTTCCATACCGTTCCAGATAGGCCACTGCTGTTTCTAAAGACAGACCAACCCGTTCCTGCAGCCTTTTTAAGATAGCTGCATCATCTAATCCAAACTCCTGTCCCATTTCAATGATTTCTTCTGCTTTTCCTTCTTCTTTTCCTTTCCGAATCAACTTCTCAGATTCTGTCTCAATTACTGCTCCGCCCATAATATTCACCAGTCTTTCCTCATTTTGATTTCCATTGGTAATATGAGTAATGATTGTATTTACAAATCCCATAAGATCTACAATTTCATCATCTGACAGTTCACCTTTCTTATGCAATCGAACCATTTCATTTCTGAAATATTCCAAATCTTCTATTACCTTCTCTATGTTACTTTCAGAAAGAATCTGCTTTTCATATCTTGCAATTAAGTAAGATATCTTAATTTTCATTATACCGTCAATTTCTTTTCCTGACAACAACAAGAAAAGAACTATCTATAAATAATACTGTAAATTGACATTTATATATTCCCGCAACTGATAATAAAAAGCCGTATTATAATATAAGAAAACCGGCGATTCCAAAATAAATCGCCGGTTCTTTTCCCTTGTACAGAAGCTGTAAATCGTCAATCCTCCGCATCTTTATTTTCCAAAACCAATATTTTTCTTACTCGTTCCCCGCACCCTTCCTTCGGGAAGAAATCATAACCGCAAGGAACAGTACAATTCCGTAGATAATCTTCTGTACACCCTGGGAAAAGTTCATAGCCGCCAGAAGCCCTTCCAGAATAATAATCACAAAACACCCTGCCATGGTGCCGATATAGCTCCCGCTTCCGCCGACCAGGGATACCCCGCCGATGGCAACAGCCGATACGGAGGCCATCTGGTACGTATCCCCCATTCCCAGATACAACTGACTGACTTTCCCGGAATACAACATCCCGGCAAGGGCCGCCATCATTCCGCACAATGCGTAGGCCGAAAGTTTTAACAGCTTTACACGAATCCCGGAATATAACGCACAGGTTTCACTGTTTCCCACCGCATAAATCTTTCGTCCGTAAGACGTCTTTGCCAGAAGGAGCCAGGCCACAACGGAAACCGCAAGCCAGAACAGGAACAGCCAGCCCACGAATCCGCTTCCGCCGGAAGCCAGCGCCTTGATACCGGACGGGATACTGCCGCCCGGCGTCCCTTCCGTAATTCCCACCAACAGTCCCTGAAAAATGATATTCGACGCCATAGTCATAATGACGGGCGCAATTCCCACATAGGCAATACCAAATCCATTAAACGCTCCCATCAGCAGGCCGACAAACAATACAACCGGAACAGCGTACAGAAGTTTCCCATTATCGCCCCCTGTCAATGCCGCACAGAGATACCCTCCGATGCAGAACATCCACGGAATGGAGAGGTCCATCCCACCTGTGAGAATCGGCAGCGTCTGTCCCAGCGCCGTCAATCCCAGTACAGCAATAGAAATGGACAATACTTTAATATTTGCCGCGCTTCCATATCCCGGTTTTACAATGGATACAAATCCCAGCAGCAAAAATGCCACCAGAAATGTCATGAGAATGGAACCGCTTTTTTTCCACGTTTCTTTCATATTCATGAGCCGATCCCCTCCTTCCGTTTTCTCCGCACGGTTCCGTAGGCGCTTAACGCTACTGCCAGAATCAGCAGAACACCCTGCACCAGGCTGGACCAGTAGGAAGATACCTGCATAAAGACAAGCAAATCCGAAATGTAACGCAACACAAAGGCGCCTATGATCGTTCCGAACATGCCTCCCACACCGCCGGTCAGCGCCGTGCCTCCAATCACCGCCGCCGAGATCGAAGTCATTACAAAATCGCCGCCCGCCGTCGGAGAACCGGAAGCCACCGCCGCTGTACGGAACAGCCCGGATAAAGCGGCAAACGCGCCGGAAAGGGCGTACGCTGTCACCATGGTTTTCAAAACCGGAATTCCGTTCAGATTTGCCGATTTTTTACTGCTCCCAATGGCATAAATATTCATACCGATTTTGGTCTGCTTAAAATAGAGCCATAGGAGGATCAAAAGTAACAACAGGACCGCCGAAAGGGGAATTGGCCCGAATCTGGTTAGCATCGCCGTAATATAGGAAAGCGGTACTGCTCCTCCATCCACCTTCAGGATCATTAAGGCTGCTCCCATACACACCGACTGGGTCGCCAGCGTTACAATAAAGGGCTGCAGCTTTGTTTTCTCAATCACATAACCATTAAAGCAGCCGATTCCGACTCCAATCAAAATACAAAGAATCGACCAGAACAGAATGCTTCCCGGCTGGTCCTGCATATGCGCCGCCGCCAGACAGTTGGTAATACAGATCACACCACCCACCGACAAATCAAATCCACCGGTTAAAAGGACAAAAGTCTGTCCCAGCGCCACCAGAATCAACGAAAAAGAGGAATCACATTTATTTGCCAGATAGCTCAGACTTAAGGTGTTCGGATTTAGAATTCCCATGAGCGTAATAATCAAAAGCAGCATCACATAGGGAACCAGCGCCACCCATTGATCGGAAAGGAAACTTTTAAAATCTTTACGCTTTTTCATCTTCTGTGTCCCCTCCCTTCCCGTCGGCTCCGATGGACGCACCGATGATATTTTCTTTTGTCAGTGTCTTAAGTTTCAAACTGGCCGCCACTTTCCCGTCCCGCATGACGATCACACGGTCGCACACATTCACCAGCTCTTCCACATCCGTAGAGAAAAACAGAACCGGCTTTCCTTCTTTTGCCAGCGTTCTTACCAGACCGAACATTTCCTTTTTCGTTCCCACGTCCACCCCGCGGGTGATATCGTGCATCAAAAGCAATTCCGGCTCACAGGACAGAATTTTTGCCATAACAATCTTCTGCTGATTTCCGCCTGAGAGTTCCCGGGCAAGTGCCTGGGGGCCCGCCGCTTTCACTGCAAGCACATTCATGTACTTCTCCACCAGTTCCGCTTCCTTTCTCCTGCTTACCAGCAAGCCCGAAGTCAGCTTTTCAATGGAGGGGATTGAAATGTTAAAATCAATCCCCAGATTCAGAAATAACCCCTGAATTCCACGTTCCTCCGGCACCAGCCCGATTCCTTTTTGAATGGCATCTTTTGGAGATTTGATCCGGATCGGTTTCCCGTTCAGCAGAATCTCCCCTTCCGTCGGATACACGCCATACAGGGCCTTCAGAAGTTCCGCCTGCCCCTGTCCGGCCAGACCGCCGATTCCTAACACTTCCCCTTTGTGCAGCTTCAGATTCACCCCGCGAAGCGCTCTTCCATAAGTCACATTTTTCAATTCCAAAGCAACCTCTTCCCGGGTGCAATCCTCAATCTCCGGAAAATAACTGGACATTTTTCTTCCCAGCATCATACTGATCACTTCATCCATATCCAGATTCTCGTCCACCGGCAGTGTTCCGGCGTAAGTCCCGTTCCTCAGAATAGTAATACGGTCGCATCCGTCTTTGATCTCTGCCATACGATGGGAAATAAAGATCACGATCTTTCCCGCGTCGGCCAGTTTGCGCGCCAGCCGCAAAAGCCACTGTACCCGGTTTTCTGCCAACGCGGAGGTGGCTTCATCCAGAATGACAATTTCCGGATCCTTTGACAGAATCTTTAAAATTTCCATGATCTGTTTTTGAGACAGCGAGATCATCCCTGCCTTTGCATCCGGATCAATCTCGTCCACATCGTATTTTTCAAATAATTCCAGGGTCATCCGGCGCAGCTTTTTATAATCAAAATTTCCAAACTTCGTTTTGGGAATCCGCCCGATGAAAATATTTTCTGCCACGCTCAGATCCGGAATAAAAGATAATTCCTGATATACACAGCCGATCCCATAACGCATCGCATCGGTTGGATTTTTAATTACCGCCGTTTTCCCAAACACTTTGATCTCACCCTCGTCCGGATGATAGGCCCCCGCAAGTACTTTCAAAAGCGTACTTTTCCCGGCGCCGTTCTCTCCCAGCAGTGCATGTACTTCTCCGCGGTTACAGGACAATGTAACGTCTGACAGCGCATAATTTCCGTTAAATGCTTTCGAGATATGATTCAACTCCAAATCTGCCATTTTCTCACCTCACTCTATAAATCTGTTCTCACAAAATGCGCATTCCTGCATCGTGAATCGCAACGATGATGCGTTTTTATTTTGCAAAATCAGATACTTCATCTATCTCAAAAGAAATCGTTGTAAAATCATCCGGCAGTACCGGCCAGTCCAGTCCGTCCGCCTGATCTTCCCAGCAGTTTACGCCCTTTTCAATCACGGTCGTCGGCTGTCCCACATCAAGGTCTTTGTCTTTTTCCGTAACGAATAATCCCGCAGTTACAAAGATGTCTTCCTCTACTTCTTCCCCTTCCAATACTTTCAGGGCCGTATCCAGCGCAATCACTCCGACACCCGGGCAGTTATTTCCAATGATCACATCCATATCGTTTTCCAGCGCGGTGATCATTCCCAGATTGGTGTCAAATGTTGCGCACGGAATCAGATCCATCTCTGCCTGTGTCAGAGCAGAATAACAGGACTCTGTATACGCCTGACAGAAGATTCCTTCCAGATCCGGATTGGCTGCCAGTACACTTGCAAGCTGTTCCTGGCATACGCCGTCCGCATATTCAGATGCGTATTCTGCTACAATATCCATATTGTATTCTTTGAATACTTCCATCGCCGCTTCGTAAATCGTATTTCCGTTTGTAGAACCAGGCATACCGGTATCTACCGCGATCTTCGCACCTTCCCCGCATTTCTCACACAGATATTTTGCCCATGCCTCTACCATCGTGACAAAATCTGTCTGAATAGTATACACGCCGTCCTGATCTACCACGGAATCAAAAGTAACCACCGTAATTCCTTTGGCAAGCGCCCGGTTAATGGCCGGAACCAGCGCGGTAGGAGAAGAGGCGTCAATCAGAATCGCATCGTATCCCTGTTCCACCATGGCGTCAATTGCGGAAGCCTGTGCCTCTGCGGAATTCTCGCTGTTCACGATCTGCAGCTCTACCTGATCCTTATAAGCGTCCTTTGTCACGGCAACTTCCAGACATTTGATCATCAACTGTCTCCAGTCATTTCCCATGTATGCGTTGGATACCGCAATCTTGTACTTCTCCCCGCTGTCCCCGGAATCTGCCGCCGTACTGGTATCTTCCGTGTTTCCCGCATCTGTGTTTCCATCAGCACCCTCATTCGCGGAGCCGCATCCTATAAGAAGGGATACACACATCATCAGGCAAAGTATAAAACTGATCATTTTTTTCATTCCATTTTCCTCCAATTCTTTTCCGGCAGTGTCAAATACTGCCTCTTTTCTTCCGTCCTGTTTCCGGAAAATGATTTTCCTGTAAAACAGGTTTCTTACAAAATTATTTCCTCACAAAACAGTTTCCCAGGTTTGATTCTTTCCATACCGGATGATCTCACCTTGTGCCATTACATAGCCGGTTTTCTCCGGTGCCAACATCCTCATTGCCGCCTCAAACAGAAAGGGACTTCCCTGATGCCGGGCAAATGTCCAGAAATGACAGGGGAGTGTCAGTACGGCATCCGACAGTTCGGCAAGCATGGCCGCATCATTCTCGTTCATATTGCCGTATTCTCCGTTGATGGGCGTTAAAAGAAGATCAATCTTCCTCGCACAGGCCGATTTCATCCTCTCACATTGATAGCTGGTATCTCCGGTGAAATATACACGGATTCCTTCCGACTCGATTAAAAAGCCAACTGCATCCGGAGACGTATCCCCATGATCTGCATAGACGGCATCCACCCGGTATCCCTGCTCTTCAAAGTGACTGCCCTCCCATATGGATTGTACTTTTTCCATGGGCAATCCGGCCTCCTGGCACAGCCGATAGCAGTCTTTGGTACAAAACAGCCTGGTATCCTCCCGCAGCATAATCGGAAGACTGTCCAGATCCAGATGATCTGTGTGACTATGAGATGCTAAAATCACATCTGTCTTCAATTCTTCGGCCGTCACCAACGCCGGCGTCAGCCTTTTGTTCCCATCCTGCCTCATTGCCAGATCCGACAGATACACGTCGATCGCCAGAATCTTTCCGGCGCTGTTTTTCAGAACAAAACCGGCCTGTCCCATCCACATCAACAGCAATTCTCCCTCTTTACAGGATGCTGTTTTTAACTTTTCCATGTAACCCATCCTATCCTCCCTGTACATCATGACACACGATACAGTTCACTTTGGTATACCCTTTCGGGCATCCCATAACTCATGCTCCTGACGGAGCGGGGGGACAGCCATTGCTGTCCGATAAGATATGTATCATAAACACCTTCTTCTGTACTACGATACACGTCTTGTGAAAGTTAATTTTTTCTTTTTAACTTGTTCGACAACTTACATGTTTATTATAACAAGACCATAGAAAAAGTCAATCAAAAAGGCAGGGTTTTTGATGTTTTCGTTACTTTCTACTTGTTTCAGACGTAAAATATGTTACATTTTATCCTCAAAAAACTTCCTACTTATTTATTATCTTTGAATAAATAGAAATTTTTTCCAATAAAAAATCTCTGAACGGATATTTAAAAAGATCTAAAAGCAGAGGAAAGTTTAAAACAGAGACACTTCTTGTCATTTTTTTTCGTTCCTGCTAAAATGACAGTATCTTTTATCTGTTGTCTTTGCCGATTGCCGGTTCCGGTCTGGACGTGTATCACGGGATGCCCGCCCAGACCGGGACGTGTATTACAGAGTACCTGCTCAGGCAGGAATGAGAGTACCCGCTCAGGCAGGCAATGATTTGATTGTGTGGAGGCGCTTTCTATGATACAAAAATTTAATTCTATAAATCTGGTTGTACAATATCTCCGGCAGGGGATCCTGTCCGGTACCTGGCCGGTTGGAGGGAAGATTCCTTCTGAGAATGAGATCTGCAAAGCACTGGACGTAAGCAGAAGTAGTGTGCGATGTGCTCTGGCTCAGTATATTTCACTCGGTATTCTTAAAAGCGTACATGGGAAAGGAACCTACGTCTCCTCCGATCAGCTTTCCCCAGTTGGTCTGGGAAATGTGTCCGATGCTCTGCGGAAGGCTATGACCACGCAGTTGGAATTCCGCCGGATGCTGGAACCGGATATCTGTTATTATACGGCATCAAAAATCACGGATTCGCAATTAGAACTGTTAAAAAAGACATTGGAATGTATGGAAAGTTCCGCCGGAAAATCTGAAGATTTCGTATACTACGACTGTTGTTTTCATGAACAGATTGCCGACTTTTCAGAGAACGTTATCGCGTCACAGACAATTAAACATATCTTTCAGGAAAGTCTCGTATACCTGCTGGATATGAACCGGGCGCTGGGATCCTGTAACGCTTATTATTATCATTCTTCTATTCTGGATATGCTGCTGAAAAGAGATGCATTGAAAACCCGGCAATTGATGCGGGATCATTTGGAGAAATCGCTGAGTGAATTACTGCTCGTATGAGGAACCTCTTGAAAAGAAACTACGGGAAATTTTAATTCGAAAAAACATGCTATTTATGAAAGAGTATAAGCCCAGGAAGGCGAGCAACTATAACAAAAAGTCAGAGCATGTTTGAAAATTGCTTTGTGCAAGATGTTGTCCCAATTTGCATCAGATTTTATGCTGGATTTGGGAGGTGTAGCGGGCTACATTGACCAAATCCGGCGTAAAATCTGGTGTGAAGTGGGGCGGCAGATTGCAGGAATGAATTTTCAAACACGCTCTAAAACAACTCCACACGGCCAAGCAGTAAATCTATCAGATTGCAATGGAGAATTCCATTGTCATCATAGAAGTTATGTGGAATATGTACAGAGAAATCAGATACTCTTTTTTATCTTTGTCATCCTTCAGTTCCAAAAGACGCGGCATACCACCATAAAGCATATAGGTATCCAGAGCCTTTCGCTCATCGCCTCCAACGTAAGAGTAAAACTCTTCGAAGGATAGCGGGAACACATGAATTTGGGTAGCACGGCCACGGAACTCTGTGGCAATATCTTTTGACAGTCCCTTTGAGTTACTCCTTGTCACATATACATCCAAATTTTTATAGGCCTTGAGTTCATTCAGCATATCATAGATGGAAACCTCGATCCCGCCGTTTTCTTTGTCAACGACCTTTGTGGTAAGTTGTACCTCGTCAATAAAAAGATAAAACTTCTTATCCTTCTGTTCTGCAACAAGAACTTCGACATATTCACAAAGTGTTATGGGATTTCTGAACTTATAATATCGTCTCTGATCCAATTCGATTTTGATGATATGTTCTTTCTGAGCTCTTTGTGAAAGAAGATACTCGTAAAACAAATCAAACAGCAGTACCGACTTTCCGCAACGGCGGATACCGGTGATTACCTTGACCTCTCCGTTCCACATGTTATGAATCATGCGATTCAAATAGGAATCTCCACCTGTTTTAAAGTGACAATGTAAACGGTAGATAGTGCGTACCATTTACCTCTATCATCCTGTTGAGAAAATCACTTTCGACCATATATTAAATATTAAAATACAGTTTATTAAATTCTTGCTCTTTTTCTCTGTCTTTTTTCCAAATTTCTTTGACTTTTCAAAACATCCCTCTTTGTTTCAAATTATTTACGAAACAAAAAAGCATTTTCTCGACACGGAGTCAATTTATCCAGATAAGAAAACACTTCTTCTATCGAAGGATACGGCTGATAAATACAGGATCTTTCATATTCCCAGACCATTGAAGGATATTCATCAAAGGCACGATGCGTTTTTTTCTTCAATTGCTCTACATCTGTTTCCTCACGATGTAAAGGAGGCTGTTCGCTTATGAAATCCCAGAGCAATGTAGCCATACTATTTCGGAGACTACAAATAGCATCTACCTTATTTTCTAAATCTCCATTAGCAATGGGAGCACCAAATCTAACCCGACAGATATTCCTTTCCCAGTCATACCCCAATACCACAGAAATAATCTGTGCGTCAGCTTGTCTGGCAACATCAACACATCCCCACTTCATGGGAAGCATCAATTGATTTGGAATTAAAAACACAGGCTCTCAGTAACAGTTCGTTACCGTTCGCCTGCATTTAAAATGATATTTATTCTAAAACACTATTTTTCAATCGTTCAATTCCATTTTGCAAATGTTCATACATAGCCTGCCGTGCTTCCGCCGGATCCCCCTCCGACATCGCCGCCAGAATCCGCTCATGATAATGGATTCCGTTGTGATACCCAAACGTCTGCCAGGTGAGCTGCTGACTTCGCCGATTCTCCTCAAACACACGGTTCATACTCTTTTCCAAAAGCGGATTTTCCGTCGCTTTGCAAATGGTACGGTGAAATTGAATATCCGCCGTCACAAACTTCTCCACTTCTTCCTTGCTGTTTTTCATCACATCCAAAGACTCTTTGAGTTTTTTTAAAAGCTCCTTTGTTTTTTTCTGCGTCGCAAGATAACAGGCCTCGCTCTCTACAATCCGCCGGAATTCCAGCACCTTCTCCACATCCTTGCAGTCCTCTGCCGTGATCTTACTTTTATTAGACAGGGCATCCTGAATCTCATTGTCAATCAGATAGGTTCCCTTTCCGTGTATCGTTTCCAGCACCCCGATTCCCGCAAGCTGGCTGACCGCCTGCCGCACGCTGGCTCTGCTGACCTTGAGCGCCGCTGTCAACTGGTTCTCCGAAGGAATTTTTTCTCCCACCTTCCAGTTTCCGGATTCAATATTCTCAACAAAATAGGATACCAGTTGTTCCGTAATATTTTTATGTATAATCTCCATAATAACCATTCATTCCCTTCTGTTCGCGCCGGCACAAATAGTAATAAAAACTTACTTTTCACAGCAGGCGCCCTCTGCGCTGTATGACAGATCCAAGGAATTCATGGAAAGAACCATTCCAGATTCGATCCCTTTCTTGTCAGACAACTCATATGTTTATTATCTCCTGTTTCTTCCAAAATGTCAACTACAATCCCCTCCAAAACCCTATAAAACAAAAAATAACTGCCGGTATTTTTACACATCTACAAGCACGTGCTCTAATCACATCAAACTTGGCTCTATTGATTTTCATAAATTCACTTTCTTATAGCTTGAAAAAAGAGATTCCACCAGAGGATTTTGTTTTTTGACGGAGGTATACCCCACTTCAATAGTAAAAATCTATTTTCAGTATATCATTAATTTTGAAACAAACGAAGTACAATTTATTGAGTTTATTCCAAAACTCAAAGAAATAGTGCAATATAAATTCAAAAATTAAAATAGTACCATTTTAGTTCCATCAGCATATAAAAAGAGTCGATTTCCCTTGAAAACACAAGGTTCTTCGACTCTTTTTATATCATATATCGGCAGTTGTTGCCACAAGTTCCATATATCATACCTAATTGGACCTTAGTAGTCCAACAAAGCATCCTATTTTACAAGATACGCCCCGTCCACCGGAATCACCGCACCATTCAGATAATCCGAAGCGGCGGATGCCAGGAACAGAACCGGGCCTTTCATGTCTTCCGGGGTACCCCACCGTCCTGCCGGAATCCGCAGCGTCGTTTCATCCTTTCTTTCCTGCGTCATATTCGCACACATTTCCGTATCCATATACCCCGGCGCCAGCGCGTTAATATTAATATTCCGGCCTGCACAGTCCACAGCCAGACTTTTTGTCAACTGAGTCACCGCCCCTTTGCTTGCCGTATAGGCCGGCACCGTCGTACCTCCGAACCAGGAAACCATAGAAGCAATGTTAATAATTTTGCCTCCTTCCGGCTGTTTCAGCATAATTCCCAACGCCTTCTGACATAGAATAAATACATGATTCAGATTGATGTTCAGTACAAGATCCCATTCCTCAATGGGAAATTCTTCCGGAAGATGGCGGCGCTGAATGCCCGCCGCCGGAATCAGGACATCCAGTCTTCCGTCCAGCAATTCCATAGCTTTTGCAAACATACGGTCAATGTCTTCGCGGTCTGCCAGGTTTCCGGATACTCCGAAAGCTTCATACCCCATTCCCCGGTATTCCTCTACCACCTGCTGCAATTTTTCTTTCTGTACATCCATCAGTACCACCTTGCAGCCGTTTTCCAGCAATGCCTCTGCCATTCCTCTGGAAAGTCCCTGGGCGCCGCCTGTCACAATACAGCACTTCCCGGATACATTGAATTTTTCTTTATAATCAAACATCTTCTTTTCCTCTCCGTTCTCTAAAACAACCTTTCCATTCACTAAAACAAAATCACCATTTTCTTCGACGCTGGCTCCGGGTGATCCATCAGATAAAATACACGGTCTATCTCCGCAAACGGGATAAACGTCGTTGCAATTCCTTCCGTCTGGAATTCTTTGTTCTCCATCCGCTGAATCGTCGGTTCAAACTGGTAGCAGGACATTCTGGTTCCGATCACATCCAGTTCTCTCTGGTTGATCATGGCCTGTGTGATCTCTTCCTTTGCGGTTGAAAATCCAAGCGGTATCATCCTTCCGGCATTACAGAGAATTCCCGGCTGCATACACATCGTCAGAGAACCCGGAAAACACGCGGAATCAAAGGCAACGGTCACCCCTTTTCCTCCTGTGATCTCCTGCACCCGCCGTACCACATCTTCTTTTTTCGAATGAATCACCTCATCCGCGCCGTACTCTTTTGCCCGCTTCAGGGAACTGTCGTCCACGTCACAGCAAATCACCATTTTGCAGCCTTTTGCCTTACAGGTCTGTAAAATAATCGAACCGATCGTCCCGGCTCCCAGAATAAATACCACATCTTCCGGCACCACTCTCCCCCGCGCCGTAGAGTGCGCGCCAATTGCATAGGGTTCCACTAACGCCGCATCCGCCCAGGATACGGAATCGCTGATCTTATAGACTTCCGACGACGGGGCCGTAAAATATTCCCGCCATCCGCCGTCCGCTCCGGAACCGCGTACCTTCACCTGTTCACACACATTTTCCCTTCCGATTCTGCACTGATAACAGGTGCCGCAGGTGGAAATCAGATCCACAATCACATGATCTCCCACCTTCACATTCGTTACCTCCCGCCCTGCCTTTACCACGATTCCCGCATTCTCATGTCCCGGAATTCTGGGATAGGTAGAACATGGATTCAATCCATGATAAATATGATGATCACTGCCGCACACACCGGCAGACTTCATCTGAATCAGAACTTCTTTTTCATTGGCCAGTTCGGGAACCGGCACCGTCCTTACTTCGAATTTATGCGGTTCTGTCACCACCACTTCTTTCATCATTGTTTCTGTTTCCATTTTTTCATTCCTTTCCGCTGCCATACGTGCCTGAACTTAATAAACCAGAGAAAAAACCTGGCTGCTTCAGGCAGGATCCTTCTATTAGGCTCCTAAATAACAGAAATGTCAACTTCGTTTCGTAGCCGCTTCGCACGATTGACCGCCTACTTGCAACTGCAGGCCAAACTACGATCTCTGCGGCATCTGCAGCACTCTGTTCACCCAGCAGTGTCTGCTACATTCTGTTCCTCTTACGGTGTCTGCAGCGCACCGTCCATCCTGCGCGTCTGCGTCCATACGGTTACCGTATTCTCACAGGGGTACTTCGCCGCTTCCTTCTCATCCAGTTCCACTCCCAGGCCTGGTTTTTCATTCGCATAGACATATCCGTCTTCAAATTCCGGTAGCCCTGGAAATACTTCTAATAATGCGCCATGAGGGCCTTTCAGATCCTGAATGACCACATTGGGCGGCTCAATTCCGGACCATTCCTGTACTCCAAAGTTGGGCGCCGCCAGATCAATATGAATATTTGCCGCATGAGCCAGCGGAGACATATCGCCCGGTCCGTGCCATGCCGTCTTCACACCAAACTGCTCCGCAAAAATAGCCAGCTTTCTGGCCGGTGTAATCCCGCCGATTTGACTGATATGTACCCGGATATAATCAATCAACTGTTCTGCAATCAAAGATTTCCATTCTTTCGGATTATTAAATAGTTCTCCTTCTGCAATAGGAATACTGCTCTGCTGTCTTAACCGGCGCAGCCACTCTGTCTGTTCAATATTAACCGGATCCTCCAGAAAGAATAAATCAAAAGGTTCCAGTTCTTTTGCCAGCCGGATGACCTCTGCCGGTGCAATTCTTTCATGCACATCATGCACCAGATTCATTTCATGTCCGATCTTATTCCGGATCCCCTCGAACAATTTCACCGTATCCCGGATATATTTTCGGGAATCCAGATATACCCCCGGATTTGCACCCCGCGGAGTTCCCTGGGGCAGTGTGCCGTAACTTTCCCCGCCGTATCCGCCGCACTGGCAGCGGATATTTCGAATTCCCATTTCCTGAAATCGTTGGATATTTTCACATAATTCTGCAAGATCTCTGCCATCCGCATGCCGATACACCGGAATTCCTGCGCGGCATTTTCCACCAAACAACTGATACAGGGGCATGCCCGCCATCTTTCCCTTGATATCCCACAATGCCATATCCACGCCTGAAATCGCATTGTTTTCAATCGGCCCGTTCCTCCAGTATGCATTCTGATGCATCAACTGCCAGAGTTCTTCTATCTCTTCTGCATCTCTGCCGACAAGTAACGGATTCAGATATTCTTCCACCACATGTTTCACTGCCATGTGCCGGTATGCAAATGTCGCACATCCCAGCCCATACAGTCCCGGCTGATTGGTCTCCACCTTGACCACCACAAGGTTGATCCCCTCCGGTGCAGTACAAATCACCCGTATTTTTTCTATTTTAACGGACATGTTACCTCCTTTTCTGCTTTCTGCATTCTGGAATGCAGATTTTTGACATTCCCAAAATTCTCAAACGCGTTTCTCCGTTCTTTTTTGTCCCAAGCCACATAAATTTCAGGAATGCCAAATTTCGTGATTTTGTTACGTTCTTGTAAGTTGTCAACCCTACTCTTGTACGTTGTCTAACAAGTCACAGTTTTAAAAAAGAAGCCAAACTCATCACTTGTCTGACATCTTTCTATTTCATTTTATTCCATTTTGAAAAAAAGTCAATACAAAGAAGAAAAAACAGAATGGATTCGGAATATATCACAAAAAATCCATTCTGTTTTTGGTACATTTACACATTTTCTGTTTTATGGATACTCTGGCATGGGAAGTTCCGCACATTTTTTCCCAGCAGATACTTCTCTATTTTCTCATTGATCTCCCGAATCTTCTCCACATCTACCTTTGGAGTGCGGTCCGTGGTAAGAAGTCCGTTCACCTCCTGTTCCACATCCGTAAGCTGTGTATAACAGTAACCGGACAGAACTTCCGAATCCTGAATCACAGACAAAAGACGGGCATACACTTTCAGAAATTCTTCCCCTGTTTTCACATTGGTATAACCCCATTCCTTTTCTATCTTCTTCTCTGCCTTCTTCCGCATCTTTGTCTCTTTCCCAAAGGCGATCCCACCAAATTCTGTCAGCATGACCGGCTCTCCGCCATAGGAAAAACCTTCTGCATAAACCTGTCTTCCGGCCGGCATGGCATATAGAATGCTTTCCAGTGTTACCAGGCTTTCCCGAAAACGTTCCTGCTTTTCCGTTTCTCCTGCTTCTCCGTGATTATAATTGTGAATGGCACAAATGTCTGTCTTCGTCATTTCCCAGCCGTCATTCCCGATCACCAGCCTGGTGGAATCCAGAGATTTCACATGATAATACAGCGCCAGAGAATGCGCCTGCTGGCTCTTGTCTGTACGGATAAAGGGCACACCCCAGCTTTCATTCAATACCACCCAGGCCATAATACAGGGATGATTGTAGTCCCGATCCACCGCCTCGGACCATTCCTGCATCGTACGGTTCACCGAGCAGCGGCTGTACTGTGCACAGGCACCGATCTCTCCCCACACCAGATAACCCAGCACATCCGCCCAATATAAAAAGCGGGGATCCTCACTTTTCTGATGTTTCCTGCATCCGTTAAAGCCCATTTCCTTTGCAAGTAAAATATCCTGCTTAAAATCTTCATCCCTCTCTGCGGTCATCAATCCCCCTTCCCAATACCCCTGATCCAGGACAAGCTTGGGAATATAAGGCCTGTTATTCAGATAAAGCATTCCGTTTCTGGTTTCCACTTTGCGCATTCCAAAGTAGGTGTTTACCAGATCCAAAATCTCTCCCTCTTTTTCCAATACGAAAGAAACATCAAACAGATTCGGGGATTCCGGGCTCCAGCACCAGCCGCCGTTATGATTTGCCGTTCGGAAAATCCGGTTTTCATACAGACTCAATGTGAGGCTTCCTTCTTTTTTTACCTGCCACACCGTCACATTCGCCGCCTGCTCTCCCTTCATGGAAACTGCAATCCGCAATGTCGTCTCCCTGTCCGTTCGATCAAGCCCTGACAACCGATAATCTACCTGTACCGTCCCTCTGTCAATATCCGGAGTAAACTTTACATCCCGGATAAAAATTTCCGAAAGCGGCTCCAGCCATACCGGCTGCCAGATTCCTGTGGACCGTGTGTACCAGATAGAATCGGGCTGCTCCATCCAATACTGTTTTCCTCTGGGAATGGTTTCGTCTGTGCAGGGATCATGGACCTCCACCACCAATTCTTCCTCTTCCCAGTTCAATAATTCCGTAATATCAAAGGAAAATCCAATATTCCCTCCCGTGTGGCGGCCCGCCATCTTTCCGTTTATATACACACGGCATTGATAATCCACCGCGCCAAAATGAAGCCGGATCCTTTTCCCTTTCCATTCTTTTGGTATCTGCACATTTCTTTTGTAAACCACATTATCACACATCCGATTGGTGCCAATCCCACTCTTTTCACTCTGAAATACAAACGGTACCTGAATATCCTGCCAGTCCGATTGATCCTCAAACCGAAAATCCCACGTACCATTCAAGCACAGCCAGTCCTTCCTGACAAACTGCGGCCTCGGATACTCCGTCCTACTTTTCATGTTCCCCTTGCCTCCATATAATTTGAATTCCGTCCTGCTTTTCCCGGACGTCCAGAATGATTGGACTTTCCTGTCCATGCTTTGTATCATTACAGTGGGAAATCAACTTCAGATTTCCTTCCAGATCGTAAAACAGCGCGGAATGTCCCGCATTGTGGTCTAACAACAATTCCGGAATATGCTCCCAGGGCCCTTCCATTTTTCCGCTTCTGCTGATACATCCCGCAATTACATATCCTCCGTCATCCTCTCCTGAAGAATCCGGAGCCGCATCCAAGGTATAGCTGCTCCACATCATCAGAAGCGCTCCGCCGGACAAGCGATGAAAATAGGGGGCATCCGTCAGATATCCTTTTTTTCGTACCCGCGGATCATGCATCAAACGAATCCACGGCAAACAATCTGTTTCTGTATCCACAATGACAATGGGGTCCACATCCAATACTCCTGTCAGATCTTCTTTCAGGGGCAGCGCTTTGATTTTTCCATAAAAAAGTTCCGTCCACTCGTGGCAAAACACCACCCACGGTTTTCCGTCGGAATCCACATAGAAAGTCCCGTCCAGACATTCATGCCCCTTCAGCGTAACGTGTCCCTTACTATGCTCCCGAAATGGTCCCTCCGGGCGCTCGGCCTTCAGCACAGCGGTCCCCCGGTCTTCCCCGATTCCGCCTTTAAATGTTGCAAACATATAGTATGCGCCCCGGTAAGCATGTACTTCCGGCGCCCAGTAATGTTTCACACCCCAGAACCCTTTTTCCGGCCGAAATACCAGATAAGGCCCCTGAAATGTCTGCAGATCCCGGCTGATCCAGGTTTCAAAAAAGGGATCCAAATTCGCCGCACCGTCACAGGTATCCATATTGGTTCCATACAAAAAATACCATCCTCTTTCCCGATCCGGAAACAGGAACGGGTCCCGCAGATACAACTCCTCCAGCTTTCTCGTTTCTATCTCCTGATATACAGGTGTCAGCGCCAGATCTTGTTCCGCTGCCCGGTTCTTTTTATATGTTTCGTGTATCGCTGCTTCCGACCGATTCTCTTTATGCGCTTCCTGTATTGCCGCTTCCGCCTGCTTCTCTTTATACGCTTCCTGCATTTTTATCTCCATCCGATTTTCTCTACTTGATTCCCACATTTGTTTCTCCTCTGACAATGTATTTATTCAAAAACATAAACAAAAGCAGCGCAGGTACCACGGCAAACACCGTGGCGGCCATCATCAGTCCCGGATTCACAAAATTTGCTCCCAGTACCAGAGATGCAATCCCTACGGTCACCGTCTTCATTTCATTCGAAGTCACAACCAGAGACGGCCACAGATAATCGTTATAAATCCCCAGAAACGTCACAAAGGCCAATGTCAATATAATGGGACGAATACAGGGCAGTACAATCACCGTAAAAATCCGGAAGACCCCTGCTCCGTCCACCTTCGCCGCTTCTTCCAGACTGGTGGGAAAATCTACCAGAAAATTATAAATCAGGTATACTCCGGTTACATTCGCCGTATAAGGAAGAATCAGAGGTGCAAATGTATCAATCAGAGAAAACTGACGGAAAAGATAGAACGCCGGAAACAAGGTTACAATCCCCGGAATACTCATCACCCACACAATCAGTACCAGAATTTTCTTCTTCCCCGGAAGATCCAGACGCGCCAATGCGTATGCCGCAAAACAGTCCACCACTACGGTAGCAGCCGTTCCTGCCGCCGTAACAATAACCGTATTGGCAAACCATCGCAGAATGGGCGAATTCACGGTATCGGACAAAATGGAAAGATAATTTTCTACCGTCCAGAGCCGTGGAAGCAATTCCGAGGAGGCAATGGACTCCGACAATGTTTTAAAACTGGTAAAAATCATAAACAGCAGGGGCACCAGAAAAAGATACGCGATCCCGGTTGCCAGAAGAACCAGAATTATTTTTTTCAAACGCTTCTTACCTGTCATCGCCGCTCACCTCCTTCAGCTCCTTTTTCTCTCTTGTCAGATATTGCTGACACAGAGCAAATGCCATAACGATGAATCCCATCACAAGCGCCATTGCATTCCCCACTCCCAGATTATTTTTCTTCAAAATCACATCCTGAATCACCATAATCAATGTCTTGGTCGATTGTGTCGGGCCTCCTCTTGTGATCAGGTTCGCCTGCCCGTACATATTAAAAGATGCAATGACGGAAGTCAGAGAAACATACGCCGTTACATTCCGAATCCCCGGCAGTGTAATATACCACAGCTTTTTCAAAAATCCGGCGCCGTCTACGGAAGCCGCCTCATAGAGAGCCCCGTCAATCTCATTCAGTCCATTGATAAACAACATCATATTATATCCGACTGTCCACCATACCGTAGCCGCCACAAGCACAATCCATGCAAAAGGCTGCGCCTCCAGCCAGGGAATCGGCTTCTGAATGAAATGTGCCTGCACCAGAAGATTATTGATATAGCCCCCGTTCCCGTTAAACAACCACAGAAACACAGAGGATACTGCTGTAACCGAAATAGCATAAGACATAAAAAAGATCGTCCGGTAGATGCTTTTCAGGCGTGCCGGCAGCGCATCCACAATCAACGCCAGGACCAGCGCAATCACAATCAAAAGTGGTACACTGACCGCCACAAAAAGTAGCGTGTTCTTCAGACCCAGGAAAAAGTCCTGCGCGTGCATGGAACTTTGTTCAAACAATGCCCTGTAATTCTCCAGTCCCACAAATCCGCGATCTCCCTTTGTAAGTGAAACCTTTCGGAAACTCATGTACATCCCGTAAAGAAACGGCAGCACCCAAAACACAAGAAAACACACGACAAACGGTGTAAAAAAGAGGATCGCTTTCCCCGTCCTTTTCTTCATCTTTCCTATCCATTCCTTTCGCTTCCTTTCAGGTACAAAACGGAAGAAATCTCCAGTTTCCTCTTCCGGCTTCTACCTTCCCCTTATACTGAAAACCTGCCACCGGCAGCTCTTCCGTATACTACGGTATCACGAACCGCCCAGCCTGCGGCATGGACGGTTCGATTTTCTTTCCTATTCAAAATCACCTTACAGCAGCGAATCCAATCCCGCTCTGTATTGTATAAATCCATAATCGCACGCAATATGTGCGCCCAAAACAGCCGCTTTATTCTTCATCAGCCACCTGTCTTGCGGTCTCGGTCGCCTTTTCCAGTTCTGTCATCAGATCTTCTTTGGTCAGATTTTCTTCCGATACGATCTTTCCAAAGACCGTCTCATTGATATATGCCATCTGTCCGCTTACATTATATACTTGCGGTGCAATCTTCGCATTCCCCACCTGCTCTGCGTTGACTGCCGGAAGCGGGTATTTTTCCGGATCTGCTTTGATCTGTTCCAATGTTTCCTTATGAACCGGCGTCTGTCCTGCATCTGCCCAGTTCACCAGATTTTCCGGTGTATACATATATTTGAAGAATTCTGCAATACCGGCAAGTTTCTCTTCCTCGGTTACCGTAGCGGAAACCGCAATATTATGAGAACCGGCATAAGTCGTCTGCTCTGTTCCAATCAACGGAACCGGTGCGATTCCCAGATTCTCTCCGTACACTTCCAGCGCGGCCGTATAATACCAGGGACCGGTCAGTGCAACTGCGGATTGTACCGTCACATCATCCGCTGTTTTTGCAAAACTTGTAAATTCTCCGTCCAGTCCCATATTCGCCGGGCTGACCTTATCCACAAAAATCACGTCATGCCATTTCATCAACGTGTCCGCAAATGCATCCGTCGCAAAATCACATGCACCGTCTGCTTCAAATTCTACTCCATTCTGCGCTGCCAGCATCATATAGTACCATTCTGACAGTCCGGCGCCGGGCACTGCCATCGCATATACATCCTTATTCTCCGACTGCAGCTTTGTATTCAACTCTACCAGTTCTTCGTAAGTGGTCGGCGCTTCCGGCACCAGTTCTTTATTATAGAACATCGTCAACGGATGGATATCCAGCGGGAACGCATAGATTCCATCGTCCAGACTTACAATATCCTGTGCCGCATCCACAAAATCATCCAGTGACAATCCGGCTGTTTCATAGAGAGAGGATACATCCTGAATCATCCCGTCCGCCATATAAGTATACAGTTCCGAGCCCTGAATGACAACCATATCCGCTCCGTTTGCCTTATAGTTTGTAAGATGATCTTTTTCCTGACTCTCCACAATCTCGTACTGATCTTGGGAAGCATTGAAGCCATCTGTAATCTTTCGCATGTAATCCCCGTCTCCGCCGGTAAAACCATTCAAAAACGTGATCTGTACTTTGTCTCCTCCCTGGCTTTCGTCCTGGCTGTCTTCTGTCCCCTGTTGTGCAGCCGTGTCTGTTTCTTCCTTACCACCGCATCCGGCAATTGTTCCCATTACCATTGCTGCTGCCAGAATCATACTCAACACTTTTTTCTTTTTCATAATCCTGCTCCTCCTGTTTTATTCTGGTTTTCTGTAACAATCACAGGCTTTTATTCTAGTTTTTTTGTATCTTTTTGTGCCTGTTTCTTTCTTTTATTTTTATCATCCTTGCTAGTTTTTGTCAATATATTCGAAATAAACTCCTTCTTTTTTATGTTTTGCACAATTTTCTTCTTCCTTTTTTGTCTACTATCACTATTTTCTCTTCCTGTTTATTCCATATTTTTTGTATGTTTTCTTTTTCATGTCATTTGTTTGTGGAATATTTATTCTAATTTTTTTGTAATTATATATTCCCGCCTCTCTTGACGAATCCCGGTAAAATACTTATGATAAGAATAGATTTCACAATAGATTATTTCCAAGAAGGAGCAGGACTATGAAAGAACGGATCACTTTTGATTTATCAGATATCACCACCTCCGCCAGAGTTGCCCGGGCGCTCTCTTCCACCATCCGCCTACAGATCCTGCGTCTGGTCCGGGATATGCCTCTCAACGTGAGTGAACTCGCCAGACTGTTACAGATTCCCATTTCTTCCACCGGCGTACACGTAAATACATTGGAGGAGGCGGGACTCGTCATTACGACTTCCAAACCCGGACTCCGGGGGTCCCAAAAGGTCTGCGCCCTGCGGGTTTCCGATATTTCTTTTGAAATTCTGGCGGACCGTATCGCTACCCCGGGAGAAAATGTACTGCTGGAAACAATCCCCATCGGCAATTATTTCGATTTCCAGATCAGCGCTCCCTGCGGAATCGTTTCGGACAGCGGCCCTCTGGAGTCGGAAGACCGTACCGCCGGATTCTATCTGCCGGAACGGGCGAACGCGCAATTGATCTGGTTTACCAGCGGCTATCTGGAATACCGCTTTTCCACGGAACGAATCCGGAAACTGCGGCACATGAAAAGCATTTCTTTTTCTTTTGAGATTTGTTCGGAAGCCCCCGGTTACCGCAATGACTGGAAATCCGATATCGAGATCCATGTAAACGGACTCCCTCTGGCAATGATCCACAGCCTGGGAGATTACGGCGGACGAAGAGGGCTTTTGAATCCCGAATGGTGGGATCAAAACAATACCCAGTTCGGGATGCTGCATGAACTGAAGATTACAAAGAGCGGGACTTATCTGGACGAAGTCTCTGTAAATGAATATTCCCTTGATTCTTTGAAATTACAGGAACGGCCATACCTTTCCCTGCGAATCGGTGTGGATCCGAACGCGCGTTATATGGGAGGACTTAATCTTTTCGGAGAGAAATTCGGAGATTATCCGCAGAATATTGTGTTGAAGATTGTTTATTAGAGAAAATTTCTTTCATCGCGAAAAAGGAATACGCAAAAAACCGATAGTTCGGACCGGAAATCAGTCTGACCATCGGTTTTTCCTATACATTGCCTGACACGAAGTGACCACTGGTGCGCAACACATCACATACGGGATGCGCTGTGGGTATACCTTATCGGATAAATAGCATCCACCTGCCCATTTGACGCCCTCTCATTTACGATTCCTGATACCCCTTACAGACATCCACCCATTCTTTATACCCGGAATACTTCTCCAGTTCCGGAATGGTAAGTTCTATGGCGCTGTTAGAACTGCCGCAGGCCGGGAAAACCGTTTCAAAACGTTTTAGTGACACATCCAGATACACCTCCACACCCTCTTTTACCGCAAACGGACATACTCCGCCTACCGCATGGCCCACCAGCATTTCTACCTCTTCCGGAGAAAGCATTTTTGCCTTCGCGCCAAACTGATCTTTATATCCCCGGTTATCAATCTTTGCATCTCCGGCCGCCACTACCAGTACCGCATGTCCGTCTAACAGGAAAGAAAGCGTCTTTGCGATTCGCTGCAGTTCGCAGTGTAAGGCCTCGGCGGCAAGTTCTACCGTGGCGCTGGATACCTCAAATTCCTGAATTTTCTCTTCCATTCCGTATTCCCGGAAATAGGCTTTCACTTTTTCAATTGACATGTTCCATTCACTCCTTTTACTTGATTCCATTCCACATTGTCATACCCTTCTGGGCATCCCGTATCTGATGTGCTCCACACAGCGGACGCTTCGCATTCGATAAAGTATACCCATCCGGATATCCCATATCTGAAGTTCCCTGCGTAAGCGGACAGCTTACACTTTATCAGTTACTCCTTAGGCTGTTTTAAAATATAGTATGAAGTTGTCTCAAGGCGGGTAACTGCAAGGCCCAGTTCCTGCCTCAGTTTTTCAATCCCTTTTCCCTTTGCAAACTTTCTGATAATCGTATCAATCGCCCGGCAGTCGTCCTTAAGCTGCATCCGGCTGGTCAGATCCAGCCTTCGTCCCGGCATCTTCATCTCCTTTTTCACTTCCTCCGCCAGCGTCCTTGCTTCTACAATCTGAAGCTTCACTTCCGGCGGAAGCGCATTCATTTTTTCCCGATCATTCATGACTGTCTCTCCGTTTATAACTTTTCATCATTACTATTCACGATGCCCTGCACCTTGCTGCAAGGCACCCGGTCAATAAAACAGCGGTTCCAGGCATCCGGTCCTCACCTTCAGGCAACTTTTCATCCCCTGCTCTCTGTCCGTTCCCTGCAGTGTGTTTTTCCCCTTACTTTCCGCATAAATTCAGGAAACCCGCCGCTTGTTCTTATTTTGGCCTTCGTTTGTTCTTATTTTAATCTTCTTTATCCCTTCGTTTCCGGATCACCGGGCTTCCTTCCATCACTTCCTGATACCGAAAGCACCCTTCCGCATGGTCGTTGATGATTCCGCATGCCTGCAGATGAGAATAAACGGTCACAGAACCCAGATATTTGAATCCTCTTTTTTTCAGGTCCTGACTGATCCGATCTGAAAGACCGTTTTTTGCCGGAACATCCCCCTTCTGATGCCCCATATACCGAATCATCTTCCTTTTGGAAAATCCCCACAAATATGCACTGAACGTGCCGAATTCTTTCTGTACTTTCAGGAAGCACTGTGCATTATGAATGACCGCGCGAATCTTCCTCTGAGATTTGATCATCCCTTCTGTTTCCAGAATCCGCCGCACATCCTCTTCGGTATATTCCGCCACTTTCCAGTAGGCAAATTCATCAAAACACTCCCGGAATATTTCTCTTTTCTGAATCATCATATTCCAGTTCAGCCCGCACTGCATTACTTCCATCATCAAAAACTCAAACTGTTTCTGATCGTCATAAAGGGGGACTCCCCATTCTTCATCATGATACTTGATCATCTTTTCATTACACAGGCACCAGGCGCAGCGTTCCATTCTTCTTTTCCTCCGTAGTATTCACGATCCTTCAACTTTCCTGTTATGCAAAATCTTTTGTAACCTGTTTCTCACACTACCAGCTTACACCAAATCCGGCTGCTGCCCGTCGTGCGCTTTCCACTGGCAGGTCCCCAGCTGCATATTCGAAAATACCGCCCGAAACGAAGAATCCTCCGGAGAACATGCATAAATGCCAAACCGGATTTTTCCGCCGCCATGCTGCATATGACAAATCCTCATCTGCTGAAAGATAATCCCGTCCCTGGAACATTCAATACAATAATCCTCTTCCCGCCGGCTCAGACGATACCACATTGATTTCACGGAAGCATCTATTTCCGTTGTTGCCCAATCCGAATAGCCGTTATTGGTCACTACGCTTCCCAGATGCTGGTATTTTTCATTCTCATACTCAATGGAACCTTTCAGCCAGTTTTCACTGTCCAGATACATGACAATACCGCACTGATCAAACCTGTGATGACTTTCCCGGAATTCTGTTTTTACGGTAAAACTGAAATACGTCTCCTCTGTCTCCATCTGAAAAACCGGCGCATTGTCATTTCGAAAGTGATAATAGGTCCTCTGCCATAGATCCGTATAAGGATTGGTTGTAATCTCAACCGTATCCTGACCGACGACATAACTCTTCGGTTCTCTTGTCCATACAAATTTTGTCAGATCCATACTCTTCCGCCTCCTGACTTATTTTTTCATTTTCTTATACTAACATCCTTAATAAAAATTGGCAAGTTGGACTTTTATGGATAGAACTGCGGAAACTCAAGTTCTCAAAGCATTGACAAATTAGTAACTTGTTGCTATAATCAAATTCGTAACAAGTTACTTATAAGCAGAATCATATAAAAAATCATGTTTTTCATTGCTGTCTGTGCCTGAATAAGAGAAAAGGAATAAGAAATTTACATGAAGTTAGAAGATTTGATTACAAGATTTTCCGACACCACGGAAAAGCAGAGAAAAGCGATTTTCAGTACCCTGTTTATTGCAGAAAATAAACTGCAGACGCTTTTCGATAACCACATTCCGGAACTATCGTTAAAGCAATTTATGCTGTTATCTATTGTCAGACAATCAAAAGAGCCGTTGACATTTACTCAGTTAGGGAATCTGTTGGGCTGTTCCAGGCAAAATATAAAAAAACTGGCTGCTGTCCTGATGAAAAAAGGATTTATTACGATTCAACAAAGTCCGCAGGATACCAGAGCTCTATGTATTTGCCTCACAGAAAAAGCAGATCACTATTTTCAGAATGATTTCTCAAAATACCAGGAAGAACTGAGCTATCTTTTCGAAGTTTATACAGACGAAGAGATTGAAACACTTTTTGTTCTTTTATCAAAACTGTATACCGGAATCGAAAATCTGGAAACGAAAACGGCCGTTGAAAATACAACAAACATTTAGAAACGGGGGGATTAACTGAATGAAAACCATTGTAATTTACAACTCACAGACAGGATTTACAAAACGTTATGCCGAGTGGATCGCAGAAGCGGCAGGCGCCGATTGTCTTGCATTTTCTACGGCAAAAAAGAAAGATCTGACTTCCTACAAAGCAATTATTTTTGGTGGCTGGGCGTGCGCGGGCGGCATCAGCAAAATTCGCTGGTTTAAGAGTCATATGGATCAATGGACTGACAAGAAGCTGATTGTATTCTGTGTGGGCGGAAGTCCTCTGGACAATCCGGACATTGAACCGGCTCTGAAACAAAATTTCAGCGAAACCGAGCGAAAAAAAGTAAATGTATTTTATTGTCCGGGCGGATTTGATTACGAAAAAATGTCTGTCTCCTCCAAACTTATGATGAAGATGTTTCTAAACATGCTGAAAGGGAAAAAGGAGAAAACAGAGGCGGAGCAGGTCATGATAAAAATGATCTCATCTTCCTATGATATTTCGGATAAAAAGTATATCAAACCGATTTTACAATGTCTGGAAAGATAAAACAGAATATGAACGCAATAAAAGCACATGAAAAAAACAATCACGGTTTCGCCTACATTTTCCGCAGGTACCGTTTGAACAAAAAACCAATCCATACAGCCGATAAAGCGAATGCAGGAAGCATATAAACCACTCTGTTCTCATGAGCAGCTTTTCCGATCCAAAAAGAGGGGAGCCAGGACAGTACATATTGAATGTTCTCTCTGATAAAAAACGGGATAACCGCGCCAACAACAGGCAGCATAGACAATTTTGCGACCGCCATCCCCTCTAACTTGTTCGAGGAAATCGTCACAATGAGCAGGGCCGCTATCATCCCCTGCATGGTTCCGCCTGCTGCAAATAACAAAATGGCAATCAAAGAAAGATCCGTCAGCCGAAAAACAGTCAGCAAGAAAACAGTAATCAGAAATGCAGTCACCGCGGGAACGCCTAACCGTGCAGACAAATAACCTGTTTTCCCCAAGGGGGTAATGAATAGATAAGCAGCCGTCTTTTCATCCGCTTCTTCTAAAGAAATCATGGCCGAAACAAAGCAAAACATCGCGGGCGACAACATGGCCAAAAATACGTCAATCAGCCTGTAGTACGGAGAAATGACCGCTGCCATATGAAAACGTATCAGGAAAACATCCTCTAAGAAAGGAATTGCAAACCGAAAGAAAAGGCCTGCGAAAATCGGTACAAAACAGGATACAAACAACATCATGTCCCGCCGCATGGTTCTCACCATCTGAAAAAAACTAAACCGTATTGCTCTCATAGCTTTGCCCCTCCCGTACTGCGCCACATCTTCAAGACACTATATTTTGAAAGAGCGAACAGAACTGCCATCCACCCTATTGCAATAAAACTTCCTGCTGCAGGCGGAATACGGCCGGAAACCAGATCCATACAGACGTTGGCCGGATAATACCGAAACCATGCGGGAGTGATTTTGAATACATGCAAAACTGCAGGAACAAAGCACGCGATCTCTATGGGGACCGTCCATAAAATAAATTGATTCAGACTGCTTATTTTCGTTGCAATTATCATACCTAAAAGCGTAAATACCACACTGGATATGACCGTACCAAACAGTACGATATACAAATGCGCCACATTCGCAGCCAACCCCAATATCGCGGCGACAACAAGTGAAATGACAGACAAGGAACCTGTTTTCGCAATGATATATTCCATTGGACGGACTGGAGAAACCGCAAATGCACATGGCGTATGCTGGTTTTTTTCAAAAAGGACAATCGCTCCCATAAAGAACAGTCCCATTGCCGCCGGATCAGAAAAAATCAGAATTGTAGCCACCTTTTCCTGCCAGTTCTCGGGAAGCGCAAAAAGAATACTCACATAAATACCGGTCAAAACCGCATATAAAAAGTAAAAACCGTATTTTGCCTGAAAACATATATCCCATAAAAACAAACTTCTTAATCTCATCCTAATCTCCATCCTGTCTCCAAACCGCCGGCACAACTAGTAATAAAAACTTGTTTTTCACAGTAATCATTCCTCCCTTTTCGCACCAGCACGAATCGCAAGAAAAACTTATTTTTCACAATAACGTCCTTCCTGTCACCTCCATAAAAATGTCATTTAGAGTGGGCTCGCTGCTATGAATGGATCGCAGACGATTTTCCTCAATCAGTATTTTCAACTGTTCATCGTTGGATAAATCACCAAGGGGGCAGCTTGCACTATGCTCCACATTCTCAACCCAGGTATAAGTTACGGTTGCCGCTCCCTTTGACATAATTAGATTGTGCGGACTGTCAAGCGCACATATTTTACCATTGACAATAAATGCAACTCTGTCGCAAAGTTCGGCCGCATCCTGCATATTATGTGTTGTCAAAAGAATTGTTTTCCCTCTCTTTTTTTCCGCTAAAATCATATCTTTCATCATACGGCTGTTCGTAGGATCCAGGCCGCTGGTCGGTTCATCAAGGCAAAGTAAAAGTGGATCGTGCAGCAATGCTTTTACAAAATTTAAACGGGATTTCATTCCCTTTGAATAATCGGCTACGCGTTTATCTGCATCCTGCTCCAAACCTACCATTCTTAAAAGTTCTTCCATCGGACGCGGTTTTTTTTCATATAATGAAGAAAAAAACTGCAGATTTTCTTTTCCGGTCAATTTCTCATACATAGTCGAAAATTCAAAGTCCACTCCTATATCCTCATAAAAACGCTTTGTACGCCCTTTGCACTCTATACCGTTTACCATGGCGGAACCCTGATAAGTAGTCAGCATTCCAATCAATACTTTTTGCAATGTACTCTTTCCTGCCCCGGACGGTCCTAAAAATCCAAAGATGATGTGGTATAAAAAAAGTTGACACCATATTCCCAAGGATTTGAGATATAATCAAGAGAATAAGGAGTGAACAAAATGGCAGAAAACAGACAATATGACCACGAATACAAAGTACAGGCAGTG